>CAWEKN010000008.1:0-707440 GCA_963809685.1 uncultured Solirubrobacterales bacterium | reverse complement strand
GGCGGCACCGTCCCGACGTCGGCGCGGCCGCGTCTCTCGCGCGATCGTGGCGACCCCACCCCGAGACCGGCAAGCCGATCGACCGCTCGAGGCTGCTCAAGCGCGTTAGGCAGCGGTCGTCGTCAGACGCTTCGCGTGCGCGTAGAGCGTCTCGGGGGCGATGTCAGCGTCGTTCGGCCACACGATCGTGCCGGCCTCCTCGTCCGCCCGCAGCCGCCGGAAGTACTCAGGGTCTTTGAGCGGTTCAAACACCCCGCCGTATTCGGTGAGGTACGAGAGGTCGACGTCGCCCGCGGTGCCGTCCTCGAAGCGGACACTCACGACGTAGCCGTCCCGCGCCGTGGCCTCGATCAGTAGCGGTGTGCTTCGCATGTGAGACAAACCGTAGAGCCTCAGCGGAGCGGCTCGATCCGGCGCAGCGGCTCATGCCGGCGAGCGCGATCCCAGTTCTACAGCAGCTCTTCCTGATTGTGTACAACGAAGTGGTACAACGGCGTCGACGCCGGTTGTGCCTCTGCGCTGCGACCCAAGAGAAAGCCCCGCTCATCAGGGCGTTTCACGAGGGGTGAGCGAGGGGACTCGAACCCCCGACCGCCTGGACCACAACCAGGAGCTCTACCAGCTGAGCTACGCCCACCGCGGAGAGACGGAATCTAGCAGCGGACCTCGGTGGTTCACAGTGCTCTGCCGCGACGCGCCGCTCCCGGACCGCGGTGGTAGGTTTGCGCGATGTTCGGCCGCGACTGGGAACGGGCGACCGCGAGGATCGTCGCGAGGAAGTTCAAGGAGTCGACTGAAACGTCAGGGACGTATGAGTACGTCGCGGACATCGCGCCGAGCTCCGGCGCGCCGTTTCGGACCGTGCTGAAACAGCCGCCGCTGATGTCGCACGTCGTGAGGCTGAGCGAGGGCGATTCGGTGCAGGTGCTGGCCGACGTCAAGCATCAGAAAGCCAAGTTCGACCGGTCCGATCCGCTGGTCAGTGGCAAGCACGGCCACGACGCCGGCCAGGCGTTCGACGAGGCGCTGGCCCAGCCTCCGGGATCGCCGCCGCCCGCCGACGCTGCCGACCGTCTGTGAGCGCTTCGTCGCCGCACATGATGCCGCCGCCAGGTCAACGCGCACGCAGCGATCAGCGGGGCGCGGGAAGTCCCGAAGCGCCCCCGGCAGGACTCGAACCTGCGACCCACGGCTTAGAAGGCCGTCGCTCTATCCAGCTGAGCTACGGGGGCTGGCCACGGGCCAGACTGTAGACGTGTTGGACTCGAACCCTTGGTCGTGGCGGACGACGTGGTGAGCCACTGGTCGCGCCGGATGGCGGTGGCGGGTGCACTGGGCTCGTTCGTGGTTGCGGCGGTCGTCGCAACGGGCTTCGCCGGCCTGGCCGGCGCGCACAAGCGTGCCCCGCACAAGCCCGCGGGCCCCAAGAAGTGCCTGGTCCTCGGCTACGACAAGACCCTGAACCAGCTGTGGCGTCCGGACATGGCGGCGGCCGTCGCCTACGCGCACTCGCGCGCCGGCGACATCGCGTTCGCGGTGCGGACCGATCATCGTTTCTGGGGCTATCGGGCCAACCACGTCGAGTGGTCGGCCAGCGTCGTCAAGGCGATGCTGATGGTCGCCTACCTCGACCTGCCGTCGGTCGCAAACCGGCCGATCAACAGCTACGACGCGTCGCTGTTGTTTCCGATGATCACCCAATCGGACAACAACGCGGCCTCGACGGTCATCGGGATCGTCGGCTTGTCGGGGCTGCGGGCGCTCGCGGCCCGCGTCGGGATGAAGAACTTCGAGCCGGTCTTGCCGATCTGGGGCGAGACCCACATCACGGCTGCCGACCAGACCCAGTTCTTCTACTACATCGACAGCTACATCGCGCCGCTGCATCGACGGTTGGGGATGCACCTGTTGGCGTCGATCACGCCCTCGCAGAGGTGGGGCATCGGCGAGGTCACCCCGCGGGGCTGGACGGCCTACTTCAAGGGCGGCTGGGGTTCGGGTACCGGCCTGCTCGACCACCAGGTCGTCCTGCTCAAGCGGGGCTGCTCGCGCGTCTCGATCGCCGTATTGACGATGTTCGACGGCTCGCACGCGTACGGCCAGGAGACCCTGAAGGGGATCTTCTCGCAGTTGCTGCGCGGGTTCCCACACGGCCGGCGCAGCCGGCGGCACTAGCCGTCCGCGTCGTCCTTGAACCGGCGCTCGAATCGCCTGCGATGGCGCGGGATTTTGCGCCGGCTGGCGACTCGGGTCGCTCCGTGTCGTGAGCGGGCTGACAATCGGGGCGCCCGGATTTGAACCGGGGACCTCCTCGACCCAAACGAGGCGCGCTACCAGGCTGCGCTACGCCCCGCGCTGAGCGCTGAGTCTACCGATACGCGGGCGGCCGTCATGACGTCGTGGGAGATCGTGTGCCCTCCAGGGGCAAAGATCTCCCACGGCCCCGCCGCCCCCGGTGAGCGACTGCCCGACGAACGCCGGCCCACCGAGCCCGCTACGCCGGTCGAGTAGCCTCCGCCCGCGATGGCCGAGATCCAGCCGCTGCGCGCGCTTCACTACGAGCTCGAGCGGACCGGCGGGCTGCAGCCCGTCGTCGCTCCCCCGTACGACGTGATCGACGCCGAGCAGCGCGCCGAGCTCGCAGCACGGTCGCGATACAACGTCGTTCGCATCGACCTGCCGGAGGGCAACGGCGACCGCTACGAGCACGCGGCCCAGCTGTTGGACGAATGGCGGGCGCAGCGCGTCGTGGTGCGCGACTCGCAACCCGCGCTGTGGGCGATCGCGCAGGACTACACGGGTCCCGACGGCCGGCCTCGAACCCGACATGGCTTCTTCGCGCGCGTGCGCGTGGAGGACTATGGCGCCGGCAGGATCCGCCCGCATGAGCGCACCCATCCGGGCCCGAGAGAGGATCGGCTCCGGCTCACGCGCGCGACCCGCGCAAACCTGTCGCCGATCTTCTCGCTCTATTCCGATCCCACCGGGGCCGCGCGCGACGCGCTGCGGCGCGCGATCGACGACGGCAGCCCATGGGGAGAGACGACTGACGATGACGGCACGATCAGCCGGCTGTGGCGCGGGACCTCGCCCGAGGCGCTGCAAGCGGTCAGTCAAGCCACGAGCGGCGCTGAACTGTTGATCGCCGACGGACATCACCGCTACGAGACCGCTCGGGTCTACGCCGAGGAGATCGGAGGCGACGGACCACACCGGTACGTGCTGATGTGCCTGGTCGCCCTCGAGGACCCGGGGCTGACCGTGTTCCCCACCCACCGGCTCGTGCGCGGCCTGCGTCCCGACCAGCACGAGACGCTGGCCGACGCGATTCGGCGTGATTTCGAGATCGAGCCGCTCGACGACGTTTCGCAGATCGTGCCCGATCCCGCGGCGGACGACAAGATTCGGATCGGCTACATCGACGCTCATTTCCGCAAGCCGTTCATGCTCACGCTCAAGGACTCGCAGATCGCGGATGCAGCGCTTCCGGGCCGGGCGGAGCCGTACCGCCGGCTGGACACCGCGGTGCTCGAGGCGCTGATCCTGAAGGGACCGCTCGGCCTTACCGACGAGGCGATCGACCACCTCGACGGGCTCGGCTACGCGCGCGATCGCGACCATGCCCTCGGGCTGATCGAGGCGGGCGATTTCGACGCCGCTTTCTTCATGGCGCCAACCCCGATCGAGCGCGTCCGCGAGGTTGCGGCTGCCGGTGAGAGCATGCCTCCAAAGTCGACCTATTTCTTCCCGAAGGTGCCGACCGGGTTGCTATTCAACTTGTTAACCGAGTAGCGCAAGGACGGCGCTACGATGATGATTGTGATCGCGCACAAGCTAACCGGAAGGAACCGCCAATGAGGGCCACCGCGACCCGGATCGCACCGAATGGATTCAGCCATCGTGTCGCGGTTCGCCAGCACCAGCTGATTGCCGACGAGCCAACCGAGCACGGCGGCGACGACGACGGCCCGAGCCCGCAGGAGCTCTTGGCGGCCAGCCTCGCGTCGTGCACGGCGGTTACGATCGAGATGTACGCGAAGCGCAAGAACTGGGACCTCGGACCGGTCGAGGTTCAGTGCGAGTACTCGCCCGCTGAACGCGGCTGTCCGACGAAGTTCTCGCTCAAGCTTCGCCTCGCCGGCAATTGCACGGATGAGCAGATCGAGCGCCTGCGCGTGATCGCGGCGAAGTGCCCGGTGCACCGCACGCTCGAAGGCGAGATCATGTTCGAGGATCAGATCGAGCTGATGGAGCCCGCCCGGGCGTAGCTATCCGCGGCCGGGCGTCTTGATCCGCGGCCGAGCGTAGCGATCCGCGGCCGGGCGTAGCGATCCGCGCCGGGCGTAGCGATCCGTGGCCGGGCGTAGTCACCCGCGGCCGGCGTCAGCCCCCGGATCCGCCCGTACCGCTCGTCGACCCGCCGTCGGAGCTGCCACCGCCGGAAGAGCCTCCGCCGGGATCGCCGGATTCGGCCGCCACCGTCGGCATTGCCACGCTCGCCGCCGAGCCGCTGTTCGAGCCGCCGTTACTTCCACCGGACGAGCCTCCGCTCGACGAGCCTCCGCCGGACGAACCGCCGCCGTGGCCGCTCGACCCGCCCGACCCGCCCGACCCGCCTGATCCGCCGGAGGAGCCACCGGAGCCGCCCGAGGACCCGCCGGAGGACCCGCCCGAGTCGCTCGAATCGCCGCCGCCCGAGCCGCCATCGGAACCGCCGTGCCCGCTGCTCGCGCGATGACCCGAATCACCCGAGCCCGAGGACGAGGACGAGGACGAGCCGGACCCGTCTCCGCGCCCCGAACCGGAGCCCGAGCCGGAGCCCGAGCCTGACCCAGACTCCGAGCCACCCCGCGAGCGATCGCCGCCGCCGGACGCCAGTCCCGAGCCGTGGCCGGAGCGGCCGTCGTGGCGGTGGCGACCATGGTCGCGACGGCCATCGGAGGAAGAAGTAGTTGAGTGCCTCCCGCGCGAGCCTGCCCCACCGGCTCCGCCCGCACGCGATGTCCGCGATGACCCGGTCCCCTCCCCACCCGCCCACACAGCCCCGACGCCGGCCGCGGAACCGCCCGCGACCGCGCCGGCAGCGCCCGCCGATGACGAGGCCGCACCGGCGCGCGCCGGCGCGGACCGGTGATGTGAGCCGCGTGAGGACGGGACCGGCGTGACGCCGGCGGCCGTCGCGATCACGCCGGCCGTGGCGAACAAGGCACCGCCCTTGAACAACACGCCGCCCAGGCCGGCGGAGCCGCCGCCGACGATCGCCTCATACATCCCAGCAGAGCGACCGCCGGCGGCGACCTCCTGTCGCGCGGCCCAGTGGAGGAGCGGCGACGGAGTCAAGGCCGCCGCGGCCGCACGAAGGGTGGCCCGAGCCCGGTAGATCAAGCCGCGAACGGCGCCGTGGGTGAGGCCCAGTGCGTCGGCGATCTCGTCGTGGCTGCGGCCCTCGAGCGCCGTGCTGAGCATCACCCGCCGCTGCAGCTCGGGCAGCGACGCCAGGCCCTCGAGCGCATCGCGCACCGCTAACCGCTGCTCGACCTCGTGATCGGCGCCGCTGACGCCGTGGCGCGCATCGGCGTCGACGCTGTCGTGGACCGGGCGCCGCAGATTGCTGATCGCGACGTTGTGCACGATCCGGTACAGCCACGCCCTCGGGTCCTTGACGGTGGTCTCGCCGCTGCCGAGCGCAACCCACGCCTGCAGCAACGCCTGCTGGAGAGCATCCTCCGCCGCGGCATCTGAGCCGCTGAGCCGCCGGCAGTAACGAAGCAGCGGACGTCGATAGCGCTGCACCAGCGCCTCGAACGCCCGCTCATGGCCGGCTCGGGCCAGCTCGACCAGCCTCGCATCGGGCTGCGTTTGCAGGAAGCGGATCGAGAGGGCCAGTGGACTCATTGCTCGGGGGTGGTACGGGCAGCTGGCAACCGCACGCACCTGGACGAAAGGACGCCGCGGAGGCCGCACACCTTCCCGGAAAGCTTGCCAGCTTCGCCCGGACTGGGTCGAAGGCTTGGCCTGCCGTTAACGGCGGACCGGCGGCCCCCAGTAGGCCGCCGGTCACGCCTCGCCTGATCGTCTTGGGCGCTAGAGGATCAGGTCGACCTTCTCCCAGACCGTGCCTGCGCTCGAGAACCTGAGCTCGGCGCCGCGGACGAACGCTCCGGCCTTGAGGTCGGCGGTGGTGCACTGGTTGTGCTCGCCTTCGTCGTCGCGGCCGTTGTCGTCACCTCGGCCGTTGTCGTCGCCACCGTCGTGGCCACCGCTGTTGCGGTCACCGCCGCCACTGCGGTCGCCGTCGTGATGCGGCGCGGGCATCTCGGTCCCCTGGGCCTCCATCGTCTCGCACTCGATCTCGGTGTCCCGCGTCACGGTGCCGCTGACCGGGGTGGTCGAGTTGTTGAAGGTGATCGTCAGCGTCGTGCCGTCAAAGGACGTGACCTTGCCGATCGCATCCGAGGGCGGGGCTCCCGGGGTCGTCGGGGCCGTGGTCGTCGCCGGCGGCGTTCTGATGTCGCCGAACCGCTTGTGGCGGATCTTCGCCTTATGGTGGCTACGAGCGTGATGTCGCTTGTGATGGCTCTGGGCCAGGGCACTCGCCGGGACGAGCGCGAACACCAACGCGCTCGCCGTCGCAGTCAACAGTAGTCGCCGCATTGCTACCTCCTAATCGGGGCCCGCCACGCACGTGCCTCACTTGCAAAACAACCCTGAGACGCAGCGGCGGCGAAAACTTCACGGATCCCCCCGAAAAATTCTCGAACGCCGCCCCAGCCCGCGGCGCGTACCGCGATCGGGCCCGGCCCTACGCCCGTTGCGGGTGCGACGGCTGGGGGCCGATCACACGCACGCCGGCCTCGCGCAACTCGGCCTCAGCGCGATCGCCGTCTCCGGGCTTTACCTCCACCGCACGCGTCGCGTCGCGGTGAAGGACAACGTCGAACCCCAGCCGCCTCGCGTCGAGCGCGGTCGCCCTGACGCAATAGTCCAGCGCGAGACCGGCGACGTGGACGGTGTCAACGCCGCGCTCGCGCAGCTGTTGCTCGAGGCTGGTGTGCTCAAAGCCCGAGTAGCCCTCGTGCTCGGGCTCTCGCCCCGCGTCGACGATCGCGTCGATCGCGCTCGCGTCGAGGTCCGCGCGCAGCTGCGCCCCGGGAGTGTCCCGCACGCAATGCACCGGCCACGGACCGCCCTGCGACGCGAACGAGTGGTGATCGGGCGGATGCCAGTCGCGCGTGGCGACCACAAACGCAATTTCCCTTGCAAGCGCGTTGATCGGATCCACGACCGCGTCGCCGTCTGGAACCTCTAGAGCGCCTCCGCCACAGAAGTCGTTCTGAACGTCGACGATAATAAGGGCTTCCACATCGGAAAATATAGTCAAGGGGCATGGGCCAACTCTCGGAAACGGTCCGCGACGATCTGCGGCGTGTGCTGCTGTCGCCCGACCAGGCAATCTCGCTCGAAGTCCACGGGTCGACCGACGCTGCCGTGCTGGTGCCGTTGTTCCTCCAGGGCGGCGAGCTGCACGTGATCTTCACCAAACGGGCCGAGGGCCTGCGCCGTCACCCCGGCGAGATCTCGTTCCCGGGCGGACGCTACGAACAGGGCGAGATCGACCTGCGGGCCACCGCGCTGCGGGAGGCCGAGGAGGAGATCGGCCTGCCCCGAGACGCAGTCGAGATCGTCGGCGCGCTCCAACCCACGCCGACGATCGCAACCGGCTACGCGGTCTACCCGTTCGTCGGCGTGATCGCGCGCAGGGGAAGATGGAAGGTGAGCACGCGTGAGGTCGCCGAGGTGCTCGAGTTGCCGCTGTCGGCGCTCTGGGCCGGTTACGCCCGGCGCAGGCTGGTCCGCCGCGGCCTGCCGATCAGGACCGACACCTATCTGGTCGGCGACAACCTGATCTGGGGCGCGACCGCACGGATGCTCGCCGACCTGCTCGAGCGGATCGGCCCGGTGATCTGCGCAGACGGCGCCTTGCCATCACGGCGCTCGTAGCAGCGCTTGCACCGCCTCGACGGCAGCGCCGAGCCACCCGGCGTGATCGGCCGGATCGGCGTCCAGCAGCGCGTACGGGATCCGCGAGTCCGCACATACCCGCTCGACGATCTGCGCCCCTTCGCGCAACAGGAGGGGCTCGACGCTGCCCGCAACCTCATAGGCGATCGCCCGCACGGTCGTGTCGATCAGCCGCGCGAGCAGCATCTCGAGCCGGGTGCCGTGCAGCGCCCGCAGACCGTCCGCCGTCCCGCCGGCGCTGCCGAGCAGCACGCACGCGACCGAGACGTGGTCGAACGCCGGGGCGATTGTCGCGATCCGATCGGGATCACCGAGGTACGGCTCAGCGCCGGCGGCCTCGATCTCCGCCAGCCGGCCGGCGTCGCGCGTCGTGCCCCGGACCGAGTGCCCACGAAGCTGCAGCGACCGCGCAAGCGACCGCCCACGGCACCCACAGCCGATGATCAGGCACCGCGCCACCGCCGCGGCGACCGCTCAGCCTTCAGAACCCGATTGCCCGGCCCCGCCGAACTCCTCGCGCGCCTGCTCGCGCGTGCGCTCGGGCAGCCCGCGCGCCCGCCGTCGGGCGTTGGTCGCCTCGAGCAGCTCGTCGAGCTCGCGGTCGGCGAGGTACCGATCGCGCCGGCGGCGCTGCTCGGCGACATCCTCCATCACCTTCATCTCGAGATCGGAGACCGTCACCTCGGACTCGCCGCGGGCGCGGCGCCTGGCGTTGTGCGCGGCGAGCATCTGCTCGAGATCCTCGGCGTCCAACGCCTCACGCGACTCGGTGATCTCGCGCGCGCTCTTGAGGCCGAGCTGTTCGAGGCCGCTGCCCGGGTAGTACTTGCCCAGCAGCCAGACCCACAGGATCAGCGCAGCCAACCCTCCCAGCAGCACGAGCGCAAACGGGTCCACCGCCGCGGAGTCTAACGCCGGCCAAGCGCGCCTCTTAATCCTGGCGCAACTTTCTCCTCGGCGGCCGTGTTGGTAAGGGCGTCATCGGCCACCGCCCGGAAGGGAGCCGGGATCCCGGCGGAGGCTTTGTCCACTCTGCTGGGAAAGGAGGGCCTCATGCGCCCACGCTTTGCCGTGCTCGCTTCTGTGCTCTGCACGCTCGTGGTCGGTGCGGCGCCGGGAGTCGCCAGCGCCGCGCCCCACCACAACCGCGGGATGACGATCAGCGCCACGCCGAACCCGATCAACGCTGGCGACAGCGTGCTGATCTACGGTCAGCTCAACAGCGCGCCGGTCGCCGGCCAGAAGATCGTCCTGTTTCACCACATCAGCGGCTCGGGTCCGGGCTTCACGCCGATCGGCAGCACTACCACCGACAGCCACGGCTTCTACGAGTTCACGAGGCCGACCGGAGTCGTGATGACGAACCGCAGTTGGTTCACGCGCGAGGCGGGCGTCCACGGAGTCCACAGCCGCACGGTCCGCGAACGGGCGGCGGCGCTCGTGGACATCTCCGCCAACGCCGACAACGCCGACACCAGGCAGCCGATCACGTTCAGCGGACACGTCACGCCCAATCACGCCGGCGAGGCGGTGTTCCTCCAGGAGCAGAAGGGCAACAGTGACGACTGGCGGACGTTGAAGGCCGGCGTCCTCGATGCGGGCTCGAACTACTCGATCCCGTTCGCCTGGCGGGTGCCCGGTGCGCATGTCGTGCGGGTGGTGTTCCGCACAGACCTGCGCAATATCCGCGGCGAGTCCGACCTGGAGACGGTCACGATCCAGCAGGCCCAGGTCGCCGACTTCACGATCAACACGTCTGACCCGATCCTCCAGTTCGGCCAGATGGCGACGATCTCGGGCACATTGTTCATGCCGGGGACGACCACGCCCGAGCCGAGCACCGCGGTGACGCTGTTCGGGCGCACCGCCGGACAGAGCCACTTCATCGCGCTCGGCGCCGGGACGACCGACGCAAACGGGAACTACACGTTCACCGTGTCCCCGCCGCACAACACGATCTACGTGGTGCGCACGACCGTGCCGCCGAAGCGTCACACAGCGCCACTGTTCGAGGGCGTCCAGGACATGGTGACGCTCACCTCGAGCTCGGCCACGTCGACGGTCGGAGGTCACGTTGTATTTACCGGCACTGTCACGCCTGACAAGGCCGGCCACGTGATCTACCTCCAGAAGCTCGGCCCTGACGGCGACTGGCACAACGTCGAGGTGCGGATCGTGCACTCCGACGCGACGTTCCAGTTCGGCTGGACGTTCGGGGGCGACGGGACAAAGATGTTCCGCGCGCGGATCCTCGGCGGCCCGTTCAACCTTGGGGGCGCATCCCCGCCGGTGACGATCACGGTCACCGGGGTCACGCCGCCGGCGTCGCTGCCGCCCGCGTCGTAAGCAAGGGGGTGTCCGGGTGCTGGTCGAGAAACGGACAACATGCGTCCGTTTCTCGACCACCTCGGTGAAACAGCGCGCTGGCGATACGCAGCGCGACGCGCGCAGTCAGGCCGCGACGGCCCAGAGCCGCCAGCTGCCGGGCACGCCCTTGAGCTCGCGCTCGCCGCGCGTCCTCGAAGTCGATCCCCGAGCCGACCACCAGGTCCTTGACGGTGCTCGAGACGAGCACCTCCCCGGGCGCGGCGGCGGCGCCGACGCGCGCCCCGATGTGAACCGCGATCCCGCCGACGTCGTCGCCGATCGCCTCGATCTCGCCGGTGTGCAGCCCGCTGCGGACCTCGAGCCCGAATTGGGAACGCGCGGCGTCGCGGATCGCGGTCGCGCAGCGGATCCCGCGGGCGGGGCCGTCGAACGTTGCCAGGAACCCGTCGCCCAGGTTCTTGACCGCGCGGCCGCGGAAGCGGGTCAGCTCGCGCTCGACCGAGCTTTCGATCGACTCGAGCAGGTCGCGCCAGCGCCGGTCGCCGATCTCGGCGGCGCGCTGGGTCGAGTCGACGATGTCGGAGAACATCACCGTCGCGAGGATCCGATCGACGTCGACGGGATGGCGCACGCCGGTCAGGAACTCCTCGATCTCGTCCAACAGCGGCGCGGCGCCGCCGCCGAACGTGAGCGCCTCGTCGCCCGGCAGTTCGACGTAGCGGGCACCGGGGATGTGCTCGCGCCAGATAGCGCGAGTGGCGGATGTCGATGAAGACGTCGTCGGCGCGGTGCAGCACCAGCGTCGGGACCGTGATCGACGGCAGCACCGCGCGGACGTCGATCTCGGAGTTCATCCGCATCAGCTTCGCGGCGGTACCGGGGCTGGCCGAAAGGCGCTCGAGCCGCGCGAACCACTCGCGCAGGCGCGGGTTCTCGATTCGACGACGGGGACAGCCCGACTACCCGCGAGCCGTCGCCCCAGTTGTCGAGCCCGCCGTTGTCGAGGAACGCAAGCCGCTCCTCGCGACGGGGCGGCCAGTCGTAGTCAGGGGCCCACGACATCCGCGCCATCGACTCGTACAGGACGAGCGCGGTCGCGCGCTCGGGGTGCGTGGCCGCGAACAGGGTCGCCATCGCGCCGCCCTCGAGCTGCGCGTACACGGCCGCGCGCTGCGAGCCGGCGGCGTCCAGCACCGCGACCACGTCGTCCATCTGCTCCTCGAGCGTCGGCGCCTCGGCGACCGGATCGGACAGCCCCGATCCGCGACGGTCGAACATGATCAGCCGCGAGAACGACGCGAGGCGGTTGAAGTACCGCGCCACCCCCGGCTCATCCCAGTAGTGCTCGACCTGCGAGATCCAGGTGGGCACGTACACGATGTCGATCGGGCCGTCGCCGACGACCTGGTAGGCGATGTGGAGATCGCCGCTGCGCGCGTATCGCGTGTCGGGTGACACTGACAAACCGCAGCGTACCGAGGCCCTGAGTCGGCTACCGTCCCACAACCATGGACTTCGATCTGAACGACGAGCAGCGGCTGATCCGAGAGACGGCACGCGCATTCACCGACAACGAGATCGTCGAGCGCGCGCGCGAGAACGATCGCAACGAGCACTTCGACCTCGACCTGGTCGCGAAAGATCGCCGACCAGGGCTACCTGGGCGCGATCGTGCCGCGAGAGTACGGCGGCGCGGGCCTGGACTACTTGACCTACGGGCTCGTGGTCGAGGAGATCGGCCGCGGCGACTCCGCGATGCGGACCGTGATCTCGGTCCAGACCTCGCTTGTGTGCTCGTCGATCCTGCGCTGGGGCACCGAGGAGCAGAAGCAGCAGTACCTGCCGAAGCTGTGCTCCGGTGAATGGCTGGGCTGCTTCGGGCTGACCGAGCCCGACACCGGCTCGGACGCCGCCAACCAACGTACACGGGCACGCAAGACCGACGACGGCTGGGTGATCAACGGCGCCAAGATGTTCATCTCGCTCGCCAACCACTCCAAGGTCGCGCTGATCTTCGCCCAGACCGACCCGGACAAGGCCCACCGCGGCCTCGCCTGCTTCCTCGTCGACTGCGACCAGCCCGGCTTCCAGCCGCAGCCGATTCACCACAAGATGGGCCTGCACGGCTCCGACACCGCCGCGATCTCACTCGACGACGTCCACGCCACCGACGACCAGCTGCTCGGCCAGGTCGGCGACGGCTTCAAGGTCGCGATGAGCGCGCTCGACTCCGGGCGCTACAGCGTCGCGGCCGGGTGCGTCGGGATCTGCCAGGGCTGCGTCGAGGCCTCGGTGCAGTACGCCAAGGAGCGCGAGCAGTTCGGACGCCCGATCGCGAGCTTCCAGCTCGTCCAGGCGATGATCGCCGACATGAAGGTCCAGACCGACGCGGCGAGGATGCTCGTGTGGCGAGCCGGGTTCCTGAAGGACACCGGCAAGCCGAACACGACCGAGACCTCGATCGCGAAGCTGTACGCGACCGAGGCGGCGGTCGCGTGCGCGAACACGGCGATCCAGGTGCACGGCGGCGCCGGCTACGTCGACGATCACCCGGTCGAGCGTTACTTCCGCGACGTGCGCGTGACGACCCTGTACGAGGGGACCTCGCAGATCCAGAAGCTGATCATCGGCCGCGCGCTCACCGGGATCAACGCGCTGGTGCCGAGCTGACGCAGGGACCGCTGACCCGGCCCCGATGAGCAGCCCCCCGCCTCCGAAAACGATCGGCGTCGTCGGGGCAGGGACGATGGGTGCTGGGATCGCCCAGCTCGCTTGCCTGACCGGCGCTCGGACGCTGGTGCACGATCCGGTCCCGGAGGCCCTGACCCGCGGGATCGACTCGATCAAGGGCCATCTCGACCGCGGCGTGCAGCGCGGACGCCTCGATCCGGCCGATGCGCAGCGGGCCGCGGGCTGTCTTGCGCCGGTACCGGCGCTCTCGGGCCTCGCCCCGGCCGAGCTGGTGATCGAGGCCGCGCCGGAGTCGCTGCAGCTCAAGCGCAAGCTGTTTGAAGAGCTCGCCGACACGGTCGTGGCGCCCGATTGTGTGCTCGCGACCAACACGTCTTCGCTGCTGGTCACCGCGATCGCGGCGGGCGTCGCGCACCCTGAGCGCGTCGTCGGTATGCACTTCTTCAATCCCGCGCCGGTGATGGCGCTGCTCGAGGTCGTCGCCGGGATCGAGTCCGGACCGGACGCGCTCGCGCTCGCACGCGCCGCCGGCGAGGCGATGGGCAAGCACGTGATCGACGCGACCGACGGCCCGGGCTTTCTCGTCAACCGCTGCAACCGTCCGTTCGGGCTCGAGGCGCTGAAGCTGCTGCAGGAGCGCGTCGCCCCGCTGGAGCAGATCGACCAGATCTGCCGCCTCGGCGGTGGCTTCCGGATGGGCCCGTTCGAGCTGATGGACCTCGTCGGCGTCGATGTCGGCTTCGACGTATCGCGGTCGTTCTTCGAACAGAGCTTCGGCGAGCCGCGCTGGCGACCCTCGCCGATCACGGCGCGGACCGTCGCCGCCGGACGGCACGGACGCAAGACCGGGAGGGGCTACTACGACTACAGCGGCGGCGCCGGCTCGCACCGCCCGCCCGACCCGGAGCCAACGCAGCCCGCCGGCGGTCGCGGGCTCGTGGTGATCGCCGGCGAGACGATGCTCGCGCTCGAGCTGACCGAGGCCGCGGAGTCGGCAGGCTGGGACGTCATCTCGCCGCAGGACGCCGCCGAGGCGGAGGTGCCCGCCCTGATCCTCGACCTCACGCTCGACGGTGGCCACGACGGCGAGGCGCCGTTGCAGGGAGCGCCGCAGGCGGTCTGTTGTGCCGGCGGATCGCTGGCCGCGCTCGATCCCGGCGGCGCCGCGGTCGGCTTTCACGCGCTGCCGCCGTTTTCGGACTGCGCGCTGGTCGAGCTCACGCGCGGGACGGGCAGTGCCCAGTCGGCTGCCGACGCGACGCAGCACTTCTTCTCGACGCTCGGCAAGCACACCGCGTGGGTGCAGGACGCTCCCGGGCTGGTGCTCGGCCGGATCGTCTGCCAGGTCGCCAACGAGGCGGCGTTCGCGCTCGGCGACGGCGTCGGCATCGCACAGGACATCGACGCGGGGATGGTCCATGGGCTCAACTATCCGCGCGGGATCCTCTCCTGGGCGGACACGATCGGCCTCGATCACGTTCTCGCGGTGCTGCTGGCGCTGAGCGACGAGCGCCGCGAGGAGCGCTACCGGCCGGCGCCGGCGCTGACCAGCATGGTCCTCTCCGGCCGGCTGGGACGGCTGACCGGCGAGGGCTTCTTCATCTACGACCAGTAGTGGCCGCTCACGCCCACTAGCCCACCATGAGCGACCGGCAGCAGCGCGGCCGGCGCGCACGCGGGGGCCGACTAAGACGGATCGCGCTCGACTTCTCGCCGCTGCGCGAGTCCCGCGACTTCCGGCTGCTGATGGCCGGGCAGCTCATCACGACGCTCGGCACCCAGGTCGCGCTGGTGGCGCTGCCGACGCAGATCTTCCTGCTGTCGCACTCGGCGGCGCTGGTCGGCCTGCTCGGAGCGTTCGAGCTCGGACCGATGATCGTTGCGTCGTTGCTGGGAGGTGCCATCGCCGACCGGATCGACCGGCGCAAGGTCCTGATCGCGGCGCAGGTCGGCGTGATCCTCACCGCCGCCGCGCTCGGCGTGGTCACGCTCGCGGGCCACCCCTCGGCGCTCGTGATCATGACGATCGGCGGCCTGCTCGCGGGCAGCTCGTCGCTCGACAGCGTCACTCGCGCGGCGATCGTCCCGCGCGTGGTGCCCGCTCGGCGGCTCCGATCCGCGCTGGCGTTCAGCTACGGCACCTATCAGGCAGCGGGCGTCATCGGGCCGGCGATCGGCGGCGTGCTGGTCGCGACGCTCGGGATCGCCGCCGGCTACCTGATCGATGCCGGCAGCTGTCTCGCGATGGCGGCCGCCGCAGTCGCACTCTCGCCACAACCGCCCGACGAATCGCAGACGCATCCCCCGATCCTGCGTTCGATCGCCGAGGGGTTCAGCTTCGTGCGCCGTACCCAGGCGCTCGCGGGGAGCTTCGCGATCGATCTCGTCGCGATGACGTTCGGCTGGCCGCGCTCGATGTTCGCCGTGCTGTCCCTGACGGTCTACCACCAGGGCACGCGCGGGACCGGCCTGCTGTTCGCCTCGCTGGCGGTGGGCGGCACGCTGTCGGTGCTGACGGCCGGGTGGATCGAGCACGTGCGCCGTCTCGGCCGGATCACGATCGTCGTCGTGCTTGTGTGGGGGGCGGCGATCGCCGCCGCCGGACTCGTCAACTCGCTCGGACCCGCGATGCTGCTGTTCGCGATCGCGGGGTTCGCCGACGGCGTCAGCGCAATCTGCCGCTCTTCGATCAACCAGACGATCACCCCGGACGCGCTCAGGGGTCGCATGAGCGCTCTCTACAACCTGATCGTGACGGGCGGGCCGCGCCTGGGCGACATCGAGTCCGGGCTCGTCGCCGGTGCGACGTCGGCGACGACGTCAGTGTTGAGCGGCGGGATCGCCTGCATGATCGGCGTCGGCGTGGTCGCGCTCGCATTCCCGGCGCTCGACCGCTACGGCGCCCGCGCACCGGGCCGCGCCACGGCGAACAAACCGACATGATCCCGGTGGCGATGCGAGCCGTCACATTCCAGTCCCCCGGAGAAGTCCAGGTCTCCGACCGTCCCGAGCCCGAGCTGCAGGCCCGCGATGACGCAATCGTGTCGATCGAGGCCAGCGGGATCTGCGGCTCGGACCTTCACATCTACCACGGGCGGGTCAAGATCGAGCCCGGATTCACGATCGGCCACGAGTTCGTCGGCACCGTCCTGTCGGCCGGCGACGACGTCACCCGCGTCAGCCCCGGCGACCGGGTCCTCGGGTGCTTTCACTCGGCCTGCGGAACGTGCTTCTACTGCCTGCGCGGCGCATATGCGAAGTGCGACCGGATGCGCGTGTTCGGCCACGGCGAGCTGCTCGGGTCGCTGCAGGGCACCCAGGCCGAGCAGGCGCTGGTGCCGATGGCGAACATGACGTTGCGCAAGGTTCCCGAGGGCGTCTCAGACGATGTCGCGTTGTTCGCCGGCGACGTGATGGGCACCGGCTACCACGCGATCGCAGAGAGCGGCGTGCGGCCCGGCGACAGCGTCGCGGTCCTCGGCCTCGGGCCGGTCGGGCTGTGCGCGGTCCAGGTCGCGGTCGCCTCCGGCGCCGGGCCGGTGTTCGCGATCGACTCGGTCCCCGACCGGCTCGAGGTCGCCGGCCGGTACGGCGCGACTCCGGTCCATCTGACCGACGAAAACCCGCGCGACGTGATCAGACGCGGCACCGACGGCCGCGGCGTCGACGCCTCGATCGACGCGGTCGGGCACCCCGATGCCCTGGACCTCGCGCTGCGCCTGGCCCGCAAGGCCGGAACGGTCGTCGCGATCGGCGTCTACGCCGAGCGCTGCGAGGTCCACATGGGGGTCGTCTGGATCAAGGCGATCACGCTCAAGACCGGCCATGCCAACGTGATCGGCCACGTCGACCGGGTGCTCGCGATGATCGCCGCCGGATCGCTCGATCCCGCCGGGCTCGTCACCCACCACATGGCGCTCGACGACGCTCCCGAGGCCTACGCGATCTACGATCGGCGCGAGGCGCTGAAGATCGTGCTGCAGCCTTAGCCAGGTTTAGTGCCCTGAGCGGGCGCGTCGCCTGGACGGATATCGGATTCTCGGGCGCGGTCCTGCTCGCGGCCGGCCGATGCCCCGATTCAGGGGGCATGTTCTCTCGGCATATCTCCAAGGCACTGCCGGCGCTCACCGCCGCTGCCGTGCTCGCGGCCGCACCCGCCGCCATCGCGTCGACCGCCGCCAAGTCCCACTCCAACCGCGCCCGGATCGCGTTGCTGATTCGCCACAGCCACTTCAAGCGGGCGTGCGTCGGCGCCCACACCCCTGCGACCGCCGCCACCAAGCGCGAGATGCGCGCCGCGGTCCTGTGCCTTGTCAACAAGCAGCGCGCCCTTCACCACCTGCCGGCGCTGCACGCAAGCGCCGCGCTCGACCGCTCAGCGCAGCGCTGGACCAACACGATGGTCGGCTCCGGGCAGTTCACGCACGGCGCCAATTTCGCCGCCAGGATCAGCGCCGCCGGCTTCCACTGGTCCTACGCCGGAGAGAACATCGCCGCGGGCTTTCAGACCCCGACCGCCGCCGTGCGCGCGTGGATGGCCAGCACCGGCCACTGCCAGAACATCCTCAACCCCGACTACGCCGACGTCGGCACCGGGGTCAGCCCGCACGGGACCGGACCCGGGATCGGCCCTTCGACCTGGACCCAGGACTTCGGGCTATGGGCGGGCGACGGCACTCCGTCGCACAACGGCGGCCCCGCCGCCGGCTGCCCGTACCACGTCTGAGCCGTCTCGGACGACCCGGCTACGCCGCGGCGGCCCGAGCCTCCGCGTCAGTCGCCTCGGCTAGAGGGAGCGGGTTGTCGCGCAGGTACCACTCGGCGTCGAGCGCTGCCTGACAACCCGAGCCCGCCGCTGTCACCGCCTGGCGGTAGGTGTGGTCGACGAGATCGCCGGCCGCAAACACGCCCGGCACCCCGGTCAGGGTCGAGCGGCCCTCGGTGACGACGTAACCGGCCGCATCGTGTCTGCACCTGGCCGGCGACCAGCTGCGACTGGGGCTCGTGGCCGACGGCGATGAACGCGCCGGTGATCTCGAGCTCGCGCTCCGAGTTCTCGACGGTGTTGCGCAGCTTGGCGACGGCGAGCGAGCCGTCGGTGCCGGGCGCGAAGCGCTCGACGACGTACGGCGTCAGCCATTCGATGTTGGGGAGCTGGCGGGCGCGCTCGAGCATGATCTTCGACGCGCGGAACTCGTCGCGGCGGTTGACGATCACGACCTTGGCGGCGAACTTCGACAGGAACATCGCCTCCTCCATCGCCGAGTCGCCGCCGCCGACGATGATCGTCGGCGCGTTGCGGAAGAAGGCGGCGTCGCAGGTGGCGCAGTAGCTGACGCCGCGCCCAGCGAGCTCTTCCTCGCCGGGCACGCCGAGCTTGCGGTGCTGGGCGCCCATCGCGAGGATCACGGAGCGGGCGACGTGCAGATCGTCGCCGACCCACACCTTGTGGAGCCCGCCGTCGCGCGACAGCTCGACGCGGGTGACGTCGTCGGTCTCCAGCCGAGCCCCGAAGCGCTCGGCCTGGTCGCGGAAGTGCTGCATCATCTCCGGGCCCGTGATCCCCTCGGGGAAGCCGGGGTAGTTCTCGACGTCGGTGGTCTGCTGGAGCAGCCCGCCCCATGCGAAGCCCTCGATCACCAGCGGCTCGAGGTTCGCGCGCGCGGTGTACAGCGCAGCGGTGTACCCGGCCGGCCCGCTGCCGACGATGATCACGTTCTCGATTCGCTGTTCGTTCTGGTCGGTCACTTCATTAAGTATAGCTAGGGGCTTCGGCGGTGCGCCAGCGGTTCACCGTACGGCGCAGCTGCAGATACGCTACGGCACCGGGGATCGTCGGCAGCCAGAAGGCGATGCCACGGTAGGCGAGCACCGCCACGACCGACAGCTCGACCGGCACGCCGAACGCCGAGAACGCGCCGATCATCCCGCCGTCGACGCCGCCGATGCCGCCGGGCAGTGGCAGCGCGTTGCCGAGCATCCCGACGAAGTAGGACATCACGATGACCGCCTGCGGAGGGGCCTCGCCGAACGCGTGAAAGCACGCCCACAGCACGGAGATGTCGAACGCCCACCAGCCGATCGCCCCGAGCAGGAACGGATCGCGAGACCGCACCAGCGACAGCGCTGTGCGCACGCCGGTGGCCGCCGCCGCCGGCGCCGCGGCGAGGCGCTTGGCGGCCTGGCTCAGGCGCCCTCGGCCGCTGATCCCCCGCGCGACCAGACGGTCGAAGTCGCCGGGCAGCAGCGACACCGACAAGAACAGCGCGATCACGACGCCGCCGAACGTCGCCGGGACGACCGTGATCGCGAACGGGGCCGGGCCCGGAAACACGCCGAGATACAGCCCGAGGCCGACGATCACCAACGTCGCCATGTACACGCCGTAGAGCAGCGCCGTGAACGCGATGATCCGGCACGCCACGATCTTCCCTTCCATCCCCGAGCGCCGCAGCGCCCAGGCCGTCAGCGCGATTCCGCCCGCGCCGCCCGCGGCGAACAGCCGCGTCGCCGCCAGGCCCGCCATCGTGATCTGATAGCTCTCGCGCCAGTCGATCTGCGAATCGCCGCGGACGAACACGGCCCGAAACAGCATCACGTAGCAGCCGAACGAGAGCACTTCGAGCACCACCCCGAGCGCGAGCCACCAGCCGTTGCCGTGCTGGATCCGGTTCCAGGTCTCCTGCAGGCCGAGCAGCTTCGGCAACACGAAGTACAGGAACGCCACCGTGGAGATCACGAACACCACCGAGATCAGGAGCCTGCGGCGCGTGAACACCACGCGCGGCATCTCCTCCCGCGAGCCGTTGCGCTGCCCGCCCGCGTCAGCGTCAGCCGGCGTCCGCTGCGAGGTTTGGACGCGGTCTGTCACACGGGCCCGCTAACCCTCGGCCGCTCGGGCCTCGAGTGCCTGAGCCACGTGCGAAACGCGCTGCACCAGCCACGCTGACCTCGGCGCACTGCGCCGCACGGTCTCGGCGAGGGCCGCTCCGGCCAGCAGATCGGCGACGTAGTGCTCGCCGAGGTAGACCAGCGCCAGGCCAAGCAGCCCTGCATATGCCCACCCGAGCGCACCCGCGACCGGCCCGACTTCGCCGAGCAGATGCGCGGCCATCAGAGACGTTGCGAAGTGGAGCGACGGCATGGCGGCCAGCGGGTTTCCTCCAAGGACATCGTAGAGGGCGGTCCAGCGGTCACCCCAGAACTGCTCGCCGTACTCGATCATCATCCGCCGCGTCTGCGCCGTGCGGCGATCTTCGAGCTCTCCGTGCTGCGCGGCCCACCACGGGGGCGCGGTCGGGATCGACCAGTAGAACACGGCTCCGAGGTCGAACACGGCGTACATCCGCGCGGCGGCGCTCGCGAACCGCTCGCGGTCGCGTGCCAGCACGTACAGGACGCTGCCGTGCGGGACCGCGAACCACATCCAGTGACACCACACCAGCACCCGCTCGAACCGGTTGATCGTGCCCGGCGACGAGAACGCGCGCTGGAGCCGCAGCGTCGGCGGAGTCGCCCAGTCCGATCGCCCGATCGACGGCGATCGGGTAGCGGACGTGGACGCGCGCCACCAGTCGCTGCGGATCGTCGTTGGGCATCTCATACGCAGCCAGATATGCCCACATGTTCAGAGCACACACGGCCAGGTCGCGGGAGCGGCTGCGGGGGACGACGACGCACAGCGCGACCGGAGCCATGCCCGAGACGCCGAGCACAGCGGCGGGCGCGATCCTCAGCCGCCTTCGCAGCACAGGCGCAGCAACCCCCGCCGCGACGAGGGCCCATGCCGCCGCTCGGATGCCCCTCGACACGCGCAAGTGACGCCAGTATAAGAACCTGCTGAGGATGTCGGCGCCCTGACATACGCGCGGCGGACCGACCCGCCGGGCGGCCTGCACGGCGGCCGGGGGAAAGGCGCTGCGACCGGCCCCGCTGGATAAGATGCCTGCGCCTTGCGACTCATCGCTGACGCCAAGCCATCCACACGGCGCCGGTTGCTCGCGCTCGCGCTCCCGCTGGCGCTGGTCGGCTCGCTGATCTTCGCCTCCGCCGCGCCGGCCAACTTCATCACGCCGAAGTCCGGCGGCTCGCCCAATGCCGACCAGATCGCGAGTCTGTACAAGATCATCCTGTACATCGCGGGCGTGGTGTTCGTGATCGTCGAGGGCGCGCTCGCCTACTCGGTCTACAAGTTCCGCGCCAAGAAGAACTCGGTCGCCGCCCAGATCCACGGCAACACCCGGCTCGAGATCGGCTGGACCGTCGCCGCGGCGCTGATCCTCGTAGTGCTGACAGTGGTCACGTTCGTGAAGCTGCCGAGCATCATCAACCCGCCGAACTCCGACGCCAACGGGTTCCTGACCGCCTCGCTGACCGAGCCCAATCCCCCCAACGGCAAGAAGCTCACGGTTTGCGTGCAGGGTCGGCAGTACATCTGGCGCTTTATGTACGGCGCAACTTGCACCAACAATCCCTTCAACCCGAAGCTGCCCTACTCCTACCAGGAGATGGTCGTGCCTTCGAACACGGTGGTGGTGTTGGTGATCCAGTCCACCGACGTGATCCACTCGTGGTGGATCCCGTCACTCGGCGGCAAGGTCGACGCCACCCCCGGCTACACCACCTACACCTGGTTCAAGATTCCCAACGCGAGCACACCCGGTCACCCGGTCATCTACCACGGCCAGTGCGCGCAGCTCTGCGGGCGCCAGCACGCCGTGATGCGCGCGCAGGTGCGCGTCCTGGCGCCCGACCAGTACCAGGCCTGGCTGACCGACCAGCGCAACAAGATCTTGGCGGCAAACGCCCAGGTGACCCAGCTGCGCGCGCTGCTGACGGCCAACAAGAACCTCTAGGAGAGCCAAGAACCCCCGATGGCGACGACGTCTGAATCCGTAGCACCACCGGTTCCGCAGCTGCTCGCCCATCAGGTCATCGCGCCGCGCCAGACCAAGCGCTGGGTGGACTGGGTCATGACCACCGATCACAAGCGGATCGGGATCATGTACCTGGTCACGACGTTCGTGTTCTTCGGGCTCGGGGGGATCGAGGCGCTGCTGATGCGCCTGCAGCTGGGGGTCCCGAACAACACTCTGATCTCCAACCAGCACTACAACCAGCTGCTGACGCTGCACGGCACGACGATGGTGTTCCTGTTCGTGGTGCCGATCATGGCCGGGTTCGGCAACTACTTCGTGCCGCTGATGATCGGCGCGCGCGACATGGCGTTCCCTCGGCTGAACGCGCTGTCGTACTGGCTGCTGCTGTTCGGCGGGATCGTCTTCTACTTCACGCTCTTCTACCAGCCGCCGGAGGCCGGGTGGTGGAGCTATCCGCCGCTGTCGAGCATCCAGTTCTCGCCCAGCGGCGGGCAGGACGCATGGATCTTCCTGATCCACATCACCGGCATCTCGTCGCTGCTCGGGGCGATCAACTTCTACGCGACGATCGTCAACATGCGCGCGCCCGGGATGAGCTGGGGCCGGCTGCCGCTGTTCGTATGGGCGATTCTGGTCTACGCGATCCTGCTGATCATCGCGCTGCCGCCGGTCGCCGCGGCGGTCACGATGCTGCTGACCGACCGCCACTTCGGTACCCACTTCTTCGATCCGACGTTCCACGGCTCGCCGGTGCTGTGGCAGCACCTGTTCTGGTTCTTCGGCCACCCCGAGGTCTACATCATGATCCTGCCGGGGTTCGGGATGATCTCCGAGGTCATCCCGGTGTTCTCGCGCAAGCCGATCTTCGGCTACAAGGCGATCGCGGCCTCGACCGTCGTGATCGCGTTCCTGGCGACGCTGGTGTGGGCCCACCACATGTTCGCCTCGCCGGTGCCGATCGTGGTGCTCGGCTTCTTCATGCTGAGCTCGTTCTTGATCGGCATCCCGACTGGGATCAAGATCTTCAACTGGATCGCGACGCTGTGGCGCGGGTCGATCGTGATGACGGCGTCGCTGTACTTCGCTGTCGGGTTCATCGCGATCTTCATCCTCGGCGGCATCACCGGCATCTTCCTGGCCACCTTCCCGGTCGACTGGCAGCTCAACGACACCTACTTCGTCGTCGCGCACTTCCACTACGTGCTGATGGGCGGTGCCGTGTTCTCGATCTTCGCCGGGCTCTACTACTGGTTCCCGAAGATGACCGGGCGACTCCTGAACGAGCGGCTCGGAAAGGCGTCGTTCTGGGTGATGTTCATCGGCTTCAACCTGACCTTCTTCGTCCAGCACGCGCTTGGCCTGTCGGGGATGCCGCGCCGGATCTACACCTACGCGCCGGACCTCGGCTGGTCCACGTACAACCTGATCTCGACGATCGGCTCGTTCATCCTCGGCATCGGGATCGTGATGACCGTCGTCAACATCACCCGCAGCCTCAAGCACGGCGCGATCGCCGGGCCCGACCCGTGGAAGGGAAACACGCTCGAGTGGTTCACGTCGTCGCCGCCCCCGGTTAACAATTTCGACACGATCCCGCGAGTACGCTCCGTCGAGCCGATGCGCGACATCCGGCGACAGGTCGAGCGCCAAACGGGCGTGACGCAGAAGACCGGCGGCAGCGAACGCTTCGCGAGGGTCTGAGCGCTTGGCTGCCTCCAGCGCCGGCGCTGCCGTCCGGACCGCATCAGCGGCGTCAGGCGTCCGCCAGCTTGTCAGCGACTACGTCGAGCTCACCAAGCCGAAGGTCCAGTCGCTGCTGCTGTTCACGACCGTTACGACGATGGAGGTCGCCGGCAGCCCGTCGATCGGCAGGATCGGCCTCACGTGCCTCGGCGGCTATCTGTCCGCGGGCGGCGCGGGCGCGGTCAACCACTACTACGACCGCGACATCGACGCGCAGATGAGCCGGACCGCGTCGCGGCCGATCCCGGCCGGGCGGATCGCTCCGCGCGCTGCCCTGGTCTACGGGTGCGTGCTCGCCGCGCTCTCGTTCGCGCTGCTGTCGCTGACCGTCAACGTGCTCGCGGCGTCGCTGGCGCTCGGCGGCTTCGTCGGCTACGTAGGCGTGTACACGATGTGGCTCAAGCGGCGCACGCCGCAGAACATCGTGATCGGGGGCGCCGCCGGCGCGGTCCCGCCGCTGGTCGGTTGGGCGGCGACGCGCGGGTCGCTGTCGTGGACGGCGGTGTACCTGTTCGCGATCGTGTTCTACTGGACTCCGCCGCACTTCTGGGCACTGAGCCTGCTGATGAAGAGCGAGTACGAGAAGGTCGGGATCCCGATGATGCCGGTCGTCAGGGGCGAGCGCGAGACGCGCCGCCAAATCGTGCTCTACACGTTGCTGCTGTACGCGATCACCCAGCTGCCGTTCTGCGCCGGCGAGTTCGGCGGGATCTACCTGGTTGCGTCGATGGCGCTCGGTCTGGCGTTCATCGGCGGAGCGGTGTGGCTGTATCGTCGCGCCGACCGGCGCGCGGCGCTGCGGCTGTACTTGTTCTCGCTGGCCTATCTGGCGCTGCTGTTCGGGGCGATGGTGGCCGACGCGAAGTTGTAGGCTGAGCGGCTCAGATGGATCGCAAGCTCGCCCGCAAGAACATCCGCTCCGGCTTGATCGCCGGCGCGATCTGCCTGTTCATGTTCGGGATCACGTTCGCCGCCGCGGCGATCTACGTCCACTCGTGACCGAGATCGACGAGAGCCCGCCCCCTGCCGGCGAGGAGATCCACCTCCCCGGACCGACGCTGATCCCGTTCGCCAGCGCGATCGGGATCACGCTGATCGTGATCGGGACGACGATCGACTGGATCTTCTCGGCGATCGGCGCCGTGATCTTCATCGTCACCACGATCATGTGGATCCGGGACACGCGGCGCGACGTCGCGTCGCTGCCCGAAGAGCACACCCACTAAGTCTGCAGGGGTTGGGCTCTGCCGGACAGGGTCGAACGCCGGTTGCGCTGTGTATCGCCGGCGCACGTTGGCCCGCGCCACTCGGTGGCGGGCGCTTCGGCGCCCGCGGCCCTGGCCGGCGGCCGGCTGCGCGGGTGGCCTCGAGGCCGGCTCGGCGTTCTGCCGCGACGCGATCCGTGAGCGGTGGACAAAGTCCGCCATATACGCGGACTTTGTCCACCGCTCGACTTCATCCTGCTTCCGCGACCCTCTCGATGCCGCCGCGCGCCTTACGCACGGGCCGCTGCCATCGGCACCTCCGACGTCGCGCCGTCCGCGGTCCAGCAGCGGACGATGTCGCGCATCGACAGGATCCCCACGAGCGCGCCGCCCTCGACCACGACGAGGTGGCGGAAGCGCCCCTTGATCATCGCCGCGGCGGCCCGCTCGAGCGACCAATCGGGCGCCGCAAACGTCAGCTTGGCGGTCAGATGGTCGGCCACGAGCTCCTTGTCGGGATCCTGACCGCGGCCGATCGACAGCAGGATGTCGCGCTCGGTGATGACCCCGGGTCCTGGAGCGTCGGGGTCGAGCACGATCGCTGCGCCGACCTCGCGACGGCTCATCGAAGCCGCGGCGTCGCGAAGCGTGTGGCCCGGACCGACCGTGAGAACGACATCCGACATCCCATTGCGCACGTACATAGCGCCTCCAGGTAGTTTGCAACGATTGCCTCAATCATATCCTGGCGGCGCGACCCGTCGGCAACCGTTTCGGCGATCGCCGATCGTGAACCGGATCGGGCGTCCGAGGAGCCCTCCCGGGACCGAGCCGTTCGTCGCGCAGAACGCATAGGATGCTGCGGGACAGATGCGCGAGGGCCACCGGTCAATGCCATACCCGATAGGGCCGATTCCAAGCTGTCGGCGTCCCGGCCGGCAGCGGAAGGCGGCGCACGGTGCGTAATCGCCCGATCGCCCAGATGATCGTGATCGGGGTGATCGTGACCGCGATCGGGATTCCGATCGCGCTGGTGATCCCCTGGTTCCCCGCCAACGGCTCGATCCAGTCCGACAACATCAGGACGCTGTACGACGTCCTGCTGATCGCGTCGGTTCCGGTCTTCGTGCTGGTCGAGACCGTCGTGCTGTTCTCGGTCTGGAAGTTCCGGATGCGCCCGGGCCAGGAGAACGAGGACGGGCCGCCGATTCACGGCAACACGCGGCTCGAGGTGATCTGGACCGCGGTGCCGGCGCTCCTGATCGTGTCGCTGGTCACCTACGCCTACACCGTGCTGCGCTCCAACGAGGATTCCAAGAAGAACGAGGTCACCGTCAACGTGACCGAGCGCCAGTTCGCGTTTGAGTTCTCCTACCCCCAGACCAGCGGCAAGACCGTCGTGTCGCCGCAGCTGTACCTCGCCAAGGATCAGCCGTACGTGTTCAAGCTGCGCTCCTACGACGTGATCCACAGCTTCTTCGTGCCGCAGTTCTCCGAGAAGCTCGACGCCGTTCCGGGGATCGTGACGACGGTGCGGGTGACCCCGACGCGGCTTGGCAACTACCCGGCCGAGTGCACCGAGCTATGCGGCGCTGGGCACTCGCTGATGCGCGCGGCCGTGCACGTCGTCACGCCCGCGGCGTTCCAGGCCTGGCTGCAAGCCCAGCCCGCGAACGCGCCGTCGCCGATCGGAACTCCGCCGGCCAACGCGGTGACCCCGCCCGGCGCGTCCGCCTCGCAGCCCGCCACCCAGACCACGGCGACGACCACTCAGAGCGGCGCGACCACCCCCTCGTCGAGCGCGGCGACGAGCCCGGCCGCCGGCAAGGCCGTGTTCACCGGATCGGCGGGATGCGGCTCATGTCACACGCTCGCGGCGGCCGGCACGACCGGTACGGTCGGCCCGGACCTCGGGACCAAGGTCGTTCCGGACAGCAAGTCCAGGGGGCTGCCGGTGAAGGAGTTCATCTTCGAATCGATCACCAAGCCGAACGCGTTCATCTCCCCCGGCTTCCAGCCCAACATCATGCCCCAGACCTTCGCCCAATCGCTGACGCCGACGCAGATCCAGGCGCTTGTCAACTTCATTGCGAGCGTGACGAAGTGAGCGGTAGCCTGTTCGAACGGACCCGCCCGCCCGGGCGTCGCATGAATCTGATTCGCGAAGGGAAGGAGTTCCGCTGATGCCACTCCCGGCCAAGCTCCGCGCACCTGGCTGGTATCGGGCGGCGTTGTTCGACGTGCTCGGCTTCGGCTTTGCGTTCGGCCTGACCGTCCTGGTCCGCACGCTGATGCACGAGCACCCGGTCATCGACGGCAACGCGATCACGATCGTGGCGCTGATCGCGGTCCCGTTGTTCTTCCTGGTCGGGCTCGGCGCGGCCGACTACTGGTTCTACTGGGCCGCCGGGCGCAGGACGCGACCCGAGGACCACTCCAGCCACGGCGCACGCAGCTGGCGCGATTACTTCCGGATCAACACCGACCACAAGGTGATCGGGATCCAGTACACCGTCACCTCGTTCTTCTTCCTGCTGGTCGGCGGCCTGTTGGCGATGCTGATGCGCGCCGAGCTCGCGCAGCCGGGGATGCAGTTCGTCACCCCGCAGGAGTTCAACGGCCTGTTCTCGGTCCACGCGACGGTCCTGATCTTCTTGTTCGTGATCCCGGTGTTCGCGGGCCTCGCGAACTTTGTGCTGCCGCTGATGATCGGCGCGCCGGACATGGCGTTCCCGCGGCTCAACGCGTTGTCGTTCTGGTTCCTGCCGCTCGCCGGGATCATGATGCTGTTCAGCTTCCTGGCGCCGGGCGGGTCGTTTGCGTCCGGCTGGACGGCGTACGCGCCCTTGTCCACGACGATGCCGCTCGGGCAGCTGTTCTTCACGATCGCGGTGCAGCTGGCCGGCGCGTCATCGATCGCGACGGCGCTCAATTTCCTGGTGACGATCATCACCATGCGCGCCCCGGGGATGAGCTTCTTCAGGATGCCGCTGCTCGTCTGGGCGAACTTCTCGACCTCGCTGCTGGTCGTGATCGCGACGCCGTTCATCGCCGCCTCACAGTTCTTCGTGCTGCTCGACCGGGCGCTGGGCTTCCAGTTCTTCGACGCGTTCGTCGGCGCCGGCAAGAACGGCAACGTGATCATGTACCAGCACGTGTTCTGGTTCTACTCGCACCCGGCGGTCTACATCATGATGTTGCCCGGGTTCGGGATCATCAGCGAGATCATCGCGGTCAAGTCGCGAAAACCGATCTTCGGCTACCGGATGATGGCGTTCTCGCTGCTGGCGATCGTGGTGCTCGGATTCACCGTGTGGGCGCACCACATGTTCGTCTCCGGGATGCAGCCGTGGATCCGGATCCCGATGATGATCACGACCGCGATCATCGCGATCCCGACCGGGATCAAGATCTTCTCGTGGCTGGCGACGTTGTGGCGCGGGGTGCTGCACTTAGACACGCCGATGCTGTTCGCGCTCGGGTTCCTGACGATGTTCACGCTCGGCGGGATCAGCGGCGTGATGCTCGCGATGATCCCGTTCGACATCCACGTGTCGCAGACCTACTTCATCGTCGCGCACATCCACTACGTGTTGTTCGGCGGCTCGCTGTTCACGATCTTCGCCGGCGTCTACTACTGGTTCCCGAAGATGACCGGGCGGATGTTCGACGACCGCCTCGGCAAGCTGGCACTTCTGGAGCACGTTCATCTTCTTCAACCTGACGTTCGCCCCGATGCACCTGATCGGGATCCAGGGGATGCCGCGGCGCGTCGCGGACTACTCACAGCAGTTCGCGGCGTGGAACCTGATCATCTCGATCGCGAGCTTCGCGCTCGGGCGCGAGCACGCTGATCTTCGTCTACAACATCGTCGCCAGCTGGCGCGGCGGGCCCCGGGCCGCCGCGAACCCGTGGCGCGGCCTCACGCTCGAGTGGCAGGTCTCCTCGCCGCCGCCGATCTTCAACTTCGACGCGGTGCCGACGGTCGTCGGCGGCCCCTACGAGTACGGCGTCCCCGGTGCCGTGCACGGGATCTTCAAGCCGCCGGTTGAGGCCGGACGGGCGGTCGCAGCCGGGACCGGCGGCGCTGGGTCGTCGCCGCCCACACCGGAGCGTCACGAATGAGGGCGCCGGATCCGGCCACCAAGACCGTGCTGGTGGTCGCCAATGAGACGATCGCCGGCCGCGACCTGCTCGATGCGATCCGCGAGCGCGCCGCCGACGACGTCCGCTTCGTGCTCTGCGTGCCGCAGACCCGGCCGCGCGCCGGGCTCGTGATCTACGACGACGCTGTCTTCGACGCCGCCCAGGTCAGGGTCGACCTGGCCGTCGAAGTGCTACAGGACATGGGAATCCGCGCGATCGGCGAGGTCGGGGACCCCGACCCGTACACCGCGACGCTCGACGCCGTCCGCGAGTACCGGCCGATCGAGATCATCATCTCCACCTACCCGGCGACTCGCTCGGGCTGGCTGCGCCGTGACCTGATCGAGCGCGTGGGAGAAGCGACCGGAATTCCGGTCACCCACATCGTCAGCGACATCGACAGGCTCGGACTGCCGTTCCACATCACGCTCGCGGTCGCCAACCGCACCGCCTCCGGCGACGAGCTGCTCGAGGCGCTCCGAAGGCGGGCCGAGCAGTACAACGACGAGGAGCGCGGACAGCTGTTCATCATCGTCGTGCCGCAGGAAGGTGGCGACGGCCAAGCAACGAGGCGTGCCCGCACGCGCCTGAAGCTCGTGCTCGACCGACTTGCGCGTGCGCGGGCTGCATGCCGCGGGGATGATCGGCGACCCCGACCCGTTCACCGCGACCATGAACGCCCTGCAGTACTTCCGCGTCGACGACGTCGTGATCTCGACGTTTGCGGAGACCAAGTCTGGCTGGATGCGCGCCAACCTGATCGAGCGCATACAGCGGGCGACCGGCAAACCGGTGGAGCACGTAGTTCACGCCGACGCGCCGCCCGCGGCGGCCTGAACAAGGGAGTCTGAGTGGAAGCAGCTTCGATCGCCCACGACGAGCTCCATCACGGGCCGCCGCCCGCCCACCGGTCCTCGCGCGTCGAGCCGGGGACCCTCGGGATGCTCCTTTTCATCATCTCCGAGGTGATGATCTTCGGGGCGTTCTTCACCGCCTACTTCTTCATCCGGGTCGTCAACAAGAATCCGTGGCCGGCGGCCGGGACAACGCTGCCCGAGGCGGTGGCCGGCGTCAACACGGCGATCCTGCTGTCCTCGTCGCTCACGATCCACTGGGCCCTGACGTCGATCAAGAAGGGCAACCGCTTCGGCCTGAGGGCCGGCATGCTGTCGACGTTCCTGCTCGGCCTCACGTTCCTGACCGTCCAGATCAACGAGTACGTCCACATCGGCTTCGCGCCCAAGGACTCCGCCCAGGCCACGGTCTTCTACTCGCTGACCGGCCTGCACGGCGCCCACGTGTTCATCGGCCTGTGCCTGCTGCTGATGGTCACGGTCCGCGCGTTCCGCGGCCATTACTCGCCCGAGAAACACCTCGGCATGGAAGTGCCCGGGATCTACTGGCACTTCGTCGACATCATGTGGATCGTCGTCTACACGACGGTCTACGTGCTCTAGCAACGCCTTGATCAACCCGCTCCGTTCAGAGGCCGAGGCGTTCCGCGTCCTGGTGTGGTTCGTCGCGATCGTCGCCGCGATCGTCGTCGTCGTGCTGCTCGTGCAGGCACTGACGTAGTAGTGCCACCATTGGTGTCGTGAGCCTCGCCCCCGCCGTCGTCGGACCCGTCGGCAGCCTCGTCGCGCCGATCTCGGTCCTGCTGCTGTGGCTGCCATACCGCCACCGCTGCAACACGCTGCAGCGCACCCACCGCCAGACCGTGCCCGGGTGGCGCCAGGCCTGCTACGCGGCCGGCCTGGTCGTGTTGGCGCTGGCCCTCAGCCCGCCGGTCGACAAGCTCGCAGACGAGCTGCTGGTGGCGCACATGGCCGAGCACCTGCTGATCGGGGACTTCGCCGCGCTGCTGATCGTGCTGGGCTTCACCGGCCCGCTGCTGGCGCCGCTGCTGCGGATCAAGTCGATCGGATGGCTGCGGGTGTTCGCCCATCCGGTGGTCGCCGTCGTGGCGTGGGCGACAAACTTCTACGTCTGGCACCTTCCCGGCCTCTACCAGGCGGCACTGCGCCACGACTGGCTGCACGCAGTCGAGCACGCGACCTTCCTGGGCTTCGGAATCGCGGTGTGGATGGGCCTGCTGGGGCCGCTGCCAAAGCCGCAGTGGTTCGGCAACGGCGCCCGGCTCGTGTACATCATCGTCGTCAGGCTGGTCGGGACCGTGCTGGCCAACGCGATGATCTTCGCCGGCAGCGTGTGGTACCCCTACTACCGGGCGGGCGACGCGCACTGGCACATCAGCTCGCTCGCCGATCAGATCAGCGCCGCCGGGCTGATGATGGTCGAGGAGAGCCTGCTGACGATCGGGCTGTTCTGCTGGCTGTTCTTGAAGGTCGCGCGCGAGGGCGAGGAGCGCCAGGAGCTGCTGGACTATGCCGCCGCTCACGGGGTCGCGCTCGACGAGCGCCGCGCCGCCCGCGCGATCGCCGCCGGGCGCGGCGAGGAGCTGCGAGAGCGCCTCGGCGCCCACGCGGCGACTACTTGACGACGAGCGTCCCCTTCATCCCGGCGGCCTCGTGGCCGTCGACCGAGCAGTAGAACGTGTACGTCCCGGGCTTCAGCGCGACGTTCACGGTCGACGTGCCGCCGTTTGCGACGACCGGCCCGACCTTGTCGATGCCGTTGCCCTTGATCCCGATGTCATGCGGCACCGAGGACTTGTTCGCCATGACCACCTGGACCTGGCCGGGGGTCGCGGTCGCGCCCGAAGCGGTGAACTTCAGCTGACCTGTGGGGTCGGCGTCGATCGAGAGCTTTCCGTTCTGCTCCTTGGCCACCGACGTCGTGGTGCTCGGGACCGCCGCGGCCAGCGCCCCCGTGTCGACGCCCGGCTTGGCCGCGACCGCCGCCACGTAGCCCGCGACGTCCTGGGCCGCCTGCCCGCTGTAGAGCTTGGGCGGCATCACGCCGCCGAAGCTCGGGTACTGGATCCAGTAGTCGACCAGGCCGCGGATGTCCGACTTGCGCAGCCCGTTGCCGCGGTCCTGTCGAAACGCGTCGTCGAGATTGGGGCCGACGGTGCCCTTCGAGCCCGCGTGGCTGAGCGTGTGGCACGAACCGCACTTGGAGACGAACAGCTTCTTGCCCGCGACGAGATCCGGCGTCGAGTGCTTCAGCGAGCACCCTCCGAGCGCGACCGCGAGCAGCGCCACAGGCGCCAGCGCCACCAGGCTGCGTGGGTTGCGGACCAGACCGTTCACCATGCCGATCCGGCGGGACTCTATCCGAGCGCACGGCGTTGACGCGCCGTGACCGAGGCCCCTCCGGCGGCGACAAGCCGAAGGCAAGCTGACGGCAAGCCCGGCGACCGAGGGTTGGTGCCGACCCCAACCTGAGAGGAGCTTTTGCGATGTTGAACCGACTCGCGATCACCATCCTGTACGCCGCGCGCGCTCGGGCGCGACGACGCCTCGGACGCGTGCTGGTCGCTGTCGCGGCCCTGGCAGCCGTCGCGCCGGCCGCGACGGCTGTCGCCGCGACATCGACGTTCTCGGCCACGTTCGAGGCCGAGCGCTCCGCCGACTGGGCGCACCCGCGCGGCGTCGGCCTGATCGACTGCAACGGTCAGCACTACACCTCCGCCAGCGGCGAAGCCGGCGGTTGGTGCGGCGGCCCGCAGACGCTCGCGCCGCCCAAGACCGACTGCGGCACGCGCCTGCCGATCTACCAGACGGTGTTTTCGGCAGGAGCTCGCCGGCTGACCTGGTCGGCGGCGTTGGCCAATCGCCCGGGAGAGGTGTTCGACTTCTACAACTGCCCGCTTCACGTGCCGTCGGGCATGTACGTCGGCTCATTCCCGAACCTGCCGGGCAAGATCAATCGCGCCGCGGTCTTCAATCGGCGCACGCGGACGATCGTGATCGCCGCCTCCAAGGATTACGGGCCGACCTCGACGGCGCTGTCCAACCTCGGCGTCAGCCTCGCCGCGCACGGGCGCGTCAGCTGGAAGCTCACCCTCAAGCGGGTGCGATGAGGCGCCAGCGCCGTAGCCGCGGCAAGGCGCCGACAAGCCGGCGGCAAGCCGGCGCCAACCGAACGGCAAGGCGGTCCCGAGAGGATCCCCGCCATGCTCAATCCAGACACACTCACCATCACCGGCCGCCGGGCCTCGCGCCCCAGCGGCACTCTGTCGGACCAGACCGCCCGCACACAGTCGCCGCCGCTGATCTGGCCGCACGACGAGGAGTACGACGCGGCGCGCGGCGCGTGGAACCTCGAAGTCGACCAGCGTCCCGCGTGCGTGTGCATCGCGACCGAGGTCGGACACGTCCAGGCCGCGATCGGATATGCCCGCGCCAACGGGCTGAGGGTCGCGCCGCAGAGCACCGGGCATCTCAGTCAGACGCTGCCCGCACTCGATCGGACGATGCTGCTGAAGGTCGCATTGCACGACGGCGAAGTCGCGGTCGATCCGATCGACCGCGTCGTCCGGATCAAGGCGGGCGCCAAGTGGAGCGAGGTCGTCACGGCGGTTGCCGCGCACGGTCTCGCGGTCATGCACGGATCCTCACCGTCGGTCGGCGCGGTCGGCTACCTGCTCGGCGGCGGGCTGTCGTTCTACAGCCGGCGTCACGGGCTGGCGGTCAACCACGTGCGCGCGTTCGAGGCAGTCACCCCGGACGGCGTCCTGCGGCGGATCGACGCCGAGCACAACCGGGACCTGTTCTACGCGCTCCGGGGCGGCGGCGGCGGCTACGCGATCGTCACCGCCGTCGAGCTCGAGCTGCTCCCGTATGCCGAGGTGACGGGCGGCGCGATGTTCTTCCCCACGCAGGACGCGCGCGCCGTGCTGCGGGCGTGGCGCGACTGGACGACCACGGCGCCCGACTCGATCACGACGACGTTCCGGATCCTGTGCCTGCCGCCGCTGCCCGAGGTGCCCGAGCCGCTTCGAGGCGTCCCGATCGTGTGCGTCGACGGCGTCGCGCTCGATCCGACGGACGCGGCGCATCTCGAGCAGCAGCTTCGCGCGCACTGCACGCCGATCCTCGGCGGCTTTGGCCCGATGCCGAGCAGCGCCGTCGCGCGCCTGCACGGTGACCCGGAGGAGCCGGTCCCGGCGATCGGCGATGCCGTCCTGCTGGACCGGCTCGACGACCTGGCGATCGAGTCGTTCCTCAGGGTCGCGGGGCCCGGTTCGCCGCTGCTGGCGGCCGAGCTTCGCCACCTCGGCGGCGCGCTCGCGACCCCGCCGTGCGGCGCCGGAGCCCGCGGGCACCTCGAAGGGCGGTTCCTCGCCTCTGGCGTCGGCGTCCCTGGCGCGCCCGCGCCGGCGCACGAGCTCGACGCGTTTCTCGACCGCTACCTCGCCGCACTCGCGCCCTGGGCAACCGGGACGCGCTTTCTGAGCTTCGCGGAACGGACGAGCTCGCTGAGCACGTGCGTGCCTGACGCGGCGCTGCAGCGGCTCGCCCGGATCCGGGCGACCGTCGACCCCGACGGCCTGCTCGTGGCCTCACATCTGCCCACCCATCGATAAACGAAATCAACCGACGTGAAAGGAACCATCGACATGCGTATCTCCCAACGACTGACGACGGCCGCGCTCGCCGCGGCGTGCATCCTCGGCGGGGCCGCACCGGCCGCCGTCGCCGGCAGCCACGCCGTCAGCTACAGCGGCAAGACCCGCGCCGGCGACCCGATCAGCTTCACGCTCAAGGGCTCGAAGATCACCAACGTGAAGGCCTACGTCCCGACGCTGTGCCTGCCGACCAACGGGACGCCCCTCAGCGGCACCGACGCGTTCGACCCGCCCGGTACGTTCCAGCTCGGCCGGCCCGGCAAGGCGAGCGCCAAACGCCACAACTCGATGGGAATGACGAGCGACGTGACCAAGAACTTCACGCTGAGCACCTCCCGCGGCCCCGGCCGCACGATCAGCGGGAAGCTTCACTCGGACTTCTCGTTCCTGCAGGTCCTCTACACGTACCCGATCAGCGCGAGGCCCTACGTCTGCACCGGCGACTCGACGTTCCGGGCGACACCCAAGCGCTGATTGCGATTACTCACCGGGTGGCCCGGGCGTGATCGAGCGCCCGGGCCGCCCGGTCTGCCAGCCCCTCGGCCGCGCACTCCACGGCGATCTCCCGCGCGCGGCCCCACGCGTCGAGCGCGGCCGCGCCGTCGCCCTGCTCCGACAGCGCCGCCGCGAGCGCCGCCAGCGCTTTGGCCAGCTCGAGCCGCGCCGAGGTCTCCTGCAGGCACGCGACCGCGTCGCGCGCGAGCTGCACCCGCACAGGCGGGTCCTGCACCTCGGCGACGATCCGGAGCCCCCGCCCGACCACCCACGCCGCCCCGACCCGCCGCGCGAGCTCGAGGTCCTCGAGCGCCAGCTCCCGCGCTTGCGCCAGATCGCCGAGCTGCGCCAGCGCCCGTGCGCGCAGCGTCCGCCAAGGCGCCCAGACCGGATGCGTGTCCGGCGGCCGGGTCGGCTCGAGCCGCCGGCTGATCTCGAGTGCATCTGCGGCCCGGCCCTCGGCCAGCGCCAGCTCGGCGAGGCTCGCAAGCCAGAACCGCGCGCCGTCGGGCCGTGGGTCCTCGGCGTGCACGCGGTGCAGCGTCTCGGCCACGCGCTCGGTCGGGTCGCCGCGCTCGAGTTGCACGAGCGCCGTGAACGCAGCCGAGTAGGCCATCACGGCGTCGAGCTTGGTTCCCCACAGCCGTTCGCCCTCGTGCGCGCGCTCGAGCAGCTCCGTCGCCGCGCGCAGGTCGCCGGCCCAGAGCTGCGCGATCCCGCCCCAGAGGTCGGCGCCGATCGAGCTGAGAATCTCCCCCTGCCGGCGCGCGTGCTCGGCGTACCGCGCGATCGCGACCAGGCCTTCGGATGGGTCGCCGAGCGCGAGCGCCGCACTCCCGAGCGCAATCGGCGCCGTGATCTCGAACGCGTCGAGGCCGGCTGAGAACGCCTCATGCGCCAGCGCCGACGCTTCCTGCGCCGATCCACACGTGAGCGCGATCGCCAGCGCGGCCATCGCGGTCAGCGCGCGCCCGCCGGGCCCCGTCCCGCGCGGGCCGCGGCGGACGTCCTCCAGGGCGCGGAACTCGGCGGGATCGACCGCACCGAACGCGGCGCCCACCAGGCGCACGGCGCGCAGCCCGTCGCGGAAGTCCTCAAACCCGTCCGGGAGCTCGCCGGCAGCCTGTTGCGCGAGCTGCACCCCCTCCTGCGGGGAGCGAACAAACAGCAGCAGATGGCTGAGCCGGACCGCGGCGCGCGCCCGCTCGGCGGGATCGGTCAGCTCCGCGTACGCGCGGCGTAGCGGCTCGACCCCGGCGGGACCGCGCAGGTACGCGGCGCTGCCGCCGAGCTCGAACGCCAGCGCCGCCTGCTGATCGGCGGGCGGAGGCTCGGCCTGCGCGCGCTCGAGCAACCGCATCGCCGCATCCGGCGCACCTCTGCGCAGCGCGATCTCGGCGGCTTCGCGTAGCCGCTGTACGACCCACGCGTCGGCCCGCGGCGGCGCCAGCAGCAACTGCGCGGCGACCCGCTCCGGACTCGCGCCCAGATCGGCGAGCAGCCGGGCCGCGCGCTCGTGCGCAAGCGCCCGCACGGCCGCCGACAGCTCGCCGTAGACGGCGTCACGGATCAGCGGGTGCACGAAGCCGAGCGGTTCCTCGGCCCTCAGGATCTCGGCCCGGGCGAGCGCGTGCACCGCCTGCGCAGCGGTCGCCTCGTCGATCTCGGCCAGGCCCGCGATCGCAGGCAGTCCCGGGTGCTCGCCGAGGACCGCGACGGCTTGGGCGACGGCGACGGCCGCCGCCGGCAGACGCCCGAGCCGAAGCAGCACCGTGCGGGCGACTGCGCGGGGACCGATCGCACGCACGGCATCGACTTGGTCGGCGTCCGGCGCCACGCCCTGGGTCCTGAGCGCATTCAGCAGCTGACCGAGAAGCAGAGGATTGCCCGCCGTGACCTCCTGGCAGGCCGCGGCGAACGCCTCGTCGGGCTCCGCGCCAAGACGCTGATGGATCAGCCGCTCGGTCGCGTCACGTGTCAGCGGGCGCGGGCTCAGGGCGAGCGTCACCGGCTCCTGCGCCAGCTCGCCGAGCAGGGTCTCGTCGGCGCCCGGTTCGCCGATTCTGACGGTCGCCGCGATCAGGACCGGGAGGTTCGCGGCCCGCCGCGCGAGATAGGCGATGAACCGCAGGGATGCCGTGTCGCTCCACTGAAGGTCATCGACACACAACGCCAGCGCGCCGACACCCGCCAGCTTCTCGACCAACCGGAACAGTCCGTTGAGAATCGGGAACGTTCCCTCGGGCGTGCCGGCGTCGCTCAGCACCGCCGCTGCGGGCGCCGCCGAACCTTCCATCAGCTCTGGCGCGGCTGCGGGCTCCAGCAGCTGTCGGACGACCCCGAACGCGAATTCTCGCTCCAGTAGCCCCGCTCTGGACTCGAGCACCAGCAGGCCGTGATCCCGGGCCCGACCGCGGAGCTCGTCGAGCAGCCGCGTCTTGCCGATCCCGGCCGGCCCTTCGAACAGTACGACGCCCCCCTGACCTCCGTGCACACGACCGATCGCATCGTCCACGGCATGGAGCTCGTCCTCACGTTCGACCAAGTCGGACGGTGCGGTGATCGGCGCCTGCGCGTCGGGTCGCGGCGGGCGCGCAGGACGCGAGCCGTGTACCTCGTCCCCGGTCTCGGCCAGCAACCGGCCATGCAGCGAGACCAGCTCCGGACCGGGCACGGCGCCGAGCTCGTCGCGCAGCAGCCTGCGCACGTCATCGTATGCCTGAAGCGCCTCAGCGACGTTGCCGCGGGCGCGCAGCGCCGCGATCAGGGCGACCCAGGCCGATTCCCGGAACGGCGCAGCCGCGACCGCTGTCCGAGCGAAGCCCTCGGCGAGCGACGGATCGATCGACCGTGCTGCGTTGGCCGCCAGCTCCATGCCTTCGATCCGTAGCTTTTCGAGCGAGGCCCGCTGCTCATCCACCCACGGCGCCTCGAGACCCGGCAGCAGACCGGGATCGACCAGGCTGGCCGCCTCGCGCGCGTACGCGAGCCGGCGCTCGGCCTCAGCGGCTTCGCGGGCGCCGACAAGCGCCGTGTGGGCGGCCTCGACGTCGACCCAGACGGGCTCGGGCAGACCGAGCTGGACGCCGTCGCGCCCCTCGATCGTGGCAGGCGCGAGCGCGCGTCGCAGTCGCGACAGCACCGGGGCGAGCGCGCCGTCACTTGGAGGTGCGGAGCCGTGCCCCCAGATCGCCTCGACCAGCTCGTCCCGGCGCACCGGCCGGTGCCGGGCCAGCACGAGAAACGCGAGCAGCAGGCGCCCCTGGCGGCCGTGCAGCGTCCGTTCGCGCGATTCGCCCTCTATCTCGACGCTCAACCGGCCGCACAGCCGGATCCGCGCCCCCTCGCTACCCATCACGCGAAAAGCTACACGAGGGGCCGCCGCCGCGCCGCCCTGGGTGCCGGCCTGTCGCCGGGCGCGCTGCTAGCATGGACAAGGCATGAGGACGCGCCAGAAGTACCGTATGCGCACGCCCTCGACCGGAAGGGAAGTGATCATCGAGGCCGAAGCTGGCCGCGAGTATGTGGATCGCGAGACCGGCGAGGAGCTTGAAGTGGTGGCACAGCTGCTGCCGCTCGCCCCTACCCCGTCGGAGTTGCCGTGGGCCGTCGAGAATCTCCGATTCTGCAACTGGTGCGATCAACTCGCGCAGAAGGACCTCAACGACTGCCCATACTGCGGCAGGCGAATGGAGCCGCTCGGTTCCTGAGCGTGGCCTGATGTACGGAAGGACACGTCTACTCGCCAGTCTCGTGGCTGGCCTCACGTTGGCCGTGGGCATCGCCGCCTGCGGCAGCGGCGGCGCCTCGACCTCGGACACCAACGGCGCTCCGCCGCTGACGGTACCGGCCGGAGCCTCCGCGAGCGCCGGGAACAATCTCCCCGTCAACTCGACGACGTCGACGTCCTCGTCCAGCACCGCGGCGCCCGCCGGCGGCGGCTCGTCCGCGTCGTCGGCCCCGAGCTCCCTGGGGTCGACGTCGGCGGGCACCGGGACCGCCTCGACGCCGTCGGGCCCCAGCTCGGGCGGGACCAGCGCCAGCGGCGCCAGCGGCACGGGGCCGCCGACCGGCACCACCGGCTCGAACTCGGGCGGCGGCTCGAATTCCGGTTCCGGGTCCAGCACGGGCTCGGGCGCCAACAGCGGCGGCGCCGGGATCGGCTCGGCGTTCTGCCAGCAGAACCCGGGCGCCTGCTGAGAAGCAAGCCCCCTGGGCCCGGGTCCGCTGAAGGCGCGCGCCCCGCGCGCCTACGTCTATCGCCCGCCGTCTATCGCCCGGCGCCGAGATCCGGCGCGTGCACGTAGTTCTTGGTCTGCACCGGGTTGGTGACCTCGGTCGCGCTGTACTCGACCCGAGTCCCGGGGTAGTTGCAGCCGTACGCCGTGGTCGCGCCGATCGTCAGTTGCGCCTGTTCGGTGGAAGCGGGGATCGGGCAGTTGGCAGAGCGGCTCTGCCGGTAGGCGAACTTTTTCGGCGGCAGCAGGAAGCTCAGCACCGGCGCCCAGGTCGGCACCGACAGCGCGACGGCGTCGCCGGGCTTGACGGCCAGCGGCGTCGGCAGCGGGAACTGGACCACCTGGCCGAGGTACGGCTGCAGGTGGAAGATCGGGCTCTGGGCCGTGACCGTCCACTGGCGCTTTGACTTGGGCCCCTTCGGCCGCAGGACGGTGACCGCCGCCTGCGTGGTGCCGCCGTACGTGGTGTCGAGGAAATGGATGTCGGCCTTCGCCTTCGCGCGATTGCTGTCAAGCGACGACAGGCCGACCGTGAACGCGACGATCGCGCCCGCCTTCCTGACGGTCGTGGGATACGTGGCGGTGTCTCGAATCGTCTCGAGCGCCGTTGATTGTGTGAGCACGATCTTGCAATCGGTCGGCTTGACGCCGGCTGGGCAAGTTGGTGCTACGAGTTTTGAGGTCGTGCTCCCGAGTTCAGTGACCGTCGCTGATGCAGATGCCGGGACGAGTGCAGCCAGGAGCCCGACACCGGCCGCAACGGCCAAGCGGGAGCTGTTCATATAGAGCATTCAACACGAATCGGCGCCGACAGTTGCGCTTTGCAGGGCAGACTGCAAGCGCAAACCCGGCCGGGATTGCTCGACAAATCCGGCGCCGTGACGGCACGCCGAAGCCGCCGACCGGCCGGGCAACGTTCCGGACGCAGGTGACGCCCGATATCTCCGGGTGGCGCCTCTTAGATCTTCGTGACGTTTACCGCCTTCGGGCCCTTGGGACCGGCCTCCTCCTCGTAGGAGACCTTCGAGCCCTCGGGCAGCGAGCGGTAGCCATCGCCGTTGATGCCACTGAAATGCACGAACAGGTCGCGGCCGCCGTCATCGGGCGTGATGAAGCCGAAACCCTTGTCGTCGCTGAACCATTTGACGGTTCCCGTTGCCATGTACTCCCCTTCGGAGCTGTCCTTTGAACACATCGGCGGTCACTAGGACCCCAATCGAACGCGGGAAAAGTAGCAGGAAGTTGGTGCGATGGTTGCTCGGCGCACACTGGTGCGCATTGCGCACGAATCTGACTCCGGTCAGCGCAGCTTTTGTGCGGCCGCGGCGACCTCGCCGGCGTCCCCGGGGGCCGGTTTCCACGGCAGCCGCAGCGGATCGCCGTCATAGCGGGGAATCACGTGGATGTGAAAATGGAACACCGTCTGCCAGGCGGCGCTGCCCCGCGAGTTGAGCAGATTCACGCCGTCGGCGCCTAGCCGATCCTGGACGCGACGGGCGAGGCGCTGGGCCGACAGCGCGGCGGCGGCGAGGTCCTCGGGGTCGATCTCGAGCAGGTCGCGGGAGTGGTTGCGCGGCACGACCAGCAGGTGGCCGCGGGTCGCCGGATTGATATCCATGAAGGCGATCGTCCGCTCGTCGGAATCGACGATCTGGCCCGGCAGCTCGCCGGCGATGATCTTGCAGAAGATGCAGTTGGGATCGCGCACGGCTGCGCAGCCTATCGAGCGTCGGCGGGCGCGCCGTCGCCGATCAGCTGCCGCGCCCGTTCGATCGCCTGCTCTGGCCCGGAGATCTCCCCGGCGAACGTCTCCGCCTCGAGCTCGGCGAGGATCCGGCCGAGCTCTGGCCCCGGCCGCAGGTCAAGCGCCCGCGCGAGCTTGTCGCCGCGGATCGGGGGCCGCGGCGGATCTGCGCGCCACGCCAGCGCCTCGCCGAGCAGCAACCGGGCGAGCTCCATGTGCCTGGCGATCGCCTGCTCGGACCCGCGGCCACGCGTCGCGAGCCGGTCGGCGACGCTCAGCAGCGTGACGTCGGCCCCGACCGGGTCGCACGAGCGCAGGTAGTCGTAGATCGCGCGGCGCCCCAGCGGCATCTGGTGCACGAGGAATCCGAGCCGCAGGTGGTTCCGCGTCAGCGCGGCGACGTATTCGCACAGGCGCTCGCCGGCCCGAAGCCGCGTCAGGATCGCGGTGCTCAGCGCGGCGCCGGCCTGATCGTGGCCCATGAACGTGACCCTGCCCTCACTCGTGACGCTGCGAGTCTGGGGCTTGGCGATGTCGTGAAGCAGCGCCCCGAACCGCATCGCCTGCCCGCGGTCGAGCTCGTTTGCCAGCGGCTCGGACAGCAGCCGCGAGATCGCATCCCCGTCCTCGCCGAACCATCTACCCGGCTCGCGAACGAGCGCGATCGTCTCGGCCAGGACTACGCGCGTGTGCTCGTACACGTCGAGATGGTGATACTGGCTCTGCTCGATGCCGCGCAGCCTGTCGAGCTCCGGCAGCACCGCTGCCGTGACGGCCAGCGTGTCCATCAGCTCGAGCCCTTCGAGCGCGCGATCGGCGCAGATGATCCGCTTGAGCTCGGCGAAGATCCGCTCCGCCGCGACGCGCTGCAGTCCTGGGGCATTCGCTCGCGCCGCCGTGGAGGTCTCCGGCTCGACCTCGAACGACAGCTCGCACGACAGCCGCGCCAGGCGCATCGTCCGCAGCGGATCTTCGGCGAACGCCGCCGCCGAGACCATCCGCAGGCACCGTTGCCCCAGATCCCGCAGGCCGCCGAACGGATCGACATAGGCACCGCCGCGCAGCGGCTCTGCGATCGCATTGACGGTCAGATCGCGCTTGGCCAGGTCGGCCTCGATCGTGTCGCCGCTCAGCGGCAGCAGGTCGACCTGCCAGGCTCGATCGCGAGCGATCACGCGCCAGCCGCCGAAGCCTTCCGACAGCGCGAACAGGTGCGCGTCGGCCGCCCGCGCAAGCCCCTTGGCCGCCGCCCGCGGGTCTCCCCCGACCGCCACGTCGAAGTCCGCGGTCGTCCGTCCCAGCAACCGATCGCGCAGCGCCCCGCCGACCAGCCAGGCGTCGCCCTCGACGATCTCCGCCAGAGCCTGTATCGGCCGGCTCATCCACCGTCTCCGTCGTGGTGGTGGACTCTGGGCACGCGGCGCGAGATCGCGCACACGACCTCGTAGCTGATCGTCCCCAGCCGCCGAGCGATCTGCTCGGCGGTCTGGCGCTCGCCGCCGTCTCGCCCGATGATGATCGCCGGCTCGCCCGGGCGCACGGTCGCCTCAGGGCCCAGATCGACGGTGATGTTGTCCATGCTCACGGTTCCGACCAGCGGGTAGCGGCGGCCGCCGATCAGCACGTCGCAATTGTTGGTCAGCCGACGGTTGATCCCGTCGGCGTAACCGATTGGAACGGTCGCGATCCAAACTTCCCGGGCGGCACGAAACCGCCGCCCGTAGCCGACGCTGTCACCGGGGGCAGCGGGCTTGACCGCGGCGACGTAAGAGCGCAGCTCGAGCGCCGGCTCGAGCCGATGGGCGCCGGCGTCCTCGTTCATCGGGTCACAACCGTAGATCGCGATTCCGCAACGCACCATGTCCAAATGGGTGGCGGGCTCGCGCAGCGTCGCCGCGCTGTTGGCGGCGTGGGCGACGATTCCAGGCACCAGCGTTCTGATCTCGGTCACGAACGGCGCAAACGCGTCGAGCTGCTGCGCGACGAACCCCAGGTCGCCGTCGGCGGTGGCGAAGTGGGTCATCGCGCCGACCAGCTCGGTGGCCGCGGCGTCGATCACACCGCGAACCACGCGCAGCGCCTGCTCACGGTCGCGGGTCCCGAGCCGCCCCATGCCCGTGTCGAGCTTGACGTGCAATCGGACCTGCCGCGACGCCGGCGCCGACGCTGCCGCGGTCGCCACGGTCGTCACGAACCGCTCGCTCCATGCCACCAGGTCAGCGCCGGCCGCAAGCGCCACCGGAAGCTCCTCGTCGCTGATCGCCCCCATCACCAGGATCGGCCCCTCGATCCCCCCCTCGCGCAGCTCAGCGGCCTCAGAGGCCGTCGCGACAGCGAGCCAGCCGGCCCCCCCACGCCGGGCTGCCCGGGCAGCCGGCACCGCGCCGTGGCCGTAGCCGTCGGCCTTGACCACCGCGCACAGCTGCGCGCCGCCGGCGACCTCACGCAGGCGGGCGACGTTGCGTTCGATCGCCGCGAGGTTGACGGTGGCGAGGGCACGCAGCGACACGATTGCAGCCCCGCCGGCGCCTATGCGCCGGAACCCGCGCCTCGCCCGTGGCCGGACAGCGATGCCAGCGCGCTGGGCAGCAGCTCGATCACGTCGCTCGCGATCACCCCTTCGGCGCCGATCGTCCGCGCCGCCAGCCGTCCCCCCTGCGCGTGGACGGCAACTCCCGCGCAGGCGGCGTGAAACGGCTCCATTCCCTTCGCGAGGTATGCCCCGATCACCCCCGAGAGGACATCGCCGGTCCCGGCGGTGGCGAGCGCCGGCGCGCCGCCACGGCTGACGGCGACCACGCCCCCGGGATCGGCGACGATCGTGTCGTCTCCCTTCAGCACCACAACCGCGTCCGCGTCGGCGGCTGCACCGGTCGCTGATCTCAGGCGGCGGGCCTGCACCTCGTCGCTGCCGACGGCGAGCAGCCGGCCGAGCTCGCCGGCGTGAGGGGTCAGCACCGTCGGCGCCACGCGCTGGGCGAGCTGCGCGAGCAGCCCGGCGTGGGCGTTGAGCCCGTCGGCGTCGAGCAGCAGTGGCAGCGCAGCGCGGCCGGCCAGTTCCCGCGCGAACGTCTGCGTCTCGGGGTCACGCCCGAGCCCGGGGCCGAGCACCAGCGACTGGAACGAGTTCGGTGCGCTGCACTGCCTGCTGCACCCCGCTGGCGACCAGCGCACCGCCGGCATCGGGTAGCGAGACCGTCATCACTTCCAGCAGCCGCGACTCGAAGATCGGGCTCAGCGAGCTCGGGACCAGCACCGTGACGTAGCCGGCGCCCGCGCGCATCGCCGCCTCTGATGCCATGCTGGGCGCTCCGGTCAAGCCGGTGCTGCCGCCGCAGACGAGCACGCTGCCGGCGGCGAACTTGGTCGACGCACGATCGCGACGCGGGATCCCGTCGGTCACGGCGTCGGCGATCAGACCGATCAGGGCCCCGGCCGGCCCGCCGTCGGGGATCCCGATGTCGACCACGCTGACCTCGCCGGCGTGGGATTTGCCCGGAGCGATCCACAGCCCCGGCTTGGCCGCGTGGAACGTGACCGTGGCCCGAGCCTTTACGGCCGCCCCCTCGACCTCGCCGGTCGACGCGTCGACGCCGCTTGGAACGTCACACGCGACCACCACGGCCGCCTCGGCGCGGTCGTTGATCGCCTCGATCGCGCTCAGCGCCGGCTCTCGCGGCGCATCGGCGAAGCCGGTTCCCAGGATCGCGTCGACGATCGCCGCGGCGCCCACAAGCGCCGACCGCGCAAACAGCTCGGGCGCGGCGCCGGGCAGCCGCTCGCAATTGGCTCGCGCGTCGCCGCGAAGCTCATCGGCCGGCCCCAGCGTCAGCACCCGCACGTCGCGGCCGCGCTCGCGCAGCAGCCGTGCGGCCACGAAGCCGTCGCCGCCGTTGTTGCCCTTGCCGCAGACGACCGCGATCGAGCCCTCCGGAGCAAGCTCCGCGATGACCTCGGCGAGGCCGCTGCCGGCTCGCTCCATGAGCTCCAACCCGGGGATTCCCCGCTCCCCGATCGCCCACTGGTCCAGGCCGCGCTGCTGCGCGGCGTCAGGCAGCGGCTGCAGCCAGGCCGGTAGCGTCATCCGGCGATCGCGACCGCCGCCGCGTCGCGCCCGGTATGTGTCAGCGACACCTCGACCTGCACCCCGAGCTCGCCGGCGCGGGCGGCCGCGGCGCCGGACAGCTTGACCTGGGGCGGGCCGTCGCCGCCGATCACCTCGACGTCGCGAAAGCTCCAGGCGTCGAGCGCGAGCGCCTTGGCCACCGCCTCCTTGGCGCAGAAACGCGCCGCGAGATGCTGGGCCGGGCGCGCCCGCGCCGCCGCGTACGCCCGTTCGCCGTCCGTGAACAGGCGCCGCGCGAGATTCGGGCGCCGCTGCAGCGCTCGCTCCAGGCGCTCGATCTCGAGCAGGTCGATCCCGACCCTCATTCGACCGTGACTGTCTTCGCCAGGTTCCGGGGCTGGTCCACGTTGAGGCCGCGCGCGCGGGCGATGTAGTAGGCGAACAGCTGCAACGGGATGACCGCGAGCAGCGGCGCAAGCATCCAATGCGTGGCCGGGATCCTGATCACCTCGTCGGCGTGGGGCTCGATCCGGTCGTCGCCCTCGGTGGCGATCGCGATCACCTGAGCGCCGCGCGCGCGCACCTCCTGGATGTTCGAGATCACCTTGCCGAGCACCGGCGAGTCGGTCGCGACGACGACCACCGGCGTGGTGTCGTCGAGCAACGCGATCGGGCCGTGCTTCATCTCGCCCGCCGCATAGGCGTCGGTGGCGATGTAGGAGATCTCCTTGAGCTTCAGCGCCCCCTCGAGCGCCGCCGGCAGCCCCATCTGGCGGCCGATGTACATGAAGAACTCGGCGGCGTGCTTGTCCTGGGCGATCCGGCGGACCTCGGAATCGACTCCGGCGAGCACCTCGGTCACGAGCGTCGGCAGGTGCTTGACCGCGGTGATCGTGCTGCGCAGCTGTGCCCGATCGAGCGTTCCCCGCAGTTCCGCGAGTCGCAGCGCGAGCAGGTACATGACGACGGCCTGGGCGACAAACGTCTTGGTCGCCGCGACGCCGATCTCGAGTCCCGCGCGCGTGTAGAGCACGCCGTCGGCATCGCGCGTCGCCTGCGAGCCCATGATGTTGGTGACCGCGAGCACCATCGCGCCGGCGTCGCGCGCGATTCGCATCGCCGCCAGCGTGTCGGCGGTCTCGCCCGACTGCGAGATGCCGATGACCAGATCGCCCGAGCCGACCAGCGGGTTGCGGTAGCGAAACTCCGAGGCGATGTCGACGTCGACCGGCACGCGCGCCCATTCCTCGATCGCGTAGCGGCCGATCAGCCCGGCGTGGTACGAGGTGCCGCACGCGACGATCACGACCCTGCGCGTGCTGCGGAGCACGTCGTCGGTGATCGCCCCCATCTCCCCGAGGTCGATTCCGACTCCGCGTGCGGCTCGCTCGCCAATCGTCTCGGCCACAGTGTCGGGCTGCTCGTGGATCTCCTTGAGCATGAACGTCTCGAACCCTTGCTTCTCGGCGGTGTCGGCGTCCCAATCGATCTCGGCGATCTCCCGCGACACCGGCTCGCCCGCGGCCGTCTGGAACTCCACCCCGTCGGGCGTCAGGACGACGATCTCGTCGTCGTGGATGTACTGGACCCGACGGGTCTCGCGCAGGAACGCCGGGATCGCCGAGCCGATGAACTGCTCGCCGTCGCCGCGGCCGATGATCAGCGGGCATTCCTTGCGGGCGCCGACGAGCAGTCCCGGTTGGTCGGCGCTCATCGCCACAAACGCATAGTGGCCGCGCAGCTCGGCGTAGGCGGCGCGCACGGCCTCGGGCAGTGCGCCCTGGGCGAGATGGTGCGCGATCAGATGCGCGATCACCTCGGCGTCGGTCTCGGATGAGAACCGCGCGCCCATGTCGATCAGCCGACGTTTCAGCGCGACGTAGTTCTCGACGATCCCGTTGACGACGACGTGCACCCGGTCGGCGGTGTCGTAGTGCGGGTGCGCGTTCTCCTCGGTCACGCGCCCGTGCGTGGCCCAGCGCGTGTGTGCGATCCCGGTGCCGCGGTCCTCCGTCTCCGTGTGCGCAGTGCCGTTGGCGGCGCGGAGCTCCAACGCGGTTCGCAGCGCGTCGAGGTTGCCGACCGCGCGGACCGCGTCGATGTGGCCGTTGGTGAGGACCGAGATGCCGGCGCTGTCATAGCCCCGGTACTCGAGCTTCTGAAGTCCGTCGAGCAGCAACGGCCGGGCTGACCGGGGTCCGACATAGCCGACGATGCCGCACATGCGCTGTGCTCCTGGGATCGATTTCGTGTCGATGGAAAAGAGGATCGAGCCGCAGCGGCGGCCCGCGTCCACCGGCGATCCGCCGGAGAACGAAGCCCTGATGTTAGAGCCTGGCCGCGAGCGCCGACTCGACGACGCTCGAGAGCCGGCCGGAGACCTCGTCGGTCTCCTGGCCGCTCGGCGCTTCGACCATCACGCGGATCAGCGGCTCGGTTCCCGACGCTCGGACGAGGACCCGGCCGCGACCCGCGAGCGCTGCGTGCTCGTGCTCGACCGCGGCGTTCACCGCCGGATCGTCCATCGCCGCCGTCAGCGAGGCGCGATCGGCGGCGCGGATGTTGACCAGCCGCTGGGGCAGCTTCTGCATCGCATCTCGCTCTGACAGGTCGCGCTTTCCGAGGGCCTCCAGCGTCAGCAGCGCGCTGGCGATCCCGTCCCCGGAGGGGCCGAAGCCGAGGTCGATGATGTGCCCCGACTGTTCGCCGCCGAGCGCCCAGCCACGCTTGCGAAGCTCATCGAGCACGTAGCGGTCGCCGACGGCCGTGATCGCGACGTCGATGCCGTGGCTTGCCATCGCGGTGTGGAAGCCGTAGTTGGTCATCACCGTCACCACGACGCCGTCTCCTGGCAGCCGCCCGCGCGTGCGCAGGTGAATCGCGGCCAGCGCGACCAGTTCGTCGCCGTCGACGATCGCTCCGTCGCGGTCGACCGCCAGCACCCGGTCGCCGTCGCCGTCGAAGGCAAACGCGACGTCGTGCTGTGCGGCGGTCATCTCCTGCACCAGGCGCTCGATGTGCGTCGAGCCGCAGCCGTCGTTGATGTTGCGACCGTCGGGCTGATCGCCGACGACGTCAACCTCAGCTCCGAGCCGGCGGAAGATCTCCGGCGCCGCCCGATACGCGGCGCCGTTGGCGCAGTCGATCAGGACGCGCCGGCCGCTCAGATCGAGGTCGGCGAAGCGGACGTGGAGCTCTCGCAGGTAGTCCTCGAGCGCTCCGTGCAGCCTCCGGGCTCGCCCGATCCGCTCGGGGGGCTCGGGGGGCTTGTCGAGCTCGGCCTCGATCGCGTGCTCGGCTTCGTCGTCGAGCTTGAACCCGTCGGCGCCAAACAGCTTGATCCCGTTGTCCTCGTAGGGATTGTGCGACGCCGAGATCACGGCCGCCAGCTGCAGCCGATGGCGAAGGACCAGCAGCGGCGCCGCCGGCGTCGGCAGCACGCCCGCGAGCAGCGCGTCTCCGCCGGCGGCGGTGACCCCCGCGGCGATCGCCGCCTCGAGCATCTCGCCGGACTCGCGCGTGTCACGGACGATCAGTATTTGGGCCCGCCCGCCCCGCGGCGCCTGTGCCCTGACGACCGCCGCCCGCGCCAATGCGAGTGCGAGCTCTGCTGTGAGGAAATGTCCTGCTCGGCCACGGACACCGTCCGTGCCGAAGAGCTGGCGCGCCACTACCGCTTGGAGAACTGTGGCCGCTTGCGTGCCTTCTTGAGGCCGGCCTTCTTGCGCTCCTTGACGCGCGGATCGCGCGTCAAAAAGCCGCGTCGCTTGAGCTCACCACGCAAATGCGGGTCCGCGACGATCAGCGCGCGCGAGATGCCGTGGCGAAGCGCGCCGGCCTGCGCCGCGACGCCGCCGCCGTGCATCCGCGCGATCACGTCCATCCGCGACTCGTAGCCGACCGTCTCCAGCGGCTGGCGGATGATCCGCTGCAGCGTCTCGCGGGGGAAGAAGTCCTCGAGCGACTTGGAGTTGATCGTGTAGGTGCCGGTGCCGGGCTTGAGGGTCACCCGTGCGACCGCCGTCTTGCGCTTGCCGGTGGCCGTGTAGCGGGCCCCCGCAGCGAGATCGATCGCCGCGTCGGCGATCGGCTTCGCCTCGTCCTCGGCCTCCTGCGCCCGGGCTGCCGCCGCCTCGGCTTCGGCCTCCGCCGCCGCCAGCGCCTCGGCGTCGAGGAACTCCTCGCCCTCGGGGATGATGTCGGGCTCGAGGTCCGCGCCCGGGATCTCGGGCTTCTGGCGCGGCGTAAGCTCCTCCGACTCCTCCTCGACCTCGATCAGCTCTTCACCGGTCGGGTCCTCGACCGCCACGATCTCGACCTCGGGGCCGTCGGTCGTAGCCGGGGCGGGCGGGGCGGGCGGCGGCTCCTGCGCCGCCGGCGTGGGCTCCTCGGCAGCGGGCGTGGGCTCCGGCTCCTGCGCCACCGGCGCGGGCTCCGGCTCCTCGGCAGCGGGCGCGGGCTCCGGCTCCTGCGCCGCCGGCGTCGGCTGCGGCTCCTCGGCGGCGGGCGCGGGCTCCGGCTCCTCGGCAGCGGGCGTGGGCTGCGGCTCCTCGGCTGCCGGCGTGGGCTGCGGCTCCTCGGCTGCCGGCGTGGGCTGCGGCTCCTCGGCTGCCGGCGTGGGCTGCGGCTCCTCGGCGCGCGGGCTCTTCGGCTGTGGGCTGCGGCTCCTGCGCGGGCGTGTCCGCCTGCGCGGCCGGTTCCTCGCTGCCCGCGGACTCCTCGTCCGCGCCGCGCTCGTCGTCCTCGGGGTGCTCGAAGTCGGTCACTGCTGGATCTCCATCGGTTGCGGCTGCTGGGCGGCGTGCGGATGGTCGGGGCCGGCGTAGACCTTGAGCTTGGTGATCTGCCTTCGGGCGAGCCGGTTGCGGGGCAGCATGCCCTTGACCGCGAGGCGGATGACCTCCTCGGGTCGGCGCTCGAGCATCTCGTTGAGCGTCCGCGAGCGCAGGCCACCGGGATAGCCCGAGTGCCGGTAGTAGCGCTTGTCGGCGCGCTTGTTCCCGGTCACCGCGATCTTCTCGGCGTTGACGACGATCACGAAGTCCCCTGTGTCGACGTGCGGCGTGTACGTCGGCTTGCGCTTCCCGCGCAGCGCATCGGCGATCTGCGTCGCAAGCCGGCCGAGCGTCCGCCCGTCGGCGTCGACGATCAGCCAGTTGCGTTCTCTGTCTGCGGGTGTGGCTACGTAGGTCTTCATGGCACGCACAAGCCGCGCTTCTCCAGCGCGGCCGCGCCCAATGATAGGGAATGCCGCGTACGCTGGGGTGGTGGCAGTTTTCGCCCAACTTCCCGTCGGCGTCCGCCGCCGCGCCTATCGCCTCGCATACGCCGTGCTGTCTGCCTACTGGTACGTCAGACAGCCCCGCACCCACGGCGTCAAGTGCGTGCTCACCGACGGCGAGAACGTGCTGCTCGTGCGGCACACCTACGGCCCCGACGAGTGGGAGCTGCCCGGCGGCGCGATGAAGTCAGCCGAGGATCCGGTCAACGCCGCCCGCCGCGAGATGGAGGAAGAGCTCGGCGTCGCAATCGACAACTGGACCTCCCTCGGCGAAGTCGCAGGCCGCGCCCAACATCGCCGCGACACCCTGCACTGCTTCCACGCCGAGCTCCACAACCCATCCTTCACCCTCGACCTCGGCGAGCTCTACACCGCGCAATGGTTCCCCCGCGCCGCCCTCCCGACCGGCCTCGGCCAGTACGTCCACCCGATCCTGACGCGTTTGGACGGCGTGCATCCCGACCCTAAGGGCTAGGGGTGGGCTGCTCCGCCGCGGGCACCATTGCGACGTCCCGGCACGGGCCCGCGACGATGGAGCAGATCCCCGAGGCCTGGCGGGCCCTACCGGACGCCGGCTTCCCGGGTTTGTGTGGGATCACTTCAAGCTACGCCGGTGTAGTGCTGGGTTTGGTGCGCTATAGACCCCAAATCCACCACGGCACCGTGCAGGCTCGCGCCACCCGCTGCGGGTCGACGCGCGCGCTTGACCGCGGCAGTCATCGACGCCTCGGCCGGAGTTGAGATCGTCGCCAGCGTGCCCGATCACGCCACGCCGCCCGGGCAAACCGACCCTACGGGCTAGAGGCGAGGATGTCTCGTCGCCGCACCTTGCGGCGAACAATGACGCGCGTCGAACACCGAGGCGCTAGCGGGTGTCGGCGACGAGACGCCTCGCCGACCCTATTCCCACTCGATCGTGCCCGGCGGCTTGCTCGTGATGTCGAGCACGACCCGCCCGACCGGGCGGATCTCGTTGATCATCCGCGAGGCGATCTGTTCCAGCAGTTCGTAGGGCAGCCGCGCCCAGTCCGCTGTCATCGCGTCGTCGCTGGTGACCGCGCGGATCACGATCACGTTGCCGTAGGTGCGCGAGTCGCCCTGGACGCCGACCGTGCGGATGTCCGGCAAGACGCAGAAGGATTGCCACAGCTCGCTGTAGAGGCCGGCCTTTCGGATCTCGTCCTGGAGGATCGCGTCGGCCTCGCGCAGCGTGTCGAGGCGCTCGCGGGTCGCCTCGCCGCCGACGATCCGGATCGCGAGCCCGGGCCCGGGGAACGGCTGGCGCCAGACCAGGCGCTTGGGCAACCCGAGCTCGGCGCCGACGGCGCGCACCTCGTCCTTGAACAAGGCCCGCAACGGCTCGACGAGGTCGAACTCGAGGTCGTCGGGCAGGCCGCCGACGTTGTGATGGGACTTGATCGTCGCGGCGCCGGTACCGCCGCCGGACTCGATCACGTCGGAGTACAGCGTCCCCTGCACGAGGAACCGGACGTCGGGCAGCTTGGCGGCTTCCTCCTCGAACACCCGGATGAACTCGGCGCCGATCCGCTTGCGCTTCTCCTCGGGATCGGTCACGCCCGTCAGCCGCGCGAGGAATCGCTCGGACGCGTCGACGGCAACCAGTGGCACGTGGAAGTGGTCGCGAAACGCGGCGATCACCTGGGCGCCCTCGTTCTTTCGCATCAGCCCGTGGTCGACGAACACGCAAGTCAGCCGCTCGCCGATCGCCCGGTGCACGAGCAGCGCCGCGACGCTCGAGTCCACACCGCCCGACAGGCCGCAGATCGCGTGCCCGTCGCCGACCTGCGCGCGGATCCGCTCGATCTGATCCTCGATCACCGAGCTCGCGCTCCAGGATCGCTCGCACCCGCAGACATCGGCCAGGAACGTCGTCAGCACCTGCTGGCCGTAGGGCGTATGGACGACCTCGGGATGGAACTGGATGCCGTAGACGCCGCGCTGCAACGACTCGAACGCGGCGACGGGCGACCCCGTCGAGGACGCAAGCGCGGTGAACCCGGGCGGCGGCGAGAACACGGTGTCGCGGTGAGACATCCAGCAGGTCTGCTCGGCGGGCAGGCCGGCCAGCAGCCGGCCGGGCTCGCTGACGCTCAGCTGCGAGCGGCCGAACTCGCCGACCTCGGCACCCTCGACGCGTCCGCCGAGCTCGAGCGCGATCAGCTGCATCCCGTAGCAGATCCCGAGCACCGGAACACCGAGCTCGAGCAGCTCACGATCGAGCCGCGGCGCGCCCTGCTCGTACACCGACGCGGGCCCGCCGGAGAGGATCACGCCCTTCGGCCGCCGGCGCGCGACCTCCTCGACGCCGACGTGGTGGGGCAGGAGCTCCGAGAACACGCCGCACTCGCGCACGCGGCGGGCGATCAACTGCGAGTACTGGCCGCCGTAGTCCAATACGACAACGGACTCAGGCATCTGGGCGTGATCTGGCTCCGTCCTCGATCGGACAGCAGCCGCGCCGGACAAGGCTTCAGTCGGCAACGCCGACCGTGGCGGCAGTTCCGCTTGCGCCCATGCCCACACCCTGCTCGCGCTGCAGCTGCTTGCCTTCGGTCTGCAACGCCGGCGCGACGAGCAGCTCCGCGCGGTTGAACTCGGCGATGTCCCGGTAGCCGCACGTCGCCATCGACGTGCGCAGCGCGCCCATCAGGTTGAACGTGCCGTCGTTCTCGCGGGCCGGGCCCTTGATGATCTCCTCGAGCGTCCCGTTCGAGGTGGTCGCGACCCGGGTGCCGCGCGGCAGCGTCGGGTGGAATGTCGCCATCCCCCAGTTGAAGCCGCGACCGGGTGCCTCGTAGGCGCGGGCGAGCGCCGATCCGACCATCACCGCGTCGGCGCCGCAAGCGATCGCCTTGGCGATATCGCCGCCGTTGCGCATGCCGCCGTCGGCGATCACCTTGACGTAGTCGCCGGTCTCGAGCATGTGCTGCGAGCGCGCGGCGGCGACGTCGGCGATCGCCGTCGCCTGCGGGACGCCGATGCCGAGCACGCCGCGGGTGGTGCAGATCGCACCCGGACCGACGCCGACGAGGACGCCCGCCGCGCCGGTGCGCATCAGGTGAAGGCCGGTGTGGTAGGACGCGCAGCCGCCGACGACGACCGGCGTCGGCGACAGCTCGCGGATGAACTCCTTGAGGTTCAGGGGCGGCCGGGTGTCGTCGAGCGAGACGTGCTCGGCGGACACGACCGTGCCCTGGATCACGAGGATGTCGAGGCCCGCCTCGAGCGCGGTCTCGTAATGGGTGCGGACCTTCTGGGGCGTCAGCGACGCGGCGGCAACGACTCCGTGCTGCTTGATCTCCTTGATCCGCTGGGCGATCAGCTCGGGCTTGACCGGCTCGCGGTAGATGTCCTGCATCTCGCGGGTCGCGATGTCGCGCGAGAACGTCGAGATCCGTTCGAGCTCGCCCTCGGCGTCCTCGTAGCGGCAGAAGATGCCCTCGAGGTTGAGCACGGCGAGGCCGCCGAGCTTGCCGATCAGTCCGGCCGTCTCGGGCGAGACGACGCCGTCCAGCGCCGCGGCGAGCAGCGGCAGATCGAAGCGGTAGGGGCCGAGCGTCCACGAGATGTCGACGTCGTCGGGATCTCGGGTCCGGCGTGACGGGACGATCGCGATGTCGTCAAAGCCGTACGCACGACGGGCCTTCTTGCCGCGTCCGATCTCTACTTCCATCTCGCCATCCTATGACTCAGACCGGACGTGACAGGCATCGGTCTGATGATGCTAGCAGCGGCCCGAGGGGTTTCCCGGAGCCTCCGCGACGTGCCTCAGCCGATCTCGGCGCCGACATCCAGGCGCTCGGCCTCGACCTCCGCAAACAGCTTCTCGACCCTCCCCGGATCGATCAGGCCAGCGCCGAAATGCTGGGTGGACTCCGCGCCGCAGGCGACCCCGAACCGCAGGCAGTCGACCGGCGAGCGCCGGGCGTACCGAGATGCCACGTAGCCCGCCAGAAACGCGTCGCCCGAGCCGATCCCCGACCGGACGTCCTGTTCCTCGACGCGCACCCGGTAGGGGGCCAGAGCGCCGTCCTGGAGCACGTTCGCGTAGCAGCCGTCGGGAACGGTCATGAGCGCCTCGGCCGCGCCGAGCCGCGTGATCTCGGCGACCGCGTGCGCACGGTCGTCGACGTCGTTGAACTCGTGGCCGACGAGCTCCTCGGCCTCGAGCTCGTTGGGTGAGACGACATCGGGTTCGCCGCGCATCGCAAGTCGCAGCGGCTCGCCCTCGGTGTCGACCACCGTCGTCACGCCGAGCTTGCGGACATCCCGAATCAGCCCGGCATACACGTCGGGCTCGATCCCGCGCGGAAGGCTGCCGGCGAACACGCAGATGCTCGCCCCCTTCGCCAGGTACAGGAGCTTCTCGTAGAACAGCTCGAGCTCGTGCGCCGACACCGCCGGCCCGCGCTCGTTGATCTCGGTGTGCATCCCGGTGGTCGGGTCCAGCACCGCGGTGTTGGTCCGGGACTCCTCGCGGATCCGCACGAACCCGTCCAGGATCGCCTCGTCGTGCAGCGCCTCGATGATCCGGTTGCCGGTCGAGCCGCCCGCCAGCCCGGTCGCGATCACCGGCTGACCGAGGCGCTTGATCGCCCGCGCGACATTGACCCCCTTGCCGCCGGCCATCGTCGTCTGGTCAACCGTTCGATGCCGCCGCCCGGGCGTGAAGTTGGGGACTTCCAGGGTCTTGTCGAGAGCCGCGTTGAGCGTGACTGTGATGATCATGCAGGCTCCGGGTCGGCCGCACTTCTTACCCGCGATCGCCAGCGCCAGAACCCGGCAAGCGCGATGATCCCGCCGAGCAACACGACGATGCTCACAAGGGTAAACGGTCGCGTGATGAACCGGGCCGCCACCGCGATCGCGCTGACGGCAGGGAGCCGGTGACCGAGCAGCAGCGGCACGCGCGCGATCACGTGGCGGCCGGCGAGCACGACCGCGGTCCCGACCACGGCGTGGTATTTCAGCGGTCCGGCGATCTGCTGGGGAACGTCGAGGCGGATGTGCACCCGGGCGTCGCGCGGGACCACGGACGTGATCGTCTTTGACGCGATCAACTCGGCGCGGAAGCCGGGGCGATTCTTGACCGTCGGCCGGGCGAGCACCGCGCCGGCCGTGACCGGGGTTGTGAGCTTGAAGCTAGAGAACCCGTAGCCCAGCAGCGCAAGCGTGTTGCTGTCGCGCGAGCCCGGGCTCGACGTGCCGAGGACCGCGCTCAGCAGCGTCATGCCGCCGCGCGTGCCAGAGCCGACCAGGACGTAGCCCGCACCCGATGTGTGGCCGGTCTTGACGCCGTTGACCCACGGGATCTGCCCGACGAGATCGTTGCGGTTGACGACATACCGGGGATGGCTGCCGGAGTGCAGCACGGCGTGCGGCAGCCCGACGATCCGCGCGAAGTACCGGCTGTTCGTGAGATCGTAGGCGGCCAGCTTGACGAGATCAGACGCGCTGGAATAGTTGCCCGGCGTGTCGAGGCCGATCGGCGTCGAGTAGTGCGTGTGGGTCAGGCCCAGCTGGCGCGCGCGCGCATTCATCATCCCGATGAACCTCGCGACCGACCCGTGGCCGACGTTGTATGCGAGGTCGTACGCCGCGTCGTCGGCGCTCGGGAGCATCAGCGCGAGCAGCAGGTCGTGCACGCTCATCCGCTCACCCGGGACGAGCCCGATCTGAGAGTCCGCGGGCGCCGAGTAGTACAGCGGCTGGGTGAAGACGTGGCCGAGGCGGTGGACGTGCTCGAGCGCCAGCAGCGCCGTCATCAGCTTCGTCGCGCTTGCGATCGGAACGGGCTCGTCGGCGTTGACGCCGTACAGGCGCTTGCCGGTGCTCAACTCGATCAGCGCGGCGGAGCGGACCGACAACGTCGGCCGGCCGGCGAGCGCCGCGCGCGGAAGCGCCGCGGCGAGCAGCAGGCAGCCGGCCACGCACGCGATCGCGACAGCCGCGAGCGGCGTGCGCCGCGCCCACAGGGCACCGCGCACCGCGATCTCGCGCCTCACCGCCGCAGCCTCAACCGCTGGCCGGTCTGCAGTGCGTTGGGATCGATGTTGGGGTTCAGCGACTCCAGCGTCGAGATCGAGATCCCGGTGGTGTTGGCGATGCTCGTGAGGTTGTCGCCGGCCTTGACGACGTAGAACTTGACCCGTGCGTACTTGCGGTGTGAACGGTTGACGCGTCGGTTGCCCTGGGGCTGACTGAGAACGGGCGCGTGCTTCTTCTTCGACAGGCCGTCGTGGACGACCAGATAGGTGCCCGCGATAACCGCGGCGAGCGCAATCGGCGCAAGGAAGCGCGCGGGAGACCTACCCCCCATGGCGCTCCGATCATACAAGCGCGCCAAGCTAGATTTCCGCCCGCGTCGGCGAATGACCTAGCCGCGCAGCGACCACGCGAGCTCTCGCAGCCTTGCCGCCTCTTCGCGGGCGCCGGTCTCAGGGTCGCCACCGAGGCGTTCGTGCGCCCCGACGATTCCACGGGAGGCCGAGACCAGCCCGCCGGCGGGGCCGGGCGCAAATGCGGCGGCGAGATCTTGCACCTTTCCCCCCTGGGCGCCCACTCCCGGAAGCAGGAACGGGGCGTGCGGCATCAGCGCTCGCATCTGCGCCACCCGCTCTGGCGCGGTCGCGCCGACGACCGCGCCGATGTCTGCGACACCGCCGCCTTCCTCGGCGCCGACCGATGCAGCTCCTAGCTGCGCGACGAGCGCGGCCAACCGGTCGCTGACCGAATCGCCGCCGGCGAGCCGTAGCTCCTGAACGTCTGCCGCTCCGGGGTTGGACGTGCGCACCAGCACGAACAGGCCGCCGCCCGCGGCGCGAGCCGCACTCACCAACGGCGCCAGCGAGTCGGCGCCGAGCAGCGGGTTGACGGTCAGCGCATCGGCCCCAAGGCTCGGCACGTCGCCGAACGGCGTCTGCATCGCGCCGAAGTAGGCCTGCGCGTACGCTGCCGCCGTCACGCCGATGTCGCCACGCTTGGCGTCGGCGATCACGAGCAGGTCGTGCTCGCGGGCCCGCGCCGCGACCTCTCGCAGCGCGGCCCAGCCGGGTGCGCCGAGTCGCTCGAAGCAGGCGACTTGGAGCTTGACCGCGACACAGTGATCCGCGGTGGACTCGATCGCCAGCGTGCAGTGCACCGCGACCGCCCGGGCCGCGCGCGAGGCCGCTGTCCGGTCGGCCCCGCCCGCGAGCTCGACCGCGCGCGGCCACAGCCGCGCGGGGTCGGGGTCGAGTCCCAGGACGAGTTGCGAGCTCCGTTCGGCGACGCGGCCGGTGAGCCGCTCACCGAAGCCCTGCAACCCTACCTCGGCGGTGCGAGCCCCCAAGTCCGCCGACGGTGCCCCCGGGGTGATGTTCTCAGCGGTCACGACCGGCAACGGTACGGGACCGCGAGCTGGGCGCGCTGCCCGGCTTAGTTGACCGCTTTCTTGAGCGCAGCGCCGGCCGTGAACTTCGGCACGTTGGAGGCCGCGATCTGGATCTTCTCGCCGGTGGCGGGATTGCGACCTTCGCGCGCGCTCCGCGCCGAGACGCTGAACTTGCCGAAGCCGGAGAAGGTGACCTCGCTGCGCCGCTTGAGCGCGTCTTCGATCGTGTCGAGGACCGCGTCCACGGCATCTCCGGCGTCCTTCTTACTCAACCCGGCGCGATCAGCGACCTGGTCGACGAACTCTGACTTCGTCACTTGCTCCCTCCTTCGAGGTGGTAGGTGTTTCGACGCTAACACGCCCCGCGGACAACTGAGCGCCTGCAAAGTCCGCCGGGACGGCCATTGTCTACAGACAATGCCCGGCTCGAAGGATCTCTCACCCCCGTTTCCCGCAATTTGCGTAGATCTCGGCCCGGATTGACAGGGTTGTGACCGCCGACGTCTGCGCCGACGGCGAGAATACGACCGTGGACTTGGCCCGAATCGGCTGGCTGGCGACCGTCACCGCGTGCCTGATCGCGGTTCTGATCCTGGCGCTGCAGGGGTACTACGGCTACGCCGGGGTGACGATGGCCGTCGCGATCTCGGCGGCGATCAACCTGACCTGAACCGGGCCCACGTTTCACTAGGCCGGCGCCTCCGTCTCGCTGCGCGGTGGCTCCGCAGCTCCGGGTGCCAGAACCTCCCCCGGGCGGACCCGGTCCTCGGGCTCGAGGTGGATCAGCACGTCGACCTGGTCGAGCCGCGCCGCGATCCGGTCCTGGAGCTCGTGCGCGGTGCGGTGCGCGCTTTCGAGCGAGGTGCCGGCGCGAAACTGGACGTGCAGATCGATATAGCGGCGAGCGCCGGCCCGCCGGGTCCGAAGCTCGTGGTAGCCGACGACGCCGGCTGGGGCGAACGCCTCGATCGCCGCGCGGATCTCGTCGATCTCCTCGGACGGCAGCGATTGATCGACGAGCACCTGCGACGAGCGCGTCAGCAGCCGGACCCCCGTCACCACGATCGACCCGGCGACGACCAGCGCGACCGCGGGATCCAGCCAGTTGGCGCCGGTGACCTTCACCAGCACCAGCGCCACCAGCACACCCGCCGACGTCAGCGCGTCGGTGCGCAGATGGGCAGCGTCGGCCTCCAGCGCCGGCGACGAGGTCAGCCGGGCGTTTCGCGCGAGCACCGACGAGACCGCGACGTTGACCACGATCGAGATCGCGACGACGACGATCCCGAAGCCGATCCGCTGCACCTCCCCGCCGTTGATCAGCCGGCGGATCGACTCAAATGCGATCACCGCCGAGCCGACCAGGATCAGGATCCCCTCGATCGCGGCCGCCAGGTTCTCGATCTTCTCGTGGCCGTAGCGGTGGTCCTCGTCGGCGGGCTCGTCGGCCTTGCGCACCGAGAAGTAGGCGACGACCGAGGCGACCAGGTCGATGCTCGAGTGGATCGCCTCGGTCAGGATCGCGACCGAGCCCGTGACGCTCCCGGCGATCACCTTCAACAGGATCAGGCAGGAGTTCGAGATGACCGACAGCGCGGCCGTTCGCCGCTTCAGCTGCGGCGCGTCCTGCACCTCGGCGGGAGCGCTCGACTGCGCCATCGCCTGCTCACCCCGCCAGCCACCGGGCGAGCTTTCGGATCGCCCGGCCGCGGTGACTGATCTCGTCCTTCTCCGGATCGCTCATCTCGGCCATCGTCCGATGCCCCGAGTCCTCGTCGGGCAGGAATGCCGGGTCATAGCCAAAGCCGCCCGAACCGCGGCGGACCGACGCGAGCCGACCGCGGCACTCACCGAAGAACAGCCGCTCCTGCCCGGCAACCGGATCCGGGTCGACGTACGCGACCGCGCACACGTAGCGCAGCGCGCTGCCGGCGGGCGCCTCGCGCATCAGCTTGAGAAGGTTTTCCTCGTCGGTGGCGTGCGGGCCGGCGTAGCGTGCCGAGCGCACGCCGGGCGCGCCCGACAACGCCTCGGCCTCGATTCCGGAGTCATCGGCGATCGCCGGCCGCCCCGTCGCGGCGGCCGCCGCCCGCGCCTTGGGCAGCGCGTTGTCCTCAAACGTCTCCCCCACCTCTGGCGGCAACGGGACTCCGTCATCGAGGGGCCGCACCGAGATCCCGAGCGGCTCCAGCAGTCGGCTGACCTCGCGCAGCTTGTGTGGGTTGCGGGTCGCCAGCACGAGCGGAGCGTGACCCTCAGCCATCGCTAGCCGGCTGCGGCGGCGACCGCCTCGTCCTGAAGCACCTGCAGCGCCGCGATACCACCGGCCGCGAGCGCCAGCAGGTCGTCGAGGTGGGCGCGCGACAGCGGCGTCCGCTCCGCCGTCGCCTGAACCTCGACGAGGCCGCCGTCGCCGGTCATCACGACGTTCGCGTCGACCTCGGCGGCCGAGTCCTCGGAGTAGTCGAGATCGAGCAGCGGGACACCGCCGACGATTCCGCACGACACCGCGGCGACGGTCCCGGTCAGCGGCGAGCGCTCGAGCCGTCCGTCGGCGATCAGATGCTCGCACGCAAGCCGCAGCGCGACGAGCCCACCGGTGATCGAGGCGCAGCGGGTGCCGCCGTCGGCCTGCAGCACGTCGCAATCGACGTAGATCGTGCGCTCGCCCAGCGCGGCGAAGTCGACCACCCCGCGCAGCGAGCGACCGATCAGGCGCTGGATCTCGACGGTGCGGCCGTCGGGGCGGCCCTTGGTCACATCGCGCTGCTTGCGCTCGCCGGTCGAGGCGGGCAGCATCCCGTACTCGGCGGTGACCCAACCGCGGCCCGACCCCAGCAGCCAGCGCGGGACGCTGTCCTGCACAGAGGCGGTGCAGATCACGCGCGTCTCCCCGATCGAGATCAGCGCCGATCCGGTCGCGGTCCGGACGAAGCCGGGCTCGATCGCCAGCGGCCGCAGGTCCTCGTGGCCCCGGCCGTAGCTTCGCTGCGGCGACCCGGCGCTCACGCGATCACGCCCTGCGACAGCTCGACGTGCACGACCTCGCCTAGCGGCATCTGCAGAAACCGGGTCCCGAGCGCCTTGAACGACTCGACGTCGGCGGTGCACCGGAACCGGTAGCTGCCCTCGCCGGCGCGCGGGTTCAGCAGCCCGCGCGAGGCGAGCGCGCGCTCGACGCTGCGCGCGACGCCGGCGCCCGAGGTCACGAGCGAGACGCCTCGCCCGAGCGTTCGTTGCAGCATCGGTGCGACCAGTGGGTAGTGGGTGCAGCCGAGGATCACAGTGTCGACTTGCGCGACGCGCAGCGGCGAGCAGTAGTCACGGACCATCTGCACGACGCCGTCGTCGAACGGAAACCCTCCCTGGATCACTGCCGCCAGGTCAGGACAGGCCACGGTCTCAAGATGAACGTGTCGATCGGCCGAGCGGACCGCGTGCTCGTAGGCGTGGCTTGCGACGGTCGCCGGCGTCGCCAGCAGCCCGATGCGCCCTGACCGGCTGCCGGCCACTGCCAGCTGCGTCGCCGGCGCGACGACGCCGATCACGTCCGCGTCGAGCCCTTCGGCTTCGAGGTGCCGCTCGATCACGTCGAGCGCGGCCGAGCTGGCCGCGTTGCAGGCGACCACGATGAGCTTCGCGCCGGCCTCGAGCAAGTGATCGGCGACCTCGATCGAGAACGCCTGCAGCTCCTCCTGGGTACGGTCGCCGTACGGGAACCGGGCGGTGTCGCCGAGATATAGATAGTCCTCGGTCGGCAGCGATACAAGCAGCTCGTGCAGGACGGTCAGACCGCCGACGCCGGAGTCGAATACGGCGACGGGTTGCTCTCGCGAGATCGACATCGTTGGTCCCATGGTGTCAGAGGAGCTGGCGCTCGGGCTCGGCCCGCTAGCCGAGCTCGTTCCAGAACTCGGCGAGCCGCCCACGCGCGGCGCTCGCGATCGGGGCAACGCGGTCCGGCTCGCCGTCGACCCCCGGCGGCGGACCCGTCAGCGCCTCGAGCGTCGCCGCGACCGAGCGCGCAAGCGCGCCGAGCGCATAGCCGCCCTCCAGCACGAACCCCAGCGGCGCCTCGAGCTCCGCCGCCAGTCGCCGCACTGCGCGCGTCATCTCCCCGAAACCGGCGTCGGTCACGTGGCATTCGGCCAGCGGGTCCTCGACATGGGCGTCATAGCCGGCGGACACCAGCAGCAGCTGAGGCTCGTAGGACCGCGCGAGCGGGGCGACGACGTGCGCGAGCAGCGACAGGTACAGCCCGTCGCCCGATCCGGGCGGGACCGGGAGGTTGACCGTGTAGCCGGCACCCTGTCCGACGCCGACCTCGGACGCCGCACCGGTCCCCGGATACAGCGGCGATTGATGGATCGAGAGGAACAGGACCTCGTCGGTCGCGTAGAAGATGTCGCTGGTCCCGTTGCCGTGATGGACGTCCCAGTCGACGACCATCACCCGCGCCAAGCCCAGGCGATCGAGCGCGTAACGGGCAGCGACCGCGACGTTGTTGAACAGGCAGAAGCCCATCGCGCGGGCCTGGGACGCGTGGTGGCCCGGCGGGCGATGGGCGCTGAAGCCGGTCGGCGCCTCGCCGGCCACGATCAGCTCTACGAGCGAGACGGCGCCGCCCGCGGCGTGTAGCGCCGCGTCGAACGAGCGCTCGCTCAGCACAGTGTCGAGGTCGAGCTGGCCGCCCCCGCGCGCCGAGATCGCCTCGATCGCCTCGACGTGGGAGTCGGGATGCACGGCGCGCAGAGCCGAGCGGTCGACCGGGGTCGACCGCACCCGTTCGAACCCCAGCCACCCGCGCGCCCCGAGCTCCCGCTCGATCGCGGTGATCCGGGCCGGCTGCTCGGGGTGCGACCCCGTGTCGTGCTCGAGCGAGCTCGGATGCTCGAGAAACACGGGCGCGGCGGCCATCGCAGTACCGTACCTGTCCTTGCAGGCTCGCCGAAGCACCGAGGTTGCCGTCGTGGGCGCCGGCGCCGCTGGGCTGTACACCGCCCTCACCGCCGCCCGCGAGGGCGGCCGGGTGTCGCTGGTCTCGGCGACGCCGCTGGCCGAGTCCTCCAGCTACTGGGCGCAGGGCGGTCTCGCAGCCGCGATGTCGCGACAGGACAGTCCCGAGCTGCACCTCGCGGACACGATCGCGGCCGGCCGCGGCTGCGTCCGCGAGTCGGCCGCGAAGGTGCTGTGCGAGGAGGCTCCGCTCGCGGTCGAGGATCTCGCCCGCCTCGGGGTCCGCTTCGACGCCGACCGGCAGGGGCGCCTGGCGCTCGGGCTCGAGGGCGGGCACAGCGCGCGCCGCGTCGTCCACGCCGGCGGCGCGGCCACCGGCCAGCGACTGGTCCGGCAGCTGAGCGCACTGGTCGCGCAGGAGGAGCGGATCGAGGTGCTCGAGGGCCGGCGGGTGACCGGCTTGCTGGTCGACGGTGGGCGCTGCGTCGGCGTACGGCTCGCCGACGGCGAGACGATCGCCGCGGCCGCGACCGTGCTGGCCACCGGAGGTGCAGCCGCGCTCTGGTCGCGGACGACGAATCCGGCCGGGGCCACCGGCGGCGGGCTGCTGCTGGCCTACGCGGTGGGGGCGCTGCTGGCCGATCTCGAGCTGATGCAGTTTCACCCGACCGCGGTGGCCGCCCCCAACGGCGCCGACGGCTTCCTCGTGACCGAGGCGGTGCGCGGCGAGGGCGCGACCTTGCTCGACAAGGGCGGCAAGCGGTTCGTCAACGAGCTCGCCCCGCGCGACGAGGTGGCGCGGGCGGTCCAGGACCAGATCGCGCTCAGCGGAGCAAGCTCGGTCGATCTCGACATGCGAGACGTCGACCCGTCGCTGTTTCCCAACGTCGTCGCCGCCCTGCGCCGGGCCGGGATTGACCCCGAGCACGAGCTGGTCCCGGTCGCTCCCGCCGCGCACTACATGATGGGCGGGATCGCGACCGATCTCGATTCGCGTGCCACGCTGGACGGCCTCTACGCCGTCGGCGAGTGCTCCTGCACGGGGCTGCACGGTGCCAATCGGCTTGCGTCCAACTCGCTGACCGAGTGCTTCGTGTTCGGGTCGCGGGCGGCGCGCGCCGCGCTGCGCGAGCCGACCCCGGATGCGGCGGCCGCGCCTGCGGCGAGCGCCGGGCCGTCCGCCAAGCCACCGCCGCTCACCGAGGACAGCCGCGAGGCGCTGTGGCGACACGCCGGCCTGGAGCGCGACGGTGAGGGCCTGCTGGCGCTGACCGGCGACCCCCATCCGCTGGTGGCGCTGATCGCTCGCTGCGCGCTCGCGCGAACCGAGAGCCGAGGGGCGCACCGGCGCCGGGATTTCCCGCAGCTGGACCCCGCGTTCGACGGCATGCATGTGGTCGTCGGCCGCGGCCGCGACGCCGCGCCGGCGATGTGGGATTAGCCGGATCGACGCACTAACTTCCTGCTTAACGTCGAATTAACATTCGCGTGCGTTCGAGCTTCACACGTGCGGGGAATACTCGCGTACCGCTACGGAAGGCGCCCAGGCAGGGGAGTCGAAAGGAGCAGGAGTTCGCATGTACCGGTTCAGTCGAGCGATTTACCGGGAGTTGGCCAGCGAGATCATCGAGGATCCACACAGCGCTTGTCCTTACGCGAACCACGAACGGGTGTTGCGGGCGTGCGAAGCCGCGGTCGAGCGCCTCGCGACCGACCGCCACTACTTTGCGCGCCCGGCGCGGTCGTTGTTCGCCGACATCCGCGTGTACTTCCCCATGACTTCGCAGGTGCGCGTGCTGCGCGTGATCGAGCGCTATCTGCAGTTTGCCGACGAGTTCCTGGCGCGCCAGCCGCAGAACGGGTTCGACGTCTACGGCAATCCACTCCAGTGCCGGGCGAGCACCCGCAAGGGCGCGCCGTGCCAGCGGATGCCGCTGCCGCAGAACGGGTACTGCCCGTCACACCAGCACCTCGCCGAGACCGAGGAGCTCGCGCCGGCGCTGGCTGCCTGAACCGCGTTTGTCAGGGCCGGGAGGCCTGTGGTGGATTTGGGGCGTATAGCACCCCCAACTCACCACGGCACGACCGCTACCTGCCCGAGCGAGCCAGCCGGGCTCCGATCAGTTCGAGTCGCCAACCGCGGGCGGCGGACGCGTCGAGCGATGGCGCTCGAGCAGCTCGGGCACTCGCTCGATCTGAATCCCGAGCTCGGCCAGCAGCGGCATCGCGTCGGGGTCCTCGCAGATCGCGAACACCACGTCCGTCAGCTCGATATGCGAGCGCCCGCACTCGACGGCCAGCTCCGCCGAGGCAACAAGCACGCTGCGCAACTCACCCGTAGGACCAAGCGTCTCCCACGCGCCGAACGTCGGCTTGTTGACCTCGGCCATCCACCCCCGCCGCTCCGTCGCGACGCGCAGCACCTCACGCCGCACACGTCGCGTCGAGACGCCGATGGCTTCGAGCACGGCAACACGCCATCGCTCGGCCGCTCGCCGCGCGGATGACACACCAGGAGCTTGTGACCGACCGCCTCGTCCCTGACCCCCAGGCCTTCGAGCACTTTCGCCCTGGCGAGCGCGATCGCTGAACAGCTCAAACACGTGACAAGCATCGCACCACACATCCGCGCTGCCGAGGGCCGGCGATACACAGCGCGAGCAGGCCCCAACGCGCCGGGCAGAGCCCACACCAGAAACGAACACTAGGGTTTGATCCCATGCTGCTCGGGGTCGACGTCGGCGGGACGTTCACCGATGCCGTGCTGGCGTTCGACGGGCGGGTGGTCACCGCCAAGGCGCCCACAACCCCGGGCGATCAGTCCGAGGGCGTCATCGCCGCGGTCGCCGCGGCGCTGCAGCGGGCCGGCCGCCGGCCCGAGGAGGTTCGCTCGTTCGCCCATGGAATGACGGTCGCGACCAACGCCCTGCTCGAAGGCCGCGGCGCCCGCACGGCGCTGATCGCGACCGACGGCTTCACCGACCTCGTCGCGCTCGGCCGCCAGCACCGCGCGCACCTGTACAAGCTGTGTGCGGCGCGTCCCGCCTCGCTGGTGCCAGACGAGCTGCGATTCGGGGCGCCCGAGCGGATGACCCCGGACGGGCCGTTGCGCGCGCTCACCGCGGACGACCTGCAAGCGCTCGTCGAGCGCGTGGCGGCCGCAGCACCGGAGTCGATCGCGGTCGTCTTGCTGCACTCCTACCGCCATCCCGAGCACGAGCGTGCGATCGGCGATGCGATCGCGGGAGCGCTTCCCGACACGCACGTGTCGCTCTCGCACGAGGTGGTCGGCACGTTTCGCGAGTACGAGCGCGCGGCCACGACCGAGGTCGACGCGGCGCTGTCGCCGCTGCTGGCCGGCTACCTGCGCCGGCTGCTTGACCGCGCCCGGTCCGCGCGACTGCCCGAGCCGGCGATCATGCAATCCAACGGCGGCCTGATCGACCTGCGCTCGGCCGCCGGCCACGCCGCCTGGACGGTGCTCTCGGGCCCGGCGGCGGGCGCAGCCGGAGCCGCCTTCGTGGCACGCGCGGCGGGTGCCGTCGACGCGCTCTGCTTCGACATGGGCGGAACCTCGTGCGATGTCTGCGTGGTCGACGACGGCAGCGTTCAGGAGCGCAGCTCCGGCGAGGTCGCCGACCGGCCGCTGGCGCTGCCGATGCTGGCGGTACACACCGTCGGCGCCGGCGGCGGCTCGATCGCGTGGCGGGACTCCGGCGGGGCCCTGCGCGTCGGTCCCCACTCGGCCGGCGCCGACCCCGGCCCGGCGTGTTATGGCCGCGGCGGCGAGCAGCCGACCGTCACCGACGCCAACCTCGTGCTCGGCTACCTCAGCGCCGACGCGCCGCTGGCCGGCGGCGTAGCACTCGATCGCGACGCCGCGTGGCGCGCGGTCCGGGCGCTGGCCGCCGAGCTCGGGCTCGAGCCGCTGCACTGCGCGCAGGGGATCGTGCGCGTCGCAAACGCCGAGATGATCCGCGCGCTGCGGGTCGTGACCGTGCAGCGCGGGATCGACCCGCGCGGCTACGCGCTGCTTGCGTTCGGCGGTGCCGGCCCGCTGCACGCCGCGGCGATCGCGGACGAGCTCGGGATCGAGACGATCGTCTGCCCGCGGGCCTCCGGCGTACTCGCCGCGCTGGGCCTGGTCGTATCGCCCCGGCGTCGCGACGCGCAGCGCACCGTGCTGCTCAGCGGCGACGCGCTCAGCGCCGACGCGGTCGCGCAGTCCGTCGCTGCGCTCGGCGAGCGGGCACGCGCGGCGCTCGGGGAGCCGGCCGCCGACCTCGCCGCGGTCTACGACCTGCGCTACCGCGGGCAGGCGTTCGAGCTTTCGGTCGACGCGGACCTGCGCCCGCAGCCGCACGAGCTGCGGGCCGCGTTCGAGGCCCTGCACGAGGATCGTTACGGCTACAGCGACCCCGAGCAGACGCTCGAGCTGGTCACGATCCGGGTGACCGCGTGGGTCGCAGGAATCGAGGTCGAGCTCGCCGGCGACGGCGACGGCGAGCGGCGGCGGCGCTGAGGCGGCGCGCGCCCGCCGCGTGGCGGTGATCGACGGGACGCAGACCGAGGTCGAGGTGCTGCGCGGCGCGCCCGCACGCGGCACCGAGATCGAGGGGCCGGCTGTCGTCGAGCTGCCCGAGTCGACGCTGCTGGTCGCTCCGGGCTGGTCGGGCGCGGTCGACGCCACCGGCACGATCGTCGGCTGGAATGGACGCGCGCGCCGATGATCGATCCGGTTGCGCTGCAGGTCCTGACCGGGGCACTTGCAGCGATCTGCGAGGAGATGGGCGCGACCCTGATCCGTTCCGCGCACTCGGTCAACATCAAGGAGCGCCGCGACGCATCGACCGCCCTGTTTGACGCCCGGGGCGAGATGGTGATGCAGGCCGAGCACATCCCGGTTCACCTGGGGGCGATGCCTGCGGCGGTCGCAGCGATCCTCGGCGAGGAACACGCCCCCGGACGCTCCTGGATCCTCAACGACCCATACCGCGGGGGCACGCACCTGCCCGACATCACCGTGATCACGCCCGTGTTCGCGGGCGATGCGTTGATCGCATTCGCGGCCAACCGGGCGCATCACGCCGATGTCGGCGGGCCGACCCCGGGCTCCACTCCCGCCGACAGCCGGACCCTCGCCGACGAGGGCGTGGTCATTTCGCCGCGTGTGCTCGACGACGCGGCGATCGCGCAGCTGAGCGCGCAGATGCGCCAGCCCGAACAGCGCCGCGCCGACCTGCGAGCGCAGCTTGCCGCCGGCCGGGTCGGGGTCCGGCGCCTGCAGGAGCTGCACGACCGCGTCGGCGGCGACACGCTGCGCGCAGCGTTCGCCGAGGTGCTCGACTACGCCGAACGGCGCACGCGCGCGTGCCTGAGTGAGCTCGAGGACGGCGACCCGCGGGGCCCGCGACCTGCTCGAGGCACGCGAGGGCGACCTCCAGATCGTGCTCAACGCGACCGTCGACGGCGACCGGCTGACGCTCGACTTCAGCGGCTCGGCGGAGCAGCACGACGGCAACCTGAACTGCCCTTTGGCGGTCACCCGCTCCGCCTGCTACTTCGCGGTTCGCGTGCTGACGGACCCGGACATCCCCCCGAGCGCCGGGGCGTATCGACCGATCGAGGTGATCGCGCCCGAGGGCAGCCTGCTCAACGCGCGCTCTCCGGCGGCGGTCGTCGGCGGCAACGTCGAGACCTCGTCGCGGATCGCCGACGTCGTGCTGCGCGGCGTTCGGCCGCGCGCTCGGCCAGGGCACGATGAACAACGTCACGATCGGCAACGAGGACGTCGTCTACTACGAGACGATCGGCGGCGGTCAGGGAGCGTGCCCGGACGCCGACGGTCCGAGCGGCGTCCACGTGGCGATGAGCAACACGCTGAACACCCCGATCGAGGCGCTCGAGCTCGAGTATCCGCTGCGGATGGTGGAGTACTCGCTGCGGCGCGGCTCCGGGGGCGCGGGCGCGCACCGTGGTGGCGACGGTGTGATCCGCGAACTCGAGGCCCTGGCGCCGCTGCGCTACTCGCTGCTGACCGAGCGCCGCCGCCACGCGTCCGGCCGGTGCCGACGGCGGCGAGCCGGGCGCCTCGGGCCGCAACCTGCTCGACGGCGACGAGCTGCCGCCGAAGGCGAGCGGGTGGCTTGCAGCCCGGCCAGCGGCTGCGGATCGAGACGCCTGGCGGCGGCGGACACGGCGAATCGCGCTGCGCGCGATTCGCTGGCGAGAATCGCCCTGGGGGCGATTCTGCGAGGCAAGTCGCCATCATGAGCGTGGTGAGCGCACCGATCGCCTTCCTCGGACTCGGGATCATGGGCTCCCGGATGGCGGCCAACCTGGCCCGCGCGGGGTTCGAGCTGACCGTCTGGAACCGCACCGCAGGCCACGGCCGAGCGCGTTCTGCGTCCGAGCACGCCGGCGCGCGCCTCGCGCACACGCCGGCCGAGGCGGCCGCCGACGCGGCGAGTCGTCATGACGATGGTCGTCGACGGCCCGCAGGTGGAGCAGGTGCTGCTCGGCGACGCGGGGCGCGGCGCAGAGCGCGCCACCCGGGACGCCTGTTCATCGACTGCTCGACGATCGGGCGCGGCGGCTACGCTGAAGATCGGCGCCGCGCTGGGCGAGCGAGGGATGCGCGATGATCGACGCGCCCGTCACGGGCTCCGCCCCGCGCGCAGAGGACGGCACGCTGACGATCATGGTCGGCGGCGAGCGCGACGACTTCGAGCAGGCAAAGCCCGTGCTCGACGCGATGGGCAAGACTGATCGTCTACGCCGGCCCGCTCGGACAGGGCCAGATGGTCAAGCTGATCAACAACGCCGTCGCCGCGAGCAACGCCGCCGATCGTCGGTCAGGCGCTGCTGGTCGGCGCCCGCGCGGGCGTCGACCTCGACGCGCTGACGACCGTGATGAGCGCCGGCTCGGGCGGCTCGACGATGCTCGAGCTGCAAGGCAGCGCCGATGCGCGAGCACGACTACACGACGCTGTTCAAGCTCGACCACATGCTCAAGGACGTGAGCCTGTGCCTCGAGGAGGGGGAGGCTGCCGGGGCCCCGTTCCCGTTCGCCGCGCTGACCCGCGAGATCCTCGCCGTCGCGGCCGGTCGTGGTCACGGCGATGACGACTTCGCCGCGCTGATCGAGGTGATCGAGAGCGAAGCCGGAACCCGGCTCCCGGACTGAGCGCTGATCGAAGTCACCGTCTGGCCGAGGCGTCGCAGATGCGCGAAGCTATGGCTGTGTAGCGACGGTAAACACCCTCATTTGCAGCAACATTTTGGAATTTCGGAGTTCTGACGTAGAATCCACGTTCCCCGCTGCGCCGTGTATTTCGATGCGCGCGCGGGGATTGTTCGTAAACCCCCTCCCAACCTCCCCAAATCAAATACATGCCGATTGCTTTCAAAGAATGGGCCGTGACCGTGCGGGCTCTCGCCGAAGGCGAGCAGCTCTTGACGCTTCGCAAGGGCGGCATCCGCGAGCCCGACAAGCACTTCAAGCTCGAGTACGACCGCTTCTTCCTATATCCGACATTTGACCATCAGTGCACCGATCTGGTGCGCGAGTCCCATCGACCCGAGCTTTCGCGGGCCCTCGAAGAGGGCGTGTGGAGCGACGGCGAGCCGCCTGCGCGTGCGTTACTGCGCGACGGCGAGGTCCCCCAGCCAGATCGCGTACGGATCCGTGCGTGGGCCGAGGTCTCAGCCCACTTCACGATCACAGACCGCCGCGCGGTCGACGCGCTGTCGCCGTTTTACGTGTGGACCACCGACTACGCCGAGAAGCGGCTTGCGTGGAAGCGGCGTCATCCGCTGCACGTGATCCTGCTTCGCACGTATCGGATCCCGCGTCCTGTGACCGTCAAGGTCCGCGACGAGTACGGCGGCTGCCGCTCATGGCTCGAGCTGACTCGGGACCTTCCGTTCGAGGGCACACCGGTCCTCTCCGACGACGAGTTCGAACGGGCCTCAGAGGAGATCGCAGCGATCGCCTCAGACCGCCAGCCGGTTCTGGTCTGAGAAGTGGTGGCCGCTTCGGCGGCCATCCGATCATCGATGCCCTGGGTCGAGTCGGTTTCGCAGTCATTCCGCGCTCGGCACGATTCCGGGTCGGCGAATGACGCGCAGCGCGTCCTGCGCTCGCTCGAGCGCGCGCGCGATCGGCTCGACCTGCTGTTCCCGCGCACGGTCGCGGAGCTCACGGTCGTGATTCACCGCGAGTCGATCTCGCTGTCGCTGTCGAACCCGACGGTGCCGGTGCGCTGGCTGTTGACCGCACCGGCGGCGCGTCGCTACGTCGCCGGCTGGGCCGGTCGCGAGGAGCTGCACATACTCGCCCCCGAGACGCTCGAGAGCCGCGCCTCGAACGTACCCGGCTCCCGCGAGATGCTCGCGCTCAGCGCCGCGGGCCTGTACACGCGCCGCGTGATCACCGAGAACAACCGGGACCTGCCGCGCCCGTTCACACCCGCCCGCGCGTTCGCCGAGCTTCGGTGGGCGTGGCTGCTCGAGGGCGGAGCCAGATGGTTCTCAGGTCAGGTCGAGCACGCGCGCCCTGCGATCGCGCGGCGGCTGCGCGACGGCCGCCGGCCGAGCTTCCCGCCCGGCTTCCGGGACGCGCCACTACTCGGCGGGACGGTGATCGACCTGCTGGCACGCGAGCAAGGCGTCACGGCGGCCGTCGAGTTCGTCAGCCGCCTGCATCCCCAGGGCCCGCGAGGCGCGCTTGCAAAGGCGTTTCGTGGCCGGGCGCTGGTTCACACCGAGGGCGCCTGGCGCTCTCACCTGGCTCGCATCGCGAGCGCATGAGGGTTACCGTCAGCCGTGAGGTCGGTGCTACAGCAGCTCGAGTCCGAGCCACACCACAAGCGCGCCGATCGCAAGCGCGCAAAGCAGCCCGACCAGCAGCCGGACCGGCGACACCGTCGCCGCCGCCGGCGCTGAGCTGATCAGCTCGGCCTCGAGCAGAATCTCCCGCGCGACCTGAAAGCCCGACTGCGCCACCATCACGTCGCGCGGGCCTGCGGCGAGGAAGTCGGGCACGTCGAAGCCGGCGCTGCGGCGCAACATGCTCGGCACTCCTTCCTCCAGCAGCAACCCCTGGATGAACTCGCCCTCGGGCTGGTTGCGCGCGCCGGCAACGCGCACAAGCGGCCCTTCGGCGAGCTGTGGCTTGATCTTGCGCGCTCGCTCGTGGCGCTCGGTCGTCGGCGTCGGTTCGCTGTCGGGATCGGAGCGGACCAGCGGGATCCGGCACTCAGGGCAGAACCGCTCGTCTGGGGGATAGCCGGCGCCGCAGCTGGGGCATTCGAGCGCCGACCCCTGCGATTGCCTGGGCATCACTCCACGACCAGGTCGTCCTCGGTTACCTTGCCGTCGTCGATGCGCCACGTGCGGACCTCGGGCTCCCCTCCCTGCAGCCCGACGATGATCCACAGCACCCCGGGCCATGCCTTGCTGAAGTTGATGTCGGTCTGCGACGGCTTCGGCTCGGTCCGGGTGTGCGAGTGGTAGATCGCGCCGAGGTCTAGTGCAGCGGCCTCGATCTGGTTGTGGATCTCGAGCTGCTCGCGGGCGTCGATCACGAACCGGAACGGGCTTGCCTCGGCGTTGGTCGCCGCATAGACCGTGACGGCGTCGCCGTCGCGGGAGGCGACCATACCGCAGCACTCGTTCGGCGCCTCCGAACGCGCGTGCGCGACGATCTCTTCGTACAGCCCGCGTTGCATCCGCATCCTCGCGTCGAGGCTACCAGCAGCCGGACTTTGCGATGTTTGCACCGCCGAGGCGTCTGCCGATTGGCCGTCAAAAGCTCAATCAGCAAACCGCCGATGCCGATACTCACTACGTGAAGGCTCGTTTGAAAGTCCTCAGGCAGCTGATCCGCGAGTCGCTCTACACAGTCGACGAGCACGCGGTCGCAGACGCGATCCTGGCACACGCGAGGGTCGACGACCCGATGCTCTATCGCGACTTCAGGACTTCCCTTCCACAAAGGCCGCGGGCAGGGCTTGGCCGACATCGCCGGGGCGACGGGCCTCGCTGATCGCGGTCGCGTGCTGGGCCTCGTTGGCCATGATCTGAGCGGCAAGCCGCTGTAGGCCAGAGTTCTGAAGCGTCGACATGGCCTTGAAGTAGCTGCCCTCGACGACCGCCTCGACGTCGAGCAGCAGACTCACGCAGTCGTGTTCGGTGCGCAGCTTTGCCAGGCGCCCGGGGAGGCCGCGATCGGCCAGCGCCTTGTCGACCGCAGCGGTGCCGGTCGGGCTCGGCGGCATCGTCCCGCCCAGCTGGCCCAGCGCCGGCGCGAGCGCGCGGACGTGCGCGTGCTCCTGCGACAGCACGCGCCGGGCCGGGCGCTGCACCTGAGGCGACAGCAGCCCGGAGCCGATCACGCCGTCGTAGACGGCGATCGCAAGCAGCTCCGCCGCCAGCATTTCGTGGACCTGGTCGGCGTCGGTCGGCGCGGTCGCGCCGAGGGCCCGACCGGGCTCGGCGCCGCCCACCACGGCGATGCCGGCGGCGGCAAGACCGGCAGCGGCGGCCGCGCTGGAGAGGCTGGAGATCAGCTGACGCCGAGTCGCTGTCCGGCGCCCGTCCATCAGGCGCTGTCGCTGCCGGTCGGGAACGGTTCGGGCAGCGGATCGACTCGCAGCGCCCGGCGCAACAGGACGACGTGCTGCGCGTCGTTGGCGAGTACCGACGCGAGCACCGCGCGGACCGAGCCGGGCGAGACGCTCGGGATCGCGTCCAGGAAGGCTGCGATCTGCTCCTGTTCGAGCGTGTGCAGCAGTTCGAGCACCTGCACATGGGTGCGCGGGTGTCCGAGCGGATAGCTCGGCTGTGGCCTGTTGCCGGCGCCCTTGGCCTTCCGGATCAGGCCGTACAGCTCGCCGGAGTGGGCCACCTCTTGGCTGAGGATCTGCTTGGCGTTGTTCTGCGCCTTGCCCGCCAGCAGTGGGATCGCGGCCGTGTACGCCGAGATCGTCTTGTACTTTCGGTCGAGCAGTCCGCTGAGGATCTCGACGTCGGTGCTGCGCGCCTCCGGCGGGATCGTGTGCACGCTGAGGCGGCCCGACCTAGAGCCGCAGCCGGTCAGCGCCACAGCGACGCCAGCGGCGACGCCGGACGCCGATCTGCTCAAAATCGTGCGCCGCGTGCTGCTTGCGGCGACCGGACGCCCGATCACCACCAGACGGTGGAGTCCAGGTTCTCGATCTCCTCCACCGGACGGGTGTAGATCCCGGACGAAAGGTACTTCCAGCCGTCGTCGGCGACCACGAACACGACGTTGCCCTCGTCGAGCTCGCCGGCGATCCGCACCGCCACGCGCGCAATCGCGCCCGTCGACACGCCCGCGAACAGCCGCTCCTCGTCGAGCAGCTTGCGCGTGAAGGCGATCGCGTCGGCGTTGGTGACGAAGATCTTGCGGTCCAGCAGCGACAGGTCGATGATCGGCGGGATGAAGCCGTCCTCGAGCGAGCGCAGGCCCTGGACCGGCTCTCCCTGCATCGGCTCGGCCGCGACGATCTTCACCTCGTCGCCCGAGCTCCTCCTTGAGCCGGCGGCCGTTGCCCATCAGCGTGCCGCCGGTGCCGAGACCGGCGACGAACGCGGCCACGTCGTCGAGCTCCTCGAGGATCTCGAGCGCGGTCCCGTTGTAGTGAGCGAGCGGGTTGGCCTGGTTGCCGTACTGGTAGGGCATGTAGTACGACGCGTCCCGCTCGGCCATGTCGAGCGCCAGCTCGACGGCGCCGTTCGAGCCCTTCGACCCCTCCGAGTAGACGATCTCGGCGCCGTACATGCGCAGCAGCTGGGTCCGTTCCGCCGTCACGTTCTCCGGCATCACGACCTTGACCGGATAGCCCTTGCGGCCGCAGATCATCGCCAGCGAGATCCCGGTGTTGCCGGAGGTCGGCTCGAGGATCGTCTGGCCGGGCCTGATCAGGCCCTTGTCCTCGGCGTCCTCGATCAGCGAACGGGCGACCCGGTCCTTGACCGAGCCGGTCGGGTTGTGCGACTCGAGCTTGGCCCAGATCCGGACTCCCGGCTTGGGGCTCAGGCGCTTGAGCTCGATCAGCGGCGTGTGCCCGATCGACTGGACGATGTCGCCGTACCGGCCCCCGCAGGGCTTGTTCTGAAGGCGCTCGACCGCCATCGCTTTACGAAGTGTAGCGATGCACCACAGCAGGTCAGGACCGTGAGCCTGCGATTCCACGCAGGCTCACGGTCCTCCTGAGTGGCTGGGGGCGCAGCCACGGTCCGCGCGCGCCGGCAGCGGTTCGCGCCGCGAGTGGGCGAGGCCCGTCAGTAGCAGGGCGGGTACAGGCATTGCGTGGTCGTGCTGCTCATCGTCGTCGTGCCCGTCGACATGCCTGTGCTGGTCGTAGTCGACGACGAACCATGGGTCACGCTGCCCGAGGCCTTGACGATGTGCCAGATCGAGCCGAACGTCTTGAGCTCATCGCCCGTGGCCTGCTTCTTGTTGTTCCCCGTGATGTCGGGCGTGAAGTTGTAGAGCGGCTTGCCGCCGAGCGTCACCTGGCAGCACTCCGTGGTTGCGGAACGTGCCGAGCTTGCCCTTGATGCCCTTCTGCGCGCTCGAGACCCTTGGCCGAGCCGACTGTCACCGGCGGCCAGAAGGCCCAGCAGTCCGTCGTCTGGCTGTTCGTCTTCTTGCAGATCAGGTGATGCGTCGTCTCGCCCTGGAACGTGTACACCGGGAAGCCGTTCGCGCTGGCGGCAACGGACTCACGCACGTCGACCGCTTTGACCCTGAACGCCTTGGTCGGGTGTTCGTCACATGGACGTTAGTCGAGACCTTCAGCGTGAACGACTTCGCGAACGCGATGCCGGCCAACGCCGCGAGCGCGAATCCCATCCCTGCGACCGACGAGGATCGCGATCGACCGCCTACCGCGGCGCATGCCGCCATGTCGGGCTCCGGCCACCGGTGAACGCCTCATCTGGCTCCCTTCGAAGTTGTACGCTCCGCCGTTAAAGACGCCTCAGATCAAAAACCCTTCCCGTGGAAGGGCAGAGCCTGCGGGCCGCCGTGTCGGCGCTAGCGAGACCCGCCGGCCATCGCCGGCAGGATCACGAGCGTGTCGCCGTCGCCGACGGTCGTCTCGAGCCCGTCGAGCACCCGCACGTCCTCGTCATTGAGGTAGACGTTGACGTAGCGGTTCAGGCCGCCGTCGGCCGCGAACAGCTGCGTCTGGGTGTCCGGGTGGCTCTCGGCGACCGCGTGCAGGATCTCGCCGACCGACGATCCGTCAGCCGTGAGCTCCTTCTCCCCGCCGACGGCGGGGCGCAGTACAGGCGGGAATGCGAATCGGTCGCCATAGCCCGAACCCTAATGCGCGCCGGCGCAGAACGCCTCGTAGTCGGGGAACACGCCCATCTCCTCGTCGCCGATCGCCTCCGGATGACGGGAGCAGATCGGGCACGCGGGATCGCGCCGGACCCTGACCTCGGTCGTGCTCGCCGCGAGCGCGTCGTACATCATCAGCCGCCCGATCAGCGGCTCGCCCTCGCCGATGATCAGCTTGATCACCTCGGTCGCCTGGAGCAGGCCCATCGTCCCCGGCAGCACGCCGAGCACGCCGTTGGCGCCGCACGAGGGTGCGAGCTCGGCCGGCGGCGGCACCGGGAACAGGCAGCGGTAGCACGGGCCGTCGTAGGGCTTGAACACCGACAGCTGCCCCTCGAATCCGAGGATCGCGGCCGACACGACCGGGATCTGCAGCCGCACCGATGCATCATTGAGCAGGTAGCGCGTCGGGAAGTTGTCGAGGCCGTCGACGACGATGTCGTAGCCCGGCAGGATCTCCATGATGTTCTCGGCGCCGATCCGGACCGGGTACTTGATCACGTTGACGTCGGGGTTGAGCGCGTTGATCGTCTGCTCGGCCGAGTCGACTTTCGGTACTCCGATCCGGTCGTTTGTGTGGATCACCTGACGCTGGAGGTTGGACAGATCGACCTCGTCGTTGTCGACGATCCCGAGCGTGCCGACGCCTGCGGCCGCCAGATACAGCGCCGCCGGCGAGCCGAGTCCACCGGCCCCGAGCAGCAGCACCTTGGCGTCCAGCAGCTTCTGCTGGCCCTCGGCGCCGACCTCCGGCAGCAGCAGGTGGCGCGAATAGCGCTCGCGCTGCTCAACCGTCAGCGACCTCGGCACCTCGACGTCATAGCCGCGGTCCTTCCACAGCGTGATCCCGCCGGTCATCGACTCGACGTGCTCGTAGCCGAGATCGTCGATCAGCGTCCGCGCAGCCCACGCCGAGCGGTTACCCGACTGGCAGTACAGGATCACGTGCTGCGAGCGATCGGGCGCCGCGCCCTCGATCCGCGTCTCCAGGTAGCTCTTGGGCACGTGCTTGGCGCCGGGGATGTGCCCGGTCGACCATTCGTCCACCTCGCGCACGTCAACGATCACGGCGCCGTTCGAACCCTGCTCGCGGACGTCAACCGGATCGATCTCTTCGATCCTGCTCTTGATCTGCCTCAAAACCTCGGCGCCGGACGGGCTCATCGCTAAAACCTCTAATTGCGGTCGGAATTCAATACTTCAGGGAGTATAGCGCTGCATTTGGGCCGTGAGGGGGCGTACGTCGGCGTGGCCGCTAACGCTGCGGTATGCGAATCGTAGTAGCGGTTCGACCCAAGCCACGCCGGACGTGCGCACCCTCACCAGCCTCGGGCGGCGGACGGGCTGTGATTGGCGAGGCGACCGCCATTAGAGGGCAGGCCGATGTTGGGCGCGCCCGTAGCCGGCGCCAACTCGGCGCCGGAACCGCGCCCCCTTTAACGGCTGCGGGGCGCCCAAACCCCGGGCGCCCCGAAAGCCAAAACCCAATTCGCCGTCGTGTCAGGGGTATCGGTCCGGCGTGGAACGGTCGATATCGGGTCAAGACCCCATCTGATTCTGAGTGAGATCCACCGACAAGGTTTGGTGTGGGTCAGTCGTCATGAAATCGCGTCCCTTGCTTGCTCAAGTCCTCGCCGTCAACCTGCTGCTCGTCGCCGGCACCGCGCTGGTAGCGACGATCGCCGTCGACGCGCACGTGACCGACGGCATCCGCGGGCGCGAGGCGGTCGTACTGGGGATGGGTATGGCGGCGACGCTGCTGGGCAACTGGCTGCTGCTGCGGCGGCGGTTTGCGCCGCTGGACCGGCTGATCTCCGCGATGGAGGCGATCGACCTCGCCAACCCGCGACAGCGGCTGCTGCCGGCTCGGAGATTCGACAGCGCGGAGGTGCGCCGGCTGGACGCCGCGCTGCAGCGGATGATCTACCGGCTCGAGAGCGAACGGCTCGAGGCCGGCCGCGCCGCAATCCAGGCCCAGGAGCGCGAACGGCGACGGATCGCGCAGGATCTTCACGACGAGGTCAACCAGGCGCTGACCGCCGTCTCGCTGAGACTGCAGGCGTCGATCGAACGGGCGCCGCCGGACCTCCAGCGCGAGCTCGCCGAGACCAAGCGCCTGTCGACGCAGGCGATGGAAGAACTGCTGATGCTGGCGCGCAAGCTGCGACCGGCCGTGCTCGATGACCATGGCCTGATCCCCGCGCTGCAGAGCCAGGTCGGCGACTTCGCCGATCAGACCGGGATCAACGCACGCTTCAACTCTCGCGGCGCGCCGCCCAAGCTGACTCCGGAACAGCAACTGGTGATCTACCGCGTGACCCAGGAGAGCTTGTCGAACATCGCCCAGCACGCCGACGCCGACAAGGTCGACGTGGAGCTTTCGTTCATCGGCGGGACGGTGCTGCGGATCAAGGACGACGGCCGCGGCTTCGCGACGATGCGCAAGGGCGGGCTGGGCCTGTCGGGCATGCGCGAGCGGGCGCTGCTGGTCGGCGGGCGCCTCACGATCTGGTCCGATCCCGGCCGCGGGACTCGGGTGGAGCTGACGGTCAGCTGATGACGATGCGAATTCTGGTAGCCGATGATCATGGAATCGTGCGGGCGGGTATCCGACTGCTGCTCGAGCGCCAGAACGGCATGGAGGTAGTGGCCGAGGCCGCCGATGGGGTCGAGGCCGTCGAGCAGGCGCTCGCCGCGCGACCCGACCTGTGCATCCTCGACGTCGGAATGCCGCGGATGACCGGGCTTCAGGCCGCACGTGAGATCCGCTCGCACCTTCCCGGCGCGCTCGTGCTGATCCTCTCGATGCACGACGACGAGCACTATCTGTTCGAGGCCTTGAAGGCGGGCGCGTCGGGTTACGTGCTCAAGCGCGAGGCCGATCAGGACCTCGTCGGAGCGGTCCGAGCGGTCGGACGCGGCGAGGCGTTTCTGACCAACGCCGCCGAGCGCTCGATCATCCGCCAGTGGATGCAGGACGGGGCGAACGGCCCGGCGATCCCGCTGACGACGCGCGAGGAGGAGGTCGTCAAGCTGATCGCGGAGGCCCACACCAACGCGCAGATCGCGGCGATCCTGCACCTGGCCGAGAAGACGATCGAGTCTCACCGGGCCAACGTCCTGCGCAAGCTCGGGATGCGCGATCGAGTCGAGCTCGTGCGCTACGCGATCCGTCGCGGTCTCGTCGAGGCGTAGGGCCCAGCGGGTCCCGCGCGGACCGCACCTCTACCATCGCCGACCGGTGCGTCCGCCGGTCGATCACATCGAGGCTCCGCCGTTCCCGCCGAAGCTGCCGTGGATCAACGTCGCGATGCTGCGAATGGACCAGCAGCTCGGTCGCCCGGTGCTGATCGAGTTCTGGGACTTCTGCCGCCCGAACTCGATCCGGACGCTGCCGTATATGCGGGCGTGGCACGAGCGCTATGAACCGCACGGGCTGAGGGTGATCGGCGTCCATGCCTCGGGGTTTGAGCCCTCCCGCGATCCCGAAGCGGTGCGGGCGGCGGTCGCGCGCCTGGGCGTCCCCTACCCGGTCGTCGTCGATGTCGAGCACGAGATCTGGGGCCTCTACGGAAACCTCGGCTGGCCGGCTCGCTACCTGTTCAACCAGGACGGCAAGCTGTTTGACTACCACTACGGCGAAGGCGGCTACGACGAGACCGAGCTGGCGATTCAGGAGCTGCTCGAGCTCGAGCGCCCGACGGTCGAGCCGGTGCGACCCGAGGACGCCCCCGGCGCGCTGCTGACGCCGCAGAGCGAGGATGTCGACGGGCCCTACAGCGGCCCGTACGAGGCGGGGGCCGTCTGGGCGGTGCTCGACGGGAGCGGCTCGGTCCGGGTCAACGGACGCAACCTGGACGTCGACCATCCCGGCTGCTACGAGCTCTTGTCGCATCCGCACAGCACCGCCGGCGAGCTCGAGCTGGCGGTCGGCGAGGGCGTGCGCTGCTTCGCGGTGTGCTTCACCCCGGGGCTTGCGGAGTGAGCGGGTCGAGCAGGTTCGACAGCTCGCACGGCCCGTCGTCGCCCAACCTCAAGCAGAAGCCCGGCCGGTAGGGGCTCTGCAACGGGCGGCTTCCGAGGAACCCCGGCTCGTGCACCCAGCTTCCGCAGTTGACCAGCTGGGCGCCGAACGGCGTCACGAATTCGCAGCGATCATCGCCTGGCAGCGGGCCCGCCCGGTGCGTGTGGCCGAACACGACCTGCGGCGCGTCGACGCGGAGCCGGGCCAGGACTTCGCCGAACGCTCGAAGGCCCGCGCGCCGAAGCTCGGGCGCGGACAGGTCGGCGTGTAGCGGCCCGGCCCCGGCGCGGCTGAGCCCGAACACGAGCGCCGGAAACGCGGCGATCAGCACGCGCCGGCGTAGCCGGCGCAGACGATGGCCGCCGCCATCGGAGCGGCTCGCACCGGAGCCGCCACTTCCGAGCGCCCGCCACGCCCGCGCCGAGGCGCCGTGAGAGCTGCGGCCAAGATCAGGCCCTCCGTGCTGGGCGACGGCGTGAATCCACGAGTAGATCGGCGCGAGGATCGCCTCGTAGTCCTCGATCCGTTGCGGGCCCGCCGCCGGCTCGCCGACGATCCGGGCCATCGCGCCGGCGCCAAGGCGCTCGAACATCGGGACCGTCGTGTGGCGGTCGCAGTAGTGGCCGTGCGTCGCATAGACGTCGGCGCGGAGCCACACCCCCGGGTACGCGACCCTGAGCTGCGCCGGCACGAGCCATGCAGCTACGCGCGCGAGCATCTCGCCGTCGCGCCAGTCGACGCCCGTCTCCAGCGCCAGCGGCGCCGGCGGGCCGCCGGCGCTGCGCCGCTCAAACCAGCCGCCGAGCAGCTCGTGGTCGTGGTTGCCCGGAACGATCACTACCTCGCGCCCTGGGCCAAGCGCCCCGCCGATCGCTTCCAGGACGGGGCGTGCTGCGCGCAGAGCGTCCCGTGCCGGGCCGTGCCGGAGCTCCAGCACGTCGCCGAGCAGAACCAGCCGATCGACTCGTGCGAGCGCCTCGCACAGGGCATCGAGCGCCTGCGCGGTCCGCAGCACGTCGCGGCCCGTGTGCGTCCCCAGATGCAGGTCGGAGACGACCAGCGTTCGCAGCGCCAGACGTCCTGTCTATGCGGCCGCCGGGGGCTGGCGAATCGGCTTGGGGAGCATGAAGCGAACGTCCTCCTGCACGACCTCGAGCTCGCTGACGTCGGTCGTGCCGCGTGCCGCAAAGAACTGAACCAGGCGCTGCACCAGCTCCTCGGGCGCGCTCGCTCCGGACGTGATCCCTACGACACGCTTGTCGACGAGCCAGTCCTCCTGCACCTGCCCCTCGTTGTCGATCAGATACGAGTCGGCCCCGTGCTCGCGGGCCACCTCGACGAGCCGGTTGGAGTTCGACGAGTTGCGTGACCCGATCACAAGCACCAGATCGCATTGACGGGCCAGTTGCTTGACCGCCGCCTGGCGGTTGGTCGTCGCGTAGCAGATGTCGTCGGTGCGGGGGCCGACGATCGCGGGGAAGCGCTCGCGCAGGCGCGCGATGATCGCCTGGGTCTCGTCGACCGACAGCGTCGTCTGGGAGATGTAGGCGACCTTGCTCGGGTCCTCGACCTCGAGCTCGTCGACGTCGCCTTCGTTCTCGATCAGGACGATGTGCTCGGGGGCCTCGCCCATCGTGCCTTCGACCTCTTCGTGCCCGGCATGGCCGACCAGCACGATCGTGTAGCCGTCGGCGGCGAACTTCCTGGCTTCGACGTGGACCTTGGTCACGAGCGGACAGGTTGCGTCGATCGTTTTCAGATTGCGCTGCTTCGCGTTGGAGTGCACGCTGGGGGCGACGCCGTGGGCCGAGAACACGACGAGCGCACCCTCGGGCACCTCGGTCTCGGATTCGACGAACACCGCGCCGCGGTCGCGTAGCTGCTCGACAACGTGCTTGTTGTGGACGATCTCCTTGCGCACGTAGACGGGCGCGCCATAGCGCTCGAGCGCCCGCTCGACCGTCTGCACGGCGCGATCGACGCCGGCGCAGTAGCCGCGCGGCGCAGCGAGCAGCAGCTTTTCGGGGACCGAGCCCATCGCACAGAGTGTAGGAGCCTGGTGTCCCGATTCAGAAACTGGATGCCATTCGAGCGGCCCCTGGCGGCGCTGAGCGGCGTCCTCGTCGCCTCGCGTAGCTCTGCTACGCGTCGGCTCCTGCGTCCTAGCTCAGCATCCCCCAGTGACCACTCTCGGTGGCACCGAATTTCTGACTCGCGACACTGAAGGTCAGTCGTTGGCCGTGACGGCCTCGAGCAAGTCGGCGAACTGCCGCCGCGCCGCCTCGCGGCGGGTCGGGACGTGCTCGGACGGGACGCCGTCGGCCGGCGCCTCGTAGCCGCGCAGCACCTGGCGGGCGACCGAGGCGCGGTGGACCTCGTCGGGCCCGTCGTAGATCCGCGCGGCGCGGGCGTAGCGGTACATCGCCTCGAGCGGAAGGTCGGTGCTGTAGCCCAGCGCGCCATGCGCCTGGATCGCGCGGTCGACGACGTCGTGCAGGACCTGCGCCCCGAAGAACTTGATCAGCGCGATCTCCTTACGCGCCGCGGCGACGCCCTCGGTGTCCATCTTCCACGCCGCATGCAGGGTCATCAGCCGCGCGGCATGCATCTGCGCGGTCGAGTCGGCGATCCAGTTCTGGACCGACTGGTGCGCAGACAGGGTCGAGCCGTGGGCGTAGCGGTACAGCGAGCGCTCGCACAGCATGTCGAACGCGCGGCGGGCGACGCCAAGCCAGCGCATGCAGTGGTGGATCCGGCCCGGGTACAGCCGCTGCTGGGCGATCAGAAAGCCGGCGCCCTCCATCCCGAGCAGCGCCGCGGCCGGGATCCTGACGTCCTCGTAGCGGATCTCGGCGTGATTGCCGTAACGGCCGAAGCTGTCGTACGGGTGCTCCATCGTCGCGACGTCGCGGATGACGTTGACGCCGGGCGTGTCGGCGTCGACGATGAACATCGACGCGCGCTGGTGGGGCCTGGCATCCGGGTCGGTGACCGCCATCACGATCAGGAAGTCGGCGATCGAGCCGTTGGAGGAGAACCACTTGTGGCCGTTGATGACCCAGTCGTCGCCGTCGCGCACCGCCCGGGTCTTCAGCAGCGTCGGGTCCGACCCGGCGGTGTCGGGCTCGGTCATGCTGAACGCCGATTTCAGGTCTCCGGCGAGCAACGGATGGAGGTAGCGGTCCTTCTGCTCGGGCGTCCCGGCGAGCGCGAGGATCTCGGAGTTGCCCGAGTCGGGCGCGGCGTTGCCGAACGCGAGCGGGGCGATCGGGCAGGTCCCGAGGATCTCATGCATCAGCCCGAGCTTGACCTGCCCGAAGCCCTGGCCTCCCAGCTCGGGGTCCAGATGCGCGGCCCACAGGCCCTGTGCCTTGACCTCGTCCTGCAGCGGCGCGATCGCACGGGTCAGGCCGTCCCAGCCGAGCTCTTCGAGCAGCGTCTCCAGCGGCCAGATCCGCTCGCGCACGAACTCGCCCATCCAGTCCAGCTTGGACTGAAACTCCGGCTCGGTGCAGAAGTCCCACGGCACGACGGGAAGCGTACCCTTCACGCACGCCTATCGTCTGCGCTAAGTGAAACGAGCCCGCCTCCCCCGATGTCTCAGCAGCACCTAGACCGTCTCACCTCGACCGACGCGTCGTTTCTCCATCAGGAGGGGTCGGCGTCACACATGCACATCGGCGCCGTCCTGGTGTTCGACGGACCGCCGCCGCCGTTTGACGACTACCTCAACCACGTCCGCGGCCGCCTGCACCAAGTTCCGCGCTACCGGCAGAGGTTGCTCAACCCGCCACTTGACTCCGGCCGCCCGCTGTGGGCCGACGACCCGACGTTCAACCTCGAATACCACATCCGCCACGCCGCGCTGCCGGCCCCGGGGACCGAGGATCAGCTGTTTCAGCTGACCGCGCGGATCGTCTCCCAGCAGCTCGATCGGTCAAAACCACTGTGGGAGAGCTGGCTGGTCGAAGGGCTCGAGCAGGATCGATTCGCGCTGATCTTCAAGACTCACCATTCGCTCGTCGACGGCGTCTCGGGCGTGGACCTGGCGACCGTGCTGTTCGATCTGTCGCCGACCCCTGCGCCGGCGCCGACCGACCTGGAGCCGTGGCAGCCCAAGCCCGAGCCGTCGCCGGCCGAGTTGCTGCTGGCCGGCGTCCGCGGCGCCGTCGGCGCGACCGCTGAGATCTTCGCTCGGGCGCTCAGCGCCGCCGGGCGCCCGACGAGGTCGCTCGGGAAGCTTCGCGACGCCGCCGAGGGGCTCGGCGAGATCGTCTGGGCCGGCCTCAACCCCGCTCCCGCGACGCCGCTGAACGTCGAGATCGGGCCGCACCGCCGCTACACCGTCGTGCGCCAGTCGCTCGATGACTACAAGGAGGTCAAGAACGCGCTCGGCGGCACCGTCAACGACGTCGTCCTGACGGTCGTGTCGGGCTCGCTGGCAAGATGGCTCCGCTCGCGCGGGATCCGCACGGAGGGCCTGGAGATGCGCGCGCTCGTGCCGGTGTCCGTGCGCACTGACGATGACCATGGGACGCTCGGCAACCGCCTGACGGCGTTGCGCGGGCCGCTCCCGGTCTACATCCGTGACCCCGTTGCGCGGCTGCGGTTCGTGAGCCAGGCGATGGACGGACTGAAGGAGTCCAAGCAGGCCGTCGGCGCCGCGACGCTCACGGCGGTCAACAACCTGGCGCCGCCGACGATCCTCGCGCAGGCCTCGCGGCTCAATTTCTCGACGCGGCTGTTCAACCTGATCGTCACGAACATCCCCGGCCCGCAGCTGCCGCTGTACGTGCTCGGCCGCCGCCTGCGCGACCTGTTCCCGATCGCGTTCCTACCCGAGCATCACGCGCTCGCGGTCGCGATCATGTCCTACGACGGGAACATCGACTACGGCCTGCTCGGCGACTACGACGCGCTGCCGGACATCGGCATGCTCGCCGAAGGAATCGAAGCGTCGTTGCAGGAACTGCTGCGCGCGGCGCGCGGCAAGACCGCCCCTCGCCCCTCTCGGGCCCCCGCGGCACCGACCAACGGCGGGCCGGCGCCGATCCTTCCGGCCGCCCATGCCCGGCCGACCCGGGGCCCGGCCGCGGACATGCGCGCCAAGCGCGAGCGCGGATCGCACCCGCAACGCAAGCGCCCGCCGGCGTGACTCGGCCCGGCGCGCGCCACGGCTCAGCGCGCGCCACGCCTCAGCGCGCGCCGCGGATCAGCGCGCTACGGCTCAGCGCGCGCCGCGGATCACGCGGGTCGTGACGCCCGGCGCATGCCTCTGGCGGTTCCCGGCGCGGTCGACCGCAACCACGAAGAACTCATATCGGAACCCCGGCCGACCGCGAAAACTGAGGTGATGGCCGGCGGTTTGCGCCAGTAGGCGCGGCCGGCCGCCGTTCGTGCGCACGTAGACGTCATAGAACGCGATCCCGGAGGCGATCAACTCCGGCGGCTGCGGATCATGCCCCGACCACCGAAGCTCAAAGGTCCGACGACGAGCCGTCCTGGGAGCTCGCAGCACCGACACCGGTGTCAGTCGATCAACGCGCCTGATCGCCTCCAACGCGGCGTCGGCGTTGAGGATCCCCCAACCCAGATCGGGCGTCCAGCCTGAGCCCGGCGATCGCTGGGCAGTGCGCTTCAGCGCGCTCAGCAGATCCGGACAGCGTCGCGTAGGGGTTCAGCGTGCGCATCATCGCTGCGACGGCGGCGACCTGCGGCGCGGCCATCGACGTGCCTTGCAGGTAGGCGTAGCTGCTGCTGCCCTGAAAGCTGGTCCGGCACCCGCACGGCTTCGGCAGCGCTTCGATCTCGGTGGGCCCGGCGGGAAAGGCGCCGAAGATCCCCGGCGCCGGGCCTCCGAGCCCGAGCAGCCCGCCGGTGTCGGGGTTCAGCGCGCCGTAGGCCGCCATCGAGATCTCGGTTCCGGAGCCGGCGAAGCTGGCGCGCTTGCCGTCGTAGGCGGCGGCGGTCACGTCGAGACCGATCCCGGCCGGCAGCGACGGCCCGGTCCCCGCCGGTTGCAGGACGTTGCCGGGGTCGCCCTGCTCGGTGCCGGGAGTGTCGGCAGCGGCCGCAACCAGCACGACCTTGTGCGACGCGGCGTAGTCCAACGCCCTGATCTCCGACGCCGGAGCCGGCGGCGCGGAGGAGGGGCTATCGGGCCCGAAGCTCATGTTGAGCGCGCCGACGCCGCGATCGGTGGCGTCGACGATCGCTGCGGCGATGCTCGAGTCCGAGAAATCCGACTTCTCGATCACGAGCCTGCAGTCATATCCGGCTCCGGCCATCCCGATCCCGTTGCCGGTGTCGGCGCATGCCAGCGACGCGACGTGGGTCCCGTGGCCGACCTCGTCGGTACGGGCGCTGCCCTGTGCGTCCGACGGGTCCTGCTGGTCGATCGCGGCGGCGATCTTCGAGGCGAGGTCGGGGTGGCCGGCGTCGATCCCGGTGTCGATCACCCCGACGAGGGCGCCGTCGCCGTGGGTGATGTTCCAGGCGTCGTAGAAGCCCTCGCGGGCGAGCGTCCACTGCACGGTCGCCGAGTACTGGTCCGGTGTGCTCAGCGCCGGATCGTTCGGCTGTGCCCGCGGCACGAGGCGGTGCTCGACCTGCGCGCTCTGAACGCCCGGCAGCTTGCTCAGGGCAGCGGCGAACGCCGCCGCCGCCACGTGCCGCGGCGGGCGCACGGTGATCAGGCCGATCTGCGGCACGCTGAAGCCATTCGGTCGCGCACCCGGCGCGCGCAACCGCCGCGGCGACTGCCAGACGGCCGGCTGCGGCCTGCGCCCGACCGCGGTGCAGCAGCACCAGCACGTTGCCGGTGGTGGTGCTGACCGGCGTCGCGGCGACGGCGGCGTGGGCCGCAATCAGCGACACGAGGACAGATGCGATCGCGAGCCGTGCGGCCACCGCGCCGAGGATAGGCTGCTGCGCGTCCGTCGTACGCCACCTGGCCATTGCCCCGCGACCCCCGTCCGGGTACCTTTCACCCTGCAAATGGCCGACGACGACCTGATTCAGCCCGGCGAGATCGCCTACCGGCTCGAGCTGACGGCGGCCCAGTTGAAGATCGTCCACACGGCGTTGATGTCGCTGTTCCACGACCTGGGGCACGAGGAGAGCGACGTCAAACAGGTCGTCGCGTCGGTCCTCGACAAGCTTCCCGGTGAGCACGAGATCCGCGCGATCGATCTCGACCGCGAGCTGCGCAACACCGGACCGGTCTGACCGCCGCGCCAAGTTCCCAACTTCGGGCGCTCGCAGCGGTTATCACCGGTGGAGGGGCACCTTGGCGTCACTTGGTCCCCACCGTTCCGCCCACGTCTCGGCCGGCGGAAGCCGTCACCCCCTGAGCGGTAGCGTCGGCGGGCGGGCCTTAGTTGGGCGGGTCCGAGGGAATAATCGGACCCGCCCACCCAAATCGCCCAACACCCTCAGAAGCCGAGCGCGAACTTCGCGTCCTCGCTCATCCGCTCGGGTGTCCACGGCGGCGAGAACGTCATCGTCGGGCGGACGTCGCTCACGCCGTCGAGCTCGCCCACGAACTCCTCGATCTGTTCGGACACCTGCGGGCCGATCGGGCATCCGGGACTGGTCAGCGTGTAGGTGACCAGCACCGTCCCGTCCGCTTCGACCTCGATGTCGTAGATCAGGCCCAGCTCGACGAAATCGAGCCCGAGTTCCGGGTCGATCACGTCGCGCAGCGCCTCAGTTACCTCGTCAACGGTGGTCATTGAGGAACATTTTAGGTAAGTAGGCCGTTCGGGCCTGGTAGGGGGCCTTAATTTTTTGTAGGTTTCCCGGCCATCGTCGACTTCGATGACAAGCCGCCGGTCCTGCGCTGCCGCGGCGACGAGGATCGGAGTACGCAGGGATACCGGAGGGCTGCACTGGTCCGCGCATTCGGCGCCGACGCCGACGTGATCGTCGACCTCAGCGAGCTCGTGTTCGCCGACACGTCGCTGATGCTCGACCTGGCGATGGTCGCCCGCCGTCTGCGCGTCCACGGCAAGGTGATCAAGATCCGGGGCGCGCAGCCCCAGGTCCAGACGATGATCGAGATCGTCGGCCTGCATCGGTTGCCGGGCGTCATTCTCGATGGCGCCTCGCCGGCGCTGGCGTAGCTGTAGCTCTCAGCCGGCGCAGTAGCCTTACATAGCAATGCTCGTCGCTGTCGCGCTCCTGATTCTGTGGGTGATCGCCGAGGTTTTCGTCGTGATTCAAGTGGCCAACTTGATCGGCGCGGCGTTGACGGTCGTGCTGCTGATCGCGAGCTGGCCGCTGGGCGTCTGGGTGCTGCGCCACCACGGCGCCGCCGCCTGGCGCCGGCTGATCGCGGCCGTGCAGGAGGGACGGCCTCCCGCTCCGGAGGTCGCGGACGGTGCGCTCGTACTGCTCGGCGGGCTGCTTTTGATCGTGCCCGGGTTCATCACGGACGCACTCGCGATCATCCTGCTCGCGCCGACCCGGGCGCTGCTACGTCCCGTCCTGATACGCAACGCCAAGCGCAGGTTGTTCTCGCAGACGGTCCGATTCGCCGGCGGCAGCGCTTACGACGTGGACTCGACCGCGAGCGACATCGATCAGCCCCAGCTTCGCTCGTGAGCGCAGAGACCGCAGCGACGCTCCGGACGCTCGCGTTCGGAGACCTCGACGCAGGCGCGTGGGGTTGTGCGTGGGGCGCATCCGCGCCCCAGCTGGCGCTCGGCACGCCGCAGGCGCAGACTCCGCTGCCCGGCGCGCCGGTCAGTATCGGCGGCTCGCTCCCGGGCGAGGACTGGACCGTCGCCGCGGACGGCGTCGAGCTGACGGTCTCGCCCGAGGCCGAGTCGCTCCCCGCATCCTCGTCGGCGATCCCCGGATTCGATCAGCTCGTTCGGGTTCGCGGCCGAGCAGTCGTCGCCGGCGCCGAGCGCCAGATCGACTTGCCCGGACGGCGCGGCATCCGGCCCGGCCTCGATCTCAGCCAGCTCGAGTCGATCCGCGAGGTGTGCGCCTGGTTTGCCCCCGGCGACGGGATTGCTCTGACGGCGCTTCGGCCGCGCGGCGCCAAGGGCCACGACCGCGACGCGATCGGGGCGTGCGTGTTCGAGCCCGGCGCCGGGCGCGAGGTCGCCGACGCGCGGCTGTCGACCACCTACACCGGCGACGGGCATCCGGTCAAGGTCGGCCTCGAGCTGTGGCTCGACCTCGACGACTCCGATCAGCAGTACCCGCGTCGCGCGGGGGGCGAGGCGCTCAGCGCAGGCGCCGCCTGGGCCCAGCCCGGCCTCGGCTTCGAGGCCCACCTGCTGCGCTGTCAGAGCCGGGGTGAGGAGGGGGTCGGCGTCTACCTCCTGGGGCGATTGAAATGAGCCGGCTGCCGGCGGTCATCACAGATTTCGGGGGCGTGCTGACGTCGCCGTTGATGGACTCGTTCGCTGCCTTTCAGGACTCGTCGGGCATCTCGCTCGAGGCGCTGGGTTCGGCAATGGCCGCCGTCGCCGCGCGAGACGGAGTCAATCCCCTGTTCGAGCTCGAGACCGGCCGGCTGACCGAGGCGGCGTTCCTGGGCTCGCTCGCCGCCGAGCTGACCGCCCAGCTCGGCAAGCCGGTGGCGCTGCACGGCTTCGGCGAACACTACTTCGAGCACCTGCGCCCGAACGAGCAGATGATCGACTACATGCGCTCGCTGCGAGGGCGCGGCCACCGACTCGCGATCTGCACCAACAACGTCCGCGAGTGGGAGAGCCTGTGGCGCTCGATGGTGCCGATCGACGAGATCTTCGACGTCGTCGTCGACTCGGCGTTCGTCGGCACGCGCAAGCCCGAGCCCCAGATCTACGAGATCACGCTTGCGCGGATCGGCGCCGCCCCCGAGGAGGCGCTCTTCATCGACGACATCGAGGCCAACTGCGAAGCCGCCCGCGCGTTGGGGATCCGTAGCGTCTGGTTTCAGTCCACCGACCAGGCGATCTCGGAGATCGAAGCCGCCCTCGCGTGAAGGACGGACGAAGTCCGCGAATATGGCGGACTTCATCCACCGCTCACGATCGAGTGCTTGCCAGCTCTCAGCCTCCAACGAGCCCCGGATGGACCAACCCACTCAGGTTCGACAACTAGTTCTCGCTGCCGAGCCGGTCCCAGCAGTAGAGCTCGAGGCACTCGCTCGCCAGAGCCACGCAACGTTCCTCAGACAGCCACGGCAGCACCGTGTCAAACGCCTGCTCCTCGCCCACTCCCGCCTCGAACGCCTCCTCACCGCGGAAACCAGCGGCGATCTTCAGCGCCTCGCGACGGTGATCGCCGAGCGACGGGAACACGTTGACGAGGAACTCCTTGTTCGGGAGCGGGTGGCCGACCTCCAGCGACGCGTGCCACGCTGCCAGCATCGACAGGTCGTGCTCGTCGAGGTCCGCCACGGCCTTCGCGTAGTGGGACTCCAGCTCCGAATCCGGGATCTCGTCGACCCACGCGCGAACCACTTCGCCGAGTATCTGGCGGCGTGCCTCGCGCCCGACCGAGTCGGCGATGACCCGGATCGCATTCTGCGGTTCGATGAAGCAGAGTGACATTGAAGCTCCGGCTTGGGGATTCGGATGCCGGACAAGGTAGGACGTGCGTCGGACGGACCTGACGGCCGCCCGCGGTATTTGCGGCTCGTGTCGCTCAATGCGAATGCACCGTGCGCACGGCCGACACCGACAGCAGGTTCTCGGCGTCGGCCGGCAGCACGGCCCGCAGCCGCACCGTCGCGCTCCCCAGCACACGCGCGACGGTGAAGCTCGAGGCTCTACCCAGGCGGGGACGTGCGATCGTCACCCAGCGGGCGCCTACCAGCCGCTCCAGGAGGATCCGCTCGCCCCGATGCGACGGGGTGACGTGGCCGGCGAGAACCGTCGAGCGGTGGCGGCCGGCCGTCGCCCGGAGCGTCACGATCGCCGCCACCCCCTGGGTGATCGTGGTGCTGCGCATCGTCCCGGATGTCACGTACCACTCCCGGTTGGTCTGGACCTGCCCGGCGCTTCGCTTGATCGTGTAGGCGCCGGTCGAATCGGTCGTGGCCGTCAGCATCCGGTTGAACTGAGGCTTGCCGGGCAGCTGCTGCCACAGCACCACGGTGATCCCGGCCGCGCTCGGGCCGACCAGTTGCCCGGAGATCACGACCCCGCGGCTGGCGGTCGAGGGGTTCGGCGTCGTGGCGATCGTCAGCCTCGGCGCGCACATGGCGTTTCCCGGGCAGCAGTTGATCGGCGGCGGCGCCGTCGGCATCGCCACGATCGGCGGCCCGCAGCAGTAGATGGCCGCAGCGCGCTCCAGCGGGCAGACGATCACCCGCGAGGAACGCGTCGCGGCGGAGGAACCGCCGGCGACGCTGAGCGCGCCTGCGGCGAGGAGCGCCAACAACAAGACGGACGAGCGCCTCACCGACGCCGATGCTACAACCCGAGTGCGTCCTTTGTCGCGGCAAGCGTGTCGGGGTCGGGCTCGGTGCCGACATCGGCACCGAGCGTCGCCCGTGTGCCGCGATCCCAGTTGTAGAGGCCGGCGTCGAGTGCGTCCAGCGGCAGCCCACACGCGTCGGCAAGCTCCGCTGCGCGGCGCTCGAGCAGCATCGTGTCGCCGATCCCCAGCGCGCGCTTGGCGGCCACGGTCACGCCGTTGTCGCCCCCGAACTGAAGCGTCCCGGCGCGCAGGTCGTACACGCCGAGGCGGCCGAGCGTGACGAGCAGGTCGAACCGCGCGTCGCGGTGAAAGCCCGGCAGCGCGAGGCGTTCGAACACCCGCGCGAACCGCCGCTCGGGCGCCCACGCGCTCTCGCCGGTGAATGCGGCGGCCTGCGAGCCGGCGCGAGCAGCCCAGGCGCGGTAGGCGTCCACTGTCTGCTGACCGCGGGCCGGGTCGTGCGCGGTGCGCGGGCCGAGCTCGAGATCGTCGAGCTCGGGCGGCTCCCCGGAGGCCCATGGAACCATCGCCGCCTGAATCGATGCAAACGGCTCCTCTCCGTCCAGCGGCGACAGATACGCGATCAGGAAGGCCAGCCAGGTCCGTTCCTCGAGATCGCGGTCGGTGGCGGCGACGTCGGCATACAGCCCCGGTGGCCGGTGCTCGAGCTGGGCCAGCCGGGTGGCCGCGAACGCCAGTTCATCCGCCAGGTTCTCGGCGTCGACACTCGACCGCAGACCGGGGACCAACGGGCTCTGATACCCGTCGTCGGCGCCACGGGCCAGCCTGCGCACACGCACGCGCGCACCCGAGGTCGAGCGGGTCGAGGCAGACCGCGTCGAGGCGGTCCCGCCACGCTCCGGACGCTGTCCCGGAGAGCGCGGAAGGGTCGAGCGCGGCGCGCTCGAGGACACGATCGGCCGCAGCTCGACCGACTGTTCGCGCGAGCAGATCGGGCAGTTCTGAACCAGGCGGTTGTGTCGGCAGAAGGTGGGCATCGCGGGACCGTGAATGCTCGCACGCGCTGGTGCGATTTGAAAACTTCCTTCTCGTTAACGCGCAGCGCTCAGTGGGCGGCGGCGGCCTGACGATCCCGGTAAGCGCGGGCCTTCGCTCGGTTGCCGCACACGCCCATGTTGCACCAGGCGCCCGAGCGGTTCTTGGTGTGGTCGTAGAACGCCCACTCGCAGACGTGCTCGCGGCACGCCTTGAGCCTGCTCCAGGTCCCGTCGGCGATCGCGGCGTGCACGATCGCCACGATCCGCCCGAGCGCTCCGTCGACGCCGGCCGCGACGGGCTCGAGCGCGGTGCTGCAGTCCTCGTGAAAGCGCAGCCGAACCCGAGCTCGGTCCGCCGCGCGGTCGAGGGCCGCGGCGGCCGACGGCGGGGCTGTCGGACCGGCGTTGTGAGCGAGCAGCACCGCTCGTAGCGCCTCACGCAGCTCGATCGCGCGCCGCAGCTCCGCGTGCGTCGCGCGGACGGCGCCGTCGGCGAGCCCATGGCCGGCCAGCCACTGCGCCAGTGCCTCGGGGGTGCCGAGCTCCTCTCGGCCCTCCTCGACGTCGATCGTGTTCACGAACGCCCGGACCAGTTCGAGTTCGCCCGGCGCCTGCTGCTGCTTGCTCATAACCACCAATTCTACTTGACTGGTGATATCACCAGCTATAATCTTTAGCAGGTTACGAAGAGTCTCGGCCATATTGAGGAGTCCCAGATGCTGAGCCTGAACTTCCTTGTCGCCCGCGAACGCTCCCGAGATCTGGAGCGGGCGACGCAACGTCCGCGTCCGGAGGCCCGCCAGACGCCGGTGACGCGGCTGACGCTTCGCTACGCGAGCGCGGCCGACACCGAAGGGCTGCGGTTCCTGGCCGCGCTGGACTCGGCGTCAGCGCCGTCGGGCCCGGCGCTCGTCGCCGAAGTCGACGGGCGCCTTCGGGCCGCGCTGCCGCTGGACGGCGGCGCGCCGATCGCCGACCCGTTTCACCGCGGCGTGGAGCTGATCGAGTTGCTGCGGATCCGCGCCGCTCAGTTACGCCGCGACGTGGTCTCGGTCTGAGCGAGCCGCGCGATCCCGCCGAGGAACAGCTCCGTCGCGAACCGCGCTGCGCCCTCCACGTCGGCAGGTGTGCGCTCGGTCATCCGGACGCCGAGCTCGAGCGCGACGCCGGCCATCGCCCCGGCCATGTAGTCGGCATCGTGCGGCGGCAGGTCCCCGCGGGCAATCGCAGCCCGTAGGTCCTCCAGCAGATCCTCGACGCCGGCGCCGAGGATCGGGTCGCCGAACAGCGAGCGGATCACGCCCGCGTTGCGCTTCATCAGCTCAAACATCAACCGGTCCTCGACCAGGAACTCAAACCACGCCCTGTACGCGTCGCCGACGAACACCTCGAGCGTCGGCGCGCCGGCCCTGACCGTACGCAGCCGCCGCCTGATCTCCTGCGCGCTTTCGTCGAGGACCGCCCGGAACACCGACTCCTTGTCCGGGAAGTAGTTGTAGAACGTGCCGGACGCAAGGTCGGTGCGCCGGATCACGTCGCGCACGCCGGCGGCGTCGTAGCCGAGCTCGGCGAACACCTCCCGAGCCGCATCGAGGATCGCAGCCCGGTTCTGCGCCTTCGTCCGGGCGCGCTTGCCCTCCAGCGCTACTTGGGTCATACGGCGGCGGTCTGGGCCGCGTGCGCGCGCGGCGTGACCGGAAGGCTGAACCCGGCGGTGCGCGCACGCGCGGCGCCGGCCTTCAGCTCCTTGCGCAGGTCGTAGAGGTAGTTGTCGAAGTCGACCTGCATCGTGTGGCGCTTGGACGCCACGTATCGCTTGAACATCGTCTCGCGCTCGCGCCGCATGTCTGCCTCCATCTCCTTGCGTGACGGCAGGCGGTACTCGCCGCGCAGGTAGGACGCGAGCCATCGGCCCTGGGCCTCGGCGAGGGGCATGATCGCCCCCAATGGCTGGAGCAGTCCGATGAACGCGAGGTTGTCGACGTCGGGGTTGAACACGCGCCGGAACAGCGGCAGGTCGTTGTCGTGCGCGGCCAGGAACTGCTCGTCGAAAAACGGGAACGTCACCTTGTAGCCGGTGCACCAGATGATCACGTCGACGCGCTCGGCGGTGCCGTCCTCGAACCGGACGCAGTCGCCCTGCAGCGCGGTGACGTTCGGCTTCCAGGTCATCTCGCCGTGGGCGATCCGGTTGAGGAAGTCGGCCGAGATCGTCGGGTGCGCCTCGCCGAGCTTGTGGTCGGGCTCGGGCAGCCCGTAGTCCTGCACCTTGCCGACGCCGACCCGATACAAGGCCATCAGGATCGCCCGGCGAAACGCAAACGGCAGCAACGGCGTCATCGCGTTGACGCCGATCTGATCCAGCGGGCGGCCGAACATGTACTTGGGCAGGATGTAGGCGCCGCGGCGCGAGGACAGGAACGTCTTGCGCGCGACGAAGCTCGACTCGACCGCGATGTCCATCGCGCTGTTGCCGATCCCGACCACGAGCACGTTCTTGTCGTGCAGGTCGGCGTTGTCGATGTAGTAGTGCGAGTGCTTCTGGACGCCGTTGAATTCACCGGGGAACGCCGGCTCGGGCCAGCGCGGGTCCCAGTGGTGGCCGTTGGCAACCAGCAGCGCGTCGTACCGGCGGCTCTCGCCGCCCTCGAGCGTGATCGTCCAGACGCCGTCATCGCCCCGCTCGGCGCGCTCGACGCCGGTCTCGAAGGTGATCTTGTCGCGGAAGCCGAAGTGGTCGACGTAGTCGTTGAAGTACTCCGCGATCTGCGAGTGATGCGGGAAGTCCGGATAGGACTTCGGCATCGGGAAGTCCGTGTACTCCATCCGCTCGCGCGAGGTGTTGATGTGCAGCGAGCGGTACGCCGACGACATCCCGTTGCTGTTGGCGAACACCCAGTTGCCGCCGACCCTGTCGGACTTCTCGAAGCAGTCGAACGGGATCCCGCGCTGATGCAGTGCCTTGGCGGCGGCGATCCCGGATGAGCCGGCGCCGATCACGCAGGCGGAAGGGAGGGTGGTCATTTTCGGCTCCTTGAGGGTGTGCTGTCGCGACTACGCGCCGGGCGGCCCGGCGGATCAGCGTGCCAGAGTAAGAAAAAATGACGGGGGCGTCAAGTTTCCGCGAGCGGCCCTCCCGCCGCCGCACGCGATTCGGTGCGCCGGTGCTCGCGGCCGCGCTCGAGCACCTCGCGGAAGCTCTTGAAGCGGAAGATCAGCACCAGCGCCGCGAAGCCGAGCACGCCGCTGAGCACAGCGGTCGCGATCTGCTGGCCGACCGAGAACGCCGCCACGCCGGCGCTGTGGGCGAAGATCGTCAGCAGCAGCGCCTGCTGCACCCCCGCCCCGCCGGGTGTGAACGGGAACACCGACGCGACGACCTGCACGGCCAGCACCAGCAGCGCATTGCGCACAGAGCCGCCGATGTGAAATGCCTCCAGCAGCGCCCAGTAGGCGGCGAACCGAGCGATCCAGCTCGCGAACTGCCAACTCGCCATCTCCCGCCGATAGCGGGTGAAGTCGGTGAGGATCGTGAGGCCCTGCCGGATCCTCTGCCAGAACGCCCGCACCTTCGCCGACAGCAGCGCGAACGCGATCAGGAACACGATCGCCAGCGCGGTCACGAAGAACAGCGTGAAGCGCATGTTCGCCGCGAAGAAGCTGATGTCGAACGCCGGCAGCTTCGAGAAGTCCGGGGGCTTGGGGAACACGCCTTGCGTGAACGCGAAGCACATCACCAGTAGGCCCATGAACCAGTCGAAGATCACCCCAGTCCACAGCGCGCTGGCGACCGTCGGGTAGCTGCTCTCGGGAATCGAGACGCGCGTCAGGAACAGCTGCGCCAAGTTCCCTCCCCCGAGCGGGAACACGTTGTTGATCGCGTAGCCGACCATGTAGCTGCCCCACACGTCGCGCCAGCGCACCCGCACCCCGGGGTAGGCCGCGCGCACGGCGTTGAACAGCGCCCGCGATCGGAGCGTCAGGTAGAGCGCGTACAGCCCGAGCCCGAACAGCAGCCACCACCAGCTCAGGCCCGCGAGCTGGGAGAAGAACTTGCCCGCCGAGTCGAAGAAGGAACTGATCGTGCTGCCGATCGACGAGGCTGAGGCGAAGACCTCCATGTTTCAGATACACGGTAGAGGTCGCGGCGGTTCGCACCGCCTTGTTAAAGGCCCGGGGGGCCCAGATCCATCTGGACCCCCCGGAGAGTCAGGGAAGTGGGGGCGCAGTTCCCTGACCGACAGGGGCGAGTTTCCCCGTCCCAAGCCTGCAGTAAACCTAAATACTTCTCAGACCGCCACCAATCAGCCCGCAGACATTAAAACTAGCACCAGCGGTCGCTTGCTTGCGAAAACTGCTAGCGACCACGTGTTCCAGGACCGCTGAAGAACTCCTCGCCCGGTCTGACCGTGCCGGCGGCCTCGGCCTCGTGGCGCAGCGTGCGGTCCGGTTCGCCGCTCCATGCGCCGATCGCCAGCTTCTCGCGATCGGCGTCCATCGCGCTGCCGCCAAGGTCCTTGTTGACGATCCGCGCACACTTGCGGCCCTCGGCGATCGCGGTCACGATCAGCGACTGACCGATGCGGGCGTCGCCGCACGCGTACACGCGCTCCACCGACGTGCGGTACGTCTGCTGGGTGCGGACGTTGCCGCGATGGTCGATGTCGAGGCTCAGCTCCGCGACCAGCCCTTCGTGTTCGGGGTGCTCGAACCCGATCGCGATCAGCACCAGGTCTGCGTCGAGCACGAACTCGGTGCCGGGAACCGGCGTCAGATCGCGCGACGAGGTGCCGGTCACCTTTCGCGCCCATACCTGCGTGACGTGTCCGTCGCTGCCGAGAAAGCCGGTCACCTCCGTGCCCCAGCGCCGCTTGCCACCCTCGTCCAGGGCGTACGTGGTCGGCGTGCGCTTGGGCGGCAGCGGCCAGGGGTGGCGCGGGTCGTGACCGTTGGCTGAAAGCTCGGCGTAGACGTCGAGCATCACGACGCTGACCGCTCCCTCGCGGTGGGAGTTCGAGATGCAGTCCATCCCGGTGTCGCCGCCGCCGATCACCAGCACCCGCTTTCCGGCCGCGCTGATCTCGGTGCCGGGCTCGGTGGGCTTGTACGGCCTGCCCTCCTGAGCCGCGACCCAGCGGTTGCGCTGATACAGGTAGTCCATCGCGAAGTGGATCCCGGCGACGTTGCGCCCGGGAGCGTCGAGATCGCGCGACACGCGCGAGCCGATCGTCACGACCATCGCGTCGTGGCGATCGCGCACCTCGGTCGCGTCGAGGTCGCGGCCGACATCCACGTTGTAGACGAACTCGATGCCCTCCTGCTCGAGGATCGCGACGCGCCGGTCGATGATCCACTTCTCGAGCTTCGCGTCCGGGACGCCGAATCGCATCATCCCGCCCGGGCCCTCGTCGCGCTCGTAGACGGTCACCTCGTGGCCGCAGCGGTTGAGCTCGGCGGCGGCCGCAAGCCCCGCCGGGCCGGCCCCGATCACCGCGACGGTCTTGCCGGTTCTGCGCGCCGGCGGATCCGGGACCACCCACCCCTCCTCGAATGCGCGCTCGGCGATCGCGAGCTCGATCTGCTCGATCGTCACCGGATCGTCGTTGATCGCCAGCACACAAGCCGACTCGCACGGCGCCGGACAGATCCGCCCGGTGAACTCGGGGAAGTTGTTGGTCGCGTGCAGCTGGTCGATCGCCTCGCGCCACTTGCCGCGGTACACGAGGTCGTTCCAGTCGGGGATCAGGTTGCCGAGCGGGCAGCCCTCGTGGCAGAACGGGATCCCGCAGTCCATGCACCGCGCCCCCTGGCGGCCGAGCTCCTCCTCGGGCTGCAGCGAGAAATACTGCTTGTAATCGCCCACGCGGTCGCCCGGGTCGCGCTTGTCGAAGCCGACCCGGTGGATCTTCAGGAATGCGCCGAGCTCACCCATGGGGCCGGACAGGCTAGCAATGGCGGCGATCCACCCAAGCGCGTAGAGTGCGCGCGTGGGCATACGGGGTAACGGTGCTATCGGTGTCGCGTCGGGGCTGGCAACCGCGCTCGCGGTCGTATCCGCTGCGTCCGCGGGCGTTCCCGCTGCTGGGCAGATCACGCTCCGTGCCTCGCCCGCGCAGCTGAACGCGGGGCATCCGGTCGCACTGTCGGGGCAGGCGGCGGGCGCGACGCCCGGCAGCCGCGTGCTCCTATACGCGAACCCCTACCCCTACCGACACGCCGTGCTGCTGCGCAGCACGGCCCCGGCTGCAAACGGTGCGTTTGCGTTCCGCGTGTTTCCGGACCGCAACACGCGCTACAGCGCGGCGCTGTCCGGGACCACGGCGCAGGCGTCCGCCGGCGTGCTCGTGGTCGGGCGCCAGATCACGAAGATCAGCGCGATTGCGCTGGGCCGGGCCAGCATCGTGATCGTCGTGTTTCACCCGGTCGACCTGCGCTGGGGCCACGCCCGCGCGGGCTGGTCGTTCGCCACCGGGTTTCACGGGCGCTTCCACCCCGCGCCGGGGACGTTGACCAAGAAGCTGAGCCGCCACGTGGTGATCATCCGCACGACGATCGCGCTGCCCGCCGGGCACTTCAGGTGGCGCGTCTGCTTCCATGCGCCGGGCGACCACGCGCAGGCCAACCCGCGCCGCCCGCACGGCTGCACCGGTCGCGGCTACCACGGCGGCGGCTACCTGCCCAACGGCTTTCCCGGGCCCGGCGCCGTCGGACACGCGGCCGGGTTCCTCGCCGGGCAGGCAGGGCGGACCGCGTTTGCGGTCGTCGACAGCGAGGGACGGATGTCGGGCGTACACGAGCACTGGACGTTCGTGTCGGCGAGTGTGGTCAAGGCGATGTTGCTGGTCGCCTACCTGCGCCGGCTCGACGCGCTCGGCCAGCACCGCGTCGACTCGTTCAGCAACTCGTTCCTGTATCCGATGATCAATGTCTCGGACAACTCGGCGGCCACGCAGACGTGGTCGATCGTCGGCGACGGCGGCCTGTACTCGGTCGCCCACGCAGCGGGCATGACCGACTTCTCGATCGTCGGGATCTGGGCAAACGCGCAGATCAGCGCCGCCGACCAGGCGAAGTTCTTCTTCGAGATGGACTCGCTGATCCCGCACGAGTTCGTCGGCTACGCGCGCTTCCTGCTGTCGACGATCGCCGGCTTCGAGAGCTGGGGAATCCCAGCCGTCGCACGGCCGCTCGGCTACAACGTGTTCTTCAAGGGCGGGTGGCGCGGCACCGGCCTCGGCCAGCTCGTCCATCAGGTCGCCCGCCTGGAGGGCCACGGGCGCACGTTCTCGATCGCGGTGATGACCGACGGCGATCCGTCGATGGGCTATGGCATCGGCACGATCCAGGGCGTCACTGGGTCGCTGCTGTAGCGGGCTGCGACTGGGCCGGCCGGTCGTGGCGGCGGTCGTGGCGGCGGTCGTGGCGGCCGCGGGCCTGGGCTTCGTCTCCGCGGCGGCGGCTAGCCCGGCCCCGGCCGTGAGCCTCAGCGCCGCCCCCGCGCAGGTCGTCGGCGGACAAGCGGCGACGCTCTCGGGGAAGCTCACGACCGCCCCGGCGGGCTCCGTCGTGCGGCTGTATGCCAGCCCGTACCCGTACCCGGTCGCGGGCCTGATCGCGACGACCGCGAGTGGCGCCGGCGGGTCGTTCTCGTTCACCGTGCGCCCGGACCGCAGCACCCACTACCGGGTGACGGTCCCGGCGACCGGCGCACAGGCGCTCGCCGACGTTTCGGTGATCGCCAGGGCGATCATCAAGGTCAAGGCGATCACTCCCGGCCGTGCGTTGCTGACGGTCGTCGTGTTTCACCCTCGAGACCTGCAATGGGCGGGCGCGCCCGTCCACTGGTCGTTTCACTCGGGCTCGCACGGCGCGTTCGTGAGCGCCCCCCCGACACGCGCGCGCCGGCTCAGCGCGTACGTGATCGCGCTGAGGACACAGGTCGCGCTGCCCGCCGGACCGTTCCGGTTCCGGGCCTGCCTCCACGCGCCGGGCGATCAAGCACTGCTGAGCTCGCAGCCACCTCCGGACTGCACCGGGCTCGGCTACGGCGGCGGCGGGTCCTTGCCCGTCGGCTACCCCGGGCCGACGTCGGTCGCACGCGCCGCGGCGTATCTCGGCGGCCGCGCGGGCCGGACCGCGTTCGCGGTCGTCGACAGCGAGGGCCGCGTCTCGGGGGTGCGCATCCACGAGACCTTCAACACCGCGAGCGTGGTCAAGGCGATGCTGCTCGTCGGCTACCTGCGCCGCCTCGATGCCCAGGGCCGGCGGCGGGTCGACCCGTTCAGCGCATCGTTCCTGTATCCGATGATCCACGTCTCGGACAACAACGCCGCCACCCAGTGCTGGTCGATCGTCGGGGACGCCGGGCTGTACGCGGTCGCGCGGGAGGCGGGGATGACGGACTTCAGCGTCGCGGGCTCCTGGGGCACCGCACAGCTCAGCCCCGCCGACCAGGCGCGCTTCTTCTTCGAGATGGACTCACTCGTCCCGCGCGAGTTCGTCGGCTACGCGCGCTTTCTGCTGTCGACGATCGTCGGCTGGCAGACGTGGGCGATCCCGGTCGTCGCGCGGCCGCTGGGCTACAACGTGTTCTTCAAGGACGGCTCGGAGCCGACCGGCCTCGGCCAGCTCGTGCACCAGGTCGCGCGTCTGGAGGGCCACGGCCGCACGTGGGCCCTGGCAGTCATGACGGACGGCGACCCGACGATGGCCTACGGCATCGCCACGATCCAGGGGGTCGCCGCCGCACTGCTTCGGTGAGCGTGCTGAATTTGGGGTGTATAGCGCACCAAATCCAGCACGGCGCCCCGCGGGCGGGTGGGCGCGAGCCGCTAGCCGGCTACCGCGTCGCCGGCCGGTAGCACCCGAGCCTCATCGGCGGCCTGCCGCCGCTCGGCGAGCGCCCGCTTGTAGTCGCGCGGCATCACCTTCACGAACCGCTCGCGCGAGCGCTCCCAGGACGCGAGCAGGTTGCGGGCCACCAACGACCCGGTTCGCTGCGCGTGCTCGGAGATCAGCGCCCGCACCTGCGCCGCGTCGTCGTCGTCCAGCTGCTCGAGATCGACGAGCTCGGTGTTGCACCGGTCCGCGAATCGGCGATCCTTGTCGTAGACGTAGGCGATCCCGCCGCTCATGCCGGCGGCGAAGTTGCGACCGGTCGGCCCGAGCACGACGACGCGGCCGCCGGTCATGTATTCGCAACCGTGATCGCCGACGCCCTCGACGACCGCGTGCGCCCCGGAGTTGCGCACCGCGAAGCGCTCGCCGGCCAGCCCGCGGAAGAACGCCCGGCCCGCGGTCGCGCCGTAGAGCACCGTGTTGCCGACGATCATGTTCTCCTCGGCGCGGAAGCGTGCCTTCTGCGGCGGGCACACGGATACGACGCCGCCCGACATGCCCTTGCAGGTGTAGTCGTTGGTCTCGCCGCGCAGTGAGAACGTCAAACCGGGCGCAAGCCAGGCGCCGAAGCTCTGACCGGCCGAGCCCGAGAAGGAGATTTCGATCGTGCCCTCGGGCAGCCCGGCGAGGCCGTGGCGGCGGGCGATCTCGCCCGACAGGATCCCGCCAACCGTGCGGTTGACGTTGCGCAGCGGGACCGGGCCGAGCTGGATCGGCTCGCATCGCTCGATCGCGGGCGTGCACCGGCGGACGAGCTCCCAGTCGAGCGCATCGTCGAGCACCGGGACCTGCGGGCGGGTGCGGCAGCGCGGCGCGCCTTCGGGAAGATCGGGCGTCTTGAGGACCATCGAGAGATCGACGCGGCGGGCCTTCCAATGGTCGATCGCGTCGTCCATGTCCAGCAGCTCCGTGCGGCCGATCATGTCCTCGAAGCGCCGGATGCCGAGGGCGGCCATGATCTCGCGGACCTCCTCGGCCACCATCACCAGATAGTTGACGACGTTCTCGGGCGTGCCCTGGAAGCGCCGACGGAGCTCCGGATCCTGGGTCGCGATTCCCACCGGACAGGTGTTCAGGTGGCAGACCCGCATCATGATGCAGCCCATCGCGATCAGCGGCGCGGTCGAGAAGCCGAACTCGTCGGCGCCCAGCAGCGCGCCGATCACGACGTCGCGCCCGGTCTTCATCTGGCCGTCGACCTCGACCGTGATCCGCGACCGCAGATCGTTGAGCAGCAGCGTCTGCTGGGTCTCGGCGAGGCCGATCTCCCATGGCACCCCGGCGTACTGAACGGAGGACTGGGGCGAGGCCCCGGTGCCGCCGTCGTGGCCGGAGATCGTGACGTGGTCGGCGTTGGCCTTGGCGACGCCGGCGGCGACCGTGCCGACGCCGACCTCCGAGACGAGCTTGACCGACACCGAGCCGCTGGGGTTGGCGCAGCGCAGGTCGTAGATCAGCTGCTTGAGGTCCTCGATCGAGTAGATGTCGTGGTGCGGCGGAGGCGAAATGAGGCCCACGCCCTCGGTCGAGTTGCGGATCTTCGCGATGTAGCTGTCGACCTTGTGGCCCGGCAGCTGGCCGCCCTCGCCGGGCTTGGCGCCCTGGGCCATCTTGATCTGCAGCTGGTCGCAGTTGACGAGATAGTGGATGTTGACGCCGAACCGCCCCGAGGCGACCTGCTTGATCGCCGAGCGGCGCAGGTCGCCGTTTGCGTCGGGCGTGTAGCGCGACGGGTCCTCCCCGCCCTCGCCGGTGTTCGACCGGGCGCCCATCCGGTTCATCGCGATCGCCAGCGTCTCGTGCGCCTCGCGGCTGAGCGCGCCGAGACTCATCGCGCCGCTCGTGAAGCGCTTGACGATCTCGGCCACCGGCTCGACTTCGTCCAGCGGGATCGACTCCGGCAGCGTGCGCAGCTTGATCAGCCCGCGCAGCGCCGCCTTGCGCGTCGCCTCGTCGTTGGCAAGCCGGGCGAACTCGGCGTAGGTCTGGCGCCCGTCGCCGTTCTGGCCGCTGACCGCGTGCTGGAGCTTGGCGATCGTGTCCGGGTTCCAGATGTGGATCTCCCCATCGCGGCGCCACTGCAGCACCCCGCCAACCGGGAGCACCTCGCGGTCGGTCCGGGGGTACGCGCGGAAGTGGCGCTCGAGCGCCTCCTCGGCGAGGATCTGCGCGCCGATGCCGCCGATCCGCGACGCAGTCCCGGTGAAGTGCATGTCGATCAGCTCGCGCTCGAGCCCGACCGCCTCGAAGATCTGCGCGCCGCAGTAGGACTGGATCGTCGAGATCCCCATCTTCGAGATCGTCTTGAGCAGGCCCTTGCCGATCGCCCTGACGATCCGCTTCTCGGCCTCCTCGCGATCCAGGTCCAGCGGCAGCAGCGAGCGGTCGGTCAGCTCGTCGAGCGACTCGAACATCAGGTACGGGTTGATCGCCGCCGCGCCGTAGCCGATCAACGTCGCCATATGGTGGATGTCTCGCGGCTCGCCGGACTCGATCACCAGCCCCGTGCGCAGTCGCGTGCCACGCCGCACCAGGTGGTGGTGAACGGCCGCAACCGCCAGCAGCGACGGCATCGCGACCCGTTCGGGGCCGAGGTTGCGGTCAGACAGGATCAGGATGTTCGCGTCGTTTTCGACGTATCGCGCGGCCTCCTCACACAACGCCTCCAGTCGCGGAACCATCCCCTCGGCCTTCTGCTCGACCGGCCAGGTGATGTCGAGCGTCGCGGCATCGAACACGTCGTGGGAGACCTGACGGAGCTTCTCGAGTTCGTGGTTGCGCAGGATCGGCTGGTCCATCACCAGGATGTGCGCCTGGTCTGGCGATTCGTTGAGCAGGTTGACCTCGGCGCCGACCCCCGCCTGGAGGCTCATCACCACCGCCTCGCGGATCGGGTCGATCGGCGGGTTGGTGACCTGCGCGAACAGCTGCTTGAAGTACGAGAACAGCGGCGGCTGCCGATCCGAGAGGACCGCTAGCGCGGCGTCGTTGCCCATGCTCGCGACCGGCTCCTCGCCCTTGGCGGCCATCGGCGCGATCACCATCCGCAGGTCCTCCTGCGAGTAGCCGAACGCGAGCTGCTTGGAGCGAAGCGGCTCGATCCGCGGCGCCCGCGGTTCGCGCTCGGGCAGGTCGTCGATGTGCACGACCGAGCGCTCGTACCACTCGCCGTAGGGCTTGCGGCGAGCGGCGCTGCGCTTGACCTCCTCGTCCTCGACGATCCGCCCCTCCTCGAGGTCGACGAGGAACAGCTTGCCGGGGGCGAGGCGGCCCTTGCGCTGGATGTGCTCGGGCGCGACCGTCATCACGCCGGTCTCTGAGGCCAGCACGACGTAGCCCTCGGTGTCCTGTACCCAGCGCCCGGGGCGCAACCCGTTGCGGTCGAGCACCGCGCCGGCGAGCCGGCCGTCGGTGAAGACCACTGCGGCGGGGCCATCCCACGGCTCCATCAGGCACGAGTGGAAGTCATAGAAGCCCTTGACGTCGGGATCCAGGTCCTTTCGTGTGCGGTAGGCCTCGGGCACCATCATCATCACCGCATGTGGGATCGAGCGGCCGCTGAGCACGAGCAGCTCGAGTACGTTGTCGAAGATCGCGGAGTCCGAGCCACCGTCGCGCACGACCGGGATCACCTTCTCGAGGTCGTCGTTGAACAGCTCTGAGGCGAGCTGGGACTCGCGCGCGCGCATCCAGTTGATGTTGCCGCGCAAGGTGTTGACTTCGCCGTTGTGGGCGATCATCCGGTAGGGGTGCGCTAGCTCCCAGCTCGGGAATGTGTTGGTCGAGAAGCGCGAGTGCACCAGCGCCAGCCGCGAGGCCACGCGCGGATCGCGCAAGTCGGTGAAGTAGCGCGGCAGCTGCGGCGCGGTCAACATCCCCTTGTAGACCAGGGTCCGCGAGGAGAAGCTCGGCATTGACACGTCCGCCCCGGCCGCGCGCTCGATCACGCGCCGGATCACGTACAGCTTGCGCTCGAACGCATCCTGGCTCTCGATCTCCTCGGAGGCCTCGATCACGACCTGGCGGATGAACGGCGCCGCCAACCGCGCGGTGTCGCCCACGTGCCGCTCGTCGACCGGGACGTCGCGCCACCAGATCGCGCGCTGGCCTTCGGCGGCGATCGCGTCGTCGATCAAGTGCTCGACGACCAGGCGCCGCTCCGGGTCCGTCGGCAGATAGCAGACGCCGACGCCGTAGCGGCCCGGCGGCGGCAGCTCGACGCCCGCGACCGCGCGCACGAACGCGTCGGGGATCTGCAGCAGGATCCCGGCGCCGTCGCCGGTGTTGGGGTCTGCTCCCTCGGCCCCGCGGTGCTCGAGGTTCTCGAGCGCGTCGAGCGCCTTCTCGACCACGGCATGGCTCGCCTCGCCCCACAGCTTCGCGACCAGCGCGATGCCGCAGGCGTCGTGTTCGTTGGCGGGGTCGTAGAGGCCGCTGGCCCCTGGTGGAGCGAGACGTTTCATGTTCTCTGAGGTGACGCGCCCTGGAAGCGGGGACGCGGATGGCGGCGCTGGGACGGGCGAGAAAGATTAGCGAACAATTAGGCCGCGCCCGAGCAGTCAGCCCGGCGCCGAGCCCGGAATTTCAGCGTTTGGCCTTGGCCGGCCGCTTGGCCTTGGCGCCGTCGCCGTCCTTCGGCGCCGCGCGCTTGCGGGGCTTGGGCGCCGGTGCGGCAGGAGCGTCGTCGTCGCCGGACTTCACGGCGGCGAGGCTGGCCTCCAGCGCGGCCATCAGGTCCGGCGCGGCGGCCGGCTCCTCGGCCTGCGGCTGGACCGTGAGCTCCTCGCCGGCGGCCTTGCGCTCGATCAGCTCGAGCACGCGCTCGCGGTACTCGTCGCGGTACTTGGTCGGGTCAAAATCGTTCGACAGCGAGTCGATCAGCTGCTGTGCCATCGTCAGCTCGCGGTCCGTGGCCTCCGCCTCGTTGAGCGAGTCGAGCTCGTCGATCCGATCGGGATCCAGGACCTCGTCGCCGAACAGCATCGTCGTCAGCGCGAGCACGTCCTCGGTCGGGCGCAGCGCGCACAGCTGCTGCTTGGAGCGCAGCACCACGCGCCCGATCCCGACCTTACCCGCCTCCCGCATCGCGTCGAGCAGCAGGCGATACGCCTTCGCGCCGCCGGTCGTCGGGGCGAGGTAGTAGTTGTGGTCGTAATAGATCGGGTCGATGTCGCTGAGGTCCACGAACTCCTCGATGTCGATCGTCCGCGTCGCCTTCGGGTCCAGCGCATCGAGTTCCTCGGGGTCGATCAGCACGTACTGCTCCGGCGTGATCTCGTAGCCCTTGACGATGTCCTCGTACGCGACCTCCTCGCCGGTGGAGGGATCCACGCGCTTCTGCTTGATGCGAACGCCGGTCTTACTCGAGAGTTGGTGGAAGCGAACTGTCTTGGGGGAGGTCGCGCTGTAGAGCTTGACTGGGACATTGACCAGTCCAAAGCTGATCGCGCCAGACCAAATCGGTCGAGCCATATACAGCTTTGTATAGCGAACCGCCCGGCCGTTCAAGCGTTGAGGGCAGTCTTGCCCGTCTCCGGATGGCGGAGAATCGAGCCCAGATCACGAAATGACGAGCTCGCGCGTTTCATCCCCGGTGAAGCTGCCGCCCTTTCAGAAGCTGCTCGACGCCCACGCTCGCGACGTCCACCGGTTCCTGGTCGCGACCGTCGGCCGCAGCGACGCCGACGACTGTTACCAGGAGACCTGGCTGGCGGCGCTGCGGGCGTATCCGCGCCTGCGCGACTGCTCGAACCTGCGCAGCTGGATCCTGACGGTGGCCCATCACAAGGCGATCGACCATCTGCGTGCGCGCCGGCGCCAGGCGCTCGCCGTCGCCGACGTCCCCGAGCGGCCGGCGCCCCCGCCGCCCGAGCGCGAAGACGAGCTCTGGGCGCTCGTCGCGGAGCTGCCGAGCAAGCAGCGCGCGGCGATCGCGCTGCGTTACGTCGCCGACGCCCCGTACGCCGAGATCTCGTCGGTGATGGGCACCAGCGAGGAGGCGGCCCGGCGAAACGTCCACGAAGGACTGAAGCGACTGCGATTGGAGTATCAGCCATGACCAACGACAACCACACGCTCGAGCTCGCGTTGGCCGCGATCGCGTCCCACCAGCCCGAGCCGCCGTTGCCCGAGCTGGCCCCCGCCGCTGCCGCGGCCGGGCTGCTCGATGTCGCCTACGCGACGCTCCATTCCCCGGTCGGCCGGATCCTGCTCGCGAGCACCGATCGCGGGCTCGTCCGCCTCGTCTATCTCGACGACGGCGAGGAGGACTGGGCGCTGAGCGAGCTCGCCGAGCGGATCTCCCCGCGCGTACTGGAATCGCCGCGCTCTCTCGACGAACCGCGGCGCGAGCTCGACGAGTACTTCGCCGGGCGCCGACGGCGATTCGAGTTGGCGCTCGACTGGCGCCTGACCCACGGCTTCGCGCAACGCGTGCTGCGCGCGACCGCGCAGATCCCGTACGGCGGATCCTCGACCTACAAGCTGGTCGCGGCGCAGGCCGGCAGCCCGCGCGGATTCCGCGCGGCGGGCAACGCGCTGGGATCCAACCCGCTGCCGATCATCGTGCCGTGCCACCGGGTGCTGCACTCCGGCGGAGGGCTCGGCGGCTACACCGGCGGCCTGGAGCGCAAGCGGCGGCTGCTCGCCGTCGAGGGTCACGAGCTCGGGTGACCGCTCGCGGGCCGCTCAGCGCAGGATCCGGAAGCCGGCGACCACGGCCCGGCCGGCCCCGGCGGCCGTCCGCGGGACCGCCTGGAGGAGGTAGCGACCTGGCTGCAGCCGGCGGCCCCGGATTCGGCCGCTGAAGCCCAGGCGGTTGGCGCCGGCAGCGTCGGCGTGGCCGAACGTGCCCTTCCGAACGCGGCGCGTGCAGCGGCGCGCGTGGCGGTTGCGGCGAGTCGGGGCGACGCATGAGCGGCCGCGCAGACGGCCGGTCTGCAGCGCGAACACCGTGAATGTCGTCGTCGCGGCGCGGCTGTCGCGGTAGCCGATGATCGTGCCGCGCCGGGGGTGGCGTGTGACGCGAATGATCGCCGGGCCCGACCGCGCGGCCTTGAACGACCGCGGTGTCAGGCTGAGACCGGTGATCGTCGGGCCGGTTGGTCACTGGCGCAGCTCACCGTGATCGCGACCGAGGCGGCCGCGGTGAAGCCGTCGAGATCGGTCGCGGTGACGGTCGCCGTATGGCGACCGGCGCTGCGAGAACGCATGGGTGACGGACGGTCCGGTCGCGTCCGCGCCGTCGTCGAACGCCCACGTGAACGCGACCGAGTCACCGGGGTCGGGGTCCGAGCCGGTGGCCGTAAACGTGTCAGATGCCCGACCGCCGCCTTCTGCGAAGCCGCCGTTGCGCTCACGCTGGGCGGGTGCGGCTGGAACTCGAACGCGCCGATGTCGCTGATCGCGCCGTCCCCGCGGCGGCCGGGAACGGCGCGGGCGTTGCCGTCGAGATCGGTCGTCGACTCGCCGGCCGCCGGTGGGGCCGGGTCGCCCGCGTCGATCGCCGGCGAGCCGGCGCGGAGGTGGAAGTCGCCGGTCGACGCGTTGACGAACAGCGGGTCGATGTTGCCGGAGTGGGTGTCGCGCGTGATCGTCGCGCTCGCCTTGGGCCCTGACTGCGAGACCGATGCGATCGCTGGGTCGTAGAAGCTGTAGCTGACGGTCACCGTCGAGGTGGCGGGGAACGTAATCGAGGATGCCTCGGCAGCGATCGAGGTGATGTAGCCGCGGATGATCGAGCTGTCAAGCGTTGCCGTGCTAGTGGCCGGGATGGCGGCGTCAAACGCCGAGAGTGAGAGCCCAGTCGAACCCGGGCTGCCACTGCCGATAATCGTGACGTGCCGGGCCACGACTGCCGCGGACGCGAAGTTGGGATCCATCCCGATCCCGGTTTCCGGCCGCGGCCCAGGCACAGTCGTGATCAGCGAGTCGTCGATCGTCACGGGGTTGGCCACGGCCGCAATGCCGACGTTGGCGGTGATCCGCGCAGCGGTGGACCGTGGGGATGAATCCGCCCCCGTCGCCGGTGACGCCGACGGGCGCATCGATGCTCGAGTCGTCCACTGTGCCGGTGCCGATCACACCGCCGAACCCCATCGCCTCGGTCGTCGACGGCAGTGTCACCGAGCCGTGGTCGAACGTCCCGCCGCCCACGAGGTCGACGCCGATGTTGTTGAACGTGTTCGCAGGCTGTGTCGCCGTGACCGCCACGCGCGAAGCGGTGCCGGCGAGACTGATGCCTGTATTTCCCTGACCGTTGCCAAGGTCGACCGTGAGATCCGATGCGGTCGACCCGGCCGAAACTGTCAGCGCCGTCACCCCTTGGCCCTGGATCGTTGTCTGAGGCTCCCCCGTTCCGACGAACGTCAGCGACTTGCCGCCGTCGCTGACCGTCTCGTTGAAGATCCCCTGGCCGATACGATCGTGTCGCCGTTGCCTGCAGCGGTAACGGCGTCGCTGATGTGAAGCTCGGGGATCGCGCCGGCAGGACAACCCGCGATCGCGGTGCTCGGCACGCAGAACGTCGATGCCGCGGCGTTCGCGCTCGTGCCCGCGGCCAGCCCGACAACCGCCACCGCCACCGCTGAGATCCGTCCCCGCACGCGCGCACAGCGTACAGTCTCGCGACGTCGATGAATGACGAATCTCACACATCGGAACCCTCGTGCGGGCGGATAGTCGGCGGCACCATCCAGTGGGAGGCTCACCATGAGCAAGCGTGAACTCAGGAACGTCCTGCCCCCCGGACCGCGCGCCCCGGCGCCGGTTCAACTGATCGCTACGTGGACGCGCCCCGCCGCATCGCTGGAGCGGATGCGCGACAGGTACGGCAAGCGGATCACGGTGCAGCTGCCGTTTCAGCCTCCGTTCGTGATCCTGTCCGATCCGGATGAGATCAAGGAGCTGTTCACGGCGCCCCCGGACGTGCTGCACCCCGGCGAAGGCGCGCGGGTGCTCGAGCCGTTGATCGGACGCAACTCGGTGATCCTGCTCGACGAGGCCCCGCATCTGGAGCAGCGCAAGCTGATGCTGCCGGCGTTCCACGGCGAGAAGATGCAGCGCCTCGCCGGGCTGATGACCGAGCTGACCGACCGTGAGGTGCACTCGTGGCCGCTCGGGCAGCCGGTGAAGCTGCACCCGCGTTTGCAGCGACTGACGATCGAGATCATCCTGCGGGCCGTGTTCGGCCTCGACAGCGGCCCGCGACTCGACGATCTCCGCGACGGGCTGACCGGCGTGCTCGAGTTCACCGAGAACCCCCTGTCGGTCCTCCCGCCGTTGCAGCGCGCGACGCGCTGGTTCGGCCCGTTCAAGCGCTTCCAGCAGATACGCGCGCGCACCGACGAGTTGATCTTCGACCTGATCGACGAGCGGCGGGCACAGGGCGACAGCGACGGCGACGACGTGCTCGCGATGCTGCTGCAGGCGCGCCACGAGGACGGCTCGCCGATGTCTGCGCAGGAGCTCCGCGATGAGTTGATGACGGCGCTGGTCGCCGGCCACGAGACCACCGCCTCGCAGCTCGCGTGGACGTTCGAGCGCCTCGCGCGCGAGCCGCGTGTGGTGCGGCTGCTTGTACAGGAGATCGACGAGGGTGACAGCGAGGATTACCTCACGGCGACGATCAACGAGGTGCTGCGGCTCAAGCCGGTGTTGCCAAACGCAGAGCCGCGGTTGACCAAGAAGCCGATCACGATCGGCGGGTTCGAGTACCCGCCCGGCGTCGCGCTACTCGCCAGCGCCTACCTGGTTCACCACGACCCCGCGATCTACCCGGAGCCGAAAGCGCTGCGACCCGAGCGCTTCCTCGACAAGCCGCCCGGAACGTACACGTGGATCCCGTTCGGTGGCGGACGGCGGCGATGCCTGGGCGCGAGCTTCGCGCTTCTGGAGATGAAGATCGTCGTGCGGTCCGTCTTCAGCCGCTTCGACGTCGCGCCCGCACTCGCGGCGGCCGAGCCAACCGGACGGCGGAGCATCACGTTCAGCCCCGTCGGCGGCGCGACCGTGGTGCTGTCAGAGCGTGCGGCCTTGCACCGTCGGGTAGAACCGATGCGTGGATTGGCTGCGTCCAGCACGCGCGTTTGATCGTCACCAGCAGGCGCATCCCTGGCTCGCGATCCCGATCGCGGTCGTCAAGAAGTTCAGCGACGACCGCGGCGGCAGCCTCGCGGCGCTGGTCGCCTACTACTCGTTCTTCTCGCTGTTCCCGCTGCTGCTCGTGTTCGTCACGATCCTGGGGTTCGTCCTCCAGGGCGATCCACAGGCCCAGAGATCGATCGAGAACTCGGTCCTCGGCCAGTTCCCGATCATCGGCCAGAAGATCACCCCGCACGCGCTGCACGGCCGCGCGCTCCCGCTCGTAATCGGTTTGCTGACCTCGTTGTGGGCCGGCTTCGGCGTGACGCAGGCAATCCAGAATGCGCTCGACACCGTCTGGGCGGTGCCGCTCAAGCATCGTCCGGACTTCTTCATGTCGCGGCTGCGCGGGCTGCTGCTGCTGGCCAGCATCGGCGTCCTGTTCATCCTCGCCTCACTGGCGGCGGGGCTCGTCAACGGCGGTCTCGGCGGGCCGGCGCTGAAGGTCGCCGGAATCGCCCTCTCGCTGCTGCTCAACTTCGCCCTGTTCATGGTCGCGTTCCGGCTGATGACCTCGAGCGCAGTGCAGACGAGCCGCCTGTGGATCGGCGTCGCGGTCGCGGCACTGTTCTGGACGATCCTGCAGATCCTCGGCGGCGTCTACATCGGGCACGTTCTCAAGCACACGACCGAGACCTACGCCCAGTTCGGTTTCGTGATCGCGCTGCTCCTGTTCCTGCACCTCGGCGCGCAGCTGACGCTGTATGCGGCCGAGATCAACGTCGTCTTGACCCGCCGGTTGTGGCCGCGCAGCCTCTTCAGCCCGGCGATCAAGGCCGACGAGGAAGCGCTGACCGCGCTCGCCAAGGTGGAAGAGCGCACCGAACAGGAGAAGATCGACGTGCGCTTCGAGCGCTGAACAGGCGGGAGCCGAGTTCAGAACAAACGGTCAGGGGCGTCTCGGCGGGTTGCGTCGAGCGGCCACGAGCACAGCCCGCCCTCGGCCGGGCACCCTCCGCAGACCGCGCGGTGCGGCTGATCGGTGACCGCGAAGTCGCGCGCCACCACGCCGGCGGTCATCGCCTGCAGCCGCGCCTCGAGCTGCTCGCGGTGCTCCTGCGAGAACGACGCGATCACCGGCTCGCCGGGCGCCTCCAGGAACAAGTGCACGACCTCGACGGCCTCAGCATCGGCCCGCAGCGCGGCCAGCGCGTACAGCTCCCGCTGGGTCTGGTAGGAGCCCGCGACGACCGCCGCAGGGGCCGCGCCGAGCAACCGGTCGCTCTTGTAGTCCACGACCAGCAGACGGTTGCCGGGCTCGCGGGCCAGCACGTCGAACACGCCGACCATCATCACCCCGCCCGGCAACAGGAACGCAAAGCGCTCCTCGCGGCGGGCGTCGGCGGCGCGGCCCAGCCGCTCGCAGAGCTCCGACTCGGCAAACCCTCGGATCAGGGCCTCGAGCTCCTCGGCCTCGGCGACGCTCGGGACATGGTCGGTCGCCGCCGCGACGATCGCCGCGGCCGACGGGACGAGCGGGCGGCGGAAGTCGAGCTTCTCGAGCAGCGCGTGGGCGAGGATCCCGCGCTCGGCGGCCCCGAGGACAGCCACGGCCGCGGGCTCAGCGCGCGGCTCTGCGGGCGGCTCTGCGGGCGCGGCGGCGATCTCGGGCGCAGGCTCGAGCGCCGGCAGCCCGAGCACGCGCTCGGCGTAGAAGCGATAGCCGCAGCGCTCGTACTCCCTGAGCGCCGAATAGCTGAGCGTCGACACCGGTGGGGCGAGCGGCACCGGCTCCGGCGGCGCCGGCGCCGCGACGACCTCGGGCGCCTCAGACTCCGCCGGGGTGGCCTCCGGGCCCAGACGATCCGCAGCAGCATCCGGCACCCGCTCATCCACGCCCGGCGAGCGTTCGATCCGCACGTCGACCCCGTTGACGACGAAACGAGACTCCGAGCCGACGCGGGCGGCGATCTCGGGGACGAATGCCGGGGCGATCCAGCCGATCGCGCCTCCCGTGCCGTTGGACTGCCACGCGTCCAGCCGCGCCGCCCCGCTCAGCAGCAGCCGCTCGCGTGCCCGCGTCATCGCCACGTAGAACAACCGGCGCTCCTCCTCGTCCTGCACTCGCTGGCGCTCCTCACCGAGCGCTCGATAGTCGAGCGCCGGCTCGCGCCTGCCGGTGCCCGGCTCGGCCAGCCGCAGCCCGAACCGCCCATCTCGCCCGATCCGAAGCAACTCGGTCCGCCACACCGGGCCGCGGCCCAGATCGGCGACGCAGACGATCTCGAACTCGAGGCCTTTGGCGCGGTGGATCGTCATCAAACGCACGGCGTTCAGCGCCTCTCCCTCCACCGGCGCCTCGCTCTCGCGGCTGGACGCGGCAACGACGCCGGCGACGGCACCCGATCCCGCGCCGCGGCCAGAGACCAGTTCGAGGAACCCGCGCAGGTCGGGACCGGCGGCGGCCTCGTGGTCGCGCCCGAGGCGCATCAGCTTGCGGACGTTCGCAAGCCGCCGCTCGCCTCCCGGCATCGCAACGATCGCGAGGTCGTAGCCAGTCTGCTCGAGCGCCCGCTCGAGCAGCTGTTCCACTCCGGCGCGGGCCACGACCGCGCGCTCGGCCGCAAACCAGCCGGAGAACGTCGCGAGCTTGTCCAGATCATCGGCGCCGAGCTCGTCGAGGCGCCCGTCCGGCTCCCGCAGCACCGACCACGGATCGCAGGCGGACGCGCGGGCGGCCGCGCCGAGCACCACCAGCGCGTCGAGTGTGACGCCGACCAGAGGGCAAGCAAGCACGGTGTACAGCGCCTCCTCGTCGCGAGGATTGGCCAGCGCGCGCAGGTAGGCCATCAGGTCGACCACCTGCGGGTGCGCCCAGTATCCCCGGCCGCCGATCACGTAGGTCGGGATCCCGGCCGCCTCCAGCGCGCGCTCGTACACGCGCAGGTCGGTGGTCGCGCGGGTCAACAGGACGATGTCGCGCGCGGCGGCGCCGCCGGTGACCAGCTCCCCGACGCGGCGAGCGAGCGCCCTTGCCTCAGCGATGCGCCACGGCGAGGCGACGCCGTCCAGCGCCCAGTCGCCGGCCTTGTCGGCGATCAGAAGCTCGACCAGCGGCTCATCCGCCGGCGGGTCGACGCGGCCCGCGCGCAGCGGCGAGAACCGCTCGCCGAGCGCGACCGCGAACGCGGCGTTGATCGCCTCGACGATCTCCGGGCGCGACCTGAAGTTTGTTTGCAGCGTCGCCCTGCCTCCGCGCTCTGCAAGGCGCCGTCCCCGGCGCTCGAACAACTCGACGTCGGCGTAGCGAAAGCCGTAGATCGACTGCTGCGCATCGCCGACCGTGAACAGGTTCTCTCGGGAGATCGATTCGATCAGGTCGAGCTGCACCTGGTTGGTGTCCTGCAGCTCATCGACCATCACGTGCTCAAACCGCCGGCGATAGCGCTCGCGCAGTTCGCTCGTCGCCCGAAAGCAGGTCGCGGCACAGCAGTTCGAGGTCCTCGAAGTCGACGCCCGAGCAGTCGCGCTTGCGTGCCTCGTAGCGCTCGCCGAAGGCGATCAGCAAGCGGTCGAGCAGAGCGTGGACTCGCCGCGCGCGCCGCCACTCGCAGGCGCGGCGAAAGTTGGCCAGCGCCTCGGTGTACTGCCGGCAGACATCGGTCGTCAGCGCGGCGCCGTTGCCGCCGGGCAGCGCGATGCTCTCGAGCTCGCCCGGCCACGGGTCGGCCGCGGCGACCACGGTCGCGCAGCGATCCAGCCGGTCGAGCGCCTGGACGACGCGGACGGCCGGGTTCGGGATCGCGCCGAGCTCTGCCGCGGCACGCTCGGCCGCCTCCCGCAGTTCCGCCTCGAGCTGTTCGCCGTCGGTCTCGGGATCCGGCAGGGGTGGAAGGCGCGGGTGGGCCTCGCCACGGGCGCGCAGCTCGGAGAACACGGCGACGATCGCGTCGCGCAACAACCCGACGCCGTAGGCCGCGATCAGGTCGATGGCGCCGCGCTGATCGCGCGCGAGGTGCGCGAGCGCGTCGTCGAACGCCTCGTCGGCAAGCCCTTGAGCCTGCGTCTCGTCGAGCACCACGAACGCCGGATCGATCCCGGCGGTGAGGGCGTGCGTGCGCAGCACGCGCGCGCAGAACCCATGAATCGTGGAGATGAACGCGCCCTCGGTCGCGCGCGCCGCCTCATCGGCCCCAAGCGCTCGCAGGCGACCGCGGATCCGGTCGCGAAGCTCCGCCGCCGCCTTCTCGGTGAACGTGATCGTCAGGATCGCGCCGACGGCGACGCCGTCCTCGAGTACCGCTCGCACAAACCGCTCGACGAGCACCGAGGTCTTGCCGCTGCCCGCGCTTGCGTCCAGCAGCAGATCGCCGCTGCGGCGCTCGATCGCCGCGGTCTGTTCCGGCGTGAACTGCACGGCTACGCCGCCGCCCAGCAGATGCCGGGGTACAGGCAGCCGTTGCGCGAGCAGGTCTGCGGGCATGGCTCCAGCGCCCCGCCTCGCAGCCTTGCCGCCAGCGCCACCGCCCGGTCGCGCGCGTCGGCCAGCAGCTCGTCGAGCTGCGCTTGCTCGCGCCCGTCGGTCGCGACCACGCCAGTGCCGATCGGCGTGCCTTCGCAGAAACACTCCACGCGGCCGCAGGTCGCCGCCGCCGAGCGGCTGATAGAGCCCGCCGACAGGCTCCAATCCGAGCAGCTCGCGGACGGCGAGCATGTACAGCGCGACCTGCAGCTGGCGATCGGCCTGCCAGCGCGCCCCCTGCTGCTCGGGTCTCGCGCTGCCGCTCTTGTAGTCGCGCACGATCGCCCGACGGCCGTCCTCGGGGTCGACGTCGACGCGGTCGATCACGCCGCGCACGAACGTGCGCTCGCCATCGCCCCCGAGCGCGAGCATCGGCAGCGAGCCCTCCTCCTCGGTGAAGCCAAAGCGCAGCTCGAGCGCCTGCGGCTGCCACCCGGCCCCGCCGGCCGCCTCGTGCTCGAGGTAACGTCGCAGGTCGGCCGCGATCGAGCGCAACATCGCCTCGCGGACCGGCTGCGGGCGCCCGGCGGCGATCGCCGGCGGCAAGTCGGCCAGGACCTCGTCCAGGATCCGCAGCGCGTCGGGGAGCGACTCCGGCGTCAGCGGCGCATCGAGCCGCCCGATCACGTCCTCGAGCGCCCTGTGGATGTAGCTACCCCGTGCGAGCGGGTCCGGGTTGGGCTCGAACCGCGCCGGGGACAGCTCGCGCTCGACCAGCCACTTGACCGGACACGCGGCGAACGTCTCCAGCGCGCCCCCGGAGACGACCTCGCGATGGCGCACGTGGGCGAGTGCGCGGTCGCCGAGCACCCGCACCCCGCCGCCCGCGTCGCCCGACGCCAACCAGGCGGCGTCAGATCGCGCCGGCGCCTCGCGCGCCTGCGCGAGCGCGAGCTCGCGCTCGGTCGGCGCCTCGCCGCGGCTCCAGACGACGTCCGCAAGCAGCCGCCGGCGTCGCCGGTCCAGCCACTCGGGCACGAACAGATCGGCGACATCGGCGACGAACGGCGAGGGCAGCTCGAGGTTGCCCTCCTCGTCGGAGCTGCGGTAGCTGAAGACGATTCGCTCGGTCGCGCGCGAGACGCACGCGTAGAACAAGTAGCGCTCCCGATCCAGCGCGCTCTCAGACGGCGCCAGCCGCAGCCCGGCGGTGACCGCGAGCTCATGCCGCTGCTCGTCGGACAGAAACGGCTCGCTCGATCCCGGCAGCGGAAACTCGCCCTCGACCAGGCCGCACACGAAGACCGCGCGAAACCGGCGAGCCCTGACCGCCAGCGGCTCGGCGAGCAGCACCGCTCCCGGCCTTGGCGCCGGCGCGGTCAGCAGCTCGAGATCGTCGAGCAGCGTCAGCAACTGCGTCGCTGACACCCGCTCGCCGAGCTCACCGAGCTGCGCCACAGCCGCCAGCAGCGCCGCCAGCGCATGCGCATCCTGCTCCTCGGCGGCGGTCAGCTGCGCGGCGCTCCCGCGGTGGGGCAGCGACAGCATCCGTCGCGCCTGGCGGGCCAGCTCGGCGGGCAGATCGTCGGCGCTACGCAGGACGTCGATCTCATCGAGCTCGAAGGCCAGGCGCTCCCGCGCGTGCCGCGCGCTCAGGATCCCCTCACGCCGGACCTCCGCCTCCAGCGCGTCTGCGATCTCCGGGCGTTCGAGCAGACCCGGCGTGCGCAGGTAGTCGAGCAGGTCTCCAGCCCGGGCCCCGCCGTCGCCGACCAACGCGCAGCGGGCCAGCGCGCGGACCGAGCGGCCCAGCGCCGTATGCGCGAACGGAACGCGTCGGCGGCTGGCGAGCGGGATCCGGTAGCGCGCGAAGACACGCTCGATCACCGCCGCGGTGCGGGCCAGCGAGCGCGAGACGACGACGATCTCCTCCGCCGCGACGCCGGCGCGCAGCAACTCGATCACTTCGGCGGCGACGAGCTCCGCCTCGGCCCGATCGCCGGCGGCCTCGAGCAGCCGGACGCTGTCGCCGGGGTCGATCCGGTCCGGGTCGGGCTCGAACAGACAGCGCTCGAGGTGATGAAGCGCGGCGCGCGACGCGGGCCCATAGTGCTCGTCGAGCGGCGGCAGCTCGCGGACTCGCTGCGCGATCGCCCGCAGCTCCTGCACGACCTCGGCGCGCGCGCTCAGCGCCGCCCGCCCGGGCTCGTAGGTGAGCGAGACGGTCACCTCGACGCCGACGATCCGGCTCAGCGTCTCGACCGCGTCGCGCTCGATCGCGGTCAGGTCGTCGAACCCGTACAGGAACACCGCCTCATCGCCCCACCGCCCCGGCTCGGCGCGCAACGCGTCGAGCGCGCGCCAGGCGAACAGCTCGGCGTCGACGCGGCCGATCCGGTCAAGCTCGCCGACGTACGCGCGGTAGATCGACGCGACGTCGCGCGCGTACGCTGCCCGCCTGGTGTCTGCCGCCGCCCAGGCAGACAGCGCCTGGTGCAGTCGCTGCGGCGTGATCAACGACCGCTGGAGCTCGGCGATCAGCTCGCCCGCCGCGCCGGCGAATCCGGGCGCCCGGGCCGACCGCCCGAGCGCGTCGAGCGTCAGCCCGTCCACGGCCCGCCGCAGCACGACCTCGCGCTGGAGCTCCGACAGCCGCCGCCCCGCATAGCCGGCCCGCCTGGCCACCTCCCGCGCCAGGCCTCGAAACGTCAGCACCGAGCCGAGGACGATCCCGTCGCGCGCCAGCTCCCTGGCGTAGTGCTCGGCGTCGAACGTTGTCGGCACGACCAGCAGCGCGCCGCGATGCGCCGCGTCGCCGAACGCGCCGAGCACTTCGCCGGCCTTGGCGGAGTTGGCGGGACCGAGAACGAGCGTAAGCGGCATCCGCCCTATGGTGGCGCGTGGTCCCGACGGGTCGCAATCGCCCGACCGACGCACTCCCCAGGTGGTCGAGAAACGGCCAACATGCGTCCGTTTCTCGACCAGCTACGGACCCCTTCGGTGGGTGGCGATCCGACGCCGATCCGGCGCCGCCAGACGCCTGCAGAGACAGATTCGTCCCTCCCTGAGAATCAACCGGCTACTGCTCCCATGGAACCCCCGCCGGAACGTCGGCATGGCGCAGCACACGGGCGGGATTGCCGACGACGACTTCGCGCGCTCCGACGTCCCGGATCACGACCGCGCCGGCCCCGACGACCGCGCCGCGCCCGATCTCGACCTCCGGCGCCAGCACCGCGCCGGCGCCGATGAACGCGCCGGACTGGATCCGGCAACCCCCGGCGATCACGACCCCCGGCCCGGTGGTCGCGTACTCGCCGAACACGACGTGGTGCGCGATCGAGCACGAGCGGTTGACGAGCGCGCCGGCGCCGATGACGGCGCCGGCCCCGATCACCGAGCCCGCGCCGACGTAACAGCCCTCGGCAAGCGCAGCACTCAAGGCGATGACCGCAGATGGGTCGGCAACGGTTGCGGCGTGGCGAAAGCCGCGGGCGCGCGCGTCGGCGATCGCGGCGTGTCGCTGCGCCGGCGAGGTCTGAGGGACGGCGAAGTGCAGTGTCAGCAGTCCGGGATCGAGCTCATCGGCCTCGACGACCGACGGCACCTCGGGCGGGATGGGCGCGGACGGGAGGTTCCGTACGGCGGCGGCGATCTCCCAGCCAAGCCGTTGCGCCGTCTCGACCAACTCGCTTGCGTGAGGGGTCGAGACCGCGTAGAGGACGATCCTCACGGATACGCGGCGGCCGACGGCGGGAGCCCTGCGGCCGCGTACTCGTCCTCGATCGCCCGCTCCCGCGAGTAGTGGAACAGGGTCGCGGTTTCGCGGTCTACGAACTGAAAGCGCACGCCGGCCTCCCACGCCCGCCGGGCGAGGTTCCAGTCGTTGGGCTCAGACGCGAACGCGCAGGCGCGGTCATAGCGCAGAAATCGAAGGCCGGAGTGGAACATCGAGGATTGCCATGCATAGCCCCCGAGTCGAGGCGGCCACGCGCCAATCGAGGTGAACACGGGTTGGCCGGCGGCTAGGGCATCAACTACCCGCATCCGTGAGTAGGCGACCTCGCAGCGGCTCTCTCGGGCTACCGCCAGCAGCGCCTCGAGATGGTCGCTGTCCCACTCGTCGTCATGGCTGAGCGGGGCGATCCAGCGACCCGATGCCATCGAGACCCCAACCGACCGCGGGACGCTCCCCTTCACAGCCCACCGCTCCCATGGATCGGGTGGATCGTTCTCCCGGGCCGCGAGATTGTGAAAGCGGATGCGCGGATCTCCGAGCGCGAGCACGCGCTGCTCGGTCTCGTCGGTGCAGTGGTCCCCGACCACGATCGCCTCCCAGTTGCGGTGGGTCTGCGACCGAACTGAGGCAAGTGCCCGTTCGCAGAGAGTGTCGGGCGATTTGAACGTCGGAATCGGGATGCTGATCAACGGGTCGGGATCCTGGTAGGCGACCTCGTACCCAGGGTCGGTGCGCGCCGCCTGTAGCAGCGCCGGCCAGTCCTGCAGCGCCTCGTACGCGCGGGCCGTCAACGCCTGGGTCCTTCGCAGCCTGGTGGTCAGCTCGGCCTGGGCCGCAAACAGCTGATCCTGCCGGGCGGCGATCGCGTCCGTGCAGCGGCGCAGCTCTACGAGCTGCTGCATCATCTCCCGATGCCGGCCCTCGAACAGCCGACGCGTCGGCCACAACCGGGCGCGAAGCCAAGCAACGCCGCGCGGAGTCATCGGGGATAGCATCTCAACTAATGGGAGATCGAGGCACGGCCGCGCAGCCTCTCGGGGTAGCGCCGGTATTCGACGACGCGCGCGGCAGGGTCACGTTGCTGCCGCTCGATCAGGCGCCGTTTGATGTCAAACGTGCGTATGTCCTCAGCGACATCCCGCTGCGCGGCAGACGCGCCGGGCATGCGAATCGCACACAGCACCGCCTGCTCGTTGCGGTCTCAGGACACGCACGAGTCGCGCTCGACGACGGCGAGCAATCCGATGAGTTGGGGCTTCGGGCAGGCGACATGGTCCACATCCCGCCGGGGGTCTGGCACGAGATCGAGGCAGTGGCCGAGCCCGTGACGATCGTCGTCCTCGCCGACGGCGACTACGACCCCGGCGATCGCGTAGACGATCGCTCCGGGCTACCGCTGACTGCCCCGACCGCATCGCACACCGCCGACGCCTGAGCGTCGGTCAGCGACCAGTCAAACGGCAAGCTGACGGCCCTCGACGCCAGCGTCCGCTCCCGCGCCGGGACGGCCACGGCCGCCTATGCGGCCTCGGGCTCCTGCGCGGCCTCGCCCTGCCCGCCGGGCTGCTCCTGGCCCTCCTCGACCTCGGGCGGCTTCGCGCCCTCCTTCGCCCACGGCTCGTCGAACTCCACCCGCCACTTGCCGTCCTCGCTCTGCTGCAGCGCGAGCCGCGCGCGGAAGCTCCGCCCAGAACGGCCCTTGAAGCCGCTGACGGCCTTCTCGGTGCGGCCGGTCTTGATCAGCTCGCGGGCGACCGCCAGCGGCAGCTGCTTGCCGGCCTTGGCCTTCCAGATCACGAACCCGCATCCAGGATCCTCGCGCGACCAGCACGAATAGCCCTTGCGATTCTCGACGATGTCGCGCCTGCAGATCGGACACGGCCCGAGGTTGGCGCGAGGGATGCGGACGTCCTTGAGCTTGGTGTCCAGCTCGCCGACGGTGTCCTCGGTGAACTTGACGATGTCGCCCATGAATGCCTCGCGTGAGTCCTGGCCGGTCTCGATCTTGGCGAGCCGGTGCTCCCAGTCGCCGGTCATCCCCGGCGACGTCAGCGGATGCTCGCCGAGCAGGCGGATCACGTTCAGGCCCTTCTCGGTGACGACGAGGGCGCGGGCGTCGCGCTCGATGTAGCCGACCTGGATCAGGCGCTCGATGATCGCGGCCCGGGTCGCCGGCGTACCGATCCCGGAATCCTTCATCGCCTCGCGCAGCTCCTCCTCCTCGACGAGCTTGCCGGCGGTCTCCATCGCCCCCAGCAGGCTGCCTTCGGTGAACCGCCGGGGCGGCTTGGTCTCCTTTTCCTCGGAGGAGATTTCCCGGACGTCCGCGCGCTCGCCCTGCTCGAGCTTGGGCAGCTGCTGCTCGCTGCCCTCTTCGTCGTCATCGCCGCGGGCCGCCGCGTCGACATCGGCCGACTCGCCGTAGACGCCGCGCCAGCCGGGCACGAGCATCACCTTTCCCCGGGTGCGGAAGACGTGCTCGGCAACCGTCGTCTCGACCCGCGTGTTCTCAAACACGGCGTCGGGATGGAAGATCGCGAGGAACCGCCGCACGACGAGGTCGTAGATCCGGCGATCGTCCTCGGTCATCTTGTCGACCGGATGGCGATCGGCCCGCGTCGGGATGATCGCGTGGTGATCGGTCACTTTCGCGTCGTTGACCACGCGTCCGAGCGGCAGCACGTCGAGCCCGAGCACATAATGCGAGGCCTGCAGGTACTCGCGCTGCTCGCCGACGAGCTTTGCGATCGGCTTGATCTCCCCGATCATGTCGCGGGTGATGTACCGGGAGCTCGTGCGCGGGTAGGTCAGCGCCTTGTGTTCCTCGTACAGGCGCTGGGCGGCGGCCAGCGTCCGTCGTGCCGAGAACCCGAAGCGGCTGTTGGCGTCGCGCTGCAGCGACGTGAGGTCGTACAGCAGCGGCGGGCGCTCCTTGCGCTGAGTCTTCTCGAGCTTGGTAATTACCCCGTCGCGCTGGTTCTCGCAGGCGGTGACGATCGCAGCCGCCTCCTCGGCGGTCTTGATCCGAGGGTTCGCGCCGGCGTGGTAGCGGCCCTCGTAGCTGCGAGCGGGCGCGGCGACGGTGTCGAACTGCGCGTCTACGACCCAGTAGGGCTCCGGCTTGAACGCTCGGATCTCGTTCTCGCGGTTGGCCAGGATCGCCAGCGTCGGCGTCTGCACTCGCCCCAGCGAGACCGCCCCGTCAAACGACGAGCGCAGCCTGATCGTCGCGGCGCGCGTGGCGTTCATGCCGACGATCCAGTCGGCCTCCGAGCGCGACCGGGCCGCCGCCTCGAGCGTCGCCAGCTCGGCGGCCGGCCGCAGCGCGTCGAACGCGTCCTGGATCGCCTTCTGGGTCATCGAGTTCAGCCACAGCCGCTGGACCGCCTTGCGCGACCCCGACTTCTCGTACAGATAGGCGAAGATCAGCTCGCCCTCGCGCCCGGCGTCGCAGGCGTTGACGACCAGGTTGACCTCGTCGCGCCCGAGCTGGCGCTTGACGACGTTCATCTGCTTCTTTGACCGCTCGTCGCGCACGACCAGCTTGAACTGCTCGGGAACGATCGGCAGATCGGCCATCCGCCACTTCTTGAAGCGATCGTCGTACTCGTCTGGATCGGCGAGCTGGACAAGGTGACCGACCGCCCACGTGACGATGTGCTCGGGCCCCTCGAGGTAGCCCTCACCTTTCGTGAACGGGCCGGTCAGCACCTTCGCTAGATCGCGGCCGACCGACGGCTTCTCTGCGATGACGAGTGTCTTTGGCATGAAGTGTCGGAAGATAGCGACCCGGATCGGAGCGCTGTCAAGGATTCCTCAGCGCTGCAACGCGCTTGGCAACCGCTGGGAGCTCCAGTTGAGATGCCGTCAGGGCCGCTGCGTCGACCAGCTCGCGGGCCCGTGGGTCGGCCGCCCCGAGCAGGGACGCGTAATCCAGCTGCGTGTGGGCGAGACAGACCGGGGCTTTGAGGCGCTCGTTTGCGGCGAGGGCCCGCTCGAACTGGGCCGCCGCCTCGTCGGGGCGACCCATCGTTGCCGATAGGCGGCCGAGGTACTGAGCCGCTGAGCCCAGGCAGACGGCGGCGAGGCCGATTACGACGTTGAGGTCGCGGTACGGCGCGAGCAGCTCATACAGCTTCGCGGCCCGCCCGGCGTCGGCCAGCGCGACGCTGCAGTCGGCCAGCAGCGTGATCGCGATCAGCCAGTCCCCGTCGACTGGGATGTCGGCGAAGTCGTGCGCCGCGAGCAGTTCGAACTCCTCGCGCGCCTGATCCAGGCGCCCTGACTCCCAGTACAGCGTCGCCAGCGCGGCGCGCCAGGCAGCTCGGACCGGGTTCGCCTTGACCATCTCCTTGGCCGGCGCCTCGAGCTCGGCGATCCGCGACTGCTCGCGGCGGATCCCCAGCAGCTGGGTCGCGTAGTACTGCGACGCCGTGACCGCCTCGCCGTAGGAGCCGGTCGCCAGCGCCTCGGCCGCGAGCCGGTCGGCGGCTTCGAGCCGGCCGGTGAGCAGGGCGCGCATCGCGCGCCACACCGCCGCGTTCCAGAGGTAGAGCGGCTGGCGCAGATGCTCCGCGCCCTCGGTGAACGCCTCGATCTGGACGTCGACCGCGTCGGCGTCCCCGTGCTCGAGCAGATCGACGACGAGCCACGCATGGCCCTGCAGCGCAAGCTCGAGGTCGCCCGCCTCGCGCGCCAGCGTCAGCAGCTCGGTCGAGTCCGACAGGCGCTGCTCGAGGTGGGTGGGGCTCCAGAATGTGCGCCGCCTCGCCGCCGCCGCGAGTGCGCGCGCCCGCGGCGTCTTGAGCTCGTCGGGCGATCTCCGTCGCCTCGGCCGCCAGCTCGGTCATCCGCTCGCGTCGAAGCGAGAAGTACAGCGCCCCGCACAGCCGGGCGAGCAGCCCGATCCGGACGACCGTGCGCTCGCCGTCGGTCATCGCCAGCGCCCGCTCGAGCATCGCGATCAGCTCCTCGTCGACGACGCCGGGCGGCTGGATGTACCTGCTCGATGCGCCGATCGCCGCCCTCGCAAGCCGCTCGCCGTCTCCGAGTTGGGAGGCGATCGCGGCTGCCTCGCGGAACGTCTCCCACGCCGGCGGGCGCTCGCCTGCTCGGACCTGTGCCTCGCCCAGCAGGATCAGCAGCTCGCACCGCCTCGAATCGCCGTCGTGGTTGAAGCGCTCGAGCACTTCAAGCGCGCGCATGTAGTGGTCGACGGCCTCCTCGTGGGCGAGCATCGCGGTCGCTTGCTCGCCCGCACGTGTCGCGTACTCGATCGCCTTCTCGGAGTCCTCCGGCCCGGCGGCGCGCGTGAAGTGCAGCGCCAGCGCGGTCAGGTGGCGATCGCCGTCTCCTTCCAGCGCCTCGCCGACGCGCCGATGGGTGCGCGCGCGCCGCGGCGCCGACATCCCGTCATACAGCGTCTCGCGGATCAGCGCGTGCGAGAAGCTGTAGCGGCCGCTACCGGCGGGCGCACCGACAACCAGGCCGCTGGCGAGCGCGTCGTCGAGAGCGTCGAGGAACGTGTCCTCGTCGAGCGGGACGACTCGCTCGACGAGCGACGAATCGAAGTCGCGTCCGATCACGGCCGCGGCTCTGAGCCACTCCATCGCCTCGGAGTCCAGCCGCGTCAGGCGCCGGGCGATCACGTCCTTGACCCCCTCGGGCAGCCCGAACCGCTGCAGGGCCCGGGCCCCGGCGTGATCGGTCTGCACACCGGCCTCCTGGAGATGGCGCACGATCTCCTCGATGAAGAACGGGTTGCCCTCGGTCTCCTCGTGCAACGCGCTACAGAACGACGCGGTCGGCTGGCCCCCGGTGCGCAGGCGGACCAGCTCGGCGGTCTCGCTCTCGTCGAGGCCGGGCACCTCGATCTGGGTGACCAGCCGATCGCGGCGCAGCTCGGCGAGCGCATCGGCGAATCCGCCCATCCGCGCTTCGGTCCCCCGGTAGGCGCCCAGCACGAGCACCCGGCCCGGGTGCGGGGCACGCGCCAGGTGGCGCAGCAGCAGCAGCGTCGGGCGGTCGGCCCACTGCAGATCGTCGAGCACCAGCAGCAGCGGCGCTGTCGCCGAGATCTCGCTCATCAACCCGACGACGGCCTCGAACAGGCGGTAGCGCTCCGTCTCGGGCTCGCTCTCGAGCGGCGCCGGCAGCTCCGGCGCGCGGCGGCGCAGCTCGGGCACCAGCCGCGCGAGCTCCGAGCCGTACTCGCGCGCGCTGGCGCGCAGCTCGCTGAACGGGACCCCCATGAAGTACTGGCGCAGCGCTTCCACGAAAGGCTGATATGGGACCAACGCCTCTTGCGGCGAGCGCCCGGCGAGCACGAATGCGCCTTCGTCGTGCGCCCGGCGCGCGATCTCCGCGGCCAGCCGCGACTTGCCGATCCCAGGATCGCCGGTCATCATCACGAGCCGTCGCGGTGGCCCGCGCAAACGGCCGCGATCGGCTCCTGCGCCGGGCTCTGTCGCCGCGGCCCACAGGCTCCAAAGCTGCTCGAGCTCGCGCTTGCGCCCGACCAGCGGCGCTTCGGCTCGTACGGTCAGCTCCGCCGGCAGCTCGATCCGGTACCTGGCCGCGCCGCTGCCGTCGGCGCGCTCGGTCACCTGGCCGCGCGAGGCCGGACGCAGCAGGCGCTCGTGCGCGGCGATCGTCTCGGGCGACGGCGAGGTCCCGAGCTCCTCGCGCAGCAACGTCCGCAAGGTCTCGAACACGCGCAGCCCCTCGGCGACGTTGCCCTGACCGGCGAACGCCTCCATCAGCAGCACGTAGCCGGACTCGCGGTAGGGCTCGGACTCGATCAGGCTGCGCGCCGCGCGCTCGACCGAGGCGAGCTGCGAGCCTCCGAGCGTGAGCCCCGCGCGCCCGACCACCTCGAGCGCCTGCAGCCGAACGTCCTCGAGCTCCCTGCGTCTGGCGTCCAGCCAGTTTGCCTGCGCGCCGGGCAGCAGCCCGCGCCCGGCGATGTTCAGCGGCACCTGCGCGATCGCCCAGGCGCTGCGAGCGTCGCCGCGGGCGAGCGCCCCACGCGCGCGCTCGACCTCGAGCGCGGCCGCCTCCAGGTCGATCCACACGGGCGCCGGGAGCTCGAGGATCAGCTCATCCCGGCCCGCCAGCGAAGCGGTGCCAAGCGCTGAGCGCAGCCGCGACAGGAGCGTTCGCAGCGCCGCGTCCTGGGAGACGGGCGCGTCGTCGGGCCACAGCGCGCCGATCAGCTCCTCGCGCCCGATGTGCCGGGAGCGGTTGAGCAGCATGTAGGCGAGCAGCAGCGGGACCTGCTTGCCGCGCAGCGCCCCGGCCCGCTGCGCGCCGTCGATCTCCACGGACAGCCGTCCGCAGAGCTGAATTCGGGTTCTCTCAGTCGCGGTAGCGGACACCGGCAACGATCTGGAAACGTATCGACAACGGCCGCCGGAGATTGTGTCGCCTGTGGAGACCGGGGTCTCACAGACCGACGCGCTCGGTGGGGCGCACGAGGTGGAGCCTAGCCAGTTAGACCAGGGTCAGATGACCACGATCGAGAACAGACACCGTCGGATCGCATTCTGTGAGTGCGGGGCGCAACTCTCTGGCGATTCCGAACAGGAGCTGTTCGACGCGGCACAGCGACACCTCGCTCATCATCACCCACAGCTGCTAGGGGCGCTAGAGCTGGAAACGGTGCATCAGATGGCCGAGGACGTCGGGGGGCAATAAACGCCTAAGGGCGGACGGTGTTGCAGACCACCGTCCGCCCACGGCGTGTCGTCGACCGGATTCCGGGGGCGGTTCGCCCGGGGCGCCATTCGTGAGCCAACGCTCGCGGTTCGGTGTCCCGGGCATCCGGTTCTGGGCGCGCCGCTCACCCAGATACGTCTACTCCGAACAGTTCTGCGTGCTCACGGGGTTGGTTCGCGTCGCCGCTAGCGCGAGCTGTTGGCGGATCAGGGAGGTTGGGACGGCGAAGCCCCCGTGGCCGGCGCTGGGGCCCGTGACCGCCGCGAACACCATCGCGACGACGCGGCCGGACCCGTCGACCATCGGACCGCCGGAGTTGCCGGGCCTGACACGGCCGCGTAGCGACGCGATCGAGCGCTGCACCGGTCCGTTGCCGTAGGAGTCGTCGGTGCTCACGAGCCGCGTCTGGCCCAGGCGTCCCGGCTCGGCGTCGAACGGTCCGTCGAGCGGGTAACCGAGGATCGCGGCCGCCGTCCCGGACCTGGGGTTCGGCACGATTTTCAGCGGCGGGGCCAGCCGGGTCCCAACGCGCAGCACCGCGATGTCGTTGCCGGGGTCGTAGGCGACGACGGTCGCCGGAAGACCGGGTGAGTGGCCGCCGACCTGCACGACCGTGTCGCGCTCCCCCGCGACCACGTGGGCGTTGGTCACGACCACGCCGGGCGCCGCGACCCACCCGCTGCCCTCGATCCCCAGCCCGCACGCCGAGCCGACGACGCGCACGACGCTCGCGCGCGCCGCTTGCACGCCGGGCGTGGCCAGCACCCTGCGGTTCGGGGCCGGGACGTCCGCCGCGGGCCCCCGCACCGACGGCAGCGGGTCAAATCGCCCGAGCGCGTGCAGGATCGGGCCAGACGGCGGCAGCAACTCATCGAGTCCGCGCAGGATCGCCGAGCGCTGGATGTCTCTTCGCAGGGGTTGCGAGCCCGCGGAGGATTGCAGCGCGACGGCGCCGACGATCCAGGCGATACCGAGCCCGACACAGGCGGTGAACGCGGCGCCGAGCATGCCGTCGATCGCCCTCAGGCCGGGCGGGCGGATCGCGGCGCGAGCGCGGACGCCGAGGCCTTCGAACCCGCTCGCGAGCACTCCGCCCGCGAGCAGCGCGCCGAGCAGGCCGAACAATGGCGCGTACTGAGAGTGCGAACCGCTCGGCAGCAGCAGCGGCCCCAGACGAGTCCCGACGAACGCGCCCAGCGCGAACCCCAGTAGCGACAGCATGCCGACGATGAACCCCTGGAGGTAGCCGTAGAAGGCGAGCACCACCGTGAAGGCCACGATCAGCCAGTCGATCGCCGTCATCCGCCTGAGAGTACGGACCGACAGATAAGTGCCAGATCAGAACCGTCAATTCCCCCGCAAATCGCGTTCGACGTGCCCGTTGTCGGCGCATCTTCTACCGTTCCGAGTTGAAGGTGGCTCAAGGAAGTGCATTAGTGGTGGGCGAGCAGCCGCGTTCCGCAAGGCGGAGCACGCGGCGCAAACGGTTGCTGACGCGCGCGGCGCCGATCGGCGGTATCGCCGCGCTCGCGTTCGCGGTCGGGGTCGTCGCCGCGACAGCGCCGGCTCGCGACGAGCGCCGGATCGTCACGAGATACGTCGACGCGTGGGCGAAGGGTGACTATGCGCAGATGTACGCGATGCTCGACAGCGCGTCGCGCGACCGCACCTCCGAGGCTCGGTTCGCTGCCGCATTCCGCAGGGCGGCCACGACCGCGACGCTGACGAGGATCGTGCCCGGGCACGTCGGCAGTCGCGCCGGCGACGCGATTGCAGTCCGCGTCGTCGTCCACACAAAGCTGTTCGGGACGCTGCACGAGATCCTCGACGTGCCGCTCGCAGGCAGCGGCTCCGGCGCGGCGGTGAAGTTCTCGCGCGTGCTGCTGTTCCCGGGCCTGCTCCCCGGCGAGCGCCTCACCCGGCATGTCTCGTTGCCGGCGAGGGCGGCGTTGCTGGCCAGCGACGGGACGCCTCTGGCTCACGGAGCGGACCGCAGCTCGCCGATCCCGGACGTCGCGGGTCAGGTCACCGGCGCGCTGGGACCGATCCCAGCCGGCGCCACCGCTTCGTACGCGGCGCTCGGCTATCCGCCCGGCGCGCAGATCGGGGTGACCGGCCTCGAGCGGGTGTTCCAGAACCGGCTGGCCGGCAAGCCCGGCGGAACGCTGCTGGCAGGCAAGCGCGTGCTCGCACGCACGTCGCCGGTCCAGGGCACCGACGTGAAGACCACGATCAACCCCACGATCGAGCGCGCCGCGATCACCGCGATCGCGGGACGCTACGCCGGGATCGCGGCGATGGATCCGCGAACCGGGGGACTTCTGGCGCTGGCCGGGGTTGCCTTCTCAGAGCAGCAGCCTCCCGGATCGACGATGAAGATCATCACCGCCACCGGTGCGCTCGAAGCGGGGATCGTGAAGCTGAGCGACACGTTTCCGATCCAGACCTCCGCTGATGTTGGCGGCTTCATCCTGCACAACGCGAGCAACGAGGCGTGCGGCGGGACGTTCCTGAACGCTTTTGCCGTCTCCTGCAACTCGGTGTTCGCCCCGCTCGGCGTGAAGTTGGGCGGGACCCGCCTGGTGAACGTCGCAGAGCGGTTCGGCTTCAACCAGCCGCCCTCGATCCCGGGCGCGGCCGAGAGCCAGATACCGTCGGCCGCGAAGATCGGCGGCGACACCGACGTGGGGTCCTCGGCCATCGGGCAGGGGAGGGTCCTGAGCACGGCTCTCGGGATGACAGACGTTGGGGCGACGATCGCGATGGGCGGCCGCCGCCCGATCCCGACGCTGCTGGCCCACCAACGCCCGCACTTCGTCCACGTCACGAGCCGGCACATCGCCGCATTGGTGCAGCAGATGATGGTGGCCGTGGTCGACTACGGGACCGGGACCTCGGCGCAGATCACCGGCGTCAAGGTCGCCGGCAAGACCGGCACCGCGGAGCTGCGAAACACCGCCGATCCGAATGACCCGAACGCCAACTCGCCGCAGAACACAGATGCGTGGTTCGTCGGCTACGCGCCGGTCGGCGCGCCGCGGGTCGTCGTCGGGGCGCTGTTCCCCCAGCAGGGTGCCGGCGGGGCGACTGCTGCGCCGGCGGTGCACGATGTGCTCGCAGCGGCGCTGCAGGCGCACTGATCGGCCGCGCTGATCCGCCGCGCCGGGGTCAGCGGGCCGCCCCGGAATCAGCGGGGCCGCCCCGCAATCAGCGGGCGCCGCCCCAGCGAAAGCGCGCCGCCGGCGTGGACAGCGGCTGCTCTCGCTGGGGCGTTCCCGTCAGCGATCCGCGCCCCCGATCGGCGGGAACGGACCGCAGAGCAGAGGACGCCTCGCCGCCGCTGATCCTTCCGAGAGGTGTTACGAGGTGGTGAACACGGCCCCGATCACGCTCTGGTTCAGCGTCCCCTGGGTCCAAGCCGCGAGCGCCTGGCGGCCCGGCCCGAACGCGAGCGCCAGGTCGGCCGCGTAGTTGGTGGCGGAGACGAGGTCGACCGGTCCGAACGTCTTCGCCCGGCGCGACGCCTGCGCCGCGAGCACGTGCCCCTGCTGGATCCATCCGACCAGCGTCACGCCCTTCGGCGACACTGCCACCGCAGGGGCCTGTGAGGCATCGATCGCCGACAACTGTGCAGCGTCAGAGAATCGCCCACGGGCCGGTCGCAGCGCCGCGCGAACGGCGCAGTCCCCGGCTGTGGTGCAGCCGTTCCACGCGACTGCCTCGTCGCCGCTTCCGTCACCGGCGATCGTCAGGCCGGCGGCGAGCTCGCCCGAGGCCGACAGCGGCCTTGGCTGCAGCGTGCGGCGCAGGTCGGTCACGAACACCTGGGAGTGGTACGCGCCGGCGACGTCGAACCAGCTCTCGATCCACGCGATCGTCGGCACACTCGGCCCGGCCGCAACCGCGAGCTCGTCGACGCGGTGGCCGGCCGGCACGGTGATCGCGGTCCGGGCACCGCGAGGAGCGGCCTTCTTGGTACCGGTCGAGACGAACACCTTGCTGGGGCCTGAAGCGGTTTTGCTCTGCCGCGCGGTCCAGACCACGACGCTGTGCCCGTCCGGCAGGCTTGCGGCGTCCATCGACTCGGGCAACGCTCCGGAGGCCGTCAGCCGTCGAGGCGGGCCGAACCGAGCGCCCTTCGCCGACTGCGCGACCCAGACGCCGTGCTCGCTGGCGATCGCCGCCAGCAGCCCGGCGGGTACCGCGACCAGTTGGCCGACGGTCGCGCCCGCCAGTCCGTTGACGATCTGCTGGGCCGAGCCAAAGCCGCCGCCGCTGGCGGAGCCGACGGCGCTCACCGAGCTGCAGCACGCGTCGCCCTTCGGACTGGTCCCGGTCAGCAGCTCGAGCCTGCGGCCGTCATAGGCGAGCGAGAGGATCTGCTGTGCGTTCGCTATCCGGCGGGATCCGGCGAGCCTGCCGCGCGCCGAACGCGATGTCGTGAACGCGTTCGAGCTCGCGGGATCGTCCTCGTCCTGTACGCCGTAGCCGACGGCCGCGTCGCCGCTCGCCGCGAACGCGATCTGGGCCGGAATGACGTCCAGCGTCGCCGGCGCGACGATCCGGAACGGCGCGCTCCAACCCGCCGCGCCAGCCGAGGAGGCCGCGCCGAGCGCGACGGAGGCGGCGATCGCTAGAGCTGCGGCCCGCGCCAGACGCGCCCGTCGCGGTGGTCGACCCACACGCCGGCGATCAGACCGGCGATCAGGCCGATGATCACGCCCAGGGCGATGATCGTCGTGTCCACCCCCGACGCTCCCGTGTAGCCGATGACGAAGATCGGGATCGCGACCCCGAAGAACACGCCGATCCCCGTCGCCAGCGGGTTGAAGCGCAGATCGGGCGGCGCCGACGGCCCGCTGGGCGGGGGCTCGTTCCTGCTCCACCGGTCGTCGTCGCTCAAAGGTCCAGCGAGACCGTGGACGGGTGGTCCTGGTTGCTGCCTGCTGGGGGGTGGATCTCGAGCGTGACCGGCCGGTTCGAGTACGCCGAGTCGCTGAGCTTGAACAGCAGCTCCGCTCCCTGGGTGGGGCCGAAGTAGGCGGTGCTGTCAGGAGCCGGCTCGGTTCCGAGCGGTTTCAGCATCTGCGCGGTCCACGCGTACGGGTTGGTCGCCGAGTTGATCGCGATCGGGTAGTACTTGTTGCCCTGGGTGTCGAGGATGTCGAACGAGTTCGCCGTCACGTGATCGGACTCGGTCTCGTTCTTTGCCCACAGGAACACCGCGAACCATTCTGCGCCGGGGCCGGGCGGAGCCGCGGTCACACCGTTCAGGTACTCCTTGTCCTCGATGTTGTAGGGGTTCAGCTGACGGGAGATCTGAACCTGGTAGGTGAGCGGGCCCGCGTCGACGTATACGCCCTCATTGTCAGCGACGGTCGGATGTGCGATCTGGCCGCAGGCGGCCGTGCCGAGCACCACCAGCAGGGCGCCGGCGACCAGCGCCAGGCGGCGCAGCGTCACTGTCCGAAGAGCTCTCACGAGGACGCGAAGTCTAGACGTCGCCTCAGCCCCCCGCGACCGACGCGCGCTGGCCGCGCCCCCGATCCTCCTCGAGGATCGTTCGCAGGCGCCGCATCGCCCTCGCGGCCTGCCTCCGGCTCCACCGCCGGCCGCTGAGCGCCTCCATCAGCCGATCAGACAGCAGCACCGGCTCGGTCTCGAGCGAGTACTCGACTTTGGTCGTGCCGCCCGGCCCGGGCGAAAGCGTGTAGGTGCCGAGCATCCGCACCCGATTGAACTTCCCGCCGCGGCCACGTTCGACGATCCGAAACGGCGGCTGCAGCTCGGCCAGCGTCATATCCGCCCACGAGAACCGGCTCAGCGGAGCCTTGATCCGGAACCGGGCACCGGCGCCCGTCCCGTATGAGTCCACGCGTGTCAACCGCCAGTCGACGAGATAGTGATCGGTGAACTCGGGATGATTGGCGATGTCCGCGAGGTACTCGAACACGTGCTCCCGGGGCTTGTCGATCGTCGTCGAGACGGTGAACGGATCCACCCGCGAGATTCTAGGGTCGGTCGACGGCGCGTGATGCCGCGCCGCGCCGGTCCGTGATCCTCATCGTGTGCCCGAACTCCGGACCGTGGATCACGCGAGAGTCGCTCGGCGCCACCGGTTCGATCGAGCGGCACAGCTCGCACACGACCGAGCCCGACTCGTAGATGTAGACCCGCTCGCCGATCAGCGGAGTACGCCGACAGCGTCCACAGCGCTCGGATTCTGCGGCGAGCTCGTCGACGCCCCGTCGCATGAGCCGGCGCTCGAGTGCCGGCATCTCGCGCAGCGCGCTGGCCATGCAGTGCAGTTCGGCGAGTTCGCGGGTCTTCCTGCCGATCCGCGCCTCTGACCGCACATCCGCGTGTTAGCGCGCCAGCCCCGCTTGCATTCGATGCACCACGAAAGAGGGTATGCCAATTTCTGAAGTATTTAGAGGATCTTTGACCGAGCGGCTATGATTTTCTGGCCGGGTTAGACGGCTCGGAAAGTGTCTTTCGGCCCGTACAAGGAGATTGCGCCACCTTATGAAAGCCTGGATGACGGGCAATGTCGCGGGGACCGGAACGTTTCGTTGCACTGACTGTGACTACCCAGTGTCGCTCGATGCGGTCGATGAGCTGCCGACGTGCCCAAACTGCGGCGGCAAGGAGTTCGTCCGCGCATCGCTGTTCACGACCGCGCAGACCAGCGTCGTCGACATGAGTCCGGAGATCGAGGACCGCATGTGGCTCGATGAGCTGCGCGACGGGCTCGATGAGCCGGGTCAGTACCTCGCATACCGGTCCGGCGACGACGCCGCGACCGTTTTCGCGCTCCAGCGCGAATGGACACGGATCGGCCGGAGTCTCGCGGCCGATATCCGCTTCGACGATCCGACGGTCTCGCGCCGGCATGCCCTGATCGTGCGCCAGCCCGACGGCCTACGCGTGCTCGACGACCGCAGTCTCAACGGCGTGTTCGTCAATGGCGAGCGCGTGGAGTGGAGCACGCTTGCGGACGGTGACGAGATCGTGATCGGCCGCCACCACCTGCACTTCGTCGACATTCCGATGATCTCGGGGATGCGGTTCAGTACCGCCGCCGAGCGCAGCACGAGCACCGGCGCGCGGTAGTCGCACCGGGGCTCGTGCCCACCGGTCTATAGTGGCGCCGCAATGGCCACGATCGCGGTCCTTTCCCAGAAGGGTGGCACCGGTAAGACGACCGCGGTTCGGACGCTGACCGACATCCTCCGTCGGATCGGTATGCGCGTCCTCGCCGTCGATCTGGACCCGCAGGGCAACCTCTCGGACTACCTCGACGTCGACCCCGAGGCCGAGCCGACGATCGGCGATGTGCTGGCCGGGCGGGCCAAGCCGGCCGAGGCCGTCCACGGCGGGATCATCCCCGCCAACCTCGGGCTCGCCGAGGCCGAGTTGATGCTGGGCGGCAAGATCGGCCGGGAGCTGACGCTCAAGAAGGCGCTGAGCGAGCTCAAGCGCGACTACGACGTGATCCTGATCGACTGCCCGCCGGCACTCGGGCTGCTGACCGTCAACGCGCTGGTTGCGGCTGAGTACGCGCTGCTCTCGGCGGAGGCGCAGTACTTCGCGCTGCAGGGCGTCGAGCAGGCGCTCGAAGTGATCGAGCTGGCGCGCGACAGCCTCAACCCGGAGCTCCAGTGGCTCGGGGTCGTGCTCAACATCGCCGACATGCGCACCCGCCATTCCCGTGAGGCATTCGACTCGCTGCGCGAGCACTTCGGCGAAAAGCTGCTCGATACGACGATCAGGGCGTCGATCGCGTACGCGGAGTCGTCCGAGCGCGCGGTGTCGATCCTCGACTACCGCCCCGACCTCGCGGCGGACTACCTGAGCGTCGCCGACGAGCTGCTGCGGCGGCTGGGCATGGACCAGGCACGGGGGCGGCTCGGCGCGCTGACGAACGGGTCGCGAGCGTCGGCGTAGCGCCGGCTACAGGCCGCGCACGTCGGCGCCCTGAGACTCGAACGGAGCGCGGATCACGCGCGCCCAACCGTCCGTCTCGCGAGTGAGCCGCTGAACGACAGCGCTCGTCTGTTCGTACTGAACGAACACCAGCACAGTCGGCCCGGCGCCCGAGATCGTCGCCCCGAGGGCGCCGAGGCCGGCCGCGCGCTCCAGCAGCTCCGCCGAGCGCGGATACAGGTGCGCCCGGTAGGGCTGGTGCAGGCGATCGCGCAGGCCCGCCGCGATCAGCTCCCAGTCGCCGGTGGACAGCCCGAGGATCAGCTGCGCGGCCTTCGCCACGTTGTAGACGGCGTCGGCGAGCGGGACCTGTGTCGGCAGCGCGGCCCGGGCCTGCTCGGTGCGGACCGGTTGCACCGGGATCACAAGCACCGCCTCGAGCCCCGTCGGCGGTTCGAACCGTCGCACCCCGTCGGCGTCGCAGATCACAAACCCCCCCTCGATCGCCGCGCCGACGTTGTCGGGATGGCCCTCGAGCTCGACCGCCAGCGCGAGGATGTCGGCGTCGAGCTCGAACAGGTGGTCGGCGGCCATCAGCCCAGCGACGATCGCCGCCGCGCTCGACCCGAGGCCGCCCGTCAGCGGGATGGTCGAATGGAACCGGAACTCGAAGCCGTCGGCCGGATGCAGCCGCTCGAACGCCCGGACGATCAGATTGCTGCGATCGCGCGGGACGTCGAGGTCGGTGTCGATTGCGAACGCGCCGGTCTCGACGACCTCGAGCTCGAGGTGCAGAGCGAGTGCGGCCGCGAGCACATCGAATCCGGGGCCCAGGTTCGCCGATGACGCGGGCACCCGGACCAGCCGGCGTCGCCCCAGCGTCACTGCAGCACCGCTTGCTCGATCGCCCCGATCTCGGGCTCGCACGGAATCACCGCGCCGACCTGCGCGAGCGCGGTTTCTGGGTCCTTGAGGCCGTGGCCGGTCAGGACGCACACGACGCTTCTGACGTCCCGGACGCCGTAGCTCAGCAGCCCCGCGACGCTCGCGGCCGAGGCGGGCTCGCAGAACACCCCCTCTTCCTTGGCGAGCAACTTGTATGCATCGATGATCTGCTCGTCGGTCACCGCGCGCACCGCCCCGCCCGACGAGGTCATCGCATCCATCGCGTCCTCCCAGCGGGCGGGGTTGCCGATCCTGATCGCGCTCGCGACCGTCTCCGGATTGGAAATCGGCGCGCCGTGCACCAGCGGGGCAGCGCCGGCCGCCTGAAAGCCGAGCATCCGCGGGCGCATCCCCGCCTCCTTGAACCCGCGCCAGTATGCGGTGATGTTGCCGGCGTTGCCGACCGGGATGCAGACGGCGTCGAGCTCGCCGTCGAGCGCCTCGGCGAGCTCGAAGGCCGCGGTCTTCTGGCCTTCGATCCGGAACTCGTTGACCGAGTTGACCAGCGAGATCGGATGGCGCTGCGCGAGCTCGCGGACGAGCGCCAGCGCCTCGTCGAAGTTGCCGCGCAACGCGACCACCCGAGCCCCGTGCATCAGCGCCTGGGCGAGCTTGCCCTGTGCGATCTTCCCCTCAGGCACGATCACCGCGCCGCGCAATCCAGCCCGCGCCGCATACGCCGCCGCCGACGCGGCCGTGTTCCCGGTCGAGGCGCACACGACCGCCTTGGCGCCCTCGCGCACCGCTGCCGACACTGCGCAGGTCATGCCCCGGTCCTTGAACGATCCCGTCGGATTGGCGCCCTCGAGCTTCAGCCACACCTCCGCGCCGACGCGCTCGGACAGCCGCGGCGCCGGCACCAGCGGGGTCGAGCCCTCGCTCAGCGACACGACCGGATCCTCCGGGGCGAACGGGAGGCGGTCGCGGTAGCGCTCGATCAGCCCGGGCATGGCGGGCAGCATGTCAGAGCGCGGGCGCCGAGTCCTGCCGGCGCTCGGCTACCGGCTTGGCAACGGGCGCTTGGCCACCAGGGCGGCGGTGACGCATCGGACAGCGTACGTCCGGAACGGAATGGTCCGTTCTGCTACTATCTCCAGACGTGGCGACGACACTCACGCAGCGACAGCTCAATCGGGCCCTGCTTGCCCGCCAGATGCTGCTCGAGCGCTCCGGCGACGACGTCTCGATCGCCGGGGCCGTCGAGCGTCTGCTCGGACTCCAGGCGCAGGCACCGATGCCCCCCTATTACGGCCTGTTCTCGCGGTTGCACGGCTTCGACCCGCACGAGCTCGGGCGGATGATCAGCGACCGCGAGGTCGTGCGGATGACGCTGATGCGCGGGACCGTGCACCTGGTCACCGTCGAAGACGCGCTGACGCTGCGCCCGCTTGTGCAGGACGTGATCGAGCGTGGATTCAACGGCGGTTTCCGCAAGCGGATCGCCGGCGTCGACCTCGAGCAGTTGGCGACCGTGACACGCGAGCTCCTCGACCATGCCGGCGCGCTGACTGGACGCGAGATCGCCGCGCGGTTGCTCGAGCGCGAGATCGGCGACGACCTCGAGGCGATCGGCAACGCCGTACGCGTGTACGCCCCGCTGGTTCAGGTCCCGCCGCGGGGCGTGTGGGGCGCCGGCGGCGCGGCCAGGTATCAGACGATCGAGTCGTGGACCGGCCGCGAGCTCGCAGGTGACCCGAGCGTCGAGCAGATGACGCTGCGCTACCTCGCCGCGTTCGGCCCTGCATCGGTGATGGACGTGCAGAACTGGTCGGGGCTGACGAAGCTCAAGCCCGTGCTCGAGCGTCTGCGGCCACGGCTGATCACGTTCGAGGATGAGGCGGGGCGCGAGCTGTTCGACCTTCCCGACGCACCGAGGCCGAACGCCGACGTCCACGCGCCGCCGCGGTTGCTCGGCGAGTTCGACAACGTGTTGCTCGGCCACGCCGACCGCAGCCGGATCGTCCCGCCCGGCATGACCCCCTGGATGGACCCGGCGACCGGCGGCCGTCACGTCAACAACCTCCTGATCGACGGAATGCTCGCCGGCAGCTGGTGGATCGAGCGCGGGCCCGGCCCGGCCACGCTGGTGATCCGTCCCGCGGCGCCGCTGCGGCGGGGGCAGCGACCCGAGGTCGAGGCCGAGGCGCAGCGGATGCTCGAGTTCGCCGCGGCCGGCGAGCCCACCGCCGGCGTGCGGGTCGAGGTCACTTCCCCCGGATAAACGATCCGGGTCAGGCAGCGATTCGAAGGCCTCCGGGGGTGCGACTGGCGCCGACGGCCACGGCGACGGTATGGGTGACACTCGCTTCGAGCAGGTGCCGGGATTGGGTGCTGAGGTGATAGATCGCGTAGGCGGCTTGGGTCCTGGTGAGCCGGCGCTGGTCACGTAGTTGGCCGATCGCGTCGGCGAGTCGGGCGCGTTGTTGCGGGGTGTCGATCTGCTCGGTCACCGCTTCGAGTTCGTTCCAGCCTCGGTCGGGATCGTCATCTGCGACGGCATCGCGCAGTCGTTGCAGCTCGGGCGTGATCAGGTCGGGGAGCTTCACGTGCAAGCTGAGATCGATCGTCGGGAGGTCGAAGAGCCCTTCCCAGAGGATCTCGAGCGCTTCGTCTGAGAGGTGGGTGAGATCTTGAATGGCGTCATGGGCAAGGGTGGCGAGGTGTGCCCGTGCGATCTGTTCCTCGGAGGGGCCGCGTTGCTGCCCGCAGCAACGTTTGGTTTTGCGGCCTGAGCCGCAGCGGCATGGCTGGTTGCGTCCGGGGCCGGGCACTCGCTCCTCCATCGGTCGGGTCCGCGGTCAGGGTCGCATTGACGCCGGTCGGAACCGGCGGTGCCGTCCCCGGACACGCCCGCCGTCAAGTCTCGTGGTGGATTTGGGGGCTATAGCACCCCAAAGTCAGCACGACACGGAGTCTGCCCGCACTAACCGCCGTCGGCGTCGAGGTCGAGCACGACCTTGCCCGTCGCCTCGCGCTCGTCGAGCAGCTTGAGCGCGGCGCCCGCCTGATCGAGTCCGAACCGCGCCCCGACCAGCGGCCGGACGAATCCCTGCTCGATCAGCCCGGCGATCGCAGCCCCGTTCTGGATCGTCACCTCGGGCCTGTTCAACACGTACGCGCCCCAGCCGGCGCCGACGACCTCGGTGTTCGAGAGCAACAGGCGGTTGACCCGGACCTCGGGTATCGAGCCTCCGGTGAAGCCGACGACCACGACCCGGCCGCCTTCGCGCAGCGAGCGGATGCTGTCGGTGAAGCGATCGCCGCCGACAGGATCGAGCACGACGTCGACGCCGCCGCCGGACAGCTCCTTGGCCTCCTCCTTCCACGCGCCGTCGGAGCGAACGACCTCGTCGGCGCCCGCCTCACGCGCCACCCGCTCCTTCTCCGCCGACGACACGACCGCGATCGTGCGAGCTCCGAGCCCTCGCGCCACCTGGAGCGCCGCGGTGCCAACCCCGCCGGCGGCCCCGTGCACGAGCACCGTCTCGCCGGCCTCCAGCCGCCCACGCAATTTCAGCGCGAACCAGGCCGTGTGGTAGTTGAGCACCAGGCTCGCCCCCTGGGCGAAGTCGAGCGCGTCCGGCAGCGCGAACACGAAGTGCGCGGGCGCGACCGCGACCGACGCCCAGGCGCCGATCATGCAGAACGCCGCGACCCGGTCGCCCGGCCGCACCGCGGCGCCGTCGGGGGCGCTTCGGACGACCCCGCCGACCTCGCTGCCGGGGACGAACGGGAGCTCCGGCTTGAACTGGTACTCGCCGCGGGTCTGAAGCAGCTCGGGGAACGACACCCCGGCGGCGTGGACGTCGACGATGACCCCGGAGCCGGGCGTCATCGGGTGCGACGGCTCGGGCTCGGGCAGCTCGACGACGCGCAGCGCCGAGTCCGGCCCGGTCAAGTCGACAATCTGAACAGCCCTCATCGGAGGGTCGGCACCCTACCGCAAGCTAAGCGGTCGCCGGCTAATCGGCTAATCGGCCGCGGCCCTCGAGAATCGCCCCTCTGGGTGGCGACCGCTTAGCTTGCTAATCGGCCGCAAGGCCGATTAGCCAAATTCCTCCTCGAGCACCCGGATCGCGCGCGGCGGGCGGCGCAGCACCTCGAGCGAGGCGATCTCCTCCATCGCCGCCTCGAACCGGGACTCGAGCACCGGGTGAAGGACCATCACGAGCCGGGCCTCGTCGCCGAGCCCCTTCTGGACGACCGACTTGACCGAGACCTCGTGCAGTGCCAGCGCCTGCGCGACCTGGGCCAGCACGCCCGGGCGATCGGCGACCTCGAGATGCAGATAGAACGACGAGACGAAGTCCGCGACGATCTCGAGGATCTCGCCCGTCGGCGGCGTCGAGGCGGGCGGGATCATCGCGCTGATCACGTCGCCGAGGACGGCGCTGGCTGTCTGCGGGCCGCCGGCGCCGGGCCCCGACATCGTGATCTCGGTGATCGCGGCGGACTCGACCGTGACCGCGTTGAACGGCCCGTTGACCGACGCGAGCGGGTGCCCGGGGTACAGGAAGGCCGGGTGGACGCGAACCGACAAGCCGTCCTGCACACGCTCGGCGGTGCCGATCAGCTTGAGCCCGAGCCCGAGCTCGCGCGCGTACTCGAGGTCGTCGGGCTGGATGTGCTCGATCCCCTCGTAGCGGACCTGGTCGAGATGGACCGGCGTGTCGAACGCCAGGCGCGCGAGGATCGCCATCTTCGCGGCCGCGTCGCGCCCGTCGATGTCCTCGGAGGGGTCGGCCTCGGCATAGCCCAGCCGCTGCGCCTCCGCGAGCGCCGCCTTAAATGTCATCCCGGTGCGGGCCATCTCCGACAGGATGAAGTTGGTGGTGCCGTTGACGATCCCGTGCACGCGGTCGATCCGGGCGCCGGCCAGCGACTCCTGCAGCACCCGGATCACCGGCACGACGCCGGCCACGGCGCCCTCGAACCGCAGCTGTACGCCATGTTCGCGGGCAACGTCCCAAAGCTCCTCACCGTGCTGGGAGAGCAGTTGCTTGTTGGCGGTGACGACGTGGCGGCCCGCCCGCATCGCGCGCAGCACGTAGTCCTGCGCCGGCTCGATCCCGCCGATCAGCTCGACGATCAGGTGCGAGTCGCCGAGGATCTGCTCGTAGGAGCCGACGCTGCGCGTGAGCACGCCAGTGAGCACCGGCCGCAGCCCGGTGACCCGCTCGATCCGATCCGCGTGCTGCGGCAGCAACTGCTCGAACGCCGCGCCGACCGTGCCGCGTCCGAGCAGCCCGATCCGAAATGTGCCGTCGCTCGAGCTCATTGTCGTGAATCGACGTCTCGGGCCATCAGGTCCTCGTAGGTCTCGCGCCGGACGACCACCCGGGCCGACCCGTCGCTGCAGAAGATCACCGGCGGGCGCGGAACGCCGTTGTAGTTGTTGGCCAGCGAATACCCGTAGGCCCCGGTCACCGGTGTCGCGATCACGTCGCCCGGCGCCGGGTCGGCGAGCACCGCGTCGCGCACGAGCACGTCGCCGGACTCGCAATGCTTGCCGGCGATCTGGCAGCGCTCGCTCGCCTCGGCGAGCACGCGGTCTGCGACCAGCGCCTCGTACACGGAGCCGTACAGCATCGGGCGCAGGTTGTCCGACATCCCCCCGTCCACCGCCACCCACGTAGACACGTTGCGTTTGACCGTCTGGACCGTGTACAGCGTGACCGTCGAGTTCGCGACCAGCGTACGGCCTGGCTCGAGCAGCAGCCGCTTGTCTTCTCCCAGCTCCTCGTGGAGGGTCTCGACCAGTGCGCCGACGTACTCGGCGATCGCGGGCGGCTGCTGTGACGCGGTGTACGCGGCCGCCAGCCCGCCGCCGAGGTTGTAGACCGGGAAGTCCCCGAGCGAGGCGATCGTCCGGATCGCCTCCCGGAACGGCTCGAGCTCGAACAGCTGCGAGCCGATGTGGAAATGCAGGCCGACGAGGTCCAGGTGCGGTACGCCGGCGAGGCGCTCGATCGCAGCCCGCGCCTCGGCGACCGAGAAGCCGAACTTCGAATCGGCCTGGCCAGTCGAGATCGCGTGATGGGTGTCGCCGGCGACGCCCGGCGTGACCCGGATCAGGACCGGCAGGCGGCGGTCGAACTCCGCCGCGACCTGCTCAAGGCGGTCGAACTCGTGCAACGAGTCGAGCACCACATGCCCGACGCCGGCCTCGAGCGCCTCGCGCAGCTCGCGCATCGACTTGGCGTTGCCGTGGAAGTAGATCCGGGCCGGATCAAAGCCGCCGCGCAGCGCGAGCGCCAGCTCGCCCCCTGACGCAACGTCACAGGCGAGCCCCTCCTCCGCGAGCAGCCGGTAGACGGCTGTGCACGGGAACGCCTTGGACGCGAACAGCACGTCGAAGTCCCGGTGGCGGGCCGCGAGTTCGCCGACGAACGCCCGCGCCCGCGCGCGCAGGTCGTCCTCGGCGACGACGTATGCGGGCGTCCCGAACTCCCGGGCGAGCTCGACCGCGTCGCAGCCGCCGATCTCCAGGTGGCCGCGCTCGTTCACGCGCGTCCCGAGCGGGAACACATGCGAGAGCGCGGCGCCTGCGGCCTTCATCGGCGCCGATCATGCCATGCGCGCTGCGTGCCTGGCATGATCGCGCCGTGCGCAGGACGCGGACCGTCACCAACGCGCAGCCAACCGAGATGTCGGTGCACGACGGGCTTGCCTACTCGCTGTGGCTGCCCGCCGGGGAGCCGAAGGCCGGCGTCGTGATCCTGCACGGCGCCGGATCGACCAAGGAGTCCCATCACGACTATGCCCGCTTCGTCCGGCCCGCGGGGTTCGCGGCGATCGTGTTCGACCAGCGCGGCCACGGCGCCAGCGACGGGCCGATGGACGGCCGCGCGCTGCACGACGTGGCGGCGATCGCCGCCCTGCTGCGCGCGCGGATCGGCGATCCCGATGCCGCGCTCGCGATCCGCGGCTCGAGCATGGGCGGCTTCATGGCGATCCTGGCCGCCCCGATGATCCGCGCCCGCGCGGTCGTCGCGATCTGTCCCGCGAGCGTCGACGGCTTGCGGCGGGCGCTCGCCGAGGGCACCCTGCGGTTCGACGCCGACGTCGCGTCCGTCGATGCATTGTTCGCCGACCAGGACCTCGACGCCGCCGTCGCGGCGCTGCGGGCGCCGCTGCTGCTGCTGCACGCGGAGGGCGACGAGGTCGTACCGGTCCAGCATTCACAGGAGCTGGCCAAGCGGATGACCTCGCCGGCGAGCCGGCTGATCACGATTCCCGGCGGCCATCACCGCTCGATCCAGCACGACGAGGAGCTCCAGGCCGTGAGCCTGCGGTTCATCGAGCAGGCGTTGTTTCACCGAGGTGGTCGAGAAACCGACGCATAGTGTCGGGTTCTCGACCAGCACGCGGCGCGAGCGCGGTGGGATGCCCCCTAGTGCGAGCCGCCTAGCAGCCCGCCGAGCGTCTGCCCGACGGCCGAAACCGTGGAGCCCGCCGCGGCGGTCGTGCCGGCGACGGCGCCGCCGAGCTGCTGCCCGGCGCTGCTGACCGTCCCCCCGAGCGATGAGCTGACCGACGAGACGGTCCCCCCCACCGAGCCGGTGGTGCTGCCGACGGTCGAGCCCACCGCCGAACCGGTGCTGGTCACCGTGCTGCCGACCGCTCCGGTCGCCGTCTGCACGGTGGAGCCGACCCCGGCGGTGGGCGACGGCATCCCGCCCACGGGCGGGGTCCCGCCGCCGGACAGGCTCCCGCCGGAGCCAGACGACGACCCGCCGCCGCCACAGCTGCCGCCGCAGCCGGAACCGCCGCCGCCGCCCGCCTGGCTCGGGGCCGAAGGGGCCGAAGGGGTCGAAGGAGTCGAAGGGTCGAAGGCGACGAGACTGGATTCGGAGCCGGCCCAGACGAGCCGGGCGAGCTGGTGAACGTCCCGCTGCCCGTGGTGGCGCCACCGGCCCCCGCAGATCCGCGCAGTCCCGGCGGCCGGCCGGCCACGCCCGGCGCCCCAACACCGCCGGCGCCGGCTGGACCGGCCGCGGCTGCGCCGGTCGCGAGCACGGCCACCCGCGTGGCCGCGGCCGATGGCGCCGGTGCGGTTACGGCCCGCACGACCACGGGCGTGTTGGAGGATTGAGCGCCGACAGAAGGCCAGCCACGGAACGACACGACCGCGCTGGCGAGCACGAACATCAGGGCGGCGCCCGCAAGCAGTGACCCTGCCGTGCCGAGTCCGGCGATGTATGCGCGAGTGGCACGCACCCTGCTCACTTTTCGGCATCTCCCGCGGATGCTTGAGACGGTATCCGGCCGACCGATCTCAGGTCGCAGCAAGCGCGGCGCGCGAGCGGCGCGGCCGCGGGCGCAGGCCGCCGTCTCGCGCGAGCAACCCGAGCCAGATCGCGCCGGCGGCAAGCAGCGCGATGCTCTCCAGTTGCGGCGCGGTCAGGCCGATCGCGACCCGATGGTTTCGCCGCACGAACTCGACCAGCAGCCGTTCGAGGCCGGCCAGCACGAGGTAGAAGGCGAACACCGCGCCGGGCCTGAAGCGGTCGCGCATCCGCCACAGCCACCACGCGATCAGGCCCATCGCCAGCGTCTCGTAGATCGGGGTCGGCTGGACCCTGACGCCCGGCGGCGTCGGCACTGTGCCGTGGCGATAGCTCATCGCCCATGGCAGGGTCGAGGCCTTCCCGTAGTCGCCGTCGCCGGCGACCTGGCAGCCGATCCGGCCGATTGCGTAGCCCATCGCCAGCGGCACGGCGCAGAGGTCCAGCAGCCCCAGCCCGAGCATTCCCCGCCACGCGGCCCAGGCGATGACCGCAGCCGCTCCTCCGATCACGCCGCCGTACCAGACCAGCCCCGAGCCCGAGAACAGGCTCCCGATGAGGTCGTGCTTGACCTGGCTGTAGTTCTGGATGACGTAGTACACGCGTGAGCCGACGAGCCCGCCGACGAGCGCCGAGAGCGCCAGCTCGTACGAGTAGTCGATCGGCTCTCCGAGCTCGCGCAGACGCCGCGCGAGGATCAGGCCCGCCGCGACGAAGCCGCACGCGAACACGATCCCGAACGTCTTCAGCGACACCCCGAGAACGTGGATATCGGGCTGCACGGCTCAGAGAGTAGTGGCCGCACCGCGTGACGGACGAGGGTCCCAGCGTGGCCACTGGCACAGCGACTAAACGTTGTCTGACCGCCCCGTGGCGGCGTCGCGGTCGCAGATCGCGATCAGGTCAAGCGCGGTCTCCAGCGGCTGGGGCGCCAGCGTGAAGTCATCGGGGCCGATCTCCGCTGCGCCCGGCATCGCGACCGCCCGGCTGGTCCGCAAGCGGTGGTCATACAGCCGTTGGCGCAGCCGCCGTGGCACCAGTCGCCGCAGTCGCAGCGGATCGCGTGCGAGCAGCCGATCGAGCTCGCGGCGCTCGCTCTGCACCAGCTCGAGGTACCGTGGCGAGCCGAACAGGCCGCGGACGTCGACCGCCGCGAACGCCGGTGCGCACAGTGCCCGCAGCTGTTGCGCGTCGTACTCGATGTAGTGATACGGGTCGATGATCTCATCGGGGCGTCCGAACGTGAGCCGGTTGGGCGTGACGAAGATCGCGCGCCCGAACGGGGCGAGCACGCGCACGACCTCCGACAAGACCCGGGCAGGATCGGACACATGCTCGATCGATTGCACCGACAGGACCGACTGAAACGACCCGTCGGCGAACGGCAGCGCGCGCATGTCGGCGACGCGGGTCTCGCGCTCCTGGCCGGCGAGCGCGCTGCGCTCGATGTCGACGCCGACGGTCTCCCGCGGAGCCAGCGCACGGTAGGAATGGCCGGTGCCGCAGCCGAGGTCGAGCACTCGGCCGTCCGGCAGCAGCGATGCGCACAGCCGATAGGCCGCAACGTGGCGCTGGAAGGTCGGGTTGAAGCCGCCGTCGGCGCTGCTCACCCGCTCGCCGCTGATCAAGTCCGCCGCGCCTCCACGCAGACGCTGCCGCCCGCGCCCGCGGCGATCTCCGCGCCGGAGAGCACCAGCGCGACCGGGAACAGCGCGACGCCCGCCGCCAGCGCGACCGAACGCTGCCGCACGCTCAACTGCCGCGACCTTGCGCCCGGGCGGCGGATCGCGGCGTACAGATCGAGGCGGCCCGGCAGCAGACCGACCAGTCCGTGCAGCCACCCGAACACGATCTGCCCCCCGCGCCAGTGGCTCACGCGCTCGATCCGCAGGCCGCGACTGCGCAGACGATCCAGCAGCGCAGCCGACGGCAGGTGCACGAGGTGCCGCGGCAGATCGAGCGCGATCCAGCGGGACCCCAGCGCTCGCGCCTGCCAGCTGTCGAGGTTGGGAACTGCGATGACCAGCAGGCCGCCCCGCTGCAGCAGGTCCACGGCCCGGTCCAGGCCGGCCGCCGGCTCGCGCAGATGCTCGAGCGTGTGCCACATCACGACCGCCGCCCATTCGCCGCGCCGCCGCTCGAAGTCCGCCAGCTCGCAGGCGTAGACGTCCGGCCGCGACGATCCCCGCTCCAGCCCGAGCGCGTCGCGGCCGAGGGCGTGAAGCGCGTCGAGCAGGACGCCGTCGCCGGCGCCGACGTCGAGCACCGGGCCCGAGGGGGCGCGCCGATCGAGCCGGCGCGCCAGGGTCGCGCGCGAGCGGCGCAGGAACTGGTCGCCGCCGGCGGCGAAACGCCCCGAGCCGGGGCGATACCAGGTGTTGTAGGCCTCTTCGAGCTCGCCGTCGGACGGTGGCGGAAACGTCGTGGCGGCGCCGCAGGCGTCACAAACAGCCAGCCGACCGCCGATCGGCCGCGCCGGCGCTCCGCACCAGATACAGCGCGCCGGCTGCGGGCTTGGCTGCTCGATGCCCGGGTTCATGGGCGCCCGAGAGTACGCGCGAACGCTCTGCGGTGCCTACAAAGACGGGATTCTGGCCCGCTCCCGAGCGGCCGTCCTTACCCTTCCCACGCAAGTCCTTGACAGTCCGCTTATCCGGTCTGCCAACAGTAGTATTAATCATGGCGCAGTCCAAGTCATTCGGCCGCGACCGCGGCCTCCAAATCAGGATGCTGTTCACGATGTTCCTGCTGGGGCTCGTGTACGCCGTCCTCGTCGGCGTGCTGTTCGCCGCCGGCATCGGCGTCGGCGTGATCGTTGTGATCGCGGCGGCGCTGTTCTTCGTCCAATTCTTCACCTCCGACAAGATCGCGCTCTACTCGATGGGCGCGCGCGAGGTCAGCCCGCAGGAGGCGCCTCAGTTCCACGCCCTGATCGAGCGGCTATGCATCCAGGCCAACCTGCCCAAGCCGCGGGTCGCGATCGCTCAGACCGCGATGCCGAACGCGTTTGCGATCGGGCGCTCACCTAAGACCGCGACCGTGTGCGCGACGACCGGGCTGCTCGACCTGCTGTCCCCCTCCGAGGTCGAGGCGGTGATGGCGCACGAGCTCACGCACGTGCAGAATCGCGACGTGATGGTGATGACGATCGCCGGCTTCTTCGCCGCGATCGCCTCGTTCATCGTCCAGATCGGCTTCTGGTTCGGCGGCGCGTTCAACAGCCGCGACAGCAACAACGGCCCGGCGTTCATCGTCGTGATCCTCGTGTCGGCGGCCGTGTACGTGATCTCGTGGGTGCTGCTGCAGGCGCTCTCGCGCTATCGCGAGTTCGCCGCCGACCGCGGCTCGGCGATCATCACCGGGCGCCCGAGCGCGCTGATCTCGGCGCTCCGCAGGATCGACAGCGGCATCGGGATGATTCCGCAGCGCGACCTTCGCGCCGCCTCCGGCGAGATGGCTGCGTTCTACATCTTCCCGCCGAAGGCCAAGCAGTCGGTGGCGACGCTGTTCGCGACCCACCCGTCACTCGAGCAGCGGATTGCAGCTCTCGAGCGGCTCGAGGCGCAGCTGCAGGGCACCGCCTGACGCCGCGCCGATGGGCTTCCTCGACGTCCTGACCGGCAAGCGCAAGCTCGCCCCACCGGCGCCCGACCGGCTGTTCGCGATGAGCACGGCGTACGTGACGCTCGAGACCAGCCTCAACATCACCTCGCGCGCAAAGGCCGCGATCGTGTTCCAACCGCTGTCGACCGCGGACTTCGAGTCGATCGTCCGCGACATGGAAGAGGTCGTCAAGGCGACCGCGGGCGAGAGCGGCACGACGATCGAGACCTCCGATGACACGTACGGCTTCCGATGGCTGATCATGAAGGGCAACGACTTCGACGGCCTCGTCGTCGGGATCAACGCCGTCAGCAGCGCGCTCGAGGGCGGCGGCTACGGCGAGCGCCTGCTGTGCGCGGTGTTCGCGTTCGAGGACTCCCACAAGCGCCGGCTGTACTGGATCTACAACTACAAGCGCGGTGCGTTCTATCCGTTCGTCCCCGCCGGCGGCGAGCAGCAGCGCGACAGCGAGCGCGAGCTCGTGCTCAAGGCCCAGATCGGCGCCGAGCTGCCGGTCGAGAAGGAGCTCGACCGCTGGTTCCCGCTGTGGGGGATCCCGATCTAGCAGATCCCACCGGTTCTGAGCTGGTTAGCCCGGGATCAGCCCCTCGCCGCTGAACTCCTGCTTGGCCTCTGCGAGCGACACGTCGGGTGGCGGCAGGATCAGGTCCGAGCCCTCGAGTTCGTCGTCGCCGAGCGGCCTTCCTTGCGTCCGGATCAGCTGCAGCAACTGCTTGTACACCCGTTTGAAGCGCTCTTCGTCGCCGGCGTCACAGGCGGTGACCGTTTCGTTATCGAGCTCGTTCAGCTCGGCGACCGTGCCGTCCTGTACCTCGTACTGGCCCTCGGTCGCGATCCGGACGATCACTGCCCCTGCTCCTGGGCCGCCCCGGCCTGTTCGCCGCCGCTGCCTGCACCGAGCGCTCCGGCGGACGGAGGCGACCCGGTCCCGAGCTCGGCCTTCATCTTCGCGAGCTCGGAGTCGACCTCGCTCGTGCTGGAGAGCTCCTTGAGCTGGCGATCGATGTCGTCCTCGCCCGGAGTCAGCGTGGTCAGATCCTCGAACGTCCCGGCCGCCTCGAGCTCCTGGACGGCGTCCGCGCGCGCCTTCATGTTCTCGGTCTTGTCGAGCGCACGCTGCATCGCGAGGCCGACGTCCGCCATCTCCTCGCCGACGCCTGTCGCCGCCTCGGAGATCCGCACTTGCGCCTCGGCGGCCGAGTACTGCGCCTTGATGACCTCCTTCTTGGAGCGGAACTGCTCGATCTTGGTGCGCAGCTTCTGCTCGGAGGCAGTCATCTGCTCCTGCTGCTGCTCGAGCTGCGCGATCTGGCTGTCGAGCGACTGCAGCTCGGTCTGCGCGACGTTCTTGCGTTCCAGCGCCATTCGCGCGAGCTCTTCGTTGCCGGCCGACAGCGCCTTACGCGCCTGCGTGTCGAGCTTGACGACCTGATCCTGGAGCTTCTGCTCTTGCAACTGCAGACGTTTCTTGGAGGTGACGACGTCAGCGATCCCCTTCTTGACGTTCTGCAGAAGCTCGATCTGCTTCTGGTAGCTGTACTCGAGAGTCTCCGCGGGATCCTCTGCCCGATCGAGGAGCTTCGAGATCTTGGCTTTTATGACTGTCGACATGCGTCCGGACAGGCCCGGCATCGCATCCTCCTTAGCGGCTGACTGAACGAGCAACGTAGCGTACAGAGGCACACGGGCTGGGGCTCGCGCGCTGGACGCGGTTCACCGCCGCGGTGGCGGTAAACGCGCGACGGTGCTAATACCCGGCCGGATGCCGGGCCATGAACCCGGACGGATGCGCGAACAGCGGACGCCAGCGCGGGCCCGTGCCCGGCGGCGGGTTGGGGTCGGCCTCAGCGGAGGTGTCGAACCGGATCCCGGCGATCTGCATGAACGCGTGGCCGGAGTTCGTGTAGACCGTGATCCAGTGGCCGACACCGCGCAGTCCCCAGTGCATGAAGTCGCTGGAGTCCATCGGGGTCTTGATCAGCCCGGCGGCGTGCAGCACGAACGACACCGCGCCCGAGCAGTCGTAGCCGCGTGCGGTGAACGCCTGGTGGCCGCCGCCCCAGATGTAGGGCTTCTTGCGGATCAGGTTGCCCGCCCAGATCGCTCGCTGGACCGCCAGCGGTGCGAACGACGGGGCGTACGCGATGCCGTGCTTGATCTTCGCCACCGAGCCGGTGACGATCGGGTGCGCGACCGTGCTCAGCGGCGCTGGGCCGGCGGCGACGCCGGCGCCGCCCGTGTTCGACGTCGAGGTCGTGCTCGAGGAAGCCGGGGCGGTACCCGATCCACCGCCGCTGCTGGGCGAGGCGGCGCCTCCGGCGGCGATCGCCTGAGGCGCGACTGAAAGCGCCATGGCGGCAACGCTGGGGATTATCAGGTGGGTGACCCGCAAGTCTCTCTTTCGTCGGCCTGCGGGGTTAGCTGTCGGGCTGGCGCTAAAAGAGCCTGCGCCTCTCACGGATTCACCGTGGGATTAGCCCCGGGGTTTTGGGTCCCCCGCTCCGCGGATTTCTGTGGCCCGCGGATTAGGCGTCGCGGCAATATACATATTCGGGCGGCGGGTGTGCGGCGCCCGCGTCGTCGGTAGCTTCGCCGCCGGGACACCAAATCCTGCGTTGCACGACGATTGGCGCCCGGTTGCGAGGATCGTCGGTAACGTCCTCGCGGCATATGCATCGCGACTTCGTGAATGTTTTGGCGAGGCTCACGGCCGGGCTGGTCGGCGTGGCGGCGCTGGCCGGCTGCGGCGGCGGCACGCAGCTGATCACCGGGCAGAGCTCACCGGCTCCCATTCAGGGGGTCCCGGCCAAGACGCCGAACGCCGGCGCCTCGCTCGGCATCCCCCTGATCGCGACCAAGAACACGACCCGAGTCGTGGGCGCCGACGCCGTCGCCGATGCTGCCGGCGTGGCGTTGGCCGTGTTTCCGTCGTCGGCCGCCGGAACGCACCCAACGGCGGTCGTACTTGCCCCGACCGACGACTGGCAGGCGGCGATCGCGTCCTCGGTCCTGATGGCTCCGCCGATCAGGGCGCCGCTGCTGCTGTCGGGGTCCAAATCCGTGCCCGCGGCGACAGCCGGCGCGCTGCGGACGCTCGCGCCCACGGGGTCGGGCACCGTCGGCGGCAATCAGCTGATCCGCGTCGGCGACGTGCCGAGCCCCAGCGGCTACAAGACGGGTTCGATCTCCGGCGCCAACCCGTTCGCGGTGGCGGCGGCGATCGACCAGTTTGCCAGCGCGGCCACCGGCAAGCCCAGCGCGGACGTGGTGATCGCGTCCGGCGATGCCCCCGCGTACGCGATGCCGGCCGCCGGCTGGGCAGCCGAGAGCGGCGATCCGATCCTGTTCGTCACCCGCAACGGGATCCCGCGGCCGACCCAGCAGGCGCTGCTCGCCCACCAGAGCCCCAACATCTACGTGCTCGGGCCGCCGACCGTGATCCCGGACGCGATCCTCACAGCGCTGCGCAAGTACGGAAAGGTCAAGCGCGTCGCCGGCGCCGATCCGGTCAGCAACGCGGTCGCCTTCACGATCTACCGGGATCCGCCGTGCGCGTTTGGCCAGCCGTGCGCGCACGTACCCGGAAGCTTCGGCTGGGCGATGCGCAGCCCCGGCCACGGATACATCCTGCTCAACGCCGGTCGGCCGCTCGACGCGGCCGCCTCGGCGCCGCTGTCGGGAAGCGGCGCCTACGGCCCACAGCTGCTGGTCGACAATGCCTCTAAGCTGCCAGCGCCCGTGCTGAACTACTTCCTCGACTACGCGACTCCCGGATACACCCAGGAGGGGCCGACGGCCGCCGTGTACAACCACGGGTGGGTGATCGGCGATACCAACGCGATCTCGGTGCCCGTTCAGGCGCAGATGGACAGCCTGTTGGAGGTGGTGGCGCAGAAATGAGTCAAGCGGAGCACCCGGATCGCCTTCGTGACGGGCACGAGGTGACGGTCGAGGACGTGCGCCAGCTGATGGGCGCGTCGACGCCGCACTTCGCTTTGCAGCTGCGAGAGCGGATCCGAAAGCTGATTGCGGACGTCCCGCCCGACCATCCGGCCCGGATCGAGGGCGAGCGCGAAATCGCGCGCCTTGACCGGCTTGCGTTCGCAGGCGAGACCCGCGGCCACGAGCACGAGCCCGGGCTGGAGCCGCTGCCCAGTCTCGGCGATGCCGCTGTCTGAGCAGCGCAAGACCGCCCCATTAGACCCCCGGCTACGTTAAGTCCCACGTGAACTCGCAACGATCGATCTCCGTCATCGGCCTCGGGCGAGTCGGGTTGCCGCTGGCGCTCTGCTTCGCAGATCGTGGCCTTCGCGTGTTGGGCGTGGACCACGACCCGGCGGTGCTGGAATCGATCCGTGCCGGGCGGATGCCGTTCGCCGAAGCGGGAACCCAGGACCTGCTCGAGCGGGTCGCTGCCGGCGGAGCGCTCGAGCTGACCGAGCGGGCGGCCGATGCCGCGCAGGCGCAGGACATCGTGATCACGATCGGGACCCCGTCGTTCTCACACGTCGAGAGCGACCTGCGCCAGGTGCGGGCAGCCGTCGACGACCTTCTGCCGCTGCTGCGCCCCGGTCATGCCCTGATCCTGCGTTCGACGATCGCACCCGGCACCACCGAGTTCGTCGCCGGCTATCTCGAGAAGCGCCGCGGACTGCGCGTCGGCGAGGACGTGTTCGTCGCCCACGCCCCAGAGCGGATTGCCGCCGGACGGTTCATCGAGGAGATCACCACGCTTCCATGCATCGTCGGCGGCGTCGGCGAGGCTTCGACCGAGCGCGCCGCCGAGCTGTTCAGCGTGTTCGGTGCGCCGATCGTGAGAACCTCGCCGGTGCAGGCCGAGCTCGCGAAGATCTGGACGAACATCCTGCGCTACGCGACGTTCGCCCTGCCCAACCTGTTGATGATGGACTGCGAGAGCTACGGCGCGAACGTGTTCGAGGTGATCGACCTGATCAACCGCGATTACCCTCGCGGCGGGATCGCGATGCCGGGAATGACGGCCGGGACCTGCCTGCGCAAGGACTTCGCCTTCTCAGAGGAGCGCTCCAACTCTCCGGGCATGCTGCTCGCCGTCTCGCGCGTCAACGAGGCTGTCCCGCTGTTCCTGGTCGAGGGCGTCAAGCGCCGGGCCGGCAGCCTGTCGTCGCGCAAGGTCGCGGTGCTCGGGTTGACGTTCAAGCGCGACACCGATGACGAGCGCGACTCGCTGTCGCCGAAGCTGATCCGCCTGCTCGAGCGCGAGCTCGCCGACGTGGCGGTGTGCGATCCGCACGCCCGTTCTCCGACGCAGCCGCTGGGGGACACCGTCGACGGGGCCGATGTCGTGATCGTCGCCACCAATCACTCCGAGTTCGGCCGCCCCGAAGCGCTTCGGGAGATTCTCGGCCGAGCGACGGAGGACTGCCTGCTCGTCGATCCCTGGAACTGCCTCGGGACCGGACAGGTGTTCTCATACGCGTCCGAGTCGGCGGCGCTGCTCGGCGTCGCGCTTGGAGGCGACGTGCCCGAGCTGCAATGAGCCGCGTGCTGGTAACGGGCGGGGTCGGGATGATCGGCTCGGCCGTGGTCCGCCGTCTGCTGTCGGATCCCGACTGGGAGATCCGCGTCTGCGACCACCGCCCCGCCCCTGACTGGATCCGCGAGGGATGCGAGGTCCGGACCGGAGACCTGCGCGACCACGCGGTTGCGCGCGATGCGGTGCAGGGCTGCTCGCACGTGATCCACCTCGCCGCGATCGTCGGCGGGATCGCCAACTTCCACAAGCTCCCCTACACGCTGACCGAGGCCAACAACGCACTCGTCGGCGCGCTCGTCAGCGCCTCGCTCAACGAGCCCGTTGAGCGGTTCGTCTACGTGTCCTCGTCGATGGTGTTCGAGCGCGCCACCGAGTTCCCGACGACCGAGACGCACCTGCTCGAGTGTCCAGCACCGCGCTCGGCGTACGGCTTCTCGAAGCTCGCCGGCGAGGTCTATACCCGTGCTGCCCACGATCAGCACGGGCTCCGCTACACGATCTGCCGGCCGTTCAACGCCTACGGGCCCGGTGAGGTTCCCGATGCAAGCGAGCCCGGGATCGCACACGCGGTGCCAGACCTGATCGTCAAGGTTCTCGCCGGCCAGCGGCCGCTTCAGATCTTCGGCTCCGGCGAGCAGACGCGGACGCTGACCCACGTCGACGACATCGCCGACGGCGTCGTGACCGCGATGGGCGCCGCCGCCGGAGAGAACGAGGACTTCAACATCTCCGCGTCGCAGGAGCTGACGGTCGCCGAGATCGCGGCGCTGATCTGGGAGGCGTGCGGCTACGACCGCGACGCGCTCGAGCTCGAGCACCTGCCGACCTTCGACGTCGACGTTCAGCGCCGCTGGCCGTCGGTGCAGAAGGCCCGGAGCGTGCTCGGCTGGCAGGCCAAGGTGCCGCTGCGCGTCGGGCTCGGCCAGACCGCCGAATGGCTGAGGGCCCAGCGGGCGGTCGGCTCGGCGTCCGGCGTTCAGACGCCGGCGGCGACGCTGAACACGCAGCCGCGCGTCTGAAGCTCGGCAAACATCTCCTCGGGCTCGATGCAGCGCTCGGGCGGGAGCGCGCCGGTCGCGCTCAGCGCGCCGCGCGCCATCAGCCGCACCGTCGCCGCCGCCGGAGCCGCGGTCGAGACGATCGAGCCCCCGAGTCCGAAGTGAGGTGTGCTGAGCGCGCGCACGGTGACCGATCGGCCCGACGCGCCCGAGACCTTTGCCAGGTGGACCGATGCGGTCTGCGCCGACGGTGACGCCGCCTCGCTCGCGGCCGCCGCGACCTCGTCGGCGTCGGCACCGACGAGGGCCGTCAGGCGCTCGAGCAGCGCCGGCGTCAGCGACAGGCGAAAGCTCGCGGCCCGGCAGCCAAAGCTCGCGCCGAACGTCGCCAGTTCGGAGTGCAGCGTGTAGATCGTGTCGCCCTCGCCGATCGGATCGCCGAAGTCGACGGCGCCACCGGGGGTCAGCGGTTCGATCTCCCGCGCTTGGGAGTCCTCGAGCACGACCGGCTTGAGCGTCAGCTCGTCGAGCAGCGTCTGGATCGCGTACGGCGGCCGCAGCCGGCCGTCGGCCGGCGCGCCGGGGTCGCGGCCGCCGGCGATGATCTCGATCGACTCGACCGTGTCACCGCCGGCCTGAAGCTCTCGCACGCCGCGCAGCGCCATCAGGTTGGTCTTGCCCGGGCTCGAGCCGATTCCCAGCACCGCCAGCAGGCCGGCCCGCTGAAAGTCAGGCCCCAGTTCGAGCTGACGGCCCGTCATCCAATACAGCCCGCCGAGGTCGAGGTAGTTGCAGCCCGCGGCCAGGCAGGCCCGCATCGCCTCGAGGTTGATCCTGTAGGAGGCGGTGTTGACCAGGACGTCGGCGCCCGCGAGCGCCGACGCAAGCTCGTCGACGGCGCGGGCGTCGATCGTCGCTGCGAGCGCCTTGCCGGCGCCGTGCGCGTCGGCGACGGCCGACGCGCGGTCGCCGTCGAGGTCGAGCAGGGTCATCGTCGCCACCTCGTCGGAAACGCCGAGGTCGTGGACGATCGCCGGCGCGATCGTCCCGGCGGCGCCCAGGATCGCTACGCGCAGGCCAGGCGATGACGACATTGGGCGCACGGTAGCGACTGTCCCATTGGACATTTCGTACAACTGTCGCTTCACATGTGATGCATAGGGGCCTTGCGGCGCGGGGGGTCGCGGCCATAGGTTTCCCGCGGCCATGGACACCACCGTTCCCGCCCCGCAACGAGTTCCCGAGCCCGCCGGCGCCGCGCCCGGTGAGAAGGGCCTCAAATCAAACGCGCTCGGCTACATCTCGAACCTCGTGATCGCGGTCGCGTCGACGGCGCCCGCGTACAGCCTTGCCGCGACGCTCGGCTTCATCGTCGCCGTCGCCGGCGTTGGGGTCCACGCGCCGGCCGTGCTGATCGTGTCGTTCATCCCGATCCTGTTCGTGTCGGTCGGCTATCGCTTCTTCAACCTCGCCGATCCGGACGCAGGGACGACGTTCGCGTGGGTCACGCGCGCGTTCGGGCCGCAGTTGGGGTGGATCAACGGCTGGGCGATCTTCCTCGCGGACATCATCGTGATGGCTTCGCTGGCGGTGATCGCGAGTAACTACTCGTTCCTGCTGTTCCGCTCGGCCGGGGCCCCCAACAACTTCTGGTTGATCACCGGTGCCGTGGTCTGGATCGCGGTGATGACCTGGATCTGCTACCGCGGGATCGAGCTGTCGGCGCGCGTGCAGACGTTCCTCCTGAGCCTCGAGATCTTCACGCTCGCGCTGTTCGTCGTGATCGCGCTGATCAAGGTCTACGCGAACAACCCGCACGGTTCGATCCACGTCTCGGCTTCGTGGTTCAACCCGTTCGACATGAGCTGGAGCGCGCTGATCGACGCGGTCCTGCTCGGCATCTTCATCTATTGGGGGTGGGACTCGGGTGTCGCCGTCAACGAGGAGTCGCGCGACCGAACTCACGCGCCAGGGAGAGCCGCGATCGTCTCGACCGTGATCCTGCTCCTGATCTACGTGCTCGTGACGAGCGCCGCCCAGGCGTATCACGGCACGGCCTTCCTCTCGAACAACTCGGGCGACGTTCTCAATGCGCTCGGAAAGGGCGTGTTCGGGTCGCCTCTCGACAAGCTGCTGATCGTCTCCGTCCTCACATCGGCGGCCGCCTCGACGCAGACGACAATCCTGCCGACCGCGCGAACGACGCTGTCGATGGCGAGGTGGGAGGCGATCCCGTCGGCGTTCGGGCGCGTATCCCCGCGGTTCATGACGCCGACGTTCTCGACGGTGCTGATGGGCGGCCTGTCGATCGCGTGGACGATCGTGTTGCTCGCGTTCAACCCGAACCAGGACGTGCTGGGCGACACGATCTCCGCGCTCGGCTTCGCCGTCTGCTTCTACTACGGCTTCACCGGGATCGCCTGCGCCTTCTACTTCCGCCGCCAGCTGTTCAAGAGTGTCCGCAACTTCGTGTTCGCCGGCCTGATCCCGCTCGTCGGCGGCCTGATGCTGTTCGGGGTCGCCTACAAGGCCTACGACTACTACAGCACCAGCGGCAACAACTACTCGAAGCCGCTCGCCGGGATCGAGGTGCCGATCGTCGTCGGGATCGGCGGGCTGATCCTCGGTGTGATCCTGATGTTCGCGTCGTGGCCGTTCTTCTCGGGGTTCTTCCACCGTCCGTGGGGGGAGACGGCCGATCCCAAGATCCTCGACGCGGACGCCCATCACAGCTCGCCCCCCGCCGCGTAGCGGCAGCCTGAGGAGGCAATTGCCCCGGCACGGATTGCGGACATTGGGGCTGGCGCTTGCCGTCCTCGCGACCGGCGCGATGACCGGGTCAGCGCAGGCGTACGTCTACTGGTCGAACGTCGGACAGGGGTTCGGCAGCGGCGGCACAACGCTGGGCCGCTCCAATCTCGACGGCGGCGGCGTCACACATACGTTCCTCTCCGGCCTGTCAAACCCGGGCGGGGTCGCCGTCGACGCGGGCCACATCTACTGGGCGAATTCGGCCGCCAATTCGATCGGCCGGGCCAACCTCGACGGCAGCGGCGCGAGTCCGAATTTCATACCGAACGCAACGGACTCGAGTGACGGCAGCGCAGGTCCGGCCGGCCTCGCGACCGACGGCAGCTTCATCTACTGGACCGACGGGGCGCACGCCGTGGACCGTGCGCCGGTCACCGGCGGCGCGGTGTCGTCGCACTTCATCGATGCCGGCCCCGGCACCGATCTGCTCGGGATCGCGGTCAACTCCTCAACAGCCTTCATCGGAAACGGTCAGCAGATCCTCCAGGCTTCGGCCGCGACGGGCGGAAGCCCGACGCAGCTCGCGCTGCTGCAGCATGCGAACGTCGGGGCGATCGGGCTCGCGGTCAACGGCGGGTTCGTGTACTTCGCCGAGCTCAACACCCCCGCGGGCAGCATCGGCCGTGTGCAGACCGACGGCGCCCACCTGAACGAGAGCTTCATCCCGAACTTGCCGTTCCCGGCAGGCGTTGCGACCGACGGCACCTTCCTGTACTGGGCTGACAACTCGAACGATGCGATCGGACGCGCGCTGCTCGGGACCAACAACGCGACCAACCTCCAGCCGAACTTCGTCCCCGAACCGGCCGGACCGGGCTTCATCGCCGTCGACGGGCTGATCGACCCAACCACGACCACGTTGTCGTGCACGCCGTCTCCGGTCGCGACCGGCAGCCCGACGACCTGCACCGCAACCGTCAGCGACTCGGCATCGTCGGCTCCGCCCACCGGAACCGTCAACCTGACTGGCAACGGAGCGGCGTTCTTCTCCGGAAATCCGTGCCTGCTGACGGCGCTTCCCGGCGGCGGCGCGTCGTGCGTCGTCGGCGCCGTGCCGACGACTCCAGGCAATCAGGGTTTCCACGCCGCCTACAGCGGCGACTCGATGCACCACCCCAGCTCCACCGACCTGGGCATCTGCGCCGGCTCCGTGTCCGTCTGCGGCACGGTGCCCCCGCCGCCGCCGAATCCACCGCCGCCGAAGTCGCCCAAGTGTGTCGTCCCGAAGCTGAAGGGCAAGTCGATGACGGCGGCGCGCGGGCTGCTGACGCGCGCGCATTGCGCACTCGGCAAGGTCAGGCGCCCACGCCTCAAGAAGGGCCACAAGCTCGGCAAGCTGGTGGTCGGCTCGCAGTCGCCCGCTGCCGGCCGCAAGCTCGCCGCCGGCAGCAAGGTCGCGGTCGTCCTCGTCAAGGCGCCCAAGCCGCACAAGCGCCGCTGACAGCGGCGCCGTCTTTTCCGCCACCGCGGGCGCTAGGCTCGGCCGCGACCGATGGCGCAGACCGATTACGCACGCATCGCTGAGCCGGTCGCTCAGCCCGGCAAGTCCGAGCTCCCCGGTCCCTACCCGGTGGGCTCCTACGCGGCCCAGCTCAAGCGCCGCCTGCTCGAATTCGCTCGGATCCAGCTCGTCGGCGAGGTGTTCGGGGTAAGGCGCTCGCGGGCGCGGCTGTACTTCGAGCTGCGCGATACGCGCGGCGCGCTGCCCTGCTCGATGTGGCTGGCGGACTTCGAGGCCCTCGACATGATGCTGTCAGACGGTATGCGGGTCGTCGCGGGCGGCGGCTGCGACTACTACGCGGGCAGCGCGACGTCGTCGCCGTCGTTCACGTTTGCGGTCACAGAGCTGCGCGTCGAAGGTGAGGGCGACCTGCTCGTCCAGCTCGAGCGCCTGCGGCGCCGACTCGCCGCCGACGGCCTGTTCGAGCTCCAGCGCCGCCTGCCACGGCCCGCCCTCCCGCGGACGATCGGCGTCGTCACCGGCGAGCAGGGCAAGGCCCGCGACGACGTGCTCGCGGGCCTGCGGCGGCGCGGCTGGGCCGGAAGGCTGATCTGGGCGTTCGCCCCGGTGCAGGATCGCCACGCGGCTGGTGCGATCGGTGCGGCACTGCGTGAGCTCTCGGCGATCGAGGAGGTCGAGGTCGTGATCGTCGCCCGCGGCGGCGGCTCGCTCGCCGACCTGTTCGCGTTCTGCGACGAAGGGCTGTGCCGGACGGTCGCGCTGCTGCGCGTCCCGGTGATCTCGTCGGTCGGCCACCACACCGACAGGACCCTGATCGACGACGTGTCCGCGGTCTGCTGCTCGACGCCGACGCACGCCGCGGAGGCGGCGGTCCCGGTCGACTGCCGCGCAGCGGGCTACGAGCTGGCGGCACTGGCAGTCGCGCTGCGGCGACACGGTCATCGCGCGGTCGTCGACCGCGCCCGCGCGCTGGCCGGCTTGTCGCGCGCTCCCGCCCGGCAGCTGCGGCGCGAGCGCGATCATCTGCACCAGCTGCTGCGCGAGCTGCGCGCGAGCGCACGGCGCGCGCATGAGCAGGGGCGTTCGCTCAACGGCAAGCACCTGCTCGCGCTCGGGCGGGCAACCGCCCGCGCTCAGGGCTCCGACGCGGCCAGGCGCCGCCGTGAGCTCGAGCGACTGGCGCTCGCGTTGGCCGCCCACGACCCCGAACGGACGCTCGCCCGCGGCTACGCGATCGTGCAGGACCGTGCCGGCAACCCCCTGGCCTCGGCGGCCGCTGCAAGATCGGCGGGCGAGCTCGCGTTGCGCTTCCACGACGACACGATCGGCGCGCTCGTCAAATGACCGCAGTGCCGAGCTACGAGACTGCGATCGCGCGGGTCGAGGACATCATCCGCCGCCTGGACTCGGGCGACGCCGGGCTGCGCGAAACGCTTGCTCTGGTCGAGGAAGGGCGCGGGCTGATCGAGTACTGCGCCGGCGAGCTCGAGTCCGTCAGCCAGGGACTGGAAGAGCTCCGGCTCGAGGAGCTGATCGCCCGGCTCGAGGAGGGCACGGCGAACCGGGGGTGAAACGCCGGCGGCTGAGGTCGGGCGGTCAATATCCTGTTCGTCCGTGTCCACATTCGAGCTACTTGCCAATCTCCCGCTGCAGGTCGACGGCTACACCCTCGAGGGCTACAAGGAGCAGGTCTCGACCGGGTTCGAGCGGTTGACCACGGTCGTGCACCTCCAGGGCGGCGGCACCGAGGGTCTCGGCGAGGACGTCGTCTATGACGGCGTCGATCATGTCGCCTTCCAGGAGGCGGGCGCCGTCCACGATCTCGCCGGCCGCTACGCGCTCGGCGATTTCTGCGAGCTGATCGACTCGCTGGATCTGTTTCCGGTCGAGCCTCAGCGCGAGGTGTCGCGGCTGTACCGCCGCTGGACCTTCCACAGTGCGGCGTTGGACCTGGCCCTGAGGCAGGCCGAGCGACCGTTGCACGAGGCGCTGCGCCGCGAGGCGCGCCCGGTCACGTTTGTCGTCTCGCTGCGGCTCGGTGAGCCGCCGACGTTCGATCCGATCGAGCGCCGCCTCGAGCGCTATCCGACGCTGCGCTTCAAGCTCGATCCGACCAGCTCCTGGACGCCCGAGCTGATCGACACGCTCGTCGGGACCGGCGCGATCGACTCGGTCGACTTCAAGAGCCTGTACCGGGGGACGGTCGTCGACCAACCGCCCGACGCCCTGCTGTACGGGCGAGTCATCGAGGCATTCCCGGAGGCGTGGATCGAGGATCCCGACGTGGTCACCCCCGACACGGCCGCCGTGCTCTCGGGCCACCACGACCGGATCACGTGGGACGCCCCGATCCACTCGATCGACGACATCGAGGCCTTGCCGTTCGCGCCGAGGATGGTGAACATCAAGCCGTCGCGGATCGGAGGTCTCCAGAAGCTGTGCGAGGCCTACGACTACTGCACGGAACGCGGGATCGGCGCTTACGGCGGCGGCCAGTTCGAGCTCAGCGTCGGCCGCGGGCAGGCCCAGTACCTCGCGTCGCTGTTTCACCCCGGCACGCCGAATGATCTGGCCCCATCGGGGTACAACGTCAACGACCCACCGCCGGGATTGCCCGACAGCCCGCTGCCGCCCCGGCCCACAGACACAGGCTTTCGCTGGGAGGCGATCTGATGCCAGGCTCACTGCAGGGGACCGTCGCGCTCGTCACCGGCGCCTCGAGCGGCATCGGCGAGGCGACGGCCGCAATGCTCGCGTCGCAAGGGGCCACGGTTGCACTCGTCGCTCGGCGCGCGGACCGGCTCGAGGAGCTGGCCGGCACGATCGGCGGTCAGGGCGGCAACGCGCTCGTGATCGAGGCCGACGTGTCAGACGAGCAGCAGGCGCGGGCCGCCGTGCAGCGGACCGTGGCCGAGCTCGGAAGGCTCGACATCCTGCTCAACAACGCCGGCGTGATGCTGCTCGGCCCGGTCGTCGACGCCCCCCTCGAGGAGTGGCGGCGGATGCTGGACGTCAACGTCGCCGGGCTTCTGTACTGCACCCACGCCGCGCTCGAGCACTTGCTCGCCGCTGCGCAGGACTCGCCGCGTCGGTGCTCGGACCTGGTCAACGTCAGCTCGGTCGCGGGGCGGTTCGTCCGCCAGGGCAGCGGCGTCTACAACCTGACCAAGCACGGCATCGGCGCGTTCAGTGAGTCGTTGCGGCGAGAGGTGGCGACCAGGCACGTTCGCGTATCGCTGGTCGAACCGGGCGCGGTCTCGACCGAGCTGGCGTCGCACAACCGTCCCGAGATCCGGGACCAGCTGTCCCAGCGGTTCGGAGAGATGCAGCGCATGGAGGCCCAGGACATCGCCGAGGCGATCCTGTTCATCGTCACGCGGCCGCGCCACGTGGCGGTCAACGAAGTCCTGATCCGCCCGACCGAGCAGGCGGACTGAGCCTGCCGGCGGGCCTACGACCGGGACCCCGCCATCCAGATGAACGGTCCCGTACTGTACGCGGCCCACCTGGAACGCAACTTAATCTGGAGAGACATTGGACGAGAGACTGGGAATCGCGGGCGCGGGAACGATCGCCTGCGGTCTCGCCGCCACGGCCGCCCGCGGCGGCGAGGTGCTGCTCTGGGCGCGCTCAGACCAATCCGCGCAGCGCGCGCGCGCGGCGGTGACGAAGGCGTGCTCGAAGCTCGAGGACGTGAACTCCGAGAACGTGCGGGTCGTGACGGACCTCGACGAGCTTCGTCAGGCGACGTTCCTCGTCGAGGCGATCACCGAGCACCATGGCCGCAAGGCGGAGATGCTCGCCGACCTCGGCGAGCTCGCCCGTCACGCCGGCAGCGGCGCCGTGCTCGCGACGACGACCTCATCGCTGTCGATCGCCGAGCTCTCGAGGGCCAGCGGCCATCCCGAGAGCTTCGTCGGCTTGCACGTGTTCAACCCGGTGCCGCGGATGCAACTGGTCGAGCTGGCGTTCCCGCCCGAGGCCAGCGCCGACACGCGCAAGCGGGCGCTGGCGTTCTGCGAGGCACTCGGCAAGACCCCGGTCGAGGTCCCCGACATCGCCGGTTTCGTCGTCAATCGCCTGCTGTTCCCGTACCTGTTCAACGCCGTCGAGCTCCAGGCCCAGACGGGCATGTCCGCCGAGGACATCGACTCGTGCATGACGCTCGGGGCGGGCATGCCGATGGGCCCGATGGCCCTGCTCGACTTCGTCGGGCTCGACGTCGCCCAGGCGATCGGGGTCGCGCTGAAGATCGACGTACCGGCGCGACTGGCCCAGCTCGTGGTCGAAGGAGCGCTCGGCCGCAAGGCCGGCCGCGGCTTCTATTCCTACGACTAACTATTTAGGAAGCGTTCAACTCCGCCGCGCAGACTTCATCCCGCGACGTACCTCATAGCAGCACCTCCTCCCCAGAAGCACGAAGCCGGCCCGTCCCCAGCGGGCCGGCTTCTTTTTTCCCATCCGCTCCCGGGCTAAACCGAACACGGGCGCGGCACACGTCTCCGGCGCTCCGAGCGGTGCGGGTCGATACCCCGTCCCCACACCCCTTGCGTTCCACAGCCGTCCGCCCACCAACCGGGTCCCAACCAGCGGGGGTGCGGGACCGGCGGTATCGACCCGCAGCGTCCGATCACAGCGCCGGAGAACAACGAAAGCCGGCCCAAGTGAGGGCCGGCTTTCTCTCTCCTCTCAACCACCGGGAGGTTTCACGCCTTGCTAGCGATCAACCCGGCAATTGCGCAGCCGGAAATGTAACGAATGTCGCGAGGATCTGTCGACCCGGCTGAACGGTCCTGTTCAGCTCCTAACAAACCGGGTCAACCGTTCGATGGCTGCGATTGCCAAAGACCTAACGCGGCGGCGCATGCTCGCCGCCGGGCTGAGCGACCTCACGCCGCTCCCGGATCCTGACCGCCTCGATTCTGTTCTGGCGCACCGACTCGACCCTGATCGAGAAGCCGTTGGCCGTGATCGAGTCGCCGCGCTTGGGGAGTCGCCCCAGTTCCGCGAACACGAACCCGCCGACTGAGTTGTAGGCGTCGGTGTCGACCGGCAGCTGTAGGCCGTAGTCCTGGAGGTCCGAGACGGCGACGTGCCCGCGGACGAACCAGTCACCGTTGGCGAGCCGACGGACCGCTCCGGCGGCCGGATCGGTCTCATCGGAGATCTCGCCGACGACCTCCTCGATGATGTCCTCAGTCGTGACGATCCCGGCGGTCCGCCCGTACTCGTCGATCACGATCGCCAGCTCGGTGCGCTCGCGCTGCAGATCGGCGAGCAGGTCGTCGAGCGGCTTTGTCTCGGGGACCAGCGGCGCCTCGCGGACGAGGCCGTCGAAGTGCGCTCCCTCCCCTTTGGCCATCAGGAGCTTGACCAGCTGATTGACGTGGACGATGCCCCTCACGTTGTCCGGGTTCTCGTCCGCCGTCACGACCAGGCGCGAGTGACCGGTCGAGACGCACCGGCGCAGCGCCTCCTCGACCGGATCGGCCAGGTCGATCGTCACGACGGCCGGGATCGGCGTCATCACCTGGCGAGCCTCCTGCTCGTGCAGGTGAAACACGCCGGTGAGCATGTTCGCCTCGCCGACGTCGAGCTGGCCCCCGGTCTGTGACTCGGCGATGATCCGCTTGAGCTCGTCGGGGGTCCCTCCTTCCGGCTCGGCGTCCGGGTCGGTGCCGAGCATCCGCAGGATCCAGTTCGAGGAAGCGGTGAGGACGATGATGAACGGGTGAAACACCATCCGGAAGAACTGGAGCGGCCCGGCGGTACGGCGCGCGACGCCTTCGGCATGCTGGATCGCGTAGAGCTTCGGGACCATCTCGCCGACGACCGTCTGGATCACGGTAATCAGCAGGTAGGCCAGAATCGCCGAGATCGCGATCGCCGCCGCGTGGCCGAGCGTGTCGCCGAACAGCGGTTCGAGCAGGTGCGCGATCGTCGGCGCGCCCAATGCCCCGATCCCGATCGACGCCATCGTGATCCCGATCTGGCACGCGGAGATGTAATCGCCGATGTCGTCCAGCTGGCTCAGCGCCAGCCGCGCGCCACGGGCCCGCTGTTCGACGAGCGCTTGCAGGCGCGGCCGGCGCGAGCGCACAAGCGCATACTCGGCGATCACGAAGAATGCGTTGACCAGCACCAGCAGGCCGGTGACGAATATGAACAGGCCCTTCACTGACGCGCCCGCGCCCAGCAGGCCCCCCGCGGACGCTGGACCGTCGCGTCGAGCACCCGGCTCGGCGGACTGCAAATCTCGGCATGCGCGGCGGAGCCCTCCATCCGCGCGCTGCTACTTCGGGGTGGGTCGTCGTTCATTGCAGCGACGAGCCGAACGGTAGCAGCCATCTTGGCGGGCAAACCGTCAGAGATCCCGCGGGGTCACGACCCCGCTCTTGAGCGCAAGCTCGACCAGCCGCACCCGCTTCTGATTCTGTGGCAGGTCTTCGATCCCGAACTTCGAGAACAGGGCTCGCAGATGGGTCTTGACCGCGTCGACGCTGAGGAACAGCTCGCCGGCGATCTGCTGGTTGGTCGCCGGCGTCACGTATCCGCTCGTCTCCTTGAACGGCCGGCAGAGGGCGACCAGGACCCGGCGCTGCGCGTCGGACAGGCTCGCGCGGTCCAGCACGTCGGAGGCGACCTTGGTCTCGCTGATGTTCGCGGTCAGCGGCTGGCGGTAGACCGCGACCGTGCGGCCGAATCGCACCACGTCGTTGTCGTGCAGGCGCCGCCGGCCGACGAGCCGCTCACCGTTGACATGCGTGCCGTTGCGCGACAGCCCATCGTCGGCCACGGTCCAGTCCTCCCCGATGCGCTCGAGCTCAGCGTGCAGGCGTGAGACCTCGGTATCCCACTCCATGCAGATGTCGGCAGCGGAGACCCGGCCGACCGTAACCCGGTCGCGGTCTGGCGACAGCGCGAAGATCTGCTGGCAGTCCTCGCCGTCGCGATACACGAGGAATGGCCGCCCCTCTCGCTCCGCCTCGATCTGCGCCTTCAGCTCGCTGGCACGACTTACGGGCGCAGCACCACTGTTCTCTCCCATCTCCGCCGATCCTACAGCGGCGCCCAGTCGCGATATACACGTCCGATATGTCTGACCTCTTCGTGGGGTCCACGTTCGCAGGCTGCCGGCTGGAGTCCGTAGCCGGGCGAGGTGGAATGGGGGTCGTGTACCGCGCGACGCAGCTGGCACTCGACCGGCCGGTGGCGCTGAAGGCGATCGCTCCCCAGTTCGCGGCCGATGCCGAGTATCGCGAGCGCTTCCAACGCGAGTCCCATCTGGCCGCCTCGATCGACCACCCGAACGTGATCCCGGTGTACGAGGCCGGAGAGCTGGACGGCACGCTCTATCTGATCATGCGTTGGGTGGACGGCACCGACCTCCGCGCGCTGCTGCGCGCCGACGGCCGGCTGCAGGCCGGACGCGCCGTGCGTCTGCTGCGCCCGGTCGCCGCCGCGCTCGCTGCCGCTCATCGCCGCGGGCTCGTGCACCGCGACGTCAAGCCGGCCAACGTCCTGATCGCCCAGGACCAAGGCGACGGTGATGAGCACGTGTACCTGACCGACTTCGGGATCGCCCGCCGTACAGACACCCGGGGAGCCGTCACCCGCTCCGGCGTGCTCGTCGGGACGGTCGACTACATCGCGCCCGAGCGGATCGAGGGCGCCAGGGGCACCCCCGCCTCTGACATCTACGCATTCGGCTGCATGTTGTTCGAGACGCTGACCGGCCACGTTCCGTTCGCGCAGCGAACCGGTCTGCTGAAGATGCACGCCCACCTCAATGATCCGGTGCCGTCGGCACATGCCGAGGCTGAGGATGTCCCCGAGCACGTCGACGCGATCATCGCGACCGCGATGGCCAAGCAGCCGGACGCGCGTTACCCGAGCGCGGGCGAGCTCGCGGCGGCGCTCGGCGCCGCGCTCGCGGAGATCGAGGCGGCCGAGGCCGCCACCGCCCGGATCGCCACTGTCCCGACCGCGCCTGCCGCCACCGTCTCGAGCGCCGTAACCACTGCGACCGAGAGCACCGCTACCGAAGATCGGCCGGCACCCACGCGAGCGGCGCCGCCGCGGACCAGGACGCGAGCGCTGGTCGCAGCCGCGGTCGTCGGGGTGGTGGCAGCAGGGGCTGCGATCGCGCTGCTCGCCTCGAGCGGAGGCGGGGGCGGGAGCCCCGGCGTCTCGAGCCAGGACACGGCGGCGCCGCCCGCGACAAGCGGGACGCGTGATAAGCCGCCCGTCACCAGCCCTGGACTTGGCCTCGGGCACACGGTCGCGATCGGCGGCGTCCCTGGGGCTGTCACCGCCGACGCGTCGGGCAATGTGTGGGTCTCTGAGACCCACGACCGGACGATCGCCCGCGTCGATGGGAGCAGCGGTCAAAAGACCGAGTTCAAGCTCGACGTCGCTCCGAAGCTGCTGGCCGCGACGCCTCGTGGGCTTTGGGTCAGCGCCACCGACGGATCGCTCGAGCTGTTCGACCCGGCCGCCGACAAGCCGGTCGCCCACGCGGCGCTGGCCACCGCCCCGGTCGCGCTGGCCGGCGGCGGCAAGGACGGGTCGGTGTGGGCGGCCGAGCCGGACGGCTCGATTACGCATTTCACCGCCGCGGGCACGCCCGACGGCGCCGTTGTGACCGTCAAGCCGGCGCCGTTGCGGATGGGGACCGGTGAGGGATGGCTGTGGGCGGTCGACGGTGTACAGCTCACGCGCATCGGCAGCGCGCTACCGCATTCCGTGACCAAGTTCCCGGCGGTCCGCCAGCCGCTCGACGTGACATTCGACCAGGGCGTCTGGACCGCAAATGACGACGGCACCGTCACCAGATTCGATCCCCGGGCGCAGTCCCTGACCGTCAAGGCGCGACGCCGTGTCGCAAGCGGCCTGAACGCAATCGCTGCGGTCGAACATCAGCCTTTCGTGTGGACCACCAGCACGACCACGAAGACCGCCTACCGGCTGTCGACGGCGCCTGGCGCTCCTCCGAGCGGCAGCGCTAAATTCGCGAGCGCTCCGGTTGGCCTGGCCGTGGTTGCGGGCTCGGCGTGGGTCGCCACCGCCGACGGAACCCTCTGGCAGATCAGGTTCTAGTCGCGGCACCAGCCGAGCTCGTCGATGTTCCAGCCGAGGGGGTCCGAGTGCTGGTCGAGAAACGGACGCATGTTGGCCGTTTCTCGACCACCTGCGGTCCAGTCCTTGCAGTCGCGCGCCGATGTCCTCGTCGCTCAACAGCTGTGCCATATCGTTTCCTTGCAAGATGCGAATCGTCAGCCTGGTCCCATCGGCAACCGAGATGCTGTTCGCGCTCGGCCTCGGATCGGACGTCATCGCCGTCACACACGAATGCGACTACCCGCCGGCGGCGCTCGAGCTACCGAAGGTGACCCGGGACGTGCTGCCTGACGGGCTGACCACCGCGCAGATCGACGCTGCGGTCAAGGAGCGCACGCTCGCGGGCGAGTCGATCTACGAGCTCGACACCGAACTGCTGGCGGATCTGCGCCCGGACCTGATCGTCACCCAGGCGTTGTGCTCGGTGTGCGCGGTCTCCTATGACGACGTGCGAACGATCGCCGAGGAGATCGACACCCAGCCGATGGTGATCGCGCTCGACCCACACACCGTCGGCGAAGTCCTCGGGGATGCGGGGACGCTCGCGCAGGCGACTTCGCGCATGGACGCGGCGGTCGACCTGATCCGCGACGCCACGCAACGGATCGACCGAGTGCGTCTGGCGGTGCGGGGGGCGCGGCGTCCACGGGTCGCTGCGCTGGAGTGGCTCGACCCGCCGTTCGCTGCCGGGCACTGGACTCCTCAGCTGATCGAGTACGCCGGCGGTGAGGACGTACTCGGCTTCGCCGGCGAACCCTCGGAGGAGCGCAGCTGGCAGGAGGTCGCAGCCTCGCAGCCCGACATCGTGATCGTGATGCCGTGCGGCTTTGACGCACAGATCGCTCACCGCGAGGCGGAGATGCACCGCGACCAGCTGTCGGCGCTCGGGGCGGGCAAGGTCGTTGCCGTCGACGCGTCGTCGTACTTCTCGCGCCCCGGACCCCGGATCGTCGACGGCCTCGAGCTGCTCGCCTCGATCCTGCACCGGGAGCTCGTCACCGACGTTCCGGGCCAGTCGCTGACCGTCGAGCTCTGACGGGCGAGTTAGACCTAAACGCCGAAGTGGAGGCCGGTCGGCGTCAAGCCGTGCGCGCCGGCTACCGCGATCGCGCCGATCACGGCTACCGCCGCGACCGCCAGGCACCCAATCAACGCAAGCGGCTGGTTGCGCCGGCGCTCCGCGATCTCGACGATCAGCAGGCCGGCGATCGCCCCGCCGATGAACCCCCCGACGTGGCCCCCGATCGAGATCCCGGCGACGCTCACCGAGAACACGACGTTGAGCAGCAGCACGATGCCGAGACCGCTCTGCCAGATCGGGATTCCGCGATTTCGCGTGACCACGATCAGCGCCCCGAGCACGCCGAAGCAGGCTCCCGACGCGCCGACGGTGAGCGCCCCAGGCTCGAATAGCAGCGCTCCGAACGATCCTGCCAGAAGCGACGTGAAGTACACGGCCGCGAAGTTCAGGCGCCCGATCGCCGGCTCGAGCATCGCTCCCATCACCCACAGGAAGAACATGTTGAAGGCGATGTGGAGGATGTTGTAGTGCAGAAAGCCGCTGGTGATGAGCCGGTAGTACTGGTGCAGATCGGCAATCGCCGGGCCGTACAGCGCTCCTTTGACGATCACCGTGCCCTCGTGGCCCCCACCGTTGATGGTCGCCCCCGACACCAGTTCGGCGACGAACACCGCGACGTTGATCGCGACCAGCGCCTGGGTCACGACCGGCGCGGACGGCATCGTCCGGATCGTCTTGACCTTGGTCCGGTCGCGCGAGCACTCCGGACAGCGCATCCCGACCGGCGTCGGCGTCATGCAGTCGGGGCAGATCGGCCGGCCGCACGATGAGCACGAGACGCCGGTCTCGCGCGATGGGTGTCGATAGCAGACTGCCACGTAATTGAAGCTAGCAGCGAGAGCCAGTGGTCCTCGCGGGCTTGCGCCGCGGCCAGCCGTCAGCGGTCAGGCAGGATCCGCCGGGCCTCTTCGGCGATGTCGTGGACAGTGCGTTCGGCGAGCTCGATCAGGTTCCCAGACTCATGCCGGCGCGAGCGATGGCGCGCCCGTACGCGCAGAACCACCAGCGCGGTGCCGGCCGAGACGCCGATCACCGCCGCGGCGGCCGGGCGCACCCAATTGCGTGGATCGCGCATCGCCGACAGCTCCCACGCCTCGAGCTCCTCCTGCGCCAGTTCGGTCAGGTTCACGAGCGTCACTTCGAGCCGCTTGACCAGATCGTCCGGCGGGTCGACGGGCGTGAGCGCTTCGCGCAGCAGCGCCTCGAAGTCCGCTGCCCCGGAGCTCATCGTTCCTCCTCGGGCCGGGCACCGTCGGTGACGATGCCCTCGAGCTGGCGGATCGCGCGATGCAGCAGGACCTTGGTTGCACCATCGGTACGGCCGAGCGCGCGCGCGATCTCGCGATTGTCCATCCCCAGGGCAAAACGCATGATCAGCGCCTCGCGTCGATCGTCGGGCAGTTGCTGAACCCCGGACAGGATCGACTTCAGCTCTTCGCGGCCCTCGACCAACGACTCGGTGGTGTGCGGTGCGGAGATCATGCCGGCGTCCTCGATCGCCGCCTCGGGCTTTCGCGACCGATCACGATAGAAGTTGGCCGCAAGGTTGTGGGCGATCCGGATGAGCCAAGGCCGCAGCGGGCGGCCATCAGATTCCCGCAGGGCGCGCTCAAAGTGGCGATAGGCCTGCAGAAACGTCTGCTCTGTGAGGTCCTCCGCGTCATAGTGGTTGCCGACCCGGTAGTAGCTGTATGAGTACACGTCGCGCAGATGCGCCCGATAAAGCTCCGAGAACCGGGCATCGAGTTCCGCCTTGGTCTTTGGTACGTCGTCGGCCACCGCACGAGAGCCTACCCCCGCTCACGCCGCGCGGACACGACCGGATCGCGCCCAGCGCGGCGACGCGGTCACCGCGGCGGTCCACTGCCCGGGGTCGATCCGGCCTTGCACCAGCGCCGCGAGACCGTCAAGCGCCGGCGTAGGCAGCCGCGCGTCCCGGGCGACAGTCGCGAGCAGCGGGACGCTGTCGATCGCCTCCGCGACGTGGCCGAGGACGTTGCCGATCTGATCCGAGGGCACTCCTTGCGAAAGCAGCTCGCCGGCGCGGCGGTGCATCGAGCCGCCTGCGACGACGGTCGCGACGAGGTCGCCCGCCCCGGCGAGGCCGGCGAACGTCTCGGGCCGGCCGCCTCGCAGCCGCGCGATCGCGTCGACCTCCGCGAACACCTTGCCGGCGGCGGCTCCGGCAGCGTTGGGACCCGCCGGCGACGCCGCGGCTGCCGCGAGCGCAGCTACGTTCGTGGCGCAGCCGGCCAGCTCGACACCGGTGATGTCGCTCGTGATCGCCAGGTCGAGCCCCGCCGCGCCGAACGCGTCGGCGAGCTGGCGAGCGAAGCCGCGGTCCAGCGAGGCGAGGACCACCGACGCCCCGTGCTCGACCACGTCGGCAGCGTATGACGGGCCACCGAGGACGGCGACGGCCCGCGCCCGGCAGCGCTCCGAGGCGAACGCGGACGGCAGCGTGCCGAGCGGCGGGACAAGCCCCTTGGAAAGGACCAGGACGCCGGCGCGGCGTGGGATCCGCTCTCCGTGCGCGGCCATCACGGCGGGCAGCGATCGCGCGGGGACCGCCAGGCACACCAGGTCGTGGCCACCGAGTTCGAGCTCGGGCGCCCACATCACCCTGACCGAGTCCGGCAGCGCCACGTCCGGCAGGTAGTCCGCGTTCTCCCGCGCCGTCTGCAGCGCTGCGGCCTGCTCGGCGGTGCGACAGCCGAGGTCGACGTCGAAGCCGGCGCGGGCGAGCGACACCGCGAGGCTCGTCCCCCGGCTGCCGGCGCCGATGATCGCCGCGCGCCGGATCGGTGGCATGCCCCCGAGCCACTCCCACTGGAGCATCACGCACGGCCAGATCCGATCGGTCACGGCCGCGGCCAGCGCCGGCGAGGCCTCGTGCACGCGCGGGAACCGCAGCGCGCGCCCGGCGCGGATTCGCACTTTCCGTGGCCGGACCCGCAAGCCCTTGCGGACGTCCTCGGTGCCGATCACCGCCACCGGCACCACGGGGGCCCCGGTCTCCAGCGCGAGTCGGCCGACGCCACGCTTGGGGGTGCCGAGCGATCCGGGTCGGGTCCGCGTTCCCTCCGGGAAGATCAAGACCACGTCGCCACGGGCGAGGATCGCCCTCGCGGTCTCGACCATGTCGCTGTCACCGGCGCCGCGGTCGACCGGGAACGCGCCCAGCGCGTTCAGCAGCCACGCCTGCCATCGCCGTGAGAACAGCTCTTTCTTGGCGACGTAGTACATCGGCCGGCGCACCATCGTCGCGATCACGAACGGGTCGAGAAAGCTGCGGTGATTTGCTGCGATTATCACCGGGCCTTGCGCCGGAAGGTGCTCGCGACCGATCCGGCCGAAGCGGAAGTAAATGTGGAAGAACGGCTGCAGCAACGCCCGCACCAGCCAGTACACGAGCGGGTTGGCGCCGTGCTCGCGGGCACGCCTGTGAAGCACCTCGTGATCCATCGCACATTGCCGTACCCAAGCTGGCCCTGCCCGTTACAGTTCGGGGCCGTGAGCCTCGGCATCGACCGCACTCGCACGCTTCGCGGAGCCGTCTGCGGTGCCGTGGCGGCCGCCGTCTGGGCGCTTCAGCAGCCGCTTGACAAGCTCATCTTCTCGAGCCGCTACGACGACGTGGAGCTACTCGGCAAGGCCGTCACGCGCAGTGACGGCTGGTACCCGGCGGGGCTTGCGCTGCACATGCAGAACGGCGCCGTGTTCGGCGCCGTCTACGCAAACGTCGCGCCGGTGCTGCCGCTCGCACCCGTCCTGCGGGGCCCGACGCTTGCACTCGCCGAGCACCTGGCATTGTGGCCGTTGGGGATGCTGTCTGACCGGGTGCATCCGGCGCGCAAGGAGCTCCCGGAGTTCTCCGGCAATCGGCGCGCGTTCGCCCAATCGGCTTGGCGCCATCTGCTGTTCGGGGTCGTGTTGGGCGAGCTCGAGCGGCGGCTCAACGCCGAGCCGGAGCCGACGCCGCCGGAACCTGAGGCGGACTTCTCGAGCAACGGCCACGGCTCGCTGGAGCACGCGGTCTCGGTCTCGGGATCCGGCGAAGCCCACTGAACCGTTGCGGGTCCTGATCACCGGAGCCTCTGGCTTCGCCGGCCAGTATCTCGCGCACGCGTGCACAGAGGCGGGAGATGAGGTGATCGCGGTGTCTAAGACGCTGCGCGCGCCATTGTCCGGCGTCTCGCAGATCGAACTCGATTTGCGCGAGCACGACGCCGTCCGTTCACTGCTTGCAGACGAGCAGCCTGCTCTGATTTACCACCTCGCGGCGCAGAGCTCGGTCGGCCGCTCGTGGGAGAACCCGACCGAGACCGTCGACGTCAACGTTTCCACCGCGGTCAACATGCTCGAGGCCTGGCGCCTGGACGCACCTCGGGCGCGAATGGTGTGGGTCAGCTCGTGTCAGGTCTACGGCACCGCCGCCAGGCTGCCGATCGACGAGACCGCACCGCTTGCGCCGGACAACCCCTATGCCGTCTCGAAAGTAACCGGCGACCTGCTCGCCGCCGTCTACGCCGACGCGCACCGACTCGACCTGATCCGGGCGCGGCCGTTCAACCACGCAGGGCCGGGCCAGCGCTCGCAGTTCATCGTCTCCTCGCTTGCACGGCAGGCCGCGGAGGGCAGGCTGTCGGGCGCTCGCCGGATCGCGATCTCGACCGGCAACCCGGAAACGCGTCGTGACTTCACCGACGTCCGCGACGTGGCCCGGGCGTATCGGCTACTCGCGCAGCGCGCCCAACCTGGGGTCTACAACGTGTGCTCGGGTCGCTCGGTCTCCGCAGCCGAGCAGATCCGGTTGCTCGCCGGCGTGATTGCTCCGCTCGAGATCGAGCACGTGGTCGACCCGGCGCGCGTCCGGGCGCACGAGGTCATGGACCTGCGCGGATCCAACGCCCGAATCGGCGCCGCGGTCGGATGGGAGCCGCAGATCCCATTCGAGCAGACGATGCGCGACACAGTCCGGTGGTGGGAAGCCGAGCTCGCGCCGAGCACCATCACTCACCCACCCACTCCGCCGCCGAGCGCTCGGCGCCCGGGTCGGTCATCACCACCCTGATCAGCTCACGCCCGTGAAATGGCTCGGATCCCCACTCGTCCGCCAGCAGCAGCGGCAGCGATACCGTCGTCGTCGGGGATCGCACCGGCAACAGCTGCACGCCGATCCCCACCGCGAACGGCCCAAGCGCCACCTCAAGACGCCTTGTCGCGGTCGCGAGCGCGAACGTCACAGGCTCGTCGGACACCGCACCCACGCGGGCTGCGACCGCGTCGGTAAACAGCCGCACGTCGGAGAGCCGGTCCACCGAGAACCGCGCCGTCGACGCCATGATCGTCGCGAGCCGCCCCAGCACCGCCTCGAGCATCGAAACCGGACAGTTCGAGACGACTACGTCACCCGTCGGCTTGGCGGGGAACGGCCTGGCGCCAGTTCCTCCGACACCGGTCTGAAGCGTCGGTGGGCCTCGCGAGTCCCATCCGAACGCAAGCTCGACCTCGGTCCCGCCGGCTGCCGCATCCCGGAACTGGGCGCGATCAGCCAGCGTCTGCATCATCGGCAGCCCCACGCCAAGCCGACCGTCCGCCGGCGCTGCGTCCCCGATCCCGACGCCACGGTCCGCAACCAGGACCGCGAGTTGCTGATCGCTCAGCTCGAGCTCGACGATCAGCGGGCCGATGCCCCCTCCGTAGGCATGAAGCACGACGTTGTTGCACGCCTCGCTGACCGCCATCTTGACGTCGTCCACCAGTTCCGGGTCCGACCCGACAAGCTCGAGCACCGCTGACAACATCCCGCGCGCCACGGCGACGGACTGAGGTTTGCTGTCCAGCTCAAGACTGATCGTCGAAGAGTTGTTGACCACGTCCGTTCCTCGCCCCTTCCCGGCCTGCCGACGGCCGAAACGGCCGGCACCGACGCGCGCCCGCCCCGGGGCCGAGAAACCAACCGAAACCTTAGTCGATCCTCCGGTCGCCACGGGGCCTTTCAGTGTCTGGCGAGCGTCCGTGCGACACTGCGCGAAACCGTGCCCGCCTAGCTCAATTGGTAGAGCACTTCACTTGTAATGAAGGGGTTGCCGGTTCAAGTCCGGCGGCGGGCTCTTAGAGTACCTGGTAATCGGCGTTTTGCGTTGGAGCTCGGGGTCGTGGGAGGCGTGCGTGTCCCGAATCTGTCCCGCGAATCGTCGTATGATCCGCGATCGGATGGAGCGACGCTGCGATCACCCTCGGGACATGTCTTTCGGGTGGAGCGCGCGCGCGGCCCGGTGTGGTACGCCAAGTACCGGCTCCCTGACGGCCGGCAGGTACAGAAGAAGATCGGGCCTGCGTGGACGCGAACGCGGACGTCCGCCGGCTGGGTACTTCACGAAGCGGCACAGCCGAGGCTTGGCTGCGGCGGAGCTGCTCGACGACGCGCGGCGCGGAACGATCCCGGGGCTCGTGCGGACCGGCGCGACGTTGGCAGATGCGACAGCCGAATGGCTCCGCTACGTCGAGCACGATCGCCGGCCGCAAGCCGTCGACGGTCGCTGGCTACAAGGCGATCGTGCGCTCCCAGCTGCTGCCGGCGTTCGGCGAGGAGCCTGCTCGAGGCGGTCACGCCGCGCGATGATCGAGCGGTGGGTCGCTGGGGTCGATCGAGCCGCGTCAGCACGCGCGTCAAAGCGCTCGTGTTGATGCACGGCATCTTCCAGCGGGCTCGGAAGGTCTGCGGTCTGCCGACGAATCCTGTGGCCGATGTTGAGAAGCCGCCCTTGAGCCGCAGCGACGACATCGAGGTGTTCTCGCCGGAGGAGGTGTGGGCGCTCGTGCGCGCAGCGGCCGTCCGAGCAGGACGCCGGGCTCTACCTGACCGCGGCGTTCACCGGGCTCGCGTCGCGGCGAGCTGTCTGGCTCTGCGGTGGCGCGATGTCGACTTCGCCGGCATCGATGATCCGCGTGCGAGCGCAGCTACGCCGAGGGTCACGTGACGACACCGAAATCCGGCAAGGTGCGAGCGGTCCCGATGGCCCCCGACGTCGCGACGCGCGCTCGCGAATCTCGGCGACCCGCGCGGACTTCGTCGGCGACGACGACCTCGTGTTCGTCGGGACCTGGGCGACCACGTTGACCCGTCTGCCCCAGAGCTGTCGTCGATCCGGACAGGCAACGTCCTCGCCGGCCCTGGCTCGGCCGATGGCGCTAGAGCACCTCTTCTTCGCTGGGGAGCGAGGCGGGGATGACGTGCACGGGTTGGGCCGCCCGCACGGCGCTGACACCCGGGGCGCTAGCGGCGGCCCGAGCGGTCATCGTCCGTTGCGGGCCGCTGAGCCCGCGCACGCGCAGCACGACGATGCGACTGCGGTGCCCGGCGAGGCTGCCAAGGCTCCAGCAGAACCGCCCGTCGCGAAGGTGTGCGCGAAGGCTCGAGCGCACGTAAGCGAGTCCGAGCGGCAGCCGTTCGCAGACGCGCAGGTAGTGAATACGGGCCGCGGTGGGATTGATGACGCTGAGCTTGATCACGGCCAGGTCGCCGGCCGTGATCCTGGCGCGATCGACCGTCTGCACAAGCTTCAGATAGGCGCGTGCCCGCGTGGTCACCGTCGACGTGTGGTCGGCCCGGTTCGTGTCCTTTGGGCAGGACCCCGTGCTGTCACACAGCACGGTCACGCTGGCGTTCAGCGTGTGGTAACCCAACGCCGTCGCTATCGCGCGAATGGTGATCTTCACCGTCGCTCCGGGGAGGAGGCCGTCCAGCCCGCAGGTCACCGACGCACGGCGCGTGCAGCTTCCACGCGTTGCCCGCACCGACACAACCCGCAGCCCGCTCCCGATCTTGTTGGCAATGTCGATGCGCTGCGCGGTCCCGGGCCCGCCGTTCCTGACCGTGACGGTGTAGGTGACCGTCTGTCCCAGTCGCGCGGTACGGTGGTCGGCTCGCGTGGAGATCTCGATGTCAACCAGCCGAGGCTGTGCTCTCGGCGGCGAGGATGGCACCAGACCTGGCGGCGGTCCTGAGGTCGTTGGCGGCGTCGGCGACACCGTCCGCGACGCGGGCGTGATCTGAACCGGGGCGCTCGCAGTGTTGTTCGCGCTGACCGGGTCGGTCTCATTCGCGCTCACGCTCACCGCGTCGCTGACCGGGCCGCTTTGCGCGCTCACGAGCACATCGGCGACGATCACAACCTGGGCGCTGGCGCCGTTGGCCACGCTCCCCAACGTGCAGCTCACTCCGCTGTTCGTGCTGCAGGACCCCTGGCTGGGGGTGGCGCTAACCACGCTCAGCCCAGCCGGAAGCGTATCGGCCAGCTGCACGCCGGTCGCGCCATCAGGCCCGTTGTTGGTCACCTCCTGCGTGTAGGTAACCTGCCCACCCGCCGCCACGCTCGACGTCGACGCCGCGTCGGTCAGTGCCAAGTCGGCCTTCGGCGAGGTAGAGAACGTGCAGACGACGCTCGGGCTGGTCACGGTGGGATAGCTGAGCTGGAGTGAAGAGCCCGTGCCCGATGTGACGATCGCGTCGCCGTGAGCTGTGTCGAGGCATGAGTAGCTCACGGCGTAGTCAGACATGGTGCCGCTGGCCGCCGTCTCCGAGATGGTGTAGGTGGTGCCCGGACTCGCGATCACCGGGCCTGCTGATTGGGACTGCACGCCCGTCGAGCCGCCGGAGGTTGTGGCCGTGTTGCCCTGGGTGATCGTCCCGCCGGTGATCGACAGCGTGAACTGATCGCCCGAGGAGCTGCGGCCGGTCACGTTGGTCGCGACGCTGAGAGTGGGGATGTGCGGGCAGGAGGCCAAGTCGACGTCGGAGGCGCTGCCGGACTGCTCGCTGGCCGAAATCGGAGTCGGCCCAGAGATGATCGCGCCGTTGTTGGGGTCGACGGTCGTGATCTGCCACGTGCCGCCGCTGGTGGAGGATTCGAGATAGAGCTTTCCCGTGGCGTCGAATGCGATGCCGTTGTAGGTGCTACCGTCGCTCACCGACGAGAGCGTGGTATCGGTAAGCGTGGCTCCGGAACCAGTGGTCGGGAGCGGAGCCTTGACCACACCGAGCGCGCGAGTGGCGCCGGTCGAGGCCAGGACGTACAGGTTGCCGCTCTGATCGAAGGCGAAGTCACCGTTCTGGGACGCGTTGCCGTTGCCGTCGGGCAGGGGGAACGTCGCGATCACGCCCGGAATCGGCGTGGCGGTAGTGGTGTCGAAGCCGTACAGAGTCGCGGTGCCCGGCGTGCTCGAGGTGCCCGCGGTGTAGTCGGCGTAGTAATAGATGCCATTCACCGGATCGACCCCGCCGGCCACAAAGCCAGATGGCGTTCCGCCACTGCCCACATGCGACGTCGAGGTTCCAGTCGAGTTGTCATAGGCCCACACAGCGGCACTGCCCGCGCTGCCCGACTGCTGCACAGCGTACAAGTGGCTGCCGTCGGCGGTGATACCAAGCGCGTTGGCGTAGCTGTTGCCCGGGAGCGAGGTCACTTGGGTGGCGGTGACGGAGCTGCCGCCGACCGTGCTCGTCTGCAGCCCGAACACGACCCCGCTCGTCGAGGGGGATTGCGATGGACGCTGCAGTGAATAGATCGTGCTGCCCGAGCAGTCAAGGGGCGAAGCCGACGCCGACGCCGACGCCGGCACGGCGATCGCTCCGACCAGGAGGATCCCAGCGAGACCGGCCACCATCCGTCGGCCGATACCAAGTCCACTGCCGCTACCGTCCATCCACGTGATGCGTCGAGTCATATCGTTCCCCTAGGTCGTGGGCGACAACTCGCGCGTCGCGCAGTCATCGTCAAAGCCAGGAGCCAGCGCCCGAGGCAGCAATAGACACGTACTCGACCCCGCGACAGCAACCTTGAGGCCGACCACTTCCTCCATCGCAGCAGCCCCAGGGTCGTCCCACCACGAATAGAGCAGCAACAACCTCTAACGCTGCGCGGCCACACGATGGCGGCAGAGAGTCCGCCGCGAAACGCGCCAAAGATCACCGTCCCCAGCATCGCCCACCGCAACGACGCCGTCGAGGCTTCCTGACCAGCTTTGACATGGGGATGTCCCATCGCCCTGAGTACCGCGCGCTCGGTTGAACCGGACTGGTGTTTGCCACTAGCTGTCCTCGCCGTCGGACCGAGGGCTCCGGGCGGCCCGCTTGGGCGCGCCACTCGGTGTCGTGCTCCGAGGGTGGATCAGCGAAGATCCTGCGCACTCCTTAGGGTGCCCGCTCTCGCCGGCGCAGGCCGTCACATACTGCCGACGCGGCTGCGGATCCCACGCGGCCTGGTTTTTCGGGGGGTGTCTGGCGGGGCGGGCAGCGCCTCAAGGCAAAGCTCGAGCGGCCGATGTCAAAGGTTGAGCTAGAAGAAAGCGCGGTCGGGGCGACCGGTTGGGCTGTGCGAGGTCTCCGTGCGGGAAATTCGTTCTTGCGCGGTGCCGTCTCAGCTCCCACTGCCAGCAGAACCGCCCGGGAAGGCCTGGGTCAGACTACCTCAATCCTAGGAGAACCCAGACTCACATGGCTATTCCCAGCAGGACTATTGGCGTGCTCGCGACGGTTGTCGCGTCGCTGGGCACGCTTGGCGCCGCCAGCGCGCAGGCCGCGCAAGCCACCCCGCAGTCCGCCGTCCAGACGCCAACGGTACTCGAGTTGACGGCGGCGGGCTCGACGACGCCCATTACTGTCAATCAGAACGGGTCGTTCTACGTCAACGACACTACGGACTCGCAAAGGGTCACGGTCACGGGGGCCCCTAACGCCGACGTCAAGCTCTCGGTCGATAGCGGCCAGATAGTGTCGCAGACCGCCGACACGACCGGCGTCGCGGACTTCACGATCCCGGCACTGAGCAAAGGCGACCACACGCTTGCGGTCACTCAGGCCGAGGGCGGTCAGACGAGCGCACCGGCGGATTTCACCGTGCACTCAGACACCGTCCCGACCGTCAGTGGGATTCAGGACGGCAGCACAATCTACGACCAGTTCCCGAGCGTCACCGTCAACGGCGCAATCCCGAACGGGTCAGTCTCTCTGTCCGATGACGAGGGTGGCGCGGTAACGACCGCCGACGCCCAGGGGAACATCACGATGTCCGTCGGCAACTTCCTGTCGCCGGGTCAGCACACCATCTCGGTGGTCACCATGGACGACGACCATCACCCGAGCAGCGCGTCCACGATCACGTTCACGGTCGCCCTCCCGACGCCGACGCTTAAAGGCGTGGCCGACGGCGAGACCCTGGTTACCGGGTCGCCGGCGATCGGGGACGATGCGCCCGGCACGTACAGCAGCACGCTGTACGTGAACGGCGAGAAGCTCACAGACGACATGGGCGGTAGCTTTGAGGACAAGTCCGGGGTGAGCTACAGGAAGTTCACCCTGCCTAGCGATCTGTTGGACGGCCAGTACACCCTGACCGCCACGGACACCGACGGCAACGGCAACGAGGGTCCCCAGTCAGCGCCGGTCACCATCAGCATCCATTCGGCCCCGCCGGCGCTAGACGCCGCCCTGAACGGGACGACGTCCCCCAGCGCTCAGCCGACCATCCACATCACCGGTGGACGTCCCAACGGGCATGGAAACGTCTACGTAGACATGAACGACAGCCAATTCCGATTCCCAGCCGGCCAGGTCCGGTTTGGCGCCGACGGCACCGCCACCTACCAGGTGCCCTGGCTATCCAACGACCAGCACTCGGTGTACGTGACCAACGTCGACAGCGAGAACAACGAGTCCGCGCCGTCAAACACCGTCACCTTCACGGTCAACGCGGTCCCGCCCACGGCGCCGACGGTCGTCTCCCCGACCGACGGATCGACCGTGACCACGAACGAGCCAACGATCAGCGCCACCAGCGACCCGGGCGTCACAATCTGCTTCACGGTGGACGCAGGAGCGCCGAACGAGGTGGATCTCCCCTGCCGTACGGCGGACGGCAACGGCCAGGCAACGTCCACGCCGAGCTCGCCGCTCGGCGACGGCTGGCACAGGCTGTCGGTGGTTGCCACGGATGCATACAACAACACCAACGAGACCGACACCTCGTTCACGGTGGACACCTCCGGTAACAACGCCGGAGACAACAACAGTAGCGGCGGTCGGCCGACCCAGGCGCCCCCGACACCCAAGTCCGTTAGCCTCAGCTCGCACAGCCTGAGCGCGGCCCATCCGGTCAAGGTCGGCTTCACGCTGAGCAAGCCGGGCACGCTCGTCCTCAGCCTGACTGAGCAGGTCAAGACCACCGTCAAGGTAAAGGTCAAGACCAAGGTCCACGGCAAGACCGCGACCGTCACGGAGACCGTGACTAGGATCATCACCAAGGTCGTCGGTACTGTCAACATCAACGTCAAGAAGGCGGGCAAGGCGAGCTACACGCTTACCACCAAGTTCGCCGGTCACAAGCTCGGCAAGGGCAACTACACCCTGTCGCTGCAAACCACCAGCGGCAAGAGCAAGTCCAAGCCGGTCACCCAGACGCTGAGCGTCCACTAGCCTCAGCGCACGCGACTGACTACGGGCGCCCAGGCAACACGCCGGGCGCCCGTTGCGCGTTTAAGCTCGCAGCGAGCTTGTCGCCCGTGGCGATTCCCCTCGTTTCGGACAATGTCTGTCGGCAGGCCCGACTGAGGATCTGACGCTCGGCTCACCATCTTCCGATCTCACACATGCACCCCGGTCGGGCGGGACTTGGCTCTTGGCTGGCCGGGTGCGAGCGAGAGCACAGATGCCAGGTGGCCTGCCGCGTTTTCGCCGCCGCCCGCGGTGCGAGGCGGCCGCCTCGCACACGCTTCCCGCTCGGGTGAAGGAGCAGTGCCATTCGTTCTCTCCCCCGGCGGTCTCTGAGGCTTAAGAGTCGCTGCTCGGCTCCCACGATGGGCACCTCGCCGAGGACCCGCTCCGCGCGAAAGCCGAGCAGTCGGGGGCGAGTGCTTTCGCATCTGGCCTGCTACCGAGCGGACGATCCGACTGGCGACAAGGGAGGCGCCAGCTCGGAGGGCCGTCTTGAAAGCCACACGACTCTTTTCGAGTAGCGCCAGCCGCTGTGAAAGCGCGGGAAGTTCGCCTTGTCGTGGCAACGGACGCCGCCTTCGAGGGCCTGAACTTGCAGACCCTGGGAACACTCATCAACGTCGACCTGCCGTGGAACCCGGCGCGGCTTGAGCAGAGGCTCGGGCGCATCAAGCGCATTGGGCAGCTGCGCCATACCTTCGACATGCTGAACCTCGTCTACCACGGCACCCAGGACGAAAGGGTCTACTGGGCTATCTCGCGGCGGATGAAGGACCGCTACGACATCTTCGGGGGCCGCCAGACGCTATCGAGGACGACTGGGATCGAGAGCGCAGAGAAGCTCGAAGAGATGATGGACCGCTACATCCACCTGCGCCAAGCGGCCCACGATGTGCTCCAGCCTCCTCGACTGCTTGCTGCAGGTCACCGTCTCAGAGCGCCGACATCACCGGCCCGCCGTGAACCGCCTCCGGCGCAGAGCGTACTTGCGGTGTCTGACCGGGCTCAAGCTCGGGGCGGCCGGTGCCGATAAGCGCTGAAGGGTTGGGGCGCAGTCACGCCGAGAGCGTCGCGCCGCGACGGGCCCGCCCGGAAACTTGGCGGCGGCCCCTGAAATCCCGGGACGGTCCTGCAGACGCCCCTACGTTGACAGCACACCCCCTGGCGGTCGCCGGTGGGGTCACGTCCAAATCGACAGGGGAGACCACGTCCGCATGATCAGTAAACTCAAAACCATTGGCGTTCTGGCCACGACGCTGCTGGCGACGCTCGGCGCCGCCTCCGCCGCGCAGGCCGCCGCCGGCTTCACGAACCCGACCGAGCCGAACGGATACGTCTACACCAACAACGCCACGCCGATCTTCTCGTTCGCCGGCGCCCCCGCGCACACCACCGTCCGCTTCCAGAGCGGGGCGGGAACCGTCTTCGGGTCGGCCACGACCGACGGCTCGGGCAACGTCACCTTCCCGCCCAGCAGCTCGCTGTCACCCGGCTTTCACAACCTCTACCTCTACACCTACGACGGGACCTACTGGAACTGGACCCCCTACGACGTCGGCGTGTTCGTCGACCAGACTCCGTTAATCCAGGTCAACTCCGGCTTCCCAGGCATCAACGTCGTCGACGCGCCCGCCAGCTTCTTCATCTACAGCGCCATCCCCAGCAAGAACGTCAAGCTGAACATCACCCAGCTGGGCGGCTCCGCGTCCGCCATCGCTCAGGCGCCGGCCGACAACAACGGGTACATCTACAGCATGGCTCCGTCCTCACCGCTCGCCCCCGGCGAATACCAGGCGACCGCCGCCACTATCGACGCCCAGGGCATCGCGTCGGACCCGAGCAGCCCGCAGACGTTCTACGTCGCCCCGGCGCAGCCGGCCATCACCGCCATCGACGGGCAGCCCGTCAGCGAGAACGCGACCGTCAACGATGGCAACCCGGACCTCTCCCTGTCCGGTGTCCGCGCCGGGGCTGACGTGAAGCTGTTCACGCTCGATGAGAACGGCAACCCCGTCCAGGTCGGCGAGCAGACCGCCGCGACCGGCGGCAGCCTCGTCGTCCGGGCCAGCGGCCTTGCCGACGGCCCCGTCTCGCTGTACGCCACCCAGACCATCGACGAGAACGGCACGCCGGTCTCAAGCGACGGCTCGACCGACCAGTACACCCCATACGCGGTGGCGGCGGCGAAGCTCGCCATCAACGTCAACACTGCCCCGGGCAGCGGGGGCAACGGCGGCGACCCGACCCCGCCGGCCAACCCGACCCCGCAGGCCAACCCGACAGCGCCGGTCAACCCGACCCCGCCGGCCAACCTCAAGCCGCCGGTGACGCCGACCCGGCCGCTGGTCAGCTCGGGCACGCTCACGGCGAGCCATCCGGTCACCGTCACGGTCACGGCGCCGAAGTCCGGCAAGGTCACGCTGACTTTGACGGGCAAGGTGCACGGCAAGACCAAGGTCATCGGCACCGTCACCGTCAAGGCGAGCAAGGCCGGTCAGGTCGGCTACAAGCTGACGACGAGGTTCGCCGGGCACAAGCTCGCCAAGGGCGCCTACACGCTCACCGCCAAGGCACCCGGCGCCAAGCCGCGCAGCGCGAGGGTGAACGTCCGCTAGCCCGCCGACCGGACCGGGATACGGGCAGGCGTTTGGTTTCGTGCAGGACTACAACGCGCAAACCGCTGTGAATGTAATGAAGGGGTTGCCGGTTCAAGTCCGGCGGCGGGCTTGCGAAAGTCACGAGCTCGGCGGCTAGACGGGACCTAGAGCCGGACGGCGCTGCCGAGGATGTGCGGAATCGCGGGCTCGAATCGCGAGGCGGCGAACTGGATACGCTCGCTGCTCTTGATCTGAAACCCCGCGCGCTCGATCGCGGCGCCCGTGTCGCGCGCGGGATGACAGCCGCCGGCGAATGTCGGCCAAAGGCGGCTGTGATCGAGGATCTGGAGCAGCGCGCGCTTGGGCTGGGAGTGCGGGATCACGTGCTCGTAGAAACGAAGCTGCCCGCCGGGACGGACAACGCGGCGCACCTCGCGCAGGGCGCTGTCCTGGTCGGGAACCGAGCACAGCACGAGGCTGACCACGGCGGCGTCGACGCCGGCATCGGCCAGCGGCAGCTGATCGGCGACGCCCGCGACCACACGCACCGGCACCCGCGCCTGGGCGGCGGCCGCGGCCGCGGCTTCGCGGAGGGTCGGCTCGGGCTCGATCGCGACCACCTCGCTGACGGTGGCCGGGTAGTGGGGGAAGTTCAGGCCGTGACCGGCACCGATCTCGACGACCCGACCCGTGAGCCCATCGAGCAGCCGCTTGCGGTGCTCGGCGGCGCCGCGTCGTTCGACGTTGGCGGACATGCGCATATAGGCGCGCGCGAACCGCGGGTGGTTGATGTCGGTGTGCGTGGTCATACGGGACCTGATTGTCTCGGAGCTGGTCGAGAAACGGCCAACATGCGTCCGTTTCTCGACCACCTCGCAGTGAGTATCGCCAACGTGGCGCGGCTAGGACGGGCGCGCCGGCTGCACCGGCTGTCGGGCCCGCGCGGTGGCGGTGGCGTGGCGCGCGCTGCGGGCCTGGAGGTCGTAGATCACCTCCGTGCCGGTGAGGCGATCGTGCCAGGCCCGCCGCTGCGGGTCGCGCAGGATCGCCAGGAACCCAAGCCCTAACGGGATGATGCTCAGCGCCATCGCGAACACCCGTCGCACCGCGCAGCCACCCGTGACCTCGCGCGAGCCGTTCTGGGTCAGCCGGATCGACAGAAAGCGCATCCCCGGCGTCTGTCCGATCAGCGCCCAGAAGGCGGCCACGATCGCACCCGCAGCGACGAACCCCGCCAGCCCCAGCACGACCACCGCTACCGGTGAGGGATTGTGGCCGAACAGGAAGTTGGCCACCGACGCGAGCACGCCGGAGGCGAGTGAGTAGGCCCCAAACAGCAACGCGAGATCGATGCCGCCGGCCACCAGCCTCGTGGCCAGCCCCGCCTGATTGGTCTCGGTCTCGGTGTGGCCGCGCCGCACGACGCGCTCCATCGCGTCATCGAGAGCCTCGGTGACCTTCGTCAGCCGGACTCCCAGGTCGGTGATCAGGCCGGCGCTCTGAGCGGCGATCGCCGTGCGAATCTCGGGGGCGCTCGCGATCCGCTCCACCAACTGCTGAAACTGCTCGCTTGCCAGTACCTCGGCCCAGATCTGGTCGGCGGCGTCGGATTCCAGGGTCCGCCTGACCAGCAGTGTCAGGTCGGCAGCTTCGTCCGCCGCATTTGCGGCGGCCGTCTCTTGGACTGCGCGCTCGAGCGCGCGACGAATCGCGGGACTCCGCAGGGCTCGTACGACAGCTTCCTCGACCGCCTGGTCGACCGCGCGGTCGACGCCGGCGACATGCGCCACCCGCTCAGCGCCCCGCGCCCCGACCGACAGCAGGCGAGATACCGGCGGCTTGCCACGATCGGGCTCCACGGTGGCGCCATTATCTCTACGGCGCCAGCCGGAGGCCGACAGGTCCCCCGGATTTGGAAAGAGGGTTCAAGCAACTGCGGCGGCAGCACTACGTCCGCTGCGCCGCACGTACGGCTCGCGCCTGGGCGCTGTCCATCCAGATCTCCCACCGACCCGACGCCGACTGGCGCTCGTCGAGGAAGCGGTACGGTCGACGTCCTGCGAACTCGGTCTGGCGAAGGTGAAACACGCCGCCGAGCACCGACGCGATCCGCCGGCGCGGCCAGCCGATTGAGTCCTCGATCTCAGGGAAAGGTCGCGGGCGGTCCGGCGCACGCGCAAGCCCATCGAGCAACTCGCGCATCAAGTCGCTGCAGCGATCGTGAAAGCGCGCGATCTCGTCGGGATCCTGCATCGCGTTGTGCGCAGCGTGCTCGACCTCGGCGGTCGCGCGCGCTGACCAGCGTCGTCCGGTCCGCGCCACCGGTCGATCGTAGAGGCTGTGTGGAGGCCGCCGGCGAGGGTCAGTCGCGGACGATCAACATCCGAGTCTGCTTGCCGGGATTGAGTCCCAGCTTTACCTTCGCGTCGCCGACCGTGACTTCCTCGACCCAGACGCTTTCGTCGTCGTTGAGCGTCGCGAGCACGCTGACCTGCTGCATCACCTCGGCCAGGCGCGCGACCTGTTCGCAGCTGCCCTCCAGCCGCTCGAGCCCGTGGTCCGTGATGAACGTGACCGCGATGCCGTCTGCGGTCTGTTGCGAATCGAGTAGAGCCAGGCTCATGATGCCTCCCTGTCCATAATCGTGGCGTCGGGCCGGCCGCCTGTCGCGATCTGAACGTCCTTGCGCGATCGAGACCTCATGTCTCTTTAGCCGACATCCCGAATTCTAGACGGATGTTCGATCGATTGCGAACCTTCCGGCGGCCCACTGTAGAGCGCCGAGCGGTCGAGCTCGGCCACCGACCGGTGCCCGGTAAGCCCGAGCGCAACGTCGATGTCGGACTTGAACACGCGCAGGACGTGGCGGACGCCGGCCTCGCCGCGCGCGGCCACCGACCACGCCCAGGCGCGTCCGATCAATACGGCCCTTGCACCCAGCGCGATCATCTTGACGACGTCGAGCCCGGTGCGCACGCCGCCGTCTGCCAGCACTTCGAGCTCGTCGCCAACCGCATCGACGATCGCCGGAAGCGCTCGCACGGTCGACGGGACCGAGTCGAGCTGGCGCCCCCCGTGGTTGGAAACGACCACGCCGTCGACACCGGCGGCGGCGGCGCGGCGCGCGTCCTCGGAGTCGAGCACACCCTTGATGACGAGTCGTCCGTGCCAGTGCTCCCGGACCCACGCGATGTCCTCCCAGGTGACGCTCGGATCGAACTGCGAGTCGACCCACCGGCGGAATGCGCCTGGCGTCCGGGCGCCGGGCAAGGCGCGTTCGAGGTTGCCGAACGTCAGCGGCTTGCCGCCGATCGCAACTTCGCGTACCCACCGAGGGTGCTCGGCTAGATCGAGCGCGCGCCGTGCCTTGGCCAAGATCGAAGGATCCCCGGCGATTGCGTTGCGGACGTCGCGGTGGCGCGCCCCGACGACGGCGAGATCGACTGTCAACAGGAGCACGGGTGACCCCACGGCTCCCGCGCGCGCCATCAGCTCCTGCGCGTAGCCGCGGTCGCGCATCACGTACAGCTGAAACCACGGCGGCGTCCGCGTCGCCCGTGCCACCTCCTCGATGCTGCAGATCGACACGGTCGACTCGACGAACGGCACGCCTGCCGCTTCCGCTGCACGCGCGGCCTGGGCCTCGGCGCGCGTCGCGAGCATGCCGGCGAGCCCGACGGGCGCCAGGATCAGCGGCAGCTCCAGTCGCTGGCCGAGCACCTCGACGGCCTGTTCGCGCGTGGACACGTCCTTCATCACGACCTGGCGCAGGAGCACGCGCTCGAGATCCGAGACGTTGGCGCGCAGCGTCGCCTCGTCGTACGCGCCGCCATCGACGTAGTCAAACAACTGGCGCGGCAGGCGCCGGCGAGCAAGCTCGCGATAGTCGAGCACCGTCGCCGGAGCGACTCCCAACGGCCGGTCGGCTCTGATGCGCACGACGCGAGCCTAGAACAAAACCGGCGATGACTCCCGCGCTCGCGAGCCTAGGGGGCGAGCCGCTCGATCCGCCATCCACCGTCAGCCACCGGGAGGTAGTGCAGCCGGTCGTGCAGGCGGTCGGCGCGATGCTGCCAGAACTCGTAGTGCTCGGCGACGACGCGGAACCCGCCCCAGGCCTCCGGCAGCGGCAGCCCGCCACTCGCATGCCGGGCAGCAAGCTCGACCACCCGCTCCTCGAGCACCTGCCTGCTCTCGACCGGGTGGCTCTGCGGTGAAGCGAGCGCGCTCAGCTGGCTGCCGCGCGGACGGCTGCGCGCGTACCGCGCCGACTCCTCGGCGCTGGTGTGCTCGGCGACGCCTTCGATCCTCACCTGGCGACCCAGCGACTCCCAATGAAACAGAAGCGCGGCGCGCGGGTTCGCCGCCAGCTCCTGTGCCTTGCGGCTGTTGTAGTTGGAGAAGAACACGAAGCCGCGCTCGTCGAAGAGCTTGACGAGCACCATCCGAGCCGACGGAGCGCCGCCCGCCCCAGCCGTCGCGAGCGCCGCCGCCTCGGGCATCTCCAGCCCCGCGTATTGCGCCTCCTGGAACCACGTCGCGAATTGCCGCAGCGGATCGACATCGACATCGGTCTCCAGCAGCGGCTTGAAGTGGATTGCCACGGGGCCATTATCTGCGGCGGCAAGCGCGCGTGGTTAATGTCACAGAATCAGGTGTCTCAGGTGCGAGAGAGTGCTGGCGATGGCAACCTGGACCGCACAGACACGGGTGGCAGGCCTCCCCGACGATGTGCTGGCGCTGCTGACCGAGCCGGATGCGATCGCGCGCTGGGCACCGATCGCGTTCGAGGTCGTGGACTTCGAGCGCCAGCGCCTGCGCGCCGGTGATCATGTCTGCGTCCGCGGCGGCCTGACCGGCCGCTGCCTCGAGTTCGAGGTGGAGGTCGCCCAGGCCGACGACGGCAGGCTCGTCCTGACCGCGATCGGCCCGATCCGGCTAGACGTCGAATACATCGCCGTGGCGGTCGAGGACGGCAGCGAGGTCCGGGCGTCGGTCGCCGTCTCGGGGCGCGGGCTGTTCGGGCGACTGATCGCCCAGGCAGCGGACGCGCTGCTGGCGGCCGGGGCGCTGAGCGCCGCGGTCGATCGGATCGCGCACGAACTCGAGCCCGCGCTCTCTGTCTAGCGTCCTAGCGTCCCGGTGGCCGGGCGACGACGTCTCGTCGGTCGCCGGTCTACGATGCCGCGCACACGCCGGGCGTGCAACCCGATCGAAGGAGAACGACATGGGGTTTCTGGACAAGGCCAAGGCCGCTGCTGAGCAGGCAGCGAACCGAGCCAAGGAAGGGGTCGAAGACGTTCAGACCAAGCGCAACCTCGCGCACACCTACGAGGAGCTCGGCCGTACTGCGTTCGATCTGATCGAGGAAGGCCAGATCTCCCACGACCGCATGACCGCTCTCGCCGACGAGATCCGCAAGCTGCGCGCGAGCGCCGCAGATGAGCCCGTGGCGGCGGCACCCAGTGCCGGCGCGGACGGCTCGCCGCCGGTCTGATCCGGTCTCGGGTCACGGTCGGGCGCCACCAGCGCCGGCGGACCGCATCGAATATTCGTCCAGCCCTTTAGCCCACCCCTGTTAGCGGGTAGCCCCGTCTCATCCGCTCGGCTCGAGCCGCGAGCCGACGGGACCAGGAGAGGAACAGGGCCACGATGCAGTCAGAGGATGAGACGTTCGAGCGGTTGCGCGCCGCGATCGTCGAGCTCGCCGGAGCCGACGCCACGGAATTGCTGGTGCAGGCGCGAGCGGATGCCCGCGAGCGTGTGCGCGCACTGCTGAGCGACGCACTGACGAACTCGATGCTCGAGCGGGCCGGCAAGCGGCTCGAATCGCCTGATCTCGGCTGGTACGTGTATGGCGTGATCGCATCCGAGGACGCCGTGGCCGGCCCGGAACTCGTCGGCATCGAGCCTTCCCACCCAGTCACACCGATGCACGAGGGCCCGCTTGCGGCGCTTGCAAGCCGCGTTTCGCTGCACCAGTTCGGCGAGTCGCCGCTGCGCGCGCATCTGGCCGACTCCGACTGGGTCCAACGCACCGCGCGGGCCCACGAGCTGGCGCTGCAGCAGATTCGCGCCCGCTGCACGGTGATCCCGACTCGGATGTGCACGATCTACTCAACCGCGGGAGGCGTCCGCGAGCGGCTGCGCCGCGAGGCGCGCGGGCTTCAGCACGCGCTCGCCCATCTCCGTGGCAAGAACGAGTGGAACGTGAGGGTGTTCGCCGGGTTTGACCACGGGTTTGCGAGCGATTGCATCGACGAGGCCTGCGCACGGGTGCACGAGCGACTCTGCGCGGTCGCTGCTGACGGTCTCCTGGCGCCGTCGCAACCGCTCGGCGACGATTCGCGCGCCGCGGAGATGATCCTCAACGGGGCGTACCTCGTCACCGACGGGGCGAACGACACCTTCCACTGGGAGGTCGACGAGCTTGGACACGAGCTCGCCCGGATCGGCATCGAGCTTCAGATCACCGGTCCGTCGCCCGCCTACAACTTCGTGCCCAACGCGATCGGAGCCGCCTGGTAGCGGCGTCGCCGGGGCCGGACCCACACCTAAGGAGGAAGGAAATGTCAAGCACCGTTGTCATCGTTATCGTCATCGTCGCGGTTGTGATCCTCGGATCGCTCGCGTTCGTCCTCGTACGCGGCCGCGAGCGCGCCCGCGCCCGCGCCCGTGAGCGCGAGCTCAAGCAGCGGCGCAGTCAGGCCGCCGAAGCGCACCGCACCGAGGCCGAGACCCGAGTTCGGCAGGCGGACATTGCCGAGCGGCGAGCCCGGATCGCAGACCACGAGGCGCAACGCGATCGCGCTGAGGCGCGGCTTCACGAGGAACGCGCAGAGATGCACGAGCAGGGCCTGGCCGACGACGAGCTCGACACCGGCCCGGACGGTGCCGCGCGCGCGGACGAGACCTACGCGGAGCGCTCGGACGAGAGCTACTCGGAGCGCTCGGACGAGACCGACGCGGCCGAGCCGGTGACCCAGGCCCCGCCCGAGCGAGCTAAAGGACAAGTCGGATGAGGACGAGCCTCGGCACGATCGTCTACGTGATCGTCGGCGTCGTGGTCGCGAGCTCACACCACTATCTGACTCACACCGGCAGCCTCAAGCCGATCGTCTCGGCAGTGCTCGCGATCGCCCTGTGGCCGCTGGTCCTGCTCGGGATCAATCTGCACGTCAGGTGACCGAGTGCGCAACCGCGTCGCCGACCTGATGGCTAGGCGCGCGACGCGGCCAGCACCGCCCCCGGGTTGAGCAGGTTATGCGGGTCAAGCGCATGCTTGATCGCCCGCATCGCCGCCAGCTCGGGGGCTCCAAGCGCCCGCTCGAGCCAGCGCGCCTTCATCACGCCGACGCCGTGCTCGGCGCTGATCGTCCCGCCACAGCCGAGCGCCAGCTCCAGCACCGCATCATCGACGCGCGTGTCATCGGGCTCCGGACCGAGCACATTGACGTGCACATTGCCGTCGCCCAGGTGACCGAACAGGATCGCGCGCCCGCCACCGGCGGCGGCGACAACGTCGGGTACGCGCGCGAGGAACCCGTCCAGCTGCGCCAGCGGCACGCCGACGTCGAGCTTGTGCGGGATTCCGGCGGCGTTGATCGCCTCCGTGTGCCCCTCGCGCAATGCCCACAGCCGCTCGCGTCCCGCGGTGTCGTCGGCAATCAGCGCGTCGTTGCACCCGGCTCGCAGCAGCGCGTCGGCCAGCTCGGCGGTCGGGTCCGATCGCGCCGCGCACTCGGCGAGCACGTACAGTGGCGCTCGCCGCGGCAGCGGCGATTGCCGTCGCTGGTGCTCGAGCACCAACTGGAGCCCGTCATCGAGGAAGAACTCACAGCTCTCGAGCGACGGCGCGTGCGCCCGGAGCGAGCTCAGCAGCGTGCCCGCCTCGGCGGCGGTGCGCAGCGGCACCAGCGCTGCCACGCGAGAACGTAACAGCGCCACCAGCCTCCAGCGCACCCGCGTGATGACGCCGAGCGTCCCCTCGCTCCCGATCAGCAGCGAACCAAGGTCGTAGCCGGCGTTGTCCTTCGGCAGGCCGGTCAGCCGCGAGATCACAGAGCCGTCGGCCAGCACCGCCTCCAGCCCGGCGACGCGCGCGCGAGCCGTCCCGTGCCGCAGCGCCCGCGCGCCGCCGGCGTCGCAGGCGACGACGCCTCCGATCGTGCACGAGTCGCGGGAGGCAAAGTCGAGCCCGGCATCTTCGCCGGCGCGAATCGCCGCCGCCTGCAGCGCCGCCAGCGTCGTGCCTGCGCTCACCGTGACCTGGCCCTGCGCGGAGTCGACCTCGCCGATATCGCTGAGCCGGGCGGTGCTGACGACCACCTCCCCGGCCCGCGGAACGCTTGCACCCACCAGTCCGGTATTGCCTCCCTGGGGCACGACCGGTGCGCGATGCTGGGCGCACGCGACCATCACCGCGGCGACCTGGGTCGTGTCCGCCGGGCGCACGACGATCGGCGCGCGCCCCTGGTATCGGCCGGTGAAGTCGCGCTCGTAGGACGCGGTCAGCTCGGGGTCGGTCAGCACGTCGGCGCTGCCGACGGCTGCCACCAAGGCCTGGCGGAGCGTGGACACGGATCGATTCTCACAGCGCCGACGGTCGGCGGTCCGATCGGGCGTCGTACACTCGGGGAGTTGATCCGTACCGCGGATGACCGGACCGAAACGACCCGCGAGTCAGGGCTCCACTACGCGCCCGGCGAGCCTGTGCTGGTCACGGTCGTACGCCGTGAGCGGCGGCTGTCGGTTCACGACAGCGGCGCGGCGCTCGAGAAGGCGGGCAAGCCGCGCTGCTGGCGCGCCGTCGCCGAGCAGCTCGAGCGATCGCTCGACGTCAACATCTCCAAACGCGGCGTCGTGTGGCTGCCGGTAGTCGCCGCCGGCCCCGGGCTCGAGCGGATCGCCGAGCGGATCGCGTCAGCATCGCTCGCGCTCTATCAGGACCTGCTCGAAATCGAGACGTGAGCACGACCGCGACCTGGCGATCGGTTGGGTTGCGCCAAGCATGAACGCCTTTTGACCCGGCGCGGGCTCACAGCCGGTTTGCCGCGTTCCAGCAGACCTCGTACGTGGCGGGTCCGTCGAGATCGACGCTGAACAGGGCACCCCAGATCCCCCACCGGCGGTCCTCCGTACAGAAGCGCGCGAGCGTCTCGCGGTCCTGGCGGTACTCCGCGTCGAGAACGGGCTTGCCGGCCGCGAGATAGAGGTTCCAGTCGCCGTTGCGCCCGACGCACGGATCGCGGTAGAAATTGCACTCCTCGGTGATCACGCCGTCGAAAAGCGGCTCGTCCGCCGGCGCGTTGGCTGGATCGTTCTTCTGCAGGACCGCGAGGCCATCGGCGTGGGCCTCGTGTGCGAGCCACCGCTCGAATCCCGCCGCGTCGGCCCGTGTCAGGCGCCATCCCCCACCCGCGGCGCCGGTCGCGCTCTGGTTCGTGTAGCCGTCGAGATCGTCGGGCTCGACAGCGTCATGCCCTTCCAGCCGACACCATTTCAGGCGGCGGCCCAATCCCGCCGCGATGTTCCGCGCAGCGCCGACCAGCGTCGCGGGCCGCCCGGCGCGGTAGTGGCGAAAGCCCCTGACGTCGTACCACCATTCGTCCGGATAGCCCTGCATCTGGTGGCGCTTGGCCCGCTGACCATAGTCGGCGGGCGCGAAATCGCGGTCGTCGGGGAAGCCGCAGCTGATAGGCCCCCGCCTCGACATAGCAGACGCTGTAATGCCCGGCGCGGTGGATCGCGAGCGACGACCGGAGAGCGACCCGTCGGAATCCGCAGCATTCGGCCCGAGGACGCGTTCGAGTCCATGAACAGGTCGGTGTCCCAGATCCGGGCGCTGCCCGGAGCGGGGTACGGAGCGCTCGTCGCCGGCAGTCCGCGCAGGCCCGCGGCTGGCGGATCGAGCTCCCAGTACCACGAATCCCCCGACCGCGGCAGCGGTCTGTAAGCGGCGCGCGCGCCCGCCGGAACGATCAGCATCGCGCTGATCGCCAACGTGCCGACGATCTGCGTGACCTTCATCGCGGCTGTCGTGCCCATCGTTCGCTCCACAGGCGTACGCGTAGTCGCGCAGCACGTCGCGCACATGGTCGAGGACGAGAGCCTTCGGATCAATCCGGCAGCTCCCCACCGCGCACGCGCGCATGCTGCGCAGGCAGATGCTGGCTGAGCAGCGCAGCGGGATTGTCGCGCCGCGAAGGTTCTCGAGCAGGCGCTCCTGAGCTTCGGAGACCGCGGGGTCGGCCCAGTAGTAGCGCAGCCGATCGCTGTAGCTGTAGCGTCGCGCCAGGCGCCGACGGATCGGATCCCCGCGGTAGTAGTCGTTCCAATGGCGCGGCTGGGCGAGCATTCTTTCCTCGATCACCTCGGGCAGGCGCGAGCGTTCGTCCTCGCCGACGAGCTCACTCTCGATCGCGGCCAACGCGAACAGCGCCTCGCGCAGCGCGAACGTCAGTCCCGGGCCCACCTTCAGGATCGCCCAGTGATCCTCGACCAGCGCCCGAAGGCTCGCGCGGGTCTGATAGTCGGTCGAATGCGCCTCGAACACCATGCCCGGCTCCCCGTCCAGGACTGCTCGCAGCCGCACCGTCCGATCGCGGGTGTAGTCGAGAACGCGGAACTGATCGAACTCCACGCCGGGCTGAACGACGAGCGCGATCACGCGCGGCCAGACGTCGCCGACCCCATGCTGCGCAAACGCGGCGCGGTGAGCGGCCAGACTGCGGCGCGCCGACGCCGCCGAGGTGGGCAACGCCGGGCTCCCCGTATCCCGTTCGCCGCCGGGCGACGGGACCTCCGTGCCGATCACATAGCGCAGCCGAGCTCCCCGTCCGATCTGCTCGGCGGTGTCCTGCGCCACTGCAACCAGCCGGGCGGCACGCGCAGACACGACCTCATCGGTCAGCCGCGCCCGCTCGCCGGCGCAGGGGAAACTGCAGTCCAAATGGATCTTGGTGAAACCGGCGACGACATATGCTCGGACGAGCTCGTCCGCGTACGCCATCGCCTCGTCTGGCGGGAGATGGCGCCAGCGGTTCGGCCCGAGGTGATCGCCGCCGAGCACGATGCGGTCCGGCGCGACGCCGGAGCAGGCGGCGATCGTCATCACGCGATCGCGGAAATCTGCCGGCCGCATCCCGGTGTATCCACCGGATTGGTCGACCTGGTTGGAGGTGGCCTCGATCAGCACCGCGCCGCCGTCCTGCGCCGCCTGCGCGATCGCCGCCTCGAGCACCAGTGGATGGGCGGAGCAGATCGACGTGAGCCCGACGGCCTCGCCCGAGTTGTGGCGGCCCACGATGTCGAGCAGCGGATCCTCACGCTCGATTTCTCCGAGCGTCGCGCTGACGTTGGTTTCGCGCACCTGATGCACACTCTTGCACAATTCGACGGGAAATAGAACAATTCCGAGCATGACGAAGATCTCCCTGATCGGCGCAGGCAGCGTCGAGTTCACCCGCATCCTGCTGGCCGACCTCGCCGAGTTCCCCGAGCTCGCCGGGGCCACGATCGTGCTCCACGACATCGATCTCGAGCGCCTCGACACGGCGCGGCAGATCGCGGCGGCCACGAACCGGGCCACGGGTGCGAACTTCCCGATCGAGGCTCACCTCGACCGCCGAGCCGCTCTCGACGGCGCCGATTTCGTCATCAACGAGATCCAGGTCGGCGGCTTCGCTGCGACGTTGCGCGACTTCGAGATCCCGAAGCGCTACGGGTTGCGCCAGACGATCGGCGACACGCTCGGCGTCGGCGGCATCTTCCGCGCGCTGCGCACGATTCCGGTCCTGCTCGCGATCGTGCAGGACATCGCCGAGCTGTGTCCTGACGCCACGCTGCTCAACTACACCAACCCGATGGCGATGCTGATGTGGGCGGTCGCCGAGGCGGCGCCGCGCGTCCGTTCGGTCGGACTCTGCCACTCGGTGCAGAACACGCACGAGCAGCTCGCCGAGATCGTCGACGTGCCGGCGGACGAGGTCGACTTCCTGACGGCCGGGGTCAACCACCAGGCGTTCGTCCTGAGGTTCGAGCGCGACGGCGAGAACCTCTACCCGCTCCTCGACGAGGCGGTGCAACGAGATCCCGACGGGATCGCCCGGCGGGTGAGAATCGAGCTCTACCGCCAATTCGGGTACTTCCCGACGGAGTCGAGCGAGCACAGCGCCGAGTATGTGCCGTGGTTCATGTCCCACGACGATCAGCTCGAGCGCTACCGAATTCCCGTCGACGAGTACATCCGCCGCTCGCGCGACAACCTCGACGAATACGCCGAGATCAAACGCAAGCTCGCCGCCGGCGAAGCGCTGGCGATCCTCCGCGAGGGCGAGCTCGCGCCGCGCTACATCCACTCGATCGTGACGGGTCAGGAGCGGATCGAGTACGGCAACGTCCGCAACGACGGCCTCATCGACAACCTCCCGCACGGCTGTTGCGTGGAGGTGCCCTGCCGGGTCGACGCAGACGGCATCCATCCGATCGCGGTTGGGGCGCTTCCGCCGCAGTGCGCTGCGCTCAACCGCACCTTCGTGAACGTCGCCGAGCTCACCGTGCGGGCCGCCCTCGACGGCCGGCGGGATCACGTGTATCAGGCGGTGATGCTCGATCCCAATGCCGGGGCGACGCTGACGATCGCGCAGATCCACGACATGGTCGACGAGCTGATCGAGGCCCACGGTGAGCTGCTGCCCGCGGGGATTCGCGCGGCGACTGCGCCCGCTGCCCGCCGCTGATCCCGCGGGCCATCGCCGGCTACACGGTCGTGACCGTGACGCCCGCCTCCTCGATCGCGCGGATCGCGTCGTCGTCAGCGCCGTCGTCGGTGATCAGCTCATCGACGTCCGCGAGCTCGCAGATCCTCGCGAACGCGACGTTGCCCAGCTTCGAGCTGTCGGCGACGACGGTGACCCGCTCGGCGCGCGCCATCAGCGCCCGGTTCGTTCCCGCCTCGATCTCGTGGTGGGTCGTGAGCCCCGCCCTGACAGAAATACCGTCGACGGCGAGAAACGCCATGTCCAGGTTCAGCCCCTCGAGACTCGCCTCGGCGATCGGTCCGACGAGCTCGTAGGACTCAGGTCGCGCGACGCCGCCCGTCACCACGAGCTTCAGATTCGGACGCACGGCGATCTCCGAGGCGATGTTCAGCGCGTTGGTGACGACCGTCAGGCGCGGGCGGTCGACGAGCGCCCGCGCCACCTCCGTGGTCGTCGTTCCGCCCGTCAGCCCGATCGCCCAGCCCTCGAGCACCCTGCTGGCCGCTTCGTGAGCGATCCGCCGCTTCTGCTCCGGCTGCCGCGTGCTCTTGTAGCGCAGCGGCAGCTCGTACAGGACCCCGTGCGGAACCGCGCCGCCGTGGGTCCGCTCGAGCAGTCGCTGGTTCTCGAGCAGGCGGAGGTCGCGCCGGACCGTTGCCGCGGAGACGTCGAGCGACCGCGCGATCTCGACGACGTTGACGCTGCCGTCGGCCGACAGCCGCTCGAGAATCGCTCCGAGACGCTCCGGCTGCTGCATCGCGCGCAGTCTATGCGGCGGGGTGGCTGACGTGAGCAGAGAAACGACCGCATCGTGTTGCATTTTGTTCATCTGAAGCATATATTGCGCACAAATGAGCGTCACGCAGCGCGAGATCTCCAGCCAGCCCGCTGTCTGGCGCCAGGCAATCGATCTGCTGGATGGTGCGGCCGCCCTGCTTCCGGCGGCGGGCGAGCGGGTGGCGCTGGTGGGTTGCGGCACCTCGTGGTTCATCGCCCAGGCCGTTGCCGCCGCGCGGGAAGCGCGCGGGCTCGGAGAGACCGACGCGTTCTCGGCCTCGGAGATGCCGGCCGCGCGGAGCTACGACGCGGTCGTGGCGATCTCGAGGTCGGGCACGACGACCGAGGTCGTCCGCTGTCTTGCCGCGCTACCCGACGACGTGCGGTCGGTGGCGATCTCGGCGGTCGCGGATTCCCCCGTCGTGAAGTCTGCGGACGAGGCGATTCTCCTCCCGTTCGCCGATGAGCGCTCGATCGTCCAGACGCGTTTCGCGACCTCGACGCTTGCGCTGCTGCGCGCGCATCTCGGCGAGAGCCTTTCGGGGGCGTTGAGCGACACCGAGGCGGCGCTCGCAGCACCGCTCACCGTCGAGCCGGCAGACTTCGAGCAGTTCGTGATCCTCGGCCACGGATGGACGGTCGGGCTCGCGGCCGAGGCGGCGCTGAAGTTTCGCGAGGCAGGGCAGGCCTGGGCCGAGTCCTACCCGGCGATGGAGTACCGGCACGGTCCGATCAGCGTCGCCGGGTCGGCGACGCTCGTGTGGTTCCTGGGCGAGGTCGAGCGAGATCTGGTCCGGGATGTCCGCGCCACCGGAGCGACGGTTGTGGAGTCCCAGATCGATCCGATGGCGGAGCTCGTCACGTTGCAACGGGCGGCCGTCGCGCTCGCAGAAGCGAAGGGGCTCGATCCCGACCGGCCCCAGCATTTGACGCGATCAGTCGTGCTCGGCTGAAAGGCGAACACCGGGAGGAAAGATGAAGCGTCGAGTCCAGCCATTGACAGTGATCCTGATCGCCGGTGCCCTTGCGTTGTGCGGCTGTGGCGGCAGCGGCGGCGGCAGCAGCAGCGCCAGCAGCAGCGGCTCGCCCGCCGCGGCGGGCGGTCACGTCGACATCACGTTGTGGGAGGGTTACACCCAGACCGAAGCCACGGCGATCAAGGCCCTGGCCGCCGAGTTCAGTCAAACCCACCCCGACATCACAGTCCACGTCCAGTTCTATGGCAACAACGACTACGCGCTGCAGAAGGTCCTCGCCGCGATCGCCGGCGGCAAGCCGCCGGACATCTCCTACCTGTACGGATCATGGGCGCCCAACATCGCCACCAATCCGGGGATCGTGACGCTCAACAAGCTGATCGAGCAGGATCCCAGCTTCGACTGGAACGACTTCTGGCCCTCCGAGCGCGCAGTCGCGACTGTCGGCGACAAGATCGTGGGCGTCCCCGCGCTCGTCGACAACCTCGCTCTGGTCTACAACAAGGACCTGTTCGCGAAGGCCGGTCTCCCGACGCCGACGGCCGACTGGACCTGGAGCGACTTCGAGAACGCGGCGATGAAGCTGACCGATCCGAGCACCAAGCAGTTCGGATGGGCGTACGTCAACGATGCCAGCGAGGACACCGTATGGCGTTACTGGGCGATGCTCTGGCAGGCCGGCGGCTCGATCCTCAGCGCGGACGGAAAGCACGCCGCGTTTGACTCACCCGCGGGGCTGAAGGCGCTGAACCTGCTGCAGTCCCTGTCCAAGCAGAGCTCGATCTACCTCGACAACGGCAGCGACAACTACCTCGGTCTGTTCACCTCCGGGCACATCGGAATGCTGTGGACGGGCCCCTGGGATCTATCGCAGATCACCGACTCGAAGATCCACTATGGCGTGGAGATCCTGCCGGCGGCGCTCAACCACCAGACGATCTCGGGTCCGGACAACTGGGTGATGTTCGACAACGGCTCGGCCCACACCAAGGCCGCCTGGGAATTCCTGAAATGGCTCACCTCCCCCGCGATCGACCTGAAGTGGGCGACCATGACCGGTGACCTCCCGATCCGGGCGTCGGTCGCGAAGCTCCCCGGTTATCAGCGGTTCACCAAGAAATATCCGGGCGTCGGGGTGTTCGTCAAGAACCTCGCCAACGCCACGCAAGCCCGCCCCGCCATCACCGTCTATCCGAAGATCTCCGCCGCGGTCGGGCAGGCGGTCCAGGCGGTGCTGCTCGGACGCGCGCAACCCCAGCAGGCGCTCTCGCAGGCGGCGCAGCAGGTCAACGGGATCCTCGCCGCGCCGGGATAGTGGCGGCGGCGATGGCATGACCGCACACGCGCAGACCGGCGCCCGCTCCTACGGGCGCCCACCTCTGCTGCGGCGGATCGCCGCCTCCGACCACTTCGCCGGTTGGGCGTTCGTGACTCCCGCGGTGATCCTGATCGCGATCTTCTTCCTGATCCCGATCGGCTGGTCGCTGGTGCTGTCGCTACAGAGCACGAACCTGATCGCCCCTGCTCACTACGTCGGTCTCGCGAACTATCGCGCGCTGACGAAGGATCCTCAGTTCCGCTCAGCCGTCGGCCACACACTGCTGTACACGGCGATCTTCGTCCCGGTCTCGGTGATCGGGGCGCTCGGCGTCGCCGCCGCGCTGAACCGGAAGATCCGCGGCATCCGCTTCTACCGGCTGGCCGTGTTCGTGCCGCTCGTGACCTCGACCGTCGCCACCGGCATCATCTTCCTCTGGCTGCTCGATCCGACGTTTGGGCTCGTCAACTACCTGTTCGGGCTGGTCGGGCTCCCGCAGCAGCAGTTCCTCCAGGACCCGAACCAGGCGCTCTACTGCATCGTCGCGATGACGGTGTGGGGCTGGCTCGGCTTCGACGTGATCGTCTACCTGGCGGCGCTCCAGGGGATTCCCGGAGACCTGCTCGAAGCCGCGGAGATGGACGGCGCAAGCCGGTTCGCGGCGTTCCGCACCGTGGTCGTCCCGCTGCTCGGGCCGACCACGCTGTTCCTCGTCGTTTGGTCGACGATCAACGCGCTGCAGCTGTTCGACGAGATCTATGTCACCACCCGAGGCGGCCCGTTGGGGTCCACGACGGTGATCGTCTACTACCTCTATCAGCAGGCGTTCCAGTTCTTCAACGGCGGCTATGGCGCGGCGGTCGCGTACATGCTGTTCGTGGGGATCCTGATCCTCACGCTCGTGCAGCTGTGGATCGGGCGGCGACGCGTGTATTACACCTCCTGAGGGGTCGCCATCACCACGCAGTCGCTCACCGCCGCACCGGAACGCTTTCCACCCCTCCCCGACGTGCCGGCGCGGCGACGCGTTCGCCTGCCGTTCAGCCCATGGCACCTGTTCCTCGCACCGATGGCGGCGATCATGCTCGTTCCGCTGGTGTGGATGGTGATCGTCTCGCTCGAGAGCGAGCAGCAGGCGCGCGCCTACCCGCCGGTACTGATCCCCTCCGGGCTTCACTTCGGCAACTACCCGGCGGCGTGGAACGCGGTCCCGTTCGCGCACTTCTTCCTCAACAGCTTGGTCTACTCGCTGGCGACCGTCGCGGGCAACCTGCTGTTCTGCAGCCTCGCCGCCTACGCCTTCGCCCGCCTGCGCTTCTTCGGCCGCGACGTTCTGTTCGTGGTGCTGCTGGCGACGCTGATGGTGCCCTACCAGGTGCTGCTGATCCCCAACTTCCTGATCATCAAGCGGCTCGGCCTTGTCGACAGCGTCGGCGGCCTGATCATGCCGAACCTGTGCAGCGCGTTCGGCATCTTCATGTTGCGCCAGTTCTTCCGAACCTTGCCGATCGAGCTGGAGGAGGCGGCCCGGATCGACGGCACCTCGCGACTAGGGATCCTGTTCAAGATCGTCCTTCCGCTCTCGATCCCGGCGCTCGCAACGCTCGCGATCATCCAGTTCATGTGGTCCTGGAATGACTTCCTGTGGCCACTGATCATCATCGACACCGCCTCGCACGCGCCGCTCCAACTCGGGCTCTCGACCCTGCAGGGCGCCCACAGCACCGAGTGGAACCTGCTGATGGCAGGAACCGTGATGAGCCAGATCCCGATGCTGATCATCTTCCTGCTGGCGCAGCGGTGGTTCGTGCGCTCGATCGCGTTCACTGGAATCAAGTAATGACGGACGGCGGAGCGAACAGATGCCGAGCGTGACGCTCGAGTCGGTCACCAAGCGCTTCGCGGGCGACGCCGTCGCGGTCGACGAGCTCTCGCTCGAGATCGCCGACGGCGAGTTCATGATCCTGGTCGGCTCCTCCGGGTGTGGCAAGACGACCGCGCTGCGGATGATCGCCGGGCTCGAGAAGCCGACCGCGGGAACGATCAGGATCGGCGAGCGGATCGTCAACGAGCTCTCCGCACGTGATCGCGACATCGCGATGGTGTTCCAGAACTACGCGCTGTACCCGCACATGACGGTCGCGCGGAACCTCGCCTATCCGCTGCGCCAGCGGCACGTGCCCAAGCGCGAGATCACACGACGGGTGCAAGAGGTCGCTGAGATGCTCAGCCTCGATCCGCTCATGGGTCGCCGCCCGGGGCAGCTGTCCGGGGGACAGCGCCAGCGGGTCGCGATGGGGCGCGCGCTGGTCCGCGAGCCCGAGGTGTTCCTGCTCGATGAGCCGCTGTCGAACCTCGATGCGAAGCTGCGAGTGCAGATGCGTGCCGCGCTCAAGCGGCTGCACGCCCGCCTCGGCGTCACGACCATCTACGTCACCCATGATCAGGTCGAGGCGATGACGCTCGGTGACCGCATCGCCGTGCTGTCCGACGGGCAGCTGCAGCAAGTCGGGCCGCCGCAGGAGGTCTACGACCAGCCGGCCAACGTGTTCGTCGCGGGCTTCATCGGCAGCCCGGCGATGAACCTGCTGCGGGGCCGGATTCGCGACGGCCGGGTGACCGCCGGCGAGCTCGTCGTGTCCCGGCCCGGGATGCCCGATCGAGAGCTGATCGTCGGCATCCGCCCGGAGTCGCTGCGTCCGGCGAGCAACGGGATGCCGGGACTCGACTTCCACGTCGCTGTCGTCGAGCCGCTCGGAGACGAGGTGATCGTGCATGGCTCGGTGAATGCCGAGTTCGCGCAGATCGGGCGGGAGGAGAATGAGGCGGCACTCGTCGCGGCCGACGGCGAGCGTGCCGAAGCAGTGGCCCGGCTCGACCCGCGCCAGCGCCCGCGCGAGGGCAGCGTGATCCGGCTTGGCGTGGAACCCTCGGAGGTCCACTTGTTCGACGCCGAGACGGGTCTCGCGATCGCGTAGAGCGCTGACGATGGCGTGCGAGTTCGACCTCGTGGTCCTGGGCGACTGCAACCCCGATCTGGTGCTCTCCGACCCCGATCTAGAGCCGGCGTTCGGTCAGGCCGAGCGCCTCGTCTCCGGCTCGGAGCTGACGATCGGCGGGTCCGGGGCGATCATGGCGTGCGCCGCGGCACGACTGGGGCTGCGGACGGCGATCATCTCGGTCGTCGGCGATGACCTGTTCGGACAGTTCATGCTGCGCGAGCTCGCCGAGCGCGGGGTCGACACGAGCGGAGTCCTCGTCGACGCACGCCTGAGCACCGGCCTGACTGTGATCCTCGCCCGGCGCGACGACCGCGCGATCCTCACCTATAAGGGCTCGATCGCTGCACTGAGCGCGGAGCTCGTGGAGGATCACTGGATCACGGGCGCCCGTCACGTCCACGTCTCTTCGTTCTTCCTGCAGTCCGCGCTCGCGGCGGGGCTCGGTTCGCTGCTCGCGCTCGCGCGCCGCGCCGGCACCTCCACGTCGGTCGATCCCAACTGGGACCCGAGTGGTGGTTGGGATGGAGGCCTGCGCGAGCTCATACCGCAGATGGACATGCTGCTGCCCAACGCCGCCGAGGCGTGCCGGCTCGCCGGCTGCGACGACCCTGCTCGCGCCGCCCGCGAGTTGGCGTCGGCGGGAGCGCTCGTCGCGGTCAAACTCGGCGCCGACGGCGCGATCGCCGCACGCGCCGGTCACGAGCTCGTGCACGCGGTGGTGCCCGCGGGGGTCGCGGCGGTCGACGCTGTCGGCGCGGGCGACGCCTTCGACGCCGGACTAGTGGCCGGCCTCCTGCGCGGCGCGAGCATCGAGCAGGCGCTCTCGCTGGCCTGCGCCTGTGGCACGTTGTCGACCCGCGCTGCCGGCGGAACCGCCGCGCAGCCGACGCTCGCCGAGGCGTGGACACTAGTTGGCGTCACGTCCGCGGAAACCTTCAACGGTTGAATCCCGACCCCTCCGAGCTGTTTGTGTCGTACTTGAAGACAGGCCGCGAGTCGGACGGGTACGCGCGCAGGCCGATCGACGTTTAGGCGTTACTGGAAGATCTCGGTCGTGCAGTCGCCGCCGGGCAGGTGGATCTCGTGCGGGCGCGCCCCGTCGGCCTGCTCGTGGAAGTCGACGAAGAACTCCGGATCGAGCGCGTAGCTGCCGTCGGGCTGACGGTCGAGCTTCGTCAGCCAGCCCCTGATCCCGGGATAGAACTGGTTGTCCCAGGTTGAGAACAGCGAGTTGGTGACGTACACGCGGTCGCCGTCGAGCGAGTTCTGCAGCATCTGCGGCCCGCCGTTCAGCGGCTGCGGCGCCTTGGGATGACCGCCGTCGCGGCCGAGCAAGCCACCGAGCCACACCTGCGAGCGCAGACGCGGGTTGGTCGGATCGGAGACGTCGTAGTGGCGCACATCGCCGTGCAGCCAGTCGGAGAAGAACAGGTCGCGGTCATCGAGCGACAGCACCAGGTCGGTGATCAGCCCCGGCACCCCGCCCTCGAGCGGCCAGCCCTCGAGCTCCTCGTTGCCGACGTCGATCACCTTGTGCGCCGACCATGAGCCGTTGTCGCGGTGAAAGCGGATGATGTTGCTCGACAGGGTCGCGCCGACGAACCCCTGGGCCGAGTCGGGATCGTGCTGCCACCGGATCTCGAGCGGAATCAAGCCTTCGTCGCCCAGGTCGATCGTCTGAACCTTGGCGCGGCGCTCGAGATCCCAGAAGTGAAGCCGACGGCCGTACTTGCCTTCGGCCACGTCGGCTGGGTTGAACCCATCGAGGAACGTGTTCGGCGCGCCCCACTCGCTCGACACCAGCGTGTTCAGACGAGGCTGGTACCAGAAGTCATACATGAATTCCTGGCCGTTCTTCTCCCGCTCCCAACGGCCCGCGACCGAGAAATCTCTGGCATCGAGGACAGCGAAGCCGCCCGGCACGTTGCCGTCCGCGTCGCCCAGCATCGACACAGTCACAATGTCGCCGGGCATGCAGTGCACGGTGTGCGGCACGCTGAGCCCGGTCTTCTCCTTGATCTCCTCACCGTCGATCACGTCCTTGATGCGTGGCGAACGCGGGTCGCTGATATCGAGGATGTGCAGCCGCGAGGACCGCATCCCCGGGACGATCAGGGTGTCGCGCCGAAGCTGCGAATGGCATGCCGACGAGCACGCGTTGAAGCCGAAGTGGTGCAACTCGTCGCCGACGTTCGGCATCTCGGTCCGCCCGACGATCTGTCCGTAGCTCGAGGACTGCGGATCGACGTCGACGACCGCGACGAAATCCGGGCGGGCGATCCCGGTCCCCTCGTACAGGGCCGCCACGTACACGAGCTTCTCCGGCGGCTGCTGGCGCGCGACCGCGGGCGAGGCGTAACCAGGTCCGGTGTGCTCGTGCTCGGCGTGGTCGTGCGCGCTCATCTGCGGCCGTCCTTTCCTCTTGATTTGGAGCCATCCTACAAAAATCTCTTTCTCTATCGACTTAATGGGATTTCCTGGTCGAACGCTGAGGCAATAGGCTCCTGCCCCTTGCACGCGCCGGCGCCCGTATTCGACCTGCAGAGCCACTCGCAGCACTCAGACGGTGAGCTCACGCCCGGCGACGTCGTCGCGGCCGCGGCCGCGGCCGGCGTGCAGCTGCTGTCGCTGACCGACCACGACACGATCGACGGGGTGCCCGAGGCGGCCGCGGCCGCTCGCTCAGCGGGCGTGCGCCTCGTCCCCGGCGTCGAGATCACCGCGCTGCACGACGCGGGCAGCGACCTCCACATCCTCGGCTACCTGATCGATGAACGCGACCAGAAGCTCCGCGCTCGCCTCGAGCAATCGCGCCGCGACCGCGAGACGCGGGCGGAGGCGATGGTGGAGGCGATCCGCGGTCTCGGGTTCGAGGTCGACGAAGGTCCGCTGAGGGCGCGGGCGGCGCGTGGCGAGTCGGTCGGCCGGCCACACATCGCCGACGCGGTCGTGAGCGACCCCGCCAACGCGGAGCGGCTGGCCGCCGAGTCGCGCCTGGATCCGTCGGCGTTCCTCGTGGCCTACCTGATCGAAGGCCGACCGGCGTTCGTGCCGCGCCGTGCCCCGTCGGTCGCCGAGGCGATCGCGATGATCCACGAGGCGGGCGGCGTCGCGATCTGGGCTCATCCGTTCTGGGACGTGTCGGACCCGCGCGAAGTGCTCGAGGTGCTCGATCGCTTCGTCGCCGACGGCCTCGACGGCGTCGAGTGCTTCTACGCGACCCACACCCAGGAGGAGACCGAGCTGCTGGCCGATCGGTGCGCGGAGCTCGAGCTGCTCAGCACCGGCTCGGCGGACTTCCACGGGCCCCACCACCGGAGGTTCTCGGCGTTTCGAGCGTTTGAGACGTTCGGCCGGGAGCCGGTGCTCGGCCCGATCGCGGGCTGAGTCGGGGTCTGAGTCGGGGTCTGAGTCGCGGTCGGCAGCTAGGCGGCGACGCTGCGCTCTGCCAGGTGCTGGCCGACCTTGCGCTTGACTCGCTGCAGCGCGTTGTCGACGGTTTTGCAGTCGCAGCCGAGCCGGCGCCCGACTTCCTCGTAGGAATGGCCGTCCAGATATAGCGCCAGCACGCGCGACTCGAGTTCGGACAGGGCGGTCGAGATGCAGGCCACAAGCGCCCGCAGCTCCTCGGAGGAGATCACCTGATTGACGGGATCGTGAACGGTCGAGCCGGGCAGCATCTCGTCGAGGGTGGCATCGGTCTCACCGGCTGCTCCGGCGGGCGTGCTCGAGAACGACACGTACTGGTTCAGCGGCGTGTGCTTGTTGCGCGTCGCGGTCTTGACCGCTGTGATGATCTGGCGCGTGATGCACAGTTCAGCGAAGTTGCGGAAGCTCGACTCGCGGTCGGTCCGATAGTCCCGAACGGCCTTGTAGAGCCCGACGAGCCCCTCCTGGATGAGGTCATCCGCGTCGCCCCCGGCGAGGAAGTACGACGATGCCTTGAGCCGCACAAACCCGTAGTAGCGGCGAACGATCCGGTCGTATGCATCGGCCTGTCCCTGCTTCGCGAGCGCGATCAGGTAGCCATCCTCAACCTGAGGTTGAGAGTTAGAGTTACTGGAGAGTCGAGCCACGACACGTTCCCTTCTCCGGGGGCCGCGCGCACGCGCCGCCCCCGTCTGGAGTTCGTGGCGCGTTACCTCCCCTGGCGCCGCACCTGTTGGTCTTCAGCGGTTGCCGGCGACGTCGCCGCACCCGAAATCAACGTTCGAGCCTAAAGCTCCAGTTGATCGTTATCTCCCGGCGCGAGCTTTACATAGCAACGTGCCCGTGTCAAGAGCTGACTCCGATCGCCCGCGACCCAGCCCGATCGCCCGCAAGCCCACCGGCCGGGCCACGCTCGGTTCACGTGCGCGCGCCGGCGGCTGCGTAGATCAGCACCGCGGCTGCCGCGCTGACACTCAGCGACTCGATCCGGCCGCGGATCGGCAGCGCCACCAGAACGTCGCACGCGGCCGCCACGCGGGGCCGCAGCCCTTGGCCTTCGGAGCCGAACACGAGCACGACCGGGCCGCTGAAGTCGACCGACTGATAGCCCGCGTCGGCGTTGCGGTCGGCGCCGTAGCACCAGATCCCCGCGGACTTGGCCTCGGCCAGAAAGTCGGCGAGATTGCGAACGCGCGCGACCGGCAGGTGCTCGACTGCCCCAGCCGACGCCTTGCAGACCGCCGGCGTGATCTCGGCCGAGCGGCGCTCGGGGATCACGACGCCCGCGGCCCCAGCGCACTCCGCCGTGCGGCAGATCGCGCCGAGGTTCTGAGGGTCCTGGACCTGATCGAGCGCCACGATCAGCGGCTCTGCGGGCCGCCCGGGGGCGAACAGCTCGACAGCGTCGGCGTAGCGAAACGCCTCGACCTCCGCGCACACCCCCTGATGCGCGTCTGATCCCGCACGCCGCTCGATCTCCTCCGCGCCGGCCGCGGTCACCGGTGGCGAGGCCTGCGCCAGCCACGGCTCGCGAAGCGCGTTCTTCGTGGCCCAGATTCGAAACACCGCGCGACGGCCGCGCAGCGCCTCACGAACCGGGTTTCGTCCGTAGACGATCACTGCGATGACTCAGAGCAGCTCGGGCCCGTCGGGGCCGTCGCGGACGTCCCATCCGCGCGACCGCAGCTCGTCCCTGATCGCGTCCGCGGCCGCGTAGTCGCGATCTGCCCTCGCCTGCTCGCGCTGCTGGACGAGCTCGAGAACCTCGGCCGGCGCCTGCACGGCCTCCACGTCGAGCAGGTTGTCGAGCGCGAGCACGCCGAGCATCTCCCGGAGGTCGGCGTCGCCGACAGTGGCGTCGCCGACAGTGGCGTCGCCGACTGCGGCGTCGGCGACTGCGGCGTCGGCGACAGCGGCGTCGGCGACTGCGGCGTCGGCGCGGTTTGCCTCCCTGACCCAGTCAAACGCCGCCGCGAGCGCAGCGGGCGTGTTGAAGTCGTCGGCCAGCGCGGCGAAGAAGCGCTCGCGCAGCGGCGCCGACCACTCGGGAGACGGACCCGGCGCCAAGCGCCGCGCCGCGTCCTTGAGGCGTTTCACCGACGCAGCCGACTGCTGGAGGCGCTCGTCATCGAACTCGATCGGCTGGCGATAGTGGCCCGAGCAGAAGTACATGATCAGCGCATCGCGGCCGTACGTCCTCAGCGCGTCGCGCAGCACAAAGATGTTGCCCACCGATTTGGCCATCTTCGCGCGATCGAGGCGCACCATCCCGTTGTGCATCCACAGCCGCGCCAGCGGCTCGCCCCGCGCCGCCCGGGTCTGCGCGGCCTCGTTCTCGTGATGGGGGAAGATCAGGTCCGAGCCGCCGCCGTGGATCTCGAAGTCGACACCGAGCAGTTCTTCGGCCATCGCCGAGCATTCGATGTGCCAGCCGGGACGGCCACGGCCCCACGGGGAGTTCCAGGCCGTGTCCTCGTCGGGTTTCTGGGCCTTCCACAGGGCGAAATCGAGCGGATCGCGCTTGCGGTCGGCCCCCTCCACGCCCTCACCCTGGTCCATGTCGTCGACATTCCGGTGGGATAGCTCCCCGTAATCGGGGTAGGTACGGACCGCAAAATAGACGTCGCCGTCAACCGCATACGCGTGCCCGCCATCGACAAGCTCCTCGATCAGGGAGATGATCGGACCGATCGTCTCGCTGGCCAACGGCTCGTGGTCGGGACGCCCGAGGCCGAGACCGTCGGTGTCCGCGATGTAGGCATCGGACATCTCCCGCGCGAGCTGCTCGCTGCCACTGCCCTGCGCGTTGGCGGCCGCGTAGATCTTGTCGTTGATGTCGGTGATGTTCGCGACGAACGTGACGTCGTAACCCTCGTGCGCCAGGAACCGGCTCAACAGCGAGAACACGACGAACGGGCGAGCGTTGCCGACGTGGATCGGCCCGTACACGGTCGGGCCGCAGGCATAGATGCCGACTCGGCCGGGCTGCCTCGGCTCGAGCGTCCGCACCCGGCCGGTGCGGGTGTCGTGGAGCGAAATCGTGCGCAAGGTCCGGCTACCCTAGCGCCCACGAGGAGGTCCACCCGCCGTGGCCTGTAGGCTGGCGCCGGTGTCCGGCCAGGTCCCCCACCGCGCGCGCTTGGCGGCGGTCGACGCGGCGTTCCGCTCGCTTCCGGACCGCTATCTCGGAGCCGGTCCCGGGTTCGACGCGACCTACCAGATCATCCTCTGCGATCTCGGCCACACCTGGGAGGTCCGCTGCACCAGCCACGGCGCGCGGATGCGCAAGGGCGCCACCCGCCGACGGCCGGACGTCTGGATCTCGACCGACGCGGATACGTGGATGCGCCTGCGCGAAGGCGAATTCTCCGGCATCGACGCGTTTCAGCAGCGCCGCCTCACGGTCCGCGGCAACCTCGACTACGCGATCGCGTTCGAAGGGATGTTCCGGCTGCCCAACGGGCGCCCGCCGCTGCTGAAGATCCGTGACGTGCCGGTCGGCCGTCACCGAGTCTCGACGCTCACGATCGGCGAGGGCGCGGACGTGTTGTTGCTGCACGGCCTGGGCGCCACGCGGGCGTCAGTGTTCCAAGCTGCGGCGACGCTGAGCCGGCACTACCGGGTGCACGCGCCCGACCTGCCAGGCTTCGGCTCCTCGAGCAAGCCGGCCCGCGGGGCGTTCAACGCGCCCTGGTTTGCGGAGGTCATCATCGGCCTGATGGACCGGCTCGGGATCGACCAGGCCCATCTGGTCGGCAACTCGATGGGCGGGCGGATCGCGATCGAGGTCGGCCTCGCCGCGCCCGAACGCGTCGGCGCGCTCGGGCTGCTGTGTCCCGCGGTCGCATGGGTCAAGCGCGGACTGCATCCGGTTGTGCGACTGCTGCGCCCCGAGTTCGGGCTGCTGCCGCACGCTTTCCGGCGCTCGATGGTCGCGTCCCAGCTGTCGGGCGCGTTCCACGAGGACGATGGAATCGACCCCGCGGTCGCCGATCTGATCGTCGACGAGTTCTGCCGCATCTACCAGTCGCCCGGCGCGCGCCTGGCTTTTCTAGCGTCGGCTCGCAACATCTACCTCGAGTCGCCGTTCGGCGCAAGCGGCTTCTATCCACGCCTGTCATCGCTGCGGCCGCCGGCGCTGTTCATCTGGGGCAGTCACGACTCGCTTGTCCCGGCCGCGTTCAGCCGTCACGTGCGCGAGTGGCTTCCCGGCGCCGAGCAGGTCACGATCGACGGGTGCGGCCACGTGCCCCAGGTCGAGCGGGCGCAGGAGACCAGCGACCTGCTGCTGGAGTTCTTCGCCAGGGCGCAGCGCAGTGGCGCGCAACAGTCCCGCATCGCGACCCGCCGGGCGCGGGCGGCGTGATCGTCGTCGCCTGACATCATCGGCGCGATGGCAGCGATACGCCACGCCGGCAGCCGGAGCCACAACGGACACGTCACCACGCCGGCGTCCGACTCAACCGGTGGGCAGCCGAGGCCGTCGCTGCTGGGCCGCGTCGTGCGCGGCGTCGCCCAGCGCGCCCAAGGGCGGATCCCGCGGGCGGACCTCGACGACCGCGACCCGGACTACATCCGCGAGAAGCTGCCGCTGCTATGGCTGTTCGCAAGCCTGTGGTACCGCGGCGAGGTGCGAGGGCTCGGAAACGTCCCCGAGTCGGGCGCGGTGCTGCTGATCGGCAACCACTCGGGCGGCAACATGACGCCGGACACGCTCGTCTTCACGCTCGCGTTCAACACCTACTTCGGCGTCGAGCGTGCCTTCTTTCAGCTCGCCCACAATCTGGTGCTGTCGATGCCCGGACTCGGCCAGCTGCGCAAGTTCGGAACCGTCGCCGCGTCGCACGAGAATGCGCACAAGGCGCTGGACTCGGGCGCCGCGCTGCTCGTCTACCCGGGTGGCGACTACGAGGTCCACCGCCCCAGCTGGCAGCGCAACAAGGTCGACTTCGGCGGGCGCACCGGCTTCATCCGCCTCGCGCTGGACCGAAACATCCCGATCGTGCCGGTCGTCGCGATCGGCGGCCAGGAGACCGCGCTGTTCCTCAGCCGCGGCGAACGGCTCGCGCGACTGCTGGCGCTGGACCGGATGTTCCGTCTGAAGGTGCTGCCGATCTCGCTCGCGGCCCCGTGGGGCCTCAATGTCGGCGACATGCTCGGGCACCTGCCATTGCCGGCGAAGATCACGATCGAAACACTCGCGCCGATCGACGTCGAGGCCGAGTTCGGCGCCGACCCCGACATCGACGAGGTCTACGACCACCTGATTCGGGTGATGCAGGACACCCTTGACGCGCTCGCCGCCGAGCGCCGCCTGCCGGTGCTGGGATGAGGGTCGGCGCGCGGATCGTGGTCACCGCGCCGATCGAGAAGGTCTGGGCGACCGTTTCCGATCCAGCCTGCGCGCTGCGCTACATGTCCGGGGTCACCCGCTGGGAGGTGGCCGGCGATGACCCCACCGGGCTCGGCGCGCGCTACCGGATGCTGCTGCGGGTCGGCTCGGCCGAGGTCGGCGGCCTGATCGAGGTCGTCGAGTCCCACGAGCCGTTCGATCTCGCGTGGACATCGGTCACGGGGATCGATCAGCGCGGGCGCTTTCGCCTGCGCGATGCCGGGGGCGGGCGCACCCGCGTCGAGTTGCGGCTCGCCTACGGCGTCGCGGGTTCGGGGCTGTCGGGCTGGCTGGCCGAGCGGATCGCCGCGCCGACCGTCCGCGGCCACCTGCGCCGCACCCTGCAGCAGCTCAAGCGCCTGGTCGAGTACGAGCTGCTGCGCGAACGCGCGGCGGCCAGAAAGGCGGCTACTAGGGCGGGGTGACGCCCTCGATCGCGACGGAGATGACCCCGCCCCGCGCCCGCTCCGGGCTCCACTGATGCCCGACGCGCAGATGCGCGTACGTGTGGCCGACGACGTTGAACAGCACGGTCGCGGTCTCCTCGGCGTCGAGAAGCGCGAGCGACCCGTCGGCCGCCCCGTCGAGCAGCAGCCGCTGCAGCGGCTCTACGAACACCGCGCGCGTCAGCGCTCCGGGCCCGGACTCGTGGTAGATCGCGTCGCGCGAGTTGGCCGACAGCGCGGCGAGTAGCGCGAGGTTGCGCTCGGTCACTTCGCACAGGCGCTCGAGGGCGTCGGTCAGCCGCTCGCGGGCGGTTCCCTGGGCGACGAGCGCCGGCCACATCGCCTCGCGGTAGTCCGCTTCGAGGCGATCGGCGATCGCGCGGATGATCTGCTGCTTGGAGAGCCCGTGCCGGTGCAGGGTCATCCGCGAGACGCCCGCCTGCCTTGAGATTCGCTCGAGCGTGGCGGCCGCGAGGCCATCCTGCGCGAGCACGTGCCGCGCCGCGTCGACGATATGCGGCGGCACGGCGGGGGCCTCGGGAACTTCGGCGCTCACGCGGCCCTGCGCGCGGTGAAGCGCATCGAGCGACCGCCGATCGTGACCCGCGGCGCCGTCAAGCCCGCTGCCTGCAGACGCGCCGGCAGGCCGTCTGGGTCGATCGGCTTCAGCACGTCCCCGACGTGGATCAGCTTGAACAGCCGCCCGGTCCCAAGGCTGTCGGTGCCGGCGAACAGCCCGCCGGGGCGCAGCACCCGAGCTACCTCGCTGAACGCCTGGTTCTGGAGCTCCTCGGACGGGATGTGGTGAAGCATCGTGAAGCAGACCGCGGCGGAGAACTGTCCGTCGGCAAACGGCAGACGCGTGGCGTCGCCCTGGACGACCGTGACGCGGTCGCCCAGCTCGGACGCGAGCCTGCGGCAGTAGCGCTCGTCGAGCTCGAGCACGGTCAGTCGCGGCAGCGTGCGGGCGAGCACGCGCGTGGTCGCGCCGAAGCCAGGGCCGATCTCGAGCACGTCGTCGCCGGGCTCACATCCCTTCAGCCCCCACGGCAGCAGCTCCGTCTCCACCCGGCGCGACCACCATCCCGACGAGCAGATCAGGTTGTGCACCCGGTTCACGATACGTGAGCGTATCAGGAAGGTGACGTCGACGTATCGCGCTCGACGGTCGCGACCGCGAGTGCCGCCGCCCCCTCCTCGGCGCCGACGAAGCCCATCCCCTCCCCGGTGGTCGCCTTCACGCTGACGTGCTCGATCGGCAGCGCCAGCGCGGTCGCGAGCGAGGCGCGGATCTGGTCGCGCACCGGGGCGAGCTTTGGGCGCTGCAGCAGCACCGTTGCATCGACGTGGCGCGGCGCGAAGCCGTGCTCGCGAAGCATCTGCACGGCGGTGCGCAGCAACTGCAGCGAATCCGCGTCGCGATACGCCGGGTCGGTGTCGGGGAAGTGCTGGCCGATGTCGCCCAGCGCCGCAGCGCCGAGCAGCGCGTCGATGATCGCGTGGGTGAGCACGTCGGCGTCGGAGTGACCGCTGAGGCCGCGCTCGTGCGGGATCTCGACGCCGCCGAGCACGAGCCGCCGGCCCGGCGCGAGGCGATGGCAGTCATAGCCGATGCCGGTCTGCACGGTCACCGGCGCTCCGCGAGCATCAGTTCGGCGACGTGCAGGTCGGTCGGGGTCGTGACCTTCATGTTCTCCGGCCGCGAGGGCACGATCCGCACGGTCCCGCCGAGGCGCTCGATCAGCCAGGCGTCGTCGGTCGCGGCCGCAAGCAACTCGTCGGAGGCGTCCTCCAGCGCGCGCTGGAGCGCCGCGCGGCGGAACACCTGCGGGGTCTGGACCGCCCATAACCGGCCGCGGTGCAGCGTCCGCGTCACGGTGGCCCCGTCGTCGCCGACCTCCTTGATCGTGTCGGACACCGGGGTGGCGGCGATCGCCGCGTCGGCGCCCGACCGTTGCAGCTCGGCGAGCGCCTGCTCGAACAGCTCTGGGGGCGCCAGCGGCCGCGCCGCATCGTGGACGATCACCGGGTCTCCGTCGCCGGCGGCGCGCAGCGCCTCGCGGACCGACTGCGAGCGAAACTCGCCGCCGGCGACCGCGACCGTGCCCGGCGGCGCCGCATCGAGCTCGCCGGGCGGGAGCGCGATCAGGATCCGGGTCACCGCCGCCACCGCCCGCAGCGCCTCGACGCTCCATTCGAGCATCGGCTTGCCAGAAAGCGCGACGAGCGCCTTGGGCCGGCCGGACCCAAGGCGCTCGCCACGACCTGCGGCCACGATCAGCGCGACCGCCATGTTCGTCTGTACGCGGGTGGGCGGGTCCTATTCGCCGCCACCGCCACCTTGCCGTTGGCGTGCCCGTTGGCGCTCGAGGAATCGGTAAGCAACTCATACAGGTGGGCCTCGACCTCTTCCTCGTTCAGCTCAAGCGCGTACATCAGTTCTGAGGCGAGAATCTTCTTCGCCCGCGTGAACATCTGCTTCTCGCCGGTTGACAGCCCTTTCTCGGATTCGCGGATGGCGAGATTGCGTACCACTTCGGCCAGCTCGTAGATGTCGCCCGTCTTGATCTTGTCGCGGTTGTGCTTGAACCGGCGATTCCAGTTCTTGGGCATCTCCGAACACTGGTCCTGAAGCACGGCGAGCACCTTCTTGACGGTCTCCTCGTCGATCACGCGGCGCAGACCTGCGAGCGCGGCGTTCTCGGTCGGGACCATCACGGTCATGTCGTTGTGCAGGATCTTGATTGTCAGGTACTCCCGCTTGTCACCGAGAATGTCCTTCACTTCCTTGCGGAGCACCTTGCCCGCGCCGTGGTGTGGATAAACGACGTTGTCGCCGATCTCGAATTCGATGTTGGGAAGCGGCTCGGCGGTCTCGAGATCCTCCAGGTGCTCTTCCATTAGCTCAGTGATGATGTCCTCCTTCTCCGGGCCGGGCGGGTCAGTCTGACCCGCACTATTTACAACTACGTCTGCAGGTAGCGGTCAACCAGGTTGATCTCCTGCTGCCGGCGAAGTCCCTCGCGGATGTCCTTCGCCCTGATCTCGCCGACTCCGTCGACGGTCTCAAGCTCGCCATCGGTCGCGGCGAGCAACTCCTCGAGCCCCCCGAACTCATCGACGATCCGCTGCACGACCAGCTTGGGCAGGCGTGGAATGCGCCCAAGGATGCGGATCCCGCGTGGGGAGATCGGATAATCGAGGGTGTTCAGCTTCCGGTCGTAGCCGAGCAACTCGGCGAGGCGACCGAAGTCCAGTAAGTCTTGATGTGGGCAGGCGCACGAGCTGGTCGAACGCGGTCGCGAACGCGTCGTCGCCGTCCTCGACCAGGTAATCGTGGACGAGCGCAGCCTTGTCGGCCGAGACGCCGACCATCGTCTCATCGAGCTGCATCTCGATCAGCCGGCCCTCGGTGCCGAGCTCGACGATGTAGCGCTCGATCTCGACGGCCATTCTCGTCACGAGCTCGGCGCGCTGGAGCACGGTCAGGACGTCGTGCAGCGTCGCGCCGCCCTCGAACTCCAGTGCCGTCAGTCGCGTCGAGACCTGGTCGAGCCGGCTGCGGTACTTGTCCAGCGTCGCCAGCGCCTGGTTGGCCTTGGCCAGCACGACCGGGATGTCCTCGAGGATGTACTTGATCCCATCGACGTACAGCGAGACGACCTCGCGGCGCTCGGACACCGCCACCACCAGCGCGTCGGTCTGCTTTGACACGCGTTCCGCGGTCCGGTGCCGGGTGCCGGTTTCGAGCGTGAGGATCGTCGGGTCGGGGGTCAGCTGGACGTTGGCGTAGACGATCTTGGTCGCGTTCGCGTTGAGCACGATCGCCCCGTCCATCTTCGCCAGCTGGTACAGGAACGCGGGCGTGTAGTCGAGCTCGAGCTTGATCGCCGCCAGAGAACAGGAACGCCAGCTCGTCGGCGTCGCCGATCACGATCAGGCCGCCGGTGCGCGCGTGCAGGATGTTGTCGATGCCCTCGCGCAGCGCCGTCCCGGGCGCCACCATTTCGAGCGCCCTGACCATCCGGGACTCCTGTCGAGACTCGAGCTCCTCTTTGAGCTCTTCCCCGGATCGAGACGCCATGAAGGCCGAGTTTATCGCGCGATCCGCGAGGCCGTCATCACGCTGCAACCGTTTGCGGTCCTTCTCGCGCAAGCGCGGCTTTGAGCGCGGCCCTGAGCGTATTTACGACAGCGGGCTCGAGCACCGGCGCCAGGCCGAACTTCTCGGCCTCCGCGACGCGGCGGTCGGCGTGGGCGACGGTCCGCAGCTCGCCGGTGAGCCCGAGCTCGCCGAAGCAGGCAAGCGGCCGGCCCGCGATCGCGGCGCTCAGCGCCCTTCCCTTGGCCGCGCTGGCGACCGCCAGCGCGACGGCGAGATCAGCCCCCGGCTCGTCGACGCGCACGCCGCCGACGACGTTGACGAACACGTCCGCGGCGCCGAGGCCGATCCCGCCGTGACGACCGAGCACCGCGAGCACGAGCGCGAGCCGGTTGCGGTCAAGGCCGGCGACGACCCGCCGCGGCGGGACCAGCTCCGAGGGCGAGACCAGCGCCTGCACCTCGACCAGCAGCGGCCGCGATCCCTCCATCGCGGCCAACACAACGCTGCCGGGCGCGCGCGTGGCCTCGCCGACGAACCGCGCCGATGCATCGAGCACCTCGACCAGCCCGTGGTCGTGCATCTCGAACACGCCGGCCTCGTTGGTCGAGCCGAACCGGTTCTTGATCGCCCGAACGGTGCGATAGGTCCGCTCGCGCTCGCCCTCGAACTGCAGCACGCAGTCGACGAGGTGCTCGAGCACCCGCGGGCCGGCGAGCGCGCCGTCCTTGGTCACGTGCCCGACCAGCAGCACCGCGATCCGGCGCGCTTTGGCGATGCGCATGATCTCGCCGGCGACCTCGCGCACCTGCGCAACCGAGCCTGCGGCGCTGGTCAGCTCCGCGCAGTGCAGCGTCTGCACCGAGTCGATCACGCAGACGTCCGGATGCTCGCGCTCGAGCGTCGCCAGCACGGTCTCGAGATCCGTCTCGGCGATCACCGGGATCCCCAGCGGCTCGCCGGTCGTCAGGCGCTCCGCGCGCAGCCTGATCTGTGCCGCCGACTCCTCGGCGGACACGTACAGGGTCCGCCGGCCGGCGGCGACGAGGTTGGCGAGCGCCATCGTCGTCAGCGTCGACTTGCCGATCCCGGGCGCGCCGCCGATCAGCACGAGCGATCCGGGGACGATCCCGCCACCGAGCACGTTGTCGAGCTCGCCGATCCCGGTGCTCAGCCGCGTCTCCTCGGTGGCGTGGACGTCCGCAAGCGCGAGCGGCGTCAGCGCCGAGCCGCCCCCGCCGCCGGACCGCCCGAGACCCCCTGACCGCCCCGACCGACCCCGCCGCGTCCCCGCGCCCCCGCCCGCGGGCCGCAGCTCCTCGACGAGCGTGTTCCACTCTCCGCACCCCGGGCACTGCCCGGCCCAGCGGGCGCTCTCATGTCCGCAGGCGGAGCAGACGTGGATCGAAGCGGGACGTGCCATCGAGAACCGAGGCTACGGCCTGGGCCCGACGGCACGCGCCGATCCGGCGAACTGGCACAGAGTTGTTGCAGGCTCACACGACAAAACGGCCGCGACCCCGGCGGGGGATCGCGGCCGTCAACGCAACTCGTGGCGCGGAGCGTCTACTCAGCGTCGGAGGGAGCGTCCTGCTCGGGCTGCTCCTGCTCTGACTCCTCGCCGCCCTCCTGGGCGCCGACTCCGACCGGGGTGGGCTGGGGCGCGGGCTCGATCACCGTGAGCTTGACCTCATCGGGGGAGTCCTCGTCCGCGCCGGCTTTTCGACCATCACCGTCGAGCCCGACGGCACCTGCGAGCGCAGCACGAAGTCCGCGAGCGGATCCTCGATGTAGCGCTGGATCGCGCGGCGCAGTGGCCGGGCGCCCATCGCCGGATCCCAGCCCTTGTCGACGAGCATGTCCTTGGCCTCCTCGGACAGCTCGAGCTGGAGCTCGCGCTCGGCCATCGACTCCCGGATCCGCCGCAGCAGCAGCTCGACGATCTCCTTGATCTCGTCCTTGGCGAGCTTGTGGAAGACGATCACCTCGTCGATCCGGTTGAGGAACTCGGGCCGGAACACCTTCTTGAGCTCGCCCATGATCCGGTTCTTCATGTCGTCGTAGGTGATGCCGGTCTCGTCGTCTGAGACTGCGAAGCCGAGCGGCGTGTTGCGCGCGATCTCCGAGGCGCCGATGTTCGACGTCATGATCACGATGCAGTGACGGAAGTCGACGGTCCGGCCCTGCGCGTCGGTCAGCCGCCCGTCCTCCAGGATCTGGAGCAGGATGTTGAACACGTCCGGGTGGGCCTTCTCGATCTCGTCGAGCAGCAGCACGCTGTAGGGCTTGCGGCGAACCGCCTCGGTCAGCTGACCGCCCTCGTCGTAGCCGATGTAGCCCGGAGGCGAGCCGACCAGCCGCGAGACCGCGTGCTTCTCCATGTACTCGGACATGTCGATCCGGATCATCGTGTCCTCGTCGCCGAACAGGAACTCGGCCAGCGTCCGCGCCAGCTCCGTCTTGCCGACGCCCGAGGGTCCCAGGAAGATGAACGAGCCGGTCGGGCGCTTGGGGTCCTTCAAGCCGGCGCGCGAGCGGCGGATCGCCTTGGAGACGACCTCGATCGCGGGGTGCTGGCCGATCACGCGCTTGTGCAGCTCGTCCTCCATCCGCATCAGCTTCTGGGTCTCGGCCTCGGTCAGCTTGAACACCGGAATGCCGGTCCACATCGAGACGATGTCGGCGATCTCCTCCTCGCCGATCGACGGCCGCTCGGTCGACTCGCCCGCCTCCCACTGGTCGGCGAGCTCGCGCTTCTTCTGCGTCAGCCGCCGCTCCTGGTCGCGGAGGTTCGCGGCCTTCTCGAACTCCTGGGACTCGATCGCCTCCTCCTTCGCGCGCCGGGTCTCCTCGATCTCGTCCTCGAGCTCGCGGTACACGGGCGGCGAGGTCATCGACTTGATCCGCATCCGCGATGCGGCCTCGTCGATCAGGTCGATCGCCTTGTCGGGCAGGAAGCGGTCGGAGATGTAGCGGTCGGCCAGGTCGGCAGCCGCCTCGAGCGCCTCGTCGGTGATGTTGACCTTGTGGTGCTGCTCGTAGCGGTCGCGCAGGCCCTTGAGGATCTGGACCGTCTCCTCGGTCGTCGGCTGGTCGACCGTGATCTTCTGGAAGCGCCGCTCCAGCGCGGAGTCGCGCTCCAGGTACTTGCGGTACTCCTCGAGCGTCGTCGCGCCGATCGTCTGCAGCTCGCCGCGTGCGAGCGCCGGCTTCAGGATCGAGGCGGCGTCGATCGCGCCCTCGGCGGCGCCCGCGCCGACGAGGTTGTGCAGCTCGTCGATGAACAGGATGATGTCGCCGCGCTGGGTGATCTCCTTCATCACCTTCTTCAGGCGCTCCTCGAATTCACCGCGGTACTTCGAGCCGGCGACCAGGGCCGCGAGATCGAGCGTGTAGATCTGCTTGCCCTTCAGCAGCTCGGGCACGTCGGCGTTGGTGATCCGCTGGGCAAGGCCCTCGACCACCGCCGTCTTGCCGACGCCGGGCTCGCCGACCAGGACCGGGTTGTTCTTGGTCCGCCGGGAGAGGATCTGCATGATCCGCTCGATCTCGGTCTCGCGCCCGACGACGGGATCGAGTTTCCCCTCGGCGGCGAGCTTGGTCAGGTTGCGGCCGAACTGGTCGAGCAGCTTCGAGGACTTCTTGCCCTCGCCCTGGGCGGCGGGACCACCCGCCGCGCCCGCGCCGCTGGCACCGCGCTGGCGGCTGCCGGGGCCCGACAACATCCTGATGACCTCGTTGCGGATCTTCTCGGAGTCCGCGTCGAAATCGAGCAGGATCCGGGCGGCGACGCCCTCGTTCTCGCGCACCAATCCCAGCAGGATGTGCTCGGTGCCGATGTAGTTGTGGCCGAGGCTCAGGGCTTCGCGCAGCGCCAGCTCCAGGACCTTCTTGGCGCGCGGCGTGAACGGGATCTGGCCGGAGGTGACTTCCTCGCCGGAACCGACGATTCGCACGACCTGCGCACGCACGCGCTCCACCGTGATGTCAAGCGACTCGAGCACACGCGCCGCGAGACCCTCCTCTTCGCGCAGGAGTCCGAGCAGGATGTGCTCGGTGCCGATGTAGTTGTGCTTGAGCGTCCGCGCCTCTTCCTGCGCCAGTACGACAACCTGGCGGGCTCGCTCTGTAAATCGCTCGAACATGGTTCGTCTCGTACTTCTCTCTGGTCGGGCGGTACTCGGGCGGTTGGTCGGTAGAGGGGTTGTCCTGGATCTTGCTCCCTACGCTGCCAGAGTCGTCAAGCGGTGCGCCGGCTGCGGGGACGCCGATTAGCCCGTTCAGCTCACTGATCGACCGATCGGCCGCATGTCATGAGTGAAACGGTCTGCAATCGGGCCATGGCTCAGTCTACCAGCAGCCCTCCGGCGTTTTGGGTGGTTCGTTTTGGCTGCGTGCGTAAGGTCACACTGCGGCTGCTCAGGGCGCGTTTGAGCACGCCGCGGCGTTCGAGCCGCGCGAGGAAAACCCTGCAAAGGCGGCGAGCGCTACTGATCGCGCATCGCCGGGAACAGCACGACCTCGCGGATCGAGCGCCGCCCGGTCAGCACCATCACGAGCCGGTCGATCCCGATCCCGATCCCGCCGGTCGGGGGCATTCCGTACTCGAGCGCCTGGACGAACGCCTCGTCGTAGGGCTGTGCCTCGAGGTCCCCGGCTCCCGCGAGCTCGCGCTGGTCCTCGAACCGGCGCCGCTGCTCGTCGGGGTCGTTGAGCTCGGTGAACGCGTTGGCGAACTCCATCCCTGAGACATAGGCCTCGAACCGCTCGACCAGCGACGGATCGCTGCGATGCCGCTTGGCAAACGGCGACAGCGCCACGGGGTAATCGATCAGGAACGTCGGTTCGATCAGCGTCGGCTCGACGTGCTTGGACAGCAGCTCGTCGACCAGCTGGGGCCAGGTGTCGTCGGACGGGGCGGCCAGCCCGCGCGACTGCATCTCGGCCGCCAGCGCGTCGCGTGTTCGGAACTGGGCGATGTCGATACCCGTTCGCGACAGGATCGCCTCGGTCAGCGTCTCGCGGCGCCACGGCGGGGCGAAATCGACCTCGCCTGCGTAGCCGATCTCATCGGCGACGAACGCGACCAGCCGTTCGCAGCGATCGGCGACGTCGAGGTAGTCGGCGTAGGCCTCGTACCACTCGAGCATCGTGAACTCGGGGTTGTGCTTGTGAGACAGGCCCTCGTTGCGGAAGTCCTTGCCGAGCTCGTAGACGCGCTCGAGTCCGCCGACGATCAGCCGCTTGAGGTACAGCTCGGTGGCGATCCGCAGGTACAGGTCGCGGTCCAGCGCGTTGTGGTGGGTGGTGAACGGACGCGCCGCGGCGCCGCCGTAAAGTGGCTGCAAAACCGGCGTTTCGACCTCGATGAACCGCTCCGCGTCGAGGAACCGGCGGATCGCCGAGATCACGCGCGCGCGGGTGATGAACAACTCGCGCGACTCGGCGCTGGCGATCAGGTCGAGCTCGCGGTGGCGAAAGCGGGTCTCGACGTCGGTCAGGCCGTGATGCTTCTCCGGCGGCGGGCGCAGCGACTTCGCAAGCAACTGAAAGCCGTCGACCCGAAGCGTCAACTCCCCGCGGCGCGAGCTGAAGGCGATGCCGTCGACTCCGAGCAGGTCGCCGAGATCGAGCCCCAGCAGCGCGTCCATGCCGTCGGCGCCGAGCTCGTCGACGCGCGCCTGCAGCTGGATCCGGCCGGAGCGATCGACGAGGTCCAGAAACGCCATCTTGCCCTGGCCGCGACGGGCGGCGAGGCGCCCCGCGACCCGGTGGCGCGACTGAGTCTCGTCGCCGGGGGCAAGGCCCTCGTGCGCGGTGCGCACGGCGGCGATCGGCTCGACGCCGTCGAACTCGTGCGGAAACGGCTCGACGCCGCCGGCGCGAAGCGCGTCTAGCTTCTGGCGCCGAGCCGCGAAGACGTCATGGGGCTCCTCGCCCACGCGCGGTCACTTGCCGATGTCGATCTTCGTGATCTTCAGCTTGCGCTCACCCTTGGGGGTCGTGACCACGACCTCCTCGCCGCGCTTGTGGCCCAGCAGCGCCTTGCCGATCGGCGACTCGTTGGAGAGCTTCATCTCGGCGGGTCGAGCCTCGGGCGCGCCGACGATCGTGTACTTGGTCGACTTGCCGCCCTCGTCCTTGACGTGGACGATCGAGCCGACGCCGACCACGTCGGTGCCGAGATCCGATGCGTCGATCACCGTCGCGGATCGGAGCTTGTCCTCGAGCTGCGCGATCCGCGACTCGAGCATCGCTTGCTCGTTCTTGGCGTCGTCGTACTCGGCGTTCTCGGAGATGTCGCCGAACTCACGGGCCTCCTTGATCCGCGCGGCCACCTCGCGGCGGCGCGTGGTCGAAAGGTGCTCGAGCTCAGACTTGAGATTGGCCAAGCCTTCGGGTGTGAGAAGAACGTCCTTGGGCATTGCGTAAAAGACCTGTAATTGGGACGGATCTGGACGAGAAAAAACCCGCTCGCTGGGCGGGATCGCCACGCATCCCTTTTGCGTGGGCGGGTCAGTATAGACACCCGTGAGAGTGTGCAGAAAATGTCCAGTCCAGGCGGGACGGACGGCTACCGCACGGCGCCCGCGGCCACCGACGCGTCGCGCATCAGCGCGCGCACCGAGTCGACCCCAGGAGCCTGCTGGACGGCGGCCTGCAGCGCCCGGGTGCCGCCGATCCGCTCGATGTACCAGGGATAGAATTTGCGCAGGTAGCGTCCGGCGCGCTCGGGCCCCAGATGCTCGATCGCGCGGTCGATCACCCAATCGAGCTCATCGAGGATCTCGTCGGGGTCCGGGTCGCGGTCGCGCTCGCCCAACAGCTGCGCAAACAGCCACGGATTGCCCAGCGACCCGCGCGCCAGCAGCACCGCCGCCGCGCCGGTGGCATCGAATGCGTCGCGGGCCTTGGCGGCGGTGTGGAGGCCCCCCGACAGCATCACCGGCACCGGCAGCTCCTCCACCAGCGACCGCGCGAGCGCGTAATCCGGAGACCCGCTGTGGCGCTGGGACGCGTGGCGGGGGTGGATCGTCAGCCCGGCGACGCCCGCATCGTGCACGAGCCGCCGCGCGACGTCGACCCCGTGCCGGTCACCGGGCCGCTGCCCGGATCTGAGCTTGACCGTGACCGGCAGGCCGCTGCCCCGCGCCGCCGCGCGCGCGACAGCGACCGCGCGCGCCGGGTCCTCGAGCAGCGCCGCGCCGGCGCCGGTCTTGCAGACCTTGGGCACCGGGCAGCCCATGTTGATGTCGATCAGGTCGGCGCCGGCGGCGGCGACGCGCTCGGCCGCCGAGGCCATCACGTCGGGGTCGCTTCCGAACAACTGCACCGACACCGGGTGCTCGTCGGGATGGATCCGCAGCAGCTCCCGGCAGGTGCGCTCGTTGCGATAGTGCACCGCGTGGCTCGAAACCATCTCCGACACGGTCAGGCCGGCGCCGTAGCGCTTGGCCTGCAGGCGCACGAACCAGTTGCCGATCCCGGCGAGCGGCGCCAGCACGACGCGGTTGGGGATCGACACCCCGCCGAGGCTCCAACTGTCGGTGAGCGACCGGTCCATAGACGTTCATGGTACGAATCAGGGGATGGAGATCGGGCCGCTGCTCAAACCATGGGCCGATGTGATCCGGGATCAGGTGCCCGGGCTCGAGCTGTTCGACGTCCACACGCACCTCGGCCAGAACGACCCCGACGGGATGAGCCAGACCAGCGACCAGCTGCTGTCGGTGCTGGCGCTCGCCCAGGCCAAGGGCGCGTTTGTGTTCCCGATGCACGAGCCCGACGGCTATCCGCCGGCAAACGACGCGGTGCTGGCCGCCGCGCGCGACTCAAATGGACTGCTGGTGCCGTTCTGCCGTGTCAACCCGCACGACGGCGCGCTCGGAGAGGCGCAGCGCAGCCTTGCGGCCGGCGCCAAGGGGATCAAGCTTCACCCGCGCGCCGAGGAGTTCACGCTCGACCATCCCGAGGTCCGCAAGCTGGTCGCGCTCGCCGACGAGCGCCGGCTGCCGGTGCTGATCCACGCCGGCCGCGGGATCCCCGCGCTCGGCCTGCACGCCGTCGAGCTCGCCGGTGACTTCCCCAACGCGCGCCTGATCCTCGCCCACGCCGGCATCTGCGACCTCTCGTGGATCTGGCGGGTCGCGCCCGATTACCCGAACCTGCTGTTCGACACGGCCTGGTGGATGCCGGCCGACCTGACCACCTTGTTTTCGCTGGTCCCGCCGGGGCAGATCCTGTTTGCCAGCGACGCCCCCTACGGCCAGACCGCGATGTCGTCCTCGTTCATGCTCCGCACGGCGCTGCAGGCCGGGCTCAGCACCGACCAGATCCGCTCGATCGCCGGCGCCCAGGCGATGCGGATCGCGGCCGGCGACGAGCCCGAGCCCCAGGGACCCGCCGTCGGCGAGCGCGAGCGCGCACCGCACGTGTTGCTCGATCGGGTCTCCGAGTTCCTGCTGCTCGGCACGATTGCGTCGATGCGCGGCCTCGACGCCGGCGCCGAGATGCTCGCGCTGGCGCGGCTGGCCTGCGACGTCCCCGACGAGATCGACGACGCCCCGATCTTCGCCGCGATCAGGCGCCTGATCGACATCCACGACGACATCCTCGACGAGAGCCCGACCGACCGCCGCCGCCTGGCGTTCCTGATCCTCGCGGTCACGACCGCGCGCACGCCCGACGTCCCGGTCCCGGCGCCGTAGCGCCGGCGATACACAGCGCGACCAGGCCCGATCCCGCCGGGCAGAGCCCCAAATCAGTCCTGGTTGCGCCGCCAGATCAGCCGCAGCCCGATCAGCGTCAGCAGATCGTCGACCTCGTCGATCGTCTCGCGCACGAACGGCACCAGCAGGCCGGCCAGCCCGCCCGTCGCGATCACGTGCGTGGCCGGGCCCAGCTCGTCGCGCAGCCGGTCGCACGATCCCCTCGACCTGGCCGGCGAACCCGTAGACGATCCCGCTGCGGACCGCGTCGACCGTCGACTTGCCGATCAGCCCGCGGGGCGCGGCGAGCTCGACCTTCGGCAGCTTCGCCGCCCGCTCGTACAGCGCGTCGATCGAGATCTCGGCACCGGGAGTGATGATCCCGCCGAGGTACTCGCCGGCGGACGACACCGCGTCGTAGGTGATCGCGGTGCCGAAGTCGACGACCACGCAGGTGTCGTGCACCCGCTCATACGCCGCGACCGCATTGACCAGCCGGTCGGCGCCGACCTCGTGCGGGTTGTCGATCCGGATCGGCATCCCGGTCTTGATCGACGGCCCGACCACGAGCATCTCGTGCTCGAGGTAACGCTGCGACATCGCAGTCCACTGCTCTGACAGCTGCGGCACCGTCGATGAGACGATCGACGAGTTGATCTCGGCGAACCCCAGCCCCCGCAGCGCCAGCAGGTTCGACAGCTTCGCGCCGAGCTCGTCGCTGGTCGAGTCGCGCACGGTCGCAAACCGCCAGTGCTCGGCGACCACGTCGGAGCCGCGCGCGAACACGCCGAAGTGCGTCTGCGTGTTGCCAACGTCGACGACCAGCAGCATCGGTCGCGCATTATCGCTTGCGGGACCATATGCTCCGAGCCACGATGCGATTGAAGCTGTACGTCGTCCACGGCTCGCACCCGTGCGCAGCGGTCGAGAAGGCGCTCGCGCTCAAGGGCCTTGACTACGGCGTGATCGAGTGGCCGCCGCCGCTGCAGGCCCCGATGCAGAAGCTGATCTTCGGCAAGCGCACCGTCCCCGGGCTACGGGTCGGCGGCGAGAAGGTCCAGGGCTCACGCGCGATCATGCGCCGCCTCGACGAGCTCGTGCCCGAGCCGCGCCTGTACCCGGCAGACGAAGCCGCGCGCGCCCGCGTGACCGAGGCCGAGCGCTGGGGCGACGAGGTGTTCCAGCCGGTCGCCCGAGAGCTCGTGTGGGCCGGGATGGTCAACAACCCCGGCGCGATGGTCAGCTACGGCGAGCATTCGCGGCTGCCTCTGCCCGCGCCGATCATACGGCTGAGCGCGCCGATGATCGCGCGGATCGCAAGCCGCATCAACCACACCGACGACGACGTCGCGCGCGCCGATCTCGAGGCGCTGCCGGCGCAGCTCGACAAGGTCGACGGGTGGATCGCCGACGGGACGATCGGAAACACCGAGCGGCCCAACGCAGCCGATCTTCAGCTGTTGTCGACGGTCCGGCTGATGCAGACGATCGCCGACGCACGCCCACTGATCGAGACCCGGCCGTGCGCACCGTTGGCGCGCGCGCTGTTCCCCGACGCCGACGGCGAGATGCCCGCCGGGTCGCTACGGCAGTAGCGGCGGCCCGGCGAGCGCAACCTCCTGCCCCGGCTCGAGCGCCGCCAGCGCATCGGCCAGCCGCGCGCCCCCCGGAGGCACGCGCAGATCGGGGTCGAGCTCGAGCAGCGGCACCAGCACGAACCGCCGCGCGACCACCTCTGCGTGCGGCAGCGTCAGCCGCGGCGAGGAGTACGTCAGCGAGCCCAGCAGCAGCAGGTCGACGTCGATCACACGCGGCCCGTGGCGCACCCCGCCCGCCTCGCGACCGACGATCCGTTCGACCTCCTTACATGCATCGAGCAGCGCCTCGGGGCCGTGCGCGGTCGCGACCCGCAGCACAAGCGTTCAAGAACGAAGGCTGGTCGAGCACCAACCCGACCGGCTCGGTGTCGTACACCGACGAGGATGCCTGCACATCGACCCCGTGGCGCGGCAGCTCGGTTACGGCGGCGAGCAGATGCGCGCGGCGGTCGCCGACGTTGGATCCGAGCCCCAGGTAACCGAGGGGACCCTCCTGGGGCTGGGTCATTCGGCCTCGCGCCACACCTCGACCGACACCTCGCTGAGCGGGAACGCCAGCGGCGGCTCTGGCTTGGCGGCCTTGACCCACACCGACTGCACCTCGTAGTGCTCGATCAAGCGGTCGGCGATCGCCGTGCAGAGCCGCTCGAGCGTCTTGTATGAGCGCTGCTGGGCGACGAGGTTGGCGGTGTCGCAGACCTGCGCATAGTCGACCGTGTCCTCGACCCGATCGGTGACGGTTGCGTCGCAGTCGCCGAGCTCGAGCCGCAGGTCGAGGATCAGGCGCTGTCCGACCTCGCGCTCGGCCGCGGTCACGCCCACGTGAGTGAACAGCGACAGGCCACTGATCTCGATCGTGACCTCGGGCTCGGAGGGCTCCTTCTCTTCGCCCTCGTCGTCCTCGTCTACGTCGTCGAACTCTTCGGCGTCGTCGTCGGGATCCATCGGGCGCTGACCGTAGCAGCAGCCACCGAAAGGGCGTCATGGACCGGCCCGACGTCGTGGACCCGGAACACCCGCGCACCGCGCTCGAACGCGAGCACGTTGGTCGCGATCGTCCCGGCCAGGCGCTCGCCGACGGGACGGCCCGTGAGGCGGCCCAGGAACGACTTGCGCGAGGTGCCGACCGCGACCGGGCGCCCGAGCGCGACGATCTCGCCAAGTCGGCGCAGCAGCTCGAGGTTGTGCTCCAGCGTCTTGCCGAAGCCGATTCCGGGGTCGAGCATGATCCGCTCCTCGGCCACCCCGGCGGCGACGGCCACGGCCATCCGCTCCTGAAGGAAGCGCGCCACCTCGTCGACGACGTCGTCGTAGCGGGGGTCTTCCTGCATCGTGCGCGGCTCGCCGAGCATGTGCATCAGACAGCACTGAACCCCCCGCTCGGCGACCAGCACCGCCATCGCGGGATCGCCGCGAAATGCGGTCACGTCGTTGACGAGGGTCGCGCCGGCGTCGAGTGCGGCGGCGGCGACGGTCGCCTTGGAGGTGTCGATCGAGATCTGGGCGCGAGTGCCCCGGGCGACGAGCGCCTCGATCACCGGCACGACTCGGTCAAGCTCCTGTTGCGCGCCGACGGGCAACGCACCCGGACGCGTCGACTCACCGCCGATGTCGAGGATCGCGGCGCCCTCGCGCTCCAGTCGCAGGCCGTGCTCGACGGCCGCCTCCGCGTCCAGATACTCGCCGCCGTCGGAGAACGAGTCGGGCGTGACGTTGACCACGCCCATCACGGTGAAGGCCGGGTCACTCATCGGGCCAGCGCCCGTGTTGATCGAAGTACACGCGCGCTTCCTCCTCGCGCTCGCGGTCGCGGTTGCTCTCGACGCTCAGCCGAAACATCCAATTGATCATCCACACCATCAGCGCGATGCCGAGCAGGACCACGCCGGCGCCGGCCAGCGACGTGTGCCCGTGCCCGAGCACGATCGCGACGACGCCGGCCACCGCGATCGTCACCGGAAGCCAGACGCGGGTGAGCCTCAGGAGCATCGCGGCGGCGCCTGCGGGACGGCGGCGGGAAGTGGGCGACAGCTGCGGATAATGGGAAAGGTGTCCATCGTCGCCCACGGACGTTACCTCGCCCAAAATCGCTGGCTATCCTGGCCCGGGGGCCCGATGAGACATCTCGCCGCAATCGCAGGATGCGCCATCGCACTGCTCGCGGCCGGCGCCCAGACGACGCACGCCGCGACGGCGCAGCAGACGATCGCGCTGCTGAACGCCCAGCGGGCGGGCAACGGGCTGCCCGCCGACCTGATCGAGGACCCACGCTTGACCAGCGACTGCGCGGCGCACGATCACTACATGGCGCTCAACCACCGGCTCACCCACTACGAGCAGCCCACCGATCCGGGTTACACGGCCGGAGGCGCCTACGCGGGCAAGAACTCGGTGCTCAGCCAGCGCGGCAGCTGGGACAACGGCAATCCCTACGAGACCGCTCCGCTGCACCTCGATCTGTTGCTCGCGCCGCGGTTGACGTCGCTGGGCAGCGCCGACGTCGACGGCTTCAGCTGCACGACGACGTTCCCGGGGTGGACCCGCGCCGACCCGGCGATCCCGACGGTCTGGACGTACCCGGGTGACGGCTCCACGATCTACCCAAGCGAGCTGGCCGGCGAGCAGCCGTGGACTCCGGGGCAGCTGGTCGGGATCGCGCCCGGGACTCGCAGCGGCCCGTACCTGATTGTGTTCATCGACGCGCCCGGCCAGACCCCGTTCAACAATCCCGCGAGCCTCGCCGGCGCCACCCTGAGCGGGCCTGCGGGCTCGGTCGCGGTCAAGGTCGCCGACGGCTTCACGCCGCTGCCCGACGGCGACGCCGCTGGGCCCCTACCTGTACCCGGGCGGCTTCCTGATCCCGGTCAGGCCGCTCACGCCCGGCACGACGTACCACGCGCACGTCGTCGTGACGTTCGGCGGCGCGCAGACGCCGCACGACTGGTCGTTCACCACCAGCGGCGGCGACCCCCACAGCAAGCTGACGGTCAAGCACGCGATGCTGTGGTTTCAGTCGCTGTCGCCCGAGCCGATTGCGGTGACGTTCACGCGGTCAGGCGGGCGACACGCGCCGGCGGTCACGATCCGCCCCGGAACGAGCGCGCATCTGTCGCTGAGCCCCGGCAGCTGGCAGGCCTGCGGCCACCAGCCCGCAACCGAGGTCTACGCCCGCTACGACCGGTGCGTGGCGATCATCGTCACCGGCGTTCCGAAGCTGCGCCTCGGCGCGGGCGTCGCGCACGGGCATCGCGTGCGGTTCCCCGTCCGCTACAGCTCGGTGCTGCGCGGCCGTAGCGCGACCGAGACGATCACTCCGATCAACATGTCGTGCGTCGCCGGATCGTGCACGCAGGTCCCGGGCCGCCCATCGACGCGGACGATCGTGCTGCGGTCGCGGACGATCTCGCTGCCGTTGCCGCCGGCCGGTCAGGGCGTCGAGCTGGAGCTCGCGACGAGCGCGTTTCAGTTGCGCGACGCGCCGTGGCGGTCGGCGCGGGCCCAAGTGTTGTTCTTTCGTAGATCTGGTTGATCTTTCGTAGAGCTGGTTGACATCGGCGCGGCGCTGACATATACACCCGCGGCGTTTTGAGCCAGGATCCCTCCTGCACTGCCGGGCCCGACGGGCCCACCGGGACCGCGATCTCGCGGCGCGCGCTGCTGCGCGGCGCGGCGGGCGGCGCGGCGGTGCTCGCGTCGGGCGGACTGCCCGCGTGGGCGCGCCCGGTGGCTTCGGCTGCTTCGGTGGCTTCGGGTGCTTCGGGGGTGGGCGGCGGGCTGCGCCGGCCCGACAGCCTGCCGTTCCCGCACCTGCCGGCGGGCCATCCGAGCATGCCGCAGATCGAGCACATCGTGGTGCTGATCATGGAGAACCACTCGTTCGACAACTTGCTGGGGATGGTCCCCTACCAGGTCCCGAACGGTGCGGCGGCCGACGGGCTCACGCGCCGGCGCGGCCGCTTCACGAACGTCAACCCGGACGTCAACGGGACCCGCGTGTTCGCGCAGCACGCGGTCTCGCCGTGCCAGCTCGACGGCCACCCCGGCCAGAACTGGAACGCCAGCCACCTGTCCTACGACGGCGGGCGCAACGACGGCTTCGTCAAGGCCAGCGGCCCGATCGCGATGCGCTTCTGGGACAGCAGCGACCTGCCGTTCACCTACTCGATGGTGCGGCACTTTCCGATCGGCGACCGGTTCTTCTGCTCGACGCTGTGCCAGACGTACCCCAACCGCCGGTTCTTCTTCACCGGCACCGCCTCGGGGACGATCGCGACCAACGCCGTCACGTTCACCACGCCGGCGGCCAACGGCACGATCTGGGACCGGCTCGATGCCCACGACATCAGCTGGCGGATCTACTACCAGGACCTGCCGAGCTGGCTGATCGTGCCGGGCGTGGCGACGCCCGCTCGTGTCGGACGCGCCCAGCATTTCCCGCAGTTCCTCGCCGACGCCGCCGCCGGCAGGCTGGCCCAGTTCACGTTCCTGGACCCGCAATACGAGACCACCTCAGAGGAGAACCCCCAGGACATCCAGGTCGGCGAGGGCTACATCGCCCAGGTCGTGAGCGCGCTGATGCGCTCCCCCAACTGGAAGCGGACCGCGTTGTTCATCACCTACGACGAGCACGGCGGCTACTACGACCACGTCCCGCCACCGCGCGCGATCAAGCCCGATTCGATCCCGCCGATGCTCCAGCCGGGGATGATGCCGGGCGCCTATGACCGCTACGGCTTCCGGGTGCCGCTGATCGTGGTCTCGCCCTGGGCCCGGCGCAACTACGTCTCGCACGTGACGCAGGACCTGACCTCGATCACCGCGTTCATCGAACGCAAGTGGAACCTGCCGGCGATGACGTTCCGCGACGCCAACGCGGCGCCGATGACCGACTACTTCGACTTCCGTGCCCCGGCGTTCGCGCGGCCACCGCGGCTCGCGGCAGCGCCGGCGCTCGGGCCCGGGCTGGCGAAGTGCCACGCGGCCGGGCTCAACCCGCCGCTGCCACCGGGCGCCGGCGGGTCCAGTGACGTGGCGCGGTACCTGAAGCACGCGGTCGCAGCTCAGTAGCCGCCGCGGGAGACGCTCAAGGTGCCCTGTAGGTGGCCGTCTGTGAGGGGTGAGGGCCTTGCAATGACTTCTCGGCACCACTCCGACACCAGCCGCGACCGGGCACGCCGATCCCGCCGGCCTCGACGGCTCCGCCGGCGCTGGCTGATCGCGGTCGCCGCGATAGTGGGGACGCTGCTTCCCGCCGCCGGCGCGCTCGCGCTCTCGTTCCCGTTCGCGTGGCCGGGCAAGACCGTGCGGATATACGTGGCCCCGCCGGCCAGCGACGCGCTCGGGGCGCTCCGGGCCGCCGTCGCCAAATGGAACGACGCCAACGTCGGCGCGCGGTTCCAGTTCACCGACGACGCCGCCGGGGCGCAGCTGATCGTCTCGCAGACCGCCTCGGAATCGCACGCCCGCGCCGCCTGCCACGAGCTCCCGTGGACGCGAGCGGTGAAGGCATGCGTCGACTGGGTTGGCTGGAAGCCGTGGGGCGCCCCGACCCATCTCGAGATCCTCGCCCCGAACAGCCGCTACGGCCACTTCACCGCCACAGTCGCCGCGCACGAGCTCGGGCATGTCCTCGGGCTCGGTCACGCCCACGCCGGCAACCGCGGCCCGCGCTGCCGGGTGATGGAGGCGGCGGCGGACTGCTCGGCAAACAACAAGACCGAGGCCCTCCCCGAGCGCTGCACCGCCGCGACCTGCACGCAGACGACCGAGACCACCTGGGTGTGCGGCCCGATGCCCGGCGACGTCGCCGCCGCCCGCGGCATCTACCACGGCCCGGGAAACGCCGCCTACGACCCCTACTGCCACAGCCGCCAGACCCTCAGCTTCCCCGCCCAGCCGGACGCGGCCGCGGCCGCCGCACAGGCACTCCAGCACCTATAGCGCGGTCACGCCGTGCTGGTTTTGGGGCGTATAGCACCCCAAACCCTGCACGCCGACCGCCCGAGGCGGTGTGCGCGTGTGCCGCCGGCGTGGCTTGCGTCGACCCTACCCAACAGCTTCGCCAACCCGGGCCCGCGCGCCACGCAGGCGGCACGCGCGCACACGGACGCCGCAGCCGAAGCCGGGCTACTCTGCGGTGCCGCCGGCGAGGCCCGGCCGCGGCAGCGGCCGCGGGCCTTCGCGCCCCGTCCGCTCGGCCGGCGTCGTCGGCGGGATCGGCACCTCGGGAGGCTCCGGCGACTCGGCCCCGAACACGTCGGACTCGGTGCCGCCCTCGAGCAGGGCCTCGAACTGCTCCTTCTCGATCGTCTCGCGCTTGAGCAGGACCTCCGACAGCTTATGCAGCGAGTCGCGGTGGGTGGTGAGAATGTCCTTGGCCTGCAGGTGCGCGGCCTCGATGATCCGCCGGACCTCGTCGTCGATCTCGCGGGCGATCTCGTCGGAGTAGTCGGGCTCGGCGCTGAATTCCCGGCCCAGGAACGGCAGGCCGTGATCGTGTCCGAACACGCGGGGCCCGAGCTTGTCGGACATCCCGAAGCGCATCACCATCTGCTTGGCGGTAGCGGTCACCTTCTCGAGGTCGTTCGACGCGCCGGTCGTGATCTCCCCGAAGCAGATCTCCTCGGCGGCGCGACCGCCGAGCGTCATCGCCAGCGTGTCCTGCAGCTCGGCGCGCGTGGTCAGGAACTTGTCCTCGCCGGGCAAGGAGATGGTGTAGCCCAACGCCTGGCCGCGGGAGATGACCGAGATCTTGTGGATCGGGTCGGAGTTGGGCAGGTAGTGGCCGACGATCGCGTGCCCCATCTCGTGAAAGGCGGTGATCTTGCGCTCCTTGCCCGACATCACCCGGGTCTTCTTCTCGGGACCGGCGATCACGCGCATGATCCCCTCTTCGAGCTCGATCTGGGTGATCTCGCGCTTGCCGTTGCGCGCGGCGAGCAGGGCGGCCTCGTTGACGAGGTTCGACAGATCCGCGCCGGTGAAGCCGGGAGTCTGGCCGGCGAGCGCGTCGATGTCGATTTCCCGCGCCAGCGGCTTGCCGCGCGTGTGGACCTCGAGGATCTTCTTGCGGCCGAGCCGGTCCGGCCGGTCGACGACGATCTGGCGGTCGAAGCGCCCCGGGCGCAGCAGCGCCGGGTCCAGGATGTCGGGCCGGTTGGTGGCGGCGATCAAGATGATGTTGTCCTTCATCTCGAACCCGTCCATTTCGACCAGCAGCTGGTTGAGCGTCTGCTCGCGCTCGTCGTGACCGCCGCCGAGCCCGGCGCCGCGGTGACGCCCGACGGCGTCGATCTCGTCCATGAAGATGATGCAAGGGGAGTTCTGCTTGGCCTGCTCGAACAGGTCGCGCACGCGGCTGGCGCCGACGCCGACGAACATCTCGACGAAGTCAGAGCCGGAGATCGAGAAGAACGGCACGCCGGCCTCGCCCGCGACCGCGCGCGCTAGCAGCGTCTTGCCGGTGCCCGGCGGCCCGTACAGCAGCACGCCCTTCGGGATCCGCGCGCCGAGCGCCTGGAATTTCTTGGGGTTCTCCAGGAACTCCTTGATCTCGTGCAACTCCTCGACCGCCTCGTCGACGCCCGCGACGTCGCGGAACGTGATCTTGGGGCTGTCGACCGACATTCGCTTGGCGCGCGACTTGCCGAACGACATCACCTTCGAGCCGCCGCCCTGGACCTGGTTCATCAGGAAGATCCAGAACCCGATGAAGATCACGAACGGCAGGATGTAGGTCAGCAGCGACAGCCAGCCGTTGGAGGCCTTGCCCTGGACGTCGAGGCCGGCGCCGCCGCCGGGAATGTTGGTCTGCGCCTTGTTGATCAGGGTCGACGCGTAGTCGTCCGGGTAGCCGACCGTGAACTTGCGCCCGTCCTCGAGCGTCACGTTGACGGTGTTGTCCTTCGTGTGGATCGACATGCTCTTCACGTTGTTCTGGTCGAGCTGCGTGAGGAGATTCCCGAACGTCAGCTTGGCTGCGTGGTTCGAGTTGCCGATCAATTTCTGAGCGAAGAACGCGAGGACGACCACGATCAGGATCGGGAAGGCTGCGCTCTTGAAGAACCTGCTCATGAGAGGAATCCGCGTTTCCGGCGCACCGGCTCGGGGTCGGGATGAATCAAGCGTAGCATCTGAGTTCGAGGCTGATTGAACGTTCTCGACGAACGGTTCTATTCCTTTAAGGCTGCTACGTACGGCAAGTTGCGGTATCTCTCGTCGTAGTCGAGGCCATAACCAATCGCAAACCGATTGGGGATCTCAAATCCGACGTAACGGGTCTGCAGCTCGACCTTGCGCCGCTCGGGCTTGATCAGCAGCGCGCACACCTCGAGCGAGCGCGGGTTGCGCCCGGCGAGGTTGCGCAGCAGGTACTGGAGGGTCAGGCCGGAGTCGACGATGTCCTCGACGATCAGCACGTCGCGCCCCTCGATCACCGCATCGAGGTCCTTGAGGATCCGCACGACGCCCGAGGACTTCGTCGCCGAGCCGTAGGACGCGACCGCCATGAAGTCGACCTCGCACGGAATCTCGAGCTGGCGCATCAGGTCCGAGAGGAAGAACACGGCCCCTTTGAGTACGCCGATCAGCACGAGATCCTTGCCTTCATAGTCACGCGACACCTCGGCCGCGAGCTCGCGGACGCGAAGCTCGAGATCCTCGGCCGGGACGAGCACTTCCCCGATCGCGTCGTCGCCGTCGAGCACGGATTCAGTTTATGGGCACACTTCGTGTGCCTGTTGGTTTGGCTCGCGCACCGTCAACCGAACGGTCTGGAGCGTGCGCTCGGTCACCTTGAAGTGCTCGGAGGTGGCGACGCCGGCGACCCAGGCGATCTCGCCCCCGGATTCGACGACCGGCACCGACCGGCGGCGGCGGCGCGGCACGCGGCCGGCGGTGAACAGATCCTGGAGGCTCTTGCTGCCCAGCAGCCCGAGCGGCGACATGCGATCGCCCGGCCGCCACGAGCGCACGATCAGCTCGCTGCCGAGCGCCGCGCGGTCGAGCACCCCGGGGCCGACGCCAGGCGGGCGCAGCTCGCAGCGCACCTCGCTGTCGCCGAACCGCACCGCGCCGGGGATCGGCAGCATCACGGGCGCCGGCGGGGGTGCGGTCAGCGCGTCGTCCGCACGACGCTCGAAGCGCAACACGCCGTACTCGGCCACGGCCCGGACCCCGCCGCCGAGATCGAGCTGCTCGGTGCCGCGGTCGCTCAGCGCGGCCAGCTCCTGCGCCCGGCGCGAAGCTCCCGGAGCAAGCCCGCCGGCCGCGTCATCGGCCAGGCGCTGCACGACCAGCCGGCGCAGCGCGGGCGCCAGCTCGCGCAGCGCGGCGAGCGGGATCGTGCCGCGGCCGGCGAGGACACCGTCGACGAGCGTCTGCAGCGCCGCCGCCTCGTCGCGCAGCAACTCGATCAGCGCCAGCACGTTGCGCTCCGCCCCGGGGTGGATCTCGGTCAGGGCCGGCACGAGCCCCGCCCGGACGCGGTTGCGCGCATAGGCGCTGGAACTGTTGCTCTCGTCCTCGCGCCACTGAAGGCCGCGCTCGCCGCAGTACGCCGCCGTCTGCTCGCGCGTGAACTGCAGCAGCGGGCGGATCAGCGCGCCTTCGCGCGGCGCCATTCCCAGCAGCGCCCGCCGGCTCGGCGACGACGCCAAGCGATAGAGGACGGTCTCGACCTGGTCGGTTGCGGTGTGGCCGGCGGCCACGTCGGCTCCGCGCGCAAACGCAATCTGCGCCGCCGCGCCGTAGCGCTCATCGCGCGCCCACGCCTGGAGGTTGCCGGTCTGCGGGAAGCGGGGATGTCGGGTCTGCAGCGCGACGCCCAGCCGCTCGCACAGCTGCGCGCAATACCGCTCGTCGTCGTCGGCGCCCCCGCGCAGGTTGTAATTGATGTGCAGCACGCCGACGGCCTCGGGACCCGCGATCCGCACGGCGAGGTCGAGCAGACAGGTCGAGTCGCGACCGCCCGACAGCAGCACCAGCACCGACCGCCCGGCCGCAAGCAGCCCGGCGGCGCGGACCTGCTCGAGCATCCGCTCCGAGATCGGGTCGGGGACATGCGCGGGCATCACGCGAGCTCGCGTTCGTGCGCGATGAAGATCTCGGTCGGCTCGCTGAAGCCCTTGAGCCGCACCTCGCCGATCCGCTCGCACTGCAGGTTGGATCCGGCCTGCTCGGCGACCGGCCGGGTCACGAGCACCTCGCCGCCGCGCGAGCGGGCGGCCACGCGCGAGGCAATGTTCACGTCGCGGCCGTAGTAGTCGCCGTCGCGGTACAGCGCGTAGCCGGAGTGGATCGCGATCCGTGGCAGCGGCCGGCCGGTCTGCTCAGCCTGAAAGCCGACGGCCCAGTCGGTCAGCGCCGCCGGGTCCGAGCCGACGATCATCACCTCGTCGCCGATCGTCTTGATCACCCTGGCGTCGTTGGGAAGCGTGGTCTCGACCGATTCGACGAACCGCTCGACGGCGTCGACCGCGGTCAGCTCACCTTCCTCCTCGGTCAGACGGGTGTATCCGGCGAGGTCGGCGAACGCGAGCACGACCCGCATCCTGCCAAGGTCGGTGGCGCCCCCGTCGAGATCGGTCTCCATGTGGCCGACCACGTCCTGCTCGACGAAGTGCTGCAGGTAGCGCTGGTGGACGTGATCCATCACCGGCGAGGACAGCGGCAGGAGCTGCCGCGTCAGCGACTGCATCTCTTCGGCCATCGCGATCCCGTCCGAGCCCGAGCGCATCAGCGGCTCGTGTACATAGAGGTGAAACAGCCGCACCTCGGCATCGGCGACCTGCGCCATCGCCTGGCCGTAGACGCGCACCAGCTGGAGCATCGCGACCAGCGGCAGGCCGGCGTCGAGCACGGCCGCCACGTAGCGCAGCAGCTGAAGCTCCTGGAGCGAGAACGACTGAGCCTGCGCCGGGCTCCACCCGAGTGCGGTGATGATCCGCTCGATCAGCGCCGGCTGCAGCCCGGTGTCGCGCGACGCGTCTGAGAGCGTCAGCGTCACCTCGGCCGGCGGGAACAGCTCCTCTATGTATCCAAAGGCAAGCCGGCCGTCCGCCTGCGCCTGGCGGATGTCCTTCAGCGAGTGGCCGCGCTCGCGCAGCCGCGCGACCAGCCTGGCGTGCGCGATCGCCGCCGGCGTCCACGCGCCGCCGTACTCGGGGACCAGGCCCTGCCGCGCCCAGCGCCTGAGCGTGGCGGCCGATACGCCGACGCGCGCGGCGGCCTCGTCGGGCGAGACCGATGTCGGGGACCCGTCGTCGCGGCGGGTGTAGCCGTCCGGATCTGCATGAGCGTTCGTCGCCATCGTCCATCAATAGTGTCGAGGGACATGCGTGACTGCCAAGCCAGGCCACTGCACCCCGTGCGGTCCGAGCAGGTAAGTCGGCGGCGGGACCCCGATGAGAACGGGGCCCCGTCGCCCGCGGGCGATACGGCCCGCTGCGGCGGTCGTCGGCGCTCGTCACGTTTCCGGCGGCGCCTCGCGGATCAGTGCCCAGCACTGCGGCACGGCAGCCACGATCCGACCTGTTGCCTAGCTCGTGGCGTTAGGTCTACTCGCCTGGCCGCGGGATGTCAATGTCGCGGCCAAATAAACCGACCTCCGTGCAGGGACGATGTGCAGTCCCGCGGGTCACGATCGTCGGCCCGGCGTGATCGGCTGTCCGGCGTGATCGTCTGCGCGGCGTCTAACCTCGCGACCCGTTGACCCAGCCGATCCACCTGCACCCCACCGCGCCGTTGGCCGAGCGCGTGCTGCTACCGGGCGATCCGGGGCGGGCGCTGCTGCTCGCCCAGTCGCTGCTGGCCGAGCCGAAGATGTTCAACCACAACCGCGGCCTGTGGGGATATACCGGCACGGCGGAAGACGGCGAACTGCTGACGATCCAGAGCACCGGGATGGGCGGCCCGAGCGCGGCGATCGTCGTCAGCGAGCTCGCGGACCTCGGCGCCGCGCGGCTGGTGCGCGTCGGCACCTGCGGCGCGCTCGATGACTCGCTCGCACTCGGCGATCTGCTGATCGTGACCACGGCGCTCGCCGGCGACGGCACGAGCCGGGCGCTCGGCGCCGACGATCGGACCGAGCCCTCCGCGGAGCTCCTTGCCGCGATTCGCGCGGCCGCCGCCGGCGACGACGCCACCCGGCTCAGCGCGGTCGCGACCACCGACCTGTTCTACGACGATCGCTCCGAGCCCGAGCGGCAGTGGCTCGCCGCCGGCGCGGTGGCGGTCGAGATGGAGTCGGCGACCCTGTTCGCGCTCGCCGCCGCGCGGGGCGTACAGGCCGCGTCGATCCTGATCGTCACCGACATCCTCAAGCCGGTCCGGTCGCGGATCGGCCCCGAGGCGCTGCGCGATGCCGAGCACAGGCTCGGAGACCTCGGGCTGCGGGGCCTGAGCGGGTAGCGTCCGGCTGAGGGCTGCGTCTCGGCTGAGGGCCGGCGCCTCGGCTGAGGGCCGCGTTTCGGCTGAGGCCGGCGCGCGCGGGCAGGCGATCCGCGGCGACGGCGCGGTCAGGCGCCGGACGGCGCCGAGGAGGCGACCGACGTCTCGATCCGGTCCAGGCGCTCCTCGATCGCGCCGAGACGCGCCTCGAGCTTGCTGATCGGACCGCCGTCGCGTAGGTGCTCCTCGACCCGGTCGAGCGCGTCCTCGATCCCCTCGAGCCGTTGCGAGACGGCGCGCAGGCGCCGGGTCAGGCGCTCGAGATCGCTGGCGGACGGAAGGTTGAGGGCGCCCATCGCGACCTCTTGCGCCTTCACGGCCCGCTCGCGGGTCTCGAACGCCCTCGACAGGGCGCCGCTGACCATCGGATTTTCGAGCAGCTCCTGGGCGAGCTTGCCGATCGTCTCCTCGCCCTGCCGGGTCACGCGCTCGCGCAGGCCCTTGTCTTCGGTCATGGATCGCCTCCTCGGGTCGTCGTCTCGTCACCGTACCGCTCGGGACCGGTCACGTGGCAACACTAAGGCTAAAGTCGAGCGTTAGGATTACATTTCGCTAACGTTTTGCTTGCGCCAGCCGTCGATACTGGCGCGATCCGGGCCGCGCGTTATTACAGTGTGAGGCCCCACTAGCCGATTCAGAAGGGTGTCGGCTCGGAAAACCCTTCTGCCAAGCTGGCCGTAACGCTGTGTATAGACCCGCACTGCAAACCCCGATCGGTTCCGCGTTGCAAACCTGCCCCCCAGTGGGTAGGTTGGTCTTCGCGCGTCGCCATGCGGTAGCGGCGCAGCCACGTCGCGGACGCTCGATGGCAGGAGATAGGCCACCACAGTGTTGAGGAGCCGGAAGCTTACGGTTGTGCTTGCCACGATCGGCACGGTGCTGGCCGTCCAGGCGATCGCGCTGATTCCGGTCGCCGTCGCCGACTCGTGCACCGCGACGGTGCAGCTGATCGACGGCACGACGATCTCGGTGCCGGTCAATGTGCCGCCGAACACGCCGCTGGACCAGGTCGCCGCGCTCATCCCCGCGCCCGGGCTGCCGACCGGCGCGACCGTGACCGCGCTGACGGGGTGTACGCCGGCGTCGACCACCACGATCGCGACGCCGACTCTCACGACGTCCACGACCAGCAGCTCGACATCGAGCTCGACTTCCAGCTCGACCTCAACCTCGAGTTCAACGTCGAGCTCAACCTCAACTACAACTTCAACCTCGACGACGTCGACGCACACCGCGCCCCGCCCGTCGCAGCCCGGCAAGAAGCAGACGCAGACGTCGCACCCCCAGCCCGGGTCCAACGGCGCAGCCAAGCCGCATAAGAAGAAGAGCTCGTCGAAGCCCAAGAGCCACAAGCGCACCAAGTCCCGCAAGCGCAAGGGCAAGGGCGTCCCGACCGCCGCGAACCCGACGTTCTCATTTGCGCAGCCCGGCGCGGCGCCGCTCGGGGTCCCGAACTTCTTCATCGACAGCTTCCGGATCCCGCCGTTCCTGCTCCCGATCTACCAGGCGGCCGGGATCCAGTACGACGTCCCGTGGCAGGTGCTGGCGGCGATCAACGAGATTGAGACCGACTACGGCCGCAACCTGTCGGTCTCGAGCGCCGGCGCAGTCGGATGGATGCAGTTCCTGCCCTCGACCTGGAAGCAGTGGGGGATCGACGCCAACGGCGACAAGGTCGCCGACCCCTACAACCCGGTGGACGCGATCTTCTCCGCCGCACGGTACCTGCGCGCGGCCGGCGCCAACAAGAACGTCTCCCAGGCGATCTTCGCCTACAACCACGCCAGCTGGTACGTGCAGTCGGTGCTGTTGCGCGCGAAGCTGATCGGCGGCATGCCCGACCAGCTGATCGGCGCGCTCACGGGCTTGGTCCAGGGCCACTTCCCGGTCGCGGCACAGTCCAAGTACGCCGACAACGCTGTCGAGGCCCTGACCAAGCGCCACGTGAAGTCGGCCAACGCGGCGATCCCGATCGCCTCGGACCCGACCAGCAATACGGTGTCGATCTTCGCCAAGCAGGACTCGCCGGTGATCGCGGTCAACGACGGCAAGATCGTCAAGGTCGGCGAGAACGCGAAGCTGGGCAAGTACGTCCAGCTCCAGGACCAGACCGGCAACATCTACACGTACGCGCAGCTGGGCTCAGTTCCGTCGCAGTACCCGGTGCCCAATCCCGTGAAGATCTCGGCCGCGCAGCTGACCAAGGAGCTGTCGGCACCGACGCTGCCCACGCCCACGACGCCGGCCACCGCAGGCGCCCAGCAGGCCCCGGCGCCTCCGAGCACTGCGACCGCGACGAAGGTCGCCAAGAACCAGCCGATCACGTTGCCGGTCACGCCCAAGCCCGCCAACGACAAGGCCAGCACGGCCGCGGCGCCGATGGTCAAGGAGCGCCTGTTCGCCGATCCGGCGCGCCCGAACTCGTACGCGGCCGGCGGCGCGCAGCAGGTGCGCAACACCTCGACCAAGCAGATCTCGAGCTTCCGCGACTACTTCTCAGATGTCCTTCATCTCAACAAGAACCAGTACACGCTCAAGCCGCTGAAGGCCGGCGCGGTCGTGGTCGCGGGCACGATCCTCGGCCGGCTCGGACCCGGCGACCAGAAGCTCGCGTCGCACGTGCAGTTCATGATCCAGCCCGCCGGCAAGAACGCACCGCAGATCGACCCCAAGCCGATCCTCGACGGCTGGAAGCTGCTCGAGGCGACCGCCGTTTACCGCGCCGCGGGCGTCGATCCATTCTTCGGCCCGGGCGCCAAGAACCCGTCGATCGGCCAGATCCTGCTGATGAGCAAGGAGCAGCTCCAGAACCGCATCCTCCAGGATCCGCACGTTCAGATCTACGCCTGTGGACGGCGCGACATCCAGGCCGGCCTGATCGACCGGCGCGTGCTCGCCACGCTCGAGTTCCTCTCGGCTTCCGGGCTTGACCCGAGCGTCAGCGGCCTGATCTGCGGCCACGGGCTGCCGGTCTCGACCTCGAGCACCGACGCCGCCGCGGCCTCCGGAAGCTCGGTCGACATCGACATGATCAACGGCGTCCCGATCCTCGGCCACACCGGCGCCGGCTCGATCACCGACATCACGATCCGCCGGCTGCTGACCCTGCAGGGGGCGATGAAGCCCGATCAGATCATCAGCGCAATCAGTTACAAGGCCCAGAGCAACACGCTCGCGCTCCCCGATCACGCCAACCGCATCCAGGTCGAGTTCACGCCGCTGTACGGGCGCAACAAGAAGCTCTCGAGCGAGATCAAGAGCATCCTCAAGCCCGGCCAATGGACGCAGCTGATCGACCGCATCAGCCAGATCCCCGAGCCGGTCGTGCCGATCGCCCCGAGCAAGTACGCGATCCGCACCGCCGGCACGAACTGACCCGGCAGCCGTCGCAGGCGAGGGTGGGAACGGGGCCGTGAACGCCGGGGCCCAGGTGTTTCGCTTCAGCCAAGTCGAGCTGCCGTGGGCGCTCGGGCCGCCCGACGGCCGCTACCTGTTGCGCGCCGCGGGCGCGGGTCCGGACGCCGCCCCTACGCACGTGCTCGTGCTCGCAACGCTCGGCGCGCCCGAGCGCCGCCGTCGGATCGCCCAGCGCAGGCACCATCACGCTGAAGTAGAGCCTGAGCCTACGCCCGTGACGACCGGACGGGCGACGATTGTCGACGTCGGCGAGCCGCTGGACGGTCCCGAGGCGGGACGCCGGTGGCTGGCCCGCGCAGGCGAGGACGATCTCGACGCCGACCTGGCCGTGCTGAACCGGTCGCTGCAGGCATTCCGGCTGGTGACGGCCGACCCGCACGTGCACACGGTCGGCCGACGGCAGGCGCTGGTCGCGCGGATCGGGTTCGGCGCCGGCGAGCAGGTCGCCGACGGTCACTGGACCGACGCCCGCGAGCTGCACCCGCGCGACCAGCGCTCGCCGCGCTCGAAGGTCCTGCAGCCCCAGGCCCGGATGGCGGCGATCCTCAACGGCCGCGAGCAGGCCCTCGCATGTGAGGAGCTGGCGCTGCGAGCGCGGCTCGACCTCGATCAGGGGCGCAGTCGTGAGGCGGCGCTGCAGGTCCTGATCGCGCTCGACGCGGCGCTCGCCGAGCTGGCGATCGATCCGACCGCGCCGGTCCTGCGCGACCGCCTGAGCGAGCTGCGCGAGCAGCGCGACAGCGTCGCGCTCGCCGCCCAAGCCGCGCTCGGCGGCCCGTTGCCGGCGGCCGGCCTGGAGACCGTTACGTTCGCGCTGTCGCGGATCGAGGCGGCGCTGCGTGCGCGCGCGGTCGCCAACGCCTGAGCGCAACGCCTGCGCAACGCCCGAGCGCACCCCCGGGTCTCTCCAACCCGCCATAATCCGGCAGTTGACAGTCCGCGGCCTTGGGTGTGGACTTCGCGGACCCTCGAGAATAGATCCGAGCAGGGAGCACCATGGCTAACACGGCGGTTCGGCAAGCGGCGCGCTCGCAATCTACGGCTCCAGATGACGGGGACACCAACGCGACCAAGAGCGCGGCAAAGAGCCCTGGTAACGGGCGCGCGCAGAACGGGCGTTCCGGGACTGGCAGATCGAAGGACCAGAAAACCGACGAGGCGGCGCTGAACCGGCTCGCAGGACGCGCTGCGCGCGGCCACCGCGGGCGACTTCGCGGTGCGGCTGCCGGCCCGCCGCAAGGACGAGATCGGGCGCATCGAGGCGGCGTTCAACGAGCTCGCCGCGCGCAACGCGGCGCTCGAGGCCGAGCTCGTCCGGATCGGCCAGATCATCGGCCGCGAGGGACGGATGACCGAGCGCGCCCAGCTCGACGGTGCCGAACGAGGCTGGCGCACGGCGATCGACTCGGTCAACGGCCTGGTCGACGACCTCGTGCGACCGACCACGGAGGTCGCTCGCGTGATCGTCGCGGTCGCCGAGGGCGATCTGTCGCAGAAGATGGCGCTCGAGATCGAGGGCCGTCCGGTCAAGGGCGAGTTCGCGAGGATCGGCACGACGGTCAACTCGATGGTCGACCAACTCTCGAGCTTCGCCGACGAGGTCACGCGCGTGGCACGCGAGGTCGGCACCGACGGAAAGCTCGGCGGCCAAGCGGCAGTGCCGGGCGTCGCGGGCACGTGGGCGGGCCTGACGGACTCGGTCAACTTCATGGCCTCGAACCTCACCGACCAGGTTCGCAACATCGCCCAGGTCACGACCGCGGTGGCCAACGGCGACCTCAGCCAGAAGATCACCGTCGACGTCAAGGGCGAGATCCTCGAGCTCAAGGACACGATCAACACGATGGTCGACCAGCTTCGCTCGTTCGCCGCCGAGGTCACGCGCGTGGCGCGCGAGGTCGGCACCGAGGGCATGCTCGGCGGCCAGGCCGAGGTCGAGGGCGTCGCCGGCACCTGGAAGGACCTGACCGACAACGTCAACTTCATGGCCCGTAACCTGACCGAGCAGGTCCGCAACATCGCCGACGTGACGACCGCCGTGGCCAACGGCGATCTCACCAGGAAGATCACGGTCGACGTCAAGGGCGAGGTGCTCGAGCTCAAGCGGACGGTCAACTCGATGGTCGACCAGCTGTCGGCGTTCGCCGATGAGGTCACGCGCGTCGCGCGCGAAGTGGGGACCGAGGGCAAGCTCGGCGGCCAGGCCGAGGTAGCCGGCGTCTCCGGTACCTGGAGCGACCTGACCGACTCGGTCAACTTCATGGCTTCGAACCTGACCGACCAGGTTCGCAACATCGCCCAGGTCACGACCGCCGTCGCCCAGGGTGACCTCTCCAAGAAGATCGCGGTCGACGCCCGAGGGGAGATTCTCGAGCTCAAGGACACGATCAACACGATGGTCGACCAGCTGCGCTCGTTCGCTGCCGAGGTCACGCGCGTCGCGCGCGAGGTCGGCACCGAGGGCAAGCTCGGCGGCCAGGCCGAGGTCGAGGGCGTGTCCGGGACCTGGAAGGGCCTGACCGAGAACGTGAACCTGATGGCCTCGAACCTGACGACCCAGGTGCGAAGCATCGCAACTGTCACGACCGCCGTCGCCAACGGCGACCTCAGCCGCAAGATCACCGTCGACGCCAAGGGCGAGGTCGCCGCGCTCGCCGAGACGATCAACCGGATGGTCGATCAGCTGCGCTCGTTCGCCGCCGAGGTCACGCGAGTCGCGCGCGAAGTGGGAACCGAGGGCATCCTCGGCGGCCAGGCCGCCGTGCCCGGCGTCGCGGGCACCTGGAAGGACCTGACCGACAACGTCAACTTCATGGCGCGAAACCTGACCGACCAGGTCCGCAACATCGCCCAGGTCGCGACTGCGGTCGCCAACGGCGACCTGACCCAGACGATCACCGTCGACGCGCGAGGGGAAATCCTCGAGCTCAAGCAGACCCTGAACCGGATGGTCGCGCAGCTCTCGAGCTTCGCCGCGGAGGTGACGCGCGTCGCCAGGGAAGTTGGAACCGAGGGCAAGCTCGGCGGCCAGGCCGAGGTCGAGGACGTGTCAGGCACCTGGCGGCGGCTGACCGAGAACGTCAACCAGCTGGCGGGAAACCTGACGACTCAGGTGCGCGCGATCGCCGAGGTGTCGACCGCGGTGACCCAGGGAAACCTGACTCGCTCGATCACCGTCGAGGCGCAGGGCGAGGTCGCGGAGCTCAAGGACAACATCAACCAGATGATCGCCAACCTGCGCGAGACCACTCAGCGCAACGCCGAGCAGGACTGGCTGAAGACCAACCTGGCGAGCATCTCCGGAATGCTGCAGGGCCAGCGCGACCTCGCGGCGGTGACGCAGCTGATCATGAACGAGGTCACGCCCACCGTCTCAGCCCAGCACGGGGCGTTCTTCATCGCCGAGCCCGGCGACGGCGGAACGACCGAGCTGGTGCTCGCGGCCGCTTACGGCTTCACGCCGCAGCGCAGCGAGATGCCAAGCCGATTCGAGATCGGCGAAGGGCTCGTCGGTCAGGCCGCGCTCGAGCACAAGATCATCGCGGTCACCGACCTTCCCCCCGGCTACATCAGGGTCGGGTCCGGCCTCGGCGACGCGCCGGCAGCAGACCTGCTGGTGATGCCGGTGCTGTTCGAGGACCAGATCCTCGGCGTGATCGAGCTGGCCTCGGTGCGGCCGTTCTCCGACGTCAACCGCGACTTCCTGGACCGCCTCACCGACACGATCGGCGTCGTGCTCAACACGATCCGCGCGAACATGCGCACCGAGGAGCTGCTATCGCAGTCCCAGGGCCTGACCCAAGAGCTGCAGAAGCAGTCCGAGGAGCTGCGCGAGACAAACGACGAGTTGCAGCAGAAGGCGCGGCTGCTGTCGGAGCAGAACCGCGACATCGAGGTCAAGAACGACGAGATCGAGCTGGCCCGACGCGGGCTCGAGGAAAAGGCGGCCCAGCTGGCGCTGTCGTCCAAGTACAAGTCCGAGTTCCTGGCGAACATGTCGCACGAGCTGCGCACGCCACTGAACTCGATGCTGATCCTCAGCCGGCTGCTGGCCGAGAACGACACCGGCGGCCTGACCGAGAAGCAGGTCGACTTCGCGTCGACGATCCACTCCGCCGGCAACGACCTGCTGTCGCTGATCAACGACATCCTCGACCTTTCAAAAGTCGAGGCAGGGCGCATGGAGCTCGACATGGCCGCGGTCGCGCTGTCGGACATCTACGAGGACGCCGACCGCGCGTTCCGCCAGATGGCCGAGCAGAACGAGCTGTCGTTCGACGTCGAGCTCGATCCGGCGCTGCCGCCGTCGATCTTCACCGACGAGCAGCGCCTTGGCCAGATCCTCAAGAACCTGCTGTCCAACGCGTTCAAGTTCACGCACGTGGGCGGCGTCACGCTGTCGATCGGGTACGCACGTCCCGGGACGAGCTTCATGACCGAGACGCTGCGGGGCGCCGATCATGTCATCGGCTTCGAGGTCACCGACACCGGCGTCGGTATTGCGGACGACAAGCTCGCAGCGATCTTCGAGGCCTTCCAGCAGGCCGACGGGACGACCTCGCGCAAGTACGGCGGCACCGGCCTCGGGCTGTCGATCTCGAGGGAGATCGCGCGCCTGCTCGGGGGCGAGATCCACGTCGTGTCCGAGCTCGGGCGCGGCAGCCGCTTCGCCCTCTACCTGCCGTTGACCGAGCGGCCGCTCGAGCCACAGCACGATGAGCCGGCCGACGGCGACGGCGGCCGCGAGCCTCTGATCGACGTGCCGATGACGCTGTTGCTGCCCGAGATGGACTCGCTCGCCGACCATCGGCTCAAGCTCGAGCCCGACCAGCCCGCGGTGCTCGTGATCGACTCCGAGCCCGAGCGGGCGGCCGCGCTGCTCGAGACCGTGCGGGCGCGCGGGGCCAACGGGATCGTCGCGCGGCGCGGGAGCGCGGCGCTCGGGCTCGCCCGCGAGCACCGGCCGAAGGCCGTGGTGCTGGCCGGCGACCTGCCGCGCGTGGAATCGGTCCTGGGCCAGCTCAAGAAGCACCCCGACACCCGTCACCTGCCGGTCGTGATGCTCGGCGACAGCGCGTCGCGGATCGATGCGCTGCGGGGCGGCGCGGCGGCGTTCATCGAGGAGCCGATCGCAGCCGGGCAGCTCGACGAGGCGCTCGACCGGGTGCAGCGGCTGCCCGAGCCCGCGGCCAGGATCGCGCTGGTGGCCCCTGCCGGCGAGGCCGACGAGCAGCTCTCGGGGCTGCTGTCGGGCGAGGGCGCGAGCGTTGAGCGGATCGAGCCCGATGAGGCGCTCGCGGCACTCGGCGCCGAGCAGTTCGATCTCGCGGTCGTGACCGTCGGGCCCGACCCGCAGAGCGCGTTTTCGCTGCTGCGCGCGATCGCCACCGACGAGTCCCTGCGCGAGCAGCCCGTGATCGCGTTCGTCGCGGCCGAGCTCCCCAAGGCGGAGCGCGCCCACCTTGACGCGCTGGCAAAGGCAGCCGTCATCGCCGTCGCAGATTCGCCGGAGCGGCTCGTCGACCGCGCGACGCTGTTCCTGCACCGAGTCGAGGCGAAACTGCCCGCGTCGACGCGGCGGATGCTCGACCGTCTGCGCTCGGGCGACGCGCCGCTTCAGGGCCGCAAGGTGCTCGTGATCGACGACGACATTCGCAACGTGTTCGCGCTGACATCGACGCTCGAGCAACGCGGGATGAAGGTCGTGTTCGCCGAGAACGGACGAGAGGGCATCGAGCGCCTGCACCAGCACCCCAACACCGACCTCGTGCTGCTGGACATCATGATGCCGGAGATGGACGGCTATGAGACGGCGCGGGCGATCCGCTCGATGACCAGGTTTGAGAGCCTCCCGATCATCTCGCTGACCGCCAAGGCGATGAAGGGCGATCGCGAGAAGGCAATCACCGCCGGGGCGTCGGACTACATCACCAAGCCGGTCGACGTCGACCAACTGGTGTCGATGATGCGAGTCTGGCTGGACGCGTAGGCCGCCGTTGGCTACAGACGCGCAGCAGTCCGAGGGCCGCGAGGCGCTCGTCGAGCTGACGGCGGGAGACCGCCTGCCGATCCTGCTCGTCGACGACCGGCCCGAGAACCTGAGCGCGCTCGAGGCGGTGATCGCACCGTTGGGGCTCCCGCTGCACACCGCCACGTCCGGCTACGACGCCCTGCGGATGCTGCTCGAGCGCGACTACGCGGTGATCCTGCTCGACGTGCGGATGCCCGGCATCGACGGGCTCGAGACGGCGCGGCTGATCAAGAGCCGGGCACGGACGCAAGATCTTCCGATCGTGTTCCTGACGGCGGCCCGCGACGAGCTCGGGGACATCCTGCGCGGCTACGGAGTCGGTGCGGTCGATTATGTGCTCAAGCCGTTTGACCCCGAGCTGCTGCGCTCCAAGGTCGCAGTGTTCGCAGAGCTCGAGCGCAGCCGCCGGTCGCTGAAGCGCTCGGAGGCACTTCTGCGCGGCGCGTTCGAGGCGGCCCCGATCGGAAAGACGGTGCTGGACGTCTCACGCCGGATCGTCCTCGCCAACCCGGCGTTCGCGCGGCTGCTCGGCCGCACGCCGGCATCGCTGACCGGCATCGAGGTGGCGGATCTGTGCCACCCCGAGGACGTCGCGTCGCTGTCGGCGGCGCTTGACCGCCTCGCCGCCGGCGAACCGGCGCCCGACGCGGGCATCGCCCCCGATGTCGACCTTCGCCTGCGGTCGATCGGCGGCTCGGACCGGTGGGTCGGCGTCGTCATCTCCTCGATCGAGCCGACCGAGTTCGACCAACCGCTGCTGCTGATCCAGTGGGTCGACCTCAGCGCGCGCCGGCGCGCCGAGCAGGCACGGGCCGAGCTGATGCTCGAGCAGTCGGCGCGCACACAGGCCGAGGCGATCGCCGAGCGGCTGCACAAACTCCAGACGCTGGCAGAGGCGACCGAGTCCCGATCGCTCGGCGAGCTGTTGCCCGAGCTCGCGACCCGCCTGACGGAGCTGTTCGGCGCCGAGCTGGCCGAGGTCACCGTCCAGGACAGGCTGTCCGACGAGCCGCTGGTGGTGCGCTGCGCTCGCGGTCGCATCCTGAGCGCGGACGACCAGCTGTCAGACAGCGTCGAGGGATGGCACGAAGTGCCGCTGACGATCGAGCACTCGAGCGTCGGCACGCTGCGCCTGTCGCCGCCGCCGGGACGTTCGTTCAGCGCGGCGGACCAGTCGCTGTTACGCGACGCCGCCGACCGCGCGGCGCTCGCGATCCGCCGCGCGCGGCTGCAGGAGGAGGAGCACCGGATCGCGGTCGAGCTTCAACGCGGGCTGGTGCCAAAGCGCCTGCCGCAGGTGGAGGGCATCGAGCTGGCCGCGCGCTACCAGCCGGCCGGGGCAGTCGCCGCGGTCGGCGGCGACTGGTACGACGCGTTCGCGCTGCCGGGCGGGCGCATCGGCGTGGTGCTGGGCGACGTGGCCGGCAAGGGCATCCCGGCGGCCTCGACGATGGGACAGCTGCGCAGCGTGACCCGCGGGTACGCGGTCGGCGACGAGGGCACGAGGATGCCCGGAGACGTGCTGACGCGGCTCAACCGCTACCAGACCGAGTACGGCGAGGACGACCTCTTCACCGTGCTCTACGCGATCGTCGACCCGAGCGCCGCGCGCGTCACCTGGGCCAGCGCCGGACACCTGCCGCCGCTGCTGCGCGGGCCCGACGGCGAGACCGGATACGTCGAGGGCGGCGGCGGGCTGATGGGGCTCGAGGACGCCGTCTATCCAGACATGTCGCGCCCGCTGCCGTCGGGCGCCAGCCTGATCCTCTACACCGACGGCGTCGTCGAGCGCCGCGGCGAGTCGCTCGATGTCGGGCTGGAACGCCTTGCGCGCGCGGCGGCGTCGGGCCCCGACAGCCCGCAGGAGCTCTGTGACCACATCCTGGCCGAGCTCCTGCCCGAGCCCCAGCGGCACGACGACATCACCGCCGTGATCGTCAAGGTCCTGTAGCCGGCGCGCGTCGCGTCGGCGGCGGGCTAGGCGTTGACGCGCTCGAGTTGCTCGACGTGAGCCCAGAACTGGGCGGCGAACCGCTCGAAGTCGAACTCGATTCCGCCGGTGGGGCTCTCGGGTTGCTGCGGGCGCCTGGGATCGCCGCCTCCGCCCTCGCCCTCGCCGTCTTCGGGCCGGTGCGTGCGGCGGGACTCGCGCCAATCGCCGGTCGCGAGCAGGGCGACGCCGACGAACAGCGTCCAAGTTACCGCTGACGCGCCGAACTTGCCGAACGCCAGCAATGCGACCGCCGCGATCAGCGCAGCGGCAGCCACGACGGTGAACAGCTTGGCCCGGCGGGTGGAGCCGGTCCGCGGTGTCGGGGTCGAGTCCATAGTCCTACTCAATGTTGTCGGCGTCCGGCGAAGGGCCTTTAGCCGCACCGGGCTCGACGAACGGCAGATGCTTCTCGACCCCCGTCACCGCGAATACCCGCATCGCGCTGTCGGGGGGCCGCAGCAGCTGCAGCGTCCAGCCGTCGCGTCGCGCCATGCGGTCGGTCTCGAGCAGGAACTTCAACCCCGAGGAGTCGATGAACCGCACGCCGCGCAGATCGAACAGCAGCCGGCTCGGGCGCTGCGCGAGCGCTCTGTCGCGGGCGTCCAAGAGCGGCGCGACCGTTGCCAGGTCGACGTCTCCGCTGATGCTGATCGTGGCGCCGTCGCCGTCGTGCTCGCACTGCACGGCGAACCCCGGGGAGTCCGTCATCGCGCCATCTCAGTCGAGCCCCAGCGAGTCCAGGACGGCTTGCAGCTCGTCCACGACGTCTCCGCTGCAGCGCTCGGCGGCGCGGCTGTCAAACGGGGTGCGACCCTGGGTCATGATCGCGATCCGGCCGCCGGCCGCCAGCGTCGCCCGCGGCAGCTCGGCCACGGGGTAGACCTCGAGCGAGGTGCCGATGCACAGCAGCAGGTCGGCGTCGGCGGCGAGCTGCTGGGCGCGCGCCAGCGCCTGCGCCGGCAGGTACTCGCCGAACAGCACGACGTCGGGCTTCAGCGGCTCGCCGCAATCGCAGCGGGGCACCCGGCGCGCGTCGGCGGCCTGGCGGTCGCGGACGTCGCCAAGCTCGTAGCGCGCCGCGCAGCGAAGGCACGAGGAGTGCGCGATCGTGCCGTGGACCTCGATCAGCTCGCGCGTCCCGGCACGCTCGTGCAGCCGGTCGATGTTCTGCGTGATCACCGCCTGCAGCAGGCCTGCGCGCTCGAGCGACACAAGCGCATCGTGGGCGCGGTTGGGCCGCTTGTGCTCGAGCGTCTGGAAGCGGTCGCCGTAGAACTCCCAGAAGCGCTCGGGGTCGCGTCGGAAGACGTCGATGTGCGCGACCTCCATCGGGTCGACGTTGGCCCACAGCCCAGTGTTGGGCGAGCGGAAATCGGGGATGCCCGACGGGACCGAGATCCCCGCGCCGGTGAGCGCGACGACCGAGTCGGACTCGCGGATCAGCTCGGCCAGCCGCGCTGCCGCTGTCGTGACCGAGCTCACTTGCCGTGAAACCGCGGTGGCCGCTTTTGCAGAAATGCCGAGATCCCCTCTTTCGCGTCAGCCGATTCGAACACTGTGGCGAACGCCCGCTTCTCGGCTCGAAGGCCGGCCTGAAGGTCTCCTGCCGCCGACACACGCTTGATCTGCTCGATCGCCAGCGGCGCCTGGACGGCGAGCCTGCGTGCCCACATCAGCGCCGTGTCGAGGAGCTCGTGGTCGGGCACGACCCGGTTGGCGAGTCCCAGCTCGTATGCCCGCTCGGAGTCGATCGCGTCGCCGGTGAGATTCAGCTCCAGCGCCTCGCCGCTGCCGATCAGCCGCGCCAGCCGCTGGGTCCCGCCGAAGCCGGGGATGATCCCGAGGTTGATCTCCGGCTGGCCGAACGACGCCGACTCGGCAGCGATCCGCAGGTCGCATGCCATCGCCAGCTCGCACCCGCCCCCCAGCGCGAGCGCGTTGACCGCCGCGATCGTCACGATCGACGACGCCTCCATCTGCGCGAACAAGCCGTGCATCGAGTCGACGAGCTCCTTGCCGGCGGCTTGGTCCATCTGTGCGAAAGCCTTGATGTCCGCGCCGGCGCAGAACAGCATCGGGTTGGCCGACGCGAACACGACCGCGCGCACGGCCGGGTTCGCGGCGACCGCCTCCCAGGTCTTGCGCAGGCCCTCAGCCACCTCAGGCGAGATCGAGTTTGCCGGGGGACGGTCCAGCCATACGATCGCCGTCTGGCCCCTGGTCTCGAGCTTGACCAGCGCCTGCTCCCAGCCGGGGTCTGGCCGCGGATAGGCGAAGAAGCCCTGGCCTGTCTTGACGCCGAGCCGTCCCTGGGCGACGAGCCGGCGAAGAATCGCCGGCGGCTCGAAACCGTCGCCCCATGCGCGCGCCGCCGCCTCGAGCCTGGCCAGGACGTCGTCGAGGCCGGCCCGGTCGGCGCGCTGGAACGGCGGCGGGGTCAGTCCCGCCGCGGCGCTCATCCCGAGGTCGATGTCCTTCATCGACGCGACCCCCTCCTCGAGCACGAGACAGCTCTCGACCAGAGCAGTCAGCGTGAAGCGCTCGAAGACCGTTGCGGTGTCGAGCTCAGCTCCGGTGCTCATAGAAGCCCCGTCCGCTGGTCGCGCCCAGATCGCCGGCCGCGACCAGCTCCCGCATCCGTTCGGGGATCTCGAAGCGATCGCCGTGGCACTCGCGCAGGTGCTCGGTCAGGCGCATCACCGAGTCGAGTCCGAGCAGGTCGGCCAGGAAGAACGGGCCCATCGGCGCGGCTTTGGACTCGGCGATCGACGCGTCGAGCTCCTCGATCGAGATCCCGCTGTCCTGCTGGTAGCGCCACAGCTCCGACAGCGCCGCGAACAGGATCCGGTTGACGACGAACCCGGGGCTGTCCCGGGAGTGGATCGGCGTCCGGCGGATCGCCTGCGCGAAGTTGGCCGCCGCCTGCATCGTCTCGGGCGACGTGTCGTCGCCCTCGATCACCTCGATCACCCGCGCCGCCGACGGGAGGCGCACGAAGTGAAAGCCCACGACCTTGTCGGGACGGCTCGTCGCCTCGCCGATCTCTGTGATCGAGACGGTCGATGTGTTGGAGGCGAGGATTGCGTGCCCGGGCGTGGCCTGGTCGAGCTGCGCGAACAGCTCGCGCTTGAGCTCGAGTTGCTCGGGCATCGCCTCGATCACGAAGTCGACACCGCCGAACCCGTCGTAACCGGTGCCGGCCTCGATCAGCGCCAGCCGGCGATCGAGCTCGCCGGGCTGCAGCTTGCCGGCGTCGATCAGACCTTGCCAGAGCGTTCGCGCGCCGTCGATGCCGGCCTTCAGCCGGCTCGGGTCCGGGTCGCTCAGCAACACCGGGATCTCCGCGCTTGCAATCGTGTGCGCGATCTCGCCGCCGGTTGCGCCCGCGCCGACGACGGCGGCCTTGAATACGGACATTCGCGGCGTGAGTCTAGTCCGACTGTGGGTTAGCGCGTGATGTCCGGACGCTGTCGCGTCCGAGCGCGGGCGTCGGCCAGCTCGAGCCCGAACCGAGTGACCGTCGCGCGCAGCGAGCGCTCCATCGCCCGCCGGATGAACAGCCGGTCGACGAGCGGCGTGAACAGCGATCGCCGCTTGATCTCGTAGTCGAGCGTCAGCCGCACCTCGACGGAGTCATCGCCAGCCGGCGTGAACGCGACGGTCTGGTCAGCCGAGATCGAGTCGTCATCAACGTCGACGGTCTGGCCCCCCAGCGGCGCGTAGGCCGTGACCGTCTCGGTCACCCGGCCCCGTCCGGCCGGACCCGACTGCCACACGATCCGGCCGCCCCGCTGCGGCCAGTCGCGGCCGACGTCGACTATCCGCTCGAGCCCGTCGACCCATGCCGGCCAGCGCGCGTGGTCATACCAGCACGTCTCCGCGTCGTGCACCGTGCCCTGCAAGCGCAGCGCGACGCCTACCTTCGCCATCCGTGCTCGCCGCCCGACCGGGATTCCATCGGGCGCGATTATCGCTCGCTTATCGGCGCCCGGCACACTAGGCTGCCGGAAGCCGCGATGCCAGAGACTCTGCCCGACAGCGTCGAGCCGTACCCGAACATCTCATCCAAGGCGTACGAGCACCCGGCCGATCGGGCCGCGACCGCCGCGCTGAAGTCGATCCCGATGCTCGACACGGTCGTGCGCAAGCTGATCGAGTGGCGCTACGAGCGGGCGATCCGCCAGTTCTACCTCGGCAACTCGATCAAGGTCGGCGAGAACCAGCTGTCCGAGCTGTGGGCGTCGCACAACGGCGTCTGCCGGATCCTCGACATGCCCGAGGTCTACGACGTGTACGTGACCTCGCCGGTGCCCGGCCTCGCCCAGGCGATCGGCTCCGGGAAGCCGATGATCGTCGTCGACTCGCTGCTGCTCGAGCGCCTGGGGCCCGGCGAGCAGCGCGTCGTGCTCGCCCACGAGGTCGGGCACATCCTCTCCGACCACGTCGTCTACCTGACCGCGCTCAACATCCTGCTCGCGGTCAGCAACGGCGTGCCGTTCTTCCTCGGGATCCCTTTCCGGGCGGTGCGCGCGGTGCTGCTCGAGTGGTATCGCGCGACCGAGCTCAGCTGCGACCGCGCCTCCACGCTCGCCGTCCGCGACCCGCAGATCGTGTGTCGCACGCTGATGGTCACCGCCGGCGCGATGCGCGCCGACGACCTCAACCTCGACGCGTTCATGACCCAGGCGATGGAGTACGAGACCTGGGACGACCCCAGCGACCGCGTTCGCCGCTTCTTCAACGAGATCGGCCAGACCCACACGTACGCGGTCAGGCGGGTGAGCGAGGTGATGAAGTGGGTCCAGACCGGCGAGTACGACCGGATCGTCCGCGGCGAGTACCGCACCCGCGACCAGGAGTCCGACGTGCGCGCCGAGGCGGGCGACGCGTTTGAGTTCTACGCCGAGCGCTTCCGCACGATCTTCCGCGAGGCGGGCGACAACCTCACCAACCTCGGGTCGCAGGTCGGCGGGATGGCCGAGCAGGTGGCCGAGTGGCTCCGCAACCGCGGCGGCGGCTCGGGCGGTTCGGGCGGCTCGGCGCCGGCGGCTCGGGCGGCTCGGCGGCTCGGGCGGCTCGGGCACGGCTCCGGGCGCGGCTCGGACGACTCCGGCGGTCCCGACACCTGAGCAGCATCACCGCCAGCTGGTCGAGAAACGGACGCATGTTGGCCGTTTCTCGACCACCTGTCCGTGCGAGCTTGAGTCCGTGCGCGCTTGACGGTCGACCCATCGTGCGCGCTTGACGGACGACCCGTCACGATATATCGTTAGACATATCGTGATGCAACAGGAGGGTTCGACCATGGATCACAGCTTCGCGGCCCGCGGGCCGCTTCACTTCGCGTGGGCGATGGCGCGCGCACAGGGTGGCCGGGGACGGGACGTCCGGCCCGAGGACGTCGCGCGCAGCGCGGCGCTGCGACACCTGATCGGTGGCGGGCCCTTCGGTCGCGGCCCGAGGTTCGACCGGCCGTTCGGGCCCGGGCGCGGCGGCGCCGGCGGCCGCGGGCCTGGGCGCAGGCGCCGCGGCGTCGTGCGAACCGCGCTGCTGCTGCTGATCGCTGAGGAGCCGCGCAACGGCTACCAGCTGATGCAGACAATCGAGGAGCGCTGCGACGGCCGGTGGCGCCCCAGCCCCGGATCGGTGTATCCGACCCTCGCCCAGCTCGAGGACGAGGGATTGATCTGCACGATCGAGCGCGACGGCCAGAAGCTGTTCGAGATCACCGATGCCGGCCGCTCCCTGCTCGCCGAGCGCGAGGACGCGCCGGCCCCATGGGAGCACGGCGACGACCCCGACCAGGACGAAAGCGACCAGACTCGATCGCTGATCGCCGCGGTCGCGGCCGCGGCCGTCCAGGTCCACCAGGCCGGCGACGAGCACCAGATCGAGCAGGCCCGGGAGCTGTTGACCGAAACCCGTCGCGGGCTCTACCGGATCCTGGCGGAGGACAGCGACGCCTGACGGCGTAACGTTTGATGAGCGAGATGTCGCAGACAAACGGGCACCTCGACGGGCCCGCGATCGTGGTCCGCGGGCTGGTCAAGAACTTCGGCGAGATCGAGGCCGTGCGCGGCGTCGACTTCGAGGTCGCGACCGGCGAGGTGTTCGGCTTCCTCGGCCCCAACGGCGCCGGCAAGACGACGACGATCAACATGCTCTGCACGCTGGCGAAGCCGACCTCCGGCCTCGCCACCGTCGCCGGTCACGACGTCGTCAGAGAGCGCGACGACGTGCGCCGCAACATCGGGCTGGTGTTCCAGGACCCGACGCTCGACGGCTACCTGACCGCCGCCCAGAACCTGAAGCTCCACGCCGAGCTCTACGGGGTCCAGTCGGACCTCGTCAAGCCGCGGATGCAGCAGGTGATGACGATGGTCGGCCTGTGGGACCGCAAGGACTCGCCGGTCGGCGACGTTCTCCGGCGGCATGCGCCGCCGCCTCGAGATCGCGCGCGGACTGATGCACTCGCCGCGCGTACTGTTCCTCGACGAGCCGACGATCGGGCTCGATCCGCAGACGCGCCGCTCGATCTGGACCTACATCCGCGAGCTCAAGGAGCGCGAGGAGATCACGATCTTCATGACCACGCACTACATGGACGAGGCCGAGTGGTGCGACCGGATCGCGATCATGGACCACGGCCAGATCGTCGCGCTCGACTCCCCCGAGACGCTCAAGGCGCAAGTCGGCACCGACCGCGTCACGATCCACACCGACGACGACCAGGCCGCGATCGCCGCTCTGGCGCAGCGCTTCGGGATCGAGGCGCGCATGTCAGAGGGCGCGGTCACGTTCGGCGTCGCGGGCGGCGAGGAGTTCGTGCCGCGGCTGTTCGCCGAGCTCGACGTCCCGATCCGGGGCGTCAGCGTCTCGCGCCCGACGCTCGACGACGTGTTCATGTCCTACACCGGCACGTCGATTCGCGACGCCGAGGAGGACCAGAGCAAGCACCGCAACCGGGTGATGATGCAGATGATGACGAGGAGGTAGCCGATGAGCACGACTGCCGACCAGCCGGCGACCGTCACCACCACCGCGCCGCCCGAGACCCCGATCGTCCGGGTCAGCGTCCCGAAGCGCAGCCTCGCCTCCGAGCTGCGCGCGATCAAGATCGTCTGGCGGCGCGAGCTGATCCGCTTCCGGTCCGACCGGCTGCGGATCGTCACCGCGCTGGTCCAGCCGCTCCTGTTCCTGTTCGTGCTGGGCGCCGGACTGCAGCGGCTCTCGAGCGCCGGCACCCACGGCGTCGCGCTGAAGACGTTCATCTACCCCGGGATCCTCTGCATCTCGGTGATGTTCACCGCGATGTTCTCGGCCGCCTCGATCGTCTGGGACCGGGAGTTCGGGTTCCTGCGCGAGATGATGGTCGCGCCGATCCGCCGCAGCTCGATCGTGATCGGCAAGTGCCTCGGCGGCGCGACGGTGGCCAGCTTCCAGGGCGTGATCGTGATCTGCCTTGCGGGGCTCGTGCACGTTCCCTACGACCCGGTCCTGATCGTCGGGCATCTTCGTGCTGCAGCTGCTGCTGGCGTTCGCGATCACCGCGTTCGGCGTGATGATCGCGGTGCGCATCAAGCAGATGCAGTCGTTCATGGGCGTCATGCAGATGATCGTGATGCCGATGTTCTTCATCTCCGGCGCGCTGTTCCCGGTCGCCGGACTGCCCGGCTGGCTGACCGTCCTCAACCGCATCGACCCGCTCACCTACGCCGTCGACCCGATGCGCCGCCTGGTGTTCAACCACCTCACGATCTCACCGGCGGCGCGCCACGCGCTCGATCCGGGCGTCACCTGGTGGGGCTGGCACGTCCCGGCGCTGGTCGAGGCGGCGGTGATCGTCGTGCTCGGCCTGGTGATGCTCGGAATCGCGATCTGGGAGTTCAGCACCACCGAGTAGCGCCGATCGCGAGCGGTGGATTAAGTCCGCGATATTGGCGGACTTAATCCACCCGTCGAGGCCTCGCAAAGCCGTCTACGGTCCTTTAGTGCTCGAGTCAGCCTGCTCATGAGCTGAGGTCGTGGAGCGGCTGTTATCGAGTGTGAGCCGAGTGTTATCGCTCGGGCCGAGGCTCCCTGGCGCAACATCGATCCGATCCCGCGATCGTGGCGCGCTTCGATAGTCGCGACTCGGCCGGCGGTGAAAGACAACAGCAGGAGCGCGCCTCAGCGACCGCGCCGAACTCTGGCGTTTGAGTACGAAGGGTCCGTGGTCAAACGCCAAAGTTGGTTGCCGGGGGCTGACCGGGGGCCGACCGGGGGCACGGGGGGCCGACCGGGGGCAGGGGGGCCGCCCGCGGAGGGCGGCCCCCCGATATCGACCCGCCTAGCCCCTACGCGTGCGCCGGTGCCGGCTCCTCGATCCGCCGCGGCAGCAGCGTCTCGCGGGCGATCACCAGCCGCTGGATCTGCGCCGTGCCCTCGTACAGCTGGAGGATCTTGGCGTCGCGCATCAGCTTCTCGACCTTGTACTCCTTGATGAAGCCGTAGCCGCCGTAGACCTGGACGGCGTCGGTGGTCACCTCCATCGCGCTGTCGGCGGCGAACCGCTTGGCGTGTGAGGACTCGAGCGTGTTGCGCTTGCCCTGGTCGAGCAGGACCGCCGAGTTCCAGGTCGCCAGCCGCGACAGGTGCACCTTCGTCGCCATGTCGGCGATCAGGAACTGGATCGCCTGGTGCATCGCGATCGGCACGCCGAACTGGACGCGCTCCTTGGAGTAGTCGATCGCGAACTCCATCGCTGCGCGGGCGACGCCGGTCGCCATCGCCGCCACGCCCGGGCGGGTCCGGTCGAGCGTCATCATCGCGATCTTGAACCCCTTGTTCTCCTCGCCGACCAGGTGGTCGAGCGGGATCTCGACCTCGGGGAACGTGATCGTCGCCGTGTTCGAGGCCCGCTGGCCCATCTTGTCCTCGTGCTTGTCGACGACGACGCCGGCGTCGCGCGGAACGACGAAGCAGGAGATCCCGCGATGGCCGGCCTCCTTGTCGGTCTTCGCGTAGACGGTGTAGTAGTTGGCGTACTCGCCGTTGGTGATGAAGCACTTGGAGCCGTTGATGACCCACTTGTCGCCCTTGCGGGTGGCGGTCGTCTTCATCCCGGAGACGTCGGAACCGGCGTCAGGCTCGGTCAGGCAGAACGAGGCGAGCAGCGGCGCCTCGGCTGAGGCGGCCGAGGTACTCCTTCTTGAGCTCCTCAGACGCCGCCAGCCCGATCGGGGCGGTCGCCAGGCCGTTGCAGGTCAGCGAGGTGCCGATGCCGGAACAGCCCCAGGCGATCTCCTCCTCGATCAGGGCGCCGTCGAGGTAGCCGAGGCCCGGGCCGCCGTACTCGGCGGGCAGGTGGCTGTTCATCAGGCCCAGCTCCCACGCCTTCTCGATGATCTCCTGGGGCCAGGTGCCGTCCTGGTCGTAGTCCCAGGCGACGGGGCGGATCTCCTTCTCCGCGAAGTCGTGCGCCATCTCGCGCATGCTCTTCTGCTCGTCGGTGAGCGTGAAATCAACCACGGTGGATTTCTCCTTGAGATTGACTAGTCAGTCAACGCATTACGCAGAATAGCCGTTTTCTGCCGATCAGACTGCAGGTAAACGCGCGCCCGCGTGCGCAACACTTACAGAGCGCCGTGCACGCCGCTTTCGGAATCGTCATCTGGGTCGTCTGCGGAGTCGGCATTCTCGCGGCATTTGCAGCGCTTATTGGCAGCGGTAAGACATGGGAGGAGTACGGCAAGAACCACCTCGTGATGGACGGCGAGGGCGCCCGTGAGCACAGGCCCGGCTCGGCGGCGGCGCTGCTGGAGCGCGACACCGAGATCCGCCAGCTCCTGGAGGCGCGCAACGCCCGCCGGGTGCGCCGAGGCGAGCCGCCGATCGACGTCGACCAGGAGCTGCAGACGCCTGACCGCGCCGGCGATCGACGCCGACCTGCGCGCCGAGATCCGCGACCTGGTGATCGCCCGCAACCACCGCCGCGCGCGGGCCGGCAAGCCGCCCCTCGACGTCGAAGCCGAGATCGAGCGCGAGATCGCCGCGCTGCGCGACCTGTGACCATCTGGCCACACCGAGGCAGCGCTACGCGCTAGGCTGCGCGCGCAATGGCAGACCCACGCCGCTTCGAGCTCGAAGAGCTCGTCAACCGCCCAGGGACGTACTTCAATCCGCAGACCGAGGTGCTGGTCGTCGTCGACGACTCACCCGAGCTCGACTCCGAGATCTTCAACATGGAGGAGTTCGAGGGCGCCGACTGGGTCCTGATCGCCGACGAGACGCCGGTCGACGAGAATCGCCGCGACGAGCTGCTCGAGCGCTTCCAGGTCCACTATCACCCGGGCGCGGCAACCGAGGACGACGATGACACCGCCGACGAGCTCGAAGAGGACGACCAGGAAGTCGGACGCGAGTAACCGGACCGCCGGTGCCGGCCGGGCGTACTCGCGGCCGCTACTTACCGAGCAGCCCCGCGCACTTCTGCATCTTCGCGACGTCGCCCCCAGCCGCCTGCATGCACTGGCTGTACGGTCCGGACCTGCGCGGTGCTCGCCAGCGCCGGAGCTCGTGCGATGGAGTCGCGCGCTGGGGACCGTCCCCGCCGCCGACGGCCGGTCTGAACGACGCTCAGCAGCTGCTGCAGCTTGGCGCTGAACTCGCTGTATGGGCGCAGCGTCGTCGGCGCGACGATCGTCTGCGGCTGGTTGAGGTCGGCGTACTGGAGTCGTCAGCCCGATCTGCGCCGAGCTCAGGCCGCCGAGCTGCCGCCGACGTATTGCCGGTGACCGGCAGCGTCAGCTACGATCGACAGCTTGCGGACGGTCTTGTCGCCGTTGCCGGTCCAGACGTCGAACGCGGGGTTCTTCACCTGGCTTGCGATCCTGGCCCGCGTCGCCGGCGAGATGCCCTTCGGCAGGCTGGCAGCGCCCGAAGCGCCGAGCGACGAGGCCTTGCGTCAGGAACGTGCTGATGTCGGCGAGCAGCGCGGGCACGTTGATCCCGGCCCGGATGTGGGTCGTGTCGGCGCCGGCGACCGTCTCGGTGCCCGCGACCGACGGCTTGATCAGCCAGTGCATCGGATCGATTCCCGAGCGCAGACAGGCGCCCGACCCCGGAGTCGCGCCCGACGCGCCGACCTGCTGCGAAGCTCGACTCGAGCTTCTGGAAGGTCGGCGGCAGGCAGCTCGGTAGCTCGTGCCCTGGAGCGTGACGTACCCGGTCTTGCCGGTCGACAGGATCCCGAGCGAGCCGGTCTTGCCCAGCGCGCTGATGCTGACACGGAAATTCGACTCCGGCAGCTTGCCCTTGCCGAGGCTCTGGAACGGGCCGCCGAAGCTGAGCGTGATCGGACCGGTGAGCGTGTTCGATCCGCGCGGGATCGACCGTCAGGCTGAAGCTGAGATTGCCGCTGTTGACGACGTGCGAGCCGCTGAACGTCTGGTTGAGCAGACGTCGTCGCATCGCCGCCAGAGCTACTTCCACAGGCGGCGAGGGTTAGGGGGATCACGGACGCCAATGCGGCGACCAGCAGTCCTCTGACCCGGTGATACATGCAACTTCCTCCTCAGCGATGGCGTCCGAACCGCGCCGAATCTAGCATTGGGCACTGTGCGTAGGCGTAGGTTGGCGATCGGCCTGGCGGGGGCTCTATGTGCGCTGTGCGCGCCTGGCGCCGCGCCTTCCGACGCGCTCGCGGCACGGGTGATCGTGCTCGGCGCACAAGGCCACGCGGTCAGCCGCAACGACCGGTTCCTCACCACCCCGGCGCTGACGCCGACGCCGAGCGCCCGGACCGCGCGAGCCACAGGCCGCCCCCAGCCTCGCGCCCACGCCGCCGACCGCAACGTCCGCACCGAGCTTGCGCGCCTTCGCCGCACGCGCCAGATCTCGACGGCGGACTACCAGCGCTACCTGGGCAGCTTCAACACGGCGCTGGGCACCGTCAAGCGGCTTCGCGGCACCCGCGCGGTCGAGCTCGAGTCCGTGATCGAGAACATCCACGGGATCGCCGCCTCCGGCCAGCTGACCCCCTCGCGGCTCCCGGCCCTGTTCACGACGCTGGACCGTAACCGCCAATGGTGGACGACCGGGCCGCTGCTGGCCTCGGGCCAGCGCGTCGAGTTCGCAGGCTCCGAGCTCGTGTGGGAGTACTACCCGGGACAGGGCATCGAGCTGCAGGAGCTCGGCAGCTTCGGCAAGGCCGACGGCTTCTACACCGGCGGCCAGTCGTACTACGGACGGCTCCGCCAAGCGCTGGCGGAGCTGATCCCGCTGGCGGCCAGGCGCGGCGGCGGTCTGACCTGGGAGTACTACTTCAACTTCGACGGCGGCGCGCCGCCGTGGACCAGCGCGATGTCGCAGGCGACCGCGATGGAGGCGTTGACGCGCGGCTTTCAGGCGTTCGGCGATCCCACCTACCTGGACGTCGCCCGCCGCGCGCTTCCGATCTTCTTCCGCGGGCCCCCTGTCGGCGTCACCGTCAATACCCGCCGCGGCAAGCGCTACCTGCTGTACTCGTTTGCGCCCGGGCCCGGCGTGGCAGTGCTCAACGGCTTCCTGCAGTCGCTGATCGGCCTCTACGACTACGCGAAGGTCAGCGGCAATGTGCAGGCGGCGAAGCTGTTCGCGGCCGGCGATCGCGAGGCCCGGGTCGAAGTACCCCACTACGACACCGGCGCGTGGTCGCTGTACCAGCCCGGGCAGGAGGACACGCTCGACTACCACGAGCTCGTCACCGGGTTCCTGCAGGAGCTGTGCCAGCGCGTCAAGGCGCCCGTGTACTGCACCACTGCCGAGCACTTCCAGAACGACCTCAAGACCCCGCCGGCGCTACACCTGCTGACCGGTCGCGTCGCCGCCCGCCGGCCGGCCACCGTGAGCTTCAGCCTGTCGAAGGTCTCCCACGTCGGGATCGTGATCGCCCGCGGCGCACAAACGGTGTTGGCCACCAGCGCCGACTTCCCCTACGGAGTCCACGCGTTCGCGATTCCGCCCTTGTCGCCGGGCAGCTACACGGTCCGGCTCGCCGCGACCGACCTCGCCTCCAACTTCGGACGCATCGTCGGCACGCTGCAGGTCTCGTAAACCCGACGACCTGATGCGGCGCCGCGCGCGCGGCTCGTAGACTCGCGCGGCATGAGGCCTCGAACGATCGTGTACACCGGCAAGGGAGGGGTCGGCAAGACCTCGGTGGCCGCCTGCACCGCCCGCCGCTGCGCCGCAGCGGGCTTGCGGACGCTGGTGATCTCAACCGATCCGGCCCACAGCCTGTCGGAGTCGCTGGAGGTCGAGCTCGCGGGCGAGCCGATGCCCGCCGGCGAGCACCTGTGGGGCCAGGAGGTCAAGGCGCAGGAGGAGATGGAACGCCACTGGTCGGGCGTCCAGGAGTGGCTGGGCGAGCTGTTCATGGAGCGCGGCCTCGATCGGATCTCGGCCGAGGAGCTGACCGTCCCACCGGGCATGGACGAGCTGTTCTCGTTGCTGCGATTGCAGGCCCAGCACGAATCGGGCGAGTGGGAGGCGATCGTGGTCGACTGCGCGCCGACCGGCGAGACTCTGCGCCTGCTGTCGTTTCCCGACGTCGCGCGCTGGTGGATCGAGAAGGTGTTTCCGATCGAGCGCCAGATCCTCGCAGCCGCGCGGCCGCTGGCGCGCTCGCTGCTGGACATCCCGCTCCCCACCCAGGCCGTGTTCGCCGACATCCAGCGGCTGTCGCAGAACCTGATCGCGATGAACGAGATCCTGCGCGACCGGTCGCACTCGACGATCCGGTTGGTGATGAACCCGGACAAGATGGTGATCGGCGAGGCGATGCGCACGTTCACCTACCTGAACCTCTACGGGTACCTGACCGACGCGGTCGTCGTCAACCGCGTGTTTCCCTCTGACGTCGGCGAGTACTTCGCTGGGTGGCGGCGGCTCCAGGAGGAGCACCTCGAGCTGGTGCAATCGGCGTTCGCGCCGGTCCCGGTGCTGCGCGCCCCGTACTTCGACCAGGAGGTCATCGGCCCCGAGATGCTCGATCGCCTCGGCGCCGCCCTGTTCGAGCGCCACGACGCCGCCGCCGTCCTGCACGACTCGCTGACGCAGGAAATCGTGGTGCTCGACGAGGGCGCCCGCCTGCGGCTGATGCTGCCGTTCGCGCGCAAAGGCGAGATCTCGCTCAAGCAGATCGGCCTCGAGCTGATCGTCGGCGTCGACGGTCAGCGTCGCACGATCATGCTGCCGCCGGCGCTGGCTGCGCTGCAGCCCACCGGAGCGACGTTCGAGGACGGAGCGCTGGAGGTGAGGTTCAATGGAGCAAGAGCCGCGCGACCCTAGCGCCGAGGGCGCGCAAACCGGCGACGCCGCGCCAGCCGACGGGGCCGAGCAAACCGGCGCGGGCGGACCCGCATACGACGCGTTGCGCCGGCTCGAGGCACGCCTCGACCGCGCCTCCGACGCCGCCGAGCGGCTGATCGCCGAGGTCGCGGCGAGGGCGAGCTCGGCGGCGGACGCGGCACGCGCCCCGGCGCAAGCGCAGACGCCCCCGGCGGGGTGGCAGGCCTCGGGCGACGACCACCAGGCCGACCACGCCGGCGAGCTCGAGCTGCTCGCGCAGGTGCTCAGGTCGCTGCGGGACCTGATCCCGCCCGAGTTGCAGCGAAAGCTCGCGGAGGCCTTGCGCGAGCTCTTGCTGGCGGTTCGGGCGCTTGATCGACTGGTATCTGGAGCGCGTCGAGCGACGCCACGAGACCCAGGCCGAGGTGCAGGACATACCGATCTTGTAGCGATCGGAGCCCGCCTACAATCGACGAGTGGGGATCGACAGGTCCGACCCGTGCCCGATCATGTCGAGCGACGGATGATCGCTTCCGCCGACTCTCGACCATGAGCCAGGGCCGCACAGCGGTCAGCCCGGCGGCCCGGATGGGCTCGGGCGCCGGCCGCCTCGTGAAAGCGTGGCGCGTGATGCCCCGCGAGCGGCGCCTGGCCGCCTACGCGGCGGTCGGGCTGTTCGTCTCGATGTTCCTGCCCTGGTACCAGCGCCAGTTCTTCGTCGTGGTCGGCGGCCGGTTGGTGCCCGGATCGGACTCACAGACCGCCTGGGCCCAGTTCTCGTTCGTCGAGGCGGCGGTGCTGCTGGTCGCCGCCGGCGTGCTGACGCTGCTGTTCCAGCGAGCCGAGGGCAAGGCCTTCCATCTCCCGGGCGGCGACGGCTGGGTGATCACCGCCGCCGGCGGGTGGACCTGCGCGCTGATCGTCTGGCGGATCTTCGACAAGCAGGGCGGCTCGGCCCACGGCCTCAACGCCACCACCTACGGGATCGAGTGGGGCATCTTCGTGGCGTTGGCGATCGCGGCGACGCTCGCCTACGCGGGCTCGCGGATCCGCGCCTCGCACCGCCCCGAGCCGCCGCTGCCGGGCGAGAACGCCGCGGGCACCGCTCCCGCGGGCACCGCCGCCGGCACCGCTCCCGCCGGCACCGCTCCCAATGACACGGCTCCCACTGACACCGCTGCCGCCGACACGGCCGTCGCGGCCACGGCGCAGACGACCCGTCCCGCGCAGCCGCGGCGGCGGTCCCGCGAACGCGGCTGGCTGACCGCGCCCCGCGACCCGCAGGCGCGATGGTCGGGGGAGCCACCGCCCGAGTGGTCGGGGCAGTCGCCGCCGGAATTCTCGGGCCCTCAGCGCCCGCCCAGGCCCATCCCAGCCCACGACCCAGACGCGGCCGGCGAGGATCCCACGATCCCGGTCGCCCCCTCCACCCCCGCCGCTCGCCGCGATCGCCGCCGCCCGCCACCCGACGACGAGCAGCTCACGACCCCGCTCGACTAGCCAGATGACGGTCGGGTCCGGGTGCTGGTCGAGAAACGGACGCATCTTGTCCGTTTCTCGACCACCTGCCTGGTGGACTCAGGCCGCTCGACCCGCAGCCCGGATCACTTCCCCGCCGGCTGCAGCACGAACGAGAAGTACACGCTGACCACGCCGATCACCAGGATCCCGGTGATGATCAGCGCCCGCGAGCTGATGATGTGCCCGATCACGCCGACCAGCAGCCCAGCGGCAAGCAGAGCGGTGATGAGGCCCAGATGCGACGAGCCCGCCGCCAGGATGAACGTGATCACGGACGAACCCTATATTTGCAGGATGCAAGTCAGCCCCGCTTCGGTCGACGAGGTCGCCGCCGGCCTGCGCCGAGTCGGCTACCTGCCGGGCCAGTCGACGGCGCTTGTGTCGTTCCTGGCGACCAAGCTGGGCAAGCCGGTGCTGGTCGAGGGCCCGGCCGGCGTCGGCAAGACCGAGCTGGCGAAGGCGCTCGCGCGCTACCTCGAGCGGACGCTCGTGCGCCTGCAGTGCTACGAGGGCCTCGACGAGGCCAAGGCCCTGTATGAGTGGAACTACCGCAAGCAGCTGCTGCGAATCCAGTCCGAGACCGAAGGGATCGGCTGGGAGGATGTCCAGGAGGACATCTTCGGCGAGGAGTTCCTGCTGCAGCGCCCGCTGATGACGGCGATCGCCTCGGCCGAGCCGGTCGTGCTGCTGATCGACGAGATCGACAAGACCGACCAGGAGTTCGAGGCGATGCTGCTCGAGCTGCTCTCCGACTTTCAGATCTCGATCCCCGAGCTCGGGCGGATCGAGGCCAAGACCCACCCGGTCGTGCTGCTGACCTCGAACAACACGCGCGAGCTGACCGAGGCGCTCAAGCGCCGCTGCCTGTACCTGTGGCTCGACTACCCCGAGCTCGAGCACGAGCTGCAAATCGTGCGGCTGCACTCGCCCGAGCTCGACGAGACCGTCGCCCGCAAGCTCGTCGAGGTCGTCCACCAGGTGCGCGAGCTCGACCTCAAGAAGCCCCCGAGCATCGCCGAGTCGATCGACTGGGCGCGGGCGCTGCTGCTGCTCGGCGCCGACGACATCGACCAGGACACGTTCGCCGCGACGATGAGCGTGATCGTCAAGCACCGCACCGACCTCGACACCGTGGCCGCCCGCGTCGGCGTCAAGCTCGGGCCGGCCGCGGATGCAGCCTGACCGCAGCCCGCGCCGCTACGCCGCGATCCCGGCGGACGGCCCGGGGTCCTTCGACGGGCAGTTGCTCGCGTTCGCCGAGGACCTTCGCGAGGAGGGGGTCGCCGTCGGCACCTCCGAGATCCTCGACGCATTCGAGGCGCTGTCGCACGTCCCGTGGGCGGTGCACGAGGACTTCAAGCAGACGCTCGCGGCAACGATCGCCAAGTCGCCCGACGACCGGCGGGTGTTCGACCTCGTGTTTGATCGCTTCTTCTTCCGGGCCGCCGAGGCGGAGGCCGCCCGCCGCGAGATCGGAGAACGCCCGCCGCCGGGCGAGGAGCAGAGCGCCGACATCGACCTCGAGACCCTCCGCCAGCAGATTGCCGCGGCGCTTCAGGACGGCTCGGACGCGGCGATGCGCGACCTTGCGCGGCTGGCGATCGCGGCGTTCGGGCGTGGCGAGGGCTCGGGCGTACTCGGCGTCGACGTGCAACGGATCCGCCGCGCGCTCGGGCTGCGGGTCGAGCCCCAGCCCGAGCTGCCCGAGTCCGACCCGCGTCGCCGCGGCCTGCCCCGCGACCAGCTTCGGCGCTTCGAGCAGCACCTGCGCCGTGAGCTGGAACGAGACCTGATCGAGCGCACCGCGAGCCTGCCCCCGAAGCGGCCGCTGACCGAGCTCGACCGCGCGCTGCCGACCGGGCCGATCCAGGACCTCGCGGCGGTCCATCGGGTCGTCTCGCAGCTCAAGCGCCGGCTCGCCACCCAGGGCCACGAGCTCAAGGGACGCAAGCGTCACGCCCATGTCGACGTGCGGCGCACGATGCGGGCCTCGCTTCAGAGCGGCGGCGTGCCGATCGAGCTCAAGTACCGCCCCCGCCGTCCGCGCCGGCCCGAGATCTTCGTGCTGTGCGACGTCTCGACCAGCGTCACCAGCGCCAGCACATTCTTTCTCAGCGTCCTGCACGCGCTGCACGACTCGTTTCGCAAGCTGCGCTCGTTCGTGTTCATCGAGCGGATCTCGGAGGTGACCGAGGTGTTCGAGCGCGAGCGCGACTTCCGCGCCGCCAGCGAGGCGGTCTCGCGCGACGCCGGCGTCGCCGACATCTCCGGCTACACCGACTACGGCCGCGTGTGGACCGAGTTCCTGGCGCTGATCGAGGACGAGCTCCATCCGCGCGCGACCGTGATCGTGCTCGGCGACGCCCGCACCAACGGCCGCCCGCCGCGCGACGACGTGTTCGCCGCGATCACGGCCAAGGCGGGCCGGACGTTCTGGCTGAACCCCGAGCCGCGGCTGTACTGGAACTACGGCGACAGCGTGATCGCAGCCTACGAGCGCCACTGCATCGCGTTTGAGTGCTGGCGAACAGATCAGCTGGAAGACTTCGTCAAGGCGCTGACCAGCCCAATCGTCGCCTAGCTGCGGTCGCTTGATGAATGGGCTCTGCCTGCAGGGCCGGACGTGGGTCGCGCTGTGTATCGCCGCGCGCCGCGTCGTCAATGCCATCATGCCAATGGCATGAGCGCGACCCCGACCGGCCCGACGTCCATTTCGGCCGGTCCGCCGATCTCTGCGCGCCGGATGCTGCTTCCGCTCGCGCTCACCCAGTTCGTCGCGAGCTTCGCGGGCTCGAACATGAACGTCGCGATCACCAGCATCAGCAAGGACCTCGATACGACCGTGCACGGCGTGCAGACGGCGATCACGTTGTTCCTGCTGTGCATGGCCGCGCTGATGATGCCCGGCAGCAAGCTGACCGACATCTGGGGGCGCAAGCGCTGTCTCCTGCGCGGCCTCAGCGTGTATGGCGTCGGCGCCGTGATCGCCGCGCTCGCGCCGGGCCTGGGCATCCTGATCGTCGGCTACTCGGCGTTCGAGGGAGTCGGCTCGGCGCTGATGATCCCGCCGATCTACATCCTCGCGACGCTGGCGTTCGACGACCTCCCGTCCCGCGCCCGCGCGTTCGGCGTGATCAGCGGCATGGGCGGGATCGGCGCCGCCGCCGGCCCGCTGATCGGCGGTTTGATCACCACCACGATCAGTTGGCGTGCGTCGTTCCTGCTCCAGGCGGCGATCGTCGGCGTGATCATCTACCTCACCCTGAAGATCACCGATCCGTTGCCGGCCGACCCGGGGCGGCCGTTCGACGGTCTCGGCGCAGCGCTCTCGGCCGTCGGTATGGCGCTCGTCGTGATCGGAATCCTCCAAGCCGGAGTCAACAACACGTTGCTCGTCATCTTCCTGATCGCCGGCGCGGCCTTCCTCGCCGGGTTCTACATCCACATTCGCGCAACGGAGCGGGCCGGCAAAGAGCCGCTGTTGTCCACGTCCCTGTTTCGAAACCGCACCTCGAACCTCGGGCTGGTGACGCAGAACATCCAATGGCTGATCCTGATGGGGATCACGTTCACGGTGTCGGTCTTCCTGCAGACCGTGCGCGAGTTCAACGCGATCAAGACCGGTGTCATCTTCACCGCGGCGACCGTCGGCATCCTGGTGTCGTCGCTGGCCGCCGAGCGGCTCGCCGAGCGCCGCCAACAGCGCACGTTGATCCGAGCCGGGTTCATCGCCACGATCGCCGGGATCGGCGTGTTGCTCGCGCTGGTCAAGCAATCCGAGCACATATGGGCATTCGTGCCCGGACTGCTGATCATCGGCCTCGGCATCGGGGTGATGCTGACGCCATCGGTCAACATCGTGCAGTCGGCCTTCCCCGAGAACAAGCAGGGAGAGATCTCTGGACTCTCCCGCAGCGTCTCGAACCTCGGCTCCGCGATGGGCACCGCGATCGCGGGAACGATCCTCGTCTCCGAGTTGGCGAGCGGCAACAAGTCCTACGTCCTCGCGATGCTCTCGCTCGGCGTGCTCGCTCTCATCGGCCTCGCGGCGGCCATGTTCCTACCGCGGAACGTCGTGCGCAAGCCGGGAGAGAGCGTGGCGACCGGCGACGCCGGGCCGGCCCCGGAGCCGGCCTGACTGACCCGCCCCTACGGCGCCTCGACGAACTGCGTGCGGACCGTACGGGTGTCGCCGTTGAGGTCGGTCAGCACCCACGTCGCGGTGTACGCACCCGGAGTCAGCGCAGTCACCACCGCGCCGCTCGCGGTGTTGACGTTGTCGGCGTGGAACACCTTGCGCGCGGCGCTGGTGATCGTCACCGCCACCGAGGCTCCGGTTGAGTTCACTGCACCGTGACGCCCTCCCAGGCCCGTCTTAGCCAGCGCGATGAACGAGCCGTACAGCGTCTCGCCGTCGATCGGCGTCGTGCGGACGATGTTCGATACCTCGGTCACGGTCTGGCCGCCGCTGCGATCGTCAGTCTGAGCAATGTGCGCCGTCGACAGGCCCGCGACGCTGCCCTTGACCGGGCAGATCGTTCCGCTGCCACCGATCCCGAGACCGAATCCAAGGCTGGCCGGCGGGGTGCTCAGCGCCCGCCCGTAGTAATCGCCGGGCTCGCAGGTTCCCGACGCCACGACCGTCTGCTGGCCGACGATGTCGACACGCAGGTGCGCCACGTGCAGAGACGTGAGCGCCCGACCGGCGCGGTTTGACAGCGTCAGCACGTCGCCGCCCTTGATCGGGCGTGGGCCGCGCCAGCCGTTGAACGTCGCGGTCCCGACGCGGTTGGCCACCGCCGGCACGGAGCTGCTTCCGCGCGCGCGCTCGAGCCTGTACCGCGCGTGCGGCACCAGCCCGAAGCAGCGAGCGGTCTGCGCGCGCAGGTCGGCGGTGCACGTCGGAAAGCCCGTCGGCGTGAACAGCACCTGGGGGTTGGCGATGTTCGACACGCTCCCGGGCTCACCGAGCGCGACGCTCAGCTTCACCAGCGTGCCGGGCCGGTTGTCGGGCGAGATCGCGCGATTGTCCTCGCTGCTCATCGCGAGCGCTCGTGCCCGCGCTCAGCCGCCGGGTCGCCACCGTCGCGACGTCGCTCTCGGTATCGCACTGGTCGACCGGCGGCGACGTCGCCACGCCCCCGACCGTCAGCGAGAGCACCCCGGTCTGGCCGCACGGTCCGAGCAGCACCGAGTTTGAATGAACCGCGAAGCCGTGGTCGAGCGCGAACCAGCCGGTGAACCCGGTCTCGGTGAACGGGTTGCCGCCGTTGCCGGTCTGGATCAAGTTCTGCTTCAGCTCTGCGGAGCGGTAGTCGACCAGGATCTGGTCGCGGTCGTCGCCGACTGCCGTGAAGCGCGCCCGACGGCGAGCGCAGCGTCACCGGCCCCCACGACCCGTCGGAACGAGTGCTCCCGGTCCCGAGCGCGACCAGGTGGTTGGCCCGGCCGACCGCGACGAGCACCTCGATGCCCGCCTTCTTCACCGTGGTGGAGCCCGACACCGAGGAGCTGAACTGCCTGAGGTTGACCGTCTGCAGCGGCAGCCCCGAGCCGGCCCCGTGACCGGTCAACACACAACCGCGCACGACGTTTGACCACATCGCCTGGATCAGGTACTGATGGCCGTTGATCAACTGGTTGTAGGGCGACCCGTCGTCGGCGTAGCCGAGCGGCGTGCCGATCTGCGGGGTCTCGCACTTGTCGGCGACCTCGAACCCGTTCGGGTCCATCCACCCCGTCCCGAGCGGGTCGGTGATCGCCTCGACCGCCTCGTGGGCGACCGTGTCGATCGTCACCTCCGCCTCGGGGTTGCCCTGCGGGTCCTGCCCGGGCGGCGGCGTGAACTCGATCAGCGGGTCGGGGATCGCCGCGTAGATCGTCGGCGTCGTGCCGGTGTTCGCAAGCGCGTGATAACCGGCGTACGCGGTCGTGCCACACGTGCCGATCGCAAGGCAGGTGTCGACGTCCGGCGGCAGGAAGATGAACCACAGGTCGTGCAGCCCGCGGCCGCCGGGGTCGTGGGCGCGGATGACCTTGTCGAGCTCTTGGCGCAGCTGCAGGTCGGTCACGCACGCGGCGATCCCGGCCGGCGACGGGCATTGCCTGGACAGCGCCGGGTAGGGATCGGCGTCGTCGATCGAGTCGGTGGCCGGGTTGTAGGAAACGCCGTAGGTTCCCGGGCCCGCCGCGCTGCGGATACTCGGGGAGCACCGAGAACGCGTTCGCCGCGCTGCCGGAGTCGTGCGCCGCGTCGGCCAGGAACTGCTGGACCATCGGCTCGTAACCGAGCACCCCCGGGCCCGGAGAGCCGCTGAACCGGTAGCCCTTCGGCGCCCAGAAGATCGTGTGGAAGCGGACTCCGCGCATCACCGTTCCGCCGTGGTAGACGACGGGGATCGCCGGCCCGGACGCGAGCTCGGCCGCATGATTGCGCGGCGGCACGATTCCCATCCCGCCCTTGATCCGCGGGTGGAACTGCTGTCGCGCAAGCGCCGGCGCCGACGTCGCGCACATGCACAGCGCAAGCAGCGAGGCCGTGAAGATTCCGTTCCGCGTTCGCCCCACGTGTATCACGTTACCGCACCGGGCCCACGCGATAGGATCCGCTGGACCATCTGACAACCCAGGGGGGCTGGCGGGTAAGCCGGCTGAGATAGCGTCCCACGCGCACCGCGACCCGGCGCTGACCCTTCGAACCTGTGGGGTAATGCCCGCGGAGGGAGTAAGACGAACGATGATCGAGGCTCCCATCAAGGAGCCTCGCGATCTTGATGGACCCGCCGGAGTGAGGGTCGAGGTCGTGAGCCGCAAATTCGGCGAGCTGCGCGCGCTCGCGGGCATGTCGCTGCAGGCCGCCGCCGGCGAGGTCGTCGCCGTCGTCGGCCCGTCGGGCTGCGGCAAGACCACCCTGCTGGAGATGATCTGCGGCCTGCAGCGGCCCGACGCGGGCAGCGTCCGGGCGGCACCCGCGGCGCTGATGCCCCAGCGCGACCTGCTGCTGCCGTGGTCCAGCGCGATCGACAACGCCGGCCTCGCGCTGCGGGCGCGAGGGATCTCGCGCGCCGAGGCTCGGGCCGCGGCCGGGCCATGGCTCGAGCGCTTCGGGCTGTCGGGTTTCGAACGTGCGAGTCCGGCCGCGCTGTCGGGTGGCATGCGCCAGCGCGTGTCGTTCCTGCGCACGCTGCTCGCGGGCAAGCCGGTGCTCGCCCTCGACGAGCCGTTCGCCGCGCTCGACGCGATCACGCGGGCCGAGATGCAGCAATGGCTCGCGCACGTGCTCGAGCTCGAGCCGCGCACGGTCGTGCTCGTGACCCACGACGTCGAGGAGGCGGTGGTGCTAGCCGATCGGGTGGTCGTGATGTCGCCGCGGCCGGGGCGCGCGATCGCGGAGCTCGCCGTCGAGCTGCCGCGCCCGCGGCGACGGCTGGATCCGGGCGTGGTGGCGCTGCGCGAGCGCGCGCTCGAGGCGCTGGGAGTCGGCGAATGAAGCGCGTGCTCCGAGCGCTGCCGGCGCTGCTTCTGCTGTTGGCGCTGTTCGGCGCCTGGGAGCTGTACGTCGACCTCGGCGGCGTCGACTCCGACATCCTCGCGGCGCCCCACCAGATCGCGAGCTCGCTCTTCAACGATCGCTCGCTGCTGTGGAGCAACTTCCTGGTGACCGCCCAAGAGGTCGTGTTCGGGATCGTCGTTGCCGCGCTCGCCGGGCTGGCGCTGGCGATCGCGATCCACATGAACCGGCCGGTGCGTGCCGCCACCTACCCCCTGGTGGTGTCCTCGCAGACGATCCCGATCCCGATCCTCGCGCCGCTGCTGATGCTGTGGTTCGGCTTCGGGATCCTGCCCAAGGTGCTCGTCGTCGCGCTGGTGTCGTTCTTCGCGATCGTGGTGACGACGCTCGATGCGCTCGCCGCCGTCGACCCGCAGCTGCTGAAGCTGATGCGGACCTTCGACGCGTCGCGGCGGCGCACGTTCGCGCTGGTCGAGTTCCCGGCCGCGCTCCCCGGCGTGTTCACGGGAGCGAAGATCGCCGTCGCGGTCGCGGTGATCGGCGCCGTGATCGGCGAGATGACCGGCGGCTCCAACTCCGGACTGGGGTACCTGTTCCTACAGTCCCTCCCCCAGCTGTTGACCGCGCGCGCCTATGCCACGGTCGTGATCCTGTCGCTGTTCGCGGTCGCGCTGTTCGCGCTGCTGACCCTGGCCGAGCGGCTGCTTCTGCCGTGGGCCTACCAACCCAGAGGAGAGCTCTCGAGGTGAAACGGATCGTGCTCGTCGCGCTGCTGTCGTTGGCCGCGCTCGCACTCGCCGCCTGCGGCGAGAAGAAGGACGCGCTGGCGCCGTCGTCCGGCTCCGATCAGCAGCTGACGATGATGCTCGACTGGGTTCCCAACGCCGACCACGTCGGCATCTACCAGGCGCTCAGCGAGGGCGACTTCCGCAAGGCGGGCCTCAACGTCCACGTCGAGGTTCCGACCGATCCCGCGACGCCGTTGGAGCTGCTGGCCGCGGGCAAGGTCGACGTCGCGATCTCCTACGAGCCCGAGGTGCTGCTCGCCCGCAACCACGGGCTGCCGCTGGTGTCGATCGCCGCGCTGGTGCAGAAGCCGCTGACCTCGATCGTCTCGCTGCGCTCCAAGCACATCCAGACGCCCGCACAGTTGCGCGGCAAGACCGTCGGCGATGCCGGGATCCCCTACCAGCACGCGTACCTGCAGACGATCCTCGCCCAGGCGGGGGTGCCCGCGGCCAGCGTCAAGGAGGTCAACGTCGGCGCCAACCTCGTGCCGGCGATGCTCTCCGGCCGGGTCGACGCGACGCTCGGCGCGTACTGGAACTACGAGGCGATCCAGCTCGCCCAGCGCCACAAGCACCCGAACGTGATCCGCATGGATGCCGTCGGCGTGCCCACCTACAACGAGCTCGTGATCGTCGTGCGCCGCGCCACGGTCGCGAACAAGACCGACGAGATCCGGCGCTTCGTCCAAGCGCTCGCGCGCGGCTATGAGGCGGTCCGCCGCGATCCGGCCGCCGGCGTCGACGCGCTCGTCCAGGCCAACCCGGGCCTTGACCGCAAGCTGCAGACGGCCAGCGTGCAGGCGACGCTGCCGGTCTTCTTCCCGGAGTCCGGCAAGCCATGGGGATGGCAGGACGCGACCCAGTGGAACGCCTACGGGCAGTGGATGATGAAGAACCACCTGATCTCCAATCCCAACGCCCTCGCCGACCCCTCGACCAATGAGCTCCTAGCCGGCCAGGGGTTGTAGCCGGGCCCGTTGCGGGGCCGGGCGGGCGTCCGCCAGTCGCAGCGCCAGGCGGGTCGCGAGCGCCATGATCGTCAGCTGCGGGTTGACGCCGAGCGCGCTTGGGACGACCGACCCGTCGGCGACGAACACGCCCTCGGTGCCGTGCAGCCGCAGGTCGCCGTCGACGACGCCGTGAGCGGGTCGGGCGTCGGCTCGCGCGGTCCCGAGTGGATGAAACGCCATCAGCTTCAGGTCACGGCGGCGGGCCCTGTGCGGTCGCGTTCCCGGCGGCAGCGGCAGCAGCACCTCGCGCGCGCCGGCGGCGCTCAACAGCTGCTGCAGCCGCGCCAGCCCGGTCCGGACTCGGCGCAGGTCGGCGTCGTTGAGGTCGTAGCGGATCACCGGCCGGCCGGCGAGCAGATGCACCCGCCCGCGCGAGGTGTCTGAAACCATCAGCCCGAACTGCGCGAGGTACCGGTAGGAGGCCATCACCTCCGCGTGCCGGCGCCCGGTCACCGGCAACGACACCGCGACGTAGGACGGCGGCCCGGCGATGCCCTCGAACATGATCCCCTCGGACGCGAACTGGTCGACGTAGAAGCTCTGCGGCACGCCCTTGGCCATGTCGACCACGTGGTCCATCCGCGCGACCGCGGCGGTCGCGGGGTGCAGCGACAGGTTGCGCCCGAGCTGGCCCGAGCCGCCGCCGAGGCGGCTGCGCGCCAGCAGCGCGGGCGTGTGGATCGTGCCCGCGGCGACGACCACGATCGGCGCGGCAACCAGCAGCCGCGCACCATCCGCGCGCCGGGCGGTGACGCCCGTCGCGGCGCCCGCGGCGGTTTCGATCCGGCGCGCGTCGACCCCGGTGAGGATCGTCGCGCCCGCGGCCCTCGCCCGCGGGATGTAGGTGATGCCGGTGTGCTGCTTGGCGGAGGTCGGACAGCCGAACGCGCACACGCCCGAGCCGACGCAGCCCTTCGCGTTTCGCCGCAGGTAGCCGTGCGACCAGCCGAGGCGCTCGGCGCCCCGCCGCGCGACCGCGGCGTTCTCGCCCGCGAGCTCCGGCGTCACTTCCGATACCGACAGCGCCGCTTCAACGAGCTCGAAGTACGTCCGCATCGACGCCTCGTCGAGTTCCAGCCCGAACTCGCGCTGCCAACGCTCGAGCACGTGCGGCGGGGTCCGGAAACAGGTCCCCGAGTTCACCAGCGTGGTCCCGCCGAGGCCGCGGCCCAGCGGCAGCGCAATCGGCGGGTTGCCGAGCGTCACCGTCTGCCCGCCGTCGCGGTACAGCCTCGCGAGCATCTCCGGTGGCCGCGCGCTGAAGCTGCCGGGGTCATGCTCGGGTCCCTGCTCGAGCAGCACGACGTCGACGCCCGCCTCGGCGAGCTCGGCAGCGACCACCGCGCCGCCGGCGCCGGCGCCGACGACACAGGCGTCGGCTGCGATCGTGGCCGTCACGGCCTGCCCTCGGCGCGCCGGAGCTCCCGTCCACGCCGCGTGACCGCGTCCGCGTCCCACCCCAGTGCTCTGGCGACGAGTTCGTTGTCGTAGCGGCCCATCGCGACGATCCCGGCGGCGGCCTGGTCGGCCGGGGCAAACAAGCGCAGCACCGCCAGCCCGCGGGGCCGGCGTGCCAGCGCGAGCATCGCCCTCGTGCCCGGCCGCCGCCAGCGTGGCACGGCCGCGATCAGCGGCTGCAGCGGCTCTGGCCGCCGCGGCGGCGGCTGTGACCGCCGCGGCGAGTCGGTGGTCATGGGCGCATCCGCGCCTCCTGCGCGGCCGCCAGCGCGCCGATCGCTTCCGCCGCCGCCTCCGCGTCACGATCGCGAATCGCCGCGGCGCCGCTTCGGTACAGCGCCACCGTGCGCGACCTGTCCTGCACGATCGGCGCGAACGCCTCGACCCGGGGCATGTACAGCTCGCGCACCGAGTTCATGATCAGCTGGAACACAAGATTGCCCGCCGCCTCGATCACCGCAGCCATGAACGCCCAGTCGGCCATAAGCGCGCTGCGGTCGTCGGGCGCGCCCGCGACCGCGCCCGCCAGCTCGCAGATCTCAGCCGCCTGACGGTCGCTGCGCCGCTGCGCCGCCAGCCGCGCGGCCGCCACCAGCAGCAGCCGCCGCGCCTCGAACAGCGACGCGATCACGTCGTCGTCGACGCTGCCCAGCAGCGCAAGCGCCTCGAGCCCGCCCGACGCCCGCCAGTCGGTTACGCGCGTACAGTCGCCGTGGCGGACCTCGACCAGGCGCAACTGCTCCAGGCGCTTGAGCGCCTCGCGGACCGACGCCATGTTGACCTCGAGCTCGGCCGCGAGCGTGCGCTGCGTCGGCAGCCGCTCGCCGGGTGCGTAGCGGCCGCTGAGGATCGCTTCGCGCAGTTCGGCAAACACCAGGTCGGGGACCGAGGCCCTAGCGAGCCGTGGCATCGTGCCACTGTATCAATGTTCCGAACAGTGCTTCCCAGCACAACCCCCGCGACCCCGCTTTACCTAGGTGCCGGCCGCGGCGCCCACCGGCAGCATCTCGGCGACGAGCCCGGCGAGCCGCTCGGGGGCGTCGAGCTGGACGAACGTGCGCGCGTTGTGAATCCGCTCGAGGCTGGAGTAGGGCAGCAGATCGGCCAGCCGCTTGGCGTCGCTGATCGGGAAGAACGCGTCGCCCATCCCCCACACGATCAGCGCCGGCCGGTCGAATGCCGGCAGCTTCTCGGCGGCCGCGAGCGTGTGCTTGGACGAGATCCCGCGCAGCACCCGGACGAGGTCGCGGCGGATCCGCCGGTCTGAAAGCGGCTGCACCCATGACTTCAGCAGCTCGTCGGGGACGGGCTGCATGGTCAGCGGCATCGCCTTCATCGAGGCCCGGCGCACCGCCTTGAAGCGGCCACCGAGCGCGAGCCCCGCCACCGCCCCGGGCACCCTTGCCAGAACCCACAGCAGCGGCCGCAACGACGACGGCGGGAAGTTCTCGAACGCGTCGCAGTTGGTAAGCACCAGCCTGCCGAGGCGCTCAGGATGATTCGCGACGACGAGCTGGGCGAGCGCCCCGCCGGTGTCGTTCGCCACCAGCGTGACGTCGTGCAGCTCTAGCCGCGCCATCAGCTCTGCGATCAGCGCCGCGATCCCGGGCGGCGTCAGGTCGGCGCCGGCGGGCATCGGGATCCGGTGCGAGCCGAGCGGCAGCTCTGGCACGATGCAGCGGGCGCGGCCCGACAGTGCCGACACGACCGGGTCCCAGACGTGGCCGTCGACGAGCAGGCCGTGGATCAGGACGACGGCCGGCCCGGTGCCCTCGTCGCGGTAGGTGACGGTCCCTTGCGTAAGCTGGATCTCCGGCATCTCGAGAACCTCGCGATAGTGTTACGTACAGAGTGTATGGATCTTCACATACAGACAGTATGCATGTCAAATCCGAAATCGACCCGGTGACCGAGCCCTCCCCACGGACCAAGGCCGAGCAGAGCGAGGCGACGATCGCCGCGCTCGTCGGCGCCGCGCGGGCTCTGTTCGCGCAGCGCGGCTATGCGGCCGTCGGCACCGAGGAGATCGTCCAGCGCGCCGGCGTCACGCGCGGCGCGCTGTACCACCATTTCCGCGGCGGCAAGGAGGACCTGTTTCACGCAGTGCTGGTTCAGGTAGGCGCCGAGATGACGCAGCACGTGATCGCCGTGGCAACTGCCGCCGCCGACCCGTGGGAGGAGCTGGTCGCCGGGACCGAAGCGTTCCTCGACGCATGCACCAGGCCCGACGTCCAGCGAATCGTGCTGATCGACGGACCGTCGGTGCTCGGCTGGGACGTGTGGCGAGGGATGGACGACAACGTCGGGCTGGGGATGCTCGAGGCGACGCTGCAGGCGGCGATGGACGCCGGTCTGATGGTCTCCCAACCCCCCAGGCCGCTCGCCCACGTGCTGATGGGAGCGATCGATGAGGCGGCGATGGTCGTGGCGCGGGCGCAGGACCAGCAAGCTGCGCGCGAGGAGATGGGACAGACCGTGCGCCGGCTGCTCGAGGGGCTTCGCGGACCGGTCATCTGAGGCCTGCGCCGGTGCTGCTCGCAGCCGACGACCGTGGCGTGCTGCTGATCGGCCAGCAGTCGCACGCTTGGATCTCCGGTCAGCTCGCGCGCGCTTGGGGCAACGAGCGCTTCGGCGCCGTGCAGCCACACGAGGAGGTCTGCCTCAGCGCCGAGCAGCACGACATCGGGATGTCGTGGTGGGACCTGGCGCCGACCCGGAACCCCGACACCGGGCTGCCGCACTCGTTCATCGAGATGCCGCTGGAGGTGCACCTCGCGCTGTGGAGCGAGGGTCCGCGGAGGCTCGTCAGCCAGAGCCGGTACGCCGCGCTGCTGGCCTCGATGCACGGCTCGCGCCTGTACGAGATGCGCGATCTGAACGCGCTCGCCGCTCCCCGGGCCGATGCGGTCCGCGAGTTCCTGGCGGGCCAGCGCGAGTTCCAGCAGCAGTTGCTGTCCTCGTTGCGCGCCGACTCGGCCACGAGCGGCGCCGCCGCGCCCGACGTCGTGGCACGAAACAGCCAGTTGCTGTGGACGTGGGACTTCATGTCGCTTGCGATCTGCCTGGGCTGGGCTCCGTGCAGCGCCGGAGCTGTGCCGACCGCCGACCCCGACGCGCCCACCGATCTCGAGCTCGGCGCCGGCACCGAGCGCCACCAGGTGCTCGTCGACCCCTGGCCGTTTCAGCGCGCGCAGGTGACCGTCCGCGCCGAGGGGCGCCGCCTGACCGGGCGTTTCGACACCGACGAGGCGCTCGCCGCCGCGCTGCGGGCCGCGCAGTGGGAGACCGTCGACTTCGCCCTTGCCCCGCCTAGCCTGGATCCAGGCCAGACCTAGGCGGCGAATGTCGCCGCGCCCGCGCTCAGCCCGCCGGCGTGAAGCGCGTAGACGCCGGCGAGCCCGGCCCACGGCGCGTAGGGCTCGAAGAACTCCGCGACCTCCTGCTCGGTCGCGCGCGCCCGCCGGTCGCCGGTCCGCAGCCGCCCCACCAGCTTCAGGTAGGCAAGGTCGCCGGCAGGCAGCTGATCGAGGCGGCCCTGACCGGTGAGCGCGAGCTTCTGGACGGTCCAGCTGCCGATGCCCCGGATCGCGCGCAGCCGGCGCCAGCCACGCTCGTGGTCGGCGTCCAACAGGTCCACGCGCCCTGACGCGACTTCCCTCGCCGCCTTTAGCAGCGTGATCGCGCGGCCGGCGGACAGATCCATCGACTCGAACAGAGCCGGGGCCTGCGCGGCGATCGTGGCCGCGTCGGGGCTGTCGCGCAGCCCGGTGCGCTCACAGCGGCGGCCGAGCGTGAACGTCACCCGCCGCACGATCGCCGCGGCGCGCTCGGCCTCGATCAGCTGCTCGCAGATCGCCCACACGAGCGCCTCGAACGGATCGGGCCGGCCGCTGACGCGCAATCCAGGATCGGCGCGCACGGCGCGACCGATCAGCGGGTCGAAGGCAAACCGCCGGTGAAACTCGCTCAGGTCGTGGTCGATGCCCAGCGCCGACCGCATCCGCTCGATCCCCCACGCCGCCGCGGCGCGGTCGCCGGCCTGGGCGCCGAACAGGACTCGGTCGCGATCCAGCGCGACGGCTCGCACATGCACGGGCTCGCTGCCGGCGTGCACGAGCCGGTGCATCACGCCGCCTCGAAACTGGATCAGGCCGTCGAGGCCGCGCCGGTGCGGCATGCGAAAGCACGATCGCGGGCGCACCTGCACCCTGACCTCGACCAGCGGCGAGGTCACTCGCCCGGCTTGGCGAGCATGTGGACGTCGACGACGAACGTCCGGCTGCCGACGACCGGCAGCATGTCGGTCAAGCGGCCGGGGCCCGACCGCTTCGTGCGCGCGAGCTTGCGCGCGGAGCGCCGCCTGACCAGGGCGACGGTCGCTGCGCCGGCGACAAACCCAGTTGCGGCCGCCGCCGCAGCTTGGACGGCGGGGAGTGCCGCCAGCTGCGCCCGCTCGATCGGCCGGACGTCGGCCAGGACCGGGAGCCCGTCGACGGCCTCTTCGTCGACGACCGCCTCCGGCGTCGCGAGCTCGATGTCGGCGTCCTGGCTCATGGACGAAACATGGTGACAGCGCGCGCGGTCATGTTCAAAGGATCTTCGCTCGTTACCATTCCCGGGCCGGGAAAGCTACATGTCAACCTCGATCGACGTATTCGCCAAGGCCCGCCACCACGAGCGCCTGGAACAGCTCAAGGTCGCCCGGGAGCTCGACGCGCTGCCCTACTTCCGGGTGCTGCAGGGTCCGACCCTGCCTGTGGTCGAGATGGAGGGCAAGCAGCGGGTGATGCTCGGCTCAAACAACTACCTCGGGCTGACCGGCGACGAGCGCGTCAAGCAGGCCGCGCTCGACGCGGTGAACCGCTATGGGACGGGGCTGACGGGCTCGCGCTTCCTCAATGGGACGATCGACCTGCACCTCGAGCTCGAGCGCGAGCTCGCCGAATGGTTCGGGGCCGAGGCCGCGCTCGTGTTCACGACCGGCCACCAGGCCAACCTCGGCGCGATCGGGACGATCCTCGGGCCGGGCGACACCGTGATCGTCGACTCGGGCGACCACGCGTCGATCCTCGATGGCTGCATCCTCTCCCGGGCCAAGATGCGCCCGTTCCGCCACAACCGGATCGACCGCCTCGAGCGCACGCTCGAGAAGGCCCAGACCGACGGCGGCGGCATCCTCGTCGTCGTCGACGGCGTCTTCTCGATGGAGGGCGACGTCGCGCCGCTGCCCGAGATCGCGGATCTCTGCGCCCGGTTCGGCGCACGGTTGATGGTCGACGAGGCGCACGCACTCGGCGTGCTCGGCGCTCGCGGCGCGGGCACCTCGGAGCTGCTCGGGGTCGAGGATCGCGTCGATCTGCGGATGGCCACGTTCTCGAAGTCGTTGGCCTCGTGCGGCGGCGTGATCGCCGGCCCGGCCGACGTGATCGAGTTCCTGCGGATCCAGGCGCGACCGTTCATGTTCACCGCCTCGGCCGTGCCCGCCGCGGTCGGCGCGGCGCTCGCCGCGGTCCGGATCTGCCGCTCCGACGAGGGCCGTGAGCTGTTCGCGAAGGTCCTCGAAAACGCGCGCTACCTGCACACCGGGCTGCACGACCTCGGCTTCAAGGTGATCGAGCCGACGCGCCTCGCCGACGGAACGATCGTCGTGACGCCCGTCGTCCCGATGCTCGTCGGCGACGACTGGAAGGCCGCGTTTCTGTGGAAGGCGCTCTACGAGGCCGGCGTGTTCGTCAACACCGCGCTCCATCCCGCGGTTCCGCCCGGCGGAGCATTGCTGCGAACGAGCGTGATGGCGACTCACGACCGCGCCACCCTGGACCGCGCACTTGAGACGTTCGGCTCGGTCAAGCGCTCGTTCGAGGCCGAGCACGGCCCGCTCCCCGCGGCCGTCTAGACCGGCGCCTGCGCGCCCGGACTTGTCCACTCCTGCACAAGAGACCGCGGCGAGAAAAAAGACGCAATGAGCATGTGGCCTCACATTTGTGTCCTTGCTGTTAATGGGCTGGTCGCGTAGCTTCTCTGGAGTCGAACGGTGGTCGGGCCGACCGGCGAAAGGGCACACCGGGGTGGGTGTGACCGGACGTCGTGGGGTGACGACATGGCCCGAGACGGTCAATACGTAGAGCAGGACCAGCTGCCCGTCCACGGTTGGTAAATCGTCAATGTCGTCCGCCGAGGCGGACAAGGGAGCAGGGAGAGAGATAGTTAGATGACGGAGACCGCGACGATGACGCCGGAGCCACAGAGACTGCGGGCTCTGGAGCGAGCCAATGAGGTGCGGCTCGCGCGTGCGGATTTGAAGCGAAGGATCGCAGGTGGAGGTGTTTCCGCCGCAGATGTCATCCTCGACTGTCCTTGGGAAGCGCGTAACTGGTCGGTATGGGACCTGCTGATCAGTCAGCGGCGCTGGGGGCGCACCCGGTGCCGCAAGTTCCTCGTGCAGAACGAGATCAGCGAGGTGAAGCAGATCGGGAAGTTGACGGAGCGTCAGCGGCGGATGCTCGCGGCGAAGTTGGGCCCACTGGAAACGGACGCGCTCCGAATCGACACCCCGATCGATACCCCTGTCGAGACCCCGATCGAGACCCCGGTCGAAGCCCCGATCGAAGCCCGGGCAAGCGTTGAGCTAGAGCTCGTAGGAGCCTGAGCACGTGTGATGCTCGGTCCTGCGCCGGCGCCGCGGCGCAGGGCCGAGCGGCACCGCCGGCCTACAGCTGGATCCCGACGGGCACCGGGCTGGTGCCGGCGAACAGGAAGAACCACACGACGAACGCGACGAGCGTGAGCCCGGCGCTGACGACCAGCACGCTCTCGAGCACATAGTGGCCGGGATCGTCGCGCCCGCGCGCTCGGCAGTTTGCCCGGTAGACGTTGCTCAGCTTCGACAGCACGGTCGCGAGCACCGCGATCGTCGCGATCACGCCCACGAATATCGTCCCCAGGGCAGCGCCCAGCGACGACGTCGCCCCCTGAATCTGGGAGCCGATCCACAGCCATAGCACCGGGGTGCCGATCCACAACACCAGGCTCCCGATGAACATGATCAGCACGACCAACACCGCCCCGGCGCCAGTCCTCAGCACGTCGCGCATGCGGTGTGAGCATAAACCCTGCAGTCGACCCGTATCTCCGCCGTCTCGGTGGGCGCGCAGGCGGTGCTTGCGCTGGCGACGGGCCGCAGCGACAGCGCCGCGACCCTACGCTAACGGACAGCCCGAAGAGAGCTTGACCTCCCACCAGCCCATCAGCATCCCGATCAGGCCGAGGCGAGGCTTCACCTGCCAGACGCCACAGCCGGGCTCGCCGATGTCGGCGCGCGACACGCGCGCGTATCGGTAACTGGACGGATCGAGCAGCATCCGCTCCAGGTACAGGCGGTTCGCGGATTGGATCTCCGCGCGCTCGGCGATCGTCACACGCGCCTGGCGCAGCCGCTCGGCCAGCTCGTCGCGAACCTGCTCGAGCTCGCCCAGGTCCAGCAGGCGCGGGTGGACGGCTACCGGATCCGGGTGCGGCAGGCCTCCCATCGGGTACGCCGTCACGAACGCGTCGGCGAGCTCACGCTCAAGCCTTGCGATCTGCGAGCGCAACGTGCCGCGCGCCGCGCGCTGCGCGTCGACGTCGGTGGACGGCGGCGAAAGTGGGACCGGCGGAGCGCTGACGATCTGCTCGAGGAGCTCCAAGACTCCCTCCTTTCCTGGGCGACGGCAGCTTACCACCCGTGGTACACGAGCCCCGCCGTGTTCTATTGATTCCCGAGCACCTCGCCGCAGACCCACAGCGCCTCCTCGACGTGGATCGCGGGAACCCCCGGAACCCCGACCGAGAACAGCACGATCCGCGCGCTCTTGGAGCCGACGGCATGGCCGGGCGCGATCTCGCCGAACAGCATCGCATGGACGGAGCGAGCGTCCGCCACCACGAGCGTCCCGGGCGCCAGGAAGCTTCCGTACTCGGTGACCCCGAGCCGGTCGCCGGCGACGCTCGTGCGGATCCCGACCCCGCCGGCGTCGACGACGTCGCCGTCCAGCGCCCAAACCGGCACGCCGGTCTCGATCAACGCGATCAGCAGGGCATCGTAGACGAGGCCGGTCGATCGGAACTCCCCATGCAGCAGCCGCGCGACAGCCACCTCCTCGCTCGGGATCCGGCTCGTGTCCGGATCGAGCCCGATCTGCCGAAAGAAACTCCGGTAGGCGTGCGGGATCGGCTGGGTCCGCATCGCTACCACGCTCGCTCCGCGATAGCGGTTCGACAGCGCCTTCAGCCGTTGCTTTACCTCGGGCGGGCTGCCGCCGTTGCGCCCGGACGCGCTGAGCCAGTGCAGCCGCAGCCCCGGGAACTCTGCGGCGAGCTCCGGCGCGATCAAGCCGGTGGCCGCGTTGAGCTCGACGTCGTCCGGCGCGGTCACTTCGCCACCAGCGTCCGCACGCGGGCAAGCAGCGCCCGTTGGTTGAGCCAGTGCTCTCCGATCAGGCGGGCCGCCACCTTCCCGCCCGGGGTCGCAAGTTCAACGATCGGGCAGATCTCGACGTTGTACAGGGCGCCGATCGATCCCGCGCTGTCGAATGCGACCGGGATCGTCCAATGGTGCGAACGCACCAGCTTGGCTGTCTCGGAGCGTCCGGCAGCGATCGCGATCGCGGCAAACTGAATCGTTCCGGGCGCAAAGTGACGCGACACGGCCTGGAGCGTGTCCACCTGGCGCTTGCACGCTCCCGACCCGGTCGCGAAGAAAGCGAGCGCCAGCGGTGTTCGCCCGCACACGTTCAGCGCGCGCGGATTGGGATGGGCGGGATCGCAGCGCGGCCGCGGGTTGGCCGGCTGGTCGGGACCGCCGACAGCCAGCGGGGCGACGAAATGGTGAAGCGTGTTGCCGGCGGCGACGCCCGGGCTGACGACCCCGTGCTTGCTGAACTCATAGATCGAGAACGCGACCACCAGCACCAACCCGAAGATGCCGATCATCCACCGGTACGGGCGCGTGTCGAATTGCTCGGCCGGCGTCTGGTCCGGGGGCTCATCGCGCGCCGCGATCGCCCGGTCCGGATCGAGCGTGTGCCGCGGGACCGGTCGCTCGGGCTGGGTCGGAGGCTCGGGAGGCGATTCGCTCACGCCACCGGAGCGCGGCGCCGCAGGCGCGGCAACATCGCGCCGGGGCGGCTCGCAACCCTCCGTGCCCGCTGCAGCAGATCGCCGCGCTCGGCGACCACGAGCACGGCCGGAAGCACGAGCAGCACCCCGCCCAGCGACACCGACAGGTCGATCAGCGTGACCAGGCCAAAGTCCCTCAGCATCGTGATGCTCGACAGCACGAGCACCGCGAACCCCGCGATCGCCGTGGCGCCGGACGCGAGCACTGCCCTACCGGTGGAGCGATACGTGCGCGCCAGCGCGTCGCCCAGCTCGTGTCCGGCCTCCCGCTCCTGGCGGTAGCGCTCGGACAGCAACACGCTGAACTCCGTCGAGATCGCGATCACGAGCGCGCCGAGCGTCGCCGACATCGGGTTCAGCGGGATCCCGATCGCGTACAGGATCAGCGCCGACCAGCCGGTCGCGAGCGCAATCGGGATCAGCGGCACGAGCACTCGCTGCACGGTCCGGAACACCGCCAGCAGCACCGCGCCGACGGCGAGCAGCCCTGCGACCAGCGTCAGCAGCCTGCGACCCGACGACGACAGCGCCGCGTTCGCGTCGGCGGCCAGGACCGGCAGCCCGGCGAGGCGTGCGGTCACTCCCGGCGGGGGGTGCAGCTGCGAGCGCATGTATGCGATCACGCGCTCTTGCTTGGACAGCGGCATCAGGCGGATCCCGAAGGCGAGCGTCGCGTCGCGATGGTCAGGGGTGATTACCGCCTGTGAGAAGTACGGGGGAACGGCGGCCAGCAGGCTTGTGATCGACGCCTGCGATGTTGCCTGGTTGCTTGCGCCCTGCGCTCCGGAGCCGAACAGATCGGGCAGCGACAACGCGGGGCACAGCGTCGAGTGCGCGCAGCCCTTCGTCTCCAGGTAGCCGTAGTGCGTCATCAGCGCGTTCTCATAGCGCGTCATCCAGCCGACGACCGCCGGCGTCGCGACATCGCGCGCGTGGACGGTGACGTCGATCTCACCGGAGACGCCGGTGACCCGCTCGAGCGTGTGCAGGTCTCGCAGCGCCGGCATGCTCGACGGCACCAACTTCGTGACATCGGACTGAACCGAGGTCTGGGTGTCGGCAACCCATCCGGTCAGCGCCAGCAACACGCCGACGGCGAGCACGCGCCCGGGCCGTCTGGTGACGCCTTGCACCAGTCCGACGGTCCGGCCGCGGCCGCCGAGCCCGACGGTTGCACCGCGGCCGCCGAGCCCGACGGTCCGGCCGCGGCCGCGGCCGCGCAGGCCGGGGCGCCGCATGCGTTTGCGCCCGAGCTTGCGACGAACCGGTCCGGCCGCGTCGCGCACGATCTCCCGTGCACCGCGGAGTGACGCGCCCACCGCGCCTCCACCGCGGTCGGCGAGCGAGATCGCGGCCGACCCGGCGCACAGCGCGCAGACGAACGCGACCGCGATCCCGACGACCAGCAGCAGCCCGAAGCCGCGGACCATCGGCACCGGCGAGAGCAGCAGCACGAGGAAGCCCGTGCTGGTCGCGAGCGCCGCAACCGCAATCGTCGGTGCTCCGGTCGCCGCCGCCCTGCGGACCGCCGCGGCGCCCGGCGCCCGCTGCGGTGAAAGCTCGCGCCGTGCCTCGTCGGCGCGGGACTGGAACTGGATCGCGTAGTCGACCGCGAGGCCGATCAGGATCGGCAGCACCGCGATCGAGGCCATCGTCAACGTCCCGCCCGCCAGCGACAGCGCACCAAACGTGATCCCGGCGGCGGCCAGCGCGATCGCGAGCGGCAGCAGCCGCAGCGAACCGCGGAACACGATCAGCAGCGTCGCTGCCATCACCAGCACCGCCGCGATCAGCAGCCCGGAGATCGAGCCGGTGATTTGCGAGGCGAGATCGTTGACCACGACCGGCGCACCGGTCACCGTGTAGCTGCCGCCGTAGCCGAGGCGGAACATCGGCATCGAAACCGCCTGCCTGATCCACGAGATCGCCTGCGCCTGCTGCTCGTCGCTGAGCGACGCCTTCAGCCGGACCTGGATCAGCGCCGAGTTCGCGGTCGGGAACAGATAGGCGAACCGCGACTTGGGCTGGTTGACGCCGCGCGTCTGATCGAACACGACCGACGAGATGAAGCTCTTGTCGTCGATCTTGACAAAGCCCGTGATCCCGGAGTTGAGCGCCAACTGCTCGAGTTGCTGGAGCTCCTGCTGCTGCTTGAGCAGCTCGGCGGCGCTCGCGTCCGCGGCGGCTCGTCTGGCGCCAAGCCCCTGAGCGAGGGCGAGCTTGCGAGCGGCCTCTCCGGCCTGCCGGACCGAGATCGGTACGTCGCGCAACAGCGCCCGGATCTGAAGGTTGACCGCGGCGACCGCTCGGTTCAGAAACGTGCCGGGCCCGTAGACCACCTGCACCGGCTTGGCCTTCATCAGCTTCCCGCACGGGCTTCGATAGCCACCGTAGGGCGCGTGCGCGCCCGACGGCGCCGGCTCGAACGAGCCCAGCTGTTCGCTCGGAACGGCGTACTGCCCCGCAAGGCACGCCTCCAGGAACGTCACCGCCGCCAGATCCTTGGTCTGCACCAGGTCGGTCAGCGGCTCGGACACCAGGATCACGACCGCGTCCCCGCCGAACTTGCGGTGGTCCTGCTCGGTCGCCTGAAAGCTCGAGGACGAGCGCGACACGAACGTGTCGCTGCCGGCCGACGGCTTGAGCCCAAGCGACAGAAGCGCTCCGGCGATCGCCAGCGTGAGCACGATCGAGAGCGTGAGCACCGGTCGCCGGGACGCCAGTCCGACGAGCGCCTCGAGCCTCTCCTTCGCCTTCATTTCCCGGGTCAGGCTATCGGCGGGACAGGCATGGCGCGCCGGGCCGCCCGATCAGTCCATCGTCAGGGGGCCCTGCGATTCGCCCGCGAGGAACTGGCGGATGAATGGATTGTCGGAGTTCAGCATGTCCTCGGCGGGGCCCGCCTCGACGATCCGTCCACGCCACAGGACGTTGATGTAGTCCGCGACACGCCGCGCGCTCATGATGTCGTGGGTGATCACCGCGAACGTGGGCAGGCGCTCCTTCTGCTTGGCCTTCGCCTCGTCCATCATGTCGCGGTGGATCTCCAGGATCAGCTCGCCGAGCAGCGCGGTCCGGACAGGATCGAGGCCTGAGTCGGGCTCATCGAACAGCACGATGTCCGGCTCGAGGACCAAGGCGCGGGCGAAGCCGGCGCGCTTACGCATCCCGCCGGACAGCTCGTTGGGCATCTTGTCCATGGCGCTGCCCAGACCGACCTCGTTGAGCCGGCGCATGACGATGTCCTCGATCTCGTCCTCGCCCTTCTCGGTGTGCTGGCGCAGCGGGAACGCGACGTTGTCAAAGAGGTTCATCGAGCCGAACAGAGCGCCGTCCTGAAACAGCAGGCCGAACTTCTTGCGCATCTCGAACAGCTCGTCGTCGGGCATGTTCGGAACCGACTCGCCGTGGACCAGGATGTCGCCCTGATCGGGGTACAGGAGTCCGACCATGTGCTTGATGCAGACCGACTTGCCGGTCCCGGACGGCCCGAGGATCATCGACACCATCCCCTCGGGCAGGCCCATGTTGAGGCCCCGGAGGATCCGCGCGCGGCCGAACGACTTGTAGGTGTCGACAAACTCAACCGCGTCGGGACGGCCGGAGGGATAGACCTTGTAGGTGTGCCACTGGTATTCCTCTTCGGAGGCGTCTTCCGGTGGCGCCGGGCGCGGTGGCTGCTCGTCGACCACCGACACCCGCGACTTGGACTGCGGTTGCGGCTCGGGCTCGGGCGGCGGTGGCGAGCCGGGATCGGGCGCCGTGTGCTGCTCACCGCCGTCGTGAAGCGGCGCGGGCTCGTCGGCGCCGAGTGGCTGGTCAGCGGTTTCGTGCTCTTCCGATGAGAAATCCGACATGTCAGCCTCCGATAGGTGCCCTCGGATTGGCGCCCCAGAAGAGCTGGGTCCCGAGCATTCCGATGAGATGTACGGACACGATGTTGACGACCATGGACTTCGCAGTTGCGGTCCCCACACCGACGGGGCCGCCACTTGCGTTGTACCCGTAATAGCAGCCGACGAGAACGATGACCGTGGCCATCGCCATCGCCTTTATCAAGCTGAATAAGAGGTCAGGTGGGTTCTGGAACTGCCAGAAGATCAAGAAGAACCCGCCGCTGGACACGTCGCCGATCTGCTGCACCACCACCAGGTAGCTGGCGAAGAAGCCGGCGCCGATCGCGCAGATGTACATGAACGGGAGCACCAGCCAGGCGGCCAGCAGCCGCGTCGCGCACAGGAACGTGATGCCGCTGATCCCCATCACCTCGAGCGCGTCGATCTCGTCGGAGATCCGCATCGAGCCCAGCTCGGCGACGATGCCGGTGCCGACCTTCGCGGCCATCATGTAGCCGAACGCGTAGGGCACCAGCTCGCGCAGGTCGCACCAGGCGGCGAACACCCCGGCGTACGCCGGGACGCCGTTCGCGCGGTCGAAATACGCGCCCTCGACCCCGCACTCGAGGCCGATGATGAACACCAGGCCCCAGATCACCAGCGTCGAGGAGACGATCAGGATCCCCGATTGGCGCAGCGCCTCGCCGAAGAACCTGAACACGCGCAGCCGGAAGACCTCGGCGACGATCCGGGACGTGAACTTGACCAGCTCACCGAAGGACTCGATCCAGCCCCGCGGGGTTGCGAGTAGGCCCTCCAAAGCTACTTCGCCACAGTCGTGATCTCTGGGTGGGTGGCCAGCAGCGTCTGCGTGAACGCGTAGTTGAACGCGAACACGCCAAGGAACGCGATCACGACCGCCTGGTTTACTGCCCGGCCCACCCCCTCCGCCCCGCCGGACGCCGTCATCCCCTTGTAGCAGCACACGATCGCGATGATCGCGCCGAAGATCGTCGTCTTCACGACCGAGCCCCACAGGTCGGTCGTCGAGGCGTTGTTGAAGAACGTGGCCCAGAACGGGCCCAGCGGCGCGTTGTTGACCAGCGTCGCGACGATCCCGCCGAAGATGCCGAACAGCAGCGCGTAGATGTCAAACAGGCCCGTGACCAGCATCAGCGCGAGGAACCTTGGGACGACGAGGTTCTTGACCGGGTCGACTCCGAGAACCTGCAGCGCGTCTAGCTCCTCGCGGATCTTGCGCGCCCCGAGGTCGGCCGTGATCGCCGTCCCGGCGACACCGGCGAGCACGATTGCGTCGACGAACGGCGCGAACTCCCGGATCGACGCGAGCACGAAGAAGCCGCCGAGCCGGTCCAGCGCGCCGAACAGCACCAGGAAGTTCGCGGCCTGCAGCCCCGGCGCCGCATAGCCGAACGCGACCGTCGAGATCAGCAGCGGGAACCAGCACAGCTTCATCGCAAACAGGAACTGGCCGACGAACTCGCTGCCGTACGGATACGGGGGCCTGATCGCAGACGCAATCGTCTTGCCGGTCAGAATCATCATGTTTCCGACCTCTTCGAGGACGTTCCTCATCGGCGGGAACGTTCGATCCGCGACTGCTCTAACCAAGCTCTCTCTTATCTCCCGGGACCGATGCGGCCGCCGGCGCGGCCCGCGCGGGACAGCCTACGCGAACAGCGCATGCAGGACCAAGTGGCAACCGTCGCCCGCGCGGCGGGTTAACGCGCGCTCAACCGGCGTAGCCGCCCAAAGCTCGTGGTATGTTCGCGCGCGGTGAGCGGGTGCAGAGCGAGGATCAGCGGGATCGCCGCCGCGATCGCGGTGCTGCCGGCGCTGGCCGGATGCGGCAGCGCCCCCAGGCAGGACGCAAACGAGCCCAGCGGCAACTTCACGGTCGACGTTCCGGTCGCCACGTTCCCGCCCTCACAGCGCCTCGCCGAACGGACGCACCTGGTGATCGCCGTGCGCAACGCCGGCACCAAGACGATCCCGAACATCGCGGTCACGATCCTCAGCCCCAAGGAGGGCGGCGTCGCCGCCCAGGCATTCGGTCAGCTGATCGCCGACACCACCCAGGGCCTGGCCAGTCGTTCGCGGCCGATCTGGATCATCGACCGCGCCCCGGGACCGTGCAACTTCGCCTGCAGGCTGGGCGGGCCCGGCGGAGCGGTCACCGCCTACACGAACACCTGGGCCCTGGGGGCGCTCAAGCCCGGCCAGACGGCCAAGTTCGACTGGCGCGTCACCGCGGTCAAGGCCGGCACGCACGTCGTCCAGTACCGGGTCGCCGCCGGGCTCAACGGCAAGGCGAAGGCCGTGCTCGCGGGCGGCGGCCAGCCGACCGGCCGGTTCAATGTCACGATCCACAGCGCGCCGCAGCAGTCGTTCGTCAACGACAAGGGGCAGATCGTCACCGTTCAATAGGCCGGCCGGATGCCGGCCTGTGGTAACTGCCGGCGGAGCGGAGCGGTCTTTCGGAACCCAGGAGCGGAGCGACCGCCGGCCCGAAGCAGGATGCGGTTACCAGACCCGCTGCAGCCCCGGACGCGCCTCAGGCCGTGCTGGAGCGCTCCCAGATGTTGATCCCGCCCTCGACGGCGTAGCGGTCGATGTCCTCGAGCTCGCTCGGGTCGAGGTCGAGCCGCTGCAGCGCGTCGACGTTCTGCTCGAGCTGCTGCACGCTCGATGCGCCGAGCAGCGCCGAGGTGACGCGCTCGTCGCGCAGCGCCCACGCGATCGCGAGCTGCGCAAGCGATTGGCCGCGTCGCTGGGCGATGTCATTGAGCGCGCGCACGCGCTGAAGGTTTTCCTCGGTGATCATGCCCTCGGAGAAGTGCAGCCCGCGGCGCACGCGCGAGTCGTCGGGGACGCCGGCCAGGTACCGGTCGGTCAGCAGCCCCTGCCCGAGCGGCGAGAACACGATCGCGCCGATCCCCTCGCGCGCCAGCACGTCGAGCAGTTCGTCCTCGATCCACCGGTTGATCATCGAATAGGAGGGCTGGTGGATCAGCAGCGGCGTGCCGAGCTCGCGCAGCAGGGTGGCCGCCTCCTCGGTCCGCCGCGGCCCGTATGAGGAGATCCCGACGTACCGGGCCTTGCCCTGGCGCACGGCGGCGTCGAGCGCGCCCATCGTCTCCTCGAGCGGGGTCTCGGGGTCGAACCGGTGCGAGTAGAAGATGTCGACGTACTCGAGGCCCAACCGCTTGAGGCTCTGGTCGAGGCTGGCGAGCACGTACTTGCGCGAGCCCCACTCTCCGTACGGCCCGGCCCACATGTCGTAGCCGGCCTTGGTCGAGATCAGCAGCTCGTCGCGGTAGGGGCGGAAGTCCTCGGCGAAGATCCGCCCGAAGTTGATCTCGGCGCTTCCGTACGGCGGGCCGTAGTTGTTGGCGAGGTCGAAGTGGGTGATGCCGAGATCGAACGCGCGGCGCAGGATCGCGCGGCTGTTGGCCAGCGGGCGGTCGTCGCCGAAGTTCTGCCACAGGCCGAGCGAGATCAGCGGCAGCTTCAGCCCGCTGCGGCCGCAGCGCCGGTAGCGCGCGCTGTCGTAGCGGTCGGCGGCGGCGAGGTACCGCGACAGCCCGAGACTGGGGTCGAACGGCATTGCTGCGAGTATTCCATGCGTCAGGGTGGTGCGGGCGCTCGGTTCGCCCGACGGCCGACCGCAACGGCCGCTATTTGGACATTGGGATAGTGACCGCGGGGCGCGGACTTCCCTACGCTGTGAATTCACGTCTCCGCGGAGACGGCAATCACGTACGCGCGCTTCGCTTCGGGGCTCGGACCGGGCCCAGAACAGGAAGGAACTAACGACCCGCATGCCCCGCATTCGCCAGCAGAACGTCCTCGCAGCACAGTGGACGCCAAACGGAGGGGCGCTCGGAGCCCCCGATCTGACCGTCGCCGACAACCAGATCTTCGGATCGAACGTGTTCAGTCCCGCAGTGCAGCGCCAGCGGCTGCCCAAAGACGTGTTTCGCCGGCTCCAGCACACGCTCGCTCGCGGCGAGTCGCTCGACACGACGCTCGCCGACTCCGTCGCGCTGGCGATGAAGGAGTGGGCCCTGGAGCGCGGCGCCACCCACTACACGCACATGTTCCAGCCGCTGACCGGCTCGACCGCCGAAAAGCACGACAGCTTCTACGCACCGACCGGCGAGGGAACGGCGCTGGCGGAGTTCTCCGGCAAGGAGCTGATCCAGGGCGAGCCGGACGCCTCCAGCTTCCCCACCGGCGGGATCAGGGCGACGTTCGAGGCGCGCGGCTACACGGCCTGGGATCCGACCAGCCCTGCGTTCATCCTCGAGAACCCCAACGGCGCGGTGCTGTGCATCCCGACTGCGTTCGCGTCCTGGACGGGCGAGGCGCTCGACCACAAGATCCCGCTGCTGCGCTCGATGGACGCGCTCTCCAAGGCCGCGATCCGGGCGCTGCGCCTGTTCGGCGACTCCAGCGCACAGCGCGTGTTCACGACCGTCGGCCCCGAGCAGGAGTACTTCCTGATCGACGAGCAGTACTACTTCGAGCGGCCCGACCTGGTGACCACCGGCAGAACCCTGTTCGGCGCCAAGCCGCCGAAGGGCCACGAGCTCGACGACCACTACTTCGGCTCGATCCCGGAGCGGATCCTCGCCTGCATGCTCGAGACCGAGCGCGAGCTCGCGAAGCTCGGCGTGCCGGTCAAGACCCGCCACAACGAGGTCGCGCCCAACCAGTACGAGATCGCGCCGGTGTTCGAGAACTCCAATGTCGGCTCCGACCACCAGCAGCTGACGATGCAGGTGATGCAGAACGTGGCGCGGCGCTACCGGCTGGTCTGCCTGCTGCACGAGAAGCCGTTTGCCGGGGTCAACGGCTCGGGCAAGCACAACAACTGGTCGATGGGGACCGACACCGGCAACAACCTGCTCGAGCCCGGCGACACCCCGCACGAGAACCTGCAGTTCCTGTTCTTCTGCGCGGCGGTCATGCAGGCCGTCAACAAGCACCAGGGCCTGCTGCGCGCGTCGATCGCCTCGCCCGGCCAGGATCATCGCCTCGGCGCCAACGAGGCGCCGCCGGCGATCATCTCGATCTTCCTGGGCGCCGAGCTCGAGAAGGTCTTCGGCGCGATCGAGCGCGGCGAGGCCGGCGAGTCCACGCCCGAATCGTTCCTCGGGCTCGGAACGCCGGTGTTGCCGCCGCTGCCGATGCACGGCGGCGACCGCAACCGCACGAGCCCGTTCGCATTCACCGGCAACAAGTTCGAGTTCCGCGCGCTGGGCTCGAGCATGTCGCTGTCGCTTCCCAACACGGTGCTCAACACGATCGTCGCCGAGGCGATCGACGACCTCGCGCAGCAGCTCGAGGACATGAAGAGCAGCTCCGACCAGCGAGCTCGAGGCGGCGCTGCGACCGATCCTGCGGCGCAGCTATGCGGCCAACAAGCAGATCATCTTCGGCGGTGACAACTACTCCGAGGCGTGGCATGCGGAGGCGGAGCAGCGAGGGTTGCTCAACCTGCGCGCGACCCCCGACGCGCTGCCGTACCTGATCAGCGACGACACGACGGAGCTGTTCTCCAGTAACGGCGTGCTGTCGGAGCGCGAGCTTCATTCCCGCTACGACGTGTTCCTCGAGCAGTACGTGACCAAGCTCAACATCGAGGCCGAGACCGCCGCGTCGATCGCGCGGACGATGCTGTTGCCGGCAGCGGCGCGACAGCTCGCGATGTTGCGCGAGGCGCAGCTGTCGGAGCTGGTCGCCGAGACCGAAGAGCTCGTCGCCGAGTTCGTGGCGGCGATCAAGGTGATCGAGTCGGCCAACCTCGAGGAGAACCAGCCGCACACCGACGTGATGCGAGCACGCCCGGTACATGCGCGACACCGTGGTCCCGGCGATGGAGGCGGTCCGTGTGAGCGCCGACAAGCTCGAGAAGGTCGTCGCCGACGATCTCTGGCCGCTGCCCAAGTACAGCGAAATCCTGTTCATCAAGTAGTCTCGACGACAAGCAGACGTTCCGGAAGCCTCGCAAACGCGGGGCCTCCGTCGTCTCGTTGACCGTTTGCGAGACTGCCCGGCCGCGCATTTGGCAGCGCGAGCCAGCGTAATCACCGAGTCCGCTTGGTCTCCTGCTCGGACACCTTCATCGCCTTCTCCGCCAGCGCGTACCCCTGATCGCCGATAGCCCGCAGTTGCGCGGCAAGGGCACGCATCGGGTACGGGTTGTCGTCGGCGGCCATCGCCGCGCGCATCAGCGCGGCCTCGCGGACGAACTGCGAGACGCTGGAGCCTTGGCGTTTGGCCGCTTCGCGGATCAGCTCCATGCCGTCGCGGGTGAAGCTGATCGTGGTGCGTGTCATGGGCATGAGACGAAGAGTTGGCGAAGAAGTCCTCAGCTGGTTGTCCGCTAGCGCCGATGCTAGCACTAGTGACAGCACACACGCTACCGGCTGATGAAGAAGAACTTCTTAGGGAAAGGACTTCCCGCGCTAGCACCGCCGCTAGCACGCATGCTGTTCGAGGCAATTTGGCAGGGGCAACCTGCCGCGTTGTCCCTGCTCGCCATCCACGACACGAGGAATCACCCCATGAATAGGCTCATCGCACCTACAGACACTCGAGAGGATCCAATCGCGATCACCGACGAACGGGCTGCGGACAGCGATGGCCAAACCGAACGCGCCCACTACTGTCCCCAGTGCGGGCATCTTTCGACCGAGGGGCGCTTCTGCACCGACTGCGGCCACCCTCTAGACACGGCAGCCACCAGCGACGTGCGAGGGGCAGAGCAACCCACGATCGCCGCACCCCCTCCGCCCACGAGCCCGCCGCCCGCCGTCGGCGCGCCGCCCGCCGCGAATGCGCCGCGCTCGCGGATCGCGCTGATTGTCGCCGGCGGCGCTCTCGGTCTCATCGCGATCGCGGTGGCCGCGATCATTCTGTTGACCGGCTCGAACTCGAATACCGCCGACCCATACCGGCAGAAGCTGACGGTCGCGCTGACGCCGGTGCTATCGACCAACACCGCTCTCTCGAACACTCTCACGTCGTTGCACGGGAAGAACACGGCAGCCGCCAAGAACGCCGCAGGCCAAGCGCAATCAGCAGTCACGGCCGCGCGCGGCGCCGTTGCGGTCCTGACCGTCCCGAGCGCGGACGCGCAGCTGGCCCAGCAGGTCCAGCAGGCACTCACTCAGGAGTCCGGCTACCTGCAGGCCGTCAGCGCAACGCTTGCGCATCCGAGCGCCGAGAACATCTCGCCGCTGCAGACGCTGGCGACCAACACCCAGAGCGCGCTCGTGCCGATCGTGAGTCCCCCGCACGATACCACCGAAACCTCGTAAGTGACGCTGATGCCTGGGAGGTTCTGGAGCAGCGCTCCGGCATGGGATTGGCAAACTCTCGGCAGACGCGACCGGGTCGCCGTCCGGGGCGCCATCTGGGTCGTCGCAGATTGCCATGTGGGTCGATGGGGTCGAGGGTGATCCGCACAGCGGCGGGGCGGGAATGCCGCGGTGGATATCCGCAAGCGTATGCGCGGTTCGTCAGGCCGTTAGGGCAACGCCGCGCAGGACGCACCGGGTGCCCTTCGGCGCGTCGAACGTCCCCCGGACCGTCCACGGCTTCGTCTGTCCGGCCGCAACCTGGATGACGGTGTCGCCGTAGCCGATCACGGTCGCGTCCGACGTCGTGAAGAACACCGTGATCTTGTACGATGCCGCCGACCCGCCGGCGTGCTTCACCGTACCGCCCGCCTGCCATCCGCCGTTGGCGGAATGGCAGGCGTCCAGTGTGGCGTTCCTACGCGCCGCCACGCTGTTGGGCACCGTCGGCCGGCACCGACCGCGCGATCTTGCTGGTGGCCGCCCGCTTCTCCGCGGCGGTCAGAACGATCGCCCGGACCTGCACATGCCGATGCGATCCCGTCGCCTGATGGTCGCCGCCGGTCGCGCCGGCACTCGAGCCTGCGTGCGAGGTTGAGGTCGAGGTCGAGCCGCAGCGCCGGTCCGCGTCGTCGCCGAGTGCGTGACCGCGGCGGTTGCGCTCTCGTGATGCGCGGACGCGCCGCAGCCAGCCAGCGCGATTGCGACGGCGGCAAGCATAGCCGCACCTGTGCCGGCCGCCAGCCAACGCCGTGGGACCTGTTCAGTGAAACGGAACATCAACTGACTCGCCTAGTGTTTAGCAGGCCGCATGTGCGGTCGGTTGGGTACTAGCCGCGCTCCCCTTGTGGACGTCGGAGGGGCACGCCACGGGCGGCGGGCGACTGATCGAGATCGTGCGCCGCGCGCGCAGGGTGGGCAGGCCGTGGACCTGGACCGTCGCGACGTTGACGACACGGTGGCTGTTGCCGGGCGCCGCGTTGGCGACCAGCTTGAACGACCGGATCGCGTGACCAGGCAGGTGCCGGATCGTCCAACAGCGGCTCTCCCCGCGGAGCGCCGACCGCGGATCCGAGCTGACGTACAGCAGCGCGGCCGGGAGCGTGTCGCAGACGAGGACGTTGTTCAGCGTCCGGGACGACAGGTTCTTGACCGTGATCGTGAAGGTCACGCTCTGCCCCGTCGTGATCGTCGTCGGCTTGGCCGTCTTGGTCAGGCTGAGCGGCGACACGATCTTCGTCGTCGCGTGGCCGGTCGCGCCGCCCGGGTTCGGGTTGTGGCTGGTGGTGGTCGCCGTGGCGGTGTCGATCTCGGTGCCGACCGCCAGCGCGTAGGCGGCGACCGTGATCGTCACCCGTCCGCCGTTAGCGAGCGTGCCGAGGTTGCAGGTGACGTCGTCGCGATGGGTCACAGAGCAGTGGCCGACGCTCGTATGCACCGAGACCACGGTCATCGGGAGGCTCGGCGTGTCGTGGACGACGACGTCGTTTGCGGCGTCAGGTCCATGGTTGACGACCACGATCTTGTAGTGGAGCAGGTCACCGACGAGGGCGTGATGCCTGTCGACGACCTTGGTCAGCGTCAGACGGGCGATGCCCGCGGCCGCCGGCACCGTCGCCGTCGCCGGCGGCGAGGTCGTGCCCGGCCCCGACGGCGGTGTCCCGGTCGCGGTCGCCGAATCGTTGATCGACCCGTGGTTGAGATCGGCCTGCGTCACCGTGTACGTCGCGATGAACGTCGCCGACTGGCCCGGCACGAGCGACGTCGACGAACCCGAGCACGTACCCGTCGGACTCGCCAACGACTGGCACGTCGGCCCCGACGCCAGCGCGCCCGCCGGCGGCGTCTGCGTATCGGTCACGTGCACGCCGGTCAGGGTCACGTTCCCCGTGTTCGTGACCGTGAAGTGATACGTCACCGTCTGACCCACCGTCGCCACCGACGTCGGAGTCGCCGACTTGGTGATCGTCAGCGCCGGCGACTGCGTCGCCGGCACGGTCGCCGTCGCCGGCGGCGAGGTCGTGTCCGGCCCCGACGGCGGTGTCCCCGTCGCGGTCGCCGAATCGTTGATCGACCCGTGGTTGAGATCGGCCTGCGTCACCGTGTAGGTCGCGATGAACGTCGCCGACTGACCGGGGGCGAGCGACGTCGAGGACCCGGAGCACGTGCCCGTCGGAGTCGCCAACGACTGGCACGTCGGCCCCGACGCCAGCGCACCCGCCGGCGGCGTCTGCGTATCGGTCACGTGCACGGCGGTCAGGTCCACGTTGCCCGTGTTCGTGACCGTGAAGTGATACGTCACCGTCTGACCCACCGCGTCCACCGACGTCGGAGTCGCCGACTTGGTGATCGTCAGCGCCGGCGACTCGTCCGTCGGCACCGTCGCCGTCGTCCGGCGGCGAGGTCGTGTCCGGCCCCGGTTGGCGGCGTCCCCGTCGCGGTCGCCGAATCGTCGATCGACCCGTTGTCCAGATCGGCCTGCGTCACCGTGTAGGTCGCGTCGAACGTCGCCGACTGACCCGGCAGCGAGCGACGTCGAGGAACCGGTGCACGTCCCCGTCGGAGTCGCCAACGACTGACACGTCGGCCCCGACGCCAGCGCGCCCGCCGGCGGCGTCTGCGTATCGGTCACGTGCACGTCCGTCAGGTCCACGTTCCCCGTGTTCGTGACCGTGAAGTGATACGTCACCGTCTGCACCCACCGTCGTCACCGACGTCGGAGTCGCCGACTTCGCGATCGTCAGCGCCGGCGACTGCGTCGCCGCCACCGTCGCCGTCGCCGGCGGCGAGGTCGTGTCCGGCCCCGACGGCGGCGTCCCGGTCGCGGTCGCCGAATCGTTGATCGACCCATGGTTGAGATCGGCCTGCGTCACCGTGTACGTCGCGACGAACGTCGCCGACTGACCCGGCGCGAGCGACGTCGAGGAACCGGAGCACGTACCCGTCGGAGTCGCCAACGACTGGCACGTCGGCCCCGACGCCAGGCCACCCGCCGGCGGCGTCTGCGTATCGGTCACGTGCACGGCGGTCAGGGTCCACGTTCCCCGTGTTCGTGACCGTGAAGTGATACGTCACCGTCTGACCCACCGTCGTCCACCGACGCCGGAGTCGCCGACTTGGTGATCGTCAGCGCCGGCGACTGCGTCACCGGCACGCTCGCCGTCGACGGCGGCGACGTCGATCGTCCGGCCCCGATCGGCGGCGTCCCGGTCGCGGTCGCCGAATCGTTGATCGACCCGTGGTTGAGATCGGCCTGCGTCACCGTGTACGTCGCGACGAACGTCGCCGACTGACCCGGCGCGAGCGACGTCGACGAACCGAGCACGTACCCGTCGGACGTCGCCAACGACTGGCACGTCGGCCCCGACGCCAGCGCGCCCGCCGGCGGCGTCTGCGTATCGTCACGTGCACGTTGGTCAGAGTCACGTTCGCCCGTGTTCGTGACCGTGAAGTGATACGTCACCGTCTGACCCACCGCGTCCACCGACGCCGGAGTCGCCGTCTTCGCGATCGTCAGCGCCGGCGACTGCGTCACCGGCACGCGTCGCCGTCGACGGCGGCGACGTCGATCGTCCGGCCCGGTCGGCGGCGTCCCCGTCGCGGTCGCCGAATCGTTGATCGACCCGTTGTTGAGATCGGCCTGCGTCACCGTGTACGTCGCGACGAACGTCGCCGACTGACCCGGCACGAGCGACGTCGACGAACCGAGCACGTGCCCGTCGGAGTCGCCAACGACTGACACGTCGGCCCCGACGCCAGCGCGCCCGCCGGCGGCGTCTGCGTATCGGTCACGTGCACGTTGGTCAGCGTCACGTTCCCCGTGTTCGTGACCGTGAAGTGATACGTCACCGTCTGACCCACCGTCGTCACCGACGCTCGGAGTCGCCGACTTCGCGATCGTCAGCCCGGCGACTGCGTCACCGCACGCTCGCCGTCGACGGCGGCGACGTCGTCGCCGGCCCCGACGGCGGCGTCCCCGTCGCGGTCGCCGAATCGTTGATCGACCCGTTGTCGAGATCGGCCTGCGTCACCGTGTACGTCGCGACGAACGTCGCCGACTGACCCGGCAGCGAGCGACGTCGACGAACCAGAGCACGTACCCGTCGGAGTCGCCAACGACTCGCACGTCGGCCCCGACGCCAGCCCACCCGCCGGCGGCGTCTGCGTATCAGTCACGTGCACGTTGGTCAGGTCCACGTTCCCCGTGTTCGTGACCGTGAAGTGATACGTCACCGTCTGACCCACCGTCGTCCACCGACGCCGGAGTCGCCGACTTCACGATCGTCAGCGCCGGCGACTGCGTCGCCGGCACGCTCGCCGTCGACGGCGGCGAGGTCGATCGCCGGCCCCGATCGGCGGCGTCCCCGTCGCGGTCGCCGAATCATTGATCGACCCGTGGTTGAGATCGGCCTGCGTCACCGTGTAGGTCGCGACGAACGTCGCCGACTGACCCGGTACGAGCGACGTCGACGAACCCAGAGCACGTACCCGCCGGCGTCGCCAACGACTGGCACGTCGGCCCCGACGCCAGCGCACCCGCCGGCGGCGTCTGCGTATCGGTCACGTGCACGTTGGTCAGGTCACGTTCCCCGTGTTCGTGACCGTGAAGTGCATACGTCACCGTCTGACCCACCGTCGCCACCGACGTCGGAGTCGCCGACTTCACGATCGTCAGCGCCGGCGACTGCGTCGCCGGCACCGTCGCCGTCGACGGCGGCGACGTGATCGCCGGCCCGGACGGCGGCGTCCCCGTCGCGGTCGCCGAATCGTTGATCGACCCGTGGTTGAGATCGGCCTGCGTCACCGTGTACGTCGCGACGAACGTCGCCGACTGGCCCGGCACGAGCGACGTCGAGGAACCGAGCACGTACCCGTCGGACGTCGCCAACGACTGGCACGTCGGCCCCGACGCCAGCGCGCCCGCCGGCGGCGTCTGCGTATCGGTCACGTGCACGTTGGTCAGGTCCACGTTCCCCGTGTTCGTGACCGTGAAGTGATACGTCACCGTCTGACCCACCGTCGTCACCGACGTCGGAGTCCGCCGACTTCACGATCGTCAGCGCCGGCGACTGCGTCGCCGTCACGCGTCGCCGTCGACGGCGGCGAGGTCGATCGCCGGCCCCGTCGGCGGCGTCCCCGTCGCGGTCGCCGAATCGTTGATCGACCCGTGGTCCAGATCCGCCTGCGTCACCGTGTACGTCGCGATGAACGTCGCCGACTGGCCCGGCGCGAGCGACGTCGAGGAACCAGTGCACGTACCCGTCGGCGTCGCCAACGACTGGCACGTCGGCCCCGACGCCAGCGCACCCGCCGGCGGCGTCTGCGTATCGGTCACGTGCACGTTGGTCAGGGCCACGTTCCCCGTGTTCGTGACCGTGAAGTGATACGTCACCGTCTGCCCCACCGTCGTCACCGGCGTTCGGAGTCGCCGTCGCCGACTTCACGATCGTCAGCGCCGGCGACTGCGTCGCCGTCACGCTCGCCGTCGACGGCGGCGACGTCGATCGCCGGCCCGGTTGGCGGCGTCCCCGTCGCGGTCGCCGAATCATTGATCGACCCGTTGTTGAGATCGGCCTGCGTCACCGTGTACGTCGCGATGAACGTCGCCGACTGGCCCGGTAGGAGCGACGTCGACGACACCAGAGCACGTACCCGTCGGAGTCGCCAACGACTGGCACGTCGGCCCCGACGCCAGCGCACCCGCCGGCGGCGTCTGCGTATCGGTCACGTGCACGTTGGTCAGGGTCCACGTTCCCCGTGTTCGTGACCGTGAAGTGATACGTCACCGTCTGACCCACCGCGCACCGACGCCGGAGTCGCCGACTTCACGATCGTCAGTTGTCACGTTCCCCGTGTTCGTGACCGCGAAGTGATACGTCACTTCTGGCCCGCCGCCGTCACCGGGTTCGGAGTCGCCGTCGCCGACTTCACGATCGTCAACGCCGGCGACTGCGTCGCCGGCACGTCGCCGTCGACGGCGGCGAGGTCGTGTCCGGCCCCGACGGCGGCGTCCCGGTCGCGGTCGCCGAATCATTGATCGACCCGTTGTTGAGATCGGCCTGCGTCACCGTGTAGGTCGCGACGAACGTCGCCGACCTGACCCGGCAGCAGCGACGTCGACGAACCCGAGCACGTACCCGCCGGAGTCGCCAACGACACGCACGTCGGCCCCGACGCCAGCGCACCCGCCGGCGGCGTCTGCGTATCGGTCACGTGCACGTTGGTGAGAGGAGTCTGGCCGGTGTTCGTGACCGTGAAGTGATACGTCACCGTCTGACCCACCGTCGTCACCGACGTCGGAGTCGCGCCGACTTCACGATCGACAACGACGAGGTCAGCGGCGTGTTCGTGAACGTGCAGACGACCGGCGGTCCGATCTGGGTTGTGGGGGTCGGCATCGTCAGCGTGATGCTGGTTCCGCTTCCTGTTTGGACGACGGCGCTCGTCGCCGTGTTTACGCATGAATACGTGCTCGTGTACGAGCTGAAGTTTGTTGTCCCGCTGGGGGTCTCGGTAAGCGTGTACACGTTCCCGGAGACCACGGGCAGCGGGCCGGCCTGCTGGGTCTGAACCCCGTTGGTCGTCCCTGAGGTCGTGGCGGTCGCCCCGGTGGTCGTGCCGGTGATCCCGGGGCCGGTGATCGCCAGATGGAACTGGTCGGTCCCCTGGATCCGGCCGACGACGTTCTTCTTCAGGCTCAGCGACGGAGTCGTCGCGCAGGTGCCCAGGTCGGTGCCCCCGATCGCCGGGCTGACCGTGGTCGGGCCGCCGGTGATGACGCCCGTGAGCGGGTTGACCCGCACGAGCGGAGGTCGTGCCGCCGGCGAGCTCCTGGAGGAAGAGATTGCCGGCGCTGTCGAACGCGATGCCGTCGAACTGGGCGCTGTTCGGATTGGGATAGGTGGTGACCGTCTTGCCGGTCAGCGTCGCGTGGTGCCGGCGGTGGTCGGGATCGGACCGGGGATCACTCCCAACTCCGCGGTCGTCCCGGACGACCCGACCCAGTAGAGGTTTCCGCCCCCGTCGAACGCGATGTCGCCGTTGTTGAACGACGGAGCCGAGGCGGTGGCGACCTGGCCGATCGCCGTGTTCGTGGTGGTGTTGAACGCAAACAGGACCATCGTCCCGGTGCTGCTCGCGTAGGCGTAGTAGAAGATACCGTTGGCGGGGTTGACCGCGCCGGCGACCAGGCTGCCCGAGGTTGCCGGTAGGCACACCGGAGGCTCCGACATTGCTGACCACGCCGGTCGACGCGAGGTACTCGTAGACGCGCCCGTTGGCCCTGTTCACCCAGTAGGCGGCGGTACCGCCCGCGGTGATGCCCAGGCCGTTGATGGCGCCGGTGGTGGCGCCCGTATCGGCCGCCACGAGCGTCGCCGGAACCGAGGCTCCGCCGAGGCCGGAGGTGGCCAGGGAGTACAGCCCCTGGGGGTTGGCGCCCCCCGCCCCGGCCCCGATCGAGTAGACGGTGGCGGTCGAGCAGTCGAGAGCGGGGCGGCCGCAGCCGCGCTACGCCGATGCCGGACGGGCCAAGGCCGACGAGCGTTGCCACCGCGGCCATGCAGACCGCCGTGATCGTCGCCGACAACCAACCGTCATCGCGCCGCGCGCGCCCCGGCGCGAGTTCCCGCTTCGCCTTCCTCCGCCGAACCAGCTCAATGATGCCTCCGGGTCAAATCCTGTTCACACAGCCGTCGCCGATTGTTCGGCGCGTGGGTCACCTGCCCTGCCAGACCGCGCTAGAGCGAGCGGCCTGCAGCAGGAGCAGTCGGAACACGAGCCCCAGAAGAGCTGCAATGCGCCGCCTTCGCGACTCACGAAGCCAGAAGCCTATACCCGCTACACCTGCTCCGCGCAAGATTCATTTCGCTCGGGATCGCATCGTCGATAGACGCCGTCCTCCTCGAGGGAGCGCTTCGGGTGAGATCTCGGTCGCCCCCTGTCCGCAATCCTGCCCGAGCGGCAGTCGATTGGCCGAACTTGCGCACCGCCGCGGTTGTGCGCTCCTCCCGGCGCAGTTGGCGCCGCGATCAGGCACGGGGCCGCCGCTGGACCCCCGCCGCCAAGCAGCGAAACTTGCGCAATTGCGGCGGGTTCTTCGCTACGGTGACTGGCCGTATGTTGGAGCACGCCCGAGGGCGGGGCAGCTCGTCGCGAGGAGACCGTCGGCTGCGCCTGTTCGTGACTTGGCGCTGACGGTGATCGCCGTTGCGGGCGCGACCACCGTTGCGTACGCGTCGACCGGCGGCGCCGGCACCGCGCCGCCGCGCGGGCTCATCTGGTCAGCACTCCAACGGCAACCCTGCCAGGGGCAACCTGTTCGTCGGCCGCGCAATGTGGATCTGGGTACTCGGCAACTCCGACGGAGGCAACCTCAGCTCGATCATCGCGCGAGCCCACCGAAACGGGGTCAGCACGTTGCTGATCAAGAGTGGCGACGGCGCCGGCGCCTGGTCGCAGTTCAGCCCTCGACTGGTGTCGACGCTGCACGCCAACGGCTTGCGGGTGTGCGCGTGGCAGTACGTCTACGGCGTCCACCCGGCCGGCGAGGCGAAGGTCGGCGCCGCGTCGGTGGCCGACGGCGCCGACTGTCTGCTGATCGACGCCGAAAGCGAGTACGAGGGTAGGTACGTCGCAGCCCAGACGTACGTCAGGACGCTGCGAGGGCTGATCGGCCGGAGCTTCCCGGTCGCGCTGGCCGGCTTCCCGTACATCGATTTCCACCCGGCGTTCCCGTACTCGGTGTTCATGGGGCCAGGCGGCGCTCAGTTCAACGTCCCGCAGATGTACTGGTTCGACATCGGCGTCAGCGTCGACAAGGTCTACTCGCACACTTACGCCTACAACCGCATCTACGGAAAGCCGATCTCGCCGCTCGGCCAGATCTACAACAGCCCGCCCGCCGGCGACATCCGCCGCTTCCGCCAGCTGTCTCGCAGCTACGGCGCCGCCGGGGTCAGCTGGTGGGACTGGCAGGAGGGCTCGGTCGGCGCCTGGCACGCGATGTCGCAACCGGTCGGATCGCTGAGCAGCTTCACGGCCGACGCATCGCTGGCGAGCATCGGCCAGGGCGCGAAGGGCGACATCGTCGTGTGGGCGCAGGAGCATCTGATCAGCGCCGGCCAGCGAGTCACGATCGACGGCTCCTACGGCCCAGCGACGAGGTCCGCTGTCAAGCGCTTCCAGCGCGCCAAGGGACTGGCCCCGACGGGCAGGATCGGAGCATCGACGTGGCAGGTGCTGCTCCGCTACGGCCCAGCGTCGGTGACCTGGTCCAAGCGCGGCGCGCACGCGGCGTCGGCTGCGGGCGCTCGCCTGCTGGCGGTTCCGTGGTCGGCGTCGCTGCCGGCCAAGCGCGACGAGATCGCCGGCGCCGGCGGCGCGGGCCGCCCGCGGCCGCATTAGACCCCGGCGCGGCGGTCAGACTAGAGCAGCTCGTGGTCGCGCGCGTAGGCCACCAGCTCGGCGCGGGTCGTCCGCCGCGTCTTCTGCTGGATGTGGGCGCGATGTGACTCGACCGTGCGCACGCTGAGGTACAGCGCGGCGGCGATCTCGCTGTTTGTGTGCCCGAGGGCGATCAGCCTCAGCACCTCGAGCTCCCTGGCGCTGAGGTCGTCGGGCGGCCCCGCGGCGGCAGGCGGCTCCGCCGCCAGCCGGGCACCGAGCTCGGGATTCAGGTACGTGCGGCCTTCGGCGGCCAGCCTGACGGCCTGGACGAGCTCCGTGTCGGCCGCCTCCTTCAGGACGTAGCCGGTCGCCCCCGCGCGCAGCGCCTCGCGCGCGAACGCTGGATCGTTCTGCATCGTCAGCACGACGATCTGTGTGTCGGGAGCGTTGTTACGCATCCGCGGAATCGCCGGCAGGCTTGACTCCCCGGGCATGTTCAGGTCGAGGATCAGCACTCGCGGCCCGTACGCGGTCAGCCGCCGTTCGGTCGTCGGCACGTCGCCGGCCTCGGCAACGACCTCGAAGCCCTCCTCGGCCTCGAGCAGCAGGCGCAGCCCCGCGCGGACTACCTGATGGTCGTCCGCGATCACGATCGTGATCGTTGAATTGTCTGATTCCTGGTCGGACACCGCGTGCACGATAGACGCATCCATACGAGCCACGTTACGGCGTGCTCGGGGCGACCTCATCCGGCTGCGCTACTCCACAACCTCAGTATTGACTACGGATCGTCGGCCGCCTGCAGCGATTCGAGATAGGGCGCGAGGTAACGACCAACGAGCTTGCCGGTCTCTGGCCACAATGGCTCCGCGGAAGCGATCGAGCTTTCCTGCAGACCGTCGCCGGGCTCGGCCTGCAGGTAGCGCTTCTCCTCGCCGCCGAACAGGACCGCGCGCAAGACTGGGTGAAAGCCGGGCGCGGTCGCGCCGGAGGCGTCGTCGCCGGACAGATACTCGGCGATCGCGTCCGCCTGCTGCGTCGCAATCGCTCCCTGCTTGAGCGGGAACGTGGTCGCATCTCCGGCGGCGAACACGCCGTCCACGCCGATGACTCGCCCGAGCTCGTCGACCGGGACGAAGCCGTCTTCGTCGCTCGGAAGACCGCTGAGCCGCGGCCCCGCGAGGCGCGCTATCGCGATCGCGAGGTCGGCCTGCAGCGCGCGACCGCCGGCGAGCAGCAGCTGCCCCGGCTCGTGGCGGACCGGCTGCGCGCTGACGAACTCGATCTCGGCGCGCTGCAGCATCGCGGCGACCTCGTCGCTGACCCGTGTGCCGAACGAGGACAGCGGCCGCGGCTCCGGGCTGACCAGTGACAGCGGCACTCCCGAGATCCCCCGCTCCGACAGCCACGCCGACGTGTGCAGCGCGAGCTCATACAACGGCAGCTGCCAGGTGTGGCCGCCGGGAACGACGAACGCCACGCGACGATGGCGGCCCGAGCGCGAGTCGATCAGCAGCGCCTTCACTTTCGCCGCGTCCCGGGCTCCGCGGAACGTCACAGCGCCGGCGACCGCATCGATCTGCCTCGCGCCGATCGCGATGATCAGCGTGCCGTACCGGCGTTGCGCACCCGAGCCCAGCGACACCGTGCGGGTCTGGGCGTCGACCGCGGCGAGCGCGTCTCTGATCACGGCCACGTTGAAGTCGGCCCCGATCCTCGCAATCGGATAGCGATGCTCGTTTCCTTCGTGAAACGGCGCGAGCACCTCGTATGCCCTGACCACCAGCTCGCGGTCGGGCGCGATCAGCTCGAGCGCAAGCTCGTCGCCCGCGAGCTTGCGCAGCGCCAGCAGCAACTCGATCGCCGCGGGGCCACCACCGGCGACGAGCACAGGTTCACGCGGCGGCATGCAATTGATCCTAGTCCCGAGCCGGGTGACGCGTCATTTGCGCTGGCTTGCGCCGGAACTTGCCGTATAACGGACGCCTTACAGTGAGAAGGTAGGTTTCCAGCGATGCTCAGCCCCGCATCTGGTGACCGCGGCCCGGCCGGCCCCAGCGGCCCGTCGGTCCTGCTGGTCGAGGACGAACGCTCGATCGCCGAGCCGTTCGCGAGCGCGCTGTCCAGGAGCGGGTTTCGGACAACCGTCGCCCGCACCGGCGCACAGGCGATGGTGCTGATCTCCGAGCTGAACCCCGACGTGGTCCTGCTCGACCTGTCGCTGCCCGACGCCGACGGCCGCGACGTGTGCCGCAGGCTCCGCCTGCAATCAGACGTGCCGATCATCATGGTGACCGCGAGCGGGACGGTGACCGACCGCGTCGTCGGCCTCGAGCTGGGCGCCGATGACTACATCGTCAAGCCGTTTGCGACCGGCGAGGTGATCGCGCGGATTCGTGCGGTGCTGCGCCGCAGGCCCGGCCAGCCAGAAGCCCAGGAGCTGTCGGTCCAGCATCTGCGGATCGATCTCGCGGCGCGGCGCGCGTGGTTGCGCGAGGATGAGCTCGAGCTGACGCGAAAGGAGTTCGACCTGCTCGCCCGCCTCGCCAAGGACGCCGGCCGCGTCGTCACGCGAGAGTCGTTGATGTCTGACGTCTGGGACCTCAACTGGTTCGGCTCGACCAAGACCCTGGACGTGCACATCGCCTGGCTCCGGCGCAAGCTCGGCGACGATCCCGGCGAGCCGAAGTACATCCACACCGTTCGCGGCGTCGGATTCCGCCTCGCGGATGCATAGGAGCGGTGATCGGCGGCACATCGATCAGCCTCCGGCTCCGCCTCCTCGCGGCGCTCACCTACATTCTTCTGCTCGCGCTGATCGCGCTCGGCGTTCCGCTGGCGGTGAACCTGAGCGCGCGTGTCAAGGCGGAGGTCCGAACGCAAGCCCAGGCGCAGGCCGACCTCGTGGCCGCGACCGCCGCCGACCTGCTGGCACCCAGGCAACGAGCAGACCTGACGACGCTCGCCGACAACGCCGCGCGCGACATCCGCGGGCGCATCCTGATCACAAGCAGTGACGGCAGCGTGCTCGTCGACAGCGCCGGTCCGGCGGCCGTCGGCACCAACTACGAGAGCCGTCCGGAGATTCAGCAGGCGCTGGCCGGCACCCAGGTCCAGCGCGAGCGCTACTCCAACACACTCGGGCGGGAGATCCTCGCGACGGCGGTCCCGATCATCCGTAACGACCGACCGGTCGGCGCGGTGCGCGTGACCCAGAGCGTCGCCGCGCTGCACTCGGCCGTGCGCCGGGTGCAATTCGGGCTGGTGCTGATCGGAGTGATCGTGCTTGCACTCGGGCTGTTCGCGGGCGTCGTGATCGCGGCCCAGGTCAGCAGGCCGCTGAAGCGCCTCGAGCAGGTCGCGCGGCGCGTGACAGGCGGCGACCTGCGCGCACGCGCGCCGATCGAGGGGAGCCGCGAGCAGCGGTCGCTGGCCCGCTCGTTCAACGAGATGACCGACCGGATCGCGAGGCTGCTCGGCGCGCAACGCGATTTCGTCGCCGACGCGTCGCATCAGCTGCGCACCCCGCTGACCGGGCTGCGCCTTCGTCTCGAGGAGGCCAAGGCGGTCGGCGCCGGGCCCGCCGAGGCGGAGATCGATGCGGCGATCGACGAGGTGGATCGGCTCTCGCACACGGTGCAGGAGCTGCTGCTGCTGAGCAAAGTGGGCGAGCGTCACGCGGCCGGCGCCGAGCTGGACTTTCGCGAGATTGCCGAATCGGCGGTCGCGCGCTGGCGCGCCGAGGCGGCGGACCGCGGGATCGCACTCGAGTGCTGCAGCGACGGACCGCCCGGAGCGGCGTGGGCCGCCGCGCCCGATGTCGAGCGCGCACTCGACGCGCTGGTCGAGAACGCGCTGCGCTACTCACCGGCCGGAGGCACTGTGATGATCGTCAGCGCTCCGGGCGCGATCGACGTGCGGGACCGGGGCGCGGGCGTGGACGACGACGAGCTCGAGGTTGTGTTCGAGCGCTTCCACCGCGGCCGGGCCGGACGGGCGGGACCGCCCGGCAGCGGCCTGGGACTGTCGATCGCGCGCGAGCTGATGCGCGAATGGGGTGGCGACGTCCGCCTCAGCGCGCGAGCGGGCGGCGGCACTGCGGCGACCCTGACGCTAGCGCCGCCCGCGTCTGCACCACCGGCTGCCGGCGACCCGGAGCGGCGCTTTGCGCCGGCTTAACCCGAGCGTCACTACTGTCCCCGAGCCATGACCCAGCGCACCGTGATGTGGGGCACCGCAGCGCTGCTCGGGATCGTCGCGACAGCCGCGATCGCGTGGTCGGCAAGCCAGCTCGCGAGCCAGCCGATCGGGCTTTTGTCCGAGCCGTTGTCGGTCGTCCGCGGCCTCGCACCGGCGCGGGCCGATGGCTCACACGAGCGCCACCCCGCATCGCACGTCCGCACCGCTGTCCGGCGCCACGGCGGGGCGCGGCATCGGGCCGTGGCGGCGAAGGCCAAGGCCCAGTCGGCGTCCGTTGCGCCGGCGACGTCGGCCGTCGCGTCGACCCCGGCGCACTCGGGCTCGAGCTCCTTCGCGCCGGCCGCGTCGGCCTCGACGCCAACCCCGTCCGGCTCGGGCTCGACGCCTTCCAGTGCGCAGAACGCTACTGCGCCGACTCACAGCGGCTCGAACGCGTTCTCCTCATCGAGCTCGCCGGGCCCATCGTCTGGCACCGGGAGCTCTTCGAGCCGGCCGCCCGTCCACCACGACGACGGCCGCGGCGATAACGGCGGCAGCGGTGGCGGCAGCAGCAGCCATCGCGACGACTGACGCGCGCCGACGACTGACGCGCGCCGACCTGCCGCCGGCGGCGGCGCTCGTGCTCTACGGGTAGACCTGCTCCTCGGTGTCGGCGTCGAGGAGCCGGATCGCTGTGCTCGGGCACGCTTCGGCTGCTCTGCGCACCAGTTCGTCGGAACCGCTCCCGATCACGACCGCGACGTCGCCCAGCTCGAACACGTCCGGCGCGACGTCGACGCAGTCACCGTGGGCCGCGCACGCGTCTTCATCGATTTCCACGAGGTATGTCATCGACCGTCTCCGTTCTCGATCAGCTTTCGTGCCGCGGGTAGGGAACGAGGCCGGTTGACGAGCAGCGCGGCGACTGGCCGTCCGGCGCGGGTGAACATCGCTGTGAAGTCGCGGCTCGACGGATCTCCGTCGATCGTGAACGAGTCGGCCGCCCGTGCGTGACCGAGGTACTGGATCCGGATCCCGTACTGGTCGGTCCAGAAGCTGGTGACCGGCGCGGCCCCGGGCGCGAGCCCGAGCATCGCGCGCGCGGCGCGCGCGCCCTGGCGTCCCGCGGCCTCCCAGTGCGACCCGGGCACATGGCCGCCGACGATCGGATCGAACGTCGCGGCGGCGTCGCCGACGGCGAACACGTCCGGCACCTCGGTGCGTCCGTCGCGATCTACCGGGACCCCGCGCACGCAGTCCAGACCACTGCCGCACAGCCAGCGCACGTCCGGGTCGACGCCGATCCCGACGACTACATGATCGGCTTCCACGACCCGGCCGGTCGAGAGTTTCAACGCGCGGACATCGCCGTTGGCCTGCACCGTGGTGACGGTGGCGTCGGTGATGACCTCGACGCCCTGCTCGCGGTGCATGCGCGCAAACCACCGCCCCAGCGCGGGCCCGAGCACCCCGATCAACGGGCACGGCGCGGCCTCGACCATCGTCACGTCGGCTCCCAGCTTGCTCGCTGTCGCCGCGACTTCCTGTCCGATGAAGCCGGCCCCGAGGATCGCGAGCCGCGGCGCGCGCCCGAGCACCTCGCGCAGCCGCAGGCAATCATCGACGGTCCTCAGCATTGAGACGTTGTCATGGCCGTTGAGCAGCGGCAGCATCCGCGGGCGGCTGCCAGTCGCGATCAGCAGCTTCTCGTAGCGCAGCGCGGTGTGATCTGACAGGAGCGCCCGTCGCTCCGAAGGCATTAGCCCGACCGCGCTCACGCCGAGCAGCAGCTCGACGTCGTGATCGGCGTACCACCGCGCCGGCCGGAACGGGAGCTCGCTCGCCCGCTGCTCGCCGGTCAGCGCTTCCTTCGACAGCGGCGGCCGGTCGTACGGCCGATGCGATTCGGCGCAGATCATCCTGATCGGGCGCTCGCAGCCGCTTCGACGCAGACCCTCGGCGCAACGCTGCGCCGCGAGCCCGCCGCCGGCGATCACGATCCCATCAGCGTCTGCTCTGCTCATCGCCGGCAAGCTTGGCGGCGCCGCGTAAAAAGATCGTTGGCTCGCGCTAAGACCGGACTTACCTTTGCCAAAGCTTTGCGCGCCTTTGGGCTGGCGCTGGCGCCGTGCCCGGCACATTCCCGCCGACCCCGAACTGGAGGATGGGAATGCGCAGGACACAATCGCGAACCGCGGCGGCGGTCACCGCAGTCGCGGCCGGCGCCGTCGCCGTCTACGCGATCCAACCGGCAGACACGACGGTCGCCACCGTCGCCGCCCGCGCGCCGGCAGTGCAATACCGCACGCAGGTGATCCGCCGCACCATCCACATCGTCCGCCACGATCGCCACGCGTTTCCGACGCCGCGCGGGGCGGTCGCGGCCGGCGGCCGCGGACCTCACGGCAAGGGCGCGATCAAGACCGGCGCCAGCGGCTCGCACGCGCGCGCCGGCGGTGGCGGGGCCGGCGCCGGAACCGCGGGCGTCGTCACGCGCTCGAGCGGCCACAGCTCGGCCGGCGCCTCGCCCGGCTCCAGCTCGTCCGCCGGGCACGCCGGTGACGACCCGCACGAGCGCCTCGCACGGCTCTAGCGGGTCCTCGGGCTCGGGCGCAAGCTCGCACTCGAGCGGTCCCGTGACCACCCGCACCAGCGCCTCACATGGCTCCTCGGGCTCGGGCACCAGCTCGCACTCGAGCGGTCCGGTGACCACGCGCACAAGCAGCGGCGGCCACAGCGGCGGCGATGGCGGTGACGGCAGCGACCACAGCAACCACAGCGATCATCACGATGGCAGCGACCACGGCGACTGAGCGGACAGCGTCGATTCGCCGCCCGCGTCGCTCGGGCGGTCGCGCGTCCGGGCCCGACCGCCTGACGGTCCTGCTGCTGACGATCGCCGCGTTCCTGCTCGTGGTCGCGCTGCTGGCGACCCAGATCCGTCCCGCGGCCGTGCCCGCTCCACCGCGGCCCGTTGTCGTGCTGCGCAAGGTCTATGAGACGAGCGTCGTCGAGACCGTGCCCGGCGCCGGCGCGCGCGGGACGTCGGTCACGCGATCGCAATCGGTGTCGAGCTCGAGCTCCCCTGCCGGACCGGCGCCGGCCACGACCCGCTCGTCCTGACCCCGACTCTCGCGGGACCGGCGATGGGCGACGAGCTCGACTACACGTTTCACGCGATGGGCAGCGACATTCGGCTGCTGGTCGGCCAGCGGCTCGCGTCCGCTGCGCCCGAGCCTCTGGCCGCGGCCGATCGCGAGCGCGAGTTCGTGTTCTCGTTCGCGCAGCGGCTGAGCCGCTTCGCGCTCGACAGCGAGCTGACGGCACTGAACCGCGATCCGCGGCGGCGCGCTCCCGCCTCGACGCTGCTGCGCGCGGCCGTCCGGGCCGGCCTGTGGGCGGCACAGCGAACCGACGGGCTGGTCGACCCGACGCTCGTGCAGGCGCTGCAGCGAACCGGGTACCGGACATCGCTCGATGGCGCCGCACCGGCATCGTTGCGCGATGCGCTGGCGGGAGCGCCGGCACGCCGCCCCGCGCGACCCAACCCGGCGCAGCGCTGGAGAGACGTCGTCGTCGACGACGACACCGGGGCGATCGAGCGGCCCCCAGGCCTGATGTTCGACACCGGCGGCACCGGCAAGGGATTGTGTGCGGATGCGGTCGCGCATCGCCTGCGCGACTACACCCGGTTTGTGGTCGACTGCGGCGGTGACATCGCGGTTGGCGGCGTCGGCGCGCAGCTCGAGCCATACGAGATCGAGATCGAGCACCCGCTGACGCAGCGACCGGTCGGCTTCGTCCGCGTCGCCCGCGGCGGCGTCGCGACGTCGGGCCTCAACGTACGGATCTGGCGCGACGCCGACGGCGGCTTTGCCCACCACTTGCTCGACCCGAGCACGGGCGCGCCGGCCTGGACCGGCCTGATCGGGGTGACCGCGCTCGGATCGACCGCGCTCGAGGCCGAGACGCTGTCGAAGCTGGCGCTGCTGTCCGGCCCCGAGGGAGCCCGGGAGGCGCTGGCGGACAGCGCCGGCGTGATCATCCACGACAACGGCGACGTCGAGGTGGTCGGCGAACTCGACGGGGGCCTGTACGGGCCTACGATTCCGGGCCAGCCGATCGGGCCTGCGCGATGACCGGTTCGCCGCCGCTGCACGTGATTTGGTGGCTGGTCAGCAGGGCGTCGGGGATCGTCGCCCTGACGCTGATCTCGCTGTCGGTGCTGATGGGGCTGGCGATGGCGACGAAGACGTTGCGCGGCACCCGGGTCAAACGTGCGATCGCCCGTCTGCACGAGCACACCGCGCTGATCGCGATCATGGCGATCGGCGCGCACGGCGCCTCGCTGCTCGGAGACGGCTGGCTTCACCCGGGATGGCGCGGAATCGCAGTTCCGTTCGCGCTGAGCTACCGGACGGCTTTCACCGGGATCGGGATCATCGCCGGGTATCTGGCGATTCTGCTCGGGCCGAGCTTCTACCTGCGCAAGCGAATCGGGGCGCGGCGCTGGCGCAAGCTTCACCGGGCGACGGTCGCGGTCTGGATCCTGGGCCTGGTGCACACGCTCGGGTCGGGATCCGATGCCTCGAAGCCGTGGCTTCAGTACGTCGTGCTCGCGCCGGCCGTGCCGATCGTCTACCTGTTGGTCGTGCGATTACTCGGCGCGCAGCCCCGCCGGGCTAGGCGGACCCGCCCGTCGTGTAGAGGTGGAGGCGGCGCAGGCTCATCCCCTCAGCGCACGCAGGGCGTTGAGGATAACCGACAGATCGATCACCTCCTGCAGCAACGCCCCGGCGACCGGCGGCAGATAGCCGAATGCGGCGACCACCATCGCGGCGATGCTCAGGCCCATCCCGACCAGCACACTTTGGCGGGCGATCGCGAGCGCGCGCCGACCCGTGTGCACCGCGTCGGCGACGCGGTCGACGCGGTCGACCATGATCACCGCATCGGCCGTCTCCGATGAGACGGTCGCGCCGGCCGCTCCCATCGCGATCCCGACATCGGCAAGCGCGAGCGCGGGGGCATCGTTGATCCCATCTCCAACCATCACGACCGGACACAGGGACGGATCGGCGCGGACGCGGCGGACGACCTCGAGCTTGTCCTCGGGCGATTGCTCGGCGTACACGCGATCGACGCCAAGGTCGCGGCCGACGCCCTCGGCGACCGAGCGCCGGTCGCCGGACAGCATCGCGATGTGGCGCACGCCCTCGGCGCGCAACCGCGCGACGATCTGCAGCGCGTCGGGACGGAGCTCGTCGGCCATCACGATCACGCCGCCGAGGCGGCCATCGACCGCGACGAGCACATGGGTCTCGCCCGAACCGCGCGTGCCGATCAGCGCCGCTGACGCCAGTTCGCCGGCGGTCACGCCGCTGCTATCGATGAACGCGCGGCTGCCGACCGCGACCCGGCGACCGTCGACGGTGCCGGCGATACCCTGGCCCGGCTCCTCGATCACGTCGACCGGGATCGTCAGCTCCAGACCTTGCGCTTGTGCTGCGGCGACGAGCGCTTCGCCGAGCACGTGTGCCGACATCCGGTCAACCGATGCCGCCAGCCGCAGCAACTCGCCCGCGTGCAGCGGCCCGGCGCTGACCACGCGGCGGATCTCGGCCGTGCCGACCGTCAGCGTGCCGGTCTTGTCAAACAGCACGGTGCGAGCCTCTCCGAGCGTCTCGATCGCACGAGCTCCCTTCACGATCACGCCGGAGCGCGCCGCCCTCGACAGGCCGCAGACGAGCGCGATCGGCGCGGCGAGGATCAGCGGACACGGCGTTGCCACGACGACGACGGCCAGCGCCGTCTCGGGATCGCCGCTGAGCGTCCACGCAAGTCCGGCGAGGAGCAGCGTTGCCGGCAGGAAGAAGCCAGCGTAGCGATCCGCCATCCGCACGAACGGGGCCCGCTGCGATTGCGCCTGCTCGACGAGCCGCACCAGCGCGGCGTACGCGCTGTGCGCGGCCGGCCGGTCGGCGCGCACGTCGAACGGGGCGCCCGCGTTCGCGCATCCACTTAAGACCGGCATCCCGCACCTGATCGTCTCGGGCAGTGGCTCGCCGCTGAGCGTGCTTGTGTCGACGACAGCCTCGGCGCTGACGACGGTGCCGTCGACCGGTACCACCTCCCCGGTCCGAACCATCACGATGTCGCCGGCCTGCACGTCCTCGACTGAGACCTCGCGCAGGCGGTCGCCCGTTCTAAGCTGCGCGACCTTCGGCGCGCGCTGCACCAATGACGTGAGCTCGCGACGGGCGCGGGCCGACGCGACAGCCTCCAGCGCAGAGCCGCCGGTGAACATCAGGCCGACGACAATTCCGGCGAGCTCCTGGCCCAGCGCCAGCGAGCCGACCATCGCGACCAGCGCGATCGTGTCGACGCCAAGGTGTCGATCGACGACGACTGTGTGGGCAACCTCGATTCCGAGGTCGACCGCCAACAGCGCGACCGCCGCCCGCCACACCTGATCGCCGGCGGAGCCCGCGCCGGCGAGATGCAGCGCCGCGCCCGATACGATCGCGGTGATCGTGATCGCGAGCAGGATCTGCGCGCGGCGCGCGATCGCCCAATCCGCCAAGCCGGGTGCGCCCCGACCGGCTTTCCGTGCCGACGGTCGCAGCGACCGCCCGGCTGCTGACAAGCCGCCGGTACTCATGTGCTCAGGGTCGCACCGGCGGGGCGCGTCGGTATCCGTAATGGCCCACCGATCTTGGCGGGGAGGGTACGGTCTGAGCGCAACGCAGGCGCGACAAACGTGCGAGCGTCATGCCGGACCCGTAAGCTAGCCGCGCGCATTTCGAAAACGCGTATGTCTGCGCCGTTCGCAAGTATTCGCACCTGTCGGATAGAGAAAGAGAAGGGAGAGCAACACATGCCCGCTGCGAAGAAGAAGCCCGCTCGTAAGAGCGGACGCAGCTCAACTACCACTGAAGGGACCGGCTCGATCACGCGCAAGGAGGTCGAGGCGGCGACCGCGCGCTTTGACAAGGCGCTGGATGAAGCGACCAACGCTCTGAGCTCCATGCGCGAAAACCTCGGCAAGGGCGCCAAGTCCGCCTACAAGGACGTCGCGTCGGCGCTGAAGTCGGTCCGCAGCCAGGCCGCGAAGTCCCACAAGACGATGCTCAAGGATCTCGACAAGCTGCGCTCAACTGTCACACCGGCCAAGAGGTCGGCAGCTGCGAGCTCGAGCCGCTCGGCCGCCGCCAAGACTCCGGCACGCACCGCGGCCAAGACTCCGGCACGCGCGCGGCCAAGCCCGGCCGCGCCGCGGCCAAGGCTCCGACGAGTACCGCGGCCCGAAGCACCGCGGCGAGGAGCACGGCGGCGAGGAGCACGGCGGCGAGGAGCACGGCGGCGAAGGCGTCGTCGGCGCGCACGACCAGCAAACCGGCCGCACGTACCACGACCAGGCGAAGCACAGCAGCCAAGCCGACGACAGCCAAGTAACAGCGCGCTGGGCGCAGGAGGTGAACTCCCGCTCCGCCGTCTGCTGGACGCGGCGCGGGCCCTCGTATCGGACCTGGACACCCGATCGATCCTCGCGCGGGTTCTCGACGCCGCACGCGACGTCACGGGCGCTCGCTATGCCGCCCTCGCTGTACTCGACGAGGACCGGAACGGGCTCGCCGAGTTCTTGACCTCGGGCATCGACGACCCGACAGTCCGAGAGATCGGCGAGCCACCACGCGGTCGCGGCGTGCTCGGGTTGCTGATGAGCGAGCCGCACCCGCTGCGACTACGCGACATCGCCGAGCATCCGCGCAGTGCCGGATTCCCGCCAGGGCACCCCGAGATGCGCAGCTTCCTCGGGGCGCCGGTGTTGATCAACGGGCAGCCGTGGGGGACTCTGTACCTCGCCGACAAGCGCGACGGCGCCGCGTTCACCGAGGCCGACGAGCAGGCCGTCGTGACTCTCGCCGAGTGGGCCGGCGGCGCGGTCGCCAACGCTCGCCTGTACGAGCGCAGCGAGCGGCGCCGCGAGGAGCTCGAGCGCGCGGTCCACGGGCTCGAGGCCACGCGCGACATCGCGGTCGCGACGGGTGCCGCGCCGGGGCCCGAGCGAGTGCTCGAGCTGATCGCGAACCGAGGCCGGGAACTGATCGGCGCACGCGCGCTGGCGATCATGCTCCGCGACGGCGAGGAGCTGGTCGTGGTCGCGAGCTCGGGATACGAGGAGGACGTCACCGGGCGGCGCCTGCCAGTCGGCAGCTCGATCTCCGGGGAGGTGCTCGAGCGCCGGCTCCCGGAGCGAGTGCAGGACGTCAATGCGCGGCTGCGGGGTGCGCCCGCACCGCTCAACCCGCCCGACGCGCGCACCGCGCTGCTGGTGCCGATGGTCTATCGCGGCGTTGGTATCGGCGTGCTGCTGGCATTCAACCGCGGCGATCAAGCTGGGCCATTCACCGAGGCCGACGAGCAGCTGATGCTCTCGTTCGCCGCATCCGCCGCCAACGCAGTCGCAATCGCGCGAAGCGTCGAAGCCGACCGGCTGCGCAGCTCGATGGCGGCGGCGGACGAAGAGCGCCGGTACTGGGCGCGCGAGCTGCACGACGAGACGCTCCAAGTGCTGGGAGGCTTGAGGGTGCTGCTGTCCGGCACGCTCCGTCGCGGCGACGTCGCGCGTTATCAGCCTGCCATGCAGCAGGCCGTCGACGCGATCGAGCAGGGGATTGCCGGGCTGCGCTCGATCATCGCCGACCTTCGTCCGGCGGCGCTGGACGACATCGGGCTGAAGCCGGCGCTAGAGGCGCTGCTCGATCGCCGCAGCGAGGGCGAGCTCACGATCGAGCGTCGGATCGATCTGCCGGCACCCGGCCACGGCGGGCTCAAGCTGGACCCGGAACTCGAGACGACCGTCTACCGCTTGGTCCAGGAAGCGCTCACCAACGTCGTCAAGCATGCGCGCGCAAGCACGGTGCAGGTGCGAGTGAGCGCGGTCACCGACCAGGTCTCGGTGATGGTTCGCGATGACGGCATCGGCTTCGACGTGTCCAAGCGCAGCGACGGCTATGGCCTGGCCGGGATGCGCGAGCGGGTCTACCTCTCAGACGGATCGCTTGAGATCGAGTCTGGCGACGGTGGCACCGAGGTGCGCATCTCCCTCCCGGCTCGATACGTCGCTCGCACCGGCGCCAGCCCCGAGCAGCCGACCGGCTCCTGACGCGGAGCCGCGCATCCGCGCGCCGTGCTGGACCGGCGTCGGCGCCACCCGCGGGCTGGTGTAGGTCTGTCCGCGCGCGGCGCGCCGGACCGCCTCTGGCAACTCGGCGTCGGCGGTGTCCTTCAGCACGAACCCCAGTGCGCCCGCCCGATGGGCGTACCGCGCGAACGCCTCGTCGTCGTCCATCGTGATCACGACCGTGCTCGTTGGCCGCGCCTGAGCGCGCAACCGCCGGACGATCTCGAAGCTCCTGCCGTCCGCGGTGCGCAGATCGAGCACCAGCACGTCTGGATGCAGCAACGACACCTGGGCGATCGCCGTCGACAGCGTGGCGGACTCGGCCACGACGTCGATGTCGGGCTCGCCTTCCAGCAGCAGCTTCAGGCTGCGCCGCATGGTCGCGTGATCCTCGGCCAGGACGACGCGCACGCGAGCGTCCGCGGGCGTGCCGTGGGCTGTGGACTCGGGAACTGCGACGAGATGCGGATGAGAGGACACGAGACTCAAGCTAGCTTGCGGGCGGCGAGGCTGCGACCGGACAAACGCCTTGATCTGCATGCGGCAAAGTACGACGGAGCGCATGCAGTAATGGCTGTGACGGCCGGTCACCGCGACGGCACTCGGCGCCCTGGGTGCTCGAGGTCGGTCAGCGCCTGCCCGGCGCGGACTGCCGGCGTGGCGAGCCCGCCGGCGTCTGACGATCAGCTCTCCGCCGAATCCTTACCGGCGGGGTCTGAGAGACGCCGACACCGACGAGCACGCACAGCCGCCTGATCACGGTCGCTCGACCAGCCACCGTGGGAGACGCTGGCAGGGAAGCCGGCAGCTTGGTCGAGTACGCGGTCATGTGAACCACGGTAAGCGCTGGGCCCGGCGCGGCCATCCGCAGACTTGCGCGGCAATCGTACGGTGAACTACTGAAATCGGCCGTGTGCGTACTGCGAGCGCCGCGCTTCAGCGGCGCGTGGAGTCCAGGCGCTCGCGCGGGATGTCCCATACCACCCGGCGTTCCCGCGGCCCGCGGATCAGTCCCGAGATCTGTTGGTCGAGGGCGGCGCTGGCGGATACGAGCCAGTACAGCATCGGGTAGATCGCGCCGACCAGTATTGAGCCGGCGTACCAATGGTCGTAGCGGACGCGCAACGCCAGGGCGACGATGACCTGGACGACGCGAACGCGCGCGCGGCTGGTCGCACCAGCCGTATGCTGCGGTTGTGTCTGAGAATCCCGGCCCCGTGATCAATGCCCGTTGGGCCACCTTCGACTGTTATGGCACGCTGGTGGATTGGAATGCTGGTATTCAGGCCGAGCTCGAGCGGCTGTTCGGCGGCGATCAAGGCCCGCGGCTGCTCGGGCGCTATCACGAGCTCGAGCCGCAGATCCAGCGCGAGAATCCGCAGGCGCGCTACCGCGATGTGATGGCGGCGGTGCTGGCGGCAATCGCGACCGAGGCCGGTCGTGAACTTACCGGGCAGGACGCGGACGCACTTGGGCTTTCGCTTCCGCGCTGGCCGCTGTTCGGTGAAGTGCCAGGGCAGCTCGCCGAGGCGCGGCGCCGGGGGTGGCAGCTCGTCATGCTGTCAAACAGCGATCGTGATCTGATCGATGCTTCGATCGACGCGATCGGCGTGCCGTTCAGCGGTGCGATTGTCGCGTCCGAGATCGGGTCCTACAAGCCGGCGCTCGGGCATTGGCGGACGTTCTACGACCTCACGCACGCAGATCACGAGCGGCACGTGCACGTCGCGCAGAGCCACTTCCACGACATCGTCCCGGCGCACGAGCTCGGCATCCCATCGATCTGGATCAATCGGCTTGGCGAGCGCGCCGAGCCGGCCCCTACGCGCGAGCTGCCCGACCTTCACGGACTAGCCGATGTGCTCGACGAGCTCGTGCCCTAGCCAGCTGCGGCCGAACGCGAGGCCGTCGCCCCTTGACGTCGTCATACACCATGTACGCGATGGGTCCACAGACGAGTACGAACAGCAGAATGCCAAAGACGGTCCGCATAATTTCCTCCTCGATCGTGTGCCGCAGGCAGCTGGCAACGTCGTTGACGTTAACCCCAATTGCGTGAGGTTTTCTGTGACAAATGCCGGGTGCGGTTCGGGCGTGCGGTGGATTAAGTCCGCCAATATCGCGGACTTAATCCACCGCTGAGGATGGCGCGAGCTTCGTTGTCGGCGCAGCGCCGGCGGCGCCCGATCAGCCCGAGAACTCGGGCGAGGACCCGATCCTGACGACGGTCCGCACGCCGTCGCGGCTGTCGACTGAGATCGTCATCGGCGCCAGCAGCGACCAGCTGTCGACGACGATCCGCTCTGGGTGGTCGACCAGTCGCCTCAGCGTGCTGGGCAGGTGCGGCCCGCCGCGCGCCGCCGAGACCTCGAAAACGTCGTCGCGGCGATCGTATGCGAGCGCCTGCAGAGCGAGGTGACGCGCCTCGACCATCGGCTGACCCGGCGCGGTAGTGACTTCGATCGAGACGTCCGAGTGCAGTAGCTCGCGGCTGACCGCATCGAAGTACTCAGACCACGCTTCCTTGGCTAGTTCGCGGATTGGATCCATGTCGTACTCGCTCCAGACGGTTGGCTGCCACCACGTTACGTGCCGGGTGGCGCCGCGAGCAGCGCCCTTTGCCGCGCATCGGATGTGGCGAACTACGAGACCACGAGGCTGGCGCTTGCAAACACGCCGAGAGCGTGAGTGCCCGTAGAGATGCGGCTGGGCACCGCTGACCGGTTTGGCGGTCGGTCCGTTGCGGAAACACTCACGCTCTGCACTCTCAACTCTAGCCGGATCGAAGGCCTCTCACTGACTAGTGTCCGCTGCGTCGTGCTCGAGATCCAACTCGGTGCGGACGCCGAGGCGACCCAGCGCGCGGTTGGCCTCGTCGAGCGTGGTCGCGTCGGCGACCGCGCGCGCCAGCACGCCGGCGACTCGGATCGTCACCTCGACGTCGAGGTAGAACGTAACCGCGGCCACCGTGCTCAGCTGCAGCGCGCGCGCCCCGCCGCGGATGCTCGCGGTCCCGAAGGCGCCGCGGAACGCGCGCACCGCCTGCGCGCTGGCCTCGGTGGGCACGAGCGTGATCGCCTGCTCGAGTCGGTCGGCGACCGGCCCGGTCAGTCCGCGTGCGCCGGCAAGCCCACCGGCCCCGGCCACGGCCGCAAGGCGCGTCAGCACCTCATCCGGCGTCAGCTCGGCATCGCAGCCGATCCCGAACACCCCGAGCAACACCTGGTGGCCCGCTGCGCTCAGCCGCGAGGCAGCCGCGAGCATGATCGCGTCGCAGAGGGGGCTGCGAAGTCCCGCCTCGTCTCCCCGCGCCAGGACGTCGCCGCCGACGTCGATGAACACAAGCAGATCGCATCCGAGGCCGCGCGCGGCGACGGCGAGGCCATCGGCGACGACGGCCGAGCCGCCGGCGATGTCGATCAGCAGCGTCCGCTCGCCGAGGAACTCGGCCATCCGCGATTCCGCGAAGAACACATCGCGGCCGCGGACGTGCGTATCGGGGCCTGCCAGCAAGACACCGGGCGCGAGCTGTTGTGCCCCCGCGATCTCGTCCGCCGTTCGCGGGCCGGGCACCGGATCGATCGGCCGCCGCTCCCAGCTCACGCCCCCGACCAGCGGTTCGGCGCCGTCGTAAAGCCTGGCCAGCTCGGCGGTGGCGAGCGCTCCGACGACGTCCCCGCCGCCGCCGATCCCCAGCACCAAAGGTCGCCGCGCGCCTCGCAGCACAGACTCGGCATCGATCACGTCGATGCAGTTCAGCAGATCGGCGGCGCTAGGCTCGCGTCTGCCACGAGCTCTGAAGGCGGGCGCTCAGGCGGCGCGCAGAGCTTCGAGCTCGCGGCGCTGCGACAGCTGCGTCAGCGCCCGCTCCTCGAGCTGGCGCACGCGATCGGGGCCGAGCTGCAGAGCGCGCCCGATCGCCGCATAGCTGTGCCCTTCGCCGTCCTCGTCGAGCCCGTAGCGCATGCGGATGATCGAGCGAGCGGGCTCGGACATTGTCGCGACCGCGCGGCGGACCTCTACGCGCTCGAGGCTGATGAAGACCTCCTCGCCGATGTCCGCGGCGTCGGACGGGATCAGCGCGCCGAGCGTCGTCTCGTCCTCATCGCCGATCGAGCGGTCGAGGCTGGTCACGACCCGCGGTGCGTTGGCGAGCTCGACGACCTGCGCGGGCTCGAGCCCCGTGGCGTCGGCGATCTCCTCGGGCGTCGGCTCGCGGCCGAGCGCTCCCGCCAGCCTGCGGTGAGCGGCGGCGACCTTGCGCTCCTGCTGCTCGACCGCCACCGGCAGGCGGATCACGCGCGCCTTGTCGGCGAGACCGCGCTGGATCGCTTGGCGGACCCACAGAGTCGCGTATGTCGAGAACTTGAACCCGCGGCGCCAGTCGAACTTCTCGGTCGCGCGGATCAGGCCGAGCGTCCCCTCCTGGACGAGATCGAGCAAGGTCATGTCCGAAGCGCCCTGATAGCGCTTGGCGATCGACAGCACCAACCGCAGGTTGTGCGTGATCATCTTCTCCTTCGCTTCGAGATCGCCCTGCTCGATCCGTCTGGCGAGCTCGAGCTCCTCGGGCCCGGTCAGCAGCTTGTAGCGGCTGACGCCCGACAGGAACTGCTTCATCGCGTCGACGGTGTACTGGGTCAGCTCGTCGTGGTCGTAGGCGGTCGGGGGTACGTCCTCCTTGCCACAGTCGTCGCTGACTGAGATCCCAGCCTGGGCGTCGCGCCCGCGCTCCAGCAGGTCGGCGATTTCAGCTGAACTTTTGGCGTTTTCCGGGCTCACGTGTCGTTCCTGCTTTGTGAACGTCCAGGGATGTCAAACCTAAAGCGCCCCATCGCATCCGCCAACCGAACAGGCGGCGGTCCGACGTGCGGGGAACCTACGGCTTTATCGTCCATTCGTCCGGTTTTGGCGCCCGTAGTTTCCACGCATCACGATCCGGGAGTTTCCGAACCTCCCGGCAGGCGCGACCGGTGCGCCGGCACGCGTCAACCCTGGTCGTCGGATCCGCGGCACGACCAGCAGCGGGCACGTCGCGTCGTGGACCAGCGCCTCGCCGGTGCTCCCGAGCACCACCCGCGCGAACGCTCCCCAGCGACGTGATCCGATCACCAGCAGGTCGACCGATTCACCGAGTTCGAGCAGAAGGCTCGGAGGTGGTCCGGCCATCGCCTCGACGCGCGCATCGACACCAGTGCTCTTGGCGGCTTCGACCGCGCCGATCCGGAGCCGCTCGACGTCGGTCGCGACCAGCTCCTGCCACTCGGCGTTGAGCCGCACCCACTGGGATCCCGACAGGCCGAACACGGGCAGCCGGTCGTCGACCACAGCGCGGATGCTCAGTTCGGCGCCGGCGGCGCGGGCGAGCGACCCGGCGAGCGCAAGCGCGGCCTCCGCTTCCGGCCCTCCGTCGTAGCCGACGCCGATGCGCTCGAGCGTCACCTGGTCCTGCCGCTCGAGTCCCCGCGGCGCGATCGCGAGCGCGCACGCCGCGTCGCCGATCAGCTGCCGGGTGCGCCGGCCGATCCGCACCAGCCCATCCGGCCCGTCCGGGCTGGAGCCGACGACGAGCAGGTCACGGTGCTCGCGCGCGACCACTCGCTGCAGACCGCGCGAGACAGAGACGTCGGTGACGGTCACCGGCCGTGCCCCGGGAACCAGCTGGTCCCTGGTCTCGGCCAGCGTCAGCTCCGCCTGCTGTTGCAGCTCCTTCCAGCTGAGCCCGGTCAGGGGGAGCACGAGCGGATCGCCGAGCACGCCGATCAGGATCACGTCGGCTCCGGTCGCGCGCGCGAGCGCGGCTGTGAGCACGGCGGCATCGCGCCCCTCCGCTGAGCCGTCGACGGCAACCGCGAGATGGCGGATGGTCGCGACCGTGGGGTGCGGCTCAGGAGTAGCGGCGGAGTCGGCCATCGCCAGTCAGCCTATGCGACTTTGCCCGCCGACGGCTACCGGGCTGACGGCTGCGTGGCCGCAAGCGACCGCGCTTCGCGTGCGACCGACTCGGCCACAGCGTCGATCACGCGCGCGACCTCGGGGCTCAGCTGCGCCCCGGCGGCGAACCTCGCGCCCTCGACGCCGTAGACGATCACGCGCTCGGGCAGCCTGCCCAGCGTGCGGGCAAGCTCGATCGCCTCGCCGATCCCGATTGTGTGACTGGACGCGCGCCGGAGCCTCGCAGGGAGCGGCTCGGTGCTTGCGTCGAGCCGATGGACGGTTCCGGCGGGCGCCCCGGAGCGGACCGTGTCGACGAGCACGACCGCGCGTGCGTCGCGCCACCGCTCGAGCAGCTCGATCGCCTCGCCGTCGTGAGCGGCGCACGCGATCCGCGGCTCGTCGGAGACCCTTCGAACGACCTCGAGCCCGGCGGCATCGTCGCCGCGCAGCGCGTTTCCGATGCCGATCACGAGCACCGGGACGGACGGGGCGGGCCGGGCGATTTTCCCCGCGGCCGCCTCGCTCACACGATCAGCACCGATCGACGGTCAGTTCGAGGAAGTGCGTCGCACACGAGATGCACGGGTCGTGGTTGCGGATCGCTTGCTCGCACACGTGGCGCAGCTGTTCGTCGGACAGACTGACGTTTCGCTGCACGACTGCGCGCAGGTCCTCCTCGATCGTTCGCTGGTTCTGGGATGTGGGCGGCACGATCTTCGCGTCGAGGATCGTCCCGTCCTCGTCGATCTCGTAGCGGTGGTAGAGCATCCCGCGCGGCGCCTCGGTCGCACCGTGGCCGACCGCATGTCGCGGGACCACGTCGACGGCGGGCCGGTCGGGCTGCTCGTAGGAGTCGATGATCGCGAGCGCCTCGTCGAATGCCTGCACCAGCTCGACCGCGCGCACGACGATGCTCCGAAACGGGTTCGTGCAGGTCGCGCCCAGCCCCGCCTCTGCCGCCGCCTCGCGCGCCGGCTGCCACAGTTGCGCGGAGGCCAGGTTGTAGCGCGAGATCGGCCCGGTCAGGTAGCTGCCGCGCTCGCGGATCCGGGCGTGCAGGGCGTTGGAGTGCTCGACGTGCTCCTCGACGAAGACCGCATTGAATTCCGTGGGAGGGATGTCCAGCCCGCGGTTGGACACGATCCGTCCGAGATCGATCGGATAGCGATCCGGCTCGCTCAGCGCCACCAGTTCGGGATCCCATTGCACCTCTGGGAAGGTGAAGCTCGCCGTCCACTTGACCGCCTGCAACGCGTGCTCGCGGCCGCGCTGCAGCTGCTCCTGCAACGCGCGTCGGAGCTCCGCGGGCCTCGGCGCCTTGTAGAAGCCACCGACGCGAACGTTGATCGGGTGGATCTCGCGGCCGCCGACAACGGTCACGATCGAGTTTCCAGCCTTCTTCAGCGCGAGCCCCTGCTCGGCCACGGCGGGGTGATCGCGCGCCATCTCGACGAACCCCGGATAGCCGAGGAAATCCGGCGCGTGCAACAGGAACACGTGAAGCCCCAGGCTCTCGATCCATTCGCCGCAATAGATCAGGCGCCGCAAATCGCGGATCGGCCCGCTGTCGATCGCGACCCCGCACGCGTTCTCCATCGCTCGCACCGCGCTCATCTGGTAGGCGATCGGGCAGATCCCGCAGATACGCGAGGTGATGTCCGGCGCTTCGGTGAACGCGCGGCCGCGCAGCAGCGCCTCGAAGAACCGCGGCGGCTCGTAGATCCGGAGCTTCACGTCGCGCACCTGGTCGCCCTCGAGCTGCACGTACATCGCGCCCTCTCCCTCCACTCGAGGCAGAAAATCGGTTCGGATCGTGCGCGTGCCGTCAGCTGTGCTCATGTCGCTCGCTCGTCTCGCGGAACGCGGGCTTGTCGGCGTTGTAGGTCCGGTAGACCCGGACGAGGTCGCGGTCGCCGATCCCGCTCCACGCATTCAGTGACAGCGTGTTGGGCGACTCCATCGGGCCGTAGCAGCCGTAGCAGCCGCGGTCGTAGCTCGGGCAGATCGCGCCGCAGCCGGCGTGGGTGACCGGCCCCAGGCAAGGGGTGCCGTGCGCCACCATCACGCAGACGTTGCCGCGGCGCTTGCACTCGATGCAGACGCTGTGGGCCCTGATCCTCGGGCGGCGGCGGTTCAGGTAGGCGCTGAGAACCTCCAACAGCTGCTCCTTGCTGATCGGGCACCCTTGAAGCTCGTAGTCGACCGGGACGTGCGCGCTGATCGGCGTCGACAGCTCGAGCGTCGAGATGTAGTCGGGCGTCGCGTACACGAGCCGCGTGAACTCCTCGACGTCGGCGAAGTTCCGCAACGCCTGAACGCCGCCGGCGGTGGCGCAGGCACCGATCGTGATCAGCGCCCGCGACGATTCCCGGATCTCCCTGATGCGATCGACCTCGTGCGCGGTCGTGACCGAGCCCTCGACCAGGGACACGTCGTAGGGACCTTCGACCGACGCGCTCGTCGCCTCCAGGAAGTAGGCGATGTCGATCTGCGCCGCCACGGCGAGCAGCTCGTCCTCGCAGTCGAGCAGGCTCAGCTGGCAGCCGTCACATGAGGAGAACTTCCACACGGCAAGGGTCTTGCGCGCTGCTTGGTGCTCGGCCGTCGCGGCTTGCATCACAGCTCCCGGACCGCCAGCCACGGCGCGAGCTCAGACCACTGGTACACGGGCCCGTCACGGCACACCAGCGTCGGCCCAAGCTGGCAATGACCACAATGCCCGATGCCGCACTGCATGTTGCGCTCCATCGACACGTAGAAGTGGTCGGGCCGGATTCCGTGATCACGCAGCCCAGCGAACAGGAAGCGCATCATCACCTCCGGGCCGCACGACATCACTACCAGGACCCCGCCTTCGAGCCGGGCGGGACGGATCAGCCGGGTGATCACGCCGACGTGCCCGATCCACTTCGGGCTGGCGCTGTCGACCGTGACCATCACCTCGAAGCCGCGCTCGGACCAGCTCGAGAGCTCGTCGGTGTACAGAAGCTCGTCGGGGTTGCGGCCGCCGTAGAGCAGGATCAGCCGGCCGTAGCGCTCGCGCCGGGCGAGCATCCGCAGGATCGCGCCGCGCAGCGGCGGCAGGCCGATTCCACCGGCCGCGATCAGGACGTCGGCACCCTCGATCCCGTCCACCGGCCACGGCCGCCCGAACGGTCCGCGCACGCTCAGGACCTGTCCCGGCTGCGCGTCGCAGATCGCTCGCGTCGCCATCCCGACCGCCCGCACGGTGTGGATCAGCCGCTCGGGCTCGTCGGGGTCGCCGCTGATCGAGATCGGGACCTCGCCGGCGCCGGCAGCGGCCAACATCGTGAATTGTCCGGGCTCGAACGCGAGCGGCTCGCCCGAGCATGCCGCCAGCTCGAGCGTCCAGGTGTCCTCGGTGTCCTGGCGGGTGCTCAGCACCTCGAACGGGACCGGGACCATCGGGCCCCGCTGCAAGAGCTCAGGCCGAGGCTGGAGCACGTCCATAGACATCGAGCAGCTGCAGCCGGGTCGTCTGGAGCCTGTCGATGATCGTCGCGGCGAACCGCGTGATCAGCTCGTAGCCGAGCTCATGGTCGGCCTCACATTTCCCGCGCAGGCAGGCGCCGTCGAACGTCACGAGGCTGCAGTCTTGGACCGCCCGGCAGTCCATCGCCCAGCGATATGGGGCAAACAGCCACGACCAGCCGACGACCTCCCCAGCTTGCATGGTCTGGATCACCAGCGGTCCACGCCCAGGCGCGTTGATCTCGAGCGCCGCCACACCGCGCCTGATCAGATGAAAGCGCTCCGCCGGCTCGCCCTCGCGCAGCAGGTATGTGCCCGCCTCGACGCGCTCGTTCCACGCGCAGCCGGCGATGAACTCGAGCTGCTCGGGAGCCAGCCCGGCGAACGTGGGTGCCTCCGCGATCAGCTGGTCGATTGTCGCCACGGGCTCAACTCCCTTCCGTCTCTCTGATTGCGCGCGCCTCCTCGGTGATGTCGATCCCGACCGGGCACCAAGTGATGCAGCGCCCGCAGCCGACGCACCCCGAGCTGTCGAACTGATCCCACCAGGTGGCGAGCTTGTGGGTCATCCACTGCCGGTAGCGCGACCTGGCCGAGTTGCGGACCGAACCGCCGTGGATATAGGAGTAGTCGACCGTGAAGCATGAGTCCCAGCGCTGCTGGCGCTCGACGTGTCCGCCGTCGAGATCGGTGAGGTCCTCCACCGTGGTGCAGAAGCAGGTCGGGCAGACCATCGTGCAGTTACCGCAGGTCAGGCAGCGGTCGGCGACCTCGTCCCAGCGTGCGTGGTTGAAGTTGCGATAAAGCAGCTCTTTGATCCCGTCGGTGTCGAGCTCCCGGCCCATCTGCGAGGCGGTGCGCTCGTGCACCGCGGTCGCCGCCTGCTCGTCCTGCTGGTCTGCCTCGCGATGCGGAACATCGGCCAGGACCTCGGCGCCACGGGCTGACCCGACTTCGACGGTGAAGTAATGATGGTCGGGCTGGAGGATCTCGGTCAGTGCCAGGTCGAAGCCTCGGTCGGCGACCGGGCCGGTGTTCATCGACACGCAGAAGCAGGTCCCGCCCGCCTCCCCGCATTGCACCGCGACGATGAACAGGTCATCGGTCCGTACGCCGTCAGCCGGATCGGGGTGGCGGCCGCCGAGCAACACCCGGTTGAGGATCCCGATGCCGTGCAACTCGCAGGAGCGCGCACCCAGGAACGCGTAGCGCGGCGACTCACGCGGCGGCTCGACCACTTCGCCCAGAGCACCGCGATCGTCGACCTTCGCGCGCCACAGCTTCACCTCCGCCGGGAGCTGGTACTTCTTGAACGAATGCGGTCCGACGGCGTAGCCGAACAACGCCTCGTCGTCGCGGCGCTTGAGCCGATAGTGGCCGCCGTCCTGCTCGTCCGTCCACCCGATCGGCAACTCGGCGCTGGTGGCCAGCTCGTCGTAGACGATCGTTTGATCGCGCACAGTCGGACCGACGATCGTGTAGCCCCGGGCCGACAGGGCATTCAACAATGTGTCGAAGTCACCGCGATCGATGACCTGGACGGAAGTCAACGCCGACGAACTCTACGCGCTCGGGCCCGACAGCGCCTGGGCGCCGAACAACAGGGACATGTGGTAGCTGGCCCAGGCCTGCTCCGCCCCCGCCACCGCGCGGTAGTGGCGGTCGGCGATCCCGCCGACGCAGACCTGCATCCCGCTCTCGAGCGGATGCGCTCCGTACAGGTTGACCCGCATCAACGTGAGGTCGCCGGCTTCGACGACCAGGAACTCGTCGTGGGTCGGCTTGTTGCGCATCACCGCCGCCTCGACCATCGGGCGCATGAAGTCGAGGTCGTACATGACCCCGACGGTCGCGGCGCGCCGGGCGGGAGCGCCGGGCACCGGACGGCGGATCGCGAGCTTGTGCGTGTGCTCGGGCCCGGCCTTCTCGGTGAACAGCGTCGATGCGTGGTAGTCAAACCAGGCGTTCTCCGCCGCCTGCTTGGCTTTGTCCTCGTCGTCGCCGACCCCGATCGCACAGATCCGCCGGGTCGGCTCGTCGGGGTCGCAGCCAAACTGATTGACCCGGACCAGCTCGTGACCGCCCATCCGCAGCGTCTGCACATCGGTGTCGGTGGGCGCGTTGCGGCCGACGAACTCGTCGACCAGCTGCTTGGTGTACTGCAGGTTGTAGGACACAGCCGCCATGTCCGCGGGCTGCCCCGGCACGCGATGCTCGAACGTGGCGGTGTGAAAAGGGGCGGACGTCGTGCTCATCGTGGCCATCGGGGTTCCCCCGAACGTTACTCGCAGGCGGCTGCCGACATCTTCGCTGCTGCTCGCGCGTCGGTGGCGTTTTCATCGCTGCGGCCTGCGGGTTATCCCGGATCTCGCTCTCGGGCCGCGCCCGGATGACGCCCGCTGAAGACAGGCGTACCGTCCGTCTCGCGCAACTCGAAACGGAGGCGATGGCCGATGTCCGCAACCACCCCAACCATCCGCGGCAGCTACCTGATGCCGTCGTTGACCAACGCCACCGTTGCGGACGCGATGCACCCCGGCGTCATTACCTGCGATCCCGACGCAGCAGTGGCCGATGTCGCGCGGATGATGGCCACCCACCATGTCCACTGCATCGCCGTGATGGGCGTCTCGCGGCAACACGGCGAATCGCTTTCATGGGGAATCATCTCCGACCTTGACCTCGTCCGCGCAGGCATCGACTCGAGCGAGAGACTTGCCGCGACGATGGCGGGCGGCGTCCCTGTCAGCGTCGAGCCGGGCACCCCACTGCGTGAGGCAGCCCAGATGATGCTCGCGCACCTGACCCCTCACCTGCTCGTGATCGAGCCGCGCACTCAGCGCCCGGTCGGGATCCTCTCGACGCTCGACATCGCCGGGATCCTCGCCTGGGGCGAGGCGTAGCGCCGCGGCGCGCAGATGCGTCGTTAGTACGGACCAGGTTTGCCGCCGTCTCCGGATGGCAGCGCGGGAGGCGAACCGTACGGTGGCGTGAGCAAACCCACTTGATGCGCCGCCGACCGCTCTGTCCTGGCCAACGGAGGTCGCGGTTCCCCGTCTGAGCCAGGAGGTGGAGAGGATGATCTCGCTAGCGAAGTGGTCCATCAGGCGGCCAAAGACCGCGCTGGCGATCTGGCTGCTAGTGGCGGCCGGTCTCGTTTGGCTCGGTTTCGGCGTCACGAACACGATGTCGCCCACGATCACCGTGGTGAAGGGCACCGAGTCAGCGCGTGCTCAGACGCTCGCCGACGCGCAGTTCGGACAGTCGCAACTCGTCCCGATCTTGCTCGAAGGCGACAGGGCGCAGCTGAACAGCGTCGGACCCAAGCTCGCGGTCGCGCTGAGGCAACGGCCGCATATGCGCGTGCTGTCGGCGTGGGACAAGGGAAGCGGCAGTGCCGGTCTGCGGCCGCGGCCCAACGCGGGGATGATCGTCGTCGCGGTCGACCGCTCGGAGAAGGACGTCGTCAAGTACGACCAGCCGCAGATCGAAAAGCTCGTCACGACTACGATCGGCTCGACGCCGGTCAAGGCGTACGTCACGGGACAGCCGTCGATTGACCGTGCGCTCAAGGACGCATCGGTCAACAAGCTGCGTCACACCGAGCTGATCGCTGCGGGGATCCTCTTCGTCTTGCTGCTCCTCGGGTTGCGCGCACCGGTCGCGGCGCTGATCGTGACCTTGAAGGGCACGATCAGCATGCTGGCGGCATTCGGCGAGGTCGCGCTGCTCGGCCACTTCATCAGGCTCGACAACGTCGGTGTCGCCGCCGGCTCGATGACCGGGCTTGCGGTCGGCGTCGGGTTCGCGCTGCTGATCCTCGATCGCTTCCATCGCGAACAGGAGGCGGACGGGCTGCCCGCACGTGACGAGGTCACGGCGGCGATGCGTCAGCTCAACACGACCGGCAAGGCTGTCCTCGTCGGCGGCACCGGCCTGATCATCGCGCTGGGGCTCGTGGCGGTGATCGGACCGACCGAGTTGATGGTCTCGGTCGGCGCCGCGGCGCTGACGTCCGCGGCGTTTGCAACCGGCGCAGCGGTCGTCGTGATGCCCGCCGTGCTCGTGCTGCTCGGACGCCACATCAACCTCATGCGCTTCCCGGCACCGTCGCCGCTGCAGCGTCTGTGGTCGCGCCTGCTCGACGGTGGCAACTGGGTGACCCGGCATGCGATCTATGCCGGCTTGGCTGCCACGGCGATCCTCGCGGCGCTTGCGGTCCCGGCGCTCGGGCTGAAGTCCGGTCAGGAGAGCGTCAAGCAGCTGCCCACGGGCGCCGGCGCGCGGATCGCCTTCCAGGAGGTCTCCAAGGTGATGGGTCCGGGATGGGCGACCCCCTACGGCATCATCGTCGTCGCAAACAACCGGCCGATCACGACGCCGGCCCTTCTGGCGAGCATCGCGACATTCCAGAGCCAGATCAAGCAGGATCCGCGGGTCGCCGCGGTCGCCGGTCCGGGCTCGATCGCGGCGACGTCGAAGCAGCTCTCGCAATTCGGGCCCGGCCTGAAGAAGTCGGTCGCGCTGTCGAACAAGAGCAAGCGCGATCTGCTCAAGCTGATCGAGGCGCTCGGCCAGGCGGGCGCTGGTTCCAATCAGCTGAAGACCGGGCTGACGCAGGCCGCGTCCGGCTCCGGCCAGATCGCGTCGGGATCCGGTCAACTCCAGTCCGGCGCCGGGCAGCTCGCCGCCGGACTGCTGACCGCGAAGGCCGGCGCTTCGAGCGGCTTCGGCCAGGTGCTCGACGGCGTCCGGCAGCTGCAGGACGGCGCGGGCCAGGCCCTCGCCGGCGCGCAGACGTTGGGCAACAACATCGCGCAGTCCAGGAGCGGCGTCCCGGACATCACCGGCACGCTCACCGGCGCCAAGAACGCCGCGACCACGCGCCAAGAGCTCGATCTCGACGGCGGCTGGTCAGGCTGCGACTGCCTCTGGTGCGATCGCTGCCGCTGAGCAGCAGCTCGCGGCGATCAACGATCCGGCCGCCGCAAGTGCGAAGAATGCGCTGGCGCAGGCCGCCGGCGTCGTCTCCGGGCTTTCTCGCCAGATCAGCAGCGCCCAGTCGAGCGCGTCGAACGCCTCGACCGCCGCGGCGAACGCCGCGTACTCGGCGTCGGGCCTCAGCTCGAGCTACCAGTCGCTGCGCGATAACACGAACAAGCTCGCCGGCGGGATCAGCCAGATCAAGGCGGGCGACGCGAAGCTCTCGAGCGGCGTCGCCGGTGGCGCCGGCCAGCTCCAGGCCGGCTTCAACCAGCTGATCGCCGGGGCCAACCAGATCCAGTACTACCTCGGCGTGCTGACGACCGGCGCGCGGCAGCTCGCCTCCGGACTGGCAGCGGCTCCAGGCGGAGCGGGTCAGCTCGCCGACGGCCTCGCCCAGATGCAGTCCGCGGTCAGCAAGTCCCAGAAGGCGATCCCCTCGACCAAGGACCTCGAGACGCTGTTCAAGCAGGCACCGGGGATGTTCAAGTCGGGCTACTTCGTGCTCGCCGCCGTCGAGGGCGCGCGGGGCTTCGACCGCAACGCCGCGACGTTTGCGATCAACCTGCTGAGGGGCGGCACGGCTGGACAGATCATCGTCACCTCGAGGTACGCCTCGGGTAGCCCGCAGAGCGAGGCGCTGCGCAAACAGCTCGTCGCGATCAGCACGACGTTCGCGAAGAACAACAACGCCGAGGTCGCCGTGGGCGGCCCGGGCGGCAACCTCAGCGATCTGACGAACCAGACCAAGGCGAAGATCTGGCTCGACGTCGCCGTGATCGCGGTGGCGCTCGCGCTCGTGCTCGCGGTCGCCCTGCGCGCGATCGTGCTGCCGCTCGTCACGGTGGCGTTCAACCTGCTCGTCGTCGCCGCGGCGTTCGGGATCGTCGAGCTGCTGTTCGGCGGGCCCAACCCGACGCTCGGTGGTCCGGGCTACCTCGACCCGGTGACGACGATCAGCATCTTCACCGTCGCGTTCGGCATCTCGGTCTCCTACTCGACGCTGCTGCTGATGCGCACGCGTGAGGCCTACCTCGAGGAGCGCGACGGGCGCGAGGCGGTCGCGACCGGCCTGCGGCAGACCGCAGCGGCGGCGACGGGCGCGGGTCTGGCGATGGTCGCGGCGGTCATCCCGTTCGCCGCCACCGAGCTGATCAACGTCCGTGAGCTCGGCGTCGGCGTCGGCGCGGCGATCCTGTTCGACGTGCTCCTGCTGCGGCCCGTGCTGCTGCCGGCTGCCGCGTCGATTCTCGGCCGGTTCGGCTGGTGGCCGACATCGGGCCAGCGGCCGAGCGGACCTCCCGCGCAGGCGACGCGCAGGCGCTTGCGGATCCGGCTGCCGCACGTCCACGTCCCCGATCGCGGGCCGCGGCCGGCGTCATGAGCAGTCGCTTTCTGAAAACGACATCCGTGAAGGAGTAATCACATGCGCAAATGGGCACTCGTACTGGTGGCCGCCGTTCTCACGCTGGCTCTTGCCGGCGTGGCAGTCGCCACCTCGCAGTTCAAGCAGGTCGCCAACATCACGTTTACCGCCGACAAAGCGGGACAGTCGACCGGCATCAAGGCCGACGTACATTCGACCGACCCGGGGGCTCTGGGACAGAAGCCGAAGGCCGCAACGCAACTCGTCGTGACGTTCCCGGCGGGGACCAAGTTCAACTTCGGCAAAGTGCATCCGTGCACGCTGAGCGACAAGCAGCTGACACAGACCAACTCGACGGGCTGCCCCGCCTCCTCCAAGGTGGGATCCGGCACCGCGGTCGCGAACGTCAAGCCGACTCCCCTCGGCCTGATCAACGCGAAGGTGACCGCGTTCGCGCGCAACAGCAAGACCGTGATCCTGTGGGTCACGAGCAAGGTCGCGACGCCCCAGGTGATCATCTTGTCCGTCTCGGGGACGAGCTTCTCGATTCCGGTCCCGGTGCAGAAGCTTGGCTCCGTCCCGATCGTGCTGACCTCGCTGAAGCTCAACATCCCGGCCTCGGGCAGCGGCCGCAGCGCGCTGATCACGGCGGGCAAGTGCGTGGCCAAGCAGTTCGTCGTCAAGACGCGCTTCACCTACGTCGACCACACGAGTCTGGATGTGACGAGCACATCCGCGTGCTCTTAGCGGTTACGAAATCTCCCAATCCATCGGAGGTTTCGTCGTTAGGGTAGAACTGCGTCCATGCCCGACGACTTCCGCCTGATCGACGCCTACTGGCGCGCGGCGAACTACCTGTCGGTCGGCCAGATCTACCTGCTCGACAACCCGCTGCTGCGCGAGCCGCTCCGCGCCGGAGCACGTCAAGCCGCGGCTGCTCGGCCACTGGGGCACGACGCCCGGTCTGAACTTCATCTACGCGCACCTGAACCGCGTGATCCGCGAGCGCGACCTGAACGCGATCTACGTCACCGGCCCGGGCCACGGCGGTCCGGGGCTCGTCGCCAACACCTACCTCGAGGGCACCTACAGCGAGGTCTACCCGCACATCGGCCGCGACGAGGAGGGGCTGCGGCGGCTGTTCCGGCAGTTCTCCTTCCCCGGCGGGATCCCCAGCCACGTCGCGCCCGAGACGCCGGGCTCGATCCACGAGGGCGGCGAGCTCGGCTACTCGCTGCGTGCACGCCTACGGCGCCGCGTTCGACAACCCGGACCTGCTCGTCGTCTGCGTCGTCGGCGACGGCGAGGCCGAGACCGGGCCGCTGGCGGCGAGCTGGCACTCGAACAAGTTCCTCAACCCGGCGCGCGACGGCGCGGTGCTGCCGATCCTGCACCTCAACGGCTACAAGATCGCCAACCCGACGGTGCTCGCGCGGATCCCCCGCGACGAGCTGCGAGCGCTGCTCGAGGGCTACGGCTACGCGCCGCGCTTCGTCGAGGGCGCCGAGCCCGACGGCGATGCACGAGCTGATGGCCGCGACGCTCGACGAGGTGCTCGACGAGATCGCGCGAGATCCAGCAGGCGCGCGCGGGCCAACGGCGTCGGCCGAGCGGCCGCGCTGGCCGATGATCGTGCTGCGCACGCCGAAGGGCTGGACCGGGCCCGAAGAGGTCGACGGCCTGCCGGTCGAGGGGACGTTCCGCGCGCACCAGGTGCCGCTCGCCGACGTGCGCGACGAACCCCGAGCACCTCGCGCAGCTCGAGGAGTGGATGCGCTCCTACCGGCCCGAGGAGCTGTTCGACGAGGGCGGCGCGCTGCGTCCCGAGCTCGCCGCAGCTGGCGCCGGCGGGCGAGCGGCGGATGGGCGCCAACCCGCACGCCAACGGCGGCGCTGCTGCTGCGCGAGCTCGAGCTGCCCGACTTCCGCGACTACGCGCGTCGAGGTGCCCGGCGCCGGCGCACGACGACGAGCGAGGCGACGCGCGTGCTCGGCGACGTTCCTGCGCGACGTGATGCGCGCGAACCCCGACCGCTTCCGGATCATCGGGCCCGACGAGACGGCGTCCAACCGGCTCGGGGCGGTGTTCGAGGTGACCGACCGGGCGTGGGAGGCGCGAGCGCCTGGACGGCGACGACCACCTCGCGCCCGACGGCCGGGTGATGGAGGTGCTCTGCGAGCACCTCTGCCAGGGCTGGCTCGAGGGCTACCTGCTGACCGGCCGCCACGGCCTGTTCAACTGCTACGAGGCGTTCATCCACATCGTCGACTCGATGTTCAACCAGCACGCCAAGTGGCTGAAGGTCACGCGCGGCAGATCCCCTGGCGGCGGCCGATCGCCTCGCTCAACTACCTGCTCTCCTCGCACGTCTGGCGCCAGGACCACAACGGCTTCTCGCACCAGGACCCGGGCTTCATCGACCACGTCGTCAACAAGAAGGCCGAGGTCGTCCGCGTCTACCTGCCGCCGGACGCCAACTGCCTGCTGTCGGTCGCCGACCACTGCCTGCGCACGCGCGACTACGTCAACGTGATCGTCGCCGGCAAGCAGCCGGCGCTCGACTACCTGACGATGGACGAGGCGGTCGCGCACTGCACGCGCGGCATCGGCATCTGGGAGTGGGCCTCCAACGACGGCGGCGAGGAGCCCGACGTCGTGCTCGCCTGCGCCGGCGACGTCCCGACGCTCGAGACGCTCGCCGCGGCGGCGCTCCTGCGCGAGCACCTCCCCGACCTCCGGGTCCGCGTCGTCAACGTCGTCGACCTGATGCGCCTGCAGCCCGAGACCGAGCACCCGCACGGCCTCTCCGACCGCGAGTTCGACGCGCTGTTCACCGACCGACCAGCCGGTGATCTTCGCCTACCACGGCTACCCGTCGCTGATCCACCGCCTCACCTACCGCCGCACCAACCACGACAACATCCACGTGCGCGGCTACAAGGAGGAGGGCACCACCACGACGCCGTTCGACATGGTGATGCTCAACGACCTCGACCGCTTCCACCTCGTGATCGACGTGATCGACCGCGTGCCGGGCCTCGGCGAGCGGCCGCGCCGCTGCGCCAGGAGATGGTCGACGCGCGCCTGCGCGCCCGCGCCTACACGCGCGAGCACGGCGACGACCTCCCGGAGGTCCGCGACTGGACGTGGCCGGGGCGCCGCCGGCGCCGACCGGCTGGCCGATGCGGCGCCCTGAGCGGCCGCCGACCGGCGGACGTCGCCGCGCCGATGCGGGTCCTCGTCGTCAACGCCGGCTCGAGCAGCGTCAAGCTGCGCCTGCTCGGCGACGACGACGAGCTGCTCGCCGAGCGCGAGCTCGCCGCGCCGAGCGCGGCGTCGACCCCGCCGAGCTGCGAGCAGGCGCTCGCACGACGGGCATCGGCGACGCCGACGCCGTCGGGCACCGGATCGTCCACGGCGGCGAGCGCTTCCGCGACGCCGGTGCTGATCGACGCGACAGGTCGAGCGCGCGCTGCGCGAGCTGACCGACCTCGCGCCGCTGCACCAGCCGAAGTCGCTGGCCGCGCTCGACGCCGTCTCGACGCGCGCTGCCGGGCTGCCGGCGGTCGCCTGCTTCGACACCGCGTTTCACGCGACGCTGCCGCCGGCGGCGTCGACCTACGCGCTGCCGGCCGCGTGGCGCGAGCGCTGGGGCCTGCGGCGCTACGGCTTCCACGGCCTCTCGCACGCCTGGGTCGCGCGGCGCGCGCCGCAGCTGCTCGGCCGCCCGGCGGCCGGGCTGCGGATCGTCAGCTGCCACCTCGGCGCGGGCGCGTCGCTGTGCGCGATCGGCGACGGTCGCTCGGTCGACACGACGATGGGCTTCACGCCGCTCGAGGGGCTCGTGATGGCGACGCGGTCGGGCAGCGTCGACCCGGGCCTGCTGCTGTGGCTGCTCGAGCACGAGGCGGTCAGCGAGCGCGAGCTCGCCGAGGCGCTCGAGCACGAGTCCGGGCTGCTGCGGCCTCGCCGGCAGCGCCGACATGCGCGAGGTCCTCGCGCGCGCGGACGCGGGCGACGCCGACGCCGAGCTCGCGCTCGACGTCTACCTGCACCGGCTGCGCGCGCGATCGCGCGCGATGGCCGCCGCGCTCGGCGGCCTCGACGTGCTCGCGTTCACCGGCGGCGTCGGCGAGCGCGGCCGCCGCAATCCGCGCGCGGGCGGCGGCCGGGCTTGCGTTCCTGGGCGTCGCGATCGACGAGGCCGCGAACGCGAGCGTCGCCGACGATGCCGACCTCAGCGCCGCCGGCGCATCCGTGCGCACGGTCGTCGTGCACGCCCGCGAGGACCTCGAGATCGCGCACCAGGTGCGCGTCCTGCTGGGTGGCTAGCCAAGCGGGTGGCGCCCGGCCGCGACCAAACGAGCTACGCGAACAGTCGCGGATCGGACGTCGCGATCCCGTGGACCCCGAGCGTGCGCAGGCCCTCGAGTGTCCGCCGCTCGTTGACCGTCCAGGCGTACAGCCGTCCGCGGCGGGCGACCACATCGCGCAGCAGCTCGGTGTCGATCAGCCGGTGTTGGGCCATCAGCGCGTCCCAGCGCCGCGCGGCGATCCCTGACAGCACCTGCTCGCGCCAGTCGCCCCAGCGGCGGCTGCGGCGAGCCACCCGCCCGCCGACCGAGATGCCCGTGCGGACATCGGGATCCAGCGCCCGGATCCGGTCGAGCACGGCCGCGACCTGACTGCAGATCAACGTTCGCTGAAGCATCCCCGCGGCGCGCAGGCTCTCGAGCACCGCTGCCTCGCAGCCGCTGTGCTTGAGGTCGACGTTGAGCCCGACCCCCTCGAAGCGCCGGCTCGACAGATGCGCCAACGCCTCGTGCAGGCGGACATTACGGCCGCCGGCGGGCGTGAAAGACCGTGTGCGCGAGCACCAGTTCGCCGTGCCACGCTCGCACGTCGAACTCGACCATGTCGACGCCGATCTCGAGCGCCGCGTCGAACGAAGCGGGCGTGTTGGCCCGCGCGAGCGCGCTCGCGCCGCCGTGGCCGATCCGCTCACAGCCGTCGCGGCCGCCGCCGCCCCAGGACTCCCAAGCTCGCATCGCTCGACGCACAGCTCAGGCTCAGGCCGCGCGCTCCGATGACGCGCGCGCCGCCGTCAGCCGCTCGATCAGCGCGAAGTAGTTGGCGAGGCTGTGCGGGCCCAGGAACCGGTCGCGCACGCGCGTGTGCGCCGCCGAGCCGATCCGTGCGGCGAGATCCGAGTCCCTGAGCAGGCGCAGGACGAGCGCGCCGAACGTCGTCAGATCGCGGGGGTCGTCGAGCAGCAATCCCGACTCGCCGTCGACGATCTGGTCCTGGATGCCCCCGATCCGGCTCGCGACCATCGGCCGCGCCTTCCACAGCGCCTCCGCAACGGTCAGGCCGAAGCCTTCGGCGATGCTCTTCTGCACGACGACCGTTGCGTGACGTTGCAACGCGTTGACGATCGCGGCGTTCTCGTCGGTGTCCTGCATCGGCAGCGAGGCCAGGTGAACCCGGTCGCGGATCCCGTCTCCACACGCCGCGAACGCATCGCGTACCGCTGCGTACACCGCGGCGCCCTCCGGGTCATCGGCGACCGATTCGGTCGACGGTCCGGCGAGCATCAGATGGGCGTCCTCGTGCGGGGCAACATGCTCGACGAACGCGTTGATCACACCGAGGGGATCCTTGAGCCGATCCCAGCGTGACACCTGCAGCACCACGCGGTCCACCGGCGCCAGCGGCCCGACCTCGACCAGCTGCGCCCGGCGGTCGATGCGACCCGGGGTGTCATCCGAGCGCGTGAACGTCGCCGGCGCGGTCGCGTCGCCGGCCACAATCCCGGCGGCCGCGAGGATCGCGAGCGTCTGCTCGGCGCTCTGAGCGGCGTTCTTCGGCGAGAACGCGTCGATCGTCGGCTGGATCACGATGATCCTGTCCTTCGCCAGGCCCTCCCAGGCGAACGATTCGCGCGAGAACACGTAGGCGTCGGCCGGCGCGACGTAGTCGCGCAGGAAGTCCCACGCCGCTCGCGCGCAATCGTTGGGGTGATCGAGGCCGACGTGGCAGCGCCACACGGTGAGCGCTCCGCTGGCGCGCACGGCCGGGACCAGTCCGGCCGTCTGCGGGTCGTGCAGGATCACGACATCACGCGGGCTCAGGAGCTCGGCAAGTTCGGCCGCGCTGCCCGCGAGCGTGCGTTCGTAGAGCTCTCGCTCGGGAGCGCCCAGCCCGCCGCCGTCACCCTCGTAGCCGTGCAGGTTGTTGTGGATCCGCTTGGTCAGATCGAAGAACGCCGGATCTCCGGGGATCACGACCCAACGCGCGTCGACGCCGCCGCCACGCGAGTAGCCCAGCAGCGGGCGCAGCAACTCCACAACGCCGCCGCCCTTGGCGGTCGAGTTGACATTCCAGATCGCGCGGCCGCGCAGCTCCCGCGCGCCGCGATCGACCAGCTCGAGCAGCGCCTCGTATTCAGCGGGCTCGAGGACCGTGGCGAAGCGATCCAGGCTGATCGGCTCGATCGGGACGTGCTGGAGGGAGGTCATTGCACGAGTTGCCCATGTTATGCCGTCAGCACAGACCCGGAGGCTATTTCGGTGGGCTCGTCCACATCGAGCCTGACCGCGCCGCGCACGACCACTCCCGCGTGGAACGTGACGTCGCCGCGGACCTCGAGCCGCTCAGCGTCGCGCAGCGACGGCGGGCCTTCGGGGAATCGCCGCTCGAACGCATCGAGCAGTTTGTAGTAGCGCTTGTCGAGCTCGACGTATGGCAGGCTGTCGGCGCGATCGGCCGCCGGCAGCACGACCGAGTCGTCGGTCAGCGAGTAGACGTCCGAGCGCAAGCACGAGCAGGTCGTCGGTGGTCTTGACCGGGACGAAGCGGGTGCGGGGCACGCACAGTAGGGCGGCGCCGCTGAAGCTCCCGATCGCGGCGCCCATCGCGGTCTCGAGCTGGATCACGTCGGGGGACTCGGGATCGCGGGGATCGACGGTCTTACGGTTGACGATCAGCGGCAGCTCGAGCACGCCGTCGTGCCGATCGAGCGTGTCGGCCAACACGCGCAGGTCGACCCACAGCGAGTTGGTGTTGTAGTAGCGCCAGCGGCGATAGTCGCGGAACGACTCCTCGTCCTCCGGCGGTGTTTGCGCGGTCTCGCGCAGCACCAGTTGGCGATCCGCGCGCCTGCGCGCGATGTGCCCGCCCTTGCGATCGGCCTCCGTGCCCTGCACCACTTCCATCAGGAACGGAATCTCGTGCGCGGCGATGTGCGCGGCGATTCGCGGGTCGAGCGTCGCCCCCGTGTTGTCGGCGTTGGAGATCATCGCGTACTGAAACCCGCGTTCCAGCAGCGCGTCGAGCGTCCCCGAGCGCCGAAGCGCCCCGTACACGTCGCCGTGGCCCGGTGGGCACCACTCGAGCGCCGGCGCCCGCGGCCAGCTGATCGGCTGCAGCGACCGCGCCTCGAGCTTGGGGATCATGCTCTGCAGGAAGTCGAGCGCCAGGCCGTCGACGGCCAGCTCCGCGTGTCCCTCGAGGCTGCGCAGCGTCTCGGACTGCGTCGCCTCGCTGTCCATCAGCAGCAGCGGCAGGCGCGCCCCGTACCGTTTCCTGAGCGCGAGCGTCTGGCCGATGATGATCTCCAGGAACGAGCGGCCGTCTCGTGCCTGCACGAGCGACTTGGGCTGCTGCAGACCCATCGTCGTCGCGAGCCCGCCGTTGAGCTTGATCACCGCGAGGCGGTCGAGCACCGACGGATCGTCGGGCTCGGGCAGCTCCGCCAGCGCGGGCACATCGCCGGCAGGCTCGAGCTCGGCGGTTCCGATCAGCGCCGATTCGCCCGCTTCGAGCCGCTGATAGGAGCTGCGAAATACCCGGACCGCCTCCGCGTCCTGCCCTGCGTCCCGCATCTTCTGCTCCGCTGCGCGCAATCCCGCTTCGCTCATCGCGCCCACATTGTGCCCGCTCCGGCGATCGCGCAACCTGAAAGGATGCCGGCAATGGAGACACGAACGATTCCGCGGCTGGGTCGCGCGGTCAGCGTCGTCGGCCTCGGGACCTGGCAGCTGGGTGCCGACTGGGGCGACGTCGCGCCCGACGACGCCAACGCCACGCTCGCCGCCGCCGTCGATCAGGGCATCACCTTCCTCGACACCGCCGACGTGTACGGCGACGGGCGCAGCGAGCAGTTCTGCGGCGAGCTCCATCGCCGCCACCCCGAGCTGCTGATCGCGACCAAGATGGGCCGGCGCGTCGAGCAACTGACCGAGAACTACAACCGCGATGCGTTCCTGGCCTGGAACGACCGCTCGCGCGCCAACCTCGGCATGGAGCGGCTCGACCTCGTGCAGCTGCACTGCCCGCCCGACGGGGTGTACGAGAACGATGCCGTCTTCGACGCGCTCGACGAGATGGTGCAGTCGGGACGGATCGCCGCCTACGGCGTGTCGGTCGAGACTTGCGCACAGGCGCTGTCGGCGATCGCACGACCGCACGTCGCGTCCGTGCAGATCATCCTCAATTGCTTTCGTCTCAAGCCGCTGGAGCAGGTGCTGCCGGCGGCGCGCGAGGCGGGCGTCGGGATCATCGCCCGGGTACCGCTTGCGTCTGGGCTGCTGTCCGGCCGCTACGACGAGCACACGCAGTTTGCGCCCGACGATCACCGAAGCTACAACCGCCACGGCGAGATGTTCGACGTCGGCGAGACGTTCGCCGGCGTCCCCTTCGATGTCGGACTCGCCGCCGTGCGCGAGCTCGAGGACGTCGTCGATCCCGGGATCCCGCTCGCGCAGTTCGCGTTGCGCTGGGTGATCGACCAGCCGGGCGTCAGCACCGTGATACCGGGCGCCAGAAACGCCGACCAGGTCCGTGGCAACGCGGCCGCCGCGAGCATCGCCCCGCTGCGCGACGAGCAGCTCGCCGCCGTCACCGACGTGTACGACCGGCTGATTCGCGAGCACGTGCACGACCGCTGGTGACGCGGCCGGTCAGGGAGGGTCGGCGCGCGTGGCTCCCACTCGCCGGCCGACGACCTCGAACCCGAGCCGGCTATACAGTCGCTGCGGCCAGTCGTCGGGATCGGCGCACAGGAACAGAACGCGGTCGTCGGGCACCTCGGCGAGCGCCGCCTCGATCAGCATCCTGCCAAGCCCCCGCCCGCGTTGGTCGTGCAGCACGCTGACGTCGTCGATCTCGGTCAACCGGCCGTCCTCGTACAGCCGGCACCAGGCGACGACGCGCCCGTCCTGCACCACCCCCAAGCGCCGCGCGCGGGGCGCGCTTGCCTCCCACCGCTCGTACTGAGCAACCAGCTGCCGGCGGACATCGGGGTTGCGACCGTGCGGCTCGCGCCGCAGGAACAACTCCGACGCGCGCGCGACGGCGTCCGGATCGACATCGGTGACCCCGCCCCCGACCGGTCCGCGGTCGGGCGCTCGCCGCCGCACCATCAGCAGCTCGTTGTCAAATCGCCAGCCCAGCCGCCGCGCGCCGGCGCCGACCGCCTGCTCGTCCCGGTCGCGCGCTTCGCTCAGCCGCAGCTTGCGGTGTAACAGGCGCCGCGCGCCCTGGACCTCCTCGCACGCCGCGAACATCCCGGCGACCGCGTCGGCACCGAGGCCCGGCGGCGCGAGCAGCAGGTTGAGCTCCCAGACGTTCGGCAGCGACGGCGTCGTCAGCGCAACCGCGCCGGGCACGCCGCGCACCGGCTCGACATCCTCGACCGCCCCGAGCAGCCGCTCGCGCTTGAACGCGAGCAGCGCAGCCGTCTGCTCCGATGCCGCGGTCACAACCGTGACGATAAACGCCGACGGCCTCGCGCGCCGCCGGTGGCGAGCCGTGCAGCATTTGGGGTGCTATACGCCCCAAACCCTGCACGGCCCAACCGCCCGCCACCCTCTCGATGCCATCGTGCAGCCGACCACCGGCCGAGGCCGCGGGCGCGCAGCGCCCGCCACCGAGAGACGCGGCCCAACCGAGCGCCGGCGATACACAGCGCGCCGGCCGCGGGCCCTGCACGCAGAGCCCACCCATCACACCTTCTTATCCACTACCGAGATTCGGTTTAGCTCCCGTACAGCCACGGCCTCGATCCTGCATTCATGCATCCCGGCTTCTGTCCACAATGCGGCGAGCGAGTGACACCCTACGCGGCCGGCTGTGCGTTGTGCGGAGCCGACCTCGACCCCCGCAGATGGCAGCGGCGACCGACGCTGGGTCAGCGTCTGCTCGCGCGCCTTCCGGCGCGGTGGCGGCTGTCGAAGGCGCTTGGGCGCCGGATCGCGCCGCCGGCCGAGATCGCCTACATCCGCCGCCGCTAGCTCTCCAGCATCGCGTCGACGGCCTCGTCGAGCGCTCCCTGCCCCTCGAGGAAGTCGATCGTCGTGTAGCGCGCCCGCAGCCGGCTGGCGTAATGGAAGGTCGCGCGCAGCGTCGGCTCATCCACGTCGAGATAGCCCGGCCGCGCCGGAATCCCGGCAGCGTCGAGCGCGCCGAGGACCGGCTCGAACAGCTCCAGCGAGTCGGCCAGCCGCGAGCGCACCGCGGCCCAGTCGGCGTCGTCGCGCGGCCAGGTCGCGGCAAACGCCGCGGCGAATGCCTGCTTCTCGCCCACCGCCGCGACGATCTCGGGTGAGGGCTCGCCGAGCCACTGCCGCGCGCGCACACCCAGCGGATCGGCCGCTGCGACCGGCTCGCGCAGAGGCGGGAGCCCGCCCGCGAACGCGTAGCGCTGCAGCCGGATCGCGAATCGCGTCGCGTACCCGACCTGCAGGCCGTGTGACCCGTGCGGTCGTCGTCCGCGCGCGGCCAGCAGGTCCCAGAAGTGCGACGCGTGGTGTTCACAGCCGCTGGCCGGCCGCGAGTTTCCGAACGTCGCGATCGCGATTCCCGACTGCAGCAGGCCGCTCAGCAGCGCGCGGATCGCGTCCGGCTCGCCGTCGATCACACGCGCTGCGTTGGCAGCTGCGAACGACAGCGGCTCGAGCACGCTCCGCGCGACCTCGTCTGAGAATGGCTCGCCGTAGAGCAGATGCGCGGCCAGCCAGTCGACGCGTGCGGTCGCCTTGGCGAGCAGGTCGCCGATCCCCGCGTGCGTCAGCTCGCCCGGCGCCGCCGCGGCGATCCGGGGATCGGCGAAGATCGCGGCCGGGGCCCTGGCGGGGAACGTGACCTTGACGCCGTGCAGCTGCAGGGCGGCGACGCTCGAGGCGTAGCCGTCCATCGAGGCGGCGGTCGGGACGCTTACGAAGTCGCGGTCCTCCAGATGCGCGGCGCGGCGGACGATGTCGGTGATCACGCCCGAGCCGACTGCGTGCAGCACGTCATCCGCGCGCGCGTCGCGGAGCACATCCGCGACCTCGTCCTCGCCGGCGAGCAGGTCGTGGCGCTGCGCGAACACAAGCTCGCGGGCGTCGACGCCGGCGGATCGCAGCGCCGCGGTCACCGCGGCGCCGGCAGCCTCGCGCGTGTTGGCGTCCATCACCACCAGTGCCCGTCGCCAACGCTCCCGCGTCGCGTATGCGCCCAGCTGCGCGATCGCGTCATCGGCGATCACGACCTCGATCGCGGGCCCGCGACCCGCGCTCAAGACTGCCCGTAGTACGCGTGCGGCCCGTGCTTGCGCTGGTGGTGCTTTTCGCGAACGGCCGCATCGAGCGGCGCCGCCGCGGGTTCGAGCAGGCTCGTCAGCAGTGCCATCCTCGCGACCTCTTCGAGCGTGACCGCGTTCTGCACGGCGGCCGCCGGGCCGGCGCCCCAGCAGAACGGCGCGTGACCGCGCACCAGCGCGCACGGAAGCTCAGCCGCGCCGAGCTCGGCGACCGTTTCGATCAACACGACGCCCGTGTTGGCCTCGTAGTCCTCCTGGACCTCGGCGTCGGTCAGCGCGCGCGTCAGCGGGATCGGATGAGCGCACAGGTCCGCGTGCGTGGTCCCAAGCAGCGGGATCTCGCGCTGCGCCTGCGCCCACGAGGTCGCGTAGGTCGAATGGGTGTGCACCACGCCGCCGATCTGATCAAACGCGCGGTAGAGGGCGACGTGGGTGGGGGTATCGGTCGACGGGCGCCCGGCTCCATCGACGACGTTGCCGTCGAGGTCGACGATCACGATGTCGGCTGCCGTCAGCTCGTCGTAGGAGACGCCGCTGGGCTTGATCGCGACCAGGCCGCGGTCGCGGTCGATGCCGCTCGCGTTGCCCCATGTCAGGGTCACCAGCCCGTACGCGGGCAGCGCGAGGTTGGCCGCCAGGACCTCCTCGCGCAACTGCGCCAGCTCCATGAACTACTCGCCCTCCCGGAGCACTAGATCTCCTCGTAGTCGAGGTCCAGCAGCTCCGCAAACCGCCGCCACGCCCCGAGGTGATCGCCGAGGTTGGTGACGAAGTGATGGGGCGCGCCGAAGCCCAGCCACGCGTCCATGAACTGCTCCATCCCGCTCTCGGGGCGCACGTGGAAGTAGTGCATCTCGACGTTTGGAAGCTCGGGCGTGTCGAGGACCTCGACCCGACTGGCGACCAGCCTGTAGTACTCGCCGTCGAGCGGCACCAGCGCCGCCGTCGTCGCGACCCCCGGGACCGCGGAGAAGACAGGCGTCGGCGGGTTCGACAGCCGCCCGATGCCGAGCTCGCGGTCGATCAGCCGAACCGGACGGTCGGTGCGCGCGATCTTCCAGTTGCCCTCGCCCATGTGGCTGATCAGCACCGAGTCGAGCTCCCAGTCCATCGCGTACATCTCGCTGAAGTGGGCGTCGCCGATCATCGCCTGCGCGGCGCACATCAGCGATGCGGTGTTGGTGTCGCCCTCGGCCGCATAGCCGTAGCCGTCCGCCATCAGATCCGACGCCGCCAGCAGCGGCAATTGCTCGAACCGGCCGTCGCCGCCGATCGAGTCGAAGTGGAACGAGAAGCCCGCGTAATCCTTCTCCTCGAGCAGCCCGCGGATCGCGAGCTCGAGCCGGGCGGCGTACGCGTGGCGCTCGCGCGGCAGGTCGCTCGCAACCTCGAACAGCTCGTGGTGCCGGGCGAGCACCTCATCGACCTGCTGATCGGAGACGGCTTGCACGCGCGCGACGATCCCGCCGAGGTCCTCGCTGACGACCATCGGCCCGAGTCGGCGCAACAGCGCGGGCGGGTCATAGCGGATGTCGCCCATCCCGTTCATCGGATATCCGAGCAGCGCGATCTCGGTGCGCCTGAGCTTGGTGATCGCCTTCGCGGCGCGCGCCCAATCGCCGAACGCCGCCTCGAACTCGGGGGACTGCCAATCGCCGGTGATGACCGAGAACGGGATCCCCGCGCGCACGAGCGCGTTGGCCTGATCCTGGGCGCCGTGGATCCCCTGGTTGTAGGTCAGGTCGTCCATGTCCCAGGCCGCGGTCACCGACCGCTCGGGCTGGATGTTGGCCAGCACCAGCGGCACCGGCGTGTGCAGCAGCGCTTGGACCGAGCGCATCGCCGGCCCGTAGGTGAGCATCACGATCGCGATCCCGTCGACGCCGTCGGCCACGAGTTGACGCGAGATCTCCTCGATGTCGGAGCGGTTGCGCGCGGGGCGCGTGAACACGACCTCGGCGACCCCCGCCAGCCGCTGCGCGACGCGCCCGGCGTACTGCGCCTGGTGCTCGGTGATGCCGGGGATCATGTCGTCGTAGAGCTCCTGCATGATTCCGAGCAGCCCGATCCGAGGTGAGTTGTTCACGGCAGGCATCTCCTTATCTCGCGGTTCGGGCGCGCTTCAGGCCATGGAGGAGCTCCACCTGGGAGCGTCCGAGCGTGTCGTAGAGAGTGCGGTAGATCCCGTACACCTGGTCGTAGACGGCCTTCGCGGACGGGTCGGGCGTGTACGTGCGCGCGATCTGCGGCCGCGTGGCCTCGATCGCGCTGGCGATGTCTGCAAACACGCCGGCGGCGACCGCGCCGAACAGCGCCGAGCCGCGGCTCGGAACCTCGCTCGAGCCGGGAATCTGCACCGCCATACCGCTCGTGTCCGCGAGCAGTTGCATGATCAGCGGGCTGCGCTCGGCGATCCCGCCACACGCGACGATCTCCGAGAGCTCGAGCCCGTGCTCGATGAAGTTCTCCATGATCCGGCGGTTGCCGAACGCGATCGACTCGAGCAGCGCCCTGTAGATCTCCTCCTCGCTGGACTGAAGCGTCAGGCCGAAGATCGCGCCCGTGAGGTCCGCGTCGCCGAGGATCGAGCGGTTCCCGTTGAACCAGTCGAGCGCGAGCAGCCCGGTCTCGCCCGGTTGCAGCTTCGACGCGGCCTCCTCGAGCTCTTCGTATGAGCGGCCCGCGAGCGTGTCCACGAACCACGCGAGCATGTCGCCGACGGCGGTCTGGCCGGCCTCGTACCCGTACAGCCCGGGCAGGATCCCGTCCCGCAGCACGCCGGTGATCCCCGGCAGATGCACCTCGCGCTGATCGACGATCATGTCGCACGTGGAGGTGCCGACGACCGTCACGTACGTGCCGGGGCGCTCGACGCCCGCGCCGGGAACCGACACGAACGAATCGACGTTCCCGACGGCGACCGCGACCGACTCGGGGATGCCGATCGCCTTCGCCGCGTTCTCGGTCAGCGTCCCGGCTCGCGTTCCGAGCGGGACGAACTCGCGGCCGAGCTTCTCCGCCGGCGTATCGAAGCCGGGGTATGCAGCCTCGAAGTATTCGCGCGAGGGCAGTCCGTTGTCGGGCGACCACATCGCCTTGTAGCCCGCCGTGCAGCTCTGGCGGATCTCCTTGCCGGTCAGCCACCAGACGATCCAGTCGGTCGCCTCGATGAACGCGTAGGCCTCGTCGTAGATCTCCCGGTCCTCGAGCCACAGCTCGATCAGCTTCGGGAAGTACCACTCGGAGGAGATCCGGCCGCCGTAACGGGATAGGAAGTCCTCACCCCGCTCCATCGCCACCTCGTTGAGGCGGTCGGCGACGGGCTGGGCCGCGTGGTGCTTCCACAGCTTCGGCCACGCGTGCGGCCGGTGCCGGTAGCGGTCGTACTTGCACAGCGGGATCCCCTCGCTGTCGACGGGAAGCACCGTGCACGAGGTGAAGTCGATGCCGAGCCCGACGACGTCGCTCGGGTCGACAGACGCCTCGTCGATGACGTAGCGGATTGCGTCCTCGAGCACGAGGACCCAGTCGTCGGGATCCTGCAGCGCCCAGTCGTGGCCGAGCCGCTCGCCGCTCGCGGGAAGCTCCCGATCGATCACGCCGTGCCGGTAGCGCACGGAGCCGACCGCAAGCTCTTCCCCGCTGCTCAGGTCGAGTAGAAGCGCGCGTCCCGACTCGGTGCCGAAGTCGACCCCGACCGAGTACTGGTGCTCGCTCACGGCGACGGCGCCGGCATCACGCGGCGTCGTCGCGCGCCTGGGCGGCAGCAGCCGCCGCCTCCTCGGCCTTGGCCATCTGCCGGGCCCGCCGGTACTCCTCGACGACGATCTCGTTGAGCTCGTCGACGCTCGTCTCCGCCGTCGGCTTGTCCAGCGAGATGACCCCGTCCTGGATCAGGCTGACGCGGTCGCAGGCCTGGAACACATGGACGTAGTTGTGAAGGATCATGATGATCGAAACGTTGCCCTCGGCCTTCAGCCGCGCGATCAGGTCGAGGATCAGCGCGCCCTCCTTGGCGCCCATCGCCGCCAGCGGCTCGTCGAGCAGCACGATGTCGGCGTCGCCGGAGATCGTGCGCGCGACCGCGATCGCCTGGCGCTGGCCGCCCGACAGGCGCGCGACCGGCACATCGAGCCTGGGAATGTTGATCCCGGTCTCCTCCAGCGCCGCGCGCGCCTCCTTCTTCATCAGGCGGTTTGAGAGGAACGGGATCGGCGCGTGGACCTTCTCCCGGCGTAGGAACAGGTTCTGGTACACCGACAGCTGATCGACCAGCGCGAGATCCTGGTACACGGTGTCGATCCCGTGTGCGCGGGCGTCGAGCACGCTCTTGGGGGCGTATGGCTCACCCTTGCACCACATCTCTCCGGAGTCGGGCCGGTGAAAGCCGCAGAGGATCTTGATCAGTGTCGACTTGCCGGCGCCGTTGTCGCCCAGCAGCCCGAGCACCTCGCCTTTGCGCAGATGCAGGTTGATGTCACGCAGCGCGGTGGTCGGCCCGAAGGCCTTGTGCACGTGCTCGACCCGCAGCACGTCGTCTTCCGCCGAGCTCGGCCCAACGATCTTCTCGCTGATGATCGGCGCCTCAGCCACGGCCCGAGCCCGTCCGCACGCGCGACACGTACGTGTTGAAGGCCATCGCGATCAGGATCGCGATGCCGAGATACAGGTAGAAGTAGTTGGCGCTGACGCCCTTGATGATCAGGCCGTCGCGGAGGATGCCGAGGAAGATGCCCCCGATCAGCGCGCCGACGACGGTCCCCGATCCTCCCTGCAACAGCGTTCCGCCGATCACGGCCGCCGAGATCCCCTGGAACAGGATGTCGTTCGCGCCGGAAGGGTCGGGCGTGGCCGTTCCCGAGCGCGTCGTCTCGAGGATTCCGACGAACCCCGCGAGCGACGCGCACAGGATGAAGTTGCGGATCAGCACCAGCTTGACCCGTATGCCGGCCTCCGCCGCGCCGAGCCTGTTGCCGCCGACTGCGACCGTGTAGATGCCCCATCGCGTAAACGACAGCACGGCCTGGAGGACCACCACGATTCCGAGCGCCCAGAACAGCTCGGAGTAGGTACCGGCGCCGAAGATCTGGGCGAACGTAGGCACGGTGACGGCGGAGGTGCCGGGAGATACGACCGGGGTCGCGTGCGAGATGATCAGCGTCAGCCCCGAGAACGTGAACAGGGTGCCGAGCGTCACCACAAACGACGAGATGCCGACGAACGCGATCATGAACCCGTTGAACAGGCCGATCAGCCCGGAGACCACGAGCGCCAGGATCAGCGCCGGTATCAGCGGCAGCCCCACGTTCTGGCTGAGCTTGTAGAAGATGAACGGGGTGAACAGGTACAGCGCGCCGATCGACAGGTCGATCTCGCCGTTGATCATCACGAACACCTCGCCCGCACCGAGGATCGCGATCGGCGCGAAGTACGGAAGCAGCGCCTTGAAGCTGTCTACGGTGGTGAAGCGGCTCGTGCTGGACGCGAAGTAGATGAACGTGACCAGCGTGACGATGATGATGCTGCCCTCGCGCAGCGTCAGGAACCGCTTGCCGAGGCTCAGCGCCTGCCCCGTTCGGGCCCGGCCGTTCGCCGGGCCCTTGGGGGAAGTGTCAGCCGTGCGCGATGCGACAGCCATCGTCAGCAGAGCGTACCTGGGACGGGGACGCCCCGGGAACTATGCCTTGGTGACCCCGACTCCGGTCGCGGTCCCCTCGTAGCGGCTCTTCGTGCTGTTGTAGGGCACCACCGTCGTCTTGTCGAGGAACTTCAGGCCGGTGTTGACGTCCGCCATGCCGGTCAGCGTCTGAGTGACGTTGTACAGATACAGCTCCACGATCGGGAAGAAGCCCTGGAGGTAGGGCTGCTGGTCGATCGTGAAGTCGATCTGACCCGCCGCAAGCAGCTGCTGGGTGACCGGGGTGAGGTCATAGCCTCCACCCTTGACGCCCTTCGCCCGAAGGCCCTGCTTCTGGATGGTCTGCGCGAGGCCCTGGGTGCTCCCCGCGTCGACCGCGAAGTAGCCCTTCGTGCTCGGGTGCGCCGTCGCGTAGGACTGGATCACGGTGAGCTCTCCAGGCACCGCGGCACCGGTCGCAACCACGTGCGGCGTGATCCCGGAGTGCGCCTTCAGAGTGTCCTTCGCCCCGTCGATCCGCGGCTGGATGTTGAGCGCGCCCGGCGTCGCGATGAACAGCGCCACGTCACCAGACGGCACCAGCGCTGCAATGTGCTCGCCCATCTTCTGGCCGGAGACGAACAGGTCCTGGCCGATGTAGGCCAGGCGTGCGTTGGTCGCGGCATCCGCGTTGTAGGCGACGACCGGGATCTTCGCAGCAAGCGCCTTGTCGGTCGGCCCATTGAACGCGTGAAGATCGATCAGCGCGACGGCAATCCCGTTGACGCCCGCGCTGACCGCGCTGTTCATCGCATTGACCATCTCGCCGACGTTGCTCGTCTGAGAGCCGGTCCATTGGTAGGAGCAGCCGAGCAGCTTGCACGCGTCCGAGGCGCCGCTCTGTGTCGGCGTGAAGAACGGGTTCGTCGTGACGTGGTTCACAAACGTGAACTTGTACGCCTGGCTCGAGCCGAAGATCGCAGCGGCGCTGCTGCCGCTGGCGCTGCTGGTTGAGGCGGCCGAGCTCGTCGACGAGCTGCTGCTGCTCCCGCAGGCTTCGAGCACCATCGCGGCGAGGCCGGCGGCACCACCCGTCAGCGCGGTTCGCCGCGTGAGCTGGCGCCAGCGCTTGAACGGGGTTTCCTCTTCCTTGCGCTCGTCCCACTCGAGCCGCTCGATAGCGTCGCCCACCACATCGTGTTCTGACATCTGCGCTCCTCCTCTAGTCAGTCGGACCCGACCCTAGGCACAAACGCTTTCAGACGGGAGCCGGGTTGTCCACTCAAATTAACGCTAAATAACGTTCAAGCAACGCTCTCACTCACCGTGCGCACATGCAGCCGCGCAACGGGCGGAACCTCGGTAGGTAGTTGCTACGGACTTGTACGCCAACACTCTGGCATCCGCTCGATCGTGGAGCAGCGATTTGCTCGTTCAGCGACCTCACACCCGCAGCGCGGCGCGTGATGTTCACGGATGGATCGTCAGCGCCACCGTGGTAGCGGCCGGCGCCGGCGTCTCGATCGCGGTCCTCTCCTCTCCTGGGGCCGTGGGGATGCGTGATGTTAGCGATCACATGAATCGCCTGTCAACGTTTCCCCGACGGGGCCGTACTTGCCCGCACGATCAGCTCCGGCTGGACGACCGACCCCGGCGGTAGGCGCTCGCCCGTCTCCATCGTGCTCAGCAGCATCCGGACGCTGCGCCTGCCGACCTCGTTGAAGTCCTGGCGGACGGTCGTCAGCGGTGGCGTGAAGTAGGGCGCCTCGGGGATGTCGTCGAAGCCGACGATGCTGACCTCGGCGGGGATCTCGCGACCGCCTTCGTTCATCGCCCGCAGCACGCCGAGTGCCATCTGGTCGTTGGCGACGAAGATCGCCGACACGCCCTTGTCGCGGCTGAGTCGGCGGCCAAGCTCGTATCCGGCGCTGGCGCTCCAATCGCCGACCAGCGGGGCCGGGACGTCGGCGCCCGCTTCCTCCAGCGTCGCGCGCCAGCCCTCCATCCGCTTGCCCGATTCGAGCCAGTCGACCGGCCCGGCGACGTGCCACACGGTGTCGTGCCCGAGCTCGAGCAGGTGTCGCGTCGCCTGCGCGGCGCCGGCGAACTGGTCGACCTCGACGACGGGAACCGAGCCGGCCGGCCCGGCCTCGACTGCCGCCAGCGGGATCCCTGCGGGCGCGTCGAGCAGCGCCTCGGCCGTCTCGGTGTGTGGGGCGATCACCAGGATCCCGTCGACCCCGTGACGACGCAGCCGCTCGATCGCCTCAGCGACCGACGCCCGGTCGAGCGAAACCAGGCTCGCGACGATGATGAAGTACCCGGCGTCGTGAGCCGCACGCTCGATTCCGAACAGGGTCGACGCGGGTCCGTAGAGCGTGGTGTCGAAGCTGACGACTCCGATCGTGTTCGTACGCCCGGTCGCAAGCGCCCGAGCAACCGAGTTGGGCCGGTACCCGAGCTCTCGCATCGCCTCGATCACGCGCTGGCGGGTCTCGGCGCGCACGTGAGGGCTGCCGTTGACCACCCGCGACACCGTCTGGTGCGAGACACCTGCCAGACGCCCGACGTCAGACATGACAGCCGGTCGTCGCCGGCGAGAGGTAGTGATTTCCTCCTCCTCGTCCATCAGCAGCACACCTCTTTGGAAAGACCGGCCGCGCCATGTTAGCGCTCACTCGGGAACCTGTATACGGTTCGCTGGTACAACACGCCGTGCCGAGGCGCGCCGTCGCCAGCGAGGGTCCGCGCAATAAGATCGAGCCTCCTCGGGCACCAGGCATCAACTCCAAGGAGCAGCGATGAAGACGAGCCTCGGCATCTGGGCGTTCGGCCCGATGATCACCCGTTTCGTGCCCGTCGGCTACCAGCCCGAGCACAACTATGACGGCGAGCCGGTTGCCGAGAAGGTGCACCGAGCGGTCACCGGCCTCGGCGATCTGATCGACGGCTACGAGTTCCATTACCCCAACGAGCTTTCGCCGGACAACCTGGACGACGTCAAGGCGGCATTGGGCCCCGATCACGACATCTATTGCGTCGCCGGCGGGCTGCACCTCGATCCCCGCTTCGGCCGCGGCGGGCTCGTCAACCCCGACCGGGCGCTCCGAGAGGAGGCTCGGCGGATCGTGCGCGAGGGTGCCGAGTTCGCCGGTTCGCTCGGCGCGCACATGATCATCTGGCCCGGCGGCGAGGGCTACAACTACCCGTTCCAGACGCCGTACGTGGATTCCTGGAACTGGCTGATCGAGGGGATGGGCGAGGCCGCCGAGGTCCTCGCGCGCCACGGCCTCAAGCTGTTCCTCGAGCACAAGAACTCCGAGCCGGCGATGAAGATCCTGATGCGCAACATGGGCATGTGCATCTATGTCGTCAACAAGCTCCGCGCGCGCGGCATCGACAACGTCCAGATCAACATGGACTGGCAGCACCTGATCATGAACGGCGAGCACCTGCCCGAGTACGCGGCCCTTCTGCACTCCGAGGGCCTGCTCGGCCACCAGCACGCCAACTCCGGGTGGGGCACGTTCGACGACGACAACATGGTCGGCGCGACGGCGTTCATGGAGACGCTCGAGCTCGCGCTCGAGTTCCGCCGTTGCGGCTACGGGTCGGGCGGCGAACGCCTCGGCTTCGACCTGTATCCCTACACCGAGGACCAGGTCGGGGCGGTCAAGCGCTCGGTCCTGCAGTGGCGGTTCATCGACTCGATCGCGGCCAAGATCGACGACGCCGCGCTGCGCGAGGCCCAGCAGCACAAGGACGCGGTGCGCGCGTACGAGCTCGTCTACGCCGCGCTCGGCGCGTAGGGCGCGATGAGTGGGGCGCTGGTCGGAGTCGACGTCGGGACGTCCGGCGTCAAGGGGATCGCGATCGACTCGGGCGGCGCGGTCCTGGCGCGGGTTGAGCGCGGCTACCCGCTGTCAACGCCGCGGCCCGGCTGGGCCGAGCAGGACCCGGCCGACTGGTGGGAGGCGACCGAGTCAGTGTTGGGGCAGTTGCGCTCTTTGGTCGGCGCGCCGGCAGGCATCGGTCTCAGCGGGCAGATGCATGGGCTCGTCGCGCTCGGCGCCGGCGACGAGGTGCTGCGCCCGGCGATCCTCTGGAACGACCAGCGCACCGGCGCCGAGTGCGCCGAGATCGAGGATACGATCGGGCTGCAGCGGCTGATCGCCCTGACCGGCAACCGCGCGCTGCCGGGGTTCACCGCGCCGAAGCTCCTGTGGCTGCGCCGACACGAGCCGACTGTGTACTCGCGGATCGCGCGGATCGCGCTGCCGAAGGATTACGTGCGCCTGCGGCTGTGCGGCGAGCACGCGACCGACGTATCGGACGCGTCGGGGATGCTGTTGCTCGACGTCGCCGCGCGGCGCTGGAGCGACGAGGTGCTGAGCGCGCTCGCGCTCGATCCGGCGTGGCTGCCGCGCGTGCTCGAAAGCCCGGTGCTGTCCGGCCAGACCGCCGACGGCGTGCCGGTCGCCGCCGGCGCCGGTGACCAGGCGGCGGGCGCGCTCGGCGTGGGCGTCGATCGCCCCGGCCCGCTGTCGGTCGTGCTCGGCACGTCGGGAGTCGTGTTCGCGGCGCTGGCGGCGTTTGCCGCCGACCCGGAGGCGCGCGTGCACGCGTTCTGCCACGCGGTGCCGGGGGCGTGGCACGCGATGGGCGTGATGCTGTCGGCGGCCGGATCGCTGCGCTGGCTACGCGACACTGTCGCGCCGGGGGTGCCGTATGACGAGCTGATCGGCGAGGCCGCCGCCTGGCCGCCGGGGACCGAGGGGCTGCTGTTCGCGCCGTACCTGGCCGGCGAGCGCACCCCCCATGCCGACCCGGATGCGCGCGGGGCGTTCACGGGGCTGAGCATCCGCCACGACCGCGGGGCACTGGTCCGCGCCGTGCTCGAGGGGGTCGCGTTCGGCCTGCGCGACTCACTTGACCTGATCGCCGAACTGGGCGGCAAGCCCGCGTTCGGGCGAGTCTCCGGCGGCGGCGCGCGCAGCGACGAGTGGCTTCAGATCGTCGCGTCGGTGCTCGAGCTGCCGCTCGAGCGGGTCGCCGTCGACGAGGGGGCCGCGTTCGGTGCGGCAATCCTCGGCGGGGTCGCCGCGGGGGTGTGGGACGACGTCGGCGCCGGCGTTGCCGCGACCGTGCGCCCGGGCGAGCGGATCGACCCGGTGCCCGCATGGGTCGAGGTCTACCGCGAGCGACGCGGGCATTTCCGCGCTCTGTATCCGGCGCTCCGGAGCGTGTGAGGGCTACGGCAACGTGCCGCCGCCGAAGTTGTCGACTGCAACGACGTTGTTGGATGCGCTGAGAGCCACGTAGCCGGCGCCTTTGTAGGTCGTGTCCGTCGCGCTCAGCAGCCGGGTCCAGGTTCCGAGGCTGAATCGCCAGAGTTCGATCGTGGTACCGATCGCGCGCAACAGCAGGCGATCGCCGGCCTTCAACGTCGGCCCGGTCTGACTCGCCAGCGTCGCGGCGATCGCCCCGTTCGTTCGGGTCAAGATCTTGTATTGGTCGGCACCCGAGCTATGGAACGTGTATATGGCCTGATAGCCGCTGCTGCTGGAAATGCCAGGATTCTGCAGCCGCACGAACAGCGCTACGACGGACGAGTCGGTCGTCGGCTTTGCGACGACGGTGATCCATGCCTCGCTGTCTGGACCGTACTGCTGGACGTTCCAGTAGTCGCCGTTGCTGCCGCCGCTCATGCCGGTGACCTGCTGGCTGGAAATGAGGAGATTGTTCGCGGCGCCGGCGCTGCCAGCCGGGAGGTGCGACCAGCTCGCCGAGGGCGGTCCGGTGTTGTCGGGCCGGTTGAAATCGTCCAGCACGGCGGTCACCGGCCCCGGAGCGGAACTGACGAGCGCGGTCGGCGCCGAGCTCGCCTGCGCCGAACCCGCAGCATTGGTGGCGGTCACGGCCACCTCGACCGTCGAGCCTACGTCCGCCGCCACGACTGGATACGTGGCATTGCCCGCGCCGGAAATCGGCACGCAACCCGCGCCGGAAGAATCACAGCGTTGCCATTTGAAGGTGAGCGTCGGCGCCGGGTTCCCGCTCCAAGAGCCCGCCGACGCACTCAGCGTCTGACCCTCCACCGCCGACCCCGACACACTCGGCAAACCAGTATTCGCCGGCGCAGCGACAGGCGCGGTCACAGTCGCCGTCGCGACAGAGCTCGCGGACGCATGGCCAGCGACGTTCGTCGCAGTCACAGCCACCACGATGCTCGACCCGACGTCCGATCCCTGAACCGTGTACGACGAAGACGTTGCCCCGGAAATCGACGTGCAATTCGAACCGCTGGAATCACAGTCCTCCCACTGATACCCGAACGCCGGCGCCGGCGAGCCATTCCAGGACCCAGCCGAGGCGACCAACACCTGGCCCTGCACCGCCGAACCAGCAATCACCGGCAACCCACCATTCACCGGAACCGACGACACCACAGCAGTCGCCGCCGACGACGCCGACGCCGAGCCCGAAGCATTGGTGGCGGTCACCGCCACCTCGACCGTCGAGCCTACGTCCGCCGCGACCAACGCATACGTGGCATTGCCCGCGCCGGAGATCCGCACGCAACCCGCGCCGGCAGAATCACAACGCTGCCACTGGATTGCGAACGACGGCGCCGGATTGCCGCTCCAAGACCCGACCGACGCACTCAGCGTCTGACCCTCGACCGCCGACCCCGACACACTCGGCAAACCAGTATTCACCGGCGCAGCGCCAGGCGCGGTCACAGTCGCCGTCGCGACAGAACTCGCCGACGCCACACCAGCGACGTTCGTCGCAGTCACAGCCACGACGATGCTCGACCCGATATCCGACCCCTGAACCGTGTACGACGAAGACGTCGCGCCAGAAATCGACGTGCAGTTCGAACCGCTCGAATCACAATCCTCCCACTGATACCCGAACGCCGGCGCCGGCGAACCATTCCAAGACCCAGGCGAGGCGACCAACACCTGCCCCTGCACCGCCGAACCAGCAATCACCGGCAACCCACCATTCACCGGAACCGACGACACCACAGCAGTCGCCGCCGACGCCGCCGACGCAGACCCAGCACTATTCGAACCGCTCACAACCACAACCAAAGTCGACCCGACATCGCCGGCCTGAACCACATACGACGACGAACCCGCCCCCACGATCGGCGTACAACTCAACCCAGCCGCATCACAATCCTCCCACACAAACGAAAACGCCGGCGCCGGATTCCCGCTCCAGGACCCCACCGACGCACTCACCGTCTGACCCTCGACCGCCGACCCCGACACACTCGGCAAACCAGTATTCACCGGCGCAGTGACGGGTCCGGTCACAGTCGCCGTCGCAACAGAACTCGCCGACGCGACACCAGCCGAGTTCGTCGCAGTGACAGCCACGACGATGCTAGACCCGAGATCCGAGCCCTGAACCGTGTACGAAGAAGACGTCGCGCCAGAGATCGTCGTGCAATTCGAACCGCTCGAATCACAATCCTCCCACTGATACCCGAACGCCGGCGCCGGCGAACCACTCCAAGACCCAGGCGACGCCACCAACACCTGCCCCTGCACCGCCGAACCAGCAATCACCGGCAACCCACCATTCACCGGAACCGACGACACCACCCCAGTCGCCGACGACGCCGCCGACGCAGAACCAACACTATTCGAACCACTCACAACGACAACCAAAGCCGACCCGACATCCCCGGCCTGAACCACATACGACGACGAACTCGCCCCCACGATCGGCGTACAAGTCAACCCACCCGCATCACAATCCTCCCACACAAACGAAAACGCCGGCGCCGGATTCCCGCTCCAGGACCCCACCGACGCACTCACCGTCTGACCCTCGACCGCCGACCCCGACACACTCGGCAAACCAGTATTCACCGGCGCAGCCAGGGGCGCGGTCACAGTCGCCGTCGCAACAGAACTCGCGGACGCCACACCAGCCGAGTTCGTCGCAGTCACAGCCACGACGATCCTCGACCCGAGATCCGACCCCTGAACCGTGTACGAAGAAGACGTCGCGCCAGAGATCGTCGTGCAATTCGAACCGCTCGAATCACAATCCTCCCACTGATACCCGAACCCCGGCGCCGGCGAACCACTCCAGGACCCAGGCGAGGCGACCAACACCTGCCCCTGCACCGCCGAACCAGCAATCACCGGCAACCCACCATTCACCGGAACCGACGACACCACCCCAGTCGCCGACGACGCCGCCGACGCAGACCCAGCACTATTGGAACCACTCACAACCGCCACGATGCTCGACCCGACATCCGACCCCTGAACCACATACGACGACGAACCCGCCCCCACGATCGGCGTACAACTCAGGCCAGCCGCATCACAATCCTCCCACACAAACGAAAACGCCGGCGCCGGATTCCCGCTCCACGACCCCACCGACACGCTCAACGTCTGACCCTCGACCGCCGACCCCGACACACTCGGCAAACCAGTATCCACCGGCGGCGTCGCGGAAAGGTCGTCGAGCATGTTCTTCGTGAACGTCTGGAGGCGCGTGTCGGTGTACCCCGGGTTTCCGTAGCCATCGAGAGCCCACGAGAACTGCAGCGTGCCGGCGTCGAACACTCGGGCTCCGGACGGCGCCGTGAACGTCGACGCATCAGCTTCGCTCTGATGCTTAGTACCGTCGAGCCCGGACCAGGTGAACAACCGCTGGACTTGAGGGCAACCGGGCTGTCCCGCGGTGTCCCATTCGTAGCCGACGAGCCCTGCGACGGTGCTCGACTGGGTGAACCCCGTGCCGGTGAACCAGGGATTGGAAAGCGCGCCGGACGCCACTTGATAGTCGCGTGTCGGAGGCGGAGCGCCGAGGCTGCCCGATTGGCCACCCTCCAGCAGGCACTCGGGTCGCGGAGGCTTGAGCAGTACGAAAATCCGCCGTCTTCGTTGCCGGGTTCGGGTCTGGGTCGAGCGTCGTGCTGCGGTACTCAAAGATCGACCGATATCCGTTGGCATATCGGATCTGGGTGTAGCCCGTGTTGGCCCCCATGAAGGCCATGTTTGTTCCGGAGGCTTGGGCGGCGTCGAACGCATCGCGTGTCGCCTTGTCCCAGTACTCGTCGTGCCCTGCAACGATCACCAATCGCCTCTGCAGAGAGGGCGTCGATCCCCTGGGCGGTATCGACATCCGTCGCGTAGGAGAGGTTGTATCCGTTGCGCTCGAGGAACCGGATCAGCTGGTAGTCCCATTGGAACGGCCAATTTATGTAGTTGAGCGGCCGGTTGAACGACACCTCGGTGGCCGCCACGCCATTGGTGCTGTTGAACGTGTAGAGGCTCTTGCCACCCCAATTCGTGTATGCCTGCCACGTGTTGACTCCGATCTGGACGAGTATCGGCGACTGAGGAGAGGCCTCGTGAACGACGAACGGGACCATCCTCATCTTTCCGGCGCCCGTTCCCGACGTCGTGATCAGCTTGGCCACGTACTGGCCACTGACCCAGTTCGAGCCGACTGTGACGACGTCGGTGACCGACCAGCCCGCGTCCAGGTAGCCCGTCGTCGGATCAGGAGCGGGCGCGGTCGGCTGCACCACGGCCGCCTCATCGCTGACGCAGTCGAGCGGCACGCATTGCAGCAGCCTTGCGCCGACGCCGCCGTACCATCCGAGCCGGTACACCTCGATGCGATAGCGGGTGCCGGCTGGTGCGGAGACGTGAAGGTGCACAGTCCCCCCCGGGCGCAACGCTTGTCTCCGACGTATAGCCGGCGATCCCCGTCGGTCCAGCGTCCGCACCGTGGTCCCAACCAACAGTTCCTGGCAGCGCGTTCTCGGCGACGATTGGGTTCGTCGCGCCCGCGCGGGCCGCGGCCGGGTGGGCGAACGCCGTCAGCGCCAACACAGCCACCAACCAGACGCGGTAGCGCCACGGGTCTAGCCCGCGAAACCGATTACTCGTTGTGCCCACTCAAACGGCCCCCACAACACCTCGCCTCGGCGGATTACCGCCGCTTGGCTCACGCGGCCGTTCCGTCAGCCGAGGCTTCTTATCGCCCTAGTGAGGAAGCTACAGCGTTGCGGAGCTTTGTGCAAGTCGGCTACGGCGCCGCACACCGAGCTCCGGATGCGCCCAGACGACCTCGCCCGCGATGATCGTCGCCGCCACCAACGGCATACCGGCGCGGTAGACGATGTGCACGTACGACGGCGTCGACAGCACCACCGCGTCGGCGCGCGCGCCCGGCCCCAGCCAGCCGACGTCGGTGCGGCGCAGCGCCTTCGCGCCTCCGAGGGTCGCGGCGAGCAGCGCCTCATCCGCGCTCATCCGCATCTCGCGGACGGCGAGCGCGATGCAGAAGCTCATCGACGACGTGTAGCTCGAGCCCGGATTGCAGTTGGTGCCGATCGCAACCGTGACGCCGGCTTCCAGCAGCCGGCGCGCGTCGGGATATGGCTGGCGGGTCGAGAAGTCCGTCGCCGGCAGTAGCGTCGCGACCGTGTCCGATCCAGACAGGCGGTCGATGTCGTGGCGCGTCAGGTGGGTGCAGTGATCGGCGGACGCCGCGCCCAGCTCGACGGCGACGCGCACGCCCTGACCGGGACTCGAGCTGGTTGGCGTGGACCCGGAGCCCGAGGCCGGCATCGCGGCCGGCTTGCAGCACGGCGCGGGACTGATCGGCGTCGAACGCCCCGCGTTCGCAGAACACGTCGATCCAGCGCGCGTAGGGAGTGCACGCCTCGAGCATCTCGCCGCACACAAGCGCGACGTAGCCGTCGGCGTCGTGCTCGTACTCGGCCGGCAGCAGGTGGGCGCCGAGGAACGTGACATCGTCGGTCAGCTCGGATGCGAGCTCGCACAGCCGCCGCTCGCCCTCGACATCGAGCGCGTAGCCGGATTTGATCTCGGTGTGGGTGATGCCGGCGCGCACGGCGTCGCGGCGGCGGATCCGCGCGAGCCGGCGCAGCTCGTCGCTGTCGGCCTTCCGTGTCTGCGCGACAGTCGAGCGGATGCCCCCGGCCGCGTACGGCGCGCCGGCCATCCGCGCGGCGAACTCCTCGGCCCGGTCACCTGCGAACACGAGGTGGGTGTGGCTGTCGACGAACCCGGGCATCACGCAGCGACCGCCCGCGTCGATGCGCCGATCCGCGTCGGCGCCGGCGGGCTCCACAGCTGCAACGGCCCCGTCCGCGATCACCAGCGCCGCGTCGCGGACGATCCCGAGCGGGCCCTCGCCGAGCTCGGGGTCGTTGGTGACCAGCAGTCCGATGTTGTCGACGGCGGTCGTTGTCATGGCACCGCCGCCTCGATCGCGCTGCGCAGCTCGCGGGCGACGTCGAGCGCGCACGTGACGGCCGTCGCGGACGACCGCTTCGCCGGCGACGATCACATCCGACACGTCGGCGGCCGCGCCGGCGAACACCAGTGCATCGACCAGCTCCTCCGTGCGCGCGCCCGCCAGGCGGACGCCGTCCACGCGCACCGCCACCAGATCGGCGAGCGATCCGGCTTCAATCGTGCCGCCGTCGTCCCAGCCGAGGCTGCCGTACCCGTTCGCCGTCGCGGCGCCCAGCAGATCCTGGGCGCGGTGGGTGCCGCGCACGCCGGTCGCCAGGCGCTCGTCGAGCTCGACCGCGCGCGCCTCCTCGAACAGGTCGATCACTGCGTTGGAGTCGCTGCCGAGCGTCAGCCGCGCCCCTGCCTGTCGCAGCCGCGACGCCGGGCCGATCCCGTCGGCGAGGTCGCGCTCGGTGGTCGGGCACAGACAGCAGCACGAGCCGGCGCCGCCGAGCAGCGCGGCGTCGGCGTCTGAGACGTGGGTCGCGTGCACCGCGGTGAAGCGCCGCGACAACGCCCCGGCGCGCTGCAGCACAGCGGTCGGCGTCGCGTCGTACGCCGCCAGGCACGCCTCGTTCTCCTCGAGCTGCTCTGACACGTGCGCGTGCAACGGCGCGCTCCGGGCGTCCGACCACGCCGCGACGACGGCCGCGGCATCGGGGTCGACGGCGCGCACGCTGTGGATCGCAGCGCCGACGCGGACCTGCGGCCCGTCGCTCAGCATGCCCACGCGCACCGCCCACGTGTCGACGTCGCGGTCGCAGAAGCGCCGCTGCGCCGGCGACGGATCGATCCCGATGCCGCCGCGCAGGTAACAGGCGTCCAGCAGCGTGATCCGGATTCCGGCATCAGCCGCGGCCCGGATGACCGCGGCGCCCATCGCGTTCGGATCTGCGTACGACCTCCCAGCGGTGTCATGGTGAAGGTAGTGAAACTCGCCGACGAGCGTCACGCCGGCCAGTGCCATCTCTGCGAACGTCGCCCGCGCAAGCGCAAGCAGCGAGTCGGGATCAAGCGCGAGGGCGAGCTCGTACATCTGCTCGCGCCAGGTCCAGAAGGACCCCACCGCCTGCTGGGTGCGGCCGCGCAGCGCGCGCTGGAAGCAGTGCGAATGGACGTTGGCGACCCCCGGCAGGACGAGGCCCCGCAACCGCCTGGCCCGCGGCGGCGGCGCGTCCACCCCCGATACGACGCTGTCGATCCGCTCGCCGGCGACGTCGATCAGCACGCCGCTGCGGATCTGGCCGTCTCCCAGCCAGGCGTGCTCGCACCAGAAGACGCTCACGGATCCCGGTCCGCCGGGCCCATCGGGATCCGCACCCCCCGCTGTGCCGCGACGTCGAGCGCGCGCTCGTAACCCGCGTCTGCGTGGCGCATGACGCCGGTGCCCGGGTCGGTCGTCAGCACCCGCTCGAGCTTGCGCGAAGCCAGCTCGCTGCCGTCGGCGACGCACACCATCCCGGCGTGGATCGAGCGCCCGATCCCGACCCCGCCGCCGTGGTGAATCGACACCCAGCTCGCGCCGGCGGCGGTGTTGACGAGCGCGTTGAGCAGCGGCCAATCCGCGATCGCGTCGGACTCGTCCGCCATCCCTTCGGTCTCCCGGTAGGGCGATGCGACCGATCCCGAGTCGAGATGGTCGCGGCCGATCACGATCGGAGCTTGCAGCTCCCCGGAGCGGACCATCTCGTTGAACCGCAGGCCGAGCCGCGCGCGCTCGCCGTACCCGAGCCAGCAGATCCGCGCCGGCAGGCCCTGGAACGCGATCCGCTCCGACGCGTGATGGATCCAGCGCGCGAGCGGCTCGTCGTCGGGGAACTCCGCGAGCACCGCGCGGTCGGTCGCTGCGATGTCGGCGGGATCCCCCGACAGCGCGACCCAGCGAAACGGCCCCTTGCCCTCGCAGAACAGCGGCCGGACGTACGCCGGCACGAACCCTGGATAGGCGAAAGCGCGCTCGAACCCGCCGAGCCGCGCCTCGGCGCGCAAGCTGTTGCCGTAGTCGAACACCTCGCTGCCGGCGTCGAGGAAGCCGACCATCGCGGCGCAGTGCGCGGCGATCGCGGCGCGCGCGCGCCGCACGTACTCATCGGGGTCGGCGGCGCGCAGGGCGACCGCCTGATCGAGCGACATGCGGTTCGGGACATAGCCGCTGAGCGGATCGTGGGCGCTGGTTTGATCGGTGACGATGTCGGCCTCAAAGCCGCGGGCCAGCAGCGCCGGCAGGACATCGGCCGCGTTGCCCTCCAGCCCGACGCTGAGCGCACGGCCTTGCGCCCTGGCCGACAGGCAGCGGTCGACCGCGTCGTCGAGATCGTCGGCCAGTTCGTCGAGATAGGCCGTCTGGAGCCTGCGCTCGATCCGGTGGCGGTCGACCTCCACGCACAACGCCACGCCGCCGTTCATCGTGACCGCCAGCGGCTGGGCTCCGCCCATCCCGCCCAGCCCTGCGGTCACCGTGATCGTGCCCGCCAGCGACCCGCCGTGTCGCCGGCGCGCGATCTCGGCGAAGCACTCGTACGTGCCCTGCACGATCCCCTGGCTGCCGATGTAGATCCAGGAGCCGGCAGTCATCTGCCCGTACATCGTCAGGCCCAGTGCCTCGAGCCGGCGAAACTCCTCCCACGTGGCCCACTCGGGCACCAGGTTGGAGTTGGCGATCAGCACGCGCGGGGACCATTCGTGGGTCGTGAACACCCCGACCGGCTTGCCCGATTGCACCAGCAGCGTCTCGTCGTCAGCCAGCCCGCGCAGCGTGGCGACGATCGCATGAAAAGCGTCCCATGAACGCGCGGCGCGGCCGGTGCCGCCGTAGACGACCAGTTCGTCGGGGTTCTCGGCGACGTCGGGGTCGAGGTTGTTCATCAACATCCTCAGCGCCGCCTCCTGCGGCCAGCCGCGGCAGGAGAGTTCGGTGCCGCGGGGCGCGCGAACGGTCATCGCAGGGCCCCGATCCGCGCCTGTACCGCGGCAACCAGCGCGCCCGAGCCGATCAGGTCCTGCACCGCGGCGAGCTCGGGCGAGAGGAAGCGATCGGCCCCCGGTCCCTCGATCCGCTCCCTGACCGCCGTCAGGGCGGCTGCCGTCCCCGGCCCGGGGCGCAGCGGCGCCCGCAGGTCGAGCGCGCGCGCAGCACAACTCAGCTCGACCGCGAGGATCCGGACGAGATTCTCGACCGCGACACGGAGCTTGCGGGCCGCGCCCCAGCCCATCGACACGTGGTCCTCCTGCATCGCGCTCGTCGGCAGCGAGTCGACGCTCGCGGGCGCGGCGAGCCGCCGGTTCTCGGCGACCATCGCCGCCTGCGCGTAGTGGCCGAGCATCATCCCCGAGTCGACGCCCGGATCATCGGCCAGGAACGCGGGCAAGCCGTGGGAGCGCGCGTGGTCGAGCAGCCGGTCGGTGCGCCGCTCCGCGATCGCCCCGACCTCGGCGACGGCGATCGCGACGAAGTCGCACGCGAACGCCAGCGGCGCCCCGTGGAAGTTCCCGCACGACTCGACCCGCCCATCGGCCAGCACCATCGGATTGTCGACCGCCGATCGCAGCTCGGCTTCGGCGACCTGCTGCGCATGCGCAAGCGTGTCGCGCGCGGCGCCTGCGACCTGCGGGGAGCACCGCAGCGAATAGGCATCCTGGACCCGAGGATCGCCGTATCGGTGACTGGCCACGATCTCTGAGCTCGCCAGCAGCGCCCGCAGGTTCGCGGCGCTCTCCGCCTGGCCGGGCTGCGGACGCAGCGCGATCAGGTCCTCGGCGAAGGCGCGGTCGGTGCCCAGCAGCGCCTCGACCGACATCGCCGCAACGATGTCGGCGACCTTCAGCAACATCCGCAGGTCCTCGCACGCCAGCACGAGCATCCCGAGCATCCCGTCGGTGCCGTTGATCAAGGCGAGCCCCTCCTTCGCGGTCAGCTGCACCGGCTCGATCCCGGCGTCCGCCAGCGCGTCCGCGGCCGCGCGCCGCACCCCCTCGCCGTCATCCACCTCGCCCTCGCCGATGATCGCCAGCGCGCAGTGCGCGAGTGGCGCCAGATCGCCGCTCGCCCCCAGCGAGCCGTGCTCGGGGACCACCGGCGTCAGCCCCGCGCGGAGCATCTGGACGATCGTGTCGACCACGACCGGCCGCGTGCCCGAGCATCCCATCGCGAGCGTGCGCGCTCGCAGCAGCATCATCGCCCGCACGACCTCGCGCTCGACCGGCGGCCCCATCCCAGCGGCGTGCGAGCGGATCAGCGCGCGCTGCAGCTCCTCGCGCCGCTCGGGCGGGATCCGCACCGTCGCGAGCGACCCAAATCCCGTCGAGACGCCATAGGTGGGCTCCTCGGAATCCGCGAGCGCCTGCACGATCGCGGCGCTGCGCTCCATCGCGGCTTGCGCGTCGGGACCGACGGTCACGAGCGCGTCGCGCCGGGCGACGGCAATCACGTCGGCCGCCTCGACCCCGCCCGGCGTCAGCTCGACGGCTTGCGCGTGTTCGCCCTGCCGGGCCCGTTGGTCAGCAACACCCATCGGTGCGCGTCACGATACGCGACCAGGTGCCGTCGATCCCGCCCGAGGCCGCGGCGATCCGGACCGGGATGCCTACCTAGCCGCAGGCTTCGATCTGCTTGCGCGCGGCGGCCGGGAGCGCCTGGTGGTAAAGGACCACCGAGCTGCTGGCCAGCTGCGTCGGGCCGTTGCCCTCGAGCGTCGTGATCGAGTTGTAGCCCGACAGCGCCGCCAGCGCCGAGGCGAACACGTCGACCTCCGCTGCCGGGGCGCCGTTGTGGCTGACCGTCAGCACGACGTGCGGAGTCCCGCCTGTGCTGTCCAGGCCGCCGTTGTCAACCGTCCAATTCGCCTTGTCCAGGCACCCGGCGACCGCCTCCACATGCGACACCGACGGCCCACTCGAGCGCGTCGGATAGCCGGCCGACGCCACGCGGTGCTGGGACACGATCAGCCACTTGCCTCCCTGCCTGCGCAGCTCGAACGTGGCCGTCGGGCGCCCGTTGAGTACCGACGTCGCGGTCGCGCTCGTTTCGTGGACTTGCAGATTCGCGACCTTGATCTGTTTGATGATCGCCCCGTAGGCGGTGGCGCCCGCCGTGATCCCATGCTTGCACGAGGCGCCGCTGACGACCTGGCCCTGCGCTTGGCGCGACAGTTGCGAGCATGCTTTGGCGGCGTCGCCAGTGGCCGAGGCGTCCAGGAACGTCTGGAGCGTGTCGAGCGGGGTGCCGGCATGCGCACCGCCGCCGGAGAAGCCGAAGATGCCGAGCGCAACCCCCGCGGTTGCGATACCCGCACAGATCAGTCTTCCAGTCGAGTTCATCTCCCTTGATGATCGGCAGCGCCGCGCGCAACCAAAGGGTCACTGGGCCGCGAGTAGACGTGCGCCCGGGCCGGGACGCACCTCGATCGCCCCGGCCGGGGTCTGCGCGCCGGGCGGCAGCAGGCCGATGACGTTGCCGCCGAAGCCGCCGCCAACGATCCGAGCGCCGATCGCGCCGGCGTCGCGAAGCCGCTGCACCGTCGCTTCGACGGCCGGCGTCGAGATCTCAAAGCAATCGCGCAGGCTGGCGTGCGAGGCGTCGAGCAACGCGCCGACCGCGGCCAGATCTCCGTCGTTGAGCGCGGCGACCGTCAGCTGCACCCGATCGTTCTCCGTGATCACGTGGCGTGCCCGCTTCCACAGCGGCGAGGGCAGCGTCGCGACCATCTCGAGCGTCGCGTCGCGCAGGCTCGCGATCCCGAGTGCCTCGCACGCCTGAGCGCACTCGGCGCGGCGCTCGTTGTAGCCCGAGGCCGCGTTTGCGTGGCGCTCGCCCGAGTCGAGGGTCACGAGCGTGTGTGCGCCGAGGTCAAGCACGACCGGCTCGACGTCGAGCGAGCGAAAATCGATCCGCAGAGCCCGGTCACTCTCTCCGTATAGCGAGGCGAGCTGGTCGAGCAAACCGGTGCGGGCACCCACCCACTCGTTCTCGACCCGCGAGCAGATCTTCGCCAGCTCGGTCCGGTCCGGTCGCTGCGCGCCGGCCAGCTCGATCAGAGCCAGGCTCAACGCAACCTCGAGCGCCGCCGAGGACGACAGCCCGCCCCCGCGCGGAACGGTGCCGCTGATCTGCAGCGAAGCGCCGCGCAGCGCGATCCCCGCTCGCTGCAGCTCGGCGACCGCGCCGCGCACGAACGCGCGCCACTCGCTCGCCGGCGACGGTCGCTGCAGCTCGAACGCGTCGCGCTCGCCGAGGTCGATGGCGACCGCCTCCACCCGCGGCTGCGCAAGCGCCTGGCCGCGAACCGTCACTCCCTCGCTGATCGCGAACGGGAGCGCGAGTCCGTCGTTGTAGTCGGTGTGCTCGCCGATCAGGTTGACGCGGCCGGGAGCAAACGCGATCGCGTGGTCGCTCAACGTCCTTTAGTGTCCTCGTTCGATGGCAGTCAAGTGGGGAATCATGTCGACCGCCCGGATCAACCGCCTGTTTGTCGCGGGCGCGCGTCAGGCCGCGGACGTCGAGCTGGTGGCGGTCGGCAGCCGCGATCGCGACAGCGCGGAGCGGTTCGCCGCCGAGCACGGGATCGCGCGCGCCCACGCCGGCTACGACGCGCTGCTGGCCGACCCGGACGTCGAGGCCGTCTACATCCCGCTTCCCAACTCGATGCATATTGAGTGGACCGAGCGTGCGTTGCAGGCCGGCAAGCACGTGCTGTGCGAGAAGCCCCTCAGCCGCCGGCCGGCGGACGTCGAGCGTGCTTTCGACATCGCACAGCGCGAGGGCCGGCTGCTGATGGAGGCGTTCATGTACCGCCACAACCCGCAGACTCGCCGCGTCAGCGAGCTCGTGGCGCAAGGCGCCGTCGGGCGCCTGCGGATGATCCGCGCGGCGTTCTCCTTCCTCGCAAGCGATCCCAACGACGTCCGCCTGACCACGGCGATGGACGGAGGGGCGCTGATGGACGTCGGCTGCTATTGCGTCAGCGGGGCCCGGCTGCTGGCCGGCGAGCCCGAGCGGGTGAGCGGCGAGCAAGCCCTCGGTGGCGACGGCGTCGACGTCACGTTCGCCGGCACGATGCGCTTCGGCGACGATGTGATCGCCCACTTCGATGCGGGGCTGGCGCTTGCCGCCCGCGACGAGCTCGAGGTCGTCGGCGAGCAGGGTTCGCTGTTCCTCGACGACCCCTGGCACTGCAGATCGCCGGTGATCGAGCTGCGCCGCGACGACGTCGTGCAGCGGATCGAGCTCGAGCCGGTCGACTCCTACCGGCTCGAGGCCGAGAACATGTCCGCCGCGATCCGGGGTCAGGCCGAGCCACTGCTCGGCCGCGACGACGCGGTCGGCCAGGCGCGCGCGATCGAGGCCCTCTACAAGGCCGCGGACACGGCGCAGGTCGTAAGGCTTGGCGGGTAATCGCCTCCGGCGCAGCGCAGCTGGTCGAGAAACGGCCAACATGCGTCCGTTTCTCGACCAGCACCCTGCTGGGCTACTCAGTGTTTGTTTAGGAAGGACCGCGGGCGTTTAGCGCGGTGCGAGTCGCTCTTTAGACTTTTTGCCGACCCGCGGTGTAACGGAGGGTGCCGGACGCGAGACCCAGGTGCTGGATGACTTGGACGCAGATCCCGTGAGCGCAGACAACGACCCTTGGAGTCCGGACCCCGCCGACACCGTGATCGGGAACCTTCCAGTTCAGCTGACCAGCCTCGTGGGGCGCCAGGCGGCTCTGGACGAGTTGCGCGCGCTGGTCTGGCAGACACGACTGCTGACGCTGTGCGGCCCCGGCGGCGCCGGCAAGACGCGGCTGGCTGCGGCGCTCGCCGACACGGTGCGCGCCGACTTCGTCGACGGCGCCTGGTGGGTGGACCTGTCGACGACGCTCGATCCGGAGCTGGTCGCGCAGGTTGCCGCGTCGATGCTGCTCCCGGCCGAGCCCGCCAGCGACCCCGCGGCCGCGATCGCGCGCCGGTTCGCGGACTCCACGCTGTTGGTCCTCGACAACTGCGAGCAGGTGGTCGACGGTTGCGCCGGTCTGGTCGTCAGCCTGCTCTCTCGGTCGCCATCGCTTCGGATCGTGGCCACCAGCCGCCAGCCCCTCGGAGTGCCGGGAGAGCAGGTCTTCCGCGTCCCCGGGCTGCGGGTCGGCGGCGAGGGCACCGACGGCGGCAACGACCTCGCCGGCGCCGACCCGGACACAGACGCCGTGCGGCTGTTCCTCGAGCGCGCGCGCGAGGCATCGAGCTCGTTTGATCCAGAAGCGCGCGGCGTCCGCGATACGGTGACCGAGATCTGCCGCTGGCTCGACGGGATGCCGCTGGCGATCGAGCTCGCGGCCGCTCGCGTGCCGGTGCTCGGCGTCGCGCAGATCTCCCAGCGGCTCGAGCGCGACACCGGCTTTCTGCGCCACACCAGCCGGACGGCGCCCGACCGGCACCGGACCCTCCACGACATGCTCGAGTGGAGCCACCGGATGCTCGAGCCCTCCGAGCAGCGGCTGTTTCGACGGCTCAGCGCGTTCCGGGGTAGCTTCGCGCTGGCGGCCGCCGAGGCGGTCTGCGCCGACGACGCGCTCACCTCCGGCGACGTTCTCCAGCTGCTGTTCGTGCTGGTCGACCGCTCGCTCGTGCAGGTGGTCGAGCACCGCGATGACCCCGAGCCCGGCGGCGAGCCGCGCTACAAGCTGCTCGGGGCGGTGCACCGCTACGCCGCCGGCAAGCTCGAGGAGTCCGGTGACGCCGACGCGGTCCGCGAGCGCCATGCCCGCTACTACGCGTCGATCGCCGAGCTGGCGCAGTTCGGGCTGGCCGGCAACGACCAGATCCGGTGGCTGCAGCGCGTCGAGCTCGAGCACGACAATCTCAGCGAGGCCCTGCACTGGAAGCTTGCGCAGTCGGCGCAGGAGGCGGCGCGGCTGGCATCGCTGCTGTGGCCGTTCTGGTATCAGCGCGGCTACTACCACGAGGCGCGCACCTGGTTTGAGCAGGCACTCGCGGCGGCCGCCGAGATGAGCCCGGCGGCGCAGGCGGACGCCCTGACCAAGGCCGGGGAGGTGGCGTTCCTGCAATGCGACTACGAAGTGGCTGTCGGCCACCTGCAACACGCGCTTGCGGTGATCGATGAGCTCGGCGACCGGCGCGCCGCGGCCACGGCGATCCATCGGCTCGGTTCGATCGCGCGCGAGCAGGGCCGCTATGCAGAGGCTCACGAGCGTCACCGGCAGGCACTTGCGATCTGCGAGGAGCTCGGCGACCGTCGCGGCGTCGCGGCGTCCCAGAACTACCTCGGCTTCGTCTTCTGGCTGTCGGGCGACGCCGCAGCGGCCGAGACCATCTGCAGCACCGCGCTGGCGGCGTTCGAGCAGGCCGGCAACCTCGAGGACACGGCCGTGACGCTGATCAGCCTCGGCGCGAGCGCGCTCTACCGGGACGAGCTCGAGCTCGCCGCCGAGCGCCTGCGCCAGGCGCTTGCGATCTCGCGCAGGCTCGGGTTCCAGGAGGGGATCGCGTGGTCGCTGCACGAGCTTGCGATCACGGAGCGCCGCCAGCGCAGGCCCGCCCGCGATCAGGCGCTGATGCTGCGCGACGCGCTGCTGGTGCACCGCCAGCTCGGCGACCGGTGGCGGGTGGCGAGCGTGCTCGAGGAGATCGCCGGTGTGCTCGTCGCCCGCCAGGATCCCCGGGTCGCGGTCGAGATCCTCGCGAGCGCCGACGCTCTGCGCGAACGGCTCGGGACCCCGGTGCCGCCCGCGGAGCTGCCCGACCGCGACGAGGCGACCGCTCGGCTACGGCGCAAGCTCAGCCCGGCCGCGTTCTCCGCCGCCTGGGCCGACGGCCGCGTCAGGGAGCTCGATCGCACGATCGACCTCGCCGCCGACGCGATCGACGAGGCCGGCGCCGTCGGCAGCGCCGAGCGCGACGGACCCGCCACGCCGATCCTCACGGCGCGTGAGCTGGCCGTGCTCGAGCTCCTCAGCGCAGGCGAGACCAACCGCGAGATCGCCGCGCACCTGTACATCAGCCCCAGCACCGCGGGGGTTCACGTCTCCAACATCCTGCGCAAGCTCGGCGCCAAGCGCCGCGTCGACGCGGCCGGACTCGCGCACACGATGGGGCTTCTGCCGACCCGGTGAGCCTGCCCCCCGCCGGGCCGGGACTTACAACTACACCCCCAGCGACGCCATCGGCGCCGCAACCGGTGCCGTCTCGACGCGGACCCTCGCGTCGACGATCACGGCACCGTCGGGCGAGGCGACGAGCGGGTTGAGATCCAGCTCGGCGATCTCGGGATGCGCCTCGACCATCGCGCTGACGCGCAGCAGCACGTCCTCGATCGCCGCGACGTCGCACCGCGGCGCGCCGCGATATCCGTCGAGCAGCGGGTAGGTCCGCAGCGAGCGGATCATGTCGTGCGCGTCGACGTCGGTGACCGGCGTGATCCTGACCGCGACGTCCTTGATCAGCTCGGCGGTCGTGCCGCCGGCGCCGCACGCGAGCACCGGGCCGAAGCTGCGGTCGTTGACGACGCCGACGATCAGCTCGACGCCCTCGGGCACCATCGGCTGCACGATCAGGCCCTCGAGCGTGTGCCCGGCCCGCTGGACCGCCGCGTCGATCTGAAGGCCCGCGTTGCGGACCGCCTCGGGGCCGTCGAGGTGCAGCAGCACGCCGCCGGCGTCGCTCTTGTGCACCAGACCGCTCGCGATTGCCTTCAGCGCGACCGGCACGCCCAGCTCGGCGGCGGCGGCGACGGCGCCGTCGACGTCCGGGGCGACGCGGGTCGCCACCAGCGGGATCCCATAACACCGCAGCAGCTCGGCCACGTGGGCGGGAGACAGCCATCCCGATCCGGCCGCCAGCTCCTGCGAGATGATCGCGGCGGCGGGCTCGGGATGTGTGTCGGTCAGCACCGGTGTGCGTCCCGTGCCGGCGCGTCCGCCACCGGCCGTGGCGCGCCGCCAGCGCGACCGCCCGGGCCGCGACCTCGGGGAACTCGTACCCGGGCACCTGCACATCGCCGGCTCGCAGCTCGGCGGGCGGCCCCTCGCTGGTCATGAACACCGATGCGATCGTCACCTCTGACGCACCCGCGGCGGCCGTAGAGATCGCCGCGCGCGACGTCTCGCGCCCGCGTCACCAGCGGCGGCACGAAGATCACGAGGATCGCGTCGCAGGCCCCGGAGTCGATCAGCACCTGCACCACGCGACCGAAGTCCTCCGCGGAGGCGCTCGCGATCATGTCGACCGGATTGCCCAGCGACGCGGTGCTCGGCAGGAACTCAGCAAGCTGCCGCCGGACCGCCTCGGGACAGCTCCGGCACCTCGACGCCATCGGCCTGGCAGGCGTCGGCGCACATGATCCCGGGGCCGCCGGCGTTGGTCACGATCGCGACTCGGTCGCCGCGCGGCACCGGCTGCTTGGTCAGCAGCGCGGCGACGTCGAACAGCTCGCCGAGCGTGTCGGTGCGGATCACGCCCGCCTGATCGAACAGCGCATCGATCGTCACGTCGGACGCCGACAGCAGCGCGCCGGTGTGCGACGACGTTGCGCGCGCGCCGGCCGACGAGCGCCCGCTCTTGACCGCGAGGATCGGCTTGCGCTCGGCGACCCGCGGGGCGATGCGCGCAAACTTGCGCGGATTGCCGAACGACTCGAGGTACAGCAGCGCGACGTTGGTGTTGGGATCCTGCTCCCAGTACTGCAGGAAGTCGTTGCCGGACAGGTCGGCCTTGTTCCCGACCGACACGAACGACGACAGGCCGACACCGAGCCGGCCGGCCGCTTCGATGATCGCGATCCCGACGCCGCCGCTCTGAGACAGGAACCCGACCGGTCCCGGAACCGCCGGGTGCGGCGCGAACGTCGCGTTGAGCCGGATCTTCGTCGTCGGTGTTGAGCACGCCCAGGCAGTTCGGCCCGATCATCCGCATCCCGGAGTCGCGGCAGACGTCCATCAGCTCCCGTTGGCGCTGGATCCCCTCCTCCCCCGCCTCCTGAAAGCCGGCGGAGATCACCAGCAGCGAGCGCACGCCGCTTGGTGGCGCACTCGCGCGCGACGCCGACCACGTACTGCGGCTGGGACGACGACGACGGCGAGGTCGACCGCGGCCGGGATGTCCGTCACCGAGCGGTACGCGGGCATCGACTGCACGACGTCGGCGCTGGCGTTGACCGCGTAGACCGCGCCCTGGAACTCCGACGACGAGGATGTTGCGCAGGATCTCGGCGCCGATCGTCCCACGCCGTCGCGACGCGCCGATCACCGCGACCGTGCGCGGTTGCAGGAAATTGCGCACGGCCGCGACCGCGGCGATCCGCTCGCGCTCGTCGAACCGCGCGAGCGCCTCCGGGGACAGCGAGGTCGGCAGCTCGATCGCGATCGCGTCGGGGGCCGAGTGCATGTCGACCGGGAAGCCGCTCTCGCGGAACACCTCGATCATCCTGTGGTTGTGGGGCAGGACCTCGGCGGTGAAGGTCGTGATCCCGTGGCGCTCGGCGGCGCTGGCCAGGTGCGCGAGCATGATCGTCGCGATCCCGTGGCCCTGCCACGCGTCGGCGACCAGGAACGCCGTCTCCGCTCGATCCTCGCCCGTGCGGACGTACGCCGCATGGGCGATCACCACCGGGCCGCTCGTCGCGACGAGCGCGTAGCGATTCTCGTAGTCGACATCGACCGACCACGCGGTCACCCATTTCAAGTCCGGGGCGCCGAAGAACCGAAAGCCGATCGAATCCGCCGACACGCCCTCGAGGAACTCGCGGATCGCGCCCTCGTCGTCGGCACGGACGGGACGGACATGTACCGTCGAGCCGTCGCGCAGCACGACATCCGCCTCCTGCCCGAGCGGGTAGGTCGGGCTGACGCTCACTGCGCTGCTGTCGGCTCCGTCGGGTGCCACCGTATCGCCCACATTGTCGTGGAGAAATTCGGCGGAGTTGGGACTTTCTTCGGATTCGTCCTCGTGGCAACCCCGGATACGCGACGGTCCGGCGCCGCCTAGCCTCCAAGTAGGTCCAATGAGCATGCGAGCGACAGCCCATCTGACCGGCGCGGGCGCCGCCGATCTCGAGATCCGCCCGATTGAGCCGGGCGACAAGGAAGCGATGGTCGCCGCCTTCGAACGCCTCAGCGACGAGTCTCGCTACCGCCGCTTCATGACCCCCCACGGCCGACTGTCGGCGGCCGAGCTTCGCTACTTCACCGAGGTCGACCATCACGGTCATGAGGCGCTGGTGGCGATCGACCCGCTGACCCAGGCCGGCATCGGCGTGGCGCGCTACATCCGCTCGAAGGATGATCCGTCGGTCGCCGAGCTCGCGGTCGCTGTGATCGACGACTGGCAGGGCCGCGGCGTGGGCTCGCGACTCGTCGCTGCGCTCGCGCGGCGCGCGCTGCAAGAGGACATCACGCGGTTCAGCGCCTACGTGCTCGCTGACAACGAGCTGATGCTCAACCTCCTGCGCGACCTCGGCAACGTCAAGGTCCTGCACAAGGAGCTCGGGACGGTCGAGCTGACCGTCGACCTTTCGGAATCCGGGATCGATCGGATCAAGCGGCTGCTGGCAGCAGTGGCGAGTGGCGAGATCGTCCCGTCGGCGATGCTCGGCCGCTCACGCCCCCGCAAGGACTCCGACCAGCTCACCGACCGCTAGGCGGGTTTTGGTTGGGCTCTGCCCGGCGGGTCGGAGCCTGGTCGCGCTGTGTATCGCCGGCCCGTGGGATATCTGTGCCCCAGGAGGGCACACGATCTCCCAAGGCCCCGCCTACTCAGCGCGCACGAGACGCCCGAGCCCACGATCGCCGCTGCAGTTGGCGCTCATGCGGCAGCGGCCCGCCGACGTCCTCCGCTGCGTCGAGGCACTTCAGCGCAAACCGCAGCGAACCCCGTCGCGCGTTGGCGTCGGCGAGCTCGAGCAGCAGTTCCACGGCTTCGCGCTCCTGCGCCGCCAGCTCGGCGGGCTCAACCTCCTCCGGGGCCCGGTCGACCAGCGGCTCGCGCGTCAGCGCCGGGTCATCGGGCGCGGCCAGGTACGGCGTGAGGTGCCTGCCGGCGATCTTGCCCGGCGGCCACCACAAAGGCTGGAATGAGACCTCCGAGGCGCCGCCGTCGGCAGCGGCGCGCAGGTAGCGCGGCTGCGACCCTGTGAACAGCAGCCCGCGCAGGACCGGGTGAAACGGCTCGGCACGGCTGATCGCACCGAGCTCCGCGGCGATCGCGGCAGCGGCCGCGTCGGCCTGCTGTGCGGCGATCCCTCCCTGCTTGATCGGAAACGCGGTCGCGTCACCGGCCGCATAGATCCTGCGGCTGCCGCGAACCGCACAATGCCGATCGGTCTCGATGAAGCCGTGCTCGTCGCGCGGCAGGCCGTCGAGATCCCGGCCCTCGAGGCTGGGTAGCGCGACCACGGCGTCCGCCGGCAGCGGCGCGCCGCGCTCGATCAGCAGCCGCCGGCCGTCGAACTCCCGCGCCCGGCAGCCCGCGACGAACTTCACCGACGCATCCGCGAGCAAGCGCTCGAGCGCGTCGCCGGCGGCGGCACCGAACGCCTCGAGCGGACGCGCTTCGTAGCTGACCAGGACCAGCTCGACCCCGGACGCCTGATTGGCGCGGGCTCCATGCGGCCGTGAACAGCGCAAGCTCGTACAGCGGCAGCAGCCACGCCACCGACGTCGGCGCGGCGAACACGATCCTCGCAAGCTCGCCGGCTGCGATCGCGGCGATCATCCGCTCGAGCGCTTCGCGGTCGCCGCTGCCGCCGAACGTCAGCGCGCCCGGGATCGCGGCCTGCTGCCGGGCGCCGGTGGCGATCACGAGGAAGTCGTATGCGAGCTGTTCGCCGCGATCGGTCCGGATCGTCCCCGCTGCCGCGTCGACGCCGATCAGCGCTCCGTCCCGGACGTGGGCCCCGTGCTCGGCCGCGACCCGGGCGAGCTCCAGCCGTCGCACCTCGCCATACCCGAACGGCTCGGCGACGGCGATCGGGCGATAGCTGAACTCGAGCTCTGGCGCCAGCAGCTCCAGCTCGACCGTCGGACCGAGCAGGGCGTGGAGCGCCAGCAGCGCCTCGAGCCCGGCAACGCCACCGCCCGCGACGATGATCTTCGCGCGATCGTGCACGGCATGAAGCTTTGACACGCTCTCAGCGTAGGCTCGTGGTCGCGGCGCGATCACCGCAGCGACTACGTCTCGACATCTCGTAGTTCTCCACATCGCATCAAACCCGTTGCTCTACTTCCACGACGCCACCTCGCTCGAGCACGACCCGCGCGTCCTCTCGCCCGATCATCCCGATACGCCAGCGCGGATCGAGGCGGTCGAGGCGGCGATGGCGGCAGCGGGCTGGCCCGGGTGCGAACGCCGGCGAGCCCCGGCGGCCGACGAGTCGCAGCTGACGCTCGCCCACACCCTCGCCCACGTCGAGTCGATCCGCGAGCTGTGCCTGGCCGGCGGCGGGCAGATCGACGAGGACACGTTCGTCGGCGAAGCCTCATACCGCGCCGCGCTGCACGCGGCAGGCGGCGCCTGCGCGATGGTCCGCGCGCTGCTGGGCGGCGACTCGCGCACCGGTTTCTGCGCGGTCCGGCCGTCGGGGCATCACGCCACGGCCGAGCGCGCGATGGGCTTCTGCCTGTTCAACAACGTCGCGATCGCGGCCGAGCTCGCGACCCGAGAGCTCGGCGTCAGCCGGGTCCTGATCATCGACTGGGACGTTCACCACGGCAACGGCACGGCCGAGATCTTTCGCCGTCGCCGCGACGTCCTGTTCGCGAGCATCCACCAGTCCGGGCTGTTCCCCGGGACCGGACCGGTGACCGACGCGGGGTCCGGCGACGGTCACGGCTACACGATCAACATCCCGGTTCCGCGCGGCTCCGATGAAGAGGTCTGGCTATCGGTGCTCGAGCACGTGATCTTGCCCGTCGGCGAGCAATTCCGCCCGGAGCTCGTGCTCGTGTCGGCGGGCTTTGATGCGCACGCCGACGACCCGCTCGGGGACTGCCTGCTCGACGCGGAGTCGTTCGCGAAGATGGCGCGCCACGTGCGCGACCTCGCCTTGCAGGCGGGCGCGCCCGTCGGCGCGGTGCTCGAGGGCGGCTATGACCCCGCCGCGCTGGCCGCATCGGTGCTGGCAACCGTTCGCGCGCTGGACGGCGACGGCGAGGCTGACTCGATCGCTCCGGACCCGCTCGTCACCTCGCGCATCGCGGCGCACGTCTCCCATCACTGGCCGCTGTAAGCGCCGTCGCGAGGCGGCGCGGCGCGCCCCGCAAGCCACCGAACGGGTCCGGTTGCTGGTCGAGAAACGGACGCATGTTGGCCGTTTCTCGACCACCTGCCTCGCCGCTAGGACCGGCCCGCGGCCCGATCGCGCTGCACGAGATACGGCGCGAGGTACTTTGCGGCGATCTTGCCGTTCGGCGCCAGCGCCGGGTCCTCGCTCATCTGCGAGCTGAAGCCGTCGCCGGTGAAATTGGCGCGCAGGTAGCGCGGCTTGCCCCCTGTCAGCACGACGCCGCTGACCGACGGGTTGAACTCCTCAACCTGCACCGGGGCGCCTGCGGCGGCGGCGATCGCGTGGGCGGCGACGTCGGCCTGATGGGCCGCGATGCCGCCGAACTTGAGCTCGAACGCGGTCGCGTCTCCGGCCGCGTACTCGCGCCGGCACCCGCGCACCCGGCACTGGGCGTCGATCGGGATGAAGCCGTCCTGCGCCGTCGGCAAGCCCGGTATCGACGGCCCGTCGAGCTCGGGCAGCGCGACGACCCGGTCGGCTTGCACGGTGCGTGCGCCGCCGCCGATCTCGATCTGGCCGGCGCGCGGGATCTCGCATTCGGCCGACGTGATCACCTCGATTTTGTTCTCGGCCAGCAGCTCGCCGATCCCCTCGCTGGCGCCGCTCCCAAACGCCGCGAGCGGCACCTGCTCGGGGGTCAGGACCATGATCGCGGCCTCGATGTTCATGTCGTAGGCGCGGTGCGCGCTCATCAGCGCCAGCTCGTAGATCGGCAGCGGCCACGCCATCCGGGGCGGTATCACGAACGCCAGGCGCTTGACGTAACCGTCCTCGAGATCCTGGATCAGCCCGTGCAGCTGGCCGTCGAGCCGGCGGTCGTCGATCGTGGTCGCGTGGTGGTACCGGGCACGGACGCGGGCTCCGATCCCGAGCAGCAGCGCGTCGTAGCGGTGGTCGGCGCCCGAAGCCGTGTGCACCGTCCCGTTCTCTGGATCGACGGACTCGAGCGTGTCCTGCAGCAGTTCGGCGCCGATGTCGGCGGCGATCTCATCGAGCGGGTGGCGCTCGGCCGCGCCGAACGAGAACGGCTCCTGCACGCTGGCCGGCCGATAGGTGAAATCGGGGCTCGCTGCGATCAGCTTGGTCGTTACGCGGTCGGCGGCCAGATCGCGCAGCGCGAGCGCCGCCTCGAGCGCGGCGACACCACCGCCGACGATCACGACCTCGAATTGCGCGGGCACAGCGGGACCGGTGGTCATCGGTCGGCAGCTTAGCCTCCCTGCACACTGCGCAAGTTGCCCAGATGCGCCCGAGTGGCACTATCGCTGTGTGATCGAGGACGAGAACGACGACGCCCAGCCGGCGCAGCCGACGATCGATCAGGAGCTGCTTCTGTGGCTCGGCAACGAGCCCGAGTCGGTGCGGTCCGCTGACACCGATCGGATCAAGATGGTCGCCGAGGAGTTCGCGATGGGTTTCGACCGGCTGTCGCGGATCGGCCCGGCCGTGACCGTGTTCGGCTCGGCGCGCACACCCGCCGAGCACCCGCACTATGCCCTCGTCCGCGAGGTCGCTGCTGCCCTCGGCCGCGCCGGGTATGCGCTGATCACCGGCGGCGGCAAGGGTTTGATGGAGGCTGCCAATCGCGGCGCCCGCGACGCCGGCGCGCTGTCGGTCGGCTGCAACATCGAGCTGCCGCACGAGCAGCGGGTCAACCCGTACGTCGACGTCCAGCTGCAGTTTCGCCACTTCTTCGTGCGCAAGGTGATGTTCGTGCGCTACGCGACCGCGTTTGTGATCGGGCCCGGCGGCTTCGGCACGCTCGACGAGCTGTTCGAGTCGCTGGCGCTGATTCAGACCAACACGATCAAGCACTTTCCGGCGATCCTGGTCGGCGACGGCGAGTGGGAAGGGCTACTGCAGTGGCTGCGGGAGCGGCCGCTCGCAGACGGCCGGATCGAGCCGCCCGATCTGGCGCTGCTGCGCCTCGAAAGCGAGCCCGACGAGATCGTCAAGATCGTCGCCGGCGCCCAGCGGCGCCAGCGCATGAGCGGCGTCCGCCGTCGCCACCTCGGCGACCGGCTCTGATCAGGCCCCCATCAGATCGCGGCGCTCAAACAGCGCGATCGCCGCGACCGCGGCGACGACGCCGATCGCGAGCATCACCAGCGCCGAAACCGGACGGAACGGCTGCGACGGGACCAGCCCGACGTGCTCGAACGGGGTCAGGTCGACCAGCCACTTCGGCGCGCCCAGAAGCGAGCCGAACAGCTGCCACAGAAACGCGATGATCACCAGGCCGTATGCGATCCCGGTGCTCGCCCGGGGCAGGACCGCATAGGCAAGCGCCGCGATCCCCAGAAACAGGATCCCCACAGGCAGGCAGTTGACGCCGGCTTCCAACATCTTCGCGAGCGTGATGTCGACGCCCTGCGAGGAGGCGCCCACCCACGAGAAGAACCCCGCGGCCAGTGAGATCACCGCGGCGGCGACGGTGGCAAGCAGGAGCCGCCCCCCCAGCCATTGCCGCCGGCTGACCGCGAGCGCCAGCTGCGTCTCGAGCTGCTGCCCGTCCTCCTCGTGGCGCGCGGAGCCGACCTGCGCGCACGCAAACAGGGCGACCGTGAACACGAAGAAGATGAACGTGAAGCCGAGATAGCCGCGCGGCGTGAAGATCGATCCGGCGCCGAGCTTCGCGAGCTGCTGCTCGAGGCTCTTTGACACGTCCGCGGTCGTGATGCTGGTCGAGATGACGCCGAGGATGAACGCGAACACGGAGACGCTGCCGACCCAAACGCCGAGCCCGAGCGCCTGGGCGCGGGCCGCGTACGCGGTCGGCGAGGAGAGCAACGCAAGCCTGGGCTCGGCGTTGTCGCGCGCGGGCAGCAGCCCGGCGCCGAGGTCGCGGCGCGCCGCGATGCGCCACGCGATCATCAGCAGCGCCGCGGTTGCGGCGATCGGGAGCAACAGCACCGCTGGGCGGGCGCCGCTGAACGGCCGCAGCTCCTCGGCCCAGCCGAGCGGCGTCAGCCACCGCAGCCAGTCGAGGCCGGCCGACGTGTCAGCGATCACGCGCAGCACGAACTCGACCCCGATGACCGCGCCGCCCAGCTCGAGCGCGAGGCGGCGGTTGGGCGCGAGCTGGCTCACGAGCGCCCCGACGCCGGCGAACACGCACGCCACTGACGCCGTCGCCAGCGCGAGGTAGGCGGACGATCCCAGCGCGCAGCCCGCCGATTGCCGATCCGAGCGTTTCGGCCAGCCACAGGAGCGCGATCCCGGCCGCGATCGCACCGAGCGACGCCAGGTACGACGTGCGCCGGCGGAGCGGCGCCGCCAGCACCAGCTCGGCGCGGCCGGCATCCTCCTCGGTGCGCAGCGCGCGGACCGCGGCGAGCAGCCCAAGTGCCGCAGCGAAGATCGCCAGCGTGCCGCCCACGCGCCAGGCGCTGTAGCCGCCGACAGACAGCAGGTCGTGGGGCTCGCCGTAGAACAAGCGGATCGCCTTGTTGTCGCCGAAGCTCTGCGCGAAGCGCATCCGGTCGGCCACCGTCGGATACGCGTGGCGGTAGCCGACGGGCTGAATGTAGGCGACCGCCGCGAACAGGTACGCGAAGCAGATCGTGCGGATCCGGGAGTCCAGGAACGCGCGCCGCGCCAGCGCCAGGGCGGGTGACCGGCCGTCGCGGCGCGACGCGGCGAGGCCGGGCGTGAGGTCAGCCGCCGACGCGTCCATCGGTCGTGTCGTAGTGGTGCAGGAAGATCTCCTCGAGCGACGGCTCGCGGCTCGTCAGCGTCTCCACCGGATGGCTGGCGAGCGCCTCGATCAGCGGCGCGATCGGACCCGAGACCTCGAACCGCAGCGCTCTGGGGCCGGCGCTCTCGACGTGCACACCCGCCAGCGGCTGGAGCTCGGGCGCCGGCCCCCTGAACGTGACCTCGACCGTCTGTGCGCTCAGATGGCGCAGTTGCGCGAGCGTGCCCTCGTCGACCAGCCGTCCCTGGCGAAGGATCCCGACTCGGTCGCACAGCGCCTCGACCTCGCTGAGGATGTGCGATGACAGAAACACGGTCTGCTCGCGCTCCTTGGCCTCCTCGATGCTGTCGCGGAACGCGACCTCCATCAGCGGATCGAGTCCACTGGTCGGCTCATCGAGCACCAGCAGCTGGGCGCGCGTCGCCAGCGCCGCGACCAGCTGCACCTTCTGGCGGTTGCCCTTCGACAGCGCCCTTACCTTCTTGCGCGTGTCGAGTGCGAACCGCTGCACCAGCTGATCGCGATAGGCGACATCAGTGCCCCCGTGCAGCCGCGCCAGAAACTCCAGCGTCTCCCCCGCGGTCAGCGACGGCCACAGGAACGGCTCCCCCGCTACATACGCGAGGCGACGGTGAGCCTCCACCGGATTGCCCCAGGCGTCGTCGCCGAACACCTCGGCGCGCCCGGACGTCGGGCGGTGAAGCCCCAGCAATAGCCTGATCGTCGTGGTCTTGCCGGCGCCGTTTGGCCCCAGGTAGCCGTAGACCTCGCCCTGGTTGACCGACAGTTCCAACCCGTCGAGCGCGAGCGTGTCGCCGTAGCGCTTGGTCAGCTTCTCGGTACGTATCGCCACGGCCATGTGCGGCTCCCTTCGGCGAGATCGTAGCCGCGCCGATACGGCGGGGCGGCTCTATCCTGGGTCGAGATGGCAGACGACACGTCGGTTCCGCTAGGCGAGCTCATCCGGCAGCAACGAGAGCTCGCCGAGATGTCGATGCGCCAGTTCGCCGGTCTCGCCGGGATCTCGAATCCATACCTGTCGCAGATCGAGCGGGGGCTGCGCGCACCGTCCGAGCACGTTCTGGAGGGGATCGCCGGCGCGTTGAAGGTGTCGGCCGATGCGCTGTACAGGCAAGCGGGAATGTCTCCTCCGGGGGAGGAGCCCGCCGACAACGCCGTGCTGAGCGCGATCGCGGCCGATCCGCGACTGACCGCCCGGCAGCGCACCGCGCTGAAAGAGGTCTACGCCGCGTTCACGGCGAGCAACTCCTCGGGTCGGTCGCGCACGACGCGGCGCCCGCGCCGTCGCGCGGGAGCGGGCCAGACGTGAGCGACACCGAGCTTGCCGGCAAAGCCGCGTTGGTGACCGGCGCCGCGAGCGGGATCGGGCGTGCGGTCACCGAGCGTCTGCAGCGAGCCGGGATGGACGTGCTCGCGGTCGACGTGAATCCCGCGCCCGACGGGCCCGGCATCCCGCATCAGGCCGACCTGACCGACGCCGAGTCCAACGCCGGCGCCGTGGCCGCGGCGATCGAGCGGTTCGGCCGGCTCGATCTGGTCGTGCCGAACGCGGGCGTGCAGCACGTCGCCCCGGTGGGCGAGTTCCCGCAGGAGCGCTGGAACACGATCGTCGCATTGCTGTTGACCAGCCCGTTTCTGCTCGCCAAACACGCGTGGCCCGCGTTGCGCGATTCCGGCTCGGGCAGGTTCATCGTGATCGCCTCGGTTCATGGGCTCGTCGCATCGCCGTTCAAGGCCGCGTACGTGTCCGCCAAGCACGGCGTCATCGGCCTGGTCAAGACGCTCGCGCTCGAGGGAGCGGGCGACGGCATCACCGCCACCGCCGTGTGCCCGGGCTATGTCCGCACGCCGTTGGTGGAGAAGCAGATCGCCGATCAGGCGCGCGTCCACAAGCTCTCGGAGGAAGAGGTGCTCGAGCAGGTGATCCTCGCGCCGCACGCGGTCAAGGAGCTGATCGAGCCCGCCGAGGTCGCCGAGGTCGTGGCGTTCCTGGCGGGCCCGGCCGGCCGCGCGTTCACCGGCGCGCCGGTGACGATGGATTTCGGCTGGACCGCGCGGTAGCAACGTGACCCCACTCGACGCGCTGGCGGTGTTCGCCGCGGGCATCGCCGCCGGCACGATCAACACCGTTGTCGGCAGCGGCACGCTGGTGACCTTCCCGGTGCTGCTGAGCGTCGGCTATTCGCCGGTCGTGGCCAACGTCTCCAACACCGTCGGACTGGTCCCGGGAGCTGCCGCCGGCGCGTACGGCTACCGCCGCGAGCTGCGCGGACAGCGCCGGCGGACGGTGCCGCTGGCGACCGCCTCGGTGCTCGGCGGCTTGTGTGGCGCGGCGCTGCTGCTGAGCCTGCCGGCCTCGGCGTTCAAGGCGATCGTCCCGGCGTTCATCGTGATCGCGCTCGTGCTGATCCTGGTCCAACCCCGACTGTCGTCGGCGATCGAACACCGTCGCCGGCCGCACGGCATGGCCGGGCCGCTGACGACGGTCGGCGTGTTCGCCACCGGTATCTACGGCGGCTACTTCGGCGCCGCCCAGGGGATCATGCTGCTGGCGATCCTCGGCCTCGGCCTCGACGAGGAGTTGCAGCGGCTCAACGCGCTGAAGGTCGTGCTGACCGGGCTCGTGAACCTGGTCGCGGGCATCGTGTTCGTGTTCGCCGCCCACATCGCGTGGCTGGCGACGCTGCTGATCGCCGTCGGCTCGACGATCGGCGGCGTCATCGGGGCCCGCTTCGGCCGCCGGCTGCCCGCGCCGGCGCTTCGAGCCGTGATCGTCGTCGTCGGGATCGTCGCGATCGTCCGCCTGCTGTCATGAGGCCCGGCCGCGGCGGGTGCGCGAGTGCTTGAGCACCTTGGCCAGCAGCGGCGGCCAGTGGTCGCGCAGCGCCTCGTGGCTCATGAACAGCCCGAGGTGCCCGCCGGCCGTCACGTCGCGATGGATCAGACGCTCCGGGGTTGACGCCAGCGCCGCGATCGCGAACACCTGGTCAGGCGGGGTGATGTGGTCGGTCGCCCCGGCCAGCAGCGCCAGCGGCATGTCGAGTGCTGCCAGGCTCACGCGCCGCGCCGCCGACTTCGAGCGCCCCGCTGACGAGCGCGTTGTCGCGGAACAGATGCTCGACGATCCACAGGTAGAACGCGCCCGGGGATGTCCTGGGTGTGCTTGAACCAGTCCTCGAACTCGCGGTAGCGCTCGACGTGGGCGCGATCGTGCACGTGCTGGAGCAGGCCCAGCTGGCGCGAGATCTCATCTCCTGGCTGGATCAGGATGAAGCCGGCGAGCATGTGCTCGCCCTTGAGCACGCCGCCGTCGGCGGCAACCATCGCGCGGTAGAAACGCAGGTCCCCGCCGGGCGCCAGGCGCCTGATGACCTCGTGGATCACGGGCTCCCCGGCGTGAAAATCGATCGGCGCGCCGGCGAGCGTCAAGGTGTTGACCCGCTCGGGCGAAAGCGCGGCGTAGATCGTCGCCAGCCAGCCGCCCTGGCAGTCGCCGATCAGGTTGACGCGGCCCCCACAGTGCTCCACGGCGCGGTCGATCACGTCGAGGTAGTCCTCGACCGTCGCGCCGGCGGTCTCGCTGGTGGCGCCGATCCAGTCCAGCGACAACACGCGCTCGAGCCCGGCGTCGATGATCGTCGCGATCTGGCTCTGCTCGGGGGAGTAGTCGACGATGCAGGAGTCGTGGCCGGCCTGTGGCGGGAGCACGAGCGTGGGCACGATTCCCCGCGCCGCCCCCGGCGCGGAGAAGTCGCGCAAGCGCGCGATCGGAGCTTCGAACACGACCTCGTTGGGCGAGGTCCAGGACGGGGCCCGCCGGCTGCTCATCAGCTCGAGCCAGCGCGGCACGTCCATCGGCCCCGGCGATCCGGTGATCGCGGCCGCAAAGCAGTCGGCCAGTCCCGTCACCGAAACCGACCACGCCTGCAGCCAACTGTCGAGCAGGCCGGAGGTGGCCGTCGAGGGTCCCAACTGCGGTGGGCACAGCGCCGAAGCGTTCATCTGACCTCCTTGCGAACACAAAGGCACCGGCGGTCCCTCGCCGGTGCCCTCTAATAATCCCAAATGGCGCGGACCGCTACTTGAGCAGGCTGCGCGCAGTGGTTGTGTACGAGCTCGTCAGGTCTTGCGTGAGCTTCGCCTGCGTCTCGAGCAGGCCCTTCAGCCACTCTTGCGGAGTCGCCTCGGCCAGCTTGAGCTCGAACTCGACCGCGCGGTCGACGGCCTTCTCGTACGTGTCCAGGTACAGGACGCCGGCCTTGCGGGCGGCTGTCACAAACTGCTCGCCTGAATCTCTGACCTGCTCGAACGCGGCGTCGAGCGCCGGTCCGCCGTTGGCGGTGTGGGTGGTTGCCATGGTTGCTCCCTTTGAATCTGGATAGCGGAGTCAGTGCTTGTTCTCTGCTAGCAGGTTAGCACTCTCAGAGCAAATTGCAAGCAGATGTCGGACGCTAGGTCAGAACTTCTGCAACCGCCGCGGCGAACGCGTCGACGTCCTCGGCGGTCGTATCCCAGGAGCACATCCAGCGCACCTCGCCGATGCTCTCGTCCCAGACGTAGAACGCGAAGCGCTCCTGCAGCGCGGCCGTCGCCTCGCGCGGCAATGCGGCGAACACGGCGTTGGTCTGAACCGGGCGGGTGATCGTCAGCCCCGAGATCGCGCCGACCGCGTCCGCCAGCCGCGACGCCATCGCGTTGGCCTGCCGCGCGCAGCGAAGCCACAACTCGTCGCTGAGCAGCGCGTCGAACTGCGCCGCCAGGAACCGCATCTTCGACGCGAGCTGCAGCGACTGCTTGCGTAGGTACTGAAACCCGTCTGCCAGCTCGGGGTTGAGCACGACCACCGCCTCGCCCCCGAGCAGCCCGTTCTTGGTGCCGCCGAACGAGAGGATGTCGACGCCCACGTCGGTGGTCAGCGCTGCGAGCGGCAGCTGCAGCGCCGCCGCCGCGTTGCTCAAGCGCGCCCCGTCGATGTGCACGAGCATTCCGAGCTCGTGCGCGAGCTGCGCGATCTCGGCGGTCTCTGCGGTGCTGTAGAGCGTGCCCAGCTCAGTGCACTGCGTCAGCGACACGACGCCGGGCTGCACCGCGTGCTCGTCGCCGACGCGGCTGATCCGGCTCTGGACCAGCTCGGGCGTGAGCTTGCCGTGCTCGGTCGCGACCGGCAACAGCTTGACCCCGGCGATCGCCTCGGGCGCGCCGCACTCGTCGACGTTCATGTGCGCCGTCTCGGCGCAGATCACCGCCTGCCACGGCCGGCAGGCCGCCCGCAACGACAGCACGTTGGCGGCGCTGCCGTTGAACACCAGGAAAGCGCGCGCCCCTTCGCCGAAGTGCTCGGCGAACATCGCCTCGACCTGCGCCGTGTAGTCGTCGTGCCCGTAGCCGAACGCGTGTCCGACGTTGACGCGAGCGATCGCGCGCAGGACGTCGGGATGGATCGTGGCCGAGTTGTCCGATGCGAACCCGCGTGCGCTCACGCGGCGAGCTTAGCTTTCAGCGAGCTGTAGAAGATCGACAGCGGGAACTCGTCGTCGAGCACGAGGTCGACGTAGGGGCGCGGATCCTCGACGTCGGTGAACTGGCGGTCGGCGGCCGTCCACTGCGAGCCGATCGCGCACGGGACGTTCGCCGCCACGAGGTCGTGCGCCGCGGTCCAGTGCTGGAGCTTGGAGCGGGCGATCCCGGACCGGTACAGCTCGTGGACGGCGGCGTGGAGGTCGCGGACGCCGTCGGCGACTCGTTCCCACTCGATCGTCAGCCGGTTGTCGGTCCAGTGCAGGTACCCGTGGCGGTGCAGGTGGGCGAACAGCAACTGGCCGCCGAGGCCGTCGTAGTTGCGCACGCGCGACCCGGTGATCGGGAACCGCAGCAGCCGGTCGAGCAGAATCGCGTACTGCACATGGCGCGCGAACGCGATCCCGTCGCGTTCGAGCTCAACCGCCTGCATGAACGCGGTCAGGTCGCAGCGCAACTCCTCCAGCGCATACATCCAGTACGGAGCGCGCTGGCGGATCATGAACGGGTCAAACGGCAGGTCCCCATGACTGTGCGCGCGGTCGTGGATCAGGTCCCAGAGGATGTAGGCCTGCTGCGACAGCTCCGGGCTGCGCAGCAGGCTGGCGGCGTCGGGCGGCAGGTTGAGCTGGAGCAGCTCGGCGGCGGCGCCGGCCACGCGACGCAGCCGCTCGGCCTCGCGGTCGCAGAAGATCGCGCCGAAGTTGTTGACCGGCCGCGTGTCGCCGGTCGACACCGTCTCGGGGAACAGGACCGCGCACTCGCTGTCGTAGCCGCGGGTGCCGTCGATCAGCTCCACCGGTACGAACTTCGCGTTGTCGAACCGCGTGCGCTCGAGCTCGGCGATCCAGTCCGGCCACGGAACCCCGATCACGAGCGCTTCGAAGCAGGTGTCCCGCGACGCGTTCTGCTTGTACATCGGGAAGAACACGAGGTGGCGGATCCCGTCGTCGCGCTGTCGCTCCGGGCGGAAGCTTTGCAGCGAGCCGCTGAAGTCGGGCCTGCCGAACCCGTCCTGGGCCCAGCCGCGGAGATCGCCGACGGTCGCGGCCAGATGGTCGCGCTGGTGCGGGAAGTGCGGCGCGAGCGACTCGATCGCGGCGGCGATCTCGTCGACGTGGCGCTGCGCCGCGTCGCGATCAGCGTCGGCGGCGAGCGACCCGTCTGGCGCCTGTAGCAGCGCCAGCGCGTTCGTCTGCTCGCGCAGCTTGATCCACGCCGCCTGAGTATCGCCGTCACCGACGATCCCCCGCTCGCCGCGCTCGCCGCCCACCGGCGCCGCCCAGTAGACGAGGTTCAGCCACAGCGAGCGGTGATCGAGCTGATCGAGGCAGTCGTCGCCGAACAGGTCCGAATCGGCGAGCACCGCGACCCGCCCCTCGCCGTGGCGGGTGGTCACGATCAGCGGCGCCCCGGGAGCCGAAGCGCTCGCGTGGCTGCGCGCCAGGACCCGGGCATGGTGGTTGGGGGCGGGTGGGTGGGGACGAATCGCGGAGATCGTCGTGGCCCGGTACAGGCAAGCCGCGCGCACTCGCGCCAGCAGGTCGCCCTCGCGCCCGCGCCCGCCGTCGAGCAGCTCCGCCAGGATCCAGCTCGGCGCCCCGGCGTGGTGTTCGTAATCCTGGACGGTGTCGTTCTCGAGGTGAATGCCGAAGCGGGCGACCAGGTCGTTGAGGTTGTTGCCGTACTTGTCCTGCTCGGTCTCGCCGAGCACGATCAGGCCGCCCCCGCCGCGCACGAACGCGTCGATCGCCTCGATCTCCTCCGGCGCCAGCCGCGGCGAGCCGGTGCCGGTCGTGCGCTCCCACGCCGGCTCGGACGGATGCGCGATCACGAGCACGCCGCATTCGCTCAGCGCCTGGGCGCTCAGCGCTCCATCGACGTTCGCCACGACCTCGAAGTCGCGTTCGGCGAGCGCCTCCGCCGCCAGCGCGTATGACGAGTCCGCCGGATGCGCCGGCTGCATCTCGCGCGCCAGCTCGCGGCGGATCGTCCACGCCTCGTTGTGTGCCTCGTCGAACACGACGCGGGCCAGTTGTGCCGCTGCCATGAATCTGAGCCTATCGGCGCGGTCAGACGTTGTCATGCGTGATTTCGATGTAATCTGCGCAAGGAATCGCATAATGGACGACCCAGATCGTCAGATTCTTGCGTTGCTGGTCGAAGATGGTCGCCGCACCTACGACGACATCGCCGCCCGCGTCTCGCTCTCGGCCCCGGCCGTCAAGCGCCGGATCGACCGGCTGCGCGCACGCGGGGCGCTGAAGGGGTTCACCGCGATCCTCGACCACGCCGCGCTCGGCGCCGGCACCGAGGCGCTGATCGAGTTGTTCTACGCGCCGGGGACGCTGCTCGAGCAGGTCACCGAGACGCTCATGCGCCACCCCGAGGTTGTCGAGGCGTGGAGCGTGACCGGCGAGGCCGACGCGATCGCGCGCGTGCGCACGCAGGACAACGGCGACCTCGAGCGGCTGATCATGGACCTGCAGCGCGATGGCCTGGTCCAGCGCACGCGCTCGCAGGTCGTGCTCTCGCGCCTGCTGCCCCGCTGAGACGCGCGCGCCAAAGCGCCCGAGCGCCGCGAACGGGCGCGGCCGAGCGCCGCGAGACGCCCGGGCGCGGGGCGCTCACTCCAGAACCTTGCCACAACCATGTCAAGGTTCGGTACCATGGGCCGTCGATGCCAGACCTCCTTGCCGCGCTGCGGGATCGCGTCGTCGTCTACGACGGCGGGATGGGTGCGACGCTCGAACAATTCGACCTCAGCCTCGAACGCGATTACCGGCTCCCCGGCCGCTGCCACGAGGCGCTCGTGCTCAACCGCCCCGACGTGATCGAGGGCGTCCACGCGTCGATGCTCGACGCCGGCGCCGAGGTGCTCGAAACCGACACGTTCCAGGGCTCACGGCTGAAGCTGGGCGAGTGGGGACTCGAGGACCACACCCACGAGATCAACCTCAAGGCGGCGCAGATCGCGCGCAAGGCCGCCGGCCCCGAGCGGTTCGTCGCGGGGGCGATCGGCCCGACCGGGTTCCTCCCCGCCAGCGACGATCCGACGCTCGGGCAGATCACGTTCACCGAGCTGTTCGAGGTGTTCACCGAGCAGGCCCGCGCGCTGGTCCAGGGCGGCGTCGACCTGATCATCATCGAGACCGCGCAGGACATCCTCGAGGTCAAGGCCGCGATCTTCGGCGCGCGCGAGGCGTTCAAGCTCGAGGACCGGCGGCTCCCGATCCAGTGCAGCGTGTCGCTGCTTCCCCAGGGCGGCAAGATGCTGCTCGGCACCGACATCAGCGCCGTGCTGGCGACGCTCGAGGCGCTCGAGATCGACATCATCGGGCTGAACTGCTCGACCGGTCCCGAGGACATGCGCGACGCGATCCGCTTCCTCGGCGAGACCTCGTCGCTGCCGGTCCACTGCATCCCGAACGCCGGGCTGCCGCTGCAGGGGCCAAACGGCGAGACGGTATTCCCCGAGCAACCCGAGCCGCTTGCTGACGTGCTCGGGGAATTTGTCGAGCGTTACGGGCTGTCGATCGTCGGTGGCTGCTGCGGAACCACCCCCGAGCACATCGAGGTGCTCGCGGAGCGGGTCAAGGGCCACACGCCGCGCGAGCCGCAGTCCCGGCGCGGCGCCCATCTCAGCAGCATGATCGCGGCCACGCCGCTGGTCCAGGATCCGCGGCCGACGCTGGTCGGCGAGCGCGTCAACTCCCAGGGCTCGCGCAAGGCCAAGGAGCTGTTGCTCGCCGACGACTACGACGGGCTGCTGACGATCGCCGAAGACCAGGTCACCGGCGGCGCGCACGTCCTCGACGTGTGCGTGGCGTTGACCGAGCGCCAGGACGAGGCCGAGCAGATGCGCCAGCTGGTCAAGCGGATCTCGCTCAGCCAGCCGGCTCCGATCCAGGTCGACTCGACCGAGCCCGACGTGATCGAGATCGCCCTGCAGCAGATCCCGGGGCGTGCGATCGTCAACTCGATCAACCTCGAGGCGGGCCGCGCCAAGCTCGACAATGTCGTCCCGCTGGCCAGGGCCCACGGCGCTGCGGTGATCGCGCTGACGATCGACGAGGTCGGGATGGCCAAGACCGCCGAGCGCAAGCTCGAGGTCGCGACCCGGATCAAGCAGCTCTGCTGCGACGAGCACGGGCTGGATCCGGAGGCGCTGATCTTCGACTGCCTGACGTTCACGCTCACCACCGGCGACGACGAGTGGAAGCCGAGCGCGATCGAGACGATCGAGGGGATTCGCCGGGTCAAGGCGGAGCTCCCCGACGTCAAGACCTCGCTCGGGGTCAGCAACGTCTCGTTCGGCGTCGGGCTGCCGGCCCGCAGCGTGCTCAACAGCGTGTTCCTGCACCATTGCGTGGATGCGGGGCTCGACCTGGCGATGGTCAACCCCAACCACATCACGCCGTACGCCGAGATCCCCGAGGATGAGCGCGAGCTCGCCGACGACCTCGTGTTCAACCGCCGCGACGACGCGCTCGAGCGGTTCATCGCGCACTTCGAGTCCAAGGGCCCGGCGGAGGAGGCCGAGAAGGAGGACCCGACCGCGGGGATGGAGCCCGAGGAGGCCCTGCACTACCAGATCCTGCGGCGCAAGAAGGAGGGCGTCGAGGACTGGATCGACCGCAGCGTCGAGAAGATCGGCGCGGTCCCGACGCTCAACGACGTTCTGCTGCCGGCGATGAAGGAGGTCGGCGACAAGTTCGGCGCCGGCGAGCTGATCCTGCCGTTCGTGCTGCAGTCGGCCGAGGTGATGAAGCGCGCGGTCGCCCAGCTGGAGATCTACCTCGACAAGATCGAGGGCTACACGAAGGGCACGGTCGTGATCGCGACCGTGTTCGGCGACGTGCACGACATCGGCAAGTCGCTGGTCAACACGATCCTGACCAACAACGGCTACACGGTCGTCGACCTCGGCAAGCAGGTCCCGATCTCGACGATCATCGACGCGGCCGTCGAGCACAAGGCGACGGCGATCGGGCTCAGCGCGCTGCTGGTCTCGACGTCCAAGCAGATGCCCGCCTGCATCCAGGAGCTGCAGGCGCACGGGCTGAAGTTCCCGGTGCTCGTCGGCGGCGCCGCGATCAACCGCAACTTCGGGCTGCGGATCCTGTACCCGAACGGGACCGAGTCAGACGAGGTCTACGAGCCCGGCGTGTTCTACTGCAAGGACGCGTTCGAGGGGCTGGCGAAGATGGACCAGCTGATCGACGCCGACGCGCGCGAGGCGCTGGTCACCAAGACGCGCGAGGCCGCCAAGCGGCTGCGCGAGCAGCCCGCGGCCGAGCCTGACAACGCGCCGCCGACGACCGACGCATCGGTGCGAAGCGCGGTCAAGACCGACAACCCGATTCCGGCACCGCCGTTCTGGGGCGCCCGGGAGCTAGAGGTGCCGATCGACGAGGTGTACCCGCACCTGGACACCCACGTGCTGTTCAAGCTGCACTGGGGCGGGCGCGGGGTCAAGGGCGAGGAATGGAACAAGCTCCTGCGCGACGACTTCCAGCCGCGGCTGGAGCGGATGTGGCGCGAACAGGACTACCTTCACCCGCGCGCGCTGCTCGGCTACTTCCCCTGCAACTCGGACGGCAACGAGCTGATCGTGTGGGATCCCGAGGACTTCGATCCCGCCCACCCCCGAGAGCTCGAGCGCCTCGTGTTCCCCCGCCAGCCCAAGCACGACCGCATCTGCCTGGCCGACTTCTACCGCCCGCTTCAGAGCGGCACCCCCGACGTCGTCGCGATCCAGGCGGTGACCGCCGGCGACGAGGTCACCGAGCTGATGGCGCGCCTGGAGCGCGAGGGCGAGTTCGCGCAGCAGCTGTTCGTACACGGCCTCGGCGTGCAGACGGCGGAGGGCATGGCCGAATGGGTGCACGCGCGTGCGCGGGCGGATCTCGGAATCGGCGCCGACCAGGGCCGGCGGTACTCATGGGGCTACCCGGCCTGCCCCGAGCAGTCAGAGCACGAGAAGGTCTTCCGCCTGCTCGACGCGCCGTCGATCGGCCTGCGCCTGTCGGGCGGCTACGCGGTCGAACCCGAGCAGTCGACGCTCGCGATCGTCGCTCACCACCCGCAGGCGGTGTACTTCGGGATGAAGTCGGGGTTCTTGCCCAAGACCGCCAAGCAGGCCAGCGACGAGCTGATCGCCGGCACCGACAAGGACCCGACCCGGCTGGCCGTGCTGTCTGACTCAGACCCGGTTGATTCGGTCAGCGGATCCGAGCCGGGCGAGCCGGCGATGGCCGAGGCTTAGCTCGTCGTTCACAGCCCGCGGACCAGCAGCAGCGCGCGGCACTCCATCCCGACGGTCGCGTCGAGCGCCGCCAGGTAGGCGCCCGTCAGCGTCTGATGGTCGCGCAGGTTCCACAGCATCTCGCCGCGGACCCAGGCCGCGTCTCGCGCGCGCTCGAGGCTCCAGATCGCCGCCATGTCGTCGACCGGGGCGACCGCGTGGTCGAGCTCCTTGATCGCGCCGGTCAGCAGCCACTGCTTGGTTGTCGCCTCGGTCTGCTTGAGGATCGCGTTGACTGCGTTGAAGTCGGTGTGCTGAGGGCCGTCGGAGGTCGGCTCCACGCCGAGCGCGATGCTGACCTCCTTCACACCGATCCCGAGATCGTGGCCGATGTGCGCGTTCATGCCCGCGAGCGCGAACTGCAGCGGCGCGATCCGCGGCTCGTGGCGCGCATCGAACAGCGGCGCCCAGCACTCCGGTAGGTCGTGGCCGGCGGCGGCGCCGTCGAACGCATCGAAGTACTTGTTGCCGAAGTACACGTCGAGCTGCTCGAGGAACGGCGGCGCCTGCAGCTGATGGTGGGCGAGATAGTCGCGGACCGCGACGGTGACGTCGAGATACAGACGGTTGAACCAGCGCACGCCGTCGCTCGCCGGCAACTGCTGGTCGAGTTGCTGCAGGCGCGCGACGACCTCGTCGATCGTGGTCGCCGGCGTGGCCTACCCCTCGGCGTTGACCGCGCCGCTCGCCCGTCGCGCCGGGCGGGCGGGAAGCTTGACCGGCGCCGCGTGCATCGCCCGGAGCCGCACCTCGCGCCAGGACATCCCTTCCTTCAGCAGCGCCGGCATGCCCATCAGCACCGCGGTCGACACCTCGACCGCCTGCAGGATCACCCCGTAGGCGACGCCGTCGCCGTAGCCGACGTGCCACCCGGTGTGCAGCACCGCCACGCAAGCGGCCTGGAACACGCCGAGGTTCGCCGGCGTCGCGGGCAGCACGGCGGTGATGTTGACCGCGAACAGGACCGCCGCCGCGGCAGCGATCCCAGCCTGATGGTCGAGTCCGAGCGCGACCAGCAGCACGTAGCAGGACAGCCACTGCAGCGCCCAGGCCGACAGCTGCGCGGCGCTCGCGACCGCCCCGAGCTTTGGGCGGCGGAACACGGTCAGGCCTGCGCGCACCCGCGTCAACGCCCTGCGGAAGCGCAGCAGCAAGTCTCCAGCGCGTGCGAAGCGACCGCTGCCGGTACGGGCCGCGCCGTGCAGCACCAGCGGCGCCAGCAGCACGATCACCAGCAGCGCCAGCGGCGCGATCGCGGCGAACAGCAGCGCATTCTGATGGCCGCTGAACAGATCGACCGAGGAGAACATGACCGCGCCGAGCACCGCCAGCGCGACGAGGTTGAGCAACGTCTGCGAGACGACCGTGCCGAGCACCACCGGCAGGTTCTCGCGCGGGTGGCCGGTGCGCCGCGCCACTACCAGCGCGCGCGAGGGCTCGCCCAGGCGCGCGGGCAATGTCGAGGACATGAGCACGCCGATGAAGGTCCCTTGCATCGCGTCCGATAAGCGCACCCGCGCGCGCGGAAGCGCGGCCTTCAGGATCGCGTGCCACGAGAACGCGCGCATCACCATCGCGCCGCACATGAGCGCCAGGCCCAGCAGCACGAACGCCGGGCTGGAGTTGATCAGAGACTTGGCGATGTTCGAGAGCCCGATCTTCTGCAGCGCCATCACCCCGAGCACCACGCCCGCCAGCGAGACCGCGGCCAGCGCGGCGCGGCGCACGATCGCAACGATCGGGCTGCGCCTGCCGCCGGCCGGCTTGGGCTCGAGGCTCGGGAGCCGTCTTGCCGGCGCATGCGGCTTGAGGTCCGCCGAGCGAGCGCCGACGGCCACGGCGAGCCGCCGTGCGGTGCCAACCGGAGCTGGGGTCGCGATCGCGTCCTCGTAGGCGCCCATCACCTCGGCGGCCACTCGCGGCCATGCGAACCGCTCGACGTCGCGGGCCGCAGCGCGGGCCATCTCGGCGCGGCGCTCGGGCTCTTCGTACAGATCGCGTAGCGCTTCAGCCAGCGCCTGGGGGTCGCCGACCGGCACGAGCAGTCCGTCGACGCCGTCGCGCACGACGTCGCGATAGCCGGCCATGTCGGAGGCGACGACCGGGGTGCCGGCGGCGAACGCCTCGGTCAACACCATGCCGAAGCTCTCGGACCGCAGCGACGGTGCGCACAGCACGTCGGCCTCCTCGAGCACCCGCTGCTTGACCGCCTCGTCGACCTTCCCGAGCGCGGTCACGCCGCGGGCGTCCAGCAGCAGCGGCGACAGCTCCTCGGCGGTGGGCCCGATCACGGTCAGCTCCGTCGGGATGTGCTCGCGCAGCGCCTCGAACGAGCGCAGCAGCAGCGGCAATCCCTTGCGCTCGACCGCCTGGCCGACGAACGCGATCCTGAGCTTGTCCGAGCTAGGCCGCTCGGCGGCGAGGGCGGCGCGCTCGGAGTCGACGTGGACGCCGTTGGGGATCACGCGGTAGTGGCCGCCGAACCAGCGACGGCCGGTCCACGCAGCGGCCTCCGAGACCGCGATCCGGACGTGGAGGCGGTTGAGCACGCGGCGCGCGCCGAGCACGTTCGCCAGCGCGTTGGGGACGTGCTTGTCGGAGTAGGAGTGGAACGTGCCGACCAGCGGCAGCCGCGTCCAATCGGTCGCAAGCCAGCTCGTCAACGGCGCGACCGGCTCGTGGATGTGGACCACGTCGTAGCCGCCGGTCCGCAGCTCGCGATGGAGCGTCGCCACGCCGTAGGGGGTGATCGACACGTTCGACACCGCGCCGTTGGCCTTGAAGCCGACTGTGCCGCCGAGCGAGACCAGCCACGGAGGCGCCTCGACCGGCTGTGGGTGGGCACCCCGATGCAGGGCCGCGGAAATACGGCCGGGTGGATCGAAGGGCGCCAGCACGCGGACATCGTGTCCGTCCTCGATAAAACGCTGAGCCAGCGCGCCGATGTGCCGCGTCACGCCCCCCGGGTACGTCCATGAATACGGCGACACCAGGGCGATGCGCATTTCCCTAATCCTAGCTCCTACGCCGGCCGGGCGCCTGAGTTTCGGTCGCCTATCATGGAGATTGGTATGCCCACAAGGCATTTCGTCAAATACACCTTCCTGGCGGTCGACCCCGCGTGGCGCCGGCTCGACGACGAACGGCGGGCCGCGGACAAGCGCGAGTTCATCGCTGCCTGCGAGGACTTCGCCGAGGGCCACCTGCTGAGAGCGTTCTCGCTGGTCGGAACGCGCGGCGACGCGGACCTGATGCTGCTCAGCCAGGCCCAGAATCTCGAGCGGATCCACGAGTTCCACGTCGTTCTCGCGCAGAGCGGCCTGACGAAGTGGTGCACCGTCCCCTACTCGTTCCTGGCGATGACCAAGCCGTCGGAGTACTCCGAAGAGTCGCGCCTTGAGGTTCGACCCGCGCATGGCAAGTACCTGTTTGTGTATCCGTTCGTGAAGACCCGAAACTGGTACGGCCTGCCCGCTGACGAGCGTTGGCGGATCATGCAGGACCACATCAGGGTGGGCAGGGAGTTTCCATCCGTCGACCTCAACACGAGCTACTCGTTCGGCCTCGACGACCAGGAGTTCGTGGTCGCGTTCGAGACCGACAACCCGGCCGACTTCCTCGACCTCGTGCAGCGTCTGCGGACGACCGAGTCCAGCGCGTACACGCTCCGCGACACCCCGACGTTCACCTGCATCTCCTGCTCGGTCGAGCGGGCGCTCGGCGCGCTTGACGGCGCGGCGCTGACCGTCACCCTATGAGAACCGATCCCGCGACGCTGGCCCAGGATTTCGACGAAATCCGCGACGTGACGGTGATCGGCGCCGGGCCGGTCGGCATGTGCACCTCGTTCTGGGCGGGTATGCGCGAGGCCGACTCCCGGATCATCGACTCGCTGCCCGAGCTCGGCGGCCAGCTGACGACGCTGTACCCGGAGAAGTGGATCTTCGACGTCCCCGGCCATCCCAAGGTGCTCGCACGCGATCTGGTCGACATGCTCAGGGTCCAGTCGCTCGAGCAGTTCGACGTGCCCGTGCACCTGAACACGACCGCCGAGACGATCTCGTGGGAGGGCGAGGGCGAGGACCGCGTCGTCGTGCTCCACACCGACCGCGGAGAGCTGCGATCGCGGACCGTGATCGTCGCCGGCGGACACGGCGCGTTTGAGCCCAAGAAGCTGCCCGGCTACGACATGACCCCCTGGGAGGGCCGCGGCGTCCACTACATCGTCGGCGAGAAGTCGGTGTTCGCCGGCAAGCGGGTGATGATCATCGGCGGCGGCGATTCGGCCTGCGACTGGGTCATCAACCTGCTCGACACCGCCTCGGAGCTCAGCCTGGTGCACCGCCGCGAGGGCTTCCGCGCACACGAGGTCACCGTCGGCCAGGTGATGGGTGCGGCGGAGCGCGGCGACCTTTCGCTGCACGTCCCGTTTCAGATCAAGGATGTGCTCGGAGACGGCACCATCGAGCGCGTGCTCCTGTTCAACTCCGAGGACGAGTCGGTCGAGGTCGAGGTCGGGGTCGACGCAATCCTGCTGCAGCTCGGGTTCAAGACCGCGCTGGGCCCGCTCAAGGACTGGGGCTTCGAGGTCATCAAGGGCGCGATCGCCGTCGACCAGGTGATGAAGACGTCGCTGGAGCGGGTCTGGGCATGCGGCGACATCACGACCTTCGACGGCAAGCTCAAGCTGATCGCGACCGGCTTTGCCGAGTCGGCGGTCGCGGTCGCCCAGGCCGTGCACGAGATCCGGCCCGAGGTCAAGATCCAGCCCAAGTATTCGACCAACACCGGCGTCCCGGGGGCGGTTGCCGGCCAGCCGTAAACGGGCCGGGCAAGACGCCGGGGTCACGCACCTTCGTGGCGCGGACCCGGTGATGGCGGCGCTGATCGACGAGCTCGGTGCTGACGGGCTCGGCGATCCTCGCATCGGACGGCCGCAGGACCACTACGGCGCGCTCCTGCGCTCGATCGTCGGCCAGCAGCTGTCCACGAGCGCGGCGCGCGCGATCTACTCGCGGCTGACCGACCGCTTCGGCGGCCGCACGCCGACGCCGGCCGAGGTGCTCGACGATGACCCCGACGAGATGCGCGTCGCGGCCGGCCTGTCGCACGCCAAGGTCCGCTACCTGCGCTCGCTCGCCGAGCACGTGGTTGACGGCTCGCTCGATCTCGAGGCGCTCGACGCGCTCCCGGACGACGAGGTGCTGGCACAGCTCACGGCCGTCAAGGGCATCGGCCTCTGGAGCGCCCAGCTGTACCTGATGTTCCACCTGCAGCGGCCCGACGTGATCGCCGTCGGCGACCTCGGGCTGCGAAAGGCGGTGATGCAGCGCTACGACCTGCCGGAGCTCCCCGACGCGGCGACGATGGAGCGGATCGCCGAGCCGTGGCGGCCCCACCGGACGCTCGCGAGCCGCTTCCTGTGGCGCTCACTGCAAGCTACACCGCTGTAGTGCAGGCTTTGGTGCGCTATACCCCCCAAATCCTGCACGGCCCCGTCGACGCTGGCTCCCCACCCGGACACGTCCCAGGCTCCCACCCGGAAAACAGCCCGGAAAGAACCCCGAACAGCCGAACGGCGCTAGACGGCCGAGACTTCTTCCTCGTCCGCGACGCGGAACGAGGAGCCGCAGCCGCAGGCCGCGATCACGTTCGGGTTCTCAACCTTGAAGCCGGCGCCCTGGAGGCCATCGACGAAGTCGATCACCGAGCCCTCGCACGTACGGCAGGCTGGGGCGGTCCACCAGCAGGCGGATCCCCTTGTCCTCGAAGACCTGATCGCCGTCGCGCTGCTCGTCGAACGCGAGCGCGTACTGGAAGCCCGAGCAGCCGCCGCCGCGCACGCCGACGCGAAGACCGGCGGTCTCCGCGACAGCAGCCTGCGACGCCAGAAACTCGCGCACCTTCTCGGCACCGTTGTCGGTCAAAGTGATCATGCTTCATTCAGTATAGCGACAGCTTCTCGCTACGCTTGAGTGGCGTGTCTGCCACCCCCGAGGAGCTGAAGGAGCGGATCGAGGCCGGGATTCCGGGCGCCCGCGCCGAGGTTACCGGCGACGGCCACCACTTCAACGCGGTCGTGGCCGCGCCCGCGTTCGAGGGCCTGACCCGGATCGCGCAGCACCGGTTGGTCTACGACGTATTCGGCTCCGAGGTGGGCGATCGGATCCACGCACTCTCCATCCAGACGAGAACTGAGTGAGGTTTCAATGAGCGAGAACCAGATGAGAGACGCGATTCAGAGCGCGATCGACGAGAACGCCGTGATCCTGTTCATGAAGGGCAACCCCGACGCGCCCGCGTGCGGGTTCTCGGCGCGCACGGTCGCGGTCCTGCAGTCGCTCGAGCAGCCGTTCGCGGCGGTCGACGTCCTCCCCGATCCGCGCATCCGCCAGGAGCTGTCGGCGCTGTCGAACTGGCCCACGATCCCGCAGCTGTTCGTCAACGGCGAGCTGGTCGGCGGCTGCGACATCGTGATGGAGATGTACGAGTCCGGCGAGCTTCAGCAGGCGCTCGGGCTCGAGGCGGACGCACCCGACGGCGAGCCCGCGCCTGAGCCCACGACCCCGCAGCCCGCGCCGCTGACGATCGAGAACCGCCTCTAGCGCCGCCCGACGACGTTGAACAGCAACGTCGCGCTGCCGGTGATCAGCTGTCCCGGGTCGCGGTAGAGCCGTTTGGTCGTCTCGCCCTTGATCCTCAGGTCGAGGCCGTCGTAGACGCCGACGGCGGTGAACTTCTTACGCAACGCGGCGACCGACGCGGGCGGCTTGGTCGGTCCGTTCGGGCCGCTTGATCCGGTCAGCGCCGACGTCAGCAGGCTCCCGAGGGCTCGTGGTGTCGCTCACGTTGGTCGGGTTGGCGACGACGTAGTAGACGAACGCGTCCTGGAGCAGCAGCGAGCGGCGGCCCGCACGATAGCTGAGTTACCGTGCAATCCCTAGCATCGGCCAATGGCAGTTACACGAAGGCAACAACTGGTCGCGTTGCGCTACGAGGACGGGGTCCTGTGGGCGCTGGATCAGACCCTGCTTCCGTTCCGCGAGGTGCAGTTACCGCTTCGCAGTGCCGATCAGGTCGCCGGCGCGATCCGGCGCCTGGCGATTCGGGGCGCGCCGCTGATCGGGGTGGCGGCCGCCTACGGCGTAGCGATCGAGCTCGCGCGGGCGCCGGGATCCGGGGCGCTGCTGCGGGCGTGCTCGCTGCTGCGCGACGCGCGCCCGACGGCGGTCAACCTCGCCTGGGCGGTGGACCGCGTACGCACGGCGGCGCACCCGCTCGGCGCCGGCGAGCAGCCGGCGGCGGCGCTCGCCGAAGCTCGGGCGATCCACGCCGAGGAGGAGGCGGCGAGCGCTGCGATCGCGACGCACGGGGCGCGGCTGCTGGCCGGCGCACGCCGGGTCCTGACCCACTGCAACACCGGTGCGCTGGCGGCCCCGGGACGCGGCACCGCGCTGGCGGTCGTGGCCGAGCTCGCGGACGCTGGAGCGCTCGAGTACGTCCTCGCGACAGAGTCTCGGCCGCTGCTGCAGGGCGCGCGGCTGACGGTGTATGAGCTCTCGCGGCTCGGGATTACCCACGATCTGATCGTCGACTCGGCGGCGGCCGGGCTGATCGCCCGCGGCGAGGTCGACGCGGTGATCGTCGGCTGCGATCGGGTCGCGGCCAACGGCGACGTCGCCAACAAGGTCGGCACCTACTCCCACGCGCTGGCAGCGAGTGCAGCCGGGATCGAGTTCGTCGTGGCGGGCCCGACATCGACGATCGATCGCGATTGCGCGACCGGCGCGCAGATCGCGATCGAGGAGCGCGATCCGGACGAGGTGCGCCGCGCGGGCGACGCCCGGCTCACGCTCGACGGGACCCGCTGCCGCAACCCGGCATTTGACGTCACGCCGGCGGCGCTGGTCAGCGCAATCGTGACGGAGCGCGGGGTCGCGCGGCCGGTGAGTGGCAGGTCAATCGCCGCGCTGCTGGCATAAAGAAGGGCGGCCCTTCGTTCCGACCCGGGCCGCCCATAAACCAGTGTGCCTTCGGAAATGGCGATCCCGTCCGGGATGAATACTGAAACCCGAGCCGTAGTTTCCACGGTTGGCGGCTGGGCCCGTCAGCTGTGTCGGGCCGCCGCGGCCAGTTCGCGCCGGTACGCCAGGTGCTCGATGATCCGGCGCGAATCGCAGATCGCCTCGCCGTCTATCACCAGCACCGGCACCCTTCGCTGATCGGTGAGCGCCTCGACCTCGGGGCGGCGCGAGCGCCGTTGCGGCACCGCCACCTCGGTGACCGCGACGCCGTCGCGGCGCAGTGCGCGCGCGATCTTTCCGCAAGGGCACAGCCAGTTCGTCGGGGTGTTGCAGCGGTACAGCGTCGCCATCTGGTGCGGACGATAGTCAGTCGACGCCGCGCGGTCGCCGCTGCACCCGTTGGCACCGAGATTCCGACTCGCGACGCTACACGCCAAGCCGCCGGACGATTCCGGACGCGAGTCGCAACACGATCGGCTGACGGGCTCCGGACGGCGCAACGAGCTCCGGATCGCGCTCGCGATACCACGCAACGGTCTCCTCGAGGCAGTCCTCGTGCGGCGAGGTGGTCCAGCCGAGCTCGCGCTTGGCCTTGCGGTTGGCGAACGCCCAGTTCAGCGACGCGGCCCGGATCGCCGCTGGACTCGGGGCATGCAAACCAACCCGGCCGCCGGCGGCGGCTGCCGCCAGCGCGACCGGCAGCGGCAGCTTCAGCGCCGGCGGCTCGATCCCCGACAGCCGCCCGAGGTCCGCGAACAGCCGGGTCATCGTGAAGTTCCGGTTGCCGAGGATGTAGCGCTCGCCGACGCGGCCGCGTTCATCGGCGAGGATGTGGCCGCGGGCGACGTCCTCGACGCCGACGATGTTGAGAGTGCCTTCGACGTAGGCCGGAATCTGGCGCCGCATGAATCGCCGCACGAGCGTCGTCGACGACCGGCCGGGATCGCCCGCCCCGAGGACGCTGGCGGGGTTCACGATCACCAGCGGCAGCCCACGCGCCACCAACCGCATCGCCGTCACCTCCGCCTCATGCTTGGCGTCCACGTATGCGATCCCATAGCGCCCGGCGTCCCAGACGTTGGACTCGTCGGCGGTGCGTCCCGGCGGCGCCGGGCCGATCGCGGCAACCGAAGACGTGTAGACGGCGCGCTCCACCTCCGCCCGCAGCGCTTCCTCGAGCACGATCCTCGTGCCCTCGACGTTGACGGCGAACGCGCGCTCGCGGGCGAGCGCGAGGCTGGTCGTCCCGGCGACGTGGAACACCCGATCGACGCCGCGCATCGCGCGCCGGATCGCGCGGCGATCGCAGACGTCGGCGCGGACCTGCTCGACCGACAGGTCGTGCAGCGCGGCCGCGCCAGCCGCCGAGCGAACGGTCACGCGCACCTCGTCGCCGCGCTGCACCAACAACCGCGTTACATGCGAACCGATGAAGCCGGTGGCACCGGTTAGAAGCGTGCGTGGCATCGACTGCTTCCCGGCGGACCAACCGGGGCGGCCAGTCTATCCCGAGGCCCGCTGGTAGGGTGCCGCGGTCATGGCCGTCGCGATCGTCACGGACAGTTGCCACTACCTGACCCCGGAGCTGATCGCCGACAACGCGATCCATCAGGTCAGCCTGTACGTCCACTGGGGCGACGAGGTCACGCGCGAGACCGAGATCGGAAGCTACGACGCCTACTACGAGCGCCTGCGCATCGCATCCGACCTGCCGACCACGTCGCAGCCGTCGGTCGGCGACTTCCTCGCGGTGTACGAGCCGCTGCTGCAGTCCGGCAGCGACATCGTCTCGATCCATCTGGCGGGAGGAATGTCGGGCACGGTCAGCGCCGCCCACCAGGCGCGCGAGAGCCTCGGCGGACGGGCGGACAGGGTGCACGTGATCGACTCGCGGAGCGCATGCGGCGGCCAGGGACTGATCGTGCTCGCAGCGGCAGCAGCAGCCCGCGACGGCGGCGACGGCGAGGCCGTTGCGGAGCGCGCCCGCCGCGCGCGGGCGGAGCTGAAGCTCTGGTTCGCGATCGAGACGCTCGAGTACCTGCGACGCGGCGGGCGGATCGCCGGCGCGCAGGCGTGGCTTGGCTCGGCGCTGAAGATCAAGCCGATCCTGACCGTCGAGTCGGAGATCACGCCGGTCGAGCGGGTTCGGACCTCGCGCCGGGCGTTTGAGCGGATGGTCGATCTGCTGCGCTTGTGTAAGCAGGACGGCGCCGACGGTTGGATGGTCCAGCACATCCAGGCCCCCGACCAGGCGCGGGAGCTTGCGACCCGCGGAGCCGAGATCCTGGGCCGCGATCCGGTCCTGATCTCCGAGATCGGGCCCGTGATCGGCACCCACGTCGGACCCGGGCTGCTGGGCGCGGGCGGGATCCCCGGCTCGTTCCTCTAGCCCGACGAATCTCCAACCTGGGTGCATCACTCGCGTTACAAGGGGTGCGTCCCTACGCAGCGCAGGACGTTTTTTGATGTACCGCTTTTGGGAAAAATGTGCCCCCCAACCGATGAACCGGCGCACGATCTGTTCGAGCGTCGATCATCTCCGCGTGCCCGCGCAGGCGCGGCGCAACATCCCACGGAGGGAGTTAGATGGATCTGCTTGTGATCGGACTGATCATTTGCGTGGCCTGGACGGCCCTGGCGCTCGTCGTCGCGGCCCTGTGCCGAGCGGCGGCGCGAATTGACGCCGACATCGATCGCCTCGGTGCCGACGTCCAGCGAGCGCGCGAGCGCGGCGATCGCTGGCGTGCGGCGGTGCTCTAGACACCGCCGGTCTGCACGCGCCAGCGGTTGAGGCGCGCTCGCGCGCGCGGTTGTGTCGCTCGAGCGGGTTGGGGCGCTCGGGCGGCTCAGCCGCGCTGTCGCCGCCGGCGGCCGAACGCGAGCCCGGCGAGCGCCGCGATCCCGCCGCCGAGCACAAACCCGGTAGCCGCTGCGGCCACCATCGCCTGCTGTTGATGAGCGCGTAGCGGGGCGCGCCAGTCGGTCAGCCGCACGACCTCGACCCGCAGCTTCTCGAGCGAGGTTCCGAGCTCCACGCGGTTGTGCTCGATCGAGGCGCGGATCTGCTCCGGGGTCCGTGTCGGCATCAGTCGTCCGACCCCGCCGTCGCGCTCACCGTCTCGGCGATCTTCTTGGCCTCGTCGATCGCCATCTGCGGCGTCGGCGCGCCGACTCTCAGCTTCGCGCGCGCGAACATGAACGCGCCGATCATGCCACCGCACAGCAGCGCGAGCACGACCGCGAAACCGAGCCACAGGCTGCTGGTCGCGGAGTTGATGCTCCAGGCGATCAACAACAGCAGGAAGATGATCGCGAACACGCCGAAGACGGCGCCGGCAGCGACCGCCGCGGCGCCCCGGGCCATGCTCGACGCCTTCTCCGACATCTCCGCCTTGGCGAGCTCGATCTCCTCGCGGACGAGCAGCGAGACCCGCTCCGACACGTCGGTGACGACGGAGGCGAGGTTCTCCGGCTGACCGTTGCTACCGGGCAAGGCGTCTCAGGATCATCGCCAATAGGAACCCGCCGGCGAACGCCGCCGCGACCGGAATCTCCGGCCGGTCCGCGACGGTCGCGGGGCCGCCCGAGTCGAACGCAACCGGTGGCGGGGGCAGCGGGGGCGGTGCCGGTGCCACCGGCGGCGGCGGGGCGACCGGCGGCGGCTCGGGTGCGGGGACGGGCTCCGGCTCGGGCTCGGCCGACGCCGCCTCTGGCTCGGGGGCGGGCTCAGGCTCGGCCGACGCCACCGCGGCCTCGTGGACCGGCGCCGGCACGTCGGCTTCGAGCTCGGGCGCCGCCGCGTCGGGCGCGGCCGCTTCGGGCGCCGTCACCTCGGTCGCGGCCGCTTCGGGCGCCGTCACCTCGGTCGCCGGAAGCTCGGCGTCCGCGTTGCCCGGCGTCTCCTCGCCTGACTGCTCCTCGGGATGCTGAGGCTGCTCGGTCACTCGGGCGGGTCTTCGCCGAACACGCGCGTCCAGATCAAGCCCGCCAGCCGGGTGGTGATAATGCTGGTGAGCGCACCGATCCCGGCGAGCGTCGCCGACCACAGGAGTCGCTTGACGAGGGGACTGTCCTTGATCAAATGGCTGTCCGTCATCGCGCAGGGATTCAATCAGACTTCGTGCCGGTCTCCCGGTCTGGTCGCTCCAGCCCGTGGCAGATCGTCTCGACGATCAACGTCTTGGCGTGCTCGAGCTCGCCGTCGGGGACCGCGCGGCTGTCGAAGATCCAGCCGCTCAGCACCTGCTCGATCGACCCGTAGAACGCCTGGGCGGCGAACTCGGGGGTGATCTCGGTCCTGAACACGCCATCGTCCTGGGCGCTGGAGACAATCGCGGCGATTCCCGCGTAGGCGTCGCGAATCTTGACCAGGTGGGTCCGGCCGAACGTGTTGGCGGCGCGCGTCACCTCGACGATGATCACCTTCATCAGGTCCGGATCGTGGCGGTAGGAGTCGACGATGAACCCAGCGATCGTGTACAGCTTGTCGCGCGGGCTGTGGGCCGATGCGTCTGCCTCGGCGATCGCCGCGAGCATCACGTCCCAGCGCTCGAGAAACAGCGTGTCGAGGATCTCCTCCTTGGAGGAGAAGTAGTGATAGACCAAGCCATAGGCGACGCCCGCTTCGTCTGCGATGTCCGACACCCGACATGTGTGAAAGCCCTGGCGCGCGAACACCCTCACCGCCGCGTCGAGGATCAGCCTGCGCTTGTCGACCGCCGTTGTCGACGCCTGCTGGGCCATCAGTCGCTCCAGCCGTAGACCGCGGGGCGGCGGTGCGCCAGCGCCGGGATCCGGCGACGGACGTCGCGCAGCACGTCGAAATCGAGGTCGGCGACGATCGCCGTCTCGGTGTCCGGAGCGCTCGCCAGCACCAGGCCCCAGGGATCGACGATCAGCGAGCGCCCGCCGGAGCGAAAGCCCCCGGGATGCCGGCCGATCTGGTTGGCCGCGATCACGAAACATTGGTTCTCGATTGCCCGAGCGCGAACGAGGATCTCCCAGTGGTCGCGGGTCGTGGCCAGTGTGAACGCGCTCGGCACCGCGATCGCAAGCGCACCCTTCACCGCAAGCAACCTGTACAGCTCGGGAAAGCGCAGGTCGTAGCAGACGCTCATCCCCAGCGGGATGCCGCCGGCGAGTGTCGACACGACGACTTCCTCCCCGGCCTGCTCGCCGGCGGACTCGGCGTACACCACGCCGTCGACCTCGACGTCGAACATGTGGATCTTCCGGTAGACCGCGCGCAGCTCGCCGTCGGGACCGATGTGAACGCTCGTGTTCGCGCGCTTCTCGCGGCCGTCGACGTGCTCGACGATCGAGCCCGCTACGAGATCCACGCCCAGCTCTGCGGCGATCGCGCGCGCCCACGAGATCGCCGGCCCATCGAGCGGCTGTGCGCCGGCGACGAGGTCCTCGGGCTCGCCGAGCACGGTCCACTTCTCGGGCAGCACGATCAGCTGCGCGCCGCGCGCGGCGGCGTCGCGGACCAGGCGATCGGCGGTGGCAAGATTACGATCGGTGTCGTTGGTTGCGTTGAGCTGGATTGCGCCTGCGCGCATTGAGACACCTCACTGATTGACGGGTCAGTCAAACAAGGATAACGGGGCCGCGGCTTGCGGCCGTGAGGTCGTACTAGTGTCAGGGCGATGCCCGACCGCGTCGAACCGTACCGCGGCACGTTCGGCGGTCAACGCCCGGCGGCGCTCGCCGGACTCGCGCTCCCGCCGGGGCGCGATGCCGTCGCGCGACGGGCTGCGCCCGCTGAAGGCGTGGCGCTACGTCGGCGTCTACGGGCCGGAGCTGATGTTGTGCGCCGGAGTGGTCCGGATCGGCCGAGCGCGGCAGGCGTTCTGGGCGGTGTGGGACCGCCACCGAAGCGTGCTGCGGGAGCGCACAACGCTGGGCCGCGGGCGGGTGCGACTGACGCCCGGCCACCTGCGAGTGCTCGAGACCGACGTCCAGATCGACGTCGAGCTCGAGGAAGAGGCGGGGATCGAGACCGTCTGCCCGTCGGGCGACAGCTACGCCTGGACGCGCAAGCAGGGCGGGATCAGCGCTCGGGGCACGGTCGCGATCGACGGGCGCCCGCGGCGGCTGCACGCCCGCGCGGTGATCGACGACACGGCCGCGTACTACCAGCGCCACACGAGCTGGCACTGGTCGGCGGGCATCGGCCGCGCGAGCGACGGCCGCGAGCTGGCATGGAACCTCGTCAGCGGCGTAAACGACCCGGCGCAACACAGCGAGCGGACCGTATGGGTGGATGGCGAACCGGTCGAGAGCGGACCGAGTGCGTTTGCCGCCGACCTCAGCGGCGTCGACGAGCTGCGCTTCAGCTCCGAGGCCGTCCGCGAGAGCAAGGACAACCTGCTGCTCGTGCGCAGCCGCTACCGGCAACCGTTCGGGACGTTCTCAGGCCTCCTGCCCGGCGGGATCGAGCTCGCCGAGGGCTACGGCGTGATGGAGGAGCACGACGTGTGGTGGTGAGCACGCGACCCGTCAACGCGTGACGGTGACGGTGTAGACCTTCGTCGCCTGATGGCCGGCGGCGTCGCGGATCACGACAACGACATCGAGCGTGAAGCGCCGCGCCCGCGACAGCTTGGAGCGGAACTTCGTCTTCGGCTTGATCGTGAAGGTCTTCGAACCCGACACCACCCCGGTCTCGGTCGCCAGGTCGGTGACGCGCTTGCCGATGTGCAGGCGCTTGGCGGTGGCTTTGTCGATCACCAGCAAGACCCCCGCGGCGACCTTCCCGCTCGAGCTGACTTTGATCGATAGCCCCCGGCGCAACAGTGCGTGGTCGTTGATCTTCGCCGGATGCAGGACGGTCACGGTCGGCAGCCCGGTCGGGCCTGGCGGGTTAGGCGGCGGCGTCGTCCCGGTGGGGTTGCCGTCGTGCGCCCCGGCAGGGCCTCCCCACGTCGGCGTGTCGCCGCCGTTGACCAGCAGCTGCTCGCTGCCGGGCGAGCCGTTGGCGGCGATCACGTACAGGTTGCCCCCGCGCGAGAACACGATCCGGCTGCCGTCTGGCGACCACGCGGGCGTCTCGTCGACCGTGCCGTTGGTCAAGTTGCGCAGCAGCGTATGGCTGCTCATGCTGTACAGGGCGATGTGGCCGCCGGCGGGATCGCTGCCTCCCGGGGTGATCGTGACGACCGCGAGCGTCGTGCCGTCGGGCGAGACCGCGGCCTCGTCGACATCCGTCGTCGGGTCGACGGCCATGTCGGTCGTGCAGCCGGTGCCCTCGGTGTACTCGCAGACCTCGTCGTGACCGTTCTTCAGGATGCTGGCGAGTATCTGGCCGTTCGGGGTGAACGTCGCGAAGCGCCCGGTGCCGTAGTCGCACGTTCGCGTCGTGCTCCCGTTCGTGCTGAAGGTGCAGATGTAGTAGGCGTCGAGCGATGGGTAGAACTCGTCGTCGACGACCTTCGTTCCGTCGGAGCTGATCTTTGGAATCTCGGAGAACGTGCTGATCGGCCCGACGACGTTCTGCACATTGCCGTCGGACGCGTACAGGCTCGCGGTGTCGCGCGTGAACACCATCCGGGTCCCCGCGGGGTCCAGCGAGGCCCCGTGGTAGGCGGCCGATGCGCCGTCGCTGGTCAGCTGCTTTTGGCCGGTGCCGTCGGGATTGATCTGGCACAGCTGCGCCGGATTGCCGCAGCGGTACACGATCACCGACGCCGCCGCGGTCCCCGGCAGCAGCGCAAACGCCACGCCGACCACGGCCGACAATCCAAGCCGCTTGCCCCAAGGTGGTCCGTTCACCAGGCGGCGGAACCTACCAGTGCGCAACCTCAATTGCCGTTAAGACCACGTTGGCGCCGCAGCGCCGACAGCAGCAGCTTGGAGTGCATCGCCCCGATCAGCTCGCGCAGCGGCTCGGCGCCCGACGCGATGATCTCAACGGCGCGGTCGACCTCTACCTGCCCGGCGAGCCGGTCGAGCAGCACGCGCACCTCCTCCTCGACGAGCGGCTCGAGCGCGGTGCGGTAGCGCAGCGTGTCGTAGACGGTGAATCCGAGCGCCTCCTCGTAACCGCCGGCACGAAACCGCGAGATCGCGGCGATGATCGAGACGTCATCGGCGTCGTAGCCGCGCGCGGCCGGGGTCAGCACGCCGAGCTCCTCGAGTCGCTCGAGCACGTTCTGCGGGATCTCGTAGGTGTCGCGGACTTTCGCCCTGGACACGCGCCCTGTCTCGCGCGCCTCGATCGCGCGGTCGAGGATCCGGTCCTCGAGCTCGATCATCCGCGCCGCGCGGTCGGGGTCGTCGGTCATCAGCTCGCGAATCACCCGCAGCGGCATGAACCGTTCCTCCTGCAGGCGCTTGATCAGCCCGATCCGCTCGACAAACGCGGGCGGGTAGTAGGCCATGTTGCGCGACGTGCGCACGACCTCGTCGTCTGAGCCGAGCAGGCCCTCGCGCAGGTAGTGCTTGATCGTCCCGGCGCTGACGCCCGAGCGCTCGGCGAGCTCGGAGATCTTGAGCATGCCGTCGGTCGCTGTCGTGCTCATGCGCTGCTCATGAACGAGCCCTGAACCGTCTCGCCGGCCGCCCCTGCGACCGCCCCTGCCTCGTGCAGCGCGGCGATCTCCTCGCCGCTGTAGCCGGCGGCGGCGAGCACCTCGTCGGTGTGGTCGCCCAGGCCGGGCCCGGGGCGCGTCGAGTCGGCGGGCGTGCGGCTCAACTTGAACGGCGCGCCCAGCAGCCTGACCGGCTGCTGCGCGCCGGGCTGATCGACCTCGACGACCAGCTCGCGCGCGCTCACCTGCTCGGACTGCAGCGCCTCGTCGAGCCCGAGCACGGGCTCGAGGCAGCAATCGTGCTGCGAGGCGAACTCGTGCCATTGTGCGCGGGTCCTGGACGCGAAGATCTCAGAGACCGATCGGTGCGCGTCGGAGCCGGGCGGGTCAAACGCGTGATCGAGCAGATCCTCGCGCTCGACGCCGCGGCAGAACGCGCTCCAGAACTTCGGCTCCAGCGCGCCGAGCGTGACGTAACCGTCGGCGCAGGCATACGGCCGGTAACAGGTGAGCGAGCCGGCAAGCTGGAGCGCGCCGCGGCGCGGCGGCTTGCCGGTCGCGAGCATGTCGGCCGCGACCATCGCCAGCCACGACAGCGAGCCGTCGAACATCGAGCAGTCGACGAGCTGCCCGAGGCCAGATTGTTCGCGCTCGCGTAGCGCAATCAGCACGCCGATCGCCCCCATCAGCGCGCCGCCGCCGAGGTCGGCGATCTGGCCGGCGGCCTGGACCGGAGGCCCATCGGGCTCGCCGGTCAGCCCGAGCAGCCCGTTGAGCGCGAGGTAGTTCATGTCGTGGCCGGAGCGGTCGCGGTTGGGACCGTCCTGGCCGTAGCCGGTGATCGCGCAGTACACGAGGCCCGGGTTGACCTCGCGCAGGCGCTCGTAGCCAACGCCGAGGCGATCGAGGACGCCGGGGCGAAACGACTCGAGCAGCACGTCGGCGTCGCGGGACAGGCGCAGCAGCACCTGCTTGCCCTGCTCTGTCTTGAGATCGATCCTGATCGAGCGCTTGCCGCGGTTGAGCGCCAGGAACAGGGCGCCGCGCGCGGTCTGGTCGGCGCCTTCGTAGTAGGGGGGCGACCAGCGCACGTAGTCGCCCATGCCGGTGTCCTCGACCTTGATCACGTCGGCCCCGAAGTCGGCCAGCAGCAGCGAGCAGAACCCGCCGGGCAGCAGCCGGGTCAGATCGAGGACCTTCAGGCCGGCCAGCGCCGCGCCGGTCATGCCGTCGCCGGGGCCTTGATCCCGAGCAGCTTGCGCGCCTCCTCGACGGTCGCGGGGCGGCGCCCGAGGTCCTCGGTCATCTCCCTCGCCTTGGCGATCAGCTCGCCGTTGGAGCGCGCCATCGACCCGTCCGGGAGGTAGAAGTTGTCCTCGAGGCCGACGCGGATCGAGCCGCCGAGCGTCAGCGCGGCTCCGACGAGCATCCACTGCTCGCGACCGATCCCGATCACGCCCCAATGGTGCTTCGGCGACGTGGAGTGATCGGGGCCCGAGCGAACCGCAGGTTGGTGAACGTCCTGTTCACTTTGGCGAACATCCTGTTCGCCCAAGGAAATCCCGGATGGATTTCCCGGAATCTCGAAGAGATTCCCCGCCATCGCGCCCACGTTGCGGGCGGTCGCGGGGACGCCGCCGACGACGCCCATCACGAAGTCCGCGTGCAGCGGCGCGTCGAGCAGGCCCATGTCGACCAGCGGCGCGAGCGAGCCGACGTGGCCGAGGTCGAAGCACTCGTGCTCGGGCTTGATGCCCAGCCGCCGCATCGCCTCGAGCAATTCGATGATCTCGTCGAACGGGTTTGCGAACACGAACTTGAACACGAAGTCCCGCCGCTTTCGCGAGTACTTGGCGTAGTTCATCGAGCCCATGTTGAGCGCGGCGACCTCCGGGCGCCCGGCCTCGAGGTAGGCGATCCGCTTGTCGACGGGCACGCCGATGGTGCCGGTCGAGAAGTTGATGATCGCCGCCTCGCCGACCTCGGCGCGGATCGCGTCGCGGATCGCGACGAAGTCCTCGACCTCGTAGCTCGGGGTCCCGTCGGGCTTGCGCGCGTGGATGTGGATGTGGACGCCGCCCTCGTCGACGATCCGCCGGGCCTCGGCCGCGTACTCCTCGGGCGCGTACGGGATCGCCGGGCATTGGTCGCGGTTGGCGATCGCGCCCGAGATCGCGCAGGTGATGACGACGGGGTCGTCCATACTCATACCGGCACCACTCCATTTCGTTTCCACGGTCGCTCGACCCGCTTGCCCGCCGCCATCTCGAGCCCCCGGCAGATCGTGGCGCGGGTCTCGCGTGGGTCGATCACGTCGTCGATCATGTCGTTGCCGGCGGCGACGTAGACGTCGATGATCTTGCGGAAGTTCTCGATCAGCTGCTGCTTGGTGGCGGCGGGATCCTCGGCCGCCTCGACCTGCTTGCGGAAGATGATCTCGACCGCTCCTTCGGCGCCCATCACGCTGATCTCGGCCGACGGCCAGGCAACGATCAGGTCGGGCTCGTAGGCGCGGCCGCACATCACGTAGTAGCCCGCGCCGTAGGCCTTGCGCAGCACGACGGTGATCTTCGGCACGGTCGCGTTGGCCGTCGCGTAGAGCATCTTCGCGCCGTGGCGGATGATCCCCGCCTCCTCGACCTTGGTGCCGACCATGAACCCGGGCACGTCCATCAGGAACACCAGCGGGATCGAGTAGGCGTTGCAGAGGTTGATGAACCGCGCGGCCTTGTCGGCGGAGTCGTTGTCGAGGATCCCGCCGAGCTGCTTTGGCTGGTTGGCGACGATCCCGGCCGGTCGCCCGCCGAAGCGCGCCAGGCAGGTGATGATCGTCTTGGCGAACTGCGGCTTGATGTCGAAGTACGTCCCGTCGTCGACGATCCGCCGGATCACCTCGTACATGTCATACGGCTTGCGGTTGGACTCCGGCAGCACGTCGAGCAGATCGTCGTCGCCGCGGTCGATCGGGTCGCTCGTGGCCCTGATCGGCGGGAGCTCCGCGCAGTTCTGCGGGAAGTAGCCGAGGTAGTCCTTGATCTTCTGGATGCACTCCTGGTCGTCGGCGACCTCGAGGTCGCCGACGCCCGACTTGCGGCAGTGAACGCGGCTGCCGCCGAGCTCCTCCTGGGTGACGTCCTCCCCAATGGCGGCGCGCACGAGGTGCGGCCCCGCGAGCGCCATCGACCCCCGTCCCTTGACCATCGGCACGAAGTCCGCCAGCCCGGGGATGTACGCGGTGCCGGCCGCGCACGGGCCCATCAGCGCCGCGACCTGCGGGATCACGCCGGAGTTGATGACCTCCTCGCGGAACAGATGGCCACTGCCGGCAAACAACGACCCGACCGCCTCCTGGATCCTCGCTCCCGCCGAGTCCAGCAGCCAGATCAGCGGGATCCGCTTGCTGACCGCGAGCTCGCGCAGCCGCGTGACCTTCAGCTCGCCGGTCATCCCCATCGAGCCGGCCATCACGGTGAAGTCGTAGGCGGCGACAGCCACCAGCCGTCCGTTGACCTTCCCGTAGCCGGTGATGACGCCGTCGGCGGGCGCCTCCACGCCCTCCATCGCGCGCTGGGAGAAGTGCGGGCGGCCGTGGATCCCGAGCTCGACGAACGTGCCCTCGTCGATCAGCAGCGCCAGGCGCTCGCGCGCCGTCAGCTTCTCGCGGGCGTGCTGCTGCTCGATCTTCTCGGGCCCCCCGCCGAGCTTGATCTGGGCGCGACGCGCGGCGAGATCCTCGGCGAGCGGGCGCAGCAGGCTGGTGGAGGGAGCGTCGGTGGCCATAGCGGAAAGTGAGACGTGCTACTTCCTACTTTGCCAGCCGCGGCGCCCGCGCGTCAAGCGCTGCATGCAGGTGGTCGAGAAACGGACAACATGCGTCCGTTTCTCGACCAGCACGACGCGTGCAGCGGATTCGCCCCACACTGAGACTCAGGCCCACTGGTCAGCGGCCCTTCCACTCGGGCGGGCGCTTCTCGAAGAACGCCTTGACGCCCTCCTGGATGTCCTCGGTGCTGAACGCGAGCGACAGTTGCGAGCGCAGGAAGTCCAGCGCGTCGGCGAATGCCATGTCCTGCTGGCGGAACATCGCGTCCTTGCCCAGCTTCATCATCACCGGCGACTTGCCGGCGAGCTTGACCGCCCACTCGTCGACGGCGGCGTCGAACTCGTCGGCGGGCACGACCTTGTTGACGATCCCGATCCGGTGCGCCTCCTGCGCCGAGATCTGCTCGCCGAGCAGCAGCAGCTCGTTGGTCTTCTTTCGCCCGACGTTGCGATAGATCAGCGCCATGATCATGAACGGGAACACGCCGACGTTGATCTCGGGCGTGCCGAACCGCGCGCCCTCGCGCGCGATGATCAGGTCGCACGCCAGCGCGATCCCGAGCGCGCCGGCGAGCACGTGCCCGTTGGCCGCGCAGATCGTCGGCTTGCCGAGCCGGCCGATCAGCGAGAACAGCTGCGGGAAACGCTCGGTCGCGAAGTGCTTGTGGACGAGCGGGACGTCCGCCGCGAAACCGCCGAGGTTCGCGCCGGCCGAGAACACGCGGTCGTGGGTCGAGGTCAGCACGACGCAGCGGACGGCGTCGTCGTCTCGTGCTTGCTCGAGCGCCGCGACCAGCTCGCCGAGCAGCTCGTCGGACAGCGCGTTGCGCGTGTCGGGCTGGTCGAGCGCGATCGTGGCGACGCCCGCATCGGACACGTCGTAGCGCAGGGTGGTGTAGGCCATGACGGGCGGCAGCCTAACACTGGTTCGCCGGGTAGGAAGTAGGAAGTGCCACTGTTTACTTTCCGGCGGGGCTTCGGTAGCGTCTGGACGCCGCCGCCCCGACGAGGAGAGATCCAGAGCATGGCAACCGCCGACGTCCTCAAGCCCGACTTCGCCACCCAGCGCAAGCACTTCATCTTCACCGACGAGCACGAGCAGCTGCGCGAATCGATCCGCCGGTTCGTGATCAAGGAGCTGCAACCGCACGCGGAGGAGTGGGAGGAGACGACGTTCCCCGACTGGGTGTTCGAGCGGATGGGCGAGCTCGGGTTCCTCGGGCTCGACAAGCCCGAGGCCTACGGCGGCCAGGGCGGCGACTACTACACGAGCCTCGTGCTCGCCGAGGAGATGGCGCACGCCCACTGTGGCGGCCTGGCGATGGGCCTCGCGGTGCAGACCGACATGGCGCTGCCGCCGATCCTGGCTTTCGGCACTGAGGAGCAGAAGCAGGAGTGGGCGGCGCCGGCGATCAAGGGCACAAAGATCCTGTGCCTCGGGATCACCGAGCCCGACGCCGGCTCCGACGTCGCCGGGATCAAGACCCGCGCCGTCTTCGACGAGGCGACCCGCGAGTACGTGATCAACGGCTCCAAGACGTTCATCACCAACGGCCACCGCGCGCACGCGATCGTGCTCGTGACAAAGACCGACATATCCGATCCCGCCCACCCCCACGGTGGCATCACGCTGTTCCTGGTGCCGATGGACCTCCCGGGGGTGATCCGCGAGAAGAAGCTCCAGAAGCTGGGGATGCATGCGTCGGATACCGCGCTGCTGGCCTTCCAGGACGTCCGCGTGCCCGAGACAGCTGTGCTCGGCGAGATCGGCAAGGGCTTCTACCACATCTCCTGGGAGCTCCAGGGCGAGCGCCTGATCGGCGCCGCCGGCGCGGTCGCGGGCGCGCAGCACGTGTTCGACCGCACGCTCCAGTACGCGCAGGAGCGCACCGCGTTTGGCCGCGCGATCGGCCACTTCCAGGTGATCCGCCACAAGTTCGCCGAGATGGCGACGAAGATCGAGACCGCGCGACAGCTCGTGTACATGACCGCCTGGCGCTTTCAGAACGGCGAGTACCCCGTGCGCGAGATCACGATGGCGAAGCTCTACGCGGCCAGAATCGCGGTCGAGGTCGCCGACGAATGCATCCAGATCCACGGCGGCAACGGCTACATGAAGGAGTACGGGATCGAGCGCTCGTGGCGCGACCTGCGCCTCAACCGGATCGGCGCCGGCACCGACGAGATCATGCTCGACGTGATCGGCCGCTCGTACGGGCTCTAGCACGCGCCCTCGCCGAGCACCGCGTAGACACACTGGTGCCCCCCAGGCGATATCGTGCGCGCCGTGGAAGGGGCCGTTACTCCAGGAGGATTCGACGCCGCACCGAGCGGCGCTCCTGCGGGCGGCGGACAGGGGCTACGGCCGCTGAGCGTCGGCGAGACGCTCGACGTCGCGCTCAAGCTCTACCGAGCCAACGCGGTCGCGCTGTGGAAGATCGTCGCGGTGGTGATCATCCCGATCTACATCATCGATGTGATCGTGCGCCGCCTCTCGCTGCCGAGCGACGTGTTCGTCCACAACGGCCAGCTGTACACGTTCACGGGCAGCGGCTCGTCGCGGCGCGAGCGGCACGGTCGCGCTGCTGCTCGTGGCGCTGCTTGGCCTGTTCGGCCAGCTTCTCTCCCATGGCGCGTCATTCAAGCTGCTGCTGGACGCCTATCTCGGCCGCAGCACGGACGTCAGCGAGTCGTTCGCGTTCGCCGCCCATCGGCTGATGTCACTGCTGTGGCTGGCGGTGATCGCGACCGTGCTGGTCGTGATCGGCTTCATCCTGATCATCCTGCCCGGCATCTGGGTGCTCGTGTCGCTGTCGGTCGCCGTGCCGGCGCTGCTGCTCGAGGGACTGGGCGGCTGGGCGGCGGTGCGTCGCTCGTTCGGTCTGGTGCGGGGCCGCTGGTGGGCGACGTTCGGGCGGTTGTTCTCGGTGCTGCTGATGTACATCGTGGCGCTGATCGTGATCGGTGTGATCGCGGGCGTGATCGAGCGCGCGTTCAACATCACGAACGTGACGTTGTTCGTAACCGTCTCAGCCATCTTCCAGGCACTGATCGTGATCTTGGTGACGCCGTTCGTCGCGGCCGCTATCACGGTCGTCTACATCGACCTGCGCGTCCGCAAGGAGGCGCTGGACATCGAGTTGCTGGCAAGCCGGTTCGGCGGACCGGGCACGACCGTTCCCGAGATCACGTCGCCGGCGGTCGTCGGCCAGGCGATGGGACTGCCGGGCGAGCCGCCGCCGACGTCGCCGTCTGGATGAGGCCTCGGCGCGGGGTCGCAACCGCGGGCTCGCTCGCGACGGCGGCCTTGCTCGCGTTGACGCTCGCGGCAGCCGCGCGCGCCACCGACGTCAGCGCGGCGCAAGTCCGCGCGCTCGCCGCTCGCGCCGTCGCCGGCGATGCGCTCGCGCTGTCGGCGCTGCGCGGCGTCACCGCCGTCGACGGGCGCCAAGCGCAGCTCGGCGCGGCGCTGCAAGCGCAAACGCCCCAGCAGCTGCACTCTCGCCTGCTGACCCTGTCGGCCGCCGCGGGGCCGGGCGCGAACACGTCGCCCGCCCAGGCCCAGGCCATCGCCGATCAGCTCCTCGCCGGCCCGCGTTTTCAGTCGCAGCCCGTTCCCGATCCACTCGCCGGCGCGTTGCGCAAGCTCGGCCGCTGGCTCGGAAGCCTGGCCGCCGGCGCCCCCGGGGGCCCCGGGGTGTTCTGGGGCGCCCTGGCCGCCGTCGTGCTCGTGTTGACCGGGCTCGGGGTCCGCAGGACGATGCGCCGCCTCGACCCGGCGGTTCGCGCCAGGACCGGCGCCGGCGCGGCCGCCCAGCCGACGCCCGACTCGCTGCGGCGCGACGCACAGGCGGCCGAGGCCGCAGGCGCGTTCGGCGACGCCGTCCGCCTGCGCTTCCGGGCCGGGCTGCTGGCGCTCGGCGACCAGCAGGCGATCGAGTACCGCCCGTCGCTGTTGACGACCGACGTCGCCCGCCGGCTGCACTCGCCGCAGTTCGACGCGCTGGCGTCGACGTTTGAGCGGATCGCGTACGGGGGCGAGCCGGGCGCCGAGGCCGACGCCGACGCCGCCCGCGAGGGCTGGACGGCGGTGCTGACCCGCGTTCGGAGCCGATGAGCCCACGCACGAGGCAGGCTCTGAAGGTCCTTGGTGTGCTCGCGGCCGCTGCGGTGATCGTGGCTGCCGCAATCAATCAGCTGACCCCCAGCTCGAGCGGCCCGACCTCATCTTCGTACGCGTCCTCGGCCGACGGCCTTGGCGCCTACGCCGAGCTGCTCGCAAAGCTGGGCCACGGCGTCAGCCGGCTGCGGGTGGCGCCGTCGCGGGCCGCGCTCGATCCCCGCCAGACGGTCGTGTTTCTGGATCCCAACCTGGTCCTGCGCAGCGACGTCGCCGCGCTGCGCCGGTTCGTGGTCGCGGGCGGGCGGCTGATCGCGGGCGGCCGCGAACCCGGCGCGTGGCTGTCTGAGCTGATCGGTGATGCCCCGTCGTGGCGACCGACCGGCGCAACCGCCTCGAGGCCGCTGCTCCCGGTCCCCGAGACCGCCGGCGTCGACCTCGTGCAAAGCGCCGGCGAGGGCTCCTGGGCCGATCCCGGCGCGACGCTCCCGGCCGTCGGCGGCCCACGGCGCTCGCTGCTGACCGTGATCACGCTGGGGTCCGGCCGGATCGAGCTGCTCGCCGACCCATCGCCGCTTCAGAACCGCCTGCTCGCAGATGCGGACAACGCGCAGCTCGGGCTCGGGCTGGCGGGCGAGCCGGGACGACCGGTCGCGTTCGAGGAAGCCGCTCACGGGTACGGCTCGAGCCGCGGCCTGGCCGCGTTGCCGACCCGCTGGAAGTGGGCGCTGCTGGGGCTGGTCGGCGCGGCGCTGCTCGGCGTCGCGGCGAGGTTCCGCCGCCTCGGCCCGCCGGCCCCGGCGGCGACCCCGGCGCCGCCACCGCGGCGCGTCCACGTCGAGGCGCTGGCCTCCGCGCTGGCGCGGACCGACCGCCCGGGCGAGGCCGCCGAGCCGGTGCGCCGGCAGCTGCGCTCGCTCGTGCTGCGCCGCGCCGGCGTCGCCGGCGGCGCCGGCCCCGACGCCGAGGTGCTTACCGAGGCCGCGCAAAGGCTCGGGCTCGATCCCGACGAGGTGCGCGTGGCGCTCGCGCCCGAGCTCGCCGACGACGACGTGCTGACAGCGGGTACCGCCCTCTCCAAGCTCTCGGGGACACGCATATGAACGACCTGCGCGAACGCGTCCACGCCGAGATCGGCAAGGTCGTCGTCGGTCAGGGCGAGGTCGTCGACCTGATGCTGACGGCGGTCGTGCTCGGCGGCCACGTGCTGTTGCAGGGCGTGCCGGGCGTCGCCAAGAGCCTGCTCGCCAACGCGTTTGCGCGGACCGTCGCCGGCAGCTACCGCAGGGTGCAGTTCACGCCCGACATGCTGCCGTCGGACCTGACCGGGACGATGACGCTGCGGGCCGGCGAGCTTGGCTTCAGGCCCGGCCCGGTGTTCGCGAACGTGTTGCTCGCCGATGAGATCAACCGCACGCCGCCCAAGACACAGTCGGCGCTGCTGGAGGCGATGCAGGAGCGGCAGGTGTCGGTCGACGGCACCTCCCACCCGCTACCGGACCCGTTCCTCGTCGTCGCGACGCAGAACCCGATCGAGTATGAGGGCACCTACCCGCTGCCCGAGGCGCAGCTCGACCGCTTCCTGGTCCAGGCCGAGGTCGGCTACCCCGAGCACGACGAGGAGCTCGCGGTGCTCGCGCTCCAGCGCCAGGGCGTCGGTTCGCCGTCGCTGCAGCAGGTACAGCCGGTGCTCGAGCCCGGCGAGCTCGCGGCCGCACGCGCGCTCGTCGATGCCACCAACGTGTCGGCGCAGGTCGCCGAATACGTGGTCGCGCTCGTGCGCGGGACCCGGGAGCTGCCGAGCGTCGCGCTCGGCGCGAGCCCCCGCGCGGCTGTTCACCTGCTGGCTGCGGCAAAAGGCCGCGCGCGCCTGGCCGGACGCGACTTCGTGACCCCCGACGACGTCGCCGAGATCGCACCGCCGGTCCTGCGTCATCGCCTGGTGCTGACGCCCGAGGCCGAGCTCGAGCGCTTCGGCCCCGGCGAGGCGGTCGCCGCGGCGCTGGCCGCGGTCCCGATTCCGCGGTGAGCCCGACACTGCGCTGCGCCGTTGCGCTGGGCGTGATTGCGCTGTCGGCACTGGTCGTCCCGCTCGGGCTCGTCGCGCTCGCGGCGCTGGCGCTGCTGGCGGCAGCGGCGCTGGACGCGTGGTCGGTGCGCCGCACTCCCGAGGTCCGCCGCGAGCTCGCGCCGGTGCTGTCTCGCGGCGTCCCCGTGCAAGCGACGATCGAGGCCGACGCCGCCGGCGCGCGGAGCGTCCGCTTGCGCCAGGTCACTCCGGCGGCGCTCGCGCTCTCCCACGACGAGGGCGAGGGACGGATCGACGCGCAGCTGACCGCGCGCGTTCGCGGCAAGCATCGGCTGCCAGAGGTCGGCACTCGCGCGATCGGGCCGCTCGGACTCGGTGCCGCCTACCGGCGCGCCGGCGGCGTCGCGGAGGTGCAGGTGTATCCCGACCTCGTGACCGCGCGGCGCCTCGCGCTCGCCGCCCGTGAAGGCCGGCTCGTCGACTCGACCCGGCGCGCCCGCGGCCCGCTCGGGCTCGGAACCGACTTCGAATCGGTGCGCGAATGGGTTCCCGACGACGACGTACGCCATATCAACTGGGCCGCGACCCAGCGGCTCGGGCGTCCGATGACCAACCAGTACCGGCTGGAACAGGCGCGCGAGCTTGTGTTCCTGCTCGACACGGGCAGGCTGATGGCGGCGCCGCTCGCCGACCGCACCCGGCTCGACGCGGCGCTCGATGCGGTGGTGGCCGTCGCGCTTGCGGCCGACGAGCTCGGCGACCATTGCGGCGTGGTCGCGTTCGATGCCGCGGTTCGGGTGCACCTGCGCCCGCGCCGCGCCGGCGGCCGCGAGCTGGTCCGAGCCCTGTACGACCTGCAGCCGCGACTGGTCGACAGCGACTACGAGCAGGCGTTCCGGCGCGTGGCCGGCGGCCGGCGCGCGCTCGTGCTGGTGCTGTGCGACCTGTTTGACGACGACGCCGCCGGCGCCCTGATCGATGCGGTCCCGGTGCTGGCGCGACGACACGCAGTGCTGATCGCGACGGTCACCGACCCTGACCTCCAGCGCCTCGTCGCAACCGCGCCCGCTGCGCAGCGCGACGTGTTCGCCGCCGCCGCAGCGCTCGAGCTGCTCGACGCCCGATCGCGTGCGGCCGCGCTACTGCGGCGGGCCGGAGCGCGGGTCATCGAGGCCCGGCCGCAGAACCTCGCGGCGGCCTGCGTGCAGGCGTACCTGGCGGCGAAGGCGTCGCTTCGGCTGTGAGCGCGCTCCCCGCTGACGCGACCAGGGTCTCGAGCAGATCGGCGAGCAACCCAGGATGCTCGAGCATCGGGAAGTGCCCGCCGGGCAACTCCACGGCTTCGACACCGAGCAGCTCCGCTGCGATCCACCGCGACCAGCGGTCATCGAACAGCTCGTCGTCGCGCGTGTAGATCAATGCCGAGGGCACGTCGGGCGGGCGCCGCAGCGGATACGGGGCGCTGAACGGCGCTTGCGGTTGAGGGCGCAGGCGCCGCGCGAGGCGACCGGCAAGTCGCGGGTCGAGGCGACCGTAGAGATCGTTGACCGCTCGCTCGCGTGGCCACGAGGTGCAACCTTGGGCGTCGACGGGCGGGCGTCGGAAGCCGGCACGTTCACGCGCGGGCCCGTCAGGTGGCCAGGGGAACCCGAACATCGCCGGGCACAGGTAGACCAGCAGCGTCACCGGGAACCGTTCCGCGACGAGCGGAGCGACCGCCGAGGCCATCGAGTGACCGACGAGCACGGGGCGGTCGCGGCCGGCGAGGCGGTGCAGGACGGCATCGGCGTAGTCCACGAACGTCGCCGCGGGGTCCCCGAGCGGCAGCACCGGCGTCAGGCACTCGTGCCCGCGGCTACCGAGTTGCGCGACCAGCGGCTCCCAGCACGCGTCGTCGTGCCAGGCGCCGTGAACCAAGACGAAGAGGTGGCCGTCCTGCACCGGCAGATTCTCCCCCCTACGCGTCGCCCGGGCCCGGCGATACACAGCGCGATCGCCGCCCGGCCCTGCACGCAGAGCCCAACATCAGCTCACCGACCAGCTGAAGCGCTCGTGGCTCTCGGAGCGCCCACCGAAGCTCCCGTTCGACGCGCCCGTGTCGTCGAACGCGAACCGGACCTTCGACGGCTGCTTGCCGCTTGGCAGCTCGAACACGATCCATCCGCGCGAGCAGCCGGTGCGAAGCGAATCGAAGCCGTCGGGGTAGTTCGTCTGTGGGAACTTGACGCGGGCGTCGCCGCCGCCGGCCAGCGACAGCGCGAAGTCGAAGGTGCCGATCGCCGCTCCTTGCTTGCTGCAGATGTGGACCCTGGCGGCGATCAGCCGGTCGCCCCGCGCCGGGCTGCTGAGTCCCGTCACGTCGTGCTTGGGCACGGGCGGGCGCTGGTCGATTGCGTCGACGGTCACCTCGATCCCGCCGCCGGAGAACGTGTCGCCGAGCTGACCGGAGCGGGTGGTCGTGCCGCAAGCGCAGACGAGCAGTGCGGCGGCCGTCAACGGGATCGCCCGTCGCATCGCGGTCAGGGCCGCGGCGCCAGCCCCGAGAACGGGTCGGCCACGTTCGGCGGCACGAGCGCGGTCTTGGACGCGGGCTCGGCGCGGATCAGCAGCAGCGTCAAGATGATCCCGGCGACCACGAGCGCGAACGACAGCTTCATCGTCGTGCCCAGCGCGGAGATGAAGCCGTGGTGCACGGCGTCGGTCAGCGTCGCGTGCTGCGAGGCCGGGAACGTGCCCAGCGCGTGCTGGGCCGACGGCGTGCCGGCCAGCAGCCCGTCGAGCGTGCTCGCGGTGCTGTGGCTGATGGGCACCCCTTGCGCCGCGGCGGCGCTGACGGTGCGGTCGGTCTGCAGGGTCTCGAACACGGCCCCCGACAGCGCCACTCCGAACGTCGCGCCGAGTCCCCCGAGCGTGGTGATGATCGCCGCCACGGCCCCGTGGTTGCGCGGCGGCATCGCGTTCAGCGCCGCGAGGTTCATCGGCGTGAGCGCCGCGCCGATGCCGAGCCCGAGCAGCGCCAGCGGCGGCCACAGCTCGGCGTACGTCGTCGACGCGGAGATCCCGCCCAGCAGCAGCATCGCGAGGCCGGCCAGCGCCATCCCACCGACGATCGGCGCGACCGGGCCGATGCGCGCGTACAGGCGACCGCCGATCGGCATCGCGATCATCATCGTCAAGCTCGACGGCAGCAGCAACAGGCCGGCCTTGAGCGCGTCGTAGCCGAGTAGCTCCTCGAGGTACAGCGGCAGGAAGAACAGGACCGCGCCGAACGCGAAGTCCAGGACGAACACGACGATGCTCGCGCCGGTGACGTTGCGGCGGCGAAACATCGACATGTCGACCAGGGGGTCTTTGAGCGAGCGCTCGATCAGCGCAAACCCGACGAGCAACACCGCGCCGGCGACGAGCACCAGCACGAATGCCGCCGAGCCGACCGCCCACGGCGTCGGCGACTCGTTGAGCGCCAGCATGATCGCGCCCAGCCCCGTCGCCGAGAGCGCCAGTCCGGTCCAGTCGATCCGGCGCGAGGCCTTCTCGTCGAAGCTCTCCTTCGCGCCGCGGACGCCGACGAGGATCAGGATCGCGACGATCACGTTCAGCCACAGGATCCAGCGCCATGACGCCTCTTGTGTGAGCACGCCGCCGATCGCCGGCCCGACCCCGGAGAACAGCGCGGTCGACGCCCCCCAAACCCCGACCGCCATCCCCTGGCGCTCGCCGCGGAAGCTGTCGGTCACGATCGCCAGCGAGGCTGGGGTCAGCACGGCCGCGCCGACGCCGACGAAGATCAGCCCGACGATCAGCATCGTGGCGCTGCCGGCGAGCGCCGCGGGGATCGACGCGACGCCGTACAGCACCGTCCCCCACGTCAGCAGCCGTACGCGACCGAACACGTCGGCCAAACGGCCGGCGGCGATCAGCAGCGCCGAGTAGGCGAGCAGATAGCCCGTCACGGTCCACTGAAGCTCGGTCAGCGACGCGTCGAAGTGCCGGTGAAGCGTGGGCAGCGCCAGCACGATTGCGGCGCTGGGCACCGACGTGATCCCGCTCGCGAGCGCCATCCCCAGCAGCAGCCGGTTGGTGCCGGTGCCGGCGCCGCCGGCCGCGTCCGGCCGCGCCGAAACGACTGCGCCCTCACTCGCCATGGGCGGACCCTACATTCAGGGTGAGACGGCGTGCGCGCGGCGCCGGCCGAGCACGGCCACCAGCGCCCAGTACGGGGCGGCGATCCCGATCCCGATCGCGACCGCCGGCGCGAGCGGCAGGTGGTGGGGCGTCACGAACCCCTCGACCAGGCCGGCCAGGATCAGCCACGGCGCGGTTGCGAGCACCAGCAGCACGGCCCGCGGCGCCTCGGCGGCCAGCGCCTCGGTCCGCCGTCGGGGCCCCGGCTCGACCAGCGCCCACCCCATCCGCATCCCCGCGGCGGCGCTGACCGCGATGCACGACAGCTCGAGGATCCCATGCGGCACGATCAGCTCGGCGACGTCGGTGGCGTGGCCGGTCGCCGCCCCGATTCCGCCGACGGCCCCGAGCAGCATCCCGTTGTAGATCAAGAAGAACGCCGGGGCCACGCCGAACAAGATCCCGCTGGCAAACGCGGTGAACGTCACGCCGATGTTGTTGGTGAAGATCGCGATCGACAGCGCCGCCGCCTGGCCGGCCGCCAGCCCGATCGCCCGTTGCGGCCCGGCGCCGCCACCGGCCAGCGATCCGGGCACGATCCCCGCCGCCGCGCCGGGATCGTGCAGCGCCCAGATCGCCGCCAGCGCCGCCGGGACGAGCATCAGCGCCCACGCAAGCGCGACGATCCGTCCCCGTTCCTGGACTCCCTGCCAGTAGCCGCGTGCGAAATAGCGGCGGGCCGTGCCTGTTCGCGGCGGCGACACGTACAGCGTGGCTCGGGCCCGGTTGACGAGCTCCTCGAGCGCGAGCATCGCCGGGTCGCGCGGGGACGCGAGCCGGCCGCGGGCGAGATCGGCGACGGCCCCGCGGTAGAGCGCGCCGAGCCGGCGCACGCCGGCCGCGCCCAGCCGCTCGGGGCGGCCGCGGGCGCGCCGCACGAGCCCGTCGAGCTCGGCCCAGTCGGCCTGGCGAGAATCGACGAAAGCCTCTAGGTTCACGGCCGTGGAGTATGAGGATCGGATCACGATCTCTGCGCCGGAGGGGATCGAGCTCGAGTACGCGCTCGCCGGGCTCGGGTCTCGGTTCATCGCGAGCTTCGTCGACCTGATCCTGCGGCTGATCCCGTTGGTTGCGGTGATCGGGCTCGCAGCGGCGCTCGGCGCCTCCCGGACCGCGCTCGGGATCCTGCTGATCGTCGGCTTGTTCTTCGCGCTGTTCGGCTACGACATCGCGTTTGAGGTGTGGGCCGGAGGGCGGACGCCGGGCAAGCGCTGGAACGGGCTGCGCGTGCTGACGGCCACCGGCCAGCCGGTGTCGTTCGGGCCCAGCGCGGTGCGCAACGTGTTGCGGATCATCGACATCTGGGCGACGGCGATGATCGCCGGCACGGTGTCGGTGCTGGTGACCAAGCGCAACCAGCGGCTCGGCGATCTGGCGGCCGGGACGATTGTCGTGCGCGAGCGGCGGGACGTCTCGCTGGCGGCGGCACTGGGCGGGGGCGGGGGGCCGCGGTGGGCGCGGTGGGCGCGGTGGGCGCCGCGGGCCGGCGCCGGCCGCGATCGATGTCACCGCGGTCACCGCGTCGGAGGTCGCGACGATTCGCGACTTCCTGTCACGCCGCGAGCGCCTGACTGCGGCGGCCCGGGCCCGCGTCTCCCAGGCGCTCGCCGACAGCCTCGGCGCGAAGGTCGGCGGCGTCGTTCCCGGCAGCATGGCGCCAGAGCAGCTGCTCGAGGCGATCGTCGCGGCGAAGACCGCTGCCGGGGTCGCCCGCTACCGTTCGGCCCGATCGCAAGAGGGAGCCTGAGCTGGACACGCAGTCTGAGAAAGCCGGAGCGCCCGCCGCGGCGGCGCGCCGGCCGGTCCCCCCGTTCACCGCCGAGCACGAGGAGTTCCGGGCGGCCGTCCGGCGCTTCGTCCAGACCGAGTTGCGTCCGCACGCCGCCGAGTGGGAGGCCGCGCGCTGGTTTCCCAATGACGTGTTCGCGCGGCTGGCCCAGCTGCGCTACATCGGCCTGAAGTTCCCGCCCGAGTACGGCGGGGACGGCGATCCGGTCGCCGACGCGGTGTTTGCCGAGGAGCTGGCCTGGTGCGGCTCGGGCGGATTGGCCGCGGGCATCGGCGCCCACGCCGGAATTGCCCTGCCGCCGATCTGGAAGTTCGGGACCGAGGACCAGAAACAACGTTTTCTCGTGCCCGGGATCCGCGGCGAGCGGATCGCGGCGCTGGCGATCACCGAGCCCGATGCCGGATCGGACGTCGCCTCGATCCGCACCAGCGCGCGCAAGGTTGAAGGCGGCTGGGTCGTCAACGGGTCAAAGACGTTCATCACCGGCGGCGTCCGCGCCGACGTGCTCGTGACGGCGGTCAAGACGAAGCCCGAGGGCGGCCATCACGGACTGTCGTTCCTGCTGATCGAGCGCGGGCCCGGCGTCGAGTCAAGCGCGCTGGAGAAGCTCGGCTGGCACGCGTCGGACACGGCGCACATCACCTTCGACGACGTGTTCGTATCCGACGAGAACCTGCTCGGACGTGAGAACGAGGGCTTCTACCTGATCATGGCCAACTTCCAGTGGGAGCGGCTGCTGATGGCGCTCGGCGCGGTCGGGGCGATGAAGGTCGCGTTCGAGCGCACGCTCGAGTTTGCCCGGCAGCGCGAGGCGTTCGGCCAGCCGATCGGCAAACACCAGGCGATCCGCCACAAGCTTGCCGAGATCGCGTTGACGCTCGAGGCGGGTGCAGCGGTGACGTATTCCGCGCTGAGGCGTTACGTCGCCGGCGAGGACGCGGTGCGCGAGGTCACGATCGCCAAGCTCGCCACCCAGCGGGCCGCGTTCGACGTGATCGACACCTGTCTGCAGATCCACGGCGGCGCCGGCTACATGGTCGAGTACGAGATCGAGCGCGCCGCCCGCGACGCGCGCCTCGGCCCGATCGGCGGCGGCACCGACGAGATCATGAAGGAGATCCTGGGCCGCTCGCTGGGTCTGTAGGGCGCGTGGTGGGGGCCGCCGGTGCCGCCGGCGGTGTGCGGATTGACTCGCTTTGAGCAACAGTGGCGTGTATTGTCGCTCCGAAATTAGGCTTTATGCGGTTTGGGTCGATTCGGGCTGAGTCGGCCCTTGCTGTGGGCGAGGGCGAAATCAAGCTAACTCTGACAACGAGCACGGGCACGACGATCGTCGTGTGGCGGGATCGCGACGTCTTTTGCGCTCGCCGAGGCGGCGTTGCGGCCGAGCCCGAGATGTGCCTGCCGGTCGACCTGTTCGAAGTGATCGCCGAGCTCGGCGGTCTCGATCTGGAGTCCGAAAGCGGCGCCGCCGAGGCGGTGCGCCTGGCCGATTACGCGCTCGAGCAACTGCGGGGCGAGGGCAGCGGCGATCCGTCGGGGCAAAGCGGCCGGCGCTCGGGCTAGGCCTTTGCAGGGGCCACGGGTAAGACTGGCGATCCGGGCGCGCGGCTGCGATCCTCCTCGCATGGACTCCGCGCGGGGGCAGCTGCTGATCGCGGGACCGGCACTCTTGGATCCGAACTTCTGGCGTACGGTCGTGCTCGTGATCGAGCACACCGACGACGGCGCGTTGGGACTGGTCCTCAACCGGCCGTCGGAGACGACCGTGGGCGACGCGGTGTCGCAGCTCGAGGAGCTGGTCGACTCCGAGGAACAGCTGTACATCGGCGGCCCGGTCCAGCCCTCGGCGGTGATCGTGCTCGCCCAGTTCGAGGACGCCTCGGACGCCGCTGTGATCGCGTTCGACGACGTCGGCGTGCTCGGCACCGGTGCCGAGCTTGAGCAGATCGGCGACGGCGTACGCAGCGGCCGCGCGTTCGTCGGTCACGCCGGCTGGGGCCCGGGTCAGCTCGACTCCGAGATCGACCGGGGCGATTGGATCCTGGAGCCCGCCCGCCGCGAGGACGCGTTCTCCGCCGACCCGGGCGAGCTGTGGCCGCAGGTCCTGACCCGGAAGGGCGGCAGCTATGCGCTGATCGCCCGGATGCCCCCGGACCCGTCGGTCAATTAGTCCTACGATCAGCAGATCGCTCACGACCACGCTCACGACCACGGACGCTCGGCCGATCGCGGCGCGCTGAAGGCAGCGCTCGCGCTGATCCTGGCGTTCATGGTCGCCGAGGTGACAGTCGGCGTCCTGGCATCGTCGCTGGCGCTGCTGTCCGACGCCGCCCACATGCTGACCGACGCGGCGGCGCTGGCGCTGTCGTTGTTCGCCGCGCAGATCGCCGGCCGGCCGGCGCACGGCGCGATGACTTACGGGCTGGGCCGTGCCGAGATCCTGAGCGCCCAGGTGAACGGAATGACGCTGCTGATCCTTGGGGTGCTGATCGTCTACGGGGCGATCTCCCGTCTGGTCGCGCCGCGGGAGGTCGATGCGGTGCCGATGCTGGTAGTCGCGGTCGCCGGGATCGGGGTGAACCTCCTCGCCGCGAGGATCCTGGCCTCGGGCCAGAAGCGAAGCCTCAACGTCGAAGGCTCCTACCGTCACATCCTCACCGACCTCTACGGGTTCATCGCGACGGCGGTGGCCGCGGGCGTGATCCTCGCCACCGGGTTCAATCGTGCCGACCCGATCGCATCGCTGGTGATCGCGGGGCTGATGCTGCACGCCGCATACGTCCTGCTGATGGCGTCCGGCCGGGTGTTCATGGAGGCGGCGCCGGCCGGCCTCGATCCCGACGAGATCGGCAACGTGCTCGCGGCCCAGCCAGGCGTGGTCGAGGTGCACGACCTCCACGTGTGGGAAGTGACCTCCGGCTTCCCGGCGCTGTCAGCGCACGTCGTCGTGCGCGCCGGCGACGACTGTCACGAACGCCGCCGGGTATTGCAGCAGTTGCTCCAGGACAGCTTCGACATCCACCACACGACGCTGCAGGTCGACCACGATGCAGCGCCCCAGAGCCCCCTCCAGATCGAGCTCGCCCCAGCGGCGACGTCGCCCGCGCGCGACCCTCCCGACGGCCCAGACGGCGGCGGTAGACTCGACACATGAGGGTCGCATGAAGGTCGTGAAGCCCGGCCCGGACCGCGATGTCCCGCGCGGCGTGGTCGGCGGCGCGGAGATCTCACAGACCACCGCCGGTGCGCGCAACCTCTACATGGGCGTGTTCCGCGTCCCCCCCGGGGCGCGCTCCCGGCCGCACTACCACGAGGGGTGCGAGAGCGCCGTGTTCATGATCTCGGGCACGCTCCGGGTCAAATGGGGAGATCACCTCGAGCAGGAGCTGGTGCTCGAGCCGCGGGACCTCGTGTACGTGCCGCCGCGCGAGACCCATCTGCTCGAGAACGCGTCCGACAGCGAGCCCGCCGAGTACGTAGTCGCGCGCGACTCACCGCATGAAGATGCGGTCGTCGTGCCGTGGGCCGAGGACCCGGCGTGACCGAAACCCAATCCGGTTTCAGCGGCGCCGGCGGCGTCGCGATCTACTGGCGCTCGTGGCTGCCCGAGGGCGCTCCCCGCGCCGTCGTCGTGATCGCCCACGGCGCCGGCGAGCACAGCGGCCGCTACCCGCACGTCGCGGCGCGCCTGCGCTCGGAGGGTTACGCCGTCTACGCGATCGATCATCGCGGACACGGCCGCTCAGACGGGCCCCGGGCGCTGATCGACCGGCTCGCCAACGCCGTCGCGGATCTCGACACGCTGGTCGGGGTTGCCGCCGGCGAGCACCCTGGCGCCGCGGTGTTCCTGCTCGGTCACAGCATGGGCGCGACGATCTCGCTCAGCTACACGCTCGCCCACCAGGACCGCCTCAGCGGGCTGATCCTGTCCGGGGCGCTGGCGGCGATCGACCCCGTGCCGGCGCATCAACGGCTGATCATCTCGGTGTTGTCCGCGGTGACGCCGAAGGCCGGTGTCGTCGCGGTGGATCCGTCGCTGGTCAGCCGTGATCCCGCCGTCGTCAGCGCCTACGCGGACGATCCGGCCGTGCACCACGGCAAGCTGCCGGCCCGCACGCTCACCGAGATGGCCGGCGCGATCGAATCGTTCCCCGACGCCGTCGGCGCGATCACGATCCCGACTCTGATCATGTACGGCACCGAGGACCGCCTGTGCCCGCCGCGGGGCAGCGTGATGCTGGGCGAGCGGATCGGCTCGGCCGACAAGACCATCACGCCGTACGAAGGCCTCTATCACGAGATCCTCAACGAGCCCGAACAGCAACACGTGCTCGACGAGGTGTGCTCGTGGCTTGCGGCCCGCGTGCCGGTCGCCGCGTAACGGCGGTTCGGTCGGGTCGGGTCGGGTCGGGGTCGGGTCGGCGCGGGTCGGGTCGGGTCGGGGTCGGGTCGGGTCGGTCGGGTCGGCGCGGCTCAGCCGGCTCAGGCGGGTTCCAGCACGCGGTGGCTGCCGTCGTCGAACACGATCACGCCGCCGTGCGGCAGCCAGTCGTGCGCGTGCCGCGGTCCGCTGAGGATCGCCGCCTTGCTGCGCACTTCCGCCTCGGCGGCGCTCGGAGCAAGCGCGGTTGCCTGGACGATCCCGGTGAACGCCGGACGGCCGCTGCGTGGGTCGAGCAAGTGGTGTGCCGGGGCCCCATCGGGCCCACGCCACGCGCGCGCCGCGATCGAGCTGGTCGTGACGCCGCCGGCCTGAAGCGCAAACGTGTGCAGCACCGAGCCGTCGAACGGGCTCTCGACGTGCACGGGCCGGGCAGTGCGGGCGCGACCGCCCAGGCGGATGTCGCCGGCGCAGTCGACGACGAACGCGTCGTGGGCGGACAGCAGCGTTCCGAGCTCATCGGCGAACACCCCCTTGGCGATGCCGCCCGGGTCGAGCCTGACGCCGGGCGGGCGGGCGACGGTGCCGGCGCGGCGGTCGACCTCGATTGCTTGCCACGCGCGCGCGGGACTCGGCCCGGCGGGCGTGCGGGCGCCGGCGCCCGCGAGTGCCACGGGCAGCGGCAAACGGGTCCCGCTCAGGTCGGCGCGGTATCCGGCGTGCTCGATCTCGCCGACCAGGGTCGCGTCGACCAGGCCGCCGCTCAGCTCCGCCGCCCGCAGCGCCGCCTGAAGCACCCGCCGCATCATCGGCGAGATCGGGACGACCGTGCGTTCGTCGCGGTTCAGCCGGCTCAGCTCGCTGTCGGGCTCGAACCGCGAGAACTGCTGATGCCATTCGAGCAGCCACCGGCGGGCGACGGCGACGGCGCGGCCGGCGGGGTCGGCGGGGTTGGCGACGGCGCGGCCGGCGAGGTCGGCGCCGGCGGGGTCGGCGGGTCGGCGCCGGCGGGGTCGGCGACGATCACCGTGCAGCGCGAGCCGAAGCAGTCGAACGTTTCGGCGTGCTCGCGGGCGGGCGCGGCGCGGTGCTGCGGCTTGGCGAGGGCGCTCATGATGCCCTCGTGGTGACGCTGCCGCTGGACCCCGAGCCGCTCTGCGCCTGCGTCTGGGTCGAGCCGCTCGATGCCGTCGAGGACTGCGCGGCGGTCCCGGAGTCGTCGGTTGTCGCGGTCGTCGCGGTGGTCGCAGTCGAGCTGACCGCCCCGGCCGCGGTGGCGCTACTGGTCAGGCCCGGGTCGCGCCCCGTCACCAGCACCAGAGCGATGAAGATCCAGACCGCGACGAACACCGACACGCCGCCCGTGACGACGCGGCGGCGGATCGTGCGGACCCTCGCGGCCCGAGCCGCGCGGGCCTCGCCCGCTCGCGCAGCGCGCGCCGCCTGCATGTCGGGGTTGGGGGATGTGGGTGTCATTGGCAAGATCCTTTGTCGGGTGAGAGCCTGGACAGCGTGCCCGAGACACGTAGCAGCGACGTGAGGGGTCGCTAAGAGCGACGTAGGAGGCGCGCGGGCGGCTCCAGCGGGCAGCTGGTCGAGAACCCGACACTATGCGTCGGGTTCTCGACCAGCACCCGGACCCTCGGCCGGTGGCGATCCGGTGGCGATCCGACGCCGATCCGACGCCGCCGGACGCATGCAAACGGATTCGTCCCTCGTTGAATCAACCGTCTAGAGGCGTTCGATCTTCGCTAACCAGGCCGGTACGCCGTGCGCGGCGAACCTCGTCTGGATTCGATCCGCAGTGACAGAGGTGACGCTCCAACCGCTGCTGCGTTTGAACGCTGCCGTCAACTCCTCCTGACCGACGGGATGAGGGCCAACGGGATCGGGTCCGCTGTCACTGAAACAGAGCACGTGCAGGTTTCCGCCAGGACCGATCACGGACGCCAGGCTCGTCACGTACTCTCGTCGCTCGTCGCTGTCGAACGTATGGAACAACCCGCAGTCGAGCACCGTCTCAAACACTCGCCCCAGACGGTCGAGGCGCAGGGCGTCGGCCACCACGAAGTCAGCGGCGATGCCGCGAGCCGCGGCCTTCTCGCGGGCGACCGACAGTGCGGTCTGCGCCACATCAACTCCGAGAACGTGTAGCCCCAGCGAGGCGACGTGAAGGGCGTTCTCGCCCGTCCCGCATCCGACATCCAGAACTGTGCCGGCGAATGCGCCTTCGCCCGCCAAACGCACGATCGCCGGCTGCGGTCGTCCCGTGTCCCAGGGCGCCGGGCCGTCGAGATATGAAGCATTCCACGGCTGGCCGGCGCGCCGCTCGTGACTGGTTGGCTGGCGCCCGCCGTACGAATCGTCGGCTCGGACTCCTGGCTGCTCGGACATCTTCGCCCTCCGGCTTGTGTCAACGTCATCGTCTCATGCAGCGGTCAGCCGGCGCCCGCAAGCCGCGGGCGACGGGACGTCAATACGGTGTGCGGGCTGTGCCCGGTCTACCGCAAACCGCAGCGGAAGCCGATATGGCTCGTTGATGTATCGATCGCTTGGGGTTGGCGTGCCGCGGGCCGGTAGCGCAGGCAGTAGCTCGGCGCGCAGAGATGCGAGCCGCCCTTGATCACGCGGCGGGGAATGTGCGCGCCGGGCTGGCCGAGGTCGTAGCTTGCCTCCGGACTGTCGATGCGCGGGTTTCGCGGCGGCGTGCAGCAGGGACTCCCGGTCTTCTTCGAGCCCGCGCCGCGCGGTGAGTAGTAGTCGCTGGTCCATTCCCAGACGTTTCCGGTCACGTCGTAGAGCCCGTAGCCGTTGGCGGGGAAAAGCCCGACTGGAGACGTTCCGCGCCATCCTTTTGCGCCGGTGTTGCGCCAGGGAAAGTCTCCTTGCCAGGAGTTCGCCATCAGCTCACCGTCGGGATGGTGGTCGTCTCCCCACGCGAAGATCGAGCCTTCGAGGCCGCCTCGAGCCGCGTACTCCCACTCGGCCTCGGTCGGTAGCACCTTGCCTGCCCACGCCGCAAAGGCCTCGGCGTCTTCGTAGGCGACATGCGTTACCGGGTGATCATGACGCTCGGAGTTGTCGCTGCTGGGTCCCCAGGGGTGCCGCCAGTTGGCACCGGGGACGTAGACCCACCAGCGACCTGGGTCGTTCAGCGGAACCGGCCCGGGCGTGGGGTGAAACACGGCGGAGCCTTCGACCAGAAGGGAGGGGTCGGCGTCGGGGTAGTCAGCCGGATCGAGCGGGCGCTCGGCAACAGTGAGGTATCCGGTCTCTTCGGCGAAGCGCGCGAACTGGTCGACCGTGACCGGTGCCCGGTCGATCGCAAACGAGCCGACCTCCAGCTCGCGCACAGGCGCCTCTTCGGCGTAGAAGGCGGCCGAGCCCATCCTGAAGGGGCCCGCCGGGATCTCGACCATGTCCCTGCGATCCATCAGGCCAGAGACCTAGGAGCGCAATCGCTTCTTCATGCTATTCGCGGGCGATCATCGCGGCGGCCTCGCGCTCGAGGTCGACGTAGGGCTCGCCGCTGACGTCGACGGCGCCGAAGTGGATCGTGCCGCCGGTGAAGGTCCAGGGCCGCTCGCCCGGGTAGTCGTCGGTGATCGTGTGGAGGCTGCGCCCGACGGTCAGCCCGGACCCGGTCAGGCCGAACGTCGCGGGCTGGGTCTTGATCTTTCCCTCGCCGACCTTCTTTTCGCCGTGGTACAGCGACAGGGTCCCCGTGCAGGGCATAGCGTCGCCGTCCTTGACGAACGCCGCCGAGACGATCACGTTCTCGCCGACCGGAAGGTCTTCGCTCGCGGCGATTTTCTGCTCGAGCATGCCGACGAAGTTGTAGACGTAGTGCAGCCGATTGTCCTTGACGTACAGCGTGTGGCCGCCGAACCGTGAGCCGTGAGCGAACAGCACCCCGCTCGCGCCCGCCGCAGGGATGTCGAGCCACATACCGATGATGTAGTCGCGGTTGCGGACATTCACCGCCAGCGCCTCGGGGACCTCGGCGACCCCGGGGAAGTAGCGATAGCGATTGCGGGGGCTGGTGACCTGGGGTCGCGGGGTGGTGATGATCTCGATCGGCGAGCGGTCGTCGAGCGGGAAGGCGCCGTTTCGGCCGGCCTCGGAGAACCACAGGTTGATCAGCTCGCGCAGTTTGTCCGGGTGCTCGCCCGCGAGGTCGTGCAGCTCGGCGCGGTCGTTCTCGACGTTGTACAGCTCCCAGGTGTCGTCGTTGAAGTCGCTCCAGCCGGCGACGCTCGGGTGGGTGCTGACGGCCTTCCAGCCCTCGTGCCAGATCGCCCGCGAGCCGAGCATCGAGTAGAACTGCGTCGAGCGGGCGGTCGGGATCGATCGCCTCGTCGAAGCTGTAGCGCATGCTGATCCCGTCGAAGCTGCTCTGCACGTGCCCCTTGATCGTCTCGGGCGGCTCGACGCCGAGACAATCGAGGATCGTCGGCATGATGTCGATCGCGTGGTGGTACTGGTGGCGGATCTCGCCCTTGGCCTTGATCCCCTTGGGCCAGGAGATGATGCACGGGTCGCAGCTGCCGCCGTTGAACTCGTAGCGCTTCCACATCTTGAACGGCGTGTTGAACGCCATCGCCCAGCCGTTGGGGTAATGGTTGTAGGTCTTCGGGCCGCCGAGCTCGTCGATCATCTTGAGGTTCGTCTCGATGTCGTCGGGGATGCCGTTGATGAACTTGTTCTCGTTCAGCGAGCCGTTCGGGCCGCCCTCGCCGCTGGCTCCGTTGTCGGAGACCAACACGATCATCGTGTTCTCGAGCTGCTCGGTCTCCTCCAGATAGGTGAGCAGGCGACCGATCTGATCGTCGGCGTGCGCGAGGAAGCCCGCGTACACCTCGGCCATGCGGCAGAACAGCCGGCGCTCGTCATCGGACAGCGATGCCCACGGGCGCGTGAAGTCCATCATCGGGAACGGCTGACCCTTCGGGCCCTTGCGGTCCTGCGGGGTCCCGATCGGGTTGACCGGCGGCAGCTGCGTGTCCTCCGGGACGATGCCGAGCTGCTTCTGGCGCTCGAGCGTCTGCTCGCGCATCACCTCGTAGCCCATGTCGAACCGGCCCTTGTACTTCTCGATCCACTCCTTCGGCACCTGGTGCGGTGCGTGGCACGCGCCGGGCGCGTAGTACAGGCAGAACGGCTTGTCCGGCGCGACCGCCTTGGCGTCCTGGATGAACTCGAGCGCCCTGTCGGTCAGATCCACCGTCAGGTGGTAGCCCTGCTCGGGCTGATAGGGCTGATCGACCGGATGGTTGTCGTAGACCAGGTCCGGATGCCACTGGTTGGTCTCGGCGCCGAGAAAGCCGTAGAAGCGCTCGAACCCTCGCCCCGTCGGCCAGTTGCGCCGCGTCGAGGCCAGATGCATCTCGTCGGTCGGGCACAGATGCCACTTGCCGGTCATGTACGTGTTCCACCCCAGCTCGCCGAGGATCTCGGGCAGCATCCCGTTCTCCGGCGGGATCATGCCGCTCGCGTTCGGGAACCCGATCGCCGCCTCCGTGATGCACGCCATGCTGTTGCGCGTGTGGTTGCGGCCTGTCAGCAGGCACGAGCGCGTCGGCGAGCACAGCGCCGTCGTATGCCACTGGGTGTAACGCACCCCGCTCGCCGCGATCCGGTCGATGTTCGGCGTCTCCACCGGCCCGCCGTAGCAGCCGATCGCCGCAAAACCGACGTCGTCGAGCACGATGTAGACCACGCTCGGCGCCCCCTCCGGCGCCTTCGGAGGCTCGAACGGCGTCCAATCGGGAACCGAATCACGGATATCGACATTGATCAGGCCCTTAAACGGGATCGCCATTCTCTGCTCCTCGGCCGTCAGGTTCGCGCGCCCGCCAGCAACGCCCTTCGACTCTCGTCAGAATCGCCTCGCCGCACATCACCCGTTGCGGGTGATCCGGGGCTGGACCAGCCGCCGGCGCTAGGTGCGCAGGTCAAGGGGCGGCAACGCTGGCCGCCGAGAGGTGCGCGAGGACTTCGTGTACGGCGGCGATGTCTCGGTGCCCATATCCGAGCTCGTCTGCTCGCGTGAGGATCTCGTCGGCGGCCGCGGCCGAGGGGAGCGGCGTCGCGAGCTCGGCAGCGGCCCGGCGAGCGAGGCGGATGTCCTTGTGCATCAGGTCGATGTCGAACCACGTCTCGTCGGTCCGATCGAGCACGAGTGGAACCCGCGCCTTGAGCATCGGGGACCCGATCGCGCTCTCGGTCATCACCTCGGCGGCGAGGTGGGGATCGATGCCGTCGCGTTCGGCGAGGAGCAGGCCCTTCTGAGAAAGCGAGCATCTGCACCGCCAGGCTGATGTTGATGGCGAGCTTGAGCACGAGCCCTTGACCGTTGTCGCCGACGTGCACCGGCGTGCCGAGCTCGCGCAAGACCGGCTCGAGCGCGGGCGTAAGCCATCCTTGTCGCCGCCGACCATGATCGTGAGCGATCCCGCCTTGACTTGCGGCACGCTCCCCGACACCGGTGTGTCGAGCATCACCGCTCCGCCTCCTTCGCCGCGCACGCGCTCGGCCAGCCGGCGGCTCACCGGCGGGCTGATCGTGCTGAGGTCCGCCCACAGTTTGCCTGCGCCGAGACCGGCCAGGATGCCGTCCGGTCCCGACGCGACCGACTCGACGATGCTGTCGTCCGGGAGGGACGTCATCACGATGTCCGCCGTCTCCGCGACCTGGCGCGGGGTGTCGACCCAGTGCATGCCTTGGTCGAGGAGCCACTGGGCCGCGTCGCGGTTGCGCGCTTCGCCGTAGACGGTGTAGCCGGCGGCGAGGTAGCGCGCGGCCATGTTGCCGCCCATCTTTCCCAGCCCGATGAATCCGATGGTCTCCATGGTCAGTCGTCTCCTTCGATCGTGATGATGTCGTCGTCTGAGAGTTCGAGGTTCGCGGCCTCGATCAGGGGATCGACCTGCTCGGGTGAGCGGAAGCCGACGATCGCACCGTCCACGGCGGGGTTGCGAAGCGTCCAGCCGATGGCCACGGCTCCCGGGACGGTGTCGTGGCGCTCGGCCACCGCTGCCAGGCGGGCGGCGATCTCGAGATTCCGCGTTAGCTCCGGCTCTCGGAAGCGCGGATCCTGCCCGCGCCAGTCGTCGTCGGGCATGCTCGCGATCCGCTCGCGGGTCATCCGTCCGGTGAGGAGCCCCGACCCCATCGGCGAGTAGACGATCGCGCCCATTCCGTGACGCTCGGCGAAGGGCAGGATCTCCCCCTCGACGTCGCGCTCGATCAGCGAGTACTGCGGCTGCAGCGTCTCCACCGGTGCGATCTGCTGGATCCGCCGCAGCTGCTCGAGATCGAAGTTCGAGACGCCGATGTGGCGAACGAGCCCCTGCTCCTTGAGCTCGGCAAAGGCCGACCAGCCCTCCTCGATGTCCTGATCGGGGATCGGCCAGTGAATCTGGTAGAGGTCGATCGCGTCGACGCCGAGACGCTCGAGGCTCGCGTGGGCCTCGCGCAGGATCGAGTCGCGCCCCAGGCTGTGCACAACGCGACGGCCCGGGCCCTCCAGGAGCGAGGCCTTGGTGAACACGTACGGGCGCTCGGAGAGGCCGCGCAGCGCGCGCCCGACAACCTCTTCGGAGTGCCCGAAGCCGTAGGCGGCGGCGGTGTCGATCCAGTTGACGCCAAGCTCGAGCGCGCGGTGGATCGCCTCCAGCGACTGTTCGTCCTGCTGGGGTCCCCAGCCGAATTCCCAGCCTCCGCCACCGATCGCCCAGGCGCCGAACCCGACGCGGGTGATCTCGAGGCCGGTGTCGCCCAGTTGGGTGGTCTTCAGTTGCGTTGTCAGCATCATGGATCCTTTCAGGAGGTGGTGGGTTGTGGTTGCGCGGATCCGCGGGAGGTGGTGGGTTGTGGTTGCGCGGATCGGCGCGGGCCGCGCCCGCGGCCGCCGAGCAGCGCCGGGGCGGCGGCGAAGATTTCAAGCGCGAGCAGCCCGGAGAACACGAGCAGGCTCACGCGCGTGGATGCGATCTGGGTGAGCGCGCCGAGGCCGATCACGGGGCCGGCGAGCCCGAGGTAGGCCGCGAGGAAGACGCCGGCGAGCGCCTCCGCCCGGTGGCCGGGCACGGAGATCCCAGACACCGTTCCGATCGCGCCCTTGAACATCAGCCCGGCGCCTACACCCGCAAGCACGTCGCCGGCGAGGAATACCGCGAAGCTCGGCGTCGGCAGCCAGACGGCGAGCGTCAGCAGCGCGACGCCGGCGAGCAGGGCCGGGATCGCCGTCGCGAACAGCTGGTGGGAAGGGCGCGAGGAGCTCAGCGTCTGCGCCAGCGCGGCGGCGGCGAACATGACAAAGGACACGACGCCGGCAAGTGCGTGTGATGGCTGGTGCAGGGACCCATCGAGGAAGCTTGGGCCCAGTGAGGTCACGAGCCCGAACAGCGCGAAGGCGATCGTCGCGCCCATCGCAGCCGCGAGAAACCGGCCGCGTGCGCGCGGCGGCACCGAGAGACGCTGCGGGCGATAGCGAGGACGGGGCATTTGCGCGCCGCGCGTCTCGGGCGCGATAACGAGGCCGATCTCCGCAAGCACGAGCGCGCCGAGGAGGACTATGAACGGCAAGCTGAGCGGACTGCCGACCGACTGCGCCAGGACGCCGGCGATGAGCCCGCCGAGGCCGAGCCCACCGAGATTGGCGCCGATCGCGACGGCCTGGGAGCGGTTGCTGCTGTTGTTCGGGTGGCGTGCCGCATCCAGTTCGGCCAACCAGGCCGTGGCCGTCGCCGTCACCGCGCCGATGCCCAGGCCACTCACCACGCGCGCGAGCAGCAATCCCGGCAGCTCCGGCCAGGTCAAGAACACGACGCCGGCGATGATGTTCAGCGCGATCGCCGGCGCCAGGACGGGGCGGCGCCCGTAGGAGTCCGAGAGGTGCCCGGCGAGGATCAGGCTGACGGCGACTGCCACTGCATACGCGGCGAACACCAGCGTCACCGTCAGAGACGAGAAGTGATCGCGCTGGGCATACACCGACCAGAGCGGTGTGGGCACGGTCGTGAATGCCATCGTGGTCGTGAACGCGAATGCCACTGCCCCGAAGCCGAGCCCGTATCGGCGTCGGCTCATTGTTGATGTCAGGTTTGTGATCGTCATTGCGGTAAGTGTCCGCCGACGCATGATCGTGTTCAACGCAAAAGCATGCTTACGGTTATCGCGTTTGGCGATAACCTGTGTGGCGTGGAGCTGCGACAGCTTGCAACCTTCGTCGCCGTCGCCGAGGAGGGCAGCTTCACCCGCGCCTCAGACCGGCTGCACGTCGTCCAATCTGCGGTCTCGGCTGGGGTGCGCAACCTCGAGCGAGAACTCGGAGCCACCCTCTTTGACCGCTCGACCCACAAGGTTCAGCTGACCGACGCCGGCCGTGCCCTGCTTCCAGAAGCGCGGGCGACGCTCGCCGCAGCGACAGCCGCCCGCGACGCCGTGGACGCCGTCAGCGTCGGCGTGCGCGGGACGATCCTGCTCGGCACGATGCAGGCTCAGGGCATGCGGGCCATCGACGTCCCGGGACTGCTCGCCGAGTTCCGCCAAGACCACCCGCTCGTCGAGGTGCACATCCGGCACGCCGCCGGCGGATCCAGCGAGATGGCAGCGCAGGTGCGCGAGGGCCGGCTCGATCTCGCGTTCGTCTCGCTCCCCGCCCACCAGCTCCCGGGCGTCGAGCTGACCGCACTGGCGCGCGAGCCGATCATGGTGCTCGCGCCCGCGACGCATCCGCTGGCCAAGCGGAGAACCGTCGCGCTAGCCGCGCTGGTCGGCGAACCGCTGGTCGAGTTCCCCCAGGGCTGGGGCATTCGAATGGCAACTGACCGCGCGTTCGCAGCGGCGGGTGTGGTCCGAACGATCACCTACGAGGTCAACGACACCGCCAGCCTGATCGAGTTCGTCCGTCACGGACTCGCGCTCAGCATGCTGCCGGCATCGCTGGTCGACGACCGCGAAGGGCTCCGTTTGATTCCGATCCGCGGCCGCGCACCCGAGTTCCTGACCGCCGTCGCCACTCCAAGCAACCGGCGGCCCACCGCGGCAGCCCGAGCGCTACTGCAAACGATCACGACACACACCAGCGGCTGACCCGAGCGCTCGTCGGGTCCACGGAAGCCCTGCTCCAGCAGGCAGCTGGTCGAGAAACCGCCAATCTGCGTCGGGTTCTCGACCAGCACCCGGACCCCCTCGGTAGGTGGCGATCCGACGCCGATCCGGCGTCGCCAGACGCATTCCACGGCCGGGCCTCCCGCCGCTCGTGACTGGTTGGGTTGACGCGCGCGGTACGAATCGTCGGCTCGGACTCCTGGCTGCTCGGACATCTGCGCCCTCCGGCTTGTGTAAACGTCAACGTCGCACGCGACCGCCATGCGGCGCCCGCAAGCCGCCGGCGACGGGACGTCCATACCGAAAGGACAGCCAGCACCGCAGGGGGCCTCACGATCCTCGCTGCCGGCGGTCGATGGGGTCACGTTGTGCTCTGACCCTTGGGCGTCGGCCGGCCCAGTGGGTTGCCATTGCGGCGGGTTTCGGTGACGATCGGTGTAGACATCAGCACTGACTCCTGGTCGTGGCCGAGCTATGGCCGAGGAGTTCGACGCCGTGGATCGCCGCGGGTTCTTCGCTGCTCGCGAGGCCGTCGAAGACTCGACCCAGCGCGCGCTTGATCAGCGTCGTCAGCGGCACCGCCTGGGGGCGATTGTCATCGCTACCGGGCGCAGCGATAGGGCTGCGGCGATTCGACGTCTGTGCGGCTCGATGCAGTTCCTCGACACGCGCCTGGACTAGCAGACCCTGAATGGTTGGGCTGAACATGGTGGCTCCTGAAGTTGTCGTGTCTCTGTGATCCAGCGGGTGGAGCGGCTATGACCGGTCCGCTCCGACCGTCAGCCCGTTCGCGCCCACGCGCGAGATCGAGAGGTTGCGGGCGTGAGTGGTGGCGGCGTAGGCGTACGGGTGATTGAAGGCGTCGAGGGCGGCGCTGCCATCGACGTCGAACTCCAGGCTCTCGTCGGAGTGCGAGTCGAGGACGGCGATCGTGACTCGGTTTGGTGACTTGCTCCAGAAGAGGGTGATCTCGATCCCGTCGCTGGTCCGGTGGGCGAGTTCCCGGCGCTCGGTGAATGCGGTTGCGGTCATCTCGGTGTCCTCCTCCAGGTCTCTCGAACTGATCCGACTTACATGCGCAGAGTCCCACCTGGACCCACGTTTGTCGGTAGAGCGACCTTGAGTCATGGCGTTCGGGATCACCCACTCACAGGGTGCGGCTAGCCGCACCGCGGCCTACGCTCGGAGTGACCCCTGTCGCCAGGGGCGGCCGGTCAGCCCTCGTACGGGATGCTCGCGGTCAGAAGCGTGCCCTGACCGGGGGGACTATGTAGCTCGAGCTTGCCGCCGAGGGCCTCTACTCGGTCGGCGAGGCCGCGCAATCCAGAGCCGCGACTGGGGTCGGCGCCGCCGGAGCCGTTATCGCCGACGCGTAAGACGACGCTCTTGTTGCTCGCGTCCAACCGGAGGGTGGCCGACGTCGCGTGCGCGTATTTCGCGATGTTGGTCAGCCCCTCCGCGGCGACGTAGTAGACGGCGGCCTCGACGGTCGACGGGAGGCGCGTGGGGATGTGGGCCTCGAGGTTGACGGGCAGATGTGAGTGGTCGGCAAGCACCTCGAGGGCGGGGCCGAGACCACGATCGGCGAGCACAGCGGGGTGGATCCCACGGGCGAGTTCTCTGAGCTCGTCGATGGCGCACTGCAGCTCATCCGACGCCTCGGTCAGCAGATGATCCGTTTCGGTCGGATCCTTCTCGAGTTGGAGTTTCGCCAGCCGCAGCGTCAACGCGAGTGAGACCAGACGCTGCTGGGCGCCATCGTGCAGGTTGCGCTCGAGCCTCCGCCGCGCTGCGTCGCCGGCCTTGACGATGCGCGCGCGGGAGTCACGCAACCGCCGTTCCTTGTCGCGCAGAGCCTCGAGAGCGGCGTGGCGCTCCTCGATGACCGCGCCGAGGACCAGCGAGGTCAGCGCCGCCGCGGCTACGAACAGCTGCGTGGCGAGCAGGCTCTGGGTGATCGTGGCCCGCACGAACGGCCCAGCGTGGTGTGCGGTATTGAACACCGTGAGCGTCGTGACCAGCGCCACTGCGCCCGATGCTCCGCGGGGACCGCCGCGAAGCGCCGCCCAGATCAAGACCGGAAACACGACGAACGGCACGTCTCGTTGCGACGGGAGGAGTGCGAGCACGACGATCAGCGCCGTCACGACTGAACCCTCGAGCGCCTGACGCGGCGTTATCGCGTCGATACGCACGCCGACCCAGCACAGCACCAGCGGTGCGAAGACCAGGGCGCCGGAGAAGTCGCCAAGAAACCACGTACGCCAGACCTCGGCCAACTGCCCGCTGGGAATCACGTTCCCGAGGCGCAGCGACGCCGCTCCGAAGGTCGCGCTGACGGCGGTCCCAGCTGCCGCCGCCACGACCAGCGCGCCGACATCGCGCACTTGCCCGAACTGCGTCCTGCCCTCCGCCAGCCGGTAGAAGAGCAGAGCCGCGATCAGGACCTCGAGCGTGTTACCGACGGTTTGCCCCAGCACTGTGCCGATTGGTTGCGAGAAATCCGCTACGGCAAGGTCCCCCAACACGATTCCGGGCCAAAGCCGGGGACCCCACAAGATCAATGCGGCCATCCCCACGCCCACAGGGGGCCACAGCGCCGCGACGCTTCCATGCACATACGCCAGCTGGAGGCCGACCTTGGCAGCCAGCCAATAAATCGCGCCGACCCCGCCGACAGCGCCCAGGTAGCGCAGGTGGCGATTCATACCGTTCCTAGGGAGCGAGTAAATCGGTGAGGACAGCTCCAGAAAGTTCTGCTTTGGGAATGAACCCGCGCATGGGAGTTTCGGCGATTATCGGTCCGTACTCGGCTGCGTTCCGGCTGGAGGTCAGGACCACCGCAGAAGGCACGCCCAGGGCGGCCAGGCGTCCGGCAACTTCGAAGCCATCAAGATCCGGCAGTTGCACGTCGAGCAGAATCAGGTCGGGCTTTAGCTCCAGTGCGGCGGTGATCGCATCGTGACCGTCGGCAGCCTCGCCGACCACGTTGAAGCCCTCGGCCTCGAGCAACCGCCGCGCGCTCGCGCGGAACGACGGATGGTCATCGACGATCAATACGCTCATCACGGAAAGGATTCTCGTCGCGCACACGGCCGCCGTCCATACGGTTGACCACACCATTCGGTCATCCGCCGCCGATGCGAGCACCCCCGGTCACGCGCTCAAGTATGCGAGGACGGCCAGCACCCGCCGATGGCCTTCGGCGGTCGCGGGCAGGCCGAGCTTGCCGAAGATGCTGGTCACGTGCTTCTCGACCGCGCGCTCGCTGACGACGAACTCGGTCGCGATCGAGTGGTTGGAGCGCCCTTCCGCCATCAGGGCGAGCACCTCGCGCTCTCGCGGGGTGAGCTGATCGAGCGGCCCGGTTGAGCGGCGCGAGAGCATCTGAGACACGATCTCGGGGTCAAGCACCGAACCGCCCTCGGCTACACGCCGGACCGCATCGACGAACCGCTCGAGATCGAGCACTCGGTCCTTGAGCAGGTAGCCAACGCCCTCTGCGCTCTCGGCCAGAAGCTCGGTCGCATACTCCTTCTCGACGTACTGGGAGAGCACAAGCACACCCGTGCCGGGAAGCTCCGATCGTATGATCAGGGCGGCCTTCATGCCTTCGTCGGTATGGGTCGGGGGCATCTTGATGTCGACGATCGCTACGTCGGGCTTGTGTGCGCGCACCTTGCGCAGCAGGTCATCGAGGTCTCCAGCCTCACCTACAACCTCGATGCCCTCATCCTGCAGCAACCTGGCGACCCCCGCGCGAAGCAAAAGCGAATCTTCACCGAGGACTACACGCACGGCCCACCAGCCTCCCGTTTGAGGTTCGACAGAGCCCCGGGCGCCCTGTCCAAGGGCGAATTGCCAATCCATCGGTGTGGGAACGGCATCGGGCTCTGGCGTCTCCCGTGGTCAAACAGTACGGCTACCCGCACGTCGCGTGTGAGCAATCCGAACGCCGAGACGCCTGCGCCCCGCACAGACATCCACATGCGCGGGTGGGATCGTGGCGCCGTGCTCAAGACCCACCGCAACGGAGGAGATGCCATGCAACAGCCACCCCGCAACCCCGCTCGCCATCTGGCGGCCCGAATGGGCCACTGGAGCGCGAGCCACCGCAAGCTGGCGATCCTCGGCTGGCTCGCCTTCGTCGTCGCCGCCATCGTGATCGGCACCGCGGTCGGCACCAAGACGATCGACCAGAGCAGCAACAACACGGTCGGCCCGTCCGCCAGGGCGGACCAGATCCTCAAGCACGGCGGGTTCAAGCAGTCCGGGCCTCTGACCGAGATCGCGGTCGTGCAGAGCAAGCACCTGACGACCGCCAACCCTGAGTTCCAGGCGGCGATCGCCGACGTGGCGCGGACCGTCGCTCCCATGTCGAACGTCCACAACCTGCGCTGGCCGCATGGCCAGGCGAACCGAGACCAGGTCTCGCGCGACGGACGCACGGCGCTCGTCGAATGGGACATGAGCGGCAAGCTCAAGGCCGCCGAGAAGCAAATCGACCCGCTGACCTCGGCGGTCGCCTCGGTTGCGGCGCGGCACCCAGGCTTCTACATCGGCGAGGCCGGTGCGGTGAGCTCGGACAAGGCGCTGACCAAGCTGTTCAACGATCAGCTCGGACAGGCGGGCGAGCGGTCGGTGCCGCTCACGCTGCTCATTCTGGTGCTCGTGTTCGGAACCGTCCTGGCCGCTTGGATCCCGCTGATGCTCGGCCTGCAGGCCGTAATCGCAACAGTCGGCCTGACCGCCATCGTCAGCCACATCACGCCGATGGACCCGAACGTCTCGGCCGTGGTCATGCTGGTCGGTCTCGCCGTCGGCGTCGACTACACGCTGTTCTACCTGCGTCGCGAGCGCGAGGAGCGCGCCGCCGGCCGGAGCGAGCGCGCCGCGCTCGAGGCCGCCGCGGCAACCTCCGGACGTTCGGTCCTGATCTCCGGGATCACGGTTCTGATCGCCATGGCCGGCATGCTGTTCTCCGGCGACAAGACGTTCATCTCGATGTCGATCGGGACGATGATGGTCGTCGCGGTGGCGATGATCGGGTCGCTGACCGTCCTCCCGGCCGTGCTTGCGAAGCTCGGCGATCGAGTCGAGAAAGGACGCGTCCCGCTTCTGGGCAGGTTCCGCAGCCCAGCCGGCGAGGGGCGGATCTGGTCACGAATCCTCGGACCGGTGCTGCGTCGACCGGCGATCTCGGCGGCGCTCAGCGTCGTCCTGTTGGCCACGCTGGCGCTCCCCGCCCTGCAGCTCCACACCGCGTCCTCTGCCCTGAGCACGCTGCCTCGCGGCGCGCCCACGGTGGAGACGGTCAACCGCGTCCAGGCCGCGTTCCCCGGTCAGGCATCCCCGGCCGTGATCGCCGTCAAGGCCGACACGACCTCGCTGGCATACAAGACGGCGGTCGCTGACTTGCATTCGGCGGCAGCCGCCACACACCAGGGCTACGGAGCCATCAGCGTCGACAGCAACCGTGCACACACGGTCGGACGCATCGCGATCCCGCTGCCCGGCAACGGGACAGATGGAGTCTCGGTCCGTGCGCTGCTGACTCTCCGTGGCCAGGTGCTGCCGGCGACAATCGGCAAGGTCCGCGGCGTCAGCTACGGGGTTACCGGCCAGACAGCCGGCTCCTACGACTGGAACGAGATGATGAAGGGCTCGCTGCCGCTGGTGTTCGGCTTCGTGCTCACGTTCGCGTTCCTCCTGCTGCTGGCGTCGTTCCGCTCGCTGGTGATCGCCGCCAAGGCCGTGGTCCTCAACCTGCTGTCGGTTGCGGCCGCGTACGGCGTGGTCGTGGCCGTGTTCCAGTTCGGCTGGGGCACCAACGTCCTGGGCTTCACCTCGAACCACTCGGTCGCGCCATGGCTGCCGCTGTTCATGTTCGTGATCCTGTTCGGCCTATCCATGGATTACCACGTGTTCATCCTCAGCCGCATCCAGGAGGCGCATAATCGCGGCATGAGCACCGACGACGCGATCGCGCACGGCATCAAGACGACCGCGGGGACGGTCACGAGCGCCGCCCTGGTGATGGTCGGCGTGTTCTCGATCTTCGCCACCCTCCCGATCCTCGACATGAAGGAGATGGGCATCGGGCTGGCGACGGCGGTGCTGATCGACGCCACCATCGTCCGCGGCGTACTGCTCCCCGCCAGCATGAAGCTGCTGGGCGACTGGAACTGGTACCTGCCGAACTGGCTGCACTGGCTCCCGAAGCTCGAGCACAGCGGCGAGCGCACGATCGAACCGGTGCCGGCAGCGGCCTGACCACCACCAGAACGAGAAACGAGATCCGGGCCGCAGGTTGCGGCCCGGATTTCATTTGTGGTGTTGCTCACGGTGTAGTGTGAGCTGGCCATGTCTGACACTCGGGGCACGGCGTGGCGATCCAGTGGACCGCATCACGGTGCCGCAGACCGGCGGAGCCCCGCCCGGGCGCTCGAGGGTGTGGCAGCCCAGGGCGAATCGGTACTGCTGCTCGGCCTGGAGGAGCTTGGAGACGGCTGTTGGGCGGTGCTGGTTGACGCCGGAGTCGCAATCGAGCATGCCGCCGACGTCGCCGGCGCCCTCCGGGCGCTGGCCGCTCGGCCCGCCCCGGTCGTGCTCGCGGGCGCTCGCCTGGCGCACACCTTGATCGATGCGATCCGTGCCGAGCCGGAGCTGGCCGGGATCCACGTTGTGGTCGCGGCCGCGCTGGATTCGCCGGACGAGCTGCGTGCTGCGCTTGACGCCGGCGCCGATGATGTGATGCGCGTGCCATTCGAGCCCGAGGTCCTGGTGGCCCGCGTAGCGGCCGGATTGCGGGCCGCGCGCCTGCGTGCCAACGAGGCTCTATTGCGTTCGCTGGTGGCGAACATCCCGGGCGCTCTGTATCGCTGCGCCTGCGACACGAACTGGACGATGGCGTGGTTGAGCAGCGAGATCGAGAGGATCACCGGCTATCCGGCCGCCGACTTCGTCGACAACTCGGTGCGGACGTTTGCCAGTGTGATCCATCCCGATGACCGTGACCAGGTGCAACGATCGGTTAAGGAGGCCGTTGACGTCGGCCGGCCATTCAACCTGGAGTACCGGATCGTGCGTGCAGACGGCGATGTGCGCTGGGTGCTGGAACGCGGACAGGCCGAGGAGCCCGGTGACGGTCGGCGGTGGCTCGACGGAGTGATCTTCGACATCACCGTTCGCCACGCCGCCGAGCGGGCGCTCCGGGAGAGGGAGGTTGTCCAGGCCCAGCTTGCCGAGGTTCGCGCCTCACGCGCTCGCATCGTCGACGCCGGCGACCGCGCCCGCCGCGAGATCGAGCGCAACCTCCACGACGGGGCGCAACAGCGGTTCGTCTCAGCGACGCTTCAGCTGCAGATCTGGCGGGCGTCCCACCGCGAGCTGTCCGACAAAGCGCGCGCGGAGCTCGACGACGTCCTGACTGAGCTGCGCGATGGGCTCGTCGAGCTGCGCGAACTGGCTCGGGGCCTGCACCCCGCCGTGCTGAGTGACCGCGGCCTCCAGGGGGCGCTGGCGAGCCTCGCCGATCACGCTCCGCTGCCGGTCGAGCTCCGCGTCGAGCTTCCCGAGGGGCCGCTCGCCACGTCGGTTGAAGCGGCGGCCTACTTCACCGTCTCGGAGGCGCTGACCAACGTGGCGCGGTATGCGCACGCGACGCGCGCCTGGATCGACATCGATCAGCAGGAGGGGTACCTCGGCGTCGAAGTCGGCGACGACGGCAAGGGCGGCGCCGACCTACGGCCAGGGTGCGGCCTTCAGGGCCTCCGCGATCGGATCGCCGCCGTCAACGGCACATTGACGATCGACAGCCGGCCGGGCGCAGGGACGATCCTTCGAGCGCGGCTGCCGATCGTCTGACGGCTCGGCGTTGCCACTGGACTGCCCCTCGGCCGTCGCTGCGGCAACTCACCGATCCTCGTGCAGCGCGAGGACCATCGTCGCGAGATCCTCGGGGTCGTCGAGGTTCAGCCCTGTCAGCCGCCGAACGCGTTGCAGGCGGTGATCGAGTGTGTTCGGATGGATGTGCAGCCGCTCTGCGGCCAGCCTACGATCGCGACGCAGCTCCACATAGGTCGCAACTGTCCGGAGCAGGTCGCCACGCGACCGGCCGTGTTTGCCGCCGAGCGGGTCGAGGACTCGTCGTCGGAGGTCGGCGGCGACGTGCGGAGCGTGCGCGAGCAGCAGGTCGAGCGTCAGCGCCTGCAACTCCACGATGCCCCGCTTGCCTGTCCGCACCGCGATATCGATGCCGAGGCGAACGTCGCCGATGCTCGCGGCGAGCTCCTCCCGTGCGACGTCCGCGTCGACGACCGCGACCGCATCGGCCGGCAGCACGGTCGCCGGATCGCGGCCCGGCGCCAGCAGTCCCACGATTCGGTCACCCTCGGTCAGCGCGAGGGCGGGGCTGCGCGAACGAAGCCCGGCGGCGGCGCGCGCGTGCGCGCGCGCCCCCTCGCCGGGGATCGCCAGCGCGAACGCCACAAACTTGCCGCCCAGCGGGAGCCCGAGCCGCTCGGCGGCCTCGTGGTCCTCCGCGTCCAGCGACTCGCGACCGATAAGTGCATCGAGCAGCGCGCGCAATCCCCGCTCTTGCTCGGAGACGAGGTGCTGGCGCTCTTCGAGATACGCAGCTGCGACAACGCCCGACACCTGGTCGAGGTAGGTCATTACGAGCTCGGCCACGGTGGGCAGCTCGTCGCGCTCGTCCGCGACGGCCTCGTCGACCAGTACCCGCCACGCGGCGGTGCCGCCGATTCGGTAGGCGCGCAGAAGGTCTTCGAGCGGCATGCCCTCGGTCGCTCGATTCTTTGCCGACGAGCTGAACTCGTCGAACCGGGACATGTCCGGAGCCCCGCCGCCGGCCACCCAGTCCAGGCACACATCGACGTTCTGGCGGATGACGTCGAGGATCTGGCCGCGGACAACGGTGTCCGGCAGGCGCGCGTACCCGGGGATCTCGTTGCGGCACGTGTCGAGAATCGTCTCGGCCAGCGCGCCGCGATCGATCCGCCCGATGAGGCCAGCCTGGGGGGTGGCCGCGTGCCCCATCCAAGGATTGTGACGCGTCACAAGAACTTTGGAATCCGCCCCAACGGCAATGAGCCGATCCGCTGCCACTATCGAGTGTCCTGACGCGCGCCGTGCATGGAAGCACGGCGCGCGACCTTTTAGCTAGAGAAAAGAGAGAAGTGCTGGTTCCTTCAATCAAGACCGCTGCGGTCACCGTCGTAGCGGCGGTGGCGCTGGCAGCCGCGGGAGTCGCCTCCGCAGACCCTCATGCGAGCACTCCGCCGCAGGGCACCGCCGCTCCGCCGGCCGCAAAACCCCAGCCCAATGCCGCGCTGTTCCAGGTCGGGACATCGGTCGTCGACATTTCGCCGGACAAGCCGATGGTCGACGGAGGCTACAGCTCAAATTACCTCGTGACCGGCGGCGTGCACGACCCGCTTGAAGTGCGGGCGTTCTTCGTCGGACACGGCAACCAGGCCGTGGCGTTCGTCTCGGTGGACTCCCAAGGATGGTTCGCCGAGTATCAGGCGCCGAATGCCGGCGACGGCGCAGACGACGCCAGGCGCGAGGCGGCCGCCGCTCTGGCCGCTCGCGGCTATGACGCGACCGCGGCCAACATCGTCGTGTCCGCCACGCACGACCATGCCGCGCCAACGATCATGGGCATCTGGGGCCACACCGATCCCGATTACCTGCACCGTGTCAAGGAGGCGGCTGTTCAAGCCGTCGTCCAAGCTGCGTCACACACTCGCCAGGCCGAGCTGTGGTCGGCGACGGGCACGATCCGTGGCCTGGTGTCCCAGGTCCAGGGGACCGATCAGATGGCGGGCTTTGCGGTTGACCGCCAGCTGCCGATCCTGTGGGCGCGTGAGCCGGGGACCGGCGCGACGATCGGCATGTACGCCGACGTGCCGGTTCACGTCGACGAGTACGACCCTACGAACCCCGGCAACAACCAGTTCAGCGCCGACTACCCCGGGTACGTGCGCGATCGCCTTGCCCAGCTGTTCGGAGGCACCGAGGTGCTCGCGCAGGGCACGCTCGGCCGACAGGAGACCATCGGCGCCGCCGGCAACTACGCCGAGGTCACCGAACAGGGCCGCTTCATCACCAACGCGATGATCCGTGCGCTCACCCACGCCCGTCGCGTCACGGACACCACGCTCGCGGCTGACAACATGCCGTTCTCGACCCAGGCCGAGAACCAGGGCCTGCTGTGGGCGATGTCATGCAACCACCTTGGTGGTCCGCTCGGCTGCCCGGGTCCGCTCACCGAGCCGGTCTCCAACGCCAACACCGGCACATGGGACTGGCGGGCAGTGGGCGGGATCTTCACGATCAACCGTTCCCTGCAGGCGCCGTACTTCACCGACCCTGACGGCATCGGCACGTCGGCTACCGTGGCCCGCATCGGCGACCAGGTGTACGCCACTGCGCCGGGCGAGGCGTTCCCCGAGGTCACGGCTGCGATCGAGAGGTCATTCGCCGCGTCCCCTGGGATCCGTGGTGTGCACGTCATCGACCATGCGAGCGACCAGCTCGGGTACTACTGGGACCAGCGGCCGGGCGTCTACCCGCCTGCTCAGCTGGCGCAGAGCGACTTCGCCAGGTTCAACGTCGGCTCGCACCTCGCGCAGGACAACGTCGACGCGGTCCGTCAGGCCGGCGCGGCACTCGGACTTGGGCCGTCAGCCCAGAATCCGTACGCGCAGATCGACAACCCGAATGCGTTCTCGCAGCCGACGATCCAGTTCTACCCCGACCAGGTCGAAACCGATGACCCGTCGGTGAGCTTCTATGGCACTGCCAAGAAGGCGCAGGCGTCGGGCTCACCGTCGACGTCGATCGGGTCGAGCGCGGCCACGCAGGGCGACGGCGCGATCAGCTGGAGCTTCGGCGACGGCACGACCGGGACGTATCCGATCTCGGCTCGCTTCACACACACGTTCCCGCGACCGGGTCTGTACCGCGTGAAGGCGAGCGTCACCGACAATCTGGGCAACACTTACGCCTGGACCCAGTGGGTGCTGATCGACCGACCCCTGTCCGCGACCGTCGACCAGGATCCAGAGCGTGGAAACACGATCGTCCTGACGGCGCGAGCGATCGGCGGCCAGCAGCGGAACGTGATGGCCGCCCACTGGTCGTTCTCAGACGGCACGACCGCCGACGGCACGAGCATCACCATGCCCCACAAGCACCTTGACGGATCGGTCACGATCACGGACGGTGCGGGCAACACGGCGACCGCCGTCGTGCATATCAAGTAGCCCCCCCACGCCGCGATCCGGCCGGTGGCGACGACCGTCACCGGCCGGACTTCGCAGCACCGATCCTTCAGCCAGGAGAAGCTTCCCGTTCCCATGCCTGCGATGACTCTGAAATCTGCTCTCGCCGTTGTCGCGATGTTGTTGACGCCGGCGGGTGGCTATCACGGCCACTACGCACACGGGCCCGCGGCACAGTTCCGTGCGGGCGCTGCGGTTGCGAACTTCACGCCGCCGGCCTTCGGGCACCTGGCGGGACGCGATCCGGCCAACTGCGCGCACCCCCCGCAGTACGACGGCGCGCGGCAGTTCGCGTTCGAGGAGCCCTACGTCGATGCCCAGCACCACGGTCACTACGACTCTGGCGACCCCTTCGTCGACTGCAACCACAACGGCCGATGGGACGGCAATCTGCTCGGCGGCGGAGGGAACAGCCCGCGCTTCTTCGACCACGTCGCCGACCCGGTCACGGCACGCGCGACGGTCGTTTCCAACGGACGCCAGACGGTCGCCGTCGAGGTGGTCGATCAAGAGGGCCTGTTCAACATCTATCAGCAGCGAATCCGCGCCAAGGTGCGCGCTGACGGCTACCGGCTGAGCAACATCTTCATCTCGGCAACACACGACGAATCGGCCCCGGACAGCATGGGCCTCGGCGGAGTCTCACAGACGACCTCGGGGGTCAACAACTACTGGGTCAAGTACCTGGTGGACCAGAGCGCGCGCGCGATCGAGCGCGCATACCGCGCGCTGCGTCCCGCGACCATCCGCTACACCGAGGTGCTCGAGCCGTCGAACGTGCGCCAATGCTGGTCCTCGTACCCGTTTGTGGACGACCAGCAGATCCCGGTGCTCCAGGCGGTCGACTCGCGTGGCAGGACGATCGTGACGCTGGCGAGCGTCAGCCAGCACGCCGAGACGCTCGGCTTCAACGGTGGCACGCCGGCCCTCGACGCGCAGAACAACTGGGTCTCAGCCGACTGGATCAACTTCTTCCGTACCGCCCTCGAACACCGGCTGGGCGGAGTGGCGATCGAGATGGCCGGATCGGTGGGCTCGGTCGAGAGCCCCGAGGTGTACCGGTCGGCGATCTCGAGAACCCCGCAGCAATTCCTAAACGCCAGCCACCCGGCCGGCTGCCGCACGTTGTTCAGCGCCAAACGAGGCACCGACGCGTCCGGCGCGCTTCACGTCCCGCTCGGCTACGCCGGCGAGACGAAGGCGTTCGGGACCGACATGGCGGCGCCGATCATCCAGGCGTTGAAGGCGGGCAAGTACCACAACTCGCAGACCAACACGATCTGGGGCGCGCGAGCCAACATCTGCGTGAAGCTCCAGAACGAGCTGTTCGCCCTCGGCGCGAGCCTGGGAGTGTTCGCCCAGCGGCCGGCCTATAACGCGAACTGCACGGCTGCCTCGCCGGTGGGCGCAAACGGCGCCTCGTCGGGCCAGTCGCTGCGTTCGCAGGTCGCGGCGTTCCAGATCGGCGACGGCGAGTTCATCTCGGTTCCGGGCGAGGTATTCCCGTTCACGTATCTGCGGGGGTTCCTCGGTCCGCAGGACATGCCCGACCCGAGTGCGTCGCTGCCTCCATGGCTGCTGCCGCACATGCGAGCGTCCTTCCGCTTCATCGACGGACTCGGGGAGGACATGCTCGGCTACATCTTCCCGACGGGCGATGCCGTCGGGATTCCAAGCGCGACCAACCTCGACCCGTCTTCAGACGACCGCTTCGGGTGCCACCACTCCGACGACTCCGAGTCCACCTCGGCACAGGCGGGCAACATCATCGGCAACGCGCTCGTGCGGGTGCTGGATCGCCACGACGGGCGGCCGGAGCAGATCGTGCGCGGTCGCTACATCCTGCCTTCGGGACAGCGCTCGCGGGACCCGATGGGAGGCCCCGAGATCAAGTGCACGAGCGATCAGACGTTCCATCACGCCGGTAGTGCGATCGGCGTGCAGTTGGCCGGCGGACGCGTCGTGCACCCGACGCTGTGGATGTCGCTCAGCGGGTTGCCCCAGCGCGTGCCCGACCGCGACACGCGCGGCTATTTCGACGCGCGTGGGCGCCGGGTGTGGCTCGACGTATTCCGGTGAGGAATTCCGACTTCGCATGAAGCGCACCAGCGCTTCATGCGAACGAATCGCGCGCCACTACCTCACTGCCCCGAGCTCGAACCGGCAGCCGCTGAAGTAGTCGCCCGCGTGCGAGAGCACGAACGCGACCAGCAGCGCGACGTCGTGCTCGCGCGTGGATTTCCCCGGGGCGATCGTGGTTGCGGTGATGCCGAATCTGGCCCACTCGATCGACAGCGTCCGCGCGAGGTTCTCGAGCCCGGCGCGCGCCGCCTCGGCGTGGCGCCCGGCGCCGGCGCGAGGGGAAATCAACACGATCTTTCCGCCCGCGCCCTCCGGGATCATCGACCCGCCCGCGCCCTCCGGGATCATCGACCCGCCGGCGACCTCCGCGATCGCGTCCCATGTCTGCTCGAGCGCAGCTGCCAGCCCCGGCGCGCCGCCGTCGGCGAACGCCGTGCCGGCGCCGTACACGATCGCTTCGACCGGCCCCGCGCCGTCGAGCGCCTGCACCGAGGCGCCCAGGCGCGCGACCAAATCGGCAACGGCCTGGCTCACGTCGCCGCCCACCGCGACCGTTCGCCCGACGAGCAAGTCTTGGCGCAGCAGCGTCATCGGGCCGGACACGGTATAGCCTGACCGCCCTCATGACCGTCGCGACCGAGAGTGCGCGCCCGCTGCTGACCCTGGAGATGCGGCCGCTCGCGATCCCCGGGCACGATCCAGCGTTCTGGCCGACGCTGGGTGATTTGTACGTGTAGGCGAGCCCCGGCTACGATCGCCCAAAGGACGAGGAAGGAGCACGCGATGCTGTCCTATGCACACGGCGCCACCAACCAGGCGCTGCTCGGCGAGACGATCTCGGCGAACTTCGGGCGGACGGCGGCGCGGGTTCCGGACTCGCCCGCGCTGATCTCCTGCCACCAGGGCCTCCGCTACACCTACGCCGAGTTCGACGAGGCGACCGACCGGCTCGCGTCATCGATGCTCGCGGCCGGCCTGCGCAAGGGCGATCGCGTCGGCGTCTGGGGCCCGAACCGGGCGGAGTGGACGATGACCCAGTACGCGACCGCCAAGCTCGGCGTGATCCTCGTCAACATCAACCCCGCCTACCGGACCAGCGAGCTCGAGTACGCGCTGGGCCAGTCGGGTTGCCGCTGGGTCGTCGCGGCGCCCGAGCTGAAGGGCTCGAGCTTCGTCGAGATGGTCAACGCCGTTCGCGGCAACGCTGCCGCAGCTCGAGCGCGCCGTGTTCTTCGACTCCGACGAGTGGGATTCGCTCGCCGGCGCACAAGTCGATCACGATGCGCTGCGCCGGGCCGCCGACCAGCTCGACTTCGACGACCCGATCAACATCCAGTACACGAGCGGCACCACCGGCTTTCCAAAGGGCGCGACGCTCACCCACCACAACATCCTCAACAACGGCTACTTCGTCGCGGCGCTGCTGCGCTACACCGAGGCCGACCGCGTCTGCATCCCGGTGCCGCTCTATCACTGCTTCGGGATGGTGATGGGCAACCTCGGCGCCACGAACCACGGCGCCTGCATGGTCTATCCCGCCGAGACTTTCGACCCTCGGGCGACGCTCGAGGCGTGCGCGAACGAGCGCTGCACCAGCCTCTACGGCGTGCCGACGATGTTCATCGCCCAGCTCGACCATCGCGAGTTCGACAACTTCGATCTGAGCTCGCTGCGGACCGGGATCATGGCCGGCTCACCGTGCCCGATCGAGGTGATGAAGCGCGTCTCGTCCGACATGGGAATCGGCGAGATGGCGATCGCGTTCGGGATGACCGAGACCTCGCCCGTCACCACCCAGGTGCGGGTCGACGACACGCTGGAGAACCGTTGCTCGACCGTCGGCCAGGTGATGCCCCATACCGAGATCAAGATCATCGACCCGGCGACCGGGCGGATTCAGCCGCGCGGCGAGCGGGGCGAATTTCTGGCCCGTGGCTACCCGGTGATGCGCGGCTACTGGAACGACCCCGAGCGCACCGCCGAGGCAATCGACTCGTCGCGGTGGATGCACACCGGGGACCTCGCGACGATGGACGAGCATGGATACGTGCGGATCGTCGGGCGGATCAAGGACATGATCATCCGCGGCGGCGAGAACGTCTACCCGCGAGAGATCGAGGAGTTCCTCTACACCCACGCCGAGATCGCCGACGCGCAGGTGATCGGCGTCCCCGACCAGCGCTACGGCGAGCAACTGATGGCCTGGATCGTCCGCCGTCCCGACTCGACGCTGTCCGAGGAGCAGGTGCGCGACTTCTGCCAAGGCAAGATCGCCCACTTCAAGGTCCCCCACTACATCAAGTTCGTCGACTCGTTCCCGATGACGATCACCGGCAAGGTGCAGAAGTACAAGATGCGCGAGCTCGCGATCGACGAGCTCGGGCTGGACGAGGCGGCCGCGGTCGCGACCGCCTAAGCCGCGACGACCAGCGACCGCCTAAGCCGCGGCGACCGGCGTCCGCCGCCGTTCCCGCGAGGCTCGCGCCGCGCCGCGATGCCCGATCCGCGACAGCTCTCCGTGCAGCTCGCCGAGCCGCGCGAAGATGTAATCGGCCGCCTCTTGCTGCTGCTCGCGGCTGGTGTGCTGCACGACCTCGAACCGGAACGGCATGCCGAACTGGATCGTGACCTTCGGGAAGTTCAGCTTCTTCCAGTTGCGCACCTGGTAGGAGCCGAGGATCGCGACCGGCACGACCGGCGCACCGGACTCGAGCGCGAGGCGCCCGATCCCGGGTCGCGCCGTGTCCGCGAGCTTTCCCGTCCGCGAACGCCCGCCCTCGCAATACATGACGATCGCCCCGCCGCGCTCGAGGATCTTGAACGAGCTGATGAACGCCTCCTCGTCCTGATGCCCCCGCCGCACGGGGTAGACGCCCCCGTGGCTGAAGATCCAGCTCATCGGGCCAGAGCCGAACAGCTGTGACTTGCCCATGAACTGGATCCGACGCCGGATCGCCATGCCGGTGAAGAAGTGGTCCATGAACGACGCATGGTTGGGAGCGAGGATCAGCGGTCCGTTGGGCACGTTCTCCGCGCCGAATCCGCGCGCGCGGAACGTGATCATCGCGTGCAGCTGCATCACACACGCGCACGGCCTCGTAGACCGGCTCGGGCTCGTGGTCGCGCACGCGCGCGTGGTACGTGTCGAAGAACTCCTTCGGGCGCGGGTCCTTGTAGACCTGCGGCTTGATCTCGACGTCGGGCATCGTGACCGGAGACGATACCCCGAGCCGCGCGTGTCAGCCCACCAGCGGCAGCACCAGCGACGGCTGCTCGATCTCGTGCTCGGTGGACGTGGCGATGACCGCGGTGCCGATCGCAAAGAACTCGATCACGTGCGAGCCCCAGCCGTGGCTTCGCTCGTTGATGCTCGCGCCGACGATCCCGCCGGCCTGGAGCTCGGTCGCCTCGGCCTGCATCCGTTCCTGCGCGAGCTCGCGCGCCTCGTACAGCGCCTGGGTGTAGGTCGGCATCTCCTGGTTTCGCCCGATCTGCTTCCACGCGGCCCGCAGCCCCTGATGGGCGACGTGGTAGACGCAGTTGCCCATCACCAGCCCCACCGGCCGGTAGCCCGCGCGCAGCAGCGTCGAGAAGTCCTGGCCGCTCAGGTCCGACGTGAACGGGCGCCCGGTCGGGGCGCGGTGAATCTCGCCGCCGCGGTGCTTGACCGCGGTCCCGATCGCGATGAACTCGGCCAGGTCCGCGCCCCACTCATAGCGGCCGATGTTCAGCCGCACGCCGACCACGCCGTCGGCGCCGAGCTGGTCGGCCTCCTCCTCCATCCGCGTCATCGCCAGCTCGCGGGCGTGATACATCGCCTGCGTGAGCACGCCCATCTCCTGGTTCTGGCTCCAGTTCGATTGCTGAAAGCCGATGTGGTAGATCGAGCTGCCGAGCACCAGGCCGACTGGGTCAAACCCGGCGTGCTTGACGAGCAGGAACTCGTTGATCGACAGGTCGCTGGTGAAGAAGCCGCGGGCGACGTCCCCCTTCATCCGCTCGATCCGGTGCCGGCCGGATTCGGGGATCCCGGCGAGCGACCCCGTCTCGTAGCTCGCCGCATGCGGGGCCTCTTCGGGCGGCATGTTCTCGACCGCCGCTGCCGCCGCCGGCGCCGGCGGTTGCGCCGCTTCCTGCTTTGAAGCCTCGTCGTCGTCGCGGTTGAAGAAGCCCATCGTGTGCCCTCCTATTCGGTGAGCAGGCGCTCGAGCGCCCGCCGGGTTTGTTCGCTTCGCTGCGCCTCGGCCGCGAGCGCTTCGCCGATGCCCCGCAGCCACGCGTCGGTGTCGATCGGATCGCTCTTGAGGACGATCCCGCCGGACAGGCGGCAGCGTCGCGTCTCGATCACATCATCCTCGCTGCGCGACAGCTCGAGACGCTCGCCGGCGCCGTCAACCGTGACCTTGCGAACGATCTTGGGGCCGAACATGCCGCGCCGGGCACGCTGCACCTTCGTCATGCCCGGCAGCGCGTCCTCGAGCTTCGCCGCCACGCCCTCGACGAACGCGCCGAGATCGCCCGAATCGGCCCTCAGCGAGGCCGCAAGCAAATCGATGTCGACCGGCGCGCCCTCCGCTTCCACGAAAAGGCAGCCTACGCCTCCTCCCAAGCCCGCGCGCGCTCGGGCGCGCGGCGCCAGGATCACGGCCGGAATTTATGTTGAGGGGCGGCCTTGCGGCCGCCTGTGGTGTGCCCCTGCACACTCGACGCCCGTGGCAGGGCGCGGAACCCGGGACACGACCCGGGAGGTCTAGATCCCACCCCGCGCGAGCACCAGCGCGCCCAACGCAATCGCCAGCAGCACCAGCACCACGACCGTCGACCACAGCACCGACGGGATCCCGCTGGAGCGTCCCTGGCGCCTGCGGGCCAACTCCCTCCGCGAGCACGAACTGATAAAGATGCCAGTCTCGGCCATCGCTCTCTCCGCGATTGAATGCAAGCCCTGCGGTTCTGCTAAGTCAAGCGGACGGTCCAGACAGAACCCGGAAATAGGCGCAGAAACGCAAGCGGGCAGGTGGTCGAGAAACGGCCAACATGCGTCCGTTTCTCGACCAGCACCGGACTCGTGCCGCTTCCGTGCCCACTATCCTGCCGCCGGAGTCCACGAGCACAGGAGGATCGGTCAGTTGCCCGAGGTCGAGGCCCATATCACGGGCACCGTCTGGAAGATCGAGGTCGAGGTCGGGGACACCGTCGAGGAGGGCGACACGGTCGTGATCCTCGAATCGATGAAGATGGAGATGCCGGTCGAGGCCGAGGATCCGGGCGTCGTCACGGAGATCCTCTGCGAGGAAGGACAGTCGGTCTCGGAGGGCGACACGCTCGTTGTCCTCGAGTAGTCCCCCGGCCGGTCGGCTGTTGGTCGACGAGCCGGCCCCCGGCGTCGCCCGTCTGACGATCTCCAACCCCGCCAAGCGCGGCGCCCTGGATCAGACGATCCTCGACGCCTTCGCCACCACGATCCCGAGCCTCGACGCGCGCTGCCTGATCGTCACCGGCGAGCAGACCACGTTCTCGGCCGGGTATGACATCGGCGAGCGGGGTGGGCGGGATCGTCTCATGTTCGCCGACGAGGCCGAGAAGCTCGTCGCGCACCCGTTCGCCGACGCGATGGACGCGGTCGAGGCCTATCGCTGGCCGACCGTCGCGGCGCTCAACGGGCACGCGATCGGCGGCGGGCTCGAGCTCGCGCTGTCCTGCGACCTGCGCATCGCCGCTGCCACGATCGCGGTGGCGATGCCGCCGGCGAAGCTCGGCCTCGTCTACTCGCACACCGGGATCAGCAAGTTCATCGACATCATCGGCGCGGCCCGAACGCGCGAGCTGTTCCTCGTCGGGCGGCGGATCGACGCCCGCACCGCGCACGTCGTGGGGACTCGTCAACGCGGTCGTCGAGCCCGACCGGCTGGCGGCGGAGGCGCTCTGCACTGGCGGTCGAGATCGCCGGCAACGCGCCGCTCGCCCAGCTTGGCAACAAGCGCGTGATCCGCGCCGTCCTCGACAGCCGCGGCGTGCTCGCGGCCGACGTCGAGCGCGAGCTGATCGAGCTGCGCCGGGCCTGCTTCTCCTCCGAGGACTTCCGCGAGGGTGTGCGCGCATTCGCCGAGAAGCGCGCGCCCCGATGGCAGGGACGGTAGCCGGGCCGGGGCGCCTCGAGCCGTCCGGTCCGCCTCCTACCCTGCCGTCGCGATGCCGCCGCTGATCACACCCGAGGAGGCGCTCGCGCTCGGCGAGCTCGAGGACCGCGCCGAGATCGAGGCGCTCGTGCGAGCGCGCCTGGGACGTGCGCGTGCGAGCGGTTCGACGACTCGACCGACATGTGCTCGCTGGTCAACGCCAAGTCGGGCGGCTGCGCCGAGGACTGCGGCTTCTGCGCGCAGTCGCAAGTACGCCGAGGCCGACACGCCGATGCACGCGATGATGGAGCCCGAGCAGATCCTCGAGCACGCGCGCGCGGCCGAGGCGGCCGGCGCGCACCGCTTCTGCATGGTCACCCAGGGCCAGGGGCTGTCCAAGCGCGACTTCGAGAAGGTGCTCGACGGCGCGCGGCTGGTGGCCGAGCACACGAACCTCAAGCGCTGCGTCTCGATCGGCCACATGTCGGTGCGAGCGCGCCAAGGCGCTGAAGGAGGCCGGGATCCAGCGCGTGCACCACAACGTCGAGACGGCGGAGTCCTACTACCCGGAGGTGTCGACGACGGTCCGCTACGAGGGCCGGCTGCGGACGATCGACGCCGTCCGCGAGGCCGGGCTGGAGACCTGCGTCGGCGGCATCCTCAACCTCGGCGAGACGCGCGAGCAGCGCGTCGAGATGGCGTTCGAGCTCGCCGAGATCAACCCGACCAGCGTCCCGATCAACCTGCTCAACCCCCGCCCGGGCACGAAGTTCGGCGACCGCGAGCTGATGGATCCGTGGGAGGTCGTGAAGTGGATCGCGATCTTCCGCCTGATCCTCCCCGACGCGCTGTTCCGCCTCTGCGGCGGCCGCGTCGAGAACCTCGGCGAGCTCCAGGCGACCGCGGTCAAGGCCGGGCTCAACGGCGTGATGATGGGCAACTTCCTGACGACGCTCGGCAACACGCCCGACGAGGACCGCGCGATGTTCGAGGAGCTCGGGCTGAACGTCGCCGCGCCAGCCCGACAACGGCTCCAACCCGCGCCCGGACAACCGCACCGGCTGGCTGCGAGGGCGAGACGCCCGACGTGGTCGCCGACGCGCTCGGCAACGGCCACCGCCCGAGCTCGACGGTCCGCCTCTGGGATCCCGCCACGCAGCTGCGCTTCGACCGCAAGCGGGCGGTTCCGCCCCGCCCCGACGGCGCGCCCAACACGGGCCACGGCCGCCCCACCCGCGAGGGTGCCGCCCGCGCCGCCGGCGAGCGGCCCGCAGCGTAAGTCGCCGAGTCGTCCGCCGCCGGCGTTATGTTGCGCCGCCAATGATCGAGATCGAGGCGCGGCTGGATGAGCTCGAAGGCCCTCGGCCTGCAGTCGCCGCACTCGGCTGGTCAGCGGGCCGCAGGGGCCGCACGTGCTGCTCGACGGCAAGCCGGTGCTGCTGCTGTGCTCGAACAACTACCTGGGCCTCGCCGACCACCCGCGCGTGCGCGACGGCGGCGGCCGACGCGGCGATGCGCTGGGGCGTCGGCGCCGGCGCCTCGCGGCTCGTCTCCGGGACGATGACGATCCACCGCCGGCTCGAGGAGCGGCTGGCGGCGTTCAAGGGGCGCGAGGCGGCGCTGCTGTTCGGCTCCGGCTACCTGGCCAACATCGGCGTGATCGCGGCGCTCGCGCGCCCCGGCGACGTGGTCTTCTCCGACGAGCTCAACCACGCGTCGATCATCGACGGCTGCCGGCTGTCGCGCGCCGAGGTGTTCGTCTACGACCACTGCGACCTCGAGCACCTCGCGTGGGGGATCGAGCAGGCCGAGGGCCGCGGCGCGCTGATCGTCACCGACTGCGTGTTCTCGATGGACGGCGACGTCGCGCCGCTGGAGGAGATCGTCGAGCTCGCCGCCGCGCCACCGGCTGCGGCTGCTCGTCGACGAGGCGCACGGCACCGGCGCGCTCGGCCCCGGCGGTCGCGGCGCCGTCGCCGAGGCCGGGCTCGAGGACGAGGTCGACGTGATCGTCGGCACGCTCGGCAAGGCGCTCGGCTCCTACGGCGCGTTCGTCGCGTGCGACCGCGCGATGGCCCGCTACCTGCTCAACGCCGCGCGCACGTTCATCTTCTCGACCGCGCCCCCGCCGCCCGCGGTCGCCGGCGCGCTGGCCGCGCTCGACCTGCTCGAGGAGCAGCCCCGCGCGCGTGCAGCAAGCTCGCCGCCAACGCCGCGGCGCTGCGCGCCGAGCTGGCGCGCGAGGGCTTCGACGTGCGCGGCTCGCCGACCCAGATCATCCCGCTGATCGTCGGCGACCCCGCGCTCGCGGTCCGGATCTGCGAGGCGGCGCTGGCGCGCGGCGTGTTCGCGCAGGCGATCCGCCCGCCGACGGTGCCGGCGAGTGACCTCGCGGCTGCGCCTGGCGGTGATGGCGTCTCACCGCGAGGAGGAGCTGCGGGCGGCGGCCCGCACGCTCGCCCAGGCCGCTCGCGCCGCGGGCTTCGAGCCGCCGGGCGACTCCAGGACGTGGTCGACGAGCGTGCCGGGCGCGCGCACCGACCCGATCCTGAGCCCGAGCGCCAGCGCCAGCGTCAGCGCAGGCGCGAGCCGGAGCCCGAGCGTCAGAGGCAGCGGGAGCCGGAGCCCGAGCGCCAGCGCGAGGCGGAGCCCGAGCGCGCCCGTCGTCCGGCCGCGCACGTGTTCGACTTCGAGGCGCCGGACACGCGCGCCGCCTAGCAGATGGCTGAGTCCGCGGCCGCGGGATATCTGTGTCTATAAACGCACACAAATCTCCCACGGCCTCCCGCGGCTGGTAGGCGCGTGCCGGGCCTGTTCGTCACCGGCACCGACACCGGCGTCGGCAAGACCGTGCTCGCCGCGGCGATCGTCGCCGCGCTGCGGGCGCGCGGGACGCCGGTGCGCGCGTTCAAGCCGGTGATCACCGGCCTCGACGATCCGCCCGACCCCGACTGGCCACCCGATCACGAGCTGCTCGCCCGCGCCGCCGGACAGCACCGCGACGAGGTCGCGCTGGTCGCGTTCGGCCCGCCGGTCTCGCCGCACCTCGCGGCCGAGCTCGCGGGCCGCGAGATCGAGCCCGACGCGCTGCTCGCACCGCTGCGAGCCGCCGCCCACGGCGGCGACACCGTGATCGTCGAGGGCGTCGGCGGGCTGCTCGTGCCGATCGCCGGCGGCTACGACGTGCGCGGCGCTGGCGCGGGACCTCGGGCTGCCGATCGTGATCGCGGCGCGCCCCGGGCCTGGGCACGATCAACCACACGCTGCTGACGCTCGAGGCGGCGCGTCGGACCTCGCTCGCGGTGGCCGGCGTCGTGCTGACCCCGTGGCCGGCGGACCCGTCCGAGGTCGAGCGCGACAACCGCGAGACGATCGCGCGGCTCGGTGGCGTCCGGGTGTCTGTCCTTCCGGTGATCGCCCGCGCCGAGCCCGAGTTGCTCGCCCGCGCCGGTGAGCAGCTGCCGATCGACCGCTGGCTCGTCTTCAGTCGCATCTGAGCGCGGGCGCCGGTTCCGACCGCCCCTCCGGCTAGCGTTGACCGGCAGTGCGACCACCGAGCAGCTCGCGGCCGCCGACCGCCGCCACCTCTGGCATCCGTTCACCCAGCAGCAGGGCTGGGCGAGGAGGAGCCGCCGCTGGTGATCGAACGCGCCGAGGGCACGAACCTCTACGACACCGACGGCAACGCGTACATCGACGGCGTCTCGTCGCTGTGGTGCAACGTCCACGGGCACCGCCACCCGGCGATCGACGCGGCCGTCGCGGGCACAGCTCGACCGGGTCGCGCACTCGACGATGCTCGGGCTCACCCATCAGCCGGCGATCGAGCTCGCCGCAGCGGCTGGTCGCGATCGCGCCGCCGGGTCTGAGCGCGTGTTCTACTCCGACAGCGGCTCGACCGCCGTCGAGGTCGCGCTGAAGATGGCCTTCCAGTTCTGGGTGCAGCGTGGCGAGCCGCGAGCGCACCGGCTTCATCTGCCTGCGCAACGCCTATCACGGCGACACGCTCGGCGCGGTCTCGGTCGGCGGGATCGACCTGTTTCACTCGATGTATCGCCCGCTGCTGTTCGACAGCTGCCAGGCGCGCGCGGGCGACGCCGGGGACCTGGCGCGGCTGCTGGACCGCCACCGCGCGACAGATCGCCGCCGTGATCGTCGAGCCGCTGGTGCAGGGCGCTGCCGGCATGCTGATGCAGCCCGACGGCTACCTGCGCCGGGTGCGCGAGCTGTGCGACGCCCACGGCGTGCTGCTGATCTGCGACGAGGTCGCGACCGGCTTCGGGCGGACCGGGACGATGTTCGCGTGCGAGCACGAGGACGTCTCGCCCGACCTCATGTGCGTCGGCAAGGGGCTGACCGGCGGCTACCTGCCGCTCGCCGCGACGCTCGCGACCGAGCGGATCTACGAGGGCTTCCTCGGTGCCTTCGACGACTTCCGCACGTTCTTCCACGGCCACACCTACACGGGCAACCCGCTCGCGTGCGCTGCCGCGGTAGCGACGCTGGAGACCTTCGAGCGCGAGCGCACGCTCGAGCAGCTGCAGCCGAAGATCGAGCTGCTCGCGCGGCTGCTCGAGCATCAGGTCGCGCCGCTGCCGGGCGTCGCCGAGGTCCGCCAGCGCGGGTTCATGGTCGGCATCGAGCTGACCGAGCGCCCAGCCGGCGAGCGGATCGGCCATCGCGTCACGCTCGCGGCGCGCCGGCGCGGAGCGGTGATCCGGCCGCTCGGCGACGTCGTCGTGCTGATGCCCGCGCTGGCGATCTCCGAGGCCGACCTGCGGCGGCTGGTCGCGATCACCGCCGCCGCGATCGCCGAGGCGACCGCACGACGCCTCCCCGCGGCCGCGTAGCGGGCCACGGGGAGGGTCGCCGGGGCTCGGCAGCGGGAGAGACGCTGCCGAGCCTGCCCCGCCCGATCAGGTCGCCTGATCGACTCCGTCGGCCACCAGTCCGCCGGCGGACTGGTGGTAGTTGACCTCGACCTGGTCGCCGACGGAGATCCCGTCAAACAGCCCGGCGGCGGGATCGGCCGTGACGGTCACCGGTTGGCCGCTGTCGCCGTCGGTGAAGGTCAGGCTCCCGTCGCTCACCGCGGTGACGGTGCCGGTCGCGTCATGCTCGTCGTACTCGACGTCGTCGGCCTGCAGCGTGCCGTCGCCGTTGTCGGTGTAGGTGACGTCGACCACGTCACCGACCTGGAAGCCGTCGGTGACGTCGGGCGAGCTCACCGCGAAGGCCATCGAGCCCTGGTCCTGCGCGTCGACCGTGACGCTGTCGGCGGAGACCTGGGTGATCGTGCCGACGACGTCCTGACCCTGCGACCCCTGCTGGTCCGCGCAATCTCCGTCGGTCGAGCTGCCGGTGTCGTTGACGCCGTCGGCGACCAGGATTGCCGCGTCCTGGTGATAGCTGACATCGACGGTGTCGCACACCTGCAGACCGAGGTTTGACAGCTGGTCGGCCGCCATGTGCAGGCGCAACTGCGAGCCGTCGTCGGTCTGCACCGTGAACGCGTCCTGATCGACCTCGGTCACGACCCCGCTCGCGTTCTGGCGAGCGCCGGCGCCCGGCGCCGAGCCGCGCGGCAGCGAGATCGTGATCGTGATGTTGCCCTGGTCGTCGAAGGTCTCGGTGACCAGCACCGTCACCCCGGGCTCGAGGCCCTGGATCTTGATCGTGATTGCGCCGGCCGCCATCTGTGCGTGGACCGAGTGGCGGCGGTGATGCGCGCCGTTGGCGGAGCGGCCGCGCAGCTGCTTGTCGGACAGGCTCAACGAGCGCCCGTCGGCGAGCTTGAGCACGACCGAGCGCCTGCTCGAACGGACGACCCGGGCGTAGAACGACACGCTGTGCGGGGCGTGCGCCAGCAGCTTGACCTTGCCGATCGCGGTCGACGACAGTTGAAAGCTGATCCTGCTCCCGGAGCGCAGCCGTGGCAGCCGGCCGCGGTAGTGGTAGGCGTGCACGAGGTGGCTTGCGTCGACGACCTCGATCTTGTGATGCCTGCCGTCGACCGACAGCACCGTGCCGGAGGTCGAGCCGGCCAGCGCCGATGCGGGCACGGCGAGCAGCGTTGCAATCGTTGCCAGCGTCAGACGTCTCATCAAGACCATCCCTGGGTCGCGACCGGCGGCGACGGCCCTGGGGCCGCCACGAATTTGCATGACTTACGCCCGACGCAACGGTCACAGCGCTACGGCCCGCGACCGTTCGCGGCATTACTGGACAGATGTCCTGCAGGCCGCGGCGGCGCCGGCGACACACCGGCCGTTATCGCTCGGCCGGAGCCGGGCGATCGGCCCGGTCACTCCTCGTAGGGCGAGAAGTCCCGCTTGCGCGCACCACACACGGGACAGAACCAGGTCTCGGGAATGTCCTGAAACGGCGTCCCCGGCGGGATCCCTCCGTCCGGGTCGCCCTCATCGGGGTCGTAGATGAACCCGCATGATTCGCACATCCATTTCACGGGGCCAAGCCTAGTACGTCGGATCCGGCGACCCCGACCTGGTGCGAGGCGTGCGCCCGCGCGGTAGGGTCGGCCGATGGAGATCGAGCGTCCGGCCCCCGGAGAGGTGCTCAACGAGGGCGCCGAGACGATCCCGCGCCCCGCCGCGACCGTGATCCTGCTGCGAGGCGACGAGCACGCACTCGAGGTGCTGCTGGTCCGCCGCAACCCCGAGGCCAGGTTCATGGGCGGGGCATGGGTGTTCCCGGGCGGGGCGGTGAACCGCACCGAGGGCGAGGGCGACGCGGCGCTGCGGGCCGCCGCGATCCGCGAGGTCTCAGAGGAGGCGGGGATCGAGCTCGCCGACCCCGCCGGCCTGGTCGCGTTCTCGCGCTGGATCACGCCGGCGCAGGTCAAGATCCGCTTTGACACGTGGTTCTTCCTCGCACCGGTCCCGGCCGACACGAGCCCGTCGGTCGACGGCGGCGAGATCGTCGACGCGCGCTGGATCTCGCCGGCGGCCGCGCTGCAGGCCGCAGGCGACGGCGAGCTGTTCATGGTGTTCCCGACGATCAAGCACCTCGAGCAGCTGTCGCAGTTCGGATCGGCGGCGGAGGTGTTCGCCCACGCCCACGGTCGCGAGGTGCTCCCCGTGCAGCCACGCGTGGTGATGTCGGGCGAGACCGCGCGGATCGTGCTGCCGGGCGAGCCCGGCTACGAGGATTAATCCCACGAGCCCACCCGCGGACGCGGACATATACTCGCCTCGTGACGGCCTCCCTGCCGCAAGAGGTCCAGGCGGTCTTTGACCGCTACATCACCACCGAGCTGACGACGGTCGACGATCACGGGCAGCCGATCACGTGGCCGGTCACGCCGTACTACTCCCCAGGCGCGCGTTGCATCGACGTGACGACCGGCCTGGGCTATCCGAAGAAGGCTGACGACGCCCGCAACCACCCGCTCGTCTCGCTGCTGTTCTCCGACCCCACCGGCAGCGGCCTCAGCGACCCGCCGATGGTCCTCGTGCAGGGCTCGGCCGAGGTCGACACCCGCGACCTCGCCGCCAACAGGTCGCGCTACGCAGCGCAGGACGGCGCGAAGCTTCCGGGCGCCGCCAGGCGGCACCCGCCCGAACCGCTGCGGCGGCTGATGCGCTGGTACTACACGCGGATCTACATCCACATCCGCCCCGAGCGGGTCTACGTCTGGCCGCGAGGGGACATCGCGGCCGACCCCGTCCTGTTCGACGCGCACATGGAAGAGGTCCGATCTGGGCACTCCGAGGAGCCCCAGCGCTTCCACGCCGCGCCCGACGGGGGCGTCAGCGGCTGGCATCCCCGGATCGCCGAGCTCGGCACTGTGTATCCGACGGCGGCGCTGTCGATGGTGTCGCCCGACGGCTTTCCGTTCGCGGCCCGGGTCCCGGTTTCGGTCGACGGCGCGGCGCGGTGGATCAAGATCGGCGCCGACCCGTCGGGGATGCCGCTGCAGGCCGGGCTCGCGTGCCTGACCGCGCACAGGCACGGCCAGCAGTTCACCTGGCAGCAGAACTTCCAGGTACGCGGCGACCTCGTCCGCGCCCGTGACGGATGGGCGCTGATCCCGCACAAGGTGATCGGCGGCCTCGAACGACCACGATCGCGCGTGGCGATGGCGCGGGCCAACCTCGGCAAGGCCCGCCGCTTCCAGCGCACCGCCAAGCGCGAGCTGGCGCGGCGGCCCTAGGCGGAGATTTGCCGACCGAGGACACGACCGGGCTGACCGTTGCGGTCACGGGGCCGACCGGCGACATCGGTCGCTCGCTGCTGCGCGCGCTCGAGCACAGCGACGAGATCGGCCGGGTCCGGGCGATGGCCAGACGACCGTTTGACCCCGGCGCCGACGGCCTGCGCAAGACCGAATACCGCCAGGGGGACGTGCTCGACCGCGACGCCGTCGATCGCCTGGTCGCGGGCGCAGACGTGGTCGTGCACCTGGCGTTCGTGATCATGGGCGGCAAACAGGAGACCGAGCGCGTCAACCTCGAAGGCTCGCGAAACGTGTTCGCGGGCGCGGTTGCGGCCGGCGCCGGGCGACTCGTCTACGCGTCATCGGTCGCCGCCTACGGCTTCCACGCCGACAACCCGACGGTCCTGACCGAGGACGTGCTCCCCCGCGGCACCGATCGTCACTACTACTCCGCGCAGAAGGCCGAGCTCGAAGCGGTGCTGGCGGACGCGGTCGCCGGCTCGCAGACCTCCGCCTACGTGTTCAGGCCCTGCGTCGTCGCCGGCCCCGACGCGCTGCTACTGCTCAACAACATCCCCTACGTCCAGCTGCGCGAGCGGATGCCGGCGGCGGTCGTGCGGATGCTCGAGCTGCTGCCGGTGCTCAAGCCGGTGATCCCGGACCCGGGCGTCAGCTTCCAGCTCGTCCACCACGACGACGTCGCGACCGCGTTCACGGCGGCGATCCTCGGTCACGGCCCACCGGGGATCTACAACCTCGCGGGACCCGGGACGCTGACGATGAGCGACCTGGCCGACGCGCTTGGCTGGTACAGCGTGCCGCTCCCGGAGCTCGCGCTAGACGCGGCGTCGGAGCTGGTCGCGCGGCTGCCGTTCATACCGGCCGAGGCGCAGTGGATCGAATCGCTGCGAGCGCCGGTGCTGATGGACACCGACAAGGCCCGCCGCGAGCTTCACTGGCGCCCTGCCCACGATGCGCGCGAGACGCTGCAGGCGATGATCGATACCGGCCGGGCAGAGCGCCTGATTCGCTGAGCCGGACGCGTTACGCTTGTCTTGACCCGATCGAGGGGAGGATGATGAGCGAGGAGAAGAGGCCACCCGAGCATCCGTCGCGCAGCGTCGATGCGGCGGCCGCCCGGTGGGGCGAGAAGCATCCTGAGGAGGACCCGGAGCACGTCGCACCGGCCCACGTGCCGGAGGACGAGCACGTCGTCCCCAACCGCCACTCGGCCAGCGCCGAGGCGGCCTCGTTGCGCTGGCAGGAGAAGCATCCCGACGACGAGTAGGCGCAGCTCGACTAGGGCCTGGTGCCGGCGGCATCGGCCACGAACTTTCGCGTTTTGGTACGGAGGGGTCGGACTGGATTGCGAAAGTTCGCCCGATCCCCGCCCTGCGCAACCGCGAACGGCCGGCTCGGCGGCTCAGGCGCCGCCGTAGGAGACGATCAGGTCGGTGATCACGCCGACCATGAACCCGGCCGTGACCATCAGCAGCCCGAGCTCGCGGTGTCCGTAGCGGCGCATCCCGTTCCAGACCTCGCCGATCACGTACAGGATCGCGCCCCCGGCGACCGCGTAGACGGCCAGCTCGAGTGGCTCGCTGGTGACGCCGTAGCCGACGATCGAGCCCAGGAACGTCGGGCCGCCGCCGATCAGCCCGGCGAGGCCGAGCCAGCCCCAGGACGGCTTGACGTCGCCGAGCGGGCCGACGATCCCGAACCCCTCGGTGGCGTTGTGCAGCGCGAAGCCGATGATCAGGACGGTCGCGAGGCTGATCGCGCCGGCGCGCGCCGAGACGCCGATCGCCAGCCCCTCGGCGAAGTTGTGAACGCCGATCGCGGCGGCGATCGTCAACCCGATCCGCAGCGCCCGGCGGCGCGACGCCTCGAGCTCGGCGGCGAGCGCGTCGGCCTCCGACAGCGTCAGCGCCGCCGCGTCGGCGCCGCCGGCGATCGGGGGCGTGCGCGCGCCGATCGGCCGCATCAGGCGCTCGATCATCGCCAGCCCGGCGCTGCCGGCGGCGAACCCGCCTCCGAGCAGCACCACCAGCCAGACCAGGTACCAGACCGAGGTGTGATGGCTCTTGACCGAGTCCAGCGCGGAGTTGACGATCTCGGTGCCGCTCGACAGGACGTCGACGAAGATGAACGCCAGCACGCCGACCGAGAACATCGCCAGCGCCACGCGCGAGCGCGCGCCGAGCAGCTGCAACCGCCCGACCGGCAGGCCGAGGTAGATCGTGAATCCGGCGAGCGCCCCGAGGGCGACTGTCTGAGCGAAGGACAAGGTGCGATTACGAAAAGTTAGGGCGCCCTAACGAGCGGCGCGCCGCAGCCTAGCAGGTTAGGCCGCCCTAAGTCCAAGTGGGGCGCTCGGAGATGTAACCGGCGATACACAGCGCGACCGACGTCGGCCCTGCAGGCAGAGCCCCCAAAACAGCAGCCGGCACATTAGGTGTCGGCGTTGAAGTCCGGTAGCCCGAGGCTCTGCAGCCAGTGGTTGACCGTGATGTTGAGCTGCGTGAACTCGCCGGTCCAGATCAGCACGCCCATCCCGATCAGGACCACCCCGCCGGCGCCGATCACGACCGGGTAGTGGCGCTTGACGACGTTCAGCGCCGAGGTCGCCTTCCCGAACGCCAGCCCGATGATCAGGAACGGAACGCCCAGCCCGAGGCAGTAGACGATCAGCAGCAACGCGCCGTGGGCGGCCGAGTTCGACACCCCGGCGGCGGTCACGATCGCTCCCAGCGTCGGCCCCGTGCACGGGGTCCAGGCGAGCGCGAACGCGGCGCCGGTCAGGATCGGCCCGCTGCGCCCAGCGCGCTGCATCAGCGCGTCGACGTGCCACTCGCGCGACAGTCGGGGGACGAACGGCGCCAGCACGAACAGCACGCCCCATCACGATGATCACCGCGCCGGAGATCTTCAGCGCCGCCGGGCCGGTCAGCGCCCCGTGCAGCGCCTGCTGGCCGAGCAGCCCGAGCGCGATGAAGATCGACCGAGAAGCTCGCCGACGAACAGCAGGCTCGGCCCGATCACGCGCCGCGCCCGGATCTCCGCCGGCGCGACGCCCGCGACGGCCGAGATGTAGCCCGGCACGAGCGGCAGCACGCACGGCGACAGAAACGAGATCAGCCCCGCGCCGAACGCCACCGGAATGCCAATGCCCGATGCAGGATCCATCATGCTTCCCCAGTTGAGGGTACCGCGAACAGGGCCCGATCCCGGTAGCAACCGCAGCGCGCCGAAGCGGCGAACTGCGCCGGCGCAGTTGCTCCCCGTGGGCGCTTGGCCGCGGTGCTAGGTTCCCGCACATGGCGACCACTGCGCGAACCCTTCAAAACTTCATCGACTCCGAGCCCGTCGACCCGGCCGAGGGTCAGACCGAGCCGATCCTCAACCCCGCCACCGGCGAGGTGATCGCCGACGCGCCGCTGTCGACCGCCGAGGACGTCGACCGCGCCGTCAAGGCGGCGCAAACCGCGTTCCCGGGATGGGCGGCGACGACGCCCGGCGAGCGCGCGCTGGCGCTGCTGAAGCTCGCCGACGCGATCGAGGAGCACGCCGACGAGCTGTCCGAGCTCGAGTCCGACAACGCCGGCAAGCCGATCGACGCCTTCCGCGACGACGAGATCCCGTTCATGGTCGACAACCTGCGGTTCTTCGCCGGCGCCGCGCGCTGCCTCGAGGGCCGGGCGGCCGGCGAGTACATGAGCGGCTACACCTCGATCATCCGCCGCGAGCCGGTCGGCGTGATCGGCCAGATCGCGCCGTGGAACTACCCGCTGATGATGGCGGTCTGGAAGATCGGCCCGGCGCTCGCGGCCGGGCAACACGATCGTGCTCAAGCCGGCCGAGACGACGCCGCTGACGACGTTGAAGCTCGCCGAGTCGCCGCCGAGATCTTCCCCAAGGGCGTCCTCAACGTGATCACCGGCCACGGCGACCCGGCCGGCAGCGCGCTCGTCACCCACCCGGACGTCGACATGGTCTCGCTGACGGGCTCGGTCGACACCGGCAAGTGGATCGCCGCGCCACGCCGCCGACTCGCTCAAGCGCGTCCACCTCGAGCTGGGCGGCAAGGCGCCGGTGGTCGTGTTCGACGACGTCGACATGGCGACCGCGCTCGAGACGATCGCCGGCACCGGCTACTACAACGCCGGCCAGGACTGCACCGCCGCGACGCGGGTGCTCGCGGGCCCGAAGGTCTACGACGACGTCGTCAACGGCCTGGTCGGAGCAGGCCGGCGGCTACGTGCTCGGCGACACCCGCGCGGCCGACACCACGCTCGGGCCGCTCAACTCCGCGCGCCAGCGCGAGCGCGTCGAGGGCTTCCTCGAGCGCCGGCCCGACCACGCCGAGATCGCGACCGGCGGCAAGGAGCCCGACCTGCCCGGGTTTCTTCCTCGAGCCGACGGTCGTCGCCGGCCTCAAGCAGGACGACGAGATGATCCAGCGCGAGATCTTCGGCCCGGTGATCACCGTGCAGCCGTTCTCCGACGAGGAGCAGGCGATCGCGTGGGCCAACGGCACCCCGTACGGGCTCGCCGCCTCGGTCTGGACGCGGGACGTCGGGCGGGCGATGCGGGTCGCGAATGCGCTGCGGTTCGGCTGCGTCTGGATCAACGACCACATCCCGCTCGCCTCGGAGATGCCGCACGGCGGCTTCAAGCAGTCGGGCTACGGCAAGGACCTGAGCATGTACGCGCTCGAGGACTACACCGAGGTCAAGCACGTGATGGTGTCGCTATCCTGACGGCAGGTAAGGAACTTTCCCGCTGGCTCCTCGTTTAGAGTGGCCAAGGGGTCAAGGTGGAAGCCTCCGCTCTCCAAGCACCAGCAGCGGTGCCCCGTGGTCGGATTTCGCTCGGGGCGCCGCTGCTTCGCCTTCGTTCCGACGAGCAGCTCGTGGCACTGTTCCGCGCCGGCAACGACGAGGCGTTCCGCGTCATCCACGACCGCTACCGCCAGCGCCTGTTCGCGTACACGCGCCAGATGCTGCCGGGCTCGCGGCAGGACGCCGAGGACGCGCTGCAGGACGTGTTCGTGCGCGCGTACTCGAGCCTGCGCGCCAACGACCGCGAGCTGGCACTTCGCGCCTGGCTGTACCGGGTCGCGCACAACCGTTGCATCGATCGAGCTGCGCCGGCCGGCGCCCGCCGCCGCCCGAGCTGATGGAGCTGGTGCGGGCGCCCACGCACGACCCGATCGCCGAGGCCGAGCAGCGAGAATCGCTCCGGCGGCTGATCGACGACGTCCGGCGGCTGCCCGACCAGCAGCGCTCGGCGCTGCTGATGCGCGAGCTCAGCGGGATGAGCTACTGCGAGCTCGCCGGCGCGCTCGGCGTCTCGGTGCCGGCGGTCAAGTCGCTGCTGGTGCGGGCGCGCGTCAGCCTCGCGGCCGCCGCGGAGGCGCGGGACACGGCCTGCTCGGAGATTCGCGACGAGCTGATCGTCGCTCACGATCGCGGCGTGCGGCCCAACGCGACCGCGCGGCGCCACATGCGCGACTGCGCGGGCTGCCGGGAGTTCCGGTCGGAGATGCGCAGCGTCAGCCGGCAGTTTGCCGCGCTGGCACCGACGCTCGGCCCGGTCGCGCTGTTCGCGAAGGCGCTGGGGATCGGTGGCGGTGCGGGCGGGAGCGCGGCGGCGGGTAGCGGCGCAGCCGCCGGCACCGGCGCGGCCGCGACCGGAGGCTTCGCCGCGGCCGGCACCGGAGCGCTCGCCGCCGGCGGCGGCGCGTTGGCGACCGGCGCCAGCCATGTTGCGACATTGCTTGCCGCGGCCGTGATCACGGCGGGCGGCGCCACGGCGATCCAGAACGAGACCGCGGGCCAGGGTCACCGCCACGCGCGCCACCATGCCAAGGCAGCGCCGAAGGTCCACCCGGCGCTCGCCGTACAGCCGGCAGCGAGCTCGACGGCGGTCTCCACTCCCGCGTACGTGGACGCGGACGCCGGGGCGGCGGCGGCGCCGGCGACCCAGACCTCACCGCCGCCGGCCGGCCCGCCGGCCTCGCAGCAGCAACCGGACGCGGCCACGCGCACGCCGGCCCTGACCGACACATCGACGACGCCGAGCACCGGCGGGAGCTCGCCGGTTGGTCCGTCGGCGAGCGCCGGCGGCTCGACCGATCCATCCGGCGCCGGATCGAGCACCGAAGAGGCGACGGGCAGCGCGACGAATCACTCGGGGGCCGGCACGGCGGGTGGCGCGACGTCGTCGAGCACGAAGGGCGCCGGCTCGACCCAGAGCTCGACCGGCTCGCAACCCAACGGAACACTCAGCTCGACCCTGCAAGGGACGACCGCGCCGGCGAACTCCGCGACCGGCACCGCCGGCGGGGCGGCCGCGCCCGCCGGCTCGACCGGCACCTCCGGCTCCGGGACCGAGACCGGTTCAGGCACGGGCACCGGGTCAGGCTCGGGCTCGACCGCCGCAGGCACCGGCAGCGCATCGGGCGGGGGCAGCTGAGCAGCGGGCTGACGATCGAGCGCTATCTCGAGAAGCTCGACCATGAGGAAGTGCTCGTCCGGCGAGGGCGCCGGTCCGGCCTGTTCACGATCGTAGCCGTGCACTCGACCGTGCGCGGCCCCTCGCTGGGCGGCTGCCGGATGTGGGAGTACGAGGACTCGCGGGCGGCGTTGCGCGACGCGCTGCGCCTGTCGCGCGCGATGACGTTCAAGGCCGCCGTCGCCGACCTGCATCTCGGGGGCGGCAAGGGGGTGATCATGGTCCCCACAGGCGCTCACCTGACGGCCGAGCGCCGTCACCACGCGTTGCTGGACTTCGCCGACACCGTCGACGCGCTCGACGGGCGCTACATCACCGCCGAGGACGTCGGCACCTCGAGCCGCGACATGCACGTGATCGCGGAGCGCACCAAGCACGTGGTCGGTCTTGCCCGCAGACGCGGAGGATCCGGCGACCCCAGCCCGTTCACCGCGCTCGGCGTCGAGACGTCGATCAAGGCCTGCTGCGAGCGGGTGTTCGCGAGCAGCTCGTTGCGGGGGCGCACGATCTGCGTGGTCGGGCTCGGGCACGTCGGATCGCGCGTGGCCAAGCGCTGCGCGAAGGCCGGTGCGACGCTGACGGTCGCCGACGTCGATCAGCGCAAGCAGCAGCTCGCACAGCAGCTCGGGGCCCGCTGGATGACGCCGGCGCGGGCGCTGGAGGCCGAGGTCGAGGTGCTCGCACCGTGCGCGCTGGGCGGGGTGCTCGACGACGAGACCGTGCCGCGGCTGCGTTGCCGGATCGTCGCCGGCGCCGCAAACAACCAGTTGGCCGACGACCGCCTTGCCGACGTGCTCGCCGCCCGCGGGATCCTGTGGGCGCCGGACTTCGTGACCAACGCCGGCGGCCTGATCAACATCAGCGAGGAGATCGGCGAGTATGACGCCGCGACCGCCCGCCGGCGGGTGCGGGCGATCGGAGAGACGCTGCGCCAGATCTTCGAGACCGCTGACACGATCGATGCGACGCCGCTGACGGCGGCGATGGAGCTCGCGCGGCGGCGGTTGGCCGGCCGGGCTTGAGCGGTGGAGAGCGTGACCGGCCGGGCGTGAGCGCCGGAGACTTGCCTCGATCTCGTTGAACTCGAGGGCCCTCGTGCAGGATTTGGTGCGTATAGCACCCCAAAGCCAGCACGCCCCTCCGTTTAATCGGCGGGTTTAGCTGCTCACAGCCACGGCGTGGGCCGTTGCACCCCGTCCGGCAGCCGGCCCTCGTCGGCGAGCTTGTCCAGATGCGCCGCCAGTGTCGCCGCAGCCGCCGGGCGCAGCGCGTCAGGCGCGTCGTCCCAGACACGGTCCAGCAGCTCCTGCGTGCTGCGGGCGCCGTCGGCGAGTGCTGCGACCAGCCGCTGCTCGCGATCGAGCCGGTGGGAGATGTATTGCGACAGCTTGGCGTCGACGTCGTGCACCGGCGGGCCGTGGCCGGGGGCGATGATCGCCAGCTGAAACTCGCGCAGCCGCTCGAGGCCCGCGAGATATCCCGCGAGCGCGCCCGGGTCGGGGTAGATGAAGACGCTGCCCTCGCCGAGCACGGCGTCGCCGGTGAGCCCGACATCGCCGTAGAGGAACGCGAGGTGGTCGACGGAATGCCCCGGGGTCTGGACCGCGAACAGCGGCCCGAACACGCTCCCGTCGACGAGCAGCACGTCGGGCGATCCCCGCGAGGCCATCAGCGGCGTCCCGGGGAATCGTTCGCGGATCGCGGGCACGGCCTCGGCGTGGTCGGCGTGGTCGTGCGTGAGCGCGATCCCGCCGAGCCCGCCCCGGGCACCGAGCTCCGCCGCGAGCGCGTCGATGTGGTCCGGGAGCGCCGGCCCCGGGTCCACCAGCCAGGCCGGATCGCGCCCGACGATCCAGCTGTTGGTCCCGCTCAGCGTGAACGGACCGGGGTTCGCCGCGCGAATCCCGACCACATCGTGTCCATCGAGGTCCAGACGGGTCATGGCGGCAGCATTGCAGGCGGGGCCGCCGCGAGACTGCCGACGCACCGGCCAACGTCAGCGGCGTCTCGTTAGGCTGGCGCCCGATGGGCGCAGCGACAGCCAACTCGGTCGCCTCTCGCGACGGAACGCCGATCGCGTACTTCTGCAGCGGCGCCGGCCGGCCGCTGGTGCTGGTCCACGGCACGAGCGCAAACCACGGCCGCTGGGATCCGGTCCTTGGGTTGCTCGAGCGGCGCTTCACGCTGTACGCGGTCGATCGCCGCGGCCGTGGCGCGTCCGGCGACGGCCCCGCGTACGCGCTGGAACGCGAGATCGATGACGTCGTGGCGGTGCTGTCGGCGGTCGCTGACGCCGGGGCCCAGCGGCCGGTGCTGCTCGGCCATTCTTGGGGAGGCATTTGTGCGCTGGAGGCCGCGGGGGCATGGTCCGGGGACCTCGATGCGCTGATCCTGTACGAGCCGCCGATCCCGGTCGGCGTCGAGATATACCAGGCGGGAGTTTTGGATCGTCTCCGCGCGTTGCTCGATCGCGGCGACCACGAGGAGATCCTGATCGCGTTCATGGCCGACGTCGTGCAGGTACCGCCCGAGCGCCTGGAGCAGATGCGCGCGCAGCCGGGGTGGTCTGACCGCGTCGCCGCCGCGCACACGCTGGTGCGCGAGGTCCAGGCGCACGTCCGCTACCGCTTCGATCCCGACCGCTTCCGGGCGCTCGAGGTCCCGACGCTGCTGCTGCTCGGCGCCGACAGCCCGCCGTTCTTCGCAGCCGCGATCGACGCGCTGCACGCGGCGCTTGCGAACTCGACGATGGTCGTGATGGCGGGACAGCAGCACGCGGCGATGGACACGGCGCCGCAGCTGTTCTCAGCCGAGATCGTGCGGTTCGTGGCCGCTTTGGCGTAGATTTCGGGGCGCGAACCGCACGGCCGCGGGACGCGACATGCTCCTCCGGGCGCATGGTTTCGCCAGAGGCGCCCGACATGCACCGGATCGACGTCAAGCTCACCGCCGCCACGATGGTGATCGCCGCGCTGGCGGCGCCGGCGGCAGTGGCGCGGTCGGCCGCGGCGCCGGCAGTGGCGCGGTCGGCCGCGGCGCCGGCAGTGGCGCGGTCGGCGGCGGGGCCGACCGATCGCAACGCACGCAGCTGCCGCACGACGATCGTCAAGGTCGGACACAAGCGCGTGCGCCGGCGCACCTGCACGCGCGCGATCTCCGACGCTGACCCCGAGGTGTTCATGACGACCTCGACGCTGTCGCGCGCGCTGAGTCACGTGGCCGACCTGCAGTTCTCGCCCAGGCCTCCGGGAGGCCAGGTGATCGCGGTCAACGATGCGATCCGCTTCCAGCGGATCGGCGGGTTCGGCGCCTCGCTCACCGATGCATCGGCGTGGCTGATCCACGATCAGCTGTCGCCCTCGGTCAGCAGCTCAGTGATGCGGGCGCTGTTCGGATCCGACGGGATCCGTCTGAGCTTCGTGCGCGTGCCGATCGGCGCGTCCGACTTCACCGTCGGTGGTCTGCCGTACTCCTACGACGAGATGCCCGCCGGTCAGACCGATCCGGCGCTCGCGCATTTCTCGATTGCGCACGACGAGGGGTACATCCTGCCGCTGCTGCGCCAGGCCCAGGCGCTCAACCCGCAATTGCAGCTGCTCGCAAGCCCGTGGACCGCGCCGTCCTGGATGAAGGCCAACGACGCGCTCGATGACCTCGGCGGGCGCGGCACGCTGCTGACCGATGACTACCGCGAGTTCGCCCAATATCTGGTCAGGTTCATCCAGTCCTACGCAGCCGCCGGGGTCCGGATCGCCGCGGTGACACCCGAGAACGAGCCGTCGACGGGGAGCCGCTCGATCGCCTTCCCCGGGATGACGCTCGACGTGTCCGCGCAGGGGAACCTGATCGCCGATGACCTTGCGCCGGCGCTGCACGCGGCCGGACTGCAGACGAAGATCTACGGCGCCGACAGCTCGTGGACCGAGCTGCTCTGGGGTGCGGCCCTGATGTCAGGCCCGGCGGCACCGAGCCTCGCCGGCATGGCCTGGCACTGCTACTTCGGCGTGCCGACGAACATGAGCCTGTTTCACCAGGTCTTCCCGGGCGCCGATCAGATCGTGGACGAGTGCTCGCCGGAGATCCGGCCGCTGTACACCGCCGAGTTCCTGATCGCCTCGCTGCGCAACTGGGCGAGCACGGTCGCGTTGTGGAACCTCGCGCTCGATCCCCAGGGCGGCCCGGTGCAACTGCCGAACACCGGTTGCTCGCGCTGCAACGGCGTGATCACCGTCAACGAGCACACGCACACCGCGCGGTTCGACAAGAAGTTCTTCCAACTCGGACAGGTCAGCAAGTTCGTCGCGCCGGGCGCGTTTCGGATCGACTCGCCGAGCTTCGTGACGTACACGGCGACGTCCCGAGGCTTCGCATCGGCCTCCCCGGGACTCGACGATGTCGCGTTCGTCAACCCCGACGGCTCGAAGGTGCTCGTTGCCCACAACAACACGCCCGCGACAGCCGCGTTCACCGTGCAGACGCGCGGGCGCTATTTCAGTTATCGGCTGCCGGGGTGGGCGATGGCCACTTTCGTCTGGGATCGGCCAGGGTAGTGTCGCCGCGGGTCCGGGTGCTGGTCGAGAAACGGACGCATGTTGTCCGTTTCTCGACCACCTATCTAGTGGCGTGTGAGGGCCCGGCTCTGAGCCGGGCCCTCGGGCGTCTATGTGAGATCCCGGGAGTAATACAGCTGGGGCTGTGTCTGACCGGGGTCGCGGTTGCAGTAGCCGTGGCGCTCGTAGAAACGGCGCGCGTCGGTGTCCTCGCCGTCGACGTTGATTTCGAGCAGTTCACTGCCGCGCTCGCGGACCGCGGCCTCGGCCGCTGTCAGCAATGCCGCTCCAATTCCCCGGCGGCGCTCCCCCGGAACTACGTACAGCTCGTCGAGCAGGGCGACTGGCCCGTCGAACCAAACATTCGGTCGCAACGTCAGCAACGCCACTCCCACAGCCGGGTCGCCGGCGAGAAGCGCCAGCGCTTCGCCGCCGGGCAGCAGACGCTGCAGACGGGCGGTCAGCACGGCGGGCCCCGGCGTCGGCGTGTCGTACTCGAGGTTGAACCGGTGCAGCAACTCGGCAACCACGCCTGCGTCGCCTACGGTCGCGACACGCGGCGGGTCAATCCCGGATGGCATCGGCTTCACCGTGGTGGTGTCGCGATACCCGTGCGGTATGCGTAATTGACGGCCTGGGTGCGGTCGCGCAGTCCGGCTTTGGCGAACAGGTGATTGATGTGTGATTTGACGGTTGTGGGGCTCACGAACAGGCGCTCGGCGATCTCCGCGTTGCTGAGTCCCTCCGCGATCAGCTCGAGCACCTGGGCTTCGCGCGGCGTCAGGTCGTCGGGTAGCTCGGAGGCTCCGGGCGCGTTCGAATCGCCGGGATGCTCGCCGGACCACGCGAGCGCGTCGACTACATGATGTTGCACGGACGGGTCGAGCGCGGCGTCGCCGCCCGCGACGGCGAGGATCGCCGCCCGGATGTCGTCGCTGCCGGCGTCCTTGGTGATGTAACCACGCGCGCCCGCGCGCAGCGCTCCCAGCACGCTCTCATCGTCGGCGTACGTGGTGAGCGCCACGACGCGGACCTCGGGGTGGCGCGCGCGCAGGCGCCGGGTGGCCTCGATCCCGTCCATCCGCGGCATGCGCAGGTCCATCAACACGACGTCCGGGCCGTGTTCGGAGGTCAGTGCAAGCGCCTCCTCGCCGTCCGACGCCGCGGCGATCAACTCGATGCCGTCGAGCATGCCGAGCAGCGTGCTCAGGCTCTCGCGCACAAGCCGCTGATCATCGGCGAGCAGAACGCGAACCGGGGCGCGCTGCGGGACCGACTCGGTCATCCGGCCACGGGCAACGTGAGCTCAACGCGGAAGCCGTCCGGTGTCGGCGCGGCCAGCAGCTGGCCGCCTAGAAGCTCGGCCCGCTCGCGCATGCCGGTCAGTCCGTAGCCAGCGCCGCCGTTGCGAGCGACGTCGGCGGGATCGCCGGGGGCGGGATCGCCGGGGGCGGGATCGCCGGCGACGTCTTTCGCGCCCCGCCCGCGCGAGCCTCGGATTGCGTGGTCCTCCACGACCAGGACCGTGCTGTCGAGCCGGTAGTCGAGCTTGATGTCCACCCGTTCTGGAGTTGCGTGTCGGCGGACATTGGTGAGCGCCTCCTGCGCGGTGCGGTACACCGCGAGGCGCGCCTCCGCGGGTAGCTCGCGAGGGTCGCCGGCCACCTCGACGGCGACGGGAAGGCCGCTCTGCTGTTTGAAGGCATCCGCGAGCGCGCCGATCCGGTCGGGCCCTGGCAGCTCGTCCCCGCGCTCGGAAGCGAGCGCGCGACGGGCTTCGTCCAGCCCACTGGCGGCGAGGTGGTGGGCGCGATCGATGCCTTGCGTCACTTCGTCATCGACTCCGCGGGTGCGGGCGAGCAGGCGTGTGGTCTCGAGCTGAAGCGCAAGCGCCGACAGCGAGTGGGCGAGCACGTCATGCATCTCTCGTGCCAGCCGTCCGCGCTCGGCCACCGCGGCCGCTCGTGCCTCTGCCGCCCGCGAGGCCTGGAGCGCGTCGCGCTGGTCGGCGACGTAGTGGAGCAGGCGCATCGCCAAAAACCAGGGGACGATGCCGAACACGAACCCAAGCGCGCCCAGCGCCTCGTGTTTGATGAGATACCCGCCCACGAACGGCGCGAGCGTGGCAGCGAGCATCAGCCATGCGGTCCGGCGATCGAGTTTCAACGCTGCGACGATCGCGACGTAGTAAGGGCCGACCACCCACACGCCATGCGGTTGCGCCGAGCCCAGCACACCTGCAGCAACGATCACGCCGATCAGAGCCAGAACCACGTGCCGTGCTGGGACCTCGTTGCTGCCTGGACGAGCGGCGACGGCGGCGGCGACCCCCCCGACCGTCGCGGCAAGCACGAGTGCATCGCGGCCATGCAGCCCCGGGTACGGGTGCGTGGCGAAAGTGACGGCGAGGAACACCGCCGCGACCATCACTCCGAACACACGCCAAAGCACCGCCTCCAGCGGCGCGGTGCCGGCACCGTCGGCACCGCGTGTGAGCCAGCTGGCTCCGAACCATCTACCAAGCGCGCGCATGATCGTCGCAGCAAACGATAGGCGGCCGGAGGACCGAAGTCATCGGCCGTCGGGTGGAGCGGGGACGCCTTGCACTCCACCCTCGGGTGGAGACCCAAGTTCGACCTGCGCGCCGATGACAGCGCGGCGAGTGACACATAACTTGGCGGCCATGATCACCACCTCACTAGACGCAGCAACGACACTCATCGGCGGACGCTCGGAACCGCCGGCGGCGCGCGCGGTCGATCTGGTCAAGGCCTACGGCACCGGCGACATCGCGGTGTGCGCGCTGGACGGCGTCAACGTCGAGTTCGAACGCGGCCGCTTCACCGCCGTGATGGGTCCATCGGGATCCGGTAAATCGACGCTGATGCACTGCATGGCGGGATTGGACGCCCCGAGCTCGGGGCAGGCGTTTGTCGGCTCTGACGAGATCGGGCTGCTCGACGACGGCGGGTTGACCCAGCTACGCCGAGACCGCATCGGCTTCGTGTTCCAATCGTTCAACCTTGTCCCGACCTTGAGCGCGGCGGAGAACATCACCCTCCCGGCCGACTTGGCGGGCAGGACGGTCGACCTCGAGTGGTTTGACGCGCTCGTCGGCCAACTCGGGATCGCCGACCGGCTCTCGCACAGACCGGGCGAGCTGTCGGGCGGCCAGCAGCAGCGCGTCGCATGCGCGCGGGCGCTGATCGGCCGGCCGGAATTGATCTTCGCCGACGAGCCGACAGGAAACCTCGACTCCAACGCGTCGGCCGAGGTGCTCGAGTCTCTGCAGCGCGCGGCGAACCAGCAGGGGCAATCGATCGTGATGGTCACGCACGACCCGCTGGCCGCGGCGTACTCCGACCGGGTGGTGTTCCTGGCCGACGGGAGGCTTGTGGGCGAATTGCGCTCGCCCTCGGCCGACGCCGTGCTCGCGCAGATGAAGCGGTTGGGAGGTTGACATGCGCAGAGTGACGATCCGCGGGCTGCTCGCACGCAAGTTGCGCTTGGCGCTCACCGGAGTGGCGATCGTGCTCGGCGTCGCGTTCGTGACCGGAACGCTCGTGCTCGGTGACACGCTGAACCGCACGTTCGACAACCTGATCGGGACCGCGTATCAGCACGTCAGCTTCCAGATCCGGGGCAACGCGGCCTTCCCAAACAGCGCGACGGCAGTCGGCGGCGCGGCCGACCGCAGGCCGATCCCGCAGTCGATCGCGTCATCGGTGGGCAGGGTGCCCGGCGTTTCCTATGTGTTCGGGTCGGTGGGCGGCTACGCCCAGTTCATGTCACGGGACGGAAACGCGATCGGCAGCGGCGGGGGCTCGACGCTGGGTTTCTCGTTCGACCCCAACCCAAAGCTGTCCCCATACCGGCTGGTGGCGGGCCATGCGCCCACGACCGCGGATGACGTCGTGATGGATCGGGCGACCGCGACGAAGTACCACTTCGCCGTCGGGAGCCGGGTGCTGATCAACCTGCCCAATCGGCCCGAGACCTTCACGATCAGCGGGCTCGTGACGTTTGGCAGCGCCGACAGCTTGGCAGGGGTGACGCTGGCCGGATTCGATCTGCCAACCGCACAAGCGCTGTTCAATTCACGAGGCCGCTACAACACGATCAGCGTCCTGGCAGCGCCCGGCGCCGACACAGTCAAGCTGCAGCGAGCGATCGCCGCGATGCTGCCGCCGGGCGTCACGGTCGTGAGCGGCCAGACCGTCGCCGGCGAGCTGTCGACGGCGGTCAACAACGCGCTCTCGTTCATCTCGACGGCGCTGCTGATCTTCGCGCTGATCTCGCTGCTCGTGGGCGGCTTCACGATCTTCAACACGTTCTCGATCACCGTCGGCCAGCGGACCCGAGAGCTGGCGCTGCTGCGCGTCGTCGGCGCCAGCCGCGGCCAGGTGTTCCGCTCCGTCCTCAGCGAAGCCGCGCTGACAGGCCTGACCGCGTCGATCATCGGCCTCGGGCTCGGTGTCGTCGCCGCGCTCGGTCTCAAGGCGCTGCTCAAGGCGTTCGGCGTCGTGCTGCCCTCGGCGCCCCTGGTGTTCGAGGCGCGCACCGCGATTGTCGCGATCGCGGTCGGCGTCGGGGTGACCGTGCTCTCCGCGATCATCCCGGCACGACGCGCGGTACGGATTGCGCCGGTGGCTGCGCTGGTCGAACACGCTGAGGCGGAGAGCGACCTCGTGCGCAGGCGGCAGCTGATCGCCGGCCTCGCGATCGCCCTTGCGGGTTTGGCAGCGCTGGCGGGAGGACTGACCAAACCGGACGCCCTGCTGGTGGGGATCGGCGCACTGGCGCTCGTGGTGGCCTCCGGCCTGCTCGCACCAGCCTTTGCCCGTCCGGTTTCGAACGCGCTGGGTCGGCCACTGGCCGGGATGCTCGGCATGCCCGGGCGATTGGGGCGCGAGAACTCGACCCGCAACCCCCGGCGGACTGCCCAGACCGCGATGGCGCTGATGATCGGCCTGTCGCTCGTGTCGACGATCGCCGTGCTCGGCGCATCACTGAGCAAGTCAGCCAAGACCAGCATCGACAGCGCGGTCAGCGCCGACTACGTGGTGAGCGGCAAAGGCGGCTTCAGCAAATCGGTCATCAGCGACGTCTCGCGGCTGCCAGGCGTGACGACGACAACGGCCGTCTACCAGGGACAGTTCGAAGTCAGAGGCTCCCAGTCCACGCTCGTCGCCGCGTCTCCCGCCAATTTGTCGAGGACCGTCACGCTGCGCGTCACCTCCGGCAGCGGAGCCCCGGCGATGGCGGCTGGTGAGCTGCTGGTCGATGCCAACACCGCCGACGCGGACCACCTCCACGTCGGCTCGACCGTGCCGGTCAAGTTCGCCCGGACGGGCGCCTCCACGATGCGGATCGGCGGGATCTTCAAATCGAACCCGCTGCTCGGCAAATACATCACCGGAAACGGGCTGTTCCTCTCACACTTCGACAACCCGCTTCCGATCGCTGTCCTGCTGAGCGCCGCGCCAGGCGAGCACGGTCTCGATCGGGCGCTGAACGCCGCGCTTGCGCCGTACGCGAACGTCAGCTCCAAGACACGAGCCCAGTACGAAGCCTCCCAGCAGGCCAGCGTCAACCAGCTGCTAGGGCTCGTCTACGTACTGCTCGCGCTTGCGATCCTCGTCGCGCTGATCGGCATCGTCAACACATTGCTGCTGTCGGTGTTCGAGCGGACCCACGAGATCGGCCTGCTGCGGGCGGTCGGGATGAAGCGCCGGCAGGTCCGGACGATGATCCGCTCCGAGTCCATGATCGTCGCGTTGTTTGGCGGCATCGTCGGGATACTTCGCGGCACGGGACTCGGCATTGCCCTGGCCTACGCGCTGCGCAACAACGGCGTCACCAGCATCGCCGTTCCAGTCCCGAGCCTCGTCGGTTTCGTGATCCTGTCCGCACTGCTCGGCCTCGCCGCTGCTACGTGGCCGGCGCGACGAGCGGCCAACCTCGACGTCTTGGCCGCGATCGCGACCGATTGATCGGGGCTCACTTGCGCCGCCGGGGGAAACGGCAACGTGGCTATCCGCTGCATCGTGACGGCGAGCCTGCCGCACTCCAACTCTGTTGTCCAATCGGACGTGATGTACGTGCTGGCCGTGGACGGCTGAGCGGATAGTGGCAGCCGGTCGGGCGGCTATGGCCGTCCGTCGGCGGGTGCCGGCGCCTGGGTCGTCAGCACCTGGCCGGTCCGCGGTCCCTGGAACATGCCCGTCGGTCCATTCCATTCCTGGGCGACCATGAACAGGGTCCGCCTTTCAGGGCCGCCGAGCGCGCAGGCGAAGCAGCCGCGGTCGAGCTCCACCGTCTGCAGGACCTCGCCGCCTTCGCGGACGCGCACGCAGCGCTTGTTCGGGACGTCCGCATACCAGACGGCGTTCTCCGCGTCGGCGCAGATCCCGTCCGGTACGCCTTCGCCGAGCTCGGCCCACACCCTCCTGTTCGAGAGGCCGCCGTCATCCGCGATGTCGAACGCCGTGAGCCGCTTGGCGTAGGACTCGGCGACGATCAGGGTCCGGTCGTCGGGCATGATCAGCATGCCGTTCGGGAACGCGAGGCCGTCGGCGACCTGGCGCGCCGCGCCGTCCGCCGTGACGAGCGCGACGACCCCTGGGGCGAAGTCCTCGCCCGCCCGCAGGTCGAAGCCACCGCCGTTGACGTACGCATACCCGCGGCTGCTGACGACGAGTTCGTTGATCGCGGGAGGATCGGACGCCGCCCGCAGGTCGCCGTGGGTTGCGAGCGAGCCGTCGCGCTCCTGTCGCAGCAGGAGGCCATCGCCCGCCGAGACGATCAAGAGCCGGCCGTCGGGCAGCCAATCGGCGCACAACGGAAACGATCCCCCTTTCAGCATGACCTCGCTGTTGCCATCGAGATCGACGGCGATCAGCTCCTGTGTCCCCCAATCGGAGAACCACAGGCGATCCTCGCGCCACCTCGGCTGCTCGCCGAACACCACACCATCGATCAGAACATGCAGGTCAGCCATCGAAGAGGCGGACGAAGCTCGAGCCGCTTACGGTTCGAACTCCAGGACGGAGTACGCGCTCCAGCCCAGAACCTCGAGGGATCCAGCGCCGGTCGGGATGTCCGCTTCGCGCAACACGACAAACGGCTGGCGTGAGCCCATGTCGAAGATCGCCATGACGGTGCCGCCCCGCAGGGGATCCGGCATGCCCACCTCCGTCATGCAGTCGATGCTGCCCCTGCGTGTCCACAGCTTCTCGATTCGGCGGGCGCTGGGACGCCGGCCCATCTCGAGCTCCACGCGCCTGAGCATCTCGCGATACGCGTCCTCCGGCGCGCGGGCGTCCCCGTCGCGGGCGATGCCCGGAACAAAGAAGGTCGTCATCCGCCCTTACAGCCCGCGCTCGCGCGCATCCTTGCTCAGCGCGACGCTGAGGACGGCCGGCGAGATCTGCGCCTCGAGCTCGGCGATCCGCCTGCTTTGCCGCTCCGATTCCCGATAGACGGAGTCCTGAAGTGCCTCCAAGAGTCGCTCCAGATGTTCGATTCGCGCTGTTAGATCTTGGGGCGCGGTCGCGTCATCCTTGGACGCAACCTTGCGCGCAGCCGACGCCGTGGCCTCGCCCGTCCGGCGCATCTGCCGGATCCGCGCAATCAGCCCCTCTCGCTCACGCATGGTCACCGTTTCGTGGGGCGCTTGGACTGATTCGGGCGCGGCGGGTAGCGCTCACGTTCCTCGTCGGTCATCTGCCGGATGACGAGGCCGCCGGTCTCGACCTGTTCAGCGACGAACTCGAGCTTCTCCTGCCGTTTCTCCTCGGCGCGTTCGCGTGACGTCTTCGGTCCGGCTGCCCCGCTCGGTCGGTCGGCCATCGTCCGTCTCCTTCGCCGGCGCGGTCCAGTCGTTCGGGGGAGATTCGCTGCGTCGGCTGGTGAACCTCGCGGGGAACGTAGTCACCCGCCATGTTCCACCGTATCACGTGTGCATCCAGCCGTTCTTGCGGGGGCCGGTGCAAGGAAGTACAGTCCCGCGGGGCCAGTCGTCGATCGGCGTCGAACGGAGACCGGATGCCCCAACCTTCCCATCGCTCGACGCACCCACAGCATGCCCTGTGCGGTCCGGTGGCGCACTGATCATGGAGTCGCCCCGGCCGGTCACGACCGAGATCACTGTCGTGCGCGGGGATCGCTATCGAGTGCTGGGCACGGCCAAGGATGTCGAGCGCGCGATTCTCAACGCCGCCAGGGGCTCGATCATGGAGCTCGCGTGGTTCGACGACGCCGACACGGGCGAGCGCATCGGGATCAACCCCGAGCACGTCGTCATGCTTCGAGTTCCCTCGTCCTAGGGTGTCGCGAAACTAGCCGGCGGCCGTCGCGCGCCGCAACCGGGCGTCGTCGATGCGCACCACGTCCCACGCGAGCCCGACCAGTTCGAGCAGGCGAATGATGGCGGCCGATGGATCGAGCTGCCAGCGACGCAGGCCGTGACGGTATGACGTTGGGAATGCGTGGTGGTTGTTGTGCCACGCCTCTCCCCAGGTCGGGATCGCCAGCCATGCCAGGTTTCGGGACTGATCGCCGGTCTCATAATCGCGACGTCCGAAGAAGTGGCAGAGCGAGTTGATGCTGAAGGTCGCGTGATGCAGTAGGAAGATCCTCGCCGCACCACCCCAGAGCAGCGCCGTGAGCCCGCCGATCACCGATCCGGTCAACGCCACGCCCAGCCCAAACGAGAACGCCAATCCAGCGATCACCCACAGGACGAACGTTCGGTCGACGAACCTGATCATCGGGTCCGCGAGCAGATCCTTGGCGTAGCGGCGCTCGTCGGCGACCTCCATGTCGGAGAAGACCCAGCCGATGTGGGCGTGCAACAGCCCACCGACGGCGCCGCGCCAGCCGGAGCCGTGGCCGACGTGCGGGCTGTGCGGGTCGCCCTCCACGTCGGAGAATTGATGGTGCTTGCGGTGAGTCGCGACCCAGTCGATGACGGGCCCCTCCGCGGCTGCCGAACCGAGCGCAGCAAACGCAGCGCGCAACACACGGCTGGTCTTGAAGCTGCGATGCGTCAACAATCGGTGAAAGCCGACGGTGACGCCGGTCCCGATCACGACGTAGGTGACCACAAGGACGAGGATGTCCTTCCAATCGAGAAGGTTGCCTGCCCAGCCGAACCACATGCCGATCGCGAGCATGATCGGCGGAACGGCCGTGACCACGCCGCTCGCGACTCGATCGACGAGCGGCATCGAAACCGGGCGCACCGCGGATGCGGTACCTGCCGGGGCAAGGGATGTCATCGTGCCTCCTAGGTAGAGACCGTCCTGATCCCGGCTTTCACGCGGTCAGATCTCGCGCCGGGGTCTCAGGAGTGGCCGTCGCCGCCATGAGGCGAGGCACGCCGGATGGGGTTAGTCGAGTCTAACCGCCCACGGCCCGGCCGACGAGATTTTCCGGTTCAGCGGCGGCGCGCGTGGAGCATCCAGCTCGCCGCGCGCCCCGCTGCTGCTTAGATCGTCTGGACGTTCGCGGCCGAGGGACCCTTCGGTCCCTGCTCGGTGTCGTAGCTCACCTTCGCGCCTTCGGCCAGCGACTTGAAGCCGTTGCCCTGAATCGCGCTGTGGTGGACGAACACGTCTTTGCTCGAGTCATCGGGTGTGATGAACCCGAAGCCTTTGTCGTCGCTGAACCATTTGACGGTTCCTGTTGCCATCGTGCTTCCTCCGGGGACATGTGTACAGCGCGACACGGAGGACGTTGCCGATTGCAACGGCTGCGGAAACGCGTGACACCTTGTGATGTGGTCGAGCGAGCGCTCGATCAGAGCGGCAGTGTAGCGGACTATCGGATAAGCTCGGCTGCATCGAGGCTTCTCATCGGCGCCGTGGTGCCGGGGATCGTCTCGAGCACGGAGGCACTCGCGCTCGTGGCGGTCGCAGTCGGATGGCGGCCTTGGGGGCGTTGCGTCCTGGCAACGTCCTTCAGACACCGGAGAAGCAGATGCCTGACTCATCGATGCGTCGGCCCGAGCGCCCGACCCTCGCCGTCTACGCACAGCCGCGCACTGTTCGGAGCGCGCGTGAAATCGTGACGTCGGCCGTGCCATATCTCGCGCTGTCAGTTCTGATGTACCTGACTCTCGGCGTATCAGAACTTCTGACGCTCGCCCTGGCGCTCCCGGCCGCAGGATTTCTCGTGCGCACATTCGTCGTGTTTCACGACTGCGCGCACGGCTCGCTGTGGTCGTCTAAACGCGTCAATGCTCGCGTCGGCAGGTTGCTGGGATTCCTCGTGCTCTGTCCGTATCAACGCTGGCGCCACGACCACGCGATCCATCACGCCAGCTCCGGCGATCTCGAGCGCCGCGGCGTCGGCGACATCGTCACGCTGACCGTGTCCGAATACCGCGGGCGCTCGTTTCGCGGTCGGCTCGCATACCGGTTGATCCGCAACCCGGTGGTGATGTTCGGGCTGGGCCCGATACTCGCGATGATGATCGGGCCGCGGATCGCGACGCGCTCACAGCGGCCGCGAATGCGCAACAGCGTGCTCTTGACCGATCTGGCGCTGCTGGCGGTCGTTGGCGGGCTCTGTGCGCTGATCGGGCTCGACAAGTTCCTGATCGTGTGGCTGCCGGCGGCGATGCTTGCGGGCTCGACCGGGATCTGGCTGTTCTATGTGCAGCATCAGTTTGAGGACGCCTACTGGCAGCGACCCGCGAACTGGGACTACGCCGACGCGGCGCTCCGGGGAAGTTCCTACCTGAAGCTGCCGAAGGTCCTGCAGTTCTTCACCGGAAACATTGGGCTTCACCACGTCCACCACCTCAACGCGCGCGTCCCCAATTACAACCTTCAGCGCGCACACGACGAGAACGAGATCTTCCATGACGTGCCGACGCTGACATTCTGGACGGCGCTCCAGACCGTGAAGCTCAAGCTGTGGGACGAGGACAGTGGCAGGCTCGTGAGCTTTGGACAGGCACGCCATGCTGCCGGTGAGGACGTGACGTCTGTCAGGCGGGTCAGGTTTGCGGAAGCGCAATCTGTAGAGAACGGCTGAGCTCCCATCCGGCGCCTGCGGTCCGGGCCTGAATCCGCTCAGTTGGTGTCGAGTTCAGCAAGGAGCTGCCTGACCCGTTCGGCGATCTCGTCGCGGGTAGCCCGGACCTCCTCGATCGGTCGGCCCTTGGGATCGGGCAGCTCCCAGTCGATGTAGCGCTTGCCGGGAAGGTAGGGGCAGCTGTCGCCGCAGCCCATCGTCACCACGATGTCCGCCCGCTCGGCGAGCTCGCGCGTGAGGAGTTGCGGCGTTCGGTCCGCGAGGTCGATCCCGAGCTCGCGCATCACCTCGACTACCTCGGGATGCACCCGCTCGCCCGGCGTCGTCCCGGCCGACAGCGCCGCGTGCCCGCCGCCGGCGGCGCGCTCGAACAGCGCCTGGCTCATCTGCGAGCGGCCCGCGTTGTGCAGGCACACGAATAGCACCGTGCTCATCAGCGGCTACAAGTCTAAAGATTGACATTCATCACTTCAATCGGTATTTAGGTGCGCGCCGGCGTGCGTCAGCGCTCGAGCACTTGCAACAACGTCGGCGCGTCGTAGCCGCCGAGGTGAACGACTCCGTCGATGAACAGCGTGGGAGTGCCGCGCACCTGTCCGGACGCGACTCCGCTCCGGAAGTCCCGCTCAATCCGGTCGAGCACAGCCTGGCCGCTTCGATCGCTGTCGAACCGCTCGACGTCTAGTCCGAGCTCGATCGCGTAGCGGCGCAGGTCCTCATCCTCGAGCGCGTTCTGGCGGTGAAAGAGGAGATCGTGCATCTCCCAGAACCGACCCTGGGCGGCGGAGGCCTCCGCCGCGCGCGAGGCGGCGAGCGCGTGTGGATGGATCTCGGTCAGCGGGAAGTGACGGAAGGCAAAGCGCACGCCCCCGCCGAGGTTTGCCTCGACCGCCTCGATCGCGCGGTACGCCCCGCGCGAGTAAGGACACTCGTAGTCGCCATACTCGACGATCAGCCGCGCGGTCACCGGCCCGCGAACATGATCGACATCATCGTCCAGCGGGGTGATCATCGACTGCTCGGCTGCCATTGGACTAACTCCGGGTCGCGGGACGCAAATACGTGAAGACTTCACGTAGCCTACCAGCGCGTGAAGACTTCAACGATTTGCCCGTACGATGCGCGCGTGGCACAGCAACTCTCGCGCGAAGCCGTCCCGGACGCCCACCAGCTCGCCGAGGCGGCGTATCAGCTCCACACCGCGCTGGAGCGCCAGCTCCACGACACGCTGGCAGAGCTCAAGCTGACGATCTCGCTGGCCGACGCCCTTTGGCAGCTTGACCCCGCGCTCGGTCCGCTCTCCCGCCGACAACTCGCCGATCGCCTGGGGTGCGACCCGTCGAACGTGACGTTCCTCGTCGCCCGGCTCGAACGACGCAACCTGGTCACCCGCGCGCGCGCCGGCGAAGATCGCCGCGTCAGGGCGCTCGCTCTGACGCCCGCCGGGATCGCCATCCGCAGCCGCCTGATCGCCACGCTCGCCGAGTCCCCGATGTTGAGCCGGCTGACGGCCGCGCAGCAGCGAGACCTGTTCGCCCTGCTCCAACGGTGCGTCGAGTTCGGTCGCGACTGATCCGGTGCAGAACGCCTCAGTCCGTCGGTGCAGCCACGGTTGTGCTGGGGTCCGCTGGCGCGCTGGTCGGTGGCGGCGTCGCGAGACGGTCGTGGGCCTCCAGGTAGCTGGTTACTCGTCGCAGTTGGCGCGAGTATTTCCGTGCGGCATGGGAGAGCAACCGCGCTTGTCGGTCGCGCCGGCGCTGCTCCGTTTCAAGGCTCATTCTCTCCTCCGCGTCGCGGTGTGTCGTTCAGGAGCGTGGTGATCAGCTGTCCGAGCGCATCGGTTGCGCCGGTCAGCGCCGTCAGCTGATCGTCAGGCATTGCGTCTATGCGCCCGAGCAATGCGGCGGATGCGAGCGCCCGGAGGTGCTCGAGCGCGGCCATGCCGGCGTCGGTTAGCCACACGAGCACGACGCGCTGGTCGTCTGGCTGGCGTTCTCGACGGACGAGGCCCTGCTCCTCCAGCCGGCTGACCAGCAGCGTCGTGGTCGGCTGCGCGAGTCCCTCGCGCTCGGCGAGCTCGGTGATCCGCCGCGGGCCGTCGCTGAGGCTCTTGAGCAGTCCTGCCTCGGTCCACGAGTGTCCGCCGCCAATCTCCGGGCATAACCTGACGCGTCGGGCGCAATAGTCATCACGACTTGGTGAAGGTCCACGCCGGCTCCACGTACGACGTGCCGTGTCTGATCACCCGTCAGCCCAGACGACCAGGTCCACCGCTTCGATGTCAGCGGATCTGGGCCCGGCGGCGTCAATCAAGCGGCTGACACTGGTGGCGACGATCCTCGGCTCGAGCATCGCGGTGCTCGACAGCAGCGCGGTCAGCGTTGCCCTGCCGTCGATCCAGCGCAGCCTTGGTGGGGGACTGGCGGGCCAGCAGTGGGTGAGCAATGCGTATCTGCTGACCCTCGGCTCGTTCATCCTCCTCGGAGGGTCGCTGGGCGACATCTTCGGTGAGCGGCGCGTGTTCGCGCTCGGGGTTGCCGGCTTTGGCGTGACCTCTCTGTTGTGCGCCATCGCCCCGTCGATCGAGACCCTGATCGCTTTCCGGGCGTTGCAGGGCGTCGCGGGCGCCCTGCTGACCCCGAGCTCGCTGGCCGTGATCATCGCCACGTTTCCCGAGAAGGAGCGCGGTCCGGCGATCGGGACCTGGACGGCGTGGGGAGCGATCGCTGGGGCGCTCGGCCCGCTGATCGCCGGGGCGATCTTGAACGTCGCGGCGTGGCGCTGGATCTTCGTCATCAACCTGCCGCTCGTGATCGCCTGCCTGTGGCTGATCGTCAAAGCCGTTCCGGCGAGCGCGCCGACGGGACCGCGGCGCAGGGTCGATGTCATCGGCGCACTGTTGTGCGTGTTGGGCCTCGGTGGCGTCGTGTTCGCGTTGATCGAGCAACCGAGCCTCGGCTGGTCCAGCCCGGCGGTGAGCGGCTCGCTGATCGCCGGCGTGTCGCTGTTCGTAGCCTTCCTGGTCTACGAGTCGCGGACCAGCGACCCGATGCTCAGGCTCGACCTGTTCAAGAGCCGCAACTTCACGGTGGGCAACGTCGAGACGCTTGCGCTGTACGGAGGGCTCTCGGCGATGTTCTTCTTCCTCACGCTGTACCTGCAGCAGGTGGCCGGCTACTCGCCGCTGAAGAGCGGACTGGCGCTGCTTCCCGAGAGCATCATCATGTTCGCGCTGTCCTCGCGCTTCGGCGCACTCGCCGATCGGATCGGCCCGCGCTGGTTCATGGGCGGCGGCCCCTTGATCGCCGGGGCCGGGATGCTGCTGCTGCTGACCGTCGGAGTTCACGTGGACTACGTGACCGAGATCCTTCCCGCGATCCTGCTGTTCTCGCTGGGCCTGTCAATCACGGTGGCGCCGCTCACTGCCGCGATCCTCGCGGGCGTCAACCAGGACGAGGCGGGCATCGGCTCTGCGATCAACAACGCCGTCGCCCGCGTGGCGGGATTGATCGCCACCGTGGCGATCGGTGCGCTGGTGGCCGCACAGTTCAGCTCGTCGCTCGACGGCTACCTCGCCGGCCGGCCGCTGACCCCGTCGGGTCGCGCCGCCGTGGCACAGGCCAAGCAGCTCACGCTCGGCCGACCGTCGGTAGCCGGCGTCCCCCCGCGCCAGGCGAAGGCGATCGTGACCGCCTCGAACCAGGCCTCCGTCGACGCCTTCCACGTGGGTATCGGTGTGGCCGGCGTGCTCGTCATCTGTGGCGGCTTGATCGGAGCCGTCGGCATCCGCAACCCGCGGCGCGCGGTCAAGGCCCAGCAGTGCTCGGGCGGGCAACTGTCCGGCGCTCCGCTCGACGCGGCCGGGGTTCATGCGCCGGCACCGGCGTGAGCTCAGCGGCGGGAACGCGCCATCATGTCGATTCGAATCCGCCAACCAAGGGAGTCTCCGGCATTGCCGCCGGAGTAGGAGGCCGTGGACATGTCTCTGAGGATTGTCGGGCTCGGGGGCTCACTTCGAGCGTCTTCACGCAGTCGGGCGGCGCTTGCGGCCGCGCTCGACGGTGCTGCTGCGGCCGGAGCCACAGTCGAGCTGCTCGACCTTCGGCAGTTGCAGCTGCCGATGTTCAATCCCGAGCACGAGGCCGATCCGCCCGCCACCGTCCGGACGATGATCGAGACGTGCTACCAGGCGGATGGGATGTTATGGAGCAGCCCGATGTACAACGGGTCCGTCTCGGGTTCGTTCAAGAACGCCATCGACTGGCTGCACATGCTCGGGTCGCGTGATCCGGCATACCTTCACGACCAGGTCGTCGGCCTGATCAGCACCGCGGGCGGCATACAGGGCCTCCAGGTCATCAACACGATGGACTTCTCGGCACGCGCCCTCCGCGCGTGGGCGGTGCCCTACGCCGTCCCGATCTCCGGAGCGACTGTCGCAATCGGAGACTCCGGCGCAGTCAACGACGAGCGCATCGAGTCGCAATTGCATTCGCTCGGTGCCGAGGTCGTGCGCGTCGCGGAGCGCTTCGCGCTCGAACCCGCGCTCAACCGGCCGGCCGAGTGCGAACGCGCCGCCGAACGAGTCGCCCAAGCCGGCTGACGTCGCGGGCAGTGAGATCTAGTGCGGCGTTCCAAAAGACCCTTGATGTTCTGACGAGTGGCTGGGCGTGACTGGGCGTGCCCCCTGGACCAGCTCGTACCGGGCGTACTTGCCGGTCCAGGGGGCACGGTCAGGCGCGTCCAGACGCCGTCAGAGCACAAGGGGATTTTCAGAACGTTGCACTAGTTACTGCCGAATCGACTCGGAGGGTGGACATCGCTCAGCCGAGTGACCCGCGCGGCGCCAGCCACCGGACTTCCTGCCCGGTGATCGCAGCGATGCGGTCGTAGTCCTCGTCGTAGTGGAGCACCGGAACGCCGCTGGCCTCGGCGGCAGCGGCGATGAGCAGGTCGGGATGACGGACCGAACGGTGATGCAGCCCGCCCTGTTGGGCGAGTCGCTCGTAGACCTCCAGAGCCCGGTGCCACTGATCAACCCCGATCTCGCAGTTCGGTAGAGCGTCGAGCTCAACGCGCAGATTTGTGAGCTCGGTGGCGTTACGCGCGCTGTAGAGGAGCTCGAGGCGCACCATGTCGCAGGTCGTCACCTGACCTTCGATGACGTCCTGATCGAAGGCAATGCGCAGTCCGCCGCCGACGGCGCGCGTCCACACCCAGGCGCTGGTATCAGCCAGATGCACCTATGACGGTCTGTCGCGGGCGGCGGAGTTGCGCTAGCACGTCCGGCGTCAGGTCATCGAAGTCGCGTGTTGCGAGCCGCTCGCGCGCGGCACGATCGATCACGGCACGCAGCGCAGCATGGACCGTGTCTGTGGTTCGCGTGGTGCCGAGCACAGCCGCCGCCGCGTCGACGAGGTCCGCGTTGAGATTGATGTTCGTGCGCCTGATCCTGGTCTCGCTCACCTCGGTCAAGGATACACCTCCGTGGGGCTGTGCCATACACATCTGTCGGTCCGGATGTCCTGTCGAATTCCGTCAGGACGGTGGGCTACGGTGCAGCCGACCAAGAGCCGTTTCGACTGGAGACGTGGGAGATGAGCGTGGAGACGAATCGGGCAGCAGAAGGCCGGTCGGGACAGGCCATGCAGATCAAGCTCAGCCTCCGCGGCGTATCCAAGCCGCCGGTCTGGCGCCGCGTGCTCGTCCCGGCGGACATCCGCCTCGACCGTCAGAACGAGGTCATCCAGACCGGGATGCTCAGCAAGCCGTCCGAAGTTGCGCCGCGCCTTTTGGACGGCTATTCGGTGGATCCCTGAGCCAATTCAGCCACCGGCTGCCATTCGCGCCAAGTCGTCAGGCGGCCCTCGTAATCCGCCTCGGCGATAGGTAACGGCGACGTGCCGAAGAACACCCGCAAAGGCGGCGGGTCGGCGTCGACGACACGCAAGATTGCCGCGGCTGACGCAGTCGGGTCGCCCGGCACGTTGCTAGCTCGCCATTGCTGCTGACGCTCGCGCAGTCCGTCGTAGGCGGGGTTTGGGTCTGAGCGTTTGGAGGACGGTCCGCTCCAGTCCGTTGAGAAGCCGCCGGGCTCGACCAGCGTGACGTTGATCCCGAACTCCTTCACCTCCTGGGCGAGGGCCTGGCTGATCCCTTCAAGCGCCCACTTCGATGCGTGATAGATCCCGACGCTGGGGAACGCCGAGATCCCCCCGATCGAGGACACCTGGACGATGTGGCCGGCGCCCTGCTCGCGGAGGAACGGCAGGGCGGCCTGCGTTACCCATAGCGCGCCGAAGAGGTTGGTCTCAAGCTGGGCGCGAGCTTCCTGCTCGGAGATCTCCTCCACCATCCCGAAGTGGCCATACCCTGCGTTGTTGACGACGACATCGAGGCGCCCGAAATGCTCGTGGGCCTGCCTGACGGCGCCGAACGCCGCCTCGCGATCGGTCACGTCCAGGACCAGTGCGAGCAGCGCGTCGCCGTGTTCGGTTTTGAGGTCGTCTAGCGTGCTCGTGTCCCGCGCGGTGGCGGCGACGCGGTCGCCACGCTCCAGAGCCGCCTTTGTCCACTCGCGACCGAAGCCACGTGACGTTCCAGTGATGAACCAGGTTTTGCTAGTCATGCGCCGATCCTAGTACCCGCCTGGCGGCGGCAGCGGGAGGCGTGATTTAGCAACTCTCGTCGGTCGGCGGCGTGCAGTCGGCCGCGATGTGCTCGACGGCTTGGGCGAGGAGGGTGTTGAGGGTTTCCCGCTCTGGGCTTGTCAATGTGGCGAAGACGTCTTCGTCGATCTGGCGAAGCGCGCGGTCGAGATCCGCGAGCAGTTTGACGCCCCGCTCGGAGAGGGCGATGATCGCGCGGCGACGGTCGGCCCGGTCGCGGCGCCGCTCGATCAGGCCGGCGTCTTCGAGGCTGTTCAGGATCGCGACGAGATTGGTGGCATCGATGCCGAGCAACTCGACGAGCGTCTGCTGTGCAGAGGGACCCCGCTCGCGGAGGTGCTGGAGCGCGTGCAGTTCGCGGGGGCGTAGCCCCAGCGGCTCGACGGCCTGCTCGATGCGCCGGCGCATACCACGCGCGAGCTGCGAGATCAGCACGCTGGATGCGGCGCTGGTCCGGGCGTCAGATCTGGTCGCGGTCACTCGGTTGAGTTTAGAGCGCGCGACCAGATCCCTTGTGGTATACAAATGATTAGTCTGTTGTCATCTAAATCTCGATCGCGAGGAGCCGCGAGCATGTCGTTCACTCTCCCCGACCCCGGCCCACCGAATCTCGATTTCGAGCGCCCAGCCGACCGCGCCCATCTGGAACGGACCGCGGCTGCGCTCGCCGCTCGCGGGTTCAAGGTGCAGGTCGCCGACACCGCAGAGCACGCGCGAGAACTCGTGCTTGCGGCGATCCCCGACGGCTCAGAGGTCCACATCGCCCTGTCGGAGACGATGCGCGAGATCGGGATCACCGAGGAGATCGACGAGTCCGGCCGCTACGACTCGATCCGGGCCCGGCTGAGCGCCCTCGACCGAGAGACTCAGGGCCGCGAGATGCGCAAGCTCGGCGCCGCACCCGACTACATCGTCGGCAGCGCGCACGCGATCACCGACGACGGCCAGGTCGTCGTCGGCTCCGGCTCGGGCAGCCAGCTCGGCGCGTACGCCTACGCCGGCGGGAACGTGATCCTCGTCGTCGGCCACCAGAAACTCGTCAGCGACCTCGACGAAGGCCTCCGCCGCGTACGCGAGTACAGCCTGCCCAGGGAGTACGTGCGCATGCAAGGCGTCGGCTACCCCGGCAGCCTGCTCGCCAAGACGCTGATCATCCACCAAGAACCCTCGGCTCGCATCACCGTCATCCTCGTACCTGAGACGCTCGGCTTCTAGCTACCGACCGCGGGGCTCGGAGCCAAAAGACCTAGCTCGCGGGCCCGCTCCACGGCTTTTGCTCGTCGCGGCCCGAAACGAGGTTGAATGTTCGTCGGGTGATTGGACCCCAAGGACACCTGGCCCGAGCCGACAGCCGGGCGAAGCTCGACCCGGAGGCGGCATATGCCCGAGTCTGTTGACCCTCGTCACCTCCTGCTGATCGGGGCCGGACCCGGCGTCGGCGCCGGCGTCGTTCGGCGCTTCGGGCGCGAAGGCTTCCGCAGCACACTCATCTCCCGCGGCGAAACGCTCGAGCAACTCGCCCCGGAGCTGCGTAGCGACGGGCTTGAGATCGAGGCGGTGGGCGCAGACATCGAAGATCTGGACGGCTACCGTGCGACGCTCGAGCGGATCTTCCGCGCCCCAGGCGCCCCCGGCGTCGCCGTGTACAACGCTGCCCTGCCGGATCCTGGCGAGATCCTCGACACGACGGTCGGACGGCTCCGGACCGCATATGACGTCGATGTCCTCGGCGCCGTCGTCGCGGCACAGGTCGCCGTACCAGTCCTGCGGACCGCCGGCACCGGCACACTGCTCTTCACCAGCGGCGGCTTCGCCGACCATCCGGTGCCCGCACTGGCGAGCCTCTCTATGGGGAAGGCCGCCCTGCGCTCCGCGGCGACCCTGATCGCCGCCGGCGTCCAGGAGGACGGCATCCATGCCGCAACCATCACGATCGCCGGCTCGGTCGGGCGTGGGACGGCGTTCGATCCGGACAACATCGCGGAACTCTTTTGGACCGCCCACACCGACCCGACCGACGCCTGGCAGACCGAGTATCGATTCACAGGCGCGTAGAGCGATCGATTTACTCAGCTCACCTCACCGGCAGCTTCGAGCGCTGCCGAGCCGACCGACCGCTCAGCGAACCGTCACCGACTGTGTGAACGTCCCTTGAGGCTTGGCGCCGCGCCCGGGCGGGAGCAGATGGAACGTGAAATGCGTGCTGCCACGTCCCTCGGCCTTGAAGACGAACACGACGGTGCTGGGACAGCCCACGGCGCCTCCCGGACATCCTCCGCCAGCCGTGTAATCGTTCGTCTTCTTGAGCACCGAGCCCTTCGGCTTCGTGCTGAGGTTCCATGAGTATCCGGTGCTGCCGAACGAGCCGGTGAACCTGACCCGCAACGTATCTCCGCGCTTGAGCGTGACGTGGCCCCCGCTGTTCTTCTGGGTCAGCGTCACAGTCCGTGCGACCGCCACGGCTGCTGTGAGGAGCAGGGTGAGCGCCGCGACAAGTAAGGCCACCGAAAGTCTGCAGCGTGTACTGCCGCTGCGTCGACGCACACCTCGATGCTCGAATCCGGTCATCTGATCCTCCATCCCCCTGTCGACACCCACCCCGCGCGAACCTACCAGAAAGCAAGGAAACTCGCCATGAGCCCGCCGAGCCACCGGCGTATGCGAGTGAGCGGCGCCGGCGTCATGCTTCGTGCATGACAACTAGCGGATGCAAGCCGTGGCGCGACAACCGCTAGAGGTTGGGATCTCCATCATCCCGGATGCGGATTCGCTGGACCGCAGCCGCGAGCTGGTGCGGGTCGCAGACGAAGGCGGCCTCGCACTCGTGGGCATCCAGGACCACCCTTACCAGCATCACTTCTTCGACACGTGGTCGCTGATCCCGACGTTGCTCGCGGAGACGAAGCGGATATCGTTCTTCACTGACGTCGCGAACCTGCCGCTGCGCCCGCCCGCCGTGATGGCCAAGGCCGCAGCGTCTCTGGACGTTCTGAGCGGCGGCCGCTTCGAACTCGGCCTGGGTGGCGGCGCAATGCCTGAGCTGATCGCGAACTTCGGCGGTCCGCGGCGAACCCCGGGCGAGACCGTCGAGGCGATCGATGAGGCGATCGACGTGATCAGGCTGCTGTGGTCCGCGGAGCGGTCGGTCTCGTTCGAGGGAAAGCACTACCGGCTCAACGACGCGCGGCCCGGCCCGCGACCAGCGCACCCGATCGCGATCTGGGTGGGGGCGTTCAAGCCGCGGATGATCCGCCTCGTCGGTCGCAAGGCCGACGGCTGGCTGCCGTCGCTCGGCGCGCTCACCCGTGACGAGCTGCGCGCCGGTAACGAGCAGATTGACGAGGCGGCCGACAAGGCGGGTCGCGACCCTCGCTCGATCCGGCGACTGATCAACCTTCAGGGACTGATCGGGGACCGGCCGCCACCGCGGCGCGCCGATCTCCCGGTCGGCTATCTGGCGGGTGAGCCGCTCGCCGGACCGGCCGGGTGGTGGGTCGAGACGATCGCAGGGTTCGCGCAGGACGGCTTCGACACGATCGTGTTCTGGCCCGTTGACCCGTCGTCGGAGCAAGTCGAGCGTCTGATCGCCGACGTGTTGCCGCAGCTCGCCAGTTCGATTCCGATCAAGGAGAACAACCGCGATGACTGATGCTTCGTGCTCGGACTCCAACCGCACCTGGCTCGGCGGCTGAGTCAGTTGAGGTGACGCTGCCAGTCGCGAGGCACGGCTCCGGCCGGCCCGGGTACGGGCTGGTCGATCGGATGACTATCGGGCGGGGCCAAGGCGGGCGCTTCGAAGAATTCCTCGGAGCGGTAGTCGTAGAACCAGTCCTCGCCCGGTTCGAAGCTTTGCAGCACGGGGTGCCCTGTGGCCTCGTAGTGGGCGGTCGCGTGCTGGCTGGGCGAGTTGTCGCAACAACCGATGTGCCCGCAAGCCGCGCAACGACGTAGGTGTAGCCACCAGCCGGGCGACGCGCCCGCTAGGCACTCCGCGCAACCACTTCCGCTCGGCGGCACACTGGGGTCGATCTCGTTCGTAACGCTTGCCATTCGATGGAGCTTGGCAGCTACTAATCGCCGGCGCCAGCTCGATCGCCGGATCCTGACGCGCTGCTTCGAACTTCGAACCTGCGGACCTGGATCGTGACGCGCAGAGCGGCACGCGACGCGCGTATGCGAAGCTGCACCTCATGGCCGTGATCGCCATCGCCGAGATGTTCGGGATCAGCGGACGGCGAGCTGAGCTTGCGACGCTACTCGAGCGCTTTGGCAGCTGGGCCGGCGGCGAACCGGGCTGCAGACGCTACACCTTCGCCGCGACCCTGGCCGATCCCAGCCGGTTCGTTCTCGTGAGCGAATGGGAAAGCCAGGAGGCGCTCGACGCCCACTATCGCTCTGAGGCGTTCGCCGACTTTCAGCTCGGCCTCGACGGCCTCCTCGCGAGGCCAAGCGAGGCGACGGTGTACTCAGCCGACCGCGCCGTCCGGCCGTTGAACACGCGACCGATGGACCCGCGGGACGCCGACTAGAGGCGCGCAAGTCGCAGAGAGTATGGGCGGGGTGCACGCCACGTTCAGGGCAACGGTTGCGGCCTCCTACCGAGGCGTACACGGTCGAGCACGGATGACGAGCAGCACGCGCTGGACGTAGCGTCCTGGATACCCGAAATCGAGGAGGTCCCGATGTCCGTCACGACGAGCCAGCTGCCCCGGGGCAGCTACCTGATGCCATCGCTTCAGCATGCGACCGTGTCGGATGCCATGCACCCCGGGATCCTCGCCTGCGAGCCCGACGCGAGCCTGGCCGAGGTCGCCCAGATGATGGCTACGCATCACGTTCATTGCCTTGCCGTGGTCGGCATCTCACACGAGGATCCGCCGTGCGGAGTCTGGAGCGTGATTTCCGATCTGGACCTGGTCCGGGCCGGGATCCGAGACGGCGAGGTGCCGACAGCGCGCGCCATCGCACAGCAGCCGGTGGTAACCGTCGAGCCGTCGATGCCGCTGCGCGACGCCGGCGAGCTGATGCTGGCGCACGGGGTCAGCCATCTGGTGGTCATCGAGCCCGGGACACAGCGGCCCATCGGCATTCTCTCGACGGCTGACATCGCTGGCGTGGTCGCTTGGGGGGAGGCCTGAACGGCCGGCGGCTCGAGGCGGTGGCCTCCCAGAAGCAGTCGCCGTCCGGGTAAAGCCGCGACATGTCTGCGCGTTCCCCAGCTCGACCTGCGGGATGCAGCCGATTGCCTCTCAGAGCCACCGAGCTAGTGTGGGCAGCATGGAGGCACACAACGACAGCCCCGGCGCCGACGCCGCCGCAGCCCACCGGCAAGAGCTCGATAAAGAGCAGCAAACGCGGGATGAGCGCGATGCCCGGGTTGACCCATCGGCGCTCTTCCGCGACCTCCGGCGGCGCAACGAACGGCTCCTTCGCCGTGCCGGTCTGAACAAGGCTCAGCGCGAGCGTCTGTTGAGCTGGGAGCGCGTCGTCCAAGTACAACGCGAGCGTCGCTTCCGCCGGAAGGGTTGAGCGGCGGCGGGCGTCGCGCCTGTTCGCTCAAGATGCCCCGTCCGCGCCCGCCGCGCCCGTCAAGCAGCCGGCGCGATCGGGACCATCACCCGCTCGGCGAGCGTCGGCGCGGCGCCATCGGGCGCCGGGTCGAACACCATCACACCTCCGATGCTCATCAGCGCGCCTTCGTCCTGTTGCTCGAGCTCGAGGATCGAAGTTCGCGGGAGCTTCGGCCTAGCCCCGCGCCGACGCCCGACGCCGACCATCTCGGCGGTTGAAGTCCTCGGTCTGGAGCTGGGCGCGCCACGCTTTGGCGTCGAAGTGCGCCGGCTCGGTCTCCTCGAGGAATTGCTCGAGTGCGGCGACGAAGCGCGCCGGCGCCTCGAGCTGCGGCACATGCCCCACCCTGTCGAACAGCTCCAGGCGGCTGTCGGCGATCGCGTTGTGGGCGCGTTCGCCGTGACGTGCAGGGACGATCGGATCGCGCGTTCCCCAGACGATCAGCACCGGTACGCCTGCGGTCAGGTACAGCCTGTCGCTGGCGTCGATGCTCTGACCGCGCGAGTTGATGACCGATCGCAGCGTGGACAGGAAGGCAGCGCGGCGGTCGGGCTGAGCTAACGACGCGTAGCCACGAGCGACCTCGGCGACATCTACGGACGGCCGCAACCCGATGGCCGCCAAGCTGCGTCCAAGCACGGCCCCCACCCTACTCCCGGTCCTCGCAGTCGCCGCGATGAACAGATCCGCGCCGGGTAGGGCGGCGGCACGCAGGACGAGGCTCACCTCGGGCCCGAGGCCACCGCTCGAGACCAGCACCAAACGCTCTGCGAGCCCAGGGAACTGATAGGCGAGCTGCATCGCGATCCCGCCGCCGAGCGAGTGGCCGACGAGGGTCGCGCGGTTGTGGCCAAGGGCGAGGAGGAGGTCGCGCAGGGTCGCGGCGAGCGCGCCGATCGAGTAGTCGCCGGCACCGGGAGCCGAGGTGCCGTGTCCGGGGAGGTCGGGGGCGACGATCGTGTGGTGGCGCGCCAGCGGCCGATCACTTCCCGCCAGTTCTCGTAGCTGCCGCCCATGCCGTGGATCAGAAGCAGCACGGGGCCGGCGCCAGCCTCGGCGTACGTCACGGTTCGGCCGTGCAGCGTCACCGTCTTGGGCCCCATCCCGTTGGGCGCTCCCTTGCGATCTTCGGCATTAGCCGGCATCTCGCCGTCTCTCCTTCCTAATCGAAGAAGGTCATGCTGGAATGCTCCATCGATCCAGGAGCTCCCACATCGGGGCTAGACCCTGTGATCGGGTGCGGAAAAGCCCGCGCTGTGCCGCCGGTCATGTTCGCGCAGCGCGCCAACGCGATGGATCACCTCGAAGTAGCGCCCGAGGTGGTGCGGGCCAAGGAACTGCTGCTGGACGCGGCGCTGTGCCGCGATCCCGATGGCCTGCGCGCGATCGCCGTCCGCCAGCAACCCGCTGATCGCCGCCCCAGCCTGCTCGAGGTCGCGCGGGTCAGGCAGCAACAGCCCCGATCGGCGGTCCTCAATCTGATCGCGAATCCCACCGATCCGACTCGCCACCACCGGTCGCCGCTTCCACATCGCCTCGGCGACCGTCAAGCCGAATCCCTCCGCGAGGCTCTTCTGCACGACCACATCCGCGTGCCGCTGTAGGGCGTTGACGATCGCCGCGTTCTCCTCGACATCCTCCATCGGCAACGAGCACACATGCACGCGCCGACGGACCGCCGGCGGCAGCTCGTGCCACGCGGCCCGGACGGTGTCCAGGACCTGGGCTCCCTCTGGGTCATCGGCGACCGCGGCCGTCGAGGGCCCGACCAGCAGGAGGTGCGGCTCACCGCGCCGTGCGACGTGCCCGGCGAACGCGCCCAGCACGCCGAGCGGGTCCTTGAGCTGGTCCCACCGAGAGACCTGCATCACCACCGGCACCTCGGCTACCAGAGGCTCCTCCTCGAGCATCTCCGCCCGTCGCGCAATCCGCCCGGGCGAGCCATCGCAACGCGTGAACATCGGGTAGACGCTCGGGTCATCGGCCAGAATTCCGGCGGTCGCCATGATCGCCAGTGACTGCTCGTGAGCCTGCTCGGCGTTCTTCGGCGCGAAGGCGTCGATCGAGGGACGAATCACCGAGATCCGCTCGCGCGGCAGCCCCTCCCACGCGAACCCAGCCCGCGAGAACACGAATACGTGCGCATCCAGGACGTAGCCACGCAGGAAATCCCAAGCCTCACGAGCATTGTCGTTGGCGACGTCGAGACCGACGTGGCAGCGCCAAATAACCGTCGCCCCCGTCTCGCGCACGGCCGCCGCCAGCCCAGCCGTCTGCGGATCGTGCAGGATCACGATGTCGAGCGGATGCACCAGCTCCGCCAACTCCTTCGCACTCGCCGCCAGCGTCCGCTCGTAGACCTCGCGCTCGCCGTCGCCCAACGGACCGCCGTCACCGGCAAATCCATGCAGGCGGTTGTGCAACCGCTTCGTGATGGCAAAGAACTCCGGCTCACCGGAAATCACCACCCACCGCGCGTCGACACCGGCACCACGACAGTAACCGAGCAGAGGCCGCAGCATCTCGACGACCCCACCGCCCTTCGCCGTCGAGTTCACGTTCCAGATCACTCGGCCGTGCAACTCCCGCGCGCCCACCTGGACGAGGTCGAGCAACGCTTCATACTCACCCCGCGAAAGGACGGACGCAAACCGCTCCGGCGCCATCGCGGGAACGGACTCATGATGAAGTGCAGACATCCTCTCTCCTCACGCTACGGTTGGAGGCGCGAGCCGATCTGCTCTCCTTCGCTTGGCCTCGCATCCGAACCTTAAGCGTTGCCATCGCCCCGGGCATCCGCGCTGCGTCCCGGCCAGCATCCGTATCAATTACCCGAACGAATACAGAGCGCCGCGAAGACTCGACGGCGGTGCCGGGCAAGAGCGGAAGCTCGGCTGCTGCGGCTGACAGTCAGCCCGGCAGCGTGAGCGCGGCGAGCGGGATGTCGACGTCCATGAAACCGACGGGCGGGGCGCCGAGTCCGTCCTCCTCGCCCCGTTCGGATAGGTACGGGGGAAGGTAGCGGCCTGCGACCTTCGTCGGCGGCCACCAGAGCGGATACCAGGCGCCGGGGATGTCCGGGTCCGCGCCGGGTACGTCGGAGCGCATGAATAACGGCTCCCCACCCGTGAACAGCATTCCTCGCAGCGCCGGCCGGAACGGCTCGGGCTGGACTTCCGCGCGATAGCTCGCGGCGACATGCTCGGCCACGGCGTCCGCCTGCTGCGCCGCAAGCCCACCCTGCTTCACCGGGAAGTCGATCGCGTCACCGGCGGCGTACACGTCAGTGAGTCCTCTCACCCGCCCCCACTCGTCCACCGGAATGAACCCATGAGGCTCGGTGGTCGGCACGCCGGCCAGGCCCGGACCGCTCAGCAGCGGCAGGGTGACGACGTAGTCGGAGCTCGGTTCCCCGAGAGCGCCATATGTCAGTCCGCCGCCTTCGGCCTTCGCGAACGCCGCGCGGATGAACTCGATCCCCGCCGCCTCCATCAAGCGGCCGATGCTCTGGCTGTCCCGACCGCCGAACAGCGCCAGCGGCCCATCCTCGGGGCTCAAGAGGTGCAACCGCACTCCCTCGACGTTGCTCCGTGCGAGCTCGCGGGCGGTCATCAGCGCCAGCTCGTACAACGGCAACAGCCACCCCGTCATCGTGGGAGCAACGAACGCCACGCTGCGCGCGTCGCCACTTCGCAGCCGGCCGAGCATCTCGCGGATGGCCTCGCCCGACCCTTTGAGCCCGAACGTGATCGCGTCGGGAAACGGTGCGTGCGGCCGCGCGCCCGGAGCAAGGATCAGCGTGTCGAAGGCGACGTCCGGACCATCCGCGCAGCCGACACGGTGCTCGGCGGCATCGACCGCAGCCACGGTCGCGCGGACGAACTTCGCGCCGGCCTCGGCGGTCAGTTCCGGCAGCGAATGGCGCGCTGCCGATCCCAGGCCAAAGGGCTCGGCCACCGTCACGGGCCGATCGACGAACCAGTCGTCTTGTGAAACAACGGTCAGGTTGACGCGGTCGCCGGCTAGGTCCCGCAGACCGAGCAGCGCCTCGAGACCGGCGACGCCGCCGCCGACGATGACAACGTGGCCGGAGCTGGAGGGAGCCATCGTCGGCAGACTCTACCGGCGACTACCGTGGCGCTGCGATCGCCGCCTGGGCAGCCGCGCCGCGTAGTTCTCCGCATCGATCGTTCGGCCTCGCACGCTGCCCGGGCCGACCCTGATCCTCTAGCGTCACGACACGATGACGCACGCACGTTGGAACGTTATCGTGGCCGCGGCGGCCGGCGGAGTGGGCGAATTGATCCGCCGCCGGGCCTCGGCGCGCAAAGCGCCCCCGCCGCCACCGCCGCTCACAACGCAGTCGAGCCCAGGGCAGATCGCGGATCTGCAGCAAGCGTATGGCGCCGAGATGGCTGCCCCGCCCCCCGGCGGCAGTACGAACCCGACCTGAGGGCGCGTGCTCGACGACAGCTTCCAGACGATGGGCACGGTGGCGCGGATCGTGCGCGACGCCGACGGCGACGTCGACGCGGCGTCGGTGTTCGCCGAGATCGACCGCCGGCTTTCTCGTTTCGACCCCCGCAGCGACCTTTCGCGGCTGAACGCAGATCCGCGCGCGTGCGTTCCCGCTGCGCCACTTCTGCGAGCAGCGGTCGCGGCCGCGCTGCGGACGGCATACCTGAGCGGCGGCCTCGTCGACCCCACGCTGCTTGAAGCGCTTCGTCGCTCCGGCTATGACGAGTCCCGCGCCGACGTTCGGCACCCCTCGATCGCACTCGGGCTCCGCGAGGCCCCGCCCCGGCGTCCGGCTCGGCCCGACCCGGCCGCCACGTGGCGTGCGGTGCGGGTCGACGAGTGCGAGGGCGTGATCCACCGACCGCCGGGCACGGCGCTCGACCTGGGAGGCTCGGTCAAGGGATGGGCGGCCGACCTGCTCGCGGCACAGCTCGAGGCCCACGGGCGATGCGCGGTCGACTGCGGCGGCGATTTGCGGGTCGCGGCGGGATCAGGACCCCCATGGGAGGTGCGTGTGCGCCATCCGCTGACCGGCGCCGTCGCCCATACGTTCCACGTCCGCGCCGGCGGCGTGGCGACCTCCGGCATCGACGTGCGACTGTGGGAGCGTGAGGACGGCGATTACGCGCACCACCTGATCGACCCGGCCACCAAGAGCCCCGCCTGGACCGGGCTGGTCGCGGTCACCGCGCTCGCCCCGACCGCGCTGGAGGCCGAGGCGCTGGCCAAGGCCGCTCTGCTGTCAGGGCCGGCGGCGGGGCGGCGCCTGCTGCGCGCCCGCTACGGCGGCGTGCTCGTCCACGACGACGGCACCGTCGAGCCAGTCGCCTGAAGGCGCAGCACTGCGGTTCCCTCGCTCCTCGGCGTCGATCACTTCCCGCCGGAGTAGCCCAGCTCGAGCAGCTCGATGACCTCGCGGATCATCGGGATGCGCGGGTTCGTGCGAATGCTCGGGTCCATGAACGCCGCCTTGGCAAGGTCGGGAAGCGCCTTCTCGAACGCCTCGCGCTTCACGCCGCAATCCGCGAGCGTTCGCGGCTCGTCGACCTCGGCCAGCAGCTCGTCGACGCGGGCGAACAGCCGCTCGCGCCGGTCGTGCTCGCTCTTGCCGCCGAGCCCGAGGATCCACGCGATCTGGGCGTACTTCTCGGGCGCGATGTAGGCGGAGTAGCCTGGCGCCGGCATGAACTTGCTCGGCAGTGACGCGTTGTAGCGCAGCACGTGCGGCAGGAAGATCGCGTTCGCGCGACCGTGCGCGATCCCGAACCGCGCGCCTACGGGGTGCGCCATCGCATGGCATAGCCCAACGAACGCGTTGGAGAACGCAAGCCCCGCGATCGTCGCGGCGTTGGCCATCGCGGTGCGCGCCTCCAGATCGGACCCGTCCCGATAGGCGCGTGGCAAAGACGCGAAGATCAGGTTGGCCGCCTGCATGCAGAACGCGTCGGTGAACGGTGAGGCGAAGATCGAGACCGCCGCCTCGAGCGCGTGCGTCAGAGCGTCGATTCCCGTGTCCGCCGTCATCTCCTTCGGCATCGTCAGCGTGAGGTGCGGGTCGACGATCGCCATGTCGGGGACGAGCGAGTAGTCCACCAGCGTCACCTTCCGATCTCCCACGCTGATCACCGCAGCCGGCGAGACCTCCGAGCCGGTGCCCGACGTGGTCGGGATCGCGACCAGCCGCACCTTGTGTTCGACCTGCGGGAAATCGGAGATTCGCTTGCGCGCGTCGAGGAACGGCAGCGACAGCTCCCGGACGGTTAGCTGCGGGCTCTCATGGAACAGGCGCATCGCCTTTGCGGCGTCCATCACCGAGCCGCCGCCGAGTGCGATGATCGCGTCCGCGCCGACGCGCTCGAGCTCCTCCACCCCGGCGCGGATCTGCGCCTCCGTCGGCTCCGGCTCGACCCCGGAGTACACGTGCACGGCGCTCGCCGTGAGGTAGTGACGGACTTCATCGGCCACCCCGCGCGCGACCGTCGGGCCGTCGGTGACGATCAGTGGGCGCGCGGCGTCGAGCTGCCGCAGGCTGTCGAGCGAGCCGGGGTTGAAGTACGTGTCCGAGGGCACCCGGAACCACTGCGGTGGCGTCTGCCGGCGCGACACGGTCTTGACGTTCAACAGGTTGCGGTAGTTGACGTTGTCGGTCGTGTTCGAGCCTCCCCAGGTGCCGCAGCCGAGCGAAAAGGTCGGGGTCATCGAGTTGTACACGCCGCCCAACGCGCCGACCGCCGTCGGCGCGTTGACGAGGATCCGCCCGGTGCGGATCGTGAGCGCGAACCGCTCGATCACCTCTTCGTCGTTCGCATACACGGCCGAGGTGTGACCCAGGCCACCGTGTTCGGTGACCAGTTCGCAGGCCCGGATCCCGTGCTCCACCGACGGCGAGCGCACCACCCCGAGCACCGGCATCAGCTTCTCGGCGATGAACGGGTGCGCGGCGAGGGCGTCGAGGTCCGTCGGCAGCGAGGCGAGCAGCACCTTGTCGTCGTCCGCCGCCTCGAAGCCGGCCAGGCCGCCGAGGCTCACGCAAGACTGCCCGAGGACATCGAACTGCACCTTGCCCTCTTCCGTGAACGATCGAGCCGCAAGTGCCGACGCCTGCTCGTCAGTGAGCAGCCGGGAGCCCATCCGCTGGAACTCCTCGATCACCTGATCGTAGATCTGATCGTCGATCACGCACGTCTGCTCCGCGGGACAGATGACCGACGAGTCGAACGTCTTGGAGATCAGGATGTCCATGACCGCCATCCGGATGTCGGCGGTGCGGTGCACGTACACCGGCGCGTTGCCGGATCCGACGCTGAGGCACGGCTTGCCGGCCTGGTTGGCGGCCGCGACCGCCTTCGGTCCGCCGGTCGTCCAGATGAAATCGACCCCGGGGTGGTGGAACAGGTACTGCGACACCTCGAGCGACGGATCAGGGATCACCTGGAGCGAGTTGGGCGGCAGCCCGACCGCTTCGCCCGCCGCCTGGAGGAGTCCGCCCGCGCGGATCGCGCAGCGCACCGCGCGTGGAGACGGACGCATGATCAGCGCGTTCCGGGTCTTGGCGCACACGATCGACTTGAACAGCGTCGTCGAGGTCGGGTTCGTGATCGGCAGCAGTGCCAGCACGACCCCGATCGGCTCCGCCACGTACTGAAGGGCACGCTCGCGATCCTCGTCGATCACGCCGACCGACTTCTTGTCCTTGAGGTAGTCGTACAGGAACTCGGTGGCGATGTAGTTCTTGACCACCTTGTCCTCGAGCACGCCGAAGTGGGTCTCGTCCATCGCCAGCTCGGCCAGCTCGACCGCGTGCTCGAGCCCCGCGACCGTCATCGCCCACACGATGCGGTCGACAGCCTGCTGGTCAAGCTTGCGCAGCGCCGTGGAGGCCTCCCGCGCGCGCTCCACGTAGCCGTCGAGCCGCGCCGCCCATTCGGCTTCCGTCTCCGGCGTGCCCGGATCTTTGATCACCGTGGCCATGGTGGTCTCCGTCCTAGTCCAACGCCGGCATCATCGGACCGTCGCCCGCCGGATCGAGGACGCCTTCCTCGAGCCAGGTGTAGCGGCCGTCGAGCACCTTCTGCGCTGCGCGGTAACGGCCGTCGTCGTCGTTGGCCCACAGCTCGTGGAAGAGCGCGTCGGCTCGGCGCTTGGCCATCGAGCAGAACAGCTGGGCGAGCTCGATCGCCTCTTCCTTTCGCTCCGGGTGCTCGCGTCCGACGGTGTCGGCGTAGACGACGGTCGAGGAGATCGCGAACAGCTCGCCGCCGATGTCGACGATGCGCCCGAGGAACGTCTGCTTGTTCTCGAGCTTCGCCTGCCAGCGCGCCATGCCATAGAACGTCTCGCGTGCGAGCTTGCGCGACGCGCGTTCGACGTAGCGCAGGTAGCTCGCGAGCGCTCCGAGCTCCTCATAGGCGCGAGGATTCTGGCCCTTGCCCACGGCGAGCTGCGGCAGCCACTTGCCGTAGAAGAGCCCGGCCTTCATGGCCGCATCCGCCTTGGCCTTGACATCGCCGTCCCCCATCAGCAGGCCGCCGGCCGCCTTGAGGTGGGTGTCGACCGCCTCGCGTGCAATCAACAGGTGCATGATCTCGCTCGACCCTTCGAAGATGCGGTTCACGCGCATGTCCCGCATGACCTGCTCCACCGGCACGGGCTTCTCGCCGCGGGCCTTCAGCGACTCCGCGGTCTCGTACCCGCGGCCGCCGCGAACCTGCATCAGCTCGTCGATCACCCTCCACGAGAGCTCCGACCCGTACACCTTGCACAGCGCAGCCTCGATCCTGATGTCGTTGCGCTTGTCGTCAGCCAGGCGCGCTGCGACGTCGAGCATCGCCTCGAGGCCGAACGCGCTGCCCGCGATGAAGGCCAGCTTCTGCGCCACCGCATCGTGCTTGCCGATCGGACGGCCCCACTGCACCCGCTCGGTGGCCCACTCGCGCGCGACCTTGGTCGCCCACTTCGAAGCCCCGACCGCGATCGCCATCAACGCCAAGCGGCCCGTGTTCAGGGTGCTCAGCGCGATCTTGAGTCCGTCGCCCTCGCGAGCGATTCGGTTCTCCTCGGGGACGAACACGTCCTCGAGGACCGTGACCGAGTTCTCGATCCCCCGCAGGCCCATGAATTCGTTCCGATGCAGGACCTTGATGCCCTCGGTCTCGTACGGCAACACGAACGCGCTGATCCCGCCGCGGTGGCCGTCGCTCTTGGGCACCTTCGCCATCACCACGACGATGTCCGCGACCGTCCCGTTCGTGGCCCACAGCTTGCGGCCATTGATCCGGTAACCGCCGTCGACTGGAGTCGCCACGATCTCGTCGTCGACCGGCGCCGCGGCGTGCTCGGGGCTGACCGGCATCGCGGCGTGCTCGGGGCTGACCGGCATCGCGGTCGACGCCATCCGCGCCGGATCGGAGCCCACCCCCGGCTCGGTCAGGAGGAACGCGCTGATGTGATCCTTGGCGACCAGTGGCAGCCACTTCTGACGCTGCTCTTCGCTGCCGAACATCCGCAGCGGCTCGGCGACACCGATCGACTGATGGGCGCTGAGCAACGTGCAAATCGCCGAGTGACAGTTGCCGGCGAGCGCCAGCGCCTTGCTGTAGTACACCTGTGAGAGGCCCAGGCCACCGTACTCCGGCGGCACCTTCATCCCCAGCGCACCGATTCTCTTCAGCGCGTCCACCACGCGGTCGGGGATCTTTGCCTCACGTTCGATCTCCAACGGATCGGCCACCTCCGTCAGCACCGCCCTCAGCTCCGCGAGGAACCGCTCTCCCTTCTCGACCGCGTCGGGGTCCAGCCGCGGCTGCGGATGGATCAGATCGAGGCGGAAATCGCCCAGGAACAGTTGCTTGCCGAAGCTCGGCAGTTTCCACTCGGCCTCGCGCGCCGCCTCGACGACGTCGCGAGCTTCTTTTTCTGAAACGTTCGTAGCCATTTGCAGTCCAATCACATGTTGAGTCCGCCGTCGACATCCCAGATCTGCCCCGTGATGTAACCCGAGGCGTCCTGGGCGAGGAAGCACACGACGCGCGCGATCTCCTCTGGCTGTCCCATCCGGTGCTGAGGGATCCGCTCCAGGAAGTCCGCCACCATGAACGGCGGGATCGTGACGACCATGTCGGTCTCGATCAGGCCCGGGGTGACGCAGTTGACCGTGACCCCGATCCCTTTCTCGAGCTTGCCGGCCACGCGGAGCATGAGCGCCGCCTCGCGGGCGAGCGTCTTGGTGAGCCCGAACAGGCCGGACTTCGACGCCGTGTAGTTCGCCTGGCCGGCGTTGCCCATCTCGGCCGCGACCGAAGAGATGTTGATGATCCGCCCCGACCCGCGCCCGAGCATGTGCTGGATCGCCGGCTTGGACATGTAGAAGGACCCCGACAGGTCCACTTTCAGCACCTTGTCCCAGTCGGCCGCGGACATCTTCGAGACCGCTTTGTCGACCGTGATGCCCGCGTTGTTGACGAGGATGTCCAGCCGGCCGTGCTGCTCGATCACCTCTTTGACGACGCGCTCGCAGTCCTCCGCGTCGCCGACGTTGCCCTGATGCAGCGACAGCACGCCTCCCTCGGCTTCGACCGCCTGGCGAAGCTCGTCGGCGCGCGCCTGGTTTGAGGAGAATCCGGCCGCGACGGCCGCGCCGTCCGCGGCGAGCGCGTGGCAGATCGCCGCGCCAATGCCACGCGTACCTCCCGTGACCAGTGCCACCCGTCCCGTGAGATCGCGATCGCGGACTGCAGTCTGAGACTTTGAATCTGTGGTTGCCATGGTGCCGTACCTTTCCGTTCTACGAGAGCCGCTCGACGATCATCGCCTGACCCAACCCGCCGGCAACGCACATCGACTCCAGGCCGTACCTGCCGCCCACCGAGTCGAGGTTGTTGAGCAGGGTGGTCATGATCCGCGCGCCGGTCATCCCGAACGGGTGACCCAGCGCGATCGCGCCGCCGTTGATGTTGAGCTTCTCTGGATCGATGCCGAGCTCGTCGCGGCACGGCAGCACCTGCGCGGCGAACGCCTCGTTGATCTCGACCAAGTCGATGTCGTCGATCTTCAAACCCGCCTGCTTGAGCACCGCCCTGATCGCTGGGATCGGTCCGAGGCCCATGATCTCGGGGCGGATCGCCGCCACCGAAGAGGCCACGATCCGCGCCCGCGGCTTGACGCCGCGCTCGCGGGCCTTCTCCTCCGACATGACCAGCAGGGCTGCGGCGCCGTCGTTGAGCGGGCACGCGTTGCCGGCGGTCACCGTGCCATCGGGCTTGAAGACCGGCTTGAGCTTCGAGAGCGACTCCACCGTCGTGCCCGCGCGCGGCCCGTCGTCTCTGGTGACCGTGTGCGCGGGGATGACGTCTCCGCCGGCGTCGTGGGTCTCTGGGATGTCGACGCCCACGATCTCGCGATCGAAGTAGCCGCTCTCGCGGGCCGCGACCGCGCGTTGCTGCGACAGCGCCGCCCACTCGTCCTGGGCCTCGCGGGTGACCTTGCAGCGCTCGGCCACATTCTCGGCGGTCAGCCCCATCGGGATGTAGACGTTGTAGCCGGTGCCGTTTGACCCGTCGAGCCGCGGGTTCATCACCGGCAGCGTCATGCCCGCGCCGCGCGAGGTGCATTCGACGCCCGCCGCGACGTACTGGTCGCCTTCGCCCGCCTTGATCGCGTGAAACGCCATGCGGATCGTCTGCAGGGACGATGCGCAGAAGCGGCTCACGGTGACCGCCGGGATGTGGTGGTCCAATCCGGCGAGCAACACCGCGTTGCGGCCCACGTTGTAGCCCTGCTCGTGGTCGGGGAAGCCGCAGCCCATCATCACGTCGTTGGTCTCGCGGAAGTCGATTTCCGGGTTGCGCTCGACGAGCGCGCGCAGCGGGATCGCCGCGAGGTCGTCGGCGCGCATGTCCCGCAGCGTCCCTCTGATCGCCCTGCCGACGGGCGTCCGGATTGCGTCGACAATGACTGCTTCAGACATGGATCCTCCTCTTTACCGCCATCCCACAGAGGACCGGAACGATCGTGTGGCTCATGCGGTCAGTCTGGGCCAGCGCGGCCGATCACTCATCCGCCTGCGCCCACAAGAGGGGTTCGGAGAACTACGCGACGCTTCAGAGATCAGCGCCCTGTTCGCGCACCGAGACCTCCGGAAGCGCGAAGCGGGGACGGCGGACCTTCTCGGTCGGCGCGAGCACCGTCGCGGTCCCGTCGATCACGGTCTCGCCACGTTGGTTGACGCACCGGCAGTCGAGCACGACGCGGTGACGCGCCGCCTTGGACGCCACGGTCACCGAGACGGTGATCGTGTCTCCGATGATGACCGGGTGGTGAAAGCGCAGCGTCTGCTCGAGGTAGATCGTCCCCGGCCCGGGCAGCCGGGTGCCGAGCAGCGCGGAGATCAGCGAGGCGCCCCACATGCCATGCGCGACGATCCGGTGGAACCTGTCGGTGCGGGCGTACTCCTCGTCGACATGGGCGGGATTCACATCGCCCGACATCACCGCGAACAGCTCGATGTCCCGCCAGGTCAACGTGCGCTCGAGGGCAGCGGTCTCGCCGACCTCCATCTCGTCGAACGTACGGTTCTCGATCGGCGCCTCGGTCGCCTGCGTAGCGTTGCGCGGCGATGTCACCGCGGGTGGGTCTTCCTCCCGAGCGCCCATGGCACCACCGTACCACCCGGCTGCGGGGTTTCCGCACGAGTCACGGTGTCTCATACCGATGTCACGGCGCCACAAAGGGAGGATGCTCGGATCTCTTCGAATAATCGGCGACTATCAATGTGTGCCGAGCGTTGTCTATGGCGCACTCACTCGTTGCGGCGTTCTGGGTGTCCATCTGGGAGATGAGGCTCTCCACGCGCCAGGAGGAGGGTGTCATGGCAACCATCTCACCACCACCGCCCCGGCAGGGCTTTCGCGCAACGACTCTGAACCATCGCAACGGCCGGGGAGCCCTGGATTCGGCTGTGGCGGCCGAGTCCCCGAGCGCCCAGCGCCAATCCAAAGGTGGAATCGAGGGCCTCATCGGCAGGCGTGTCGCTGCCGCCACCGAACACGCCCTCGACGGCCCCAACCAGACCCTGATGCGGGCTCAGAAGCCCGCCTGGGATGCCCTGTGCAAGTACTACTTCCGGCTCGAGACGTCTGGCTGGGAGCGCCTGCCCAAGGAGACCTCGCTGCTGATCGGAAATCATTCAGGAGGATCGCTGACGATGGACGCGTGGACGTTCGTGTTCGACTGGTGGCGGCGATTCGGCACCGAACGCGTGCTGCACGCAACCGCTCACGATGTCCTGATGGCCACGCCCGGCCTCGGCGACTACTTCCGCCAGGCAGGGGTTATCCCGGCGTCGCGCCAAGGCGTCAGCGCGTCGCTCAGCGCCGGGTGCGACGTGATCATCTGGCCGGGGGGCGAGGTCGACGCGATGCGCAACTGGCGCCGGCGCGATGAGGCCGTCCTCGGCGGGCGCGTGGGCTTCGTACGCCAGGCGATCCGCTCAGGCGTGCCGATCGTCCCTGTGGCAAGCGTCGGCGGGCATGACACCGCATTCGTCCTGTCCGAGGGCCGCTGGATCGCCAACGGGCTCGACCGCGTCAGTGGGCTGAAGAAGAAGCTTCGCGGCTCGAGGCTGCCGATCGTGCTCGGCTTCCCGTTCGGGCTGACGATCGAGACGATTCCGACGCACCTTCCGCTGCCGGCGAAGATCCGCACCGAACTGCTGGACCCCATTCACGTCGACCACGACCCAGAGCGGGCCAACGATCGCGAGTACCTCAACTCGATCTATCGCGAAGTGGAATCCGCGATCCAGGATGGCATGGATCGGCTCGCAAAGCAGCGGCGCTTCCCGATCTTCGCCTAACCGCGTGTCGCGTCGCGGCTTAGGTCATGAACGGCATGAGCTCGGCGGGCATGGTCACGAATGGGCGCATCATGTCGCGGTCTTCGTGTTCGAGGATGTGGCAGTGGTACATGTACCGGCCGGCGTAGGTGGTGAATCGGACGGCAATTTCGACGATCTCGTTGGGGTTGACGCGGATGGTGTCCTTGAGGCCGCGCTCGTTGTCGTCGATGGTGTGGTCGAGCTCGTCGTCGGGGTCGCGCGCGAGGGTCACTGAGGCTGCGAGGTCGAAGTCTTCGATGCCGTCCTGGGGGATCTCGTACCGGATCGGGCGTCGTGAGAGGATCTGGAACGGATCGAGGTGGAGGTGGATGGGGTGCGTGTCGCCGGTGAGGTTGATGAGCCGCCAGACCTCGTACTGCCCGAGCATCGGGAAGAAGGTGGTGGCGTCCTCGAAGTGCGACGCGACGGTGCGGTAGTGGGTGGTCTGCTCGCCTTCGGCGAGGGTGAGGAGCGGTCCGGTGTGCTCGTCCGGGGCGATCGCGAGCTCGCGCATGGTGAGCATGTTGGGCTCGCCGTCGAGTTCCCGCTCGACTAGCGCGATCGCGCGGCGCGGCGCGCCGGCCAGCGCCTGCGGCGTCGGCGGCCGGTAGTCGGTCGCGAGCTCGTGCGGGATCGCACGGCGGGTGACAGGGCCCTTGATGACACGGAAGCGCATGACGTGCGGGTAGGGCAGCAGGCCGTCGAGGTCCGCGGCGTTGAGTGCGTCGGAGGCGGGGAAGGGGGCTCCGTCGAAGGGGGCGGCGGCGGTGTTGAGCAGCGTGAGCTCGCTGCCGGGCTCGAGGTCGGCGAGGTCGACGAGCAGGTCAGCGCGCTCGGCCGACGCGAGCACGAGGCCGTCCGGCGGCACACGCGCGGGTGTTCGGAGCAGGCCGTGGTCGGTGCCGATCTGGCTGACCCGGTCTAGATCGGGGTTGCCGTCGCGGAGCAGCACGAGCCGGTAGGTGCGAGCGTTGGAGCCGTTGATCACGCGAAAGCGGTAGGTGGCCGGCTGGACGTCGAGCACCGGCCAGATCTTGCCGTTGACGGTCGTGAACGGGGCGAAGGCTTCCATCACCTCGGGGTCGGTCTTGTGCACCAGGCGGCCGGTCAGCCGTCCCTGGTCGTCGAGATCGAAGTTGCGGTCCTGAATCAGGAGCGGCAGCTCGAACGGCGGGCCTTCGGGCAGCCCCAGTTCGCGCTCGCGCTCGTCGCGGACGATCCACAGCCCGGCGAGTCCGGCGTACACGTCGTACTTGGTGACGCCCATGACGTGATCGTGGTACCAGAGCAACGCCGCGCGCTGGTCCACCGGGTAGCGAAAGACGGCGTGCTGGCCAGGCGCGAACAGGTTCTCCGCCCAGCCGTCATACGAAGCCGGGGTAAGGCCCCCGTGCAGGTGCACGACCGTGTGACCGGCGAGCGCGGCGGCCTGCTCGTCGGGCGTGCCGCCACTGAGCCCCGGCACGCACTGCACCGGCACGCCACCGGCGTCGGTCGACTCGGGGGCGATCGTGACGACGACCGGCAGCCCGCCGTCGAGCTCGTTGCGCCATTCGACCGTCACCGGCTGCCCGTGGTCGACCTCGATCGTCGGACCCGGCACCGTCCCGTCGTAGCCCCAGATCCGTGACTCGGGCAGGTCGCGATGAAAGCGGTGCGCCCCACCGCGGATACGCACGATCAGCGCGCCGCCATGCTCGCCCGCGATCAGTCGCCGAGGCACCGGGAGGGCGTCGACGAACGCCTCCAGCGGTGCGCTCAGGGCGCGGGTTCCTTCAGTGGGTGGATCTCGGGTCAGGATCGTTCAATCGGTTCTTAGCAGTCGGCTTCCATCCGTGCCTGATTTCAACGGCCCCCTACGCGCGTGTCCGCGCCACACGCCAGACGGATCCCGCGAGTAGCAGCGCGACCGCTGCGGGGAGGATCCACCACGCCGAGACGCTCGTGTCGGCGACCAGCGCGGTTAGTCCGAGCGCGACCACGACTCCTGCGGCGATGCGCCAGTCGTCGCCGATCACGAAATCCCACAGGAAGCGAAGGAAGGACTCGATCCTCTTCATGCCCTGGCCGCCTCCGTGCCGACCGAGCGCGCGGGCATCGGTGCACGCCGCTTGATCGCGGCGACGAGCCCGAGCGAGAACAAGAGGGTCGCGGGGATGATCACGAGGAGCGCCGCGTCGCTGCCGGGCCAGTGCGCGCCCGCGCCTTCGGCTCCCCAGAACATCCCGAACGACGTCAGCATCACGCCGACCGCAAACTTCAGCCTGTTCTCGGGGACGCGCGCGAGGGGAGCGTGAACGGCCACGCCCGCGATCACAATCACCAACACGGCCACGCCGGCGGCTACTGCGGCGAGGCCAACGTTGTGCTGGTTGGCGCCGAAGGTCAGCACGATGAACACGACCTCGAGGCCCTCGAGTAGCACGCCCTTGAACGCGATCGTGAACGAGTACGGGTCGAACCGGTCCCCGGGGACCGCCCCGGCCGCGCGTGCCGCCGCCTGCTGTTCCTCATACGCGGCTTCTTCGTCGTGTAACCCCTTGAGGCCGGATGCGCGAAGGATCGCCTTGCGCAGCCACTGCAGACCGAAGATCAGGAGCAGCGCCCCGACGACGACCCGGAGCACGTTGATCGGAAGCCCCGTGAGCGCCGGACCGAGCACCGCGGTCAACGCCGCGAGCACGAGCAGCGCGACCCCGACGCCGCTGAGCGTCGATCGCCAGCCGCGCGTCGTCCCCACCGCAAGCACAATCGTCAGCGCCTCGACCGCCTCGACCGCGCAGGCGAGAAATACCGAGATCGCAAGTCCCCAGTCTGTACCTGTCATCGCAGCTCAACATACGGCGCGGAAGCGCGGCGGCCTATCTCCGAACGTCCAGCCGGCATAACCGCCCGTTATAGCCTGGACTCGACTCAAGGTGAGCGAGGCGATCAATACGACTCGGCGGCGTTTCCGAGAGCCGCGCTCGATCGGGCGCGGAATCGAGCTCGTGGCGGTCGCGCGACGGTCGCGCGATGATCGGAACCTCTACTGCGATCGGGGAGCCCTACACCGATGAAAGGATCGATGACATGCCAGATGCGCAGGAGTTGCTGTCCCTCAACCTGCACGAAGTCTTTGCAGAGCGGGACCCTGACGACCGCTGGGCGGCCATCGAGCGGACATATGCCGAGGACGTGAAGTTCATCGATCCCGAAGGAGAGGTGGTAGGCCGGCAGGCGCTCGACAGCCGCGCCCAGAAGCTTCTGGACGGCGCTCCGGCAGACTTCGTGTTCGAGGAGGACAGCCCTCGGTACGTCGGCAGTGACACGGCCGCCCTCGGCTGGCGCTTCGGCCCGCCCGGCAGTCCGGTGGCGCGTGGAATCGACATCCTGACGGTCCGTGATGGCCGCGTGATCGTCCTGCGCACATTGCTCGCGTCCGAAGCGGACGCGTGATGCGACGTCCGGCCCCAGAGACGCGAAAACCCCCCGCGTTAGCAGGGGTCCGCGTTATCGGGGCGCCCGGATTTGAACCGAGGACCTCACTGCCCGATCGGTTCGGAGGTGGCTGTCGCTCAGTTGAGTGATCCGCGCGGCGCCAGCCACCGAACCTCCTGCCCGGTGATCGCGGCGATGCGGTCGTAGTCCTCGTCGTAGTGGAGCACCGGAATGCCGCTGGCTTCGGCGGCAGCGGCGATGAGCAGGTCGGGATGACGGACCGAACGGTGATGCAGCCCGCCTTGTCGGGCGAGTCGCTCGTAGACCTCGAGCGTCCGCTGCCATTCATCGACCCCGATCTCGCAGTTAGGTAGAGCGTCGAGTTCAACGCGCAGATTTGTGAATTCGATGGCGTTGCGGGCGCTGTAGAGGAGTTCGAGGCGGACCATGTCGCAGGTCGCTACCTGCCCGTCGATGACGTCTTCATCGAAGGCAGTGCGCAGTTCGCCGCCGACGGTGCGCGTCCACACCCAGGCGCTGGTACCGGCTAGGTGCACCTATACGGTCTGTCGCGGGCGGCGGAGTTGCTCTAGCACGTCCGGCGTCAGGTCATCGAAGTCGCGAGTAGCGAGCCGCGCGCGCGCGGCACGATCGATCACGGCACGCAGCGCAGCATGGACGGTGTCCGTGATTCGCTCGGTGCCGAGCACAGCTGCTGCCGCGTCGACGAGCTCCGTGTCGAGATTGATGTTCGTGCGCCTGATCTTGGTCTCGCTCACCTCGATCAAGCATACACCTCCGTGGGACCGTGCCGTACACATCTGTTCGGCCTGGATGTCATGTCGAATTCCGTCGGCAGGGTGGGCCACGGTGCATCCGACCAACAACCAGGTCAAGATCGCGCGTTCGGCCGCGGCACGCCGAGTTGATCGCAGACCGCTCGCACTGTCCCCGTCTTGATCTCGCCGTGGCGCGGCACCGTTCCGAACTGGCCGCCCGTCGGGCTTGCGGTCCACCACACGTCGTGCGAGCTGCCGTGATGGTGGAGGACAGCGCCGTGCTTGCGCAGCCAGCGCTCCAACGCCCGTCGCTTCACGCTAGCGGCGCAGTGACAGAAGCGGCTCGATCAGGCGCGCTTGGATCGTCGTCGCGATGCGCTCGGCCCTCGTCGGCATATGGGAGAGGTCGTGTAGAGCGTCGAGCACGTTGCGCCACGCCTCGGTCTCGTCGCGGCCCTGCGAGATCGCGGCGGGAACCTCCGCGATCTGCGCGGTTACCCAGCCGTCGGGGTTGCGCTCAAAGCGGACGTTGAGCTGAGCCGGCGGCGCGCTCCCGAGTGGCGGGGCCGGGACCGCTGTCGGCTCGACGGTGTCAGGCATTGCTACGGAAGCTCCTCGCGTGGCGTTGGGCAACCCAGACTAGCGCCACGCCAGAGGACGGGCGCGCGTGGCGAGAAATTGTCGCCAGATTGTCGCCACGTCCGACCCCAGAGACGCGAAAACCCCCGCGTTAGCAGGGGTCCGCGTTATCGGGGCGCCCGGATTTGAACCGGGGACCTCACCGACCCGAACGGTGCGCGCTACCAGGCTGCGCCACGCCCCGAGAGCATCCCAGTAAACCACAGGGCCCGATTACGGAACATGGACGTTGGGGACGCTCGGCGCAGTGGTGGTGCTCGGCGGCGGCGGCAGCTGCGGCTTGGGCAGCGAGTTGACCACGTTGGAGGCGGTCTTGGTCACGTTCGAAGCGGTCTGACTCACGTTCGAGGCCGTCTTTTGGACCGCGGTCGACGCGGGCTGGGTCACGCTCGAAGCCGGCTGGGTCACGTTCGAAACGGTCTGGTTGACGGTCGAAGCCGTCTGCTGCGCGGCGCTGGAGGCCGTATTGGCCACACCGGACGCGGTCTGGTTGACGGCGTTGGAGGCCGTGTTGCCCACGTTGGACGCGGTCTGGTTAACGGCGTTTGTGGCGGCGCTGGTGGTGTGCCCGGCGGCGTGGGTCACGGTCGAGACGGCCGCGCCGGCGGTGCCGCGAACCGCCCCGAGCCCAGAGCCGTGCCCGCCGGCCACAGCGCCGACGCGCGAGGTCACGTTCGACAGCGTCGATCCGGCTCCCCGCGACGCCGGCGAGCTCGGACCCGCGCCGCCGTGACCCTGACCGGCGCCCGCGCCGGAGCCCGCGCCCGAGCCGGCGCCCGAGCCGGACTTCGCCGGCCGCGAACCGGCGATGACACCGGCCGCGCTCGGGCGGCCTGGCCGCAACGACGTCGCGCGACCGACCGAGCCGGCGCTTCCGGATCGTGCCGGCGCGGCCGGTGGCGCGGCGTGGCGATCTGCCGGGCGGACCGGCGCCCCGCGGCCGTCGCCGCCGAGACCGGCGATGACGCCGCCACCAGCGCCCGCAATCACGATCGCGGCGATCGCCGCGGTCGCGCGGCCGAGCCCGGAGGCCTGCGCGGGAACATCAGCAAGCCGAGCGACCAGCTGCATCGAGGGCAGCGCAGCGGCCGAATGGATGTTGCTCGCCGCGGCGGCACCATCGCCGCCGTTGCCGTTGCCGCGCGAACGGCGCAGGCGCAGGCGCAGCCACGCGGGGATCGGCAGCAGCGCCGCGATCTTGCCCAGGACGCCGGGGGTCTGGAAGAACGACTCGTCGACGCCGGCCAACCGCGCGTGGCGGCGGCACGGCTGGCAGTGCGAGAGATGGCGCGCCAGCTGGCGGCGCTCGCGCAGGCCGAGCGAGCGCAGCGGACGCTCGCCGCCGGCCGCGATCACCGTCTGGACCCGCTCGCAGCGGCGGCCGCTGACGAGCTCCTGGTATTCCTCGGTCAGCTTGCGCCGCGCGCGGAACAAGGTGCTCTCCACGACCGCCTTGCTCAGCCCCAGCTCGCGGCCGATCTGCTCGTAGGACAGGCCCTCGAACTCGCGCATCACGATGATCCGGTGGTGGCTCTCCGACAGCCCATGGAAGGCGCCGCGCAGGTCGTCGAGCCGCTGCTTGTTCTCGACGGCGGAGTCGGGCGTCGGGCCGCCCGCGATCACCGGCCGCGGGCCGGCTTCGTCGGAGTCGTCGCTGTCGAGCGAGACCTCGCGCGTGCGGCGGGTCCGGCGGAACTCGTCAATGCAGGCGTTCTTCGCGATCTCATACAGCCAGGGCTTGAACGCGATCGGCCGTTCGGTTTCGCGCAGACGGCGCAGGGCCGAGATGAACACGTCCTGGGCCACGTCCTCGGCGCGGGCGTGATCGCGGATCATGCCGGCGATATACGCGCTGATCCGAGCGCGGTAGCGAGAGTAGAGCTCCTCGAACGCCCGGTCGTCACCGGTCCTGACGGCAGCGACCAGCTCCTGCTCGGTGCAGGCCGGTGCGAGTTGGGTCACGCCTAGAGCCGTTGCCATGACCAGTCGGTCCTGCGCACCCATATACCCGCTGACGCGTTCTTTGAACCACAACGTTTATTCGAGCCACAGGTCGAACTGCAACGCTTCTCGCTGCGCGCACGAATAAGTGGCCAATTTCGTTGAGACCGTCCGATCGACGCGCCATACTTGTAGATATGTAGTGAACGGCAAAGGAGGAACAGGACCAATGGCCAATCACCTGACGCCCACCGAGCTTGCGCGTGAGTCCGGCCTAGAGCGCCGCGACGTCATCGTGAAATGCGTCGAGCTGGGCGTCCCGATCTTCAATGGTCGGATCGACAAGACTCTCTTCCTCTCTAGCCTACGCGAGCTGCCGGGGTACGAGCAGCAGGCGTTGCATCAGGTGGCAAGCGCCTAACGGCGAGCTTTATAGGGAGCCCGGCTAGCGCCGGGCTTTGTTTGGTCCCGCCAGGGGGCGACAATCATTGGCTTGCGGTCGGGCGCGGGTGGTCTAGTCCTGCGCCGACTGGCGCAGCAGCGTCGACGTCGTCTGCTCGAGGATCTTGCGCCAGGCGCGGGTCTTCTCGCGCTCGGCCTCGAAGTGCTTGACGACCTTGCGCACGCGCGTCGCCGAGATCTCGATCCCGTGGCGAGCGCAGATCCGCTTGAACCGGGGGTAGTCGTGGGCGAGCTTCAGCGTCACCGACTGAAAGCCGTGGCGGGCGATGTCGACGCGCGAGGTGTAGTTCATGACGCTCGTCTGGAACATCAGCTCGTCGTTGGGCTCGGGCTCGATCAGGATGATGTCGACGCCGGGATAGCGTTCCTCCCACCTGCGCGCGATCTCGTGCAGGCGCTGGTAGGCGAGCAGCTTGAACGACTGGTAGCCGATCTGCGGGAACCCCATGTCAGAGACGCGACGGGCGCGCGAGCCGCCGATCGTCGAGATCTGCTGCTCGAAGTCGTTGACGTAGGGCACCAGCGGGTTGACGACGACGATGAACTTCGCGCCGGCCTCGACCGCGATGTCGAGATTGGTCGTCGACAGCAGGCCGCCGTCGATCAGCTCGCGATCCCTGACCTTGACCGGCTTGTAGAGCATCGGCAGCGCGCTCGACGCGCTGACCGCCGTCGAGATCGGCACGTCGTCCCAGTCCTCGGCGCCGAACACGATCCGCTCGCAGGTGTCGAGATCGGTCGCGGCGAGGTACAGCTCGTTGGCGAGCAGGCGGAAGTCGTCGGTCCGGTCCGGGTCGGACAGGATCGTGCGCACGTAGCGCTCGATCCCCTCGCCCGAGTACAGCCCCGACGGCAGCGACTCGGCCAGGCCAAGGACGATGTCGACGGCCGAGATCTGGCCGAGGTCGCGAGCCAGCGAGCGCACGAGCCGCGCAAGCCGCAGCGGCAGCAGCAGCCCGCGCCTGATGAACTCCGTGTAGTTCGGCCTCAGCAGCGAGCTCGACGTTCGCGTCCGGGAACGGCGTCGGCACCTGCTGGACGATCACCCGCATCATCTCCTCGGGCGTCACGCCGTTGGCGACGGCCGCCGCGACGAACGACCCCGCGCTGGTGCCGACGTACACGTCGAACTGGTTGACGGTGCGGTTGACCGACAGCAGGTCGAGCGCCCGCAGCGCGCCGATCTCGTAGACGCCGCCGGTGAAGCCGCCGCCGCCGAGCACCAGCGCCGACTTTGAGCGCTGCTGCCGCCGCCGACCCGGTGGCGTCGCCGGAGCCCCGCGCCCACACGATCGGCCCCTGCAGTCTCGAGCTTGACGACCTTGCCCATGCTCAGAGTTATTGTAGAACGGGATCGGGCCGCGATCACCGCCACTTTTGCCTCACTCAGCGGTTACATACGCTTGATGCGCGTTTTCCTGGCCTCGATGGCCGCCGCGGGGGTGCTGTTCGCCGTCGGCGCTGCCTCGGCCTCGGCGCAGACCTCCGCCGCCGCGCAGCGCAACCTCCGCAGCGCGCTGCGCGGTGGGCTGAGCGCCGCCGGTGGCGCCAGCGGAGCGCAGGTCGTCGACCTCGACACCGGTCGGACCCTGTTCGCCGCCTCAGCACGCGTCGGGCGCCTTGCCGGCGTCGGTCGAGAAGCTCTACACGACGTCGACCGCGCTGCTGCGCTTCGGGCCGGCGCGACGCTGTCCACGCAGGTGCTCGGGGTCGGCTCACTCGACCGGCGGGAGGCTGGCACGGCACGCTCTACCTCAAAGGCGGCGGCGATCCGACGTTCGGCGCGGGGATCTTCGACCGGATGGCCTACGGCACCGGAGCGACGATGCAGCGGCTCGTCACCGGCCTCGTCAACCAGTCCGGGATCACCTCGGTCCACGGCTCGATCGTCGGCGACGAGTCCTACTTCGACTCGCTGCGCGGCACGCCGGCGACCGGGTTCGCACCGTCGACCGAGGTCGAAGGCGAGCTGAGCGGCCTGGCCTACGATCGCGGCTTCTCGAGCCTGAGCGGCAGCGTGCTTCAGAACCGCCCGGCGCTGGTGGCCGCGCAGCAGTTCGAGCTCGCGCTGCGCGCCGCGGGCGTCAAGGTGCCGTCGGCCACCTCGGTGCTCACGGGCGCTACTCCCGCCGCCGCGCAGCCGCTCGCGGCCGTCGCCTCGCCGCCGATGGCGACGCTGATCGCTCTCACGAACACGCCGTCGGACAACTTCTTCGCCGAGATGCTGCTGAAGGGGATCGGCGCCCGCTTCGGCGGCCCGCGGCTCGACCGCGGCCGGCGCTGCAGTCGTCCGCGCCCAGCTCGCCCGGAGCTTCGGGATCCATCCGCGGCTGAACGACGGCTCCGGCCTGTCGCGCTTCGATCGCACCTCGCCCCGCGACGTGATCGCGGCGCTGCAAGCGGCTGGCGTCCAATCGGGACTTCGTCAACTCGCTGTCGATCGCCGGCGAGACCGGCACGCTCGCTGCGGGCCTGCGCGGGACCCCGGCGCAGGGCCGCTGCCGCGGCAAGACCGGCACGCTCCACGATGTCGCCAACCTAGTCGGCTACTGCACCGCGCGCGACGGGCACACGCTCGCGTTCGCGTTCCTGATGAACTCGGTAGATCCAACCGCGGGGCACGCAATCGAAGACCAGATGACCGTGGCGGTCGCCAAGTACGCGGGCTGACCGGCCCTCAGCCGGTCACCAGCCTGCGCTACTGACCGGCCCTCAGTGGTCAGGAGCGAGCGCAGGCCGTCTTCGTCGAGCACCGGCACCTCGAGCCGCTCGGCTTGCGCCAGCTTCGAGCCCGGGCTCTCGCCGGCCACGACGTAGGCGGTCTTGCGCGACACCGACCCGGTGACCTTGCCGCCGGCGGCGATGATCATCTCGGTCGCCTGCTCGCGGGTGAGCGTCGGCAGCGTGCCGGTCAACACCAGCGTCTGGCCCGCGAGCGGGCCCTCGCCCGGCGGCGGCCCCTCCTCCTCGAACGTCAATCCCTGCTGGCGCAGATCGGCGATCAGCGCCCGCATCTGCTCGTCGGCCAGCTGGTCGTGGATCGTCAGCGCCATCTTCGGGCCGACCCCCTGGGTCTCCTCGATCTGCTCGGGGCCGGCGTCCAGCAGCGCGTCGATCGTGCGGAACTGCTGGGCGAGGTTGCGGCCGGTCACGTAGCCGACCTCCTCGATCCCGAGCGCGAACAGCACGCGCCCGAACGGCTGCTGCTTGGACGCCTCGATCGCCGCGACCAGCTTGTTCGCCGAGACCTCGCCGAAGCCCGGCTGCTCGGCGATCTGCTCGGCGTTCAGGCGGTAGAAGTCGGCCGCCGTGCGGACCCAGCCGAGGTCCATGAACAGGCTGACCTGCTTCTCGCCGAGCCCGTCGATGTCCATCGCCCCGACGAAGTGCGTGAGCAGCTGCCACCGCCGTCCCGGGCAGTCGCGGTTCGGGCATTTCGTGAACACCGAGTCCTCGGGCTTGACCGTCGGCGTGTCGCAGATCGGGCAGCGTCCGGGCGGGTGCGGCGGCGGCGGGCGGTCGCTGCGCTCGGCCACGTGCGGCGCGGGCGAGAGCACCTGCGGGATCACGTCGCCGGCGCGCAGCACGATCACCTCCTCGCCGATGCGGATGTCCTTGCGCGCGAGGTCCTCCTCGTTGTGGAGCGTCGCCAGCTTGATCGTCACCCCGCCGACGTGCACCGGCTCGAGCATCGCGTACGGGTGCAGGTCGCCGAACTTGCCAGGGTTCCAGCCGATGTCGTTGAGCTTCGTGACCGCGGTCGTCGGCGGGAACTTCCACGCGATCGCCCAGCGCGGCTCGCGCCCGACGACGCCGAGACGGCGCTGCAGCTCGACGTCGTAGACCTTGACCACCACGCCGTCGATCTCGAACTCGAGCGAGCCGCGCCGCTGCTCCCAGGAGCGACATTGCGCGACGACCTCGTCCTCGGTGCGCAGCTTCTGCACGTCGGGGTGGACCGGGAAGCGGTGCTCGCGCAGCCACTGAAGCGCGTCCCAATGGGCCTCGAAGGAGATCCCCTCGGTCGCCCCGATCGCGTATGCCCAGAACGACAACGGACGGTCGGCGGCGAGCTTGGGGTCGAGCTGGCGGATCGTGCCGGCGGCCGAGTTGCGCGGGATTCATGAACGTCGACAGCCCGGCTTCGGCGCGCCGCTCGTTGAGCTTGGCGAAGTCCGGCAGCGACATGTACACCTCGCCGCGCACCTCGACCAGCGCCGGCGGGTCGTCGATGTCCAGCTTCAGCGGGATCGACGGCATCGTCCGCAGGTTGTGGGTGACGTCCTCGCCGATCTCGCCGTTGCCGCGCGTCGCGCCGCGCTCGAACAAGCCGTCGCGATACAGCAGCGAGATCGCCAGCCCGTCGATCTTCGGCTCCACCACGTAGTCGAACTCGGGGTCCTCGATCCCCTCGCGCGCGAGATGGTTGCGCATCCGCGCGATCCAGGCGCGCAGCTCCTCGGCCGAGCGGGCGTTGGCCAGCGACAGCATCGCCTGCGGGTGGCTGACCTTCTCCAGATCGCTGACCGGCTCGCCGCCGATCCGCTGCGTCGGGCGAGTCGGGCGTGACCAGCTCGGGGTGCTCGGCCTCGATCGCCCGGAGCTCGTCGAGCAGCTTGTCGTACTCGTCGTCGCCGATCTCCGGGTCGTCGAGCACGTAGTAGCGGTAGCCGTGGTAGTCGAGCTGCTTGCGCAGCTCCGCCGCGCGCCGCGCGGGCGCCTGTCCGGGCTTGGGCTTGGCGGCGCTCACGGGTCCACCTCGCTCAGCCGGTCCACCTCGCCCGCCGCGGGCGCGATCAGCCGCGCCAGATCGTGTCGCTGCAGCGAGTCGAGACCGTCGCGATCGGTCAGGTCGAAATGGATCGGCGTGACGGCGATCTTGCCCTGCGCGACCGCCGCCAGGTCGGTCCCGGTCTCATCGCGCTCGTAGCTCGCGTCGCCGTAGATCCGATACAGGCGCCGGCCCTCGGCCGCCTCGTCCACCAGCGAGAGCTCGTCGCGGTAGACGCGCTTGCCGAGCCGCGCCACCTCGACGCCGTCCGGATGTGCACCCGGCACGTTGATGTTCAGCAGCGTCCCGGGCTCGAGCGGCGAGCTTTCGAGCTCGGCGACAAGCCGCGCTGTGAATGTCGCCGCGACCTCGAACTCAAAGCCGCCGCCCTGGCGGAAGTCCAGCTCGAGCGCGCCCGACTGCTGCGAGACCGCGATCCCCGGCAACCCGAGCACGATCGCCTCGAGCGCCGCCGCGACCGTGCCCGAGTAGCTGATGTCGTCCCCGAGGTTCGAGCCGTGGTTGATCCCGGAGACGACCAGCTGCGCGCGGAAGCCCTCGACCAGCCCGAGGTTGGCCAACCGCACACAGTCGACCGGCGTCCCGTCGGTCGCATACCCGACCGTGCCGTCGGCGAACTCCACCTCCTTGACCCACAGTGGCCGCCGGGTCGTGATCGACCGGGCCATCGCCGATCGGTTGCCGTCCGGGGCGATCACCGCCAGCTCGACGCCGGGCAGTCTGAGCAAGGCGCGCCGCAGCGCCTGCAGCCCAGCCGCCTCGATCCCGTCGTCGTTGGTCAACAGCACCCGCATGCCTGGCTCGGATGCTAGCCCGGCGCCCGGCCGGCGGTCAGCGCGCTCGCGATCACAGCCGCGACTCGCAGCGGCTCGTGCACGAGCTGGAGCCAGGTCACACGTATGACCCGGTATCCGGCCGCGACGAGCACCTGCCCCTTCTTGCTGTCGCGCTCGAACGCACTGCGATGCCCGTGGAATTGGTAGCCGTCCACCTCCACCACGAGCCTCTCGGCGGGCCACAGGAAATCGGCGCGGTAACCGTGCAGGGGGTGGTTGCAGAGCGGCTGCGCAAGACCGGCTTGGCGCGCGAGCCGGCGCATCAGCCGCTCGGCCCTCGAACGCGTGTATCCGTGATCGCCCTCGACGCTGAGCAACCACCTCATCCTCGCGACACCCGCCCGAATCCCCGCACGGTCGAGCGCCGCCTCGAGCTCCCCATCTCTGATCAGCCGCAGCGCCCGGGCCTCCGAGACGGCCGCCTCGAGCTCATCGTCGTCGGCGTCTGCGGCGAAGTCGATCAGGCTTCGGGCGGGCGCCGTGACGGGGATGCCGCGCAGCGCCCGGCGATCACGGGCATCGAGGTGGTCAGTCGCGTGGACGCGCAGGTTGTCGCGCGAGTCGCACCACCGCCGGACGACCGTGACGTGGACCGGGCCGTCCGGCATCGCGATCATGCCCCACAGCCCGGCAGCCGATCGGCCGCTGACGAACGCCCGGACGCCGCACGCCAGCACTGCACCCAGCTCGAGCGCCCCGGGCAGCGGGACCGGATGCCCGACGAGGTACACGCCGCGATACATCCGGTGGAGAAACCCCGATGCCGCCCTACGCCCGATCCGGCTGCGATGGATTCCGCCTACCTGCAGCTGCTCTGTCGTCACAAGCCCCAACTGCCGGCCCGCGATCCATTGCGCGATCTCCTCGAGCCGCCAACCGGTGCGCTTATGTCCCTGAATCTCCGCCAGCGACACGATCTCGGCGACATAAGCGCTCTCGCCGCGCACATGTCCGGTCGAGACGTCAGGGCGGCGAGGTTTTGGGACATAAGCGCGGTCGGGGTCGATCATCCCCCGCAGGATGCGGGACGGATGGCGCGGCACCCTCGATGCGCCCGCTTTGTTGCTGAGCCGGCACAGAGGTGTCGCGCGCCCGGCACGCGGCGTGACGATGGCGTTACCGGCTGCGGCACGCCTTACAGCTGCAGCGCCCGCCGGCCCTCGTAGCCGACGCCGGCGAGGTACAGCCCGTGCGCGGCGCGGTCGGGCCGGCCTCAGACCGCGGGCGGCCGGTCAGCAGCGCCTCGAAGTCCGACACGGACCGGCGCCGGCCGGCGACCTCGAGCATCGTCCCGACGAGCACCCGGTTCATGTTGCGCATGAATGCGTCCGCCTCGATCCAGAACTCCAGCAGCTCGCCTTCGACGCCGCCGCGGCGCCAGTAGGCCGCCAGCACGTCGCGGGAGAAGCGGACGTGGTCGGTCTCGGTCGGCGTGAACGCCGTGAAGTCGTGGGTGCCGACGAGCGCGCGGGCGCACGCTTGCAGCGCCGCGAGGTCGACCTCGTGTGGCCAGTGCAGCGCCCGGCCCCGCTGTAGAGCGCTGCGCCCACGCCGGGTCAGCACCAGATACGTGTAGGCGCGAGAGGTCGCATCGCGCCGCGCGTCGAACCCGTCGGGCGCCGGCTCGGACGACAGCACCGCCACGTCGGCCGGCAGCAGCGCGTTCAAACCCGAGACCGGCGCGGCCTCCCCCTCGTAGCTGGCGACCTGCCCCAGCGCATGAACCCCCGTGTCGGTGCGCCCCGCCACCGTCAGCGGCACAGAATCGCGCCGCAGGAGCACGCACAGAGCGCGCTCAACCTCCGCCTGAACCGTCCGCTGTCCCGGCTGCTTGGCCCAGCCGGCAAAACCACCCCCGTCGTACTCGAGAACGAGGCGGGAAACCGCATCCGGCTTCAGGCCTCCGCGACCTCCGCTTCTGGATTCCAAGAGACCGCTCCGGTCGCGGAGGCGGTCGCCACCGCCCAGCATCCAGCTGGGCGACTAAACCAGCTCCAGCAACACCATCTCTGTCGAGTCGGACCGCCGCGGCCCGAGCTTCAGGATCCGCGTGTAGCCGCCCGGCCGCTCCGAGTACCGCGGGGCGATCTCGTCGAACAGCTTGTAGACGGCGAACTTGTCCTGGCCCAGCGCGGACAGCGCCAGGCGGCGGGCGTGCAGGTCACCGCGCTTGGCGAGCGTGATCAGCCGCTCGACCTCGGGCTTGACCGCCTTGGCCTTGGCCTCGGTGGTCTTGATCCGCTCGTGGTCGATGACCTCTTTGCTCAGGTTCATCAGCAGCGCCTTGCGGTGCGAGGCGCTGCGGCTGAGCTGATATCGCTGACGCTGGTGACGCATGGCGCGGATCCGACGGTGCAGACCTTACTCGTTTCGCAGCCCGAGGCCACGCGCGTGCAACGTCTCGATCACCTCGTCGATCGACTTCTTGCCGAAGTTCGGGATCGCGTTGAGCTCCGATTCGGTCTTGGAGACGAGATCGCCGACGGTCTGAATGCCCGCGCGCTTGAGGCAGTTGTAGGAGCGGACACCGAGCTCGAGCTCCTCGATCAGGATGTCGTCCATCGCGTTGGGCTGGCGGGCGGGCGCGCCGCCGGTGGCGCCGACCAGCCCGGGCTCCAGCGTGCCGGGCTCCCCGGCGGCGCGAAGCTCGGTGACGCGGTCGGGGTCGGTGAAGATCGCCAGCTGGGAGATCAGGATCTCGGCGGCCTCGCGCAGCGCGGCCGGCGGATCGATCGAGCCGTCGGTCTCGATGTCCAGGGTCAGCTTGTCGAAGTCGGTCTTCTGGCCGACTCGGGCCTGCTCGACGTTGTATGCCACCCGCCGCACGGGCGAGAAGATCGAGTCAATCGGGATCACCCCGATCGGCTGGTCGGGAGACTTGTTCTCCTCGGCCGGCCGGTAGCCGCGACCGCGCCCGATCGTCAGGTAGACCTCGAGCTTGGTCTTCTTCTCGAGCGTGGCGATGTGGGCATCGGGATTGAGGATCTCGACGCCAGACGGCAGGTCGATGTCCTTGGCCGTGATCTCACCAGGCCCGGTGACCACGAGCGGAGCCTCGATTTCCGTCGCATCCGAGTGCATCCTGCAGACGATCCCCTTGAGGTTCAGGACGATGTCGGTCACATCTTCCTTGACCCCCCTGATCGTCGAGAACTCGTGGGCAACGCCTTCGATCCGAACGCTGGTCACGGCCGCGCCCGCGAGCGACGACAGCAGCACGCGCCGCAGCGAATTGCCAAACGTGTAGCCGAAGCCACGATCGAGTGGCTCGATCGTGAACGAGCCACGGTTGTCGTCGACAGACTCGCTGGAGATTCGGGGGACTTGGAAGTCGAGCATCAGGGTCCTAACGTCGTGGGTTCCTCTGCCGCCGGGGCGGCTTCTACCGCCGCGCCCATGCCCGTAGGCCGCGCGACTGAAAGCTTTCTACTTGGAGTACAGCTCGACGATCAGCTGCTCCTGCACCGGCGCGGCGATCTCCCGCCGCTCGGGCTTGCGCAGTACCTTCGCCGTGAGCGAGTCGTGGTCGGCCTGGAGCCATGCCGGCACCTGGCCTGTCAGCTCGGTCGCGTCGCGGATCACCTGGGTCGCAGTCGACCCAACGTGGATCGCGATCACGTCGCTGTCCCGCAGCTGATAGCTGGGGATGTTCACGCGCCGGCCGTTGACGGTCCAGTGACCGTGCAGGATCAGCTGGCGCGCCTGCCGCCGCGAGGCGGCGAACCCGAGGCGAACGAGCACGTTGTCGAAGCGGCATTCGAGCATCCGCAACAGGTTCTCGCCGGTGATCCCACCCTGCCGAGAAGCCTTGTCGTAGTACGTGCGGAACTGCTTCTCGAGGACGCCGTAGTAGCGCTTGGCCTTCTGCTTCTCGCGCAGCTGCACGCGGTACTCGCTCTGCTTCTGACGCCCGCGGCCGTGCTCGCCCGGCGGATAGGACCGCCGCTCGACGCCGCACTTGTCGGTCAGGCAGCGCTCGCCCTTCAAGAACAGCTTCTGTCCCTCGCGGCGGCACTGCTTGCACTGCGGTCCGGTGTCGCGAGCCATCAGACACGCCTCCGCTTGCGGGGTCGGCAGCCGTTGTGCGCCTGCGGCGTCACATCCTTGATTCCGGTGACCTCGAGGCCTGCCGCCTGCAGCGAGCGGATCGCCGTCTCGCGCCCGGAACCGGGACCCTTGACGAATACCTCGACCTTCTGCAGACCGTGCTCGATGCCCTTGCGAGCGGCCGCGTCGGCCGTCACCTGCGCCGCGAACGGGGTCGACTTGCGCGAGCCCTTGAAGCCGGCGCCGCCGGCCGACTCCCACGCGATCACGTTGCCTTCGCGATCGGTCAGGGAGACGATCGTGTTGTTGAACGACGTCTTGATGTGGGCTTGCCCGATCGGGATGTTCTTGCGAACCCGGCGGCGGCCGCGCTGAGGTCTACGAGGAGCTGGCATTACTTCTTGGTCGCCTTCTTCTTTCCGGCCACCTGCATGCGCTTGGGGCCTTTACGCGTGCGCGCGTTGGTCTTGGTGTTCTGGCCGCGGACGGGCAGGCCACGGCGATGACGCAGACCCCGGTAGCAGCCGATCTCCTGCAGGCGCTTGATGTTCTGCGAACGCTCGCGACGGAGGTCGCCCTCGACCGTCACCGAGCCGTCGATCAGGTCGCGGAGCTTGACGACCTCTTCCTCGGTCAGATCGCGAACCTTGCGGTCAGGCTCGATGCCCGCCTCCGCGAGCAGCTCGTTGGATTTCGAACGGCCGATCCCGTAGATGTAGGTCAGACCGACCTCGGCCCGCTTGTTGAGGGGAATGTTGACGCCGGAGATGCGTGCCATCGTCGTACCTAGCCTTGACGCTGCTTGTGACGCGGATTTGAGCAGATCACGAGCACCCGCCCATGACGGCGGATGATCTTGCACTTTTCGCACATCGGTTTGACCGAGGGTCGGACTTTCATGGTCGTTTCGCTCTTCTTGTCATGGATTCGTAGTGTTCGCACAGCCGCGGCTCTGGCGACCGGTACGGTCGCCGCTACCGGGCTGAGGAGTGCCACGCAGCGCAATAAATCGCGCTACGAGCGCACCCCCGGATGTTAGCAAGGGGCGAGATCGCCGAGGGATCTGTTGAATCCTGCCTCAAGCGGCGGCCCGGCCGTTGCCCGCCTCGTGCCACGGAGTCAGGATTCGCGGCCCGTCGGCGGTGATCGCGATCGTGAACTCGAAGTGCGCCGACAGCGAGCCGTCCTGCGAATAGATCGCCCAATGATCGTCGCCGATGCGCACCGCGTGCCTGCCGGCGGTCACCATCGGCTCGACCGCCAGCACCATCCCCTCCTCCAGCAGAACGCCGGTCCCCGGGTTGCCGTAGTTGGGGATCTGCGGGTCTTCGTGCATGCTGCGGCCGATCCCGTGTCCGACGAGCGTGCGGACGATCGACAGCCCGGCAGCCTCGACGTGCTCCTGAATGGCGTGCGAGATATCGCCCAGGCGGTTGCCCGCGACGCACTGATTCGACGGCTAGATGAAGCGACTCCTCGGTCACCGCAAGCAGCTTGTGGGCGACCGGGGAGATCGGCCCCACCGCGAACGTCCGGGCCGCGTCGGCGACCCAGCCGTCGAGAATCACGCCGACGTCGATCGAGATGATGTCGCCACGGTCGAGTCGGTAGGCGCCCGGGATGCCGTGCACGATCATCGAGTTCGGCGACGCGCAGATCGAGCCTGGGAAGCCGCGATACCCCTTGAACGCCGGCTCGGCGCCCTGGGACCGGATGAACTTCTCGGCCGCCTGGTCTAGCTCGCGCGTCGTGACCCCGGGGCGGATCTTGCCGGCCAGGAGGTTCAGCGTCTTGACGAGGATGACGCCGGCCGCCGCCATCCGCTCGATTTCCTCTGGACTCTTCTTGATGATCACCGGACGCTCAGACGTTCTCCTCGAGACGCGCCGTCGCGATCACCGCTCGGATGTGGTCGTGGACCTCCGTGGGACTGCGGGTGCCGTCGATCCGGCGCATCAGCCCCTGCTCGTCGTAATAGTCGATCAGCGGCTCGGTCTGGTCGTGGTAGACCGCAAGCCTGTTGCGGATCACGTCGGGCTTGTCGTCGTCGCGCTGAACCAGGCGCGAGCCGTCCTGGTCGCAGATTCCGTCGTTCTTGGGCGGATCGAAATCGACGTGGTAGTTGTGGCCGGCCTTGACGCACACCCGGCGGCCGGAGAGGCGCCTGACGACGTCGTCGTCGGGCACGTCGATCAGCAACGCCGCGGTGATCCGCTGCCCGAGCGCGGCGAGCTGTCTGTCCAGCGCTTGCGCCTGGGCGATCGTCCGTGGGAACCCATCGAGGATGAAGCCGTCGCCGGCATCCTCCCGCTGCAGTCGCTCGGCGGCCATCCTCACGATCAGGTCGTCGGGGACGAGCTCGCCCGCGTCCATGAACTGCTGCGCCTCCTTGCCGAGGTCGGTCCCCTCCTTGACGTTGGCGCGCAGCATTTCGCCGGTCGAGATGAACGCCAGCTGGAAGTCGCTTTGCAGCCGTTCGGCCTGCGTTCCCTTGCCCGCGCCGGGCGGACCGAACAGGATCAGATTGAGCTCCGACACGTGACCACTGTATCGGGAGCGCAGGGCACGCAGCATGGATCCGATACGGAGGGCGATGGCTGCCTGCCGCCGCCCTCCGTATCGTCACCTGCCCCTGATTGCCCCCAACTGCCTGATTGCCCCCACCTGCTTGGTCCCCCCTGGCACGACCCTCTGCCGATCAAGATAAGCGACCGGGTGGCACCTTCGCCCCAGGCACCCACCCCAGAGTTTTCGCACGGCCGGCGCTCGCCCGGACACCCTCGATCAACTCGACCAGGTCGATCCACCCGCTGAAGTGCTGCGACTCGCCGCCGCCGTGGACGACCGAGCCGGTGATCGGGTCAGAATCGACGTCGATCACGAGCCGAAGTTGGACGGCACACGTGTCCACGCCGGCAAGGATTGCGCCCGCGGCTGCGCTTCGCCCCAGGCACCCACCCCAGGATTTAGGGGTCGAGAATCGCGCGGGGGCCGACCCGGAGTCGCCGTCGTGGCGCGCAAAACACCGCCTTTCTGGGTATAAGCTATCCATGCCGCTCCCGGAGGCGCCGGACAGGCGGGGTAGGGTGCAACGAGGAAGCTCGGGATTGCTCGAGCGCGACTCCGCACTGGACGCGATCGAGGCATGCCTCGACGGCGTGCAGCGCGATCACGGCTGTGCGGTGATGTTCGAAGCACACGCCGGAATGGGCAAGACGCGGCTTCACGAGGCGGCTCTCGATCGAGCCCGCGAGCTCGAGCTCAGGGTGCTGCGGGCGGCGGGGACGGAGCTCGAGCGCAGCGTTGCATTCGGCGTCGCCCGCCAGCTGTTGGGCTCGCAGCTCGGCAGCCTGCCGCGCTCCGAGCGCGCGCTGCTGCTGGCTGGGGCTCCGGCGGCCGTGCAGGAACTTGCGGGGTTGCGCTCAGTCGCGGCGACCCCGGCGATCGAGGACGACCTGGCGCTCGCACACGGTCTGTTCACGGTGCTCGCGGCCGCTGAGGACGGCCGGCCGGCGCTGATCGCAATCGACGACCTGCACTGGTCAGACACCGCCTCACTCGAGTTTGTGCTGTATCTGCTCAGGCGGCTGGACGAGCTGCCCGCGGCAGTCGTCCTCAGCCAGCGGCCTGGATTCGGCGGCGAGAGTGCCGGCTTGCTGCACCGGATCGCCGCCCATCCGCGCGTCGACGTGCAACGGCTGGCACCGCTTGGCATCGACGCCGTGGAAGCGATGGTCCGTCGTGCCCGGGGCTCGGCTGCCCCGGCGCTGATCGACGCCTGCGCGCAGGTGACGGCCGGCAACCCGTTCTACCTGCGAGAGCTGCTCCATGCGCTCGATGAGGACGCCGGGCTCGACGACGAGCAGCTCGCGGGCCGGGCGCGATCGCTGGCACCCGACGCCGTCGCGCGCACGCTGAGGGTTCGGATCGGCCGCCTCGGCCCGCCGGCGGGAGCGCTGGCACGCTCGATCGCGATCCTCGGTGACGACGTCCCGTTGCGTCACGCCGCCGCACTCGCCGGAATGACGCTCGACGAGGCCGCCGCGGTCGCCGACGGGCTGGCCGCGGTCGAGATCCTGCTCGCGCGAGAGCCGCTTCGATTCGTGCATCCGCTTGTGCGCCAGACGGTCGAGCTCGATATCCCGGCGTCCGAGCGCGCAACCCGCCACCTCGACGCCGCGCGACTCCTGTACGCCGACGGAGACAGGTCCGAACGCCTCGCCGCGCATCTGCTGCTGGGCCGCGCCGAAGCGAACGAGTGGGTGGTGCAGCAGCTGCGGACAGCGGCGGCGGCGGCTCACCGGCGCGGCGCCCCGCAATCGACAGTGCGCTACCTCGAGCGAGCGCTCGAGGAGCCGCCTGCGGCGGAAGTCCGCGCCGAGGTCCTGGCCGAGCTCGGCAGCGCCGAGGCGGCGGCCGGCATTGCAACCGCGCCGCAGCGCCTCGCCGAGGCCGGGGCGGCGGCGACCGATCTGCGGCGACGAGCCGAGCTCGCCCTGCGCGAGGGCCAGGCGCTGTACTCCCAAGGGCTGCACGAACCGGCGGCGCGGACGTTTGAGCGCGCGCTGGCCGAGCTCGATCAGGCGCCAGACGAAGCCGACCTGATTGAGCTTCGGCACGAGCTGCAGACGGGATTTGTCGCAACCGCCTCGATCGCCGCGCCGCTGCGGGAGCGAGCGGCGCAGCGCTCGGCCCAGCTTCTGGAGGGCGCCGCCGAAGGGGCGGGCTGGGCGGGCGGGCCTGCTTCCCACGGCCAGCGGCTGCTGCTCGCGCAGGCTGCGATCCAGGCCTCGTTCGCGGGCGCCTCCGCCGACGAGGTCGCCGCGCTGGCGCAGCGCGCCTGGGACGACGGTCGCCTGCTCGAGCGCGAGCCGCGCGATGAGGTCGCGTGGACCCTCGTCACCGCCGCGTTGACGCTGAGCGGCGAGCTCGAGCGAAGCATCGCCGTCGCCGACGTGGTGCTCGACGACGCCCGCCGGCGCGCGTCGCCGCTGGCGTTCGCCAGCGCCAGCAACGCTCGCGTCATGCCGCGCCTCTGGCAGGGCGCGGTGATCGACGCAATCGCCGACCTCGAGCTTGCCCGCGATGCGCGCCGGTACGGCTGGCGGCAGTTCACGCGCGCGGCGGCGGCAAGCTACTGCCTGTGCATGATCGAGCTTGGCGAGCTGGACCGGGCCGAGCAGGCGTTGTTCGAGGACGCGCCGCTGGACCAGGCGCGCGACCTCGAGGACGCTCGTCGGATGCAGGCGCTGGCGGAGCTGCGGCTGGCCCAGGGGCGTCCTCGGGAGGCCTACGAGATCGCGCGCACGACCGGTCGCACGTTCGAGCCGTCGATCAAGGCGTTCGGCTTCTGCCCTTGGCGGGTCACGGCCGCCGCGGCCGCGGTCGCCCTCGGCGATCGCGGGACGGCGCTCGAGCTCGCGCGCGAGGCCCGCACGATCGCCGAGCAGACCGGCGTTCTGCATGCGCGCGTGCGCGCGCTGCGTGTGCACGGGCTGTGTGAGCAGGGGGAGCGGCAGCTCGAACTGCTGCGCTGGGCCGTCGAGCTCGAGGCCGACGGGCGACCCCGGCTGGAAACGATCCGCGCGCTCGTCGAGCTGGGCTCAGCCCTGCGGCGCGCCAACCAGCGCGCCGCTGCGCGCGATCCGCTCCAGCACGCGGCCGATATGGCAAAGCGGGGCGGCGCGAAAGCGTTGTACGAACGCGCGCGGACGGAGCTGGCGGCGACCGGCGCCAGGCCCCGCCGGGAGCTGATCCTCGAAGGGGCGGGCTCGCTCACCCCGAGCGAACAGCGGATCGCGAACCTCGCGGCCGAGGGACACAGCAACCCCGAGATCGCTCGGAGATTGTTCGTCACGCCCAAGACCGTCGAGTACCACCTACGCAACGTCTACCGCAAGCTCGACATCAAAGGCCGCCAGCAGCTGGCCACGGCGCTGCAGCAGCCGTAGCGCGCCTGCGCTATCGCGCCGCCGTCGCGTCGGCCCGCCGTGCGAACGCTTGGTACGCCGCGTCATCGAACAGCCAGAAACGAGCTTCCTGCACGACCGTCTGCGCGTCGAGGGCGTCGCGGGTCGCAGTCAGCGCGACATCCGCCGCTGCCTCGAGTGGGTATCCGTACACCCCCGTCGATATCGCTGGAAACGCCACGCGTCGGCATTGGTGTTGCGCCCCCAGCTCGATCGATCGGCGGTAGCACGACGCCAGGAGCTCCGGTTCGCCTGAATCCCCTCCCCGCCAGACCGGACCGACGGCGTGGATTATGTGGCGCGCGGCGAGGTTGCCGGCGCCGGTGACCTTGGCGTCGCCGGCCTCACAGCCCCCGAGCAGGCGGCACTCGTGCAGGACCCGCGGTCCGGCGGCGCGGTGGATCGCCCCATCGACGCCGCCGCCGCCGAGCAGGCTCGAGTTGGCGGCGTTGACGATCGCGTCGGCGGCGTCATCGCTCGTGATGTCGCCGATGCGAAGGGTGATCACGCTGCGGCCGCCAGCCGCCCGGGTCATTTCAAGAAGCCTTCGTAGTTGCGCATCATCAGCTGCGCCTCGAGTTGCTTCATCGTGTCGAGCGCGACGCCGATCACGATCAGGATCGAGGTCCCGCCGAAGAAGAAGTTGGCGCTGGTCTGATTGATGAGCACGGTCGGAAGGGCGGCGACCGCGGCCAGGAACAATGCCCCTGGGAACGTCAGCCGCGCCAGGATCCGATCCAGGAATTCGGCCGTGGGTCTGCCTGGCCTCACCCCCGGGATGAACCCACCGTACTTGCGCAGGTTGTCGGCCTGGTCGACCGGATTGAAGGTCACCGCCGTGTAGAAGTAGGTGAAGAGGATGATGAAAATGCTCTCCCCGACCACGTAGTGCCAGCTCTGGGGGCTGAAGAAGTTCGCGAGGTCGGTCGCGAAGCCCTTGCGGTTCTGGCCGAGCAGCTGGCCGAGCGTCGGCGGAATCGCCATCACGCTGGCGGCGAAGATCACCGGGATCACGCCGGCCATGTTGACCCGCAGCGGCAGGAACGTCTGGCCGCCCTGGGTCATCCGGCGGCCGATCACGCGCTTGGCGTACTGGATCGGGATCCTCCGCTGCCCCTCCTGGACGAACACGATCGACGCGACCACGCCGAGCACGATGAACGGCATGATCACGCGGAACACCTGGTCGGGGTTGGTCCACCAAGAGTGGACGCCGTTCGGGATGCGCGCGACGATGCTCGCGAAGATCAACAGCGAGATGCCGTTGCCGATCCCGCGCTGGGTGATCAGCTCGCCCATCCACATCAGCAGGACGGTTCCCGCGGTCAGCGAGATCACGATCAGAAACACCTTCGCGAGGGTGAAGTTCGAGATCAGCGTGGCGCCGGCGTTCTTCTCGAAGCTACGGAACAGGAACACGTAGCCGATCGACTGCGCGAACGCCAGACCGACGGTCAGATAGCGCGTGTACTGGGTGATCCGCGCCTGGCCGACCTCGCCTTCCTTCTGGAGCTTCTCCAGCGACGGCACGACGACCGTCAGCAGCTGGAGGATGATCGACGCGGTGATGTAGGGCATGATCCCGAGCGCGAAAATCGCGATCCGGCCCAGCCCGCCGCCCGAGAACAGGTTCAGCAACCCGAGGATGCTGTTGCCGCCGAAGTTCTGCTGGATCTGCTTGACGGCCGAGGCGTTGATCCCGGGGGCGGGGATGTGCGTGCCCAGCCGGTACAGCGCGAGCATCGCGGCCGTGAACAGGACCTTGTTGCGAATCTCGCCGACCCTGAACGCACCGAGGATCGTGGAGATCACGGCAGGGGCCTCCTAATCCTCAGCGGCCCGGTCGCCGTCGGCGGCGATCACCTGACAGATGCCGCCTGCCCCCTCGATCGCCTCACGCGCCGCTTTGCTGAAACCGTGCGCATGGACGGTGAGGGCCTTGGTCAGCTCGCCCTTCGCGAGGACCTTGACGGGGATGCCCTTGCGCGACGCTAGCCCCTTGGCCTTCATCGCCTCGAGGGTAACGGCGTCCCCTTTCTCAAATCTGAATTCGAGATCGAGCAGGTTCACGGCCTGGGTGTGGGTACGGAACGGCTCGAACGGCATCGACTTCTTCATGTGCGGACCGCGCAGCTTGCGCATCCGCATGTGGATCGGGTTCTGGCCGCCCTCGAACCGCGCCCGGCTCTTGGCGCCCGACCGCGAGCCATAACCCTTCTGGCCCCGTCCAGCGGTCTTCCCGGTGCCCGAACCCTCGCCGCGGCCGATGCGCTTGCGCGGCCGGCGCGAGCCAGGGGCGGGCTTGAGGTTGTGCAGCCCGATCCGCTCGGTGTCACTCATGGCTTCGGCCCCGCGGGTTCGCCGCCAGGCGAACCCGCAGTGGAATCACCATTAGGTGATTCCACCTGTATCAGGTGGCGCACCTTGTGCAGCATCCCGCGCATCTGCGGAGTGTCGTTGACCTCGACGGTCTGTCCGATCCGCCGCAGCCCGATCGACCGCAACGTGCCGAGCTGGCGCTTGTCGGAGCCGTTGCGCGACTTGAGCTGGGTCACCTTCAGCGAGCTCACGACGACGCGTCCTCGGGCTCAACAGCCGAGGTCGGAGCGGGCGCGGCGGCCTCCTCGGAGGGGCCGGAGGCTGGGCCGGCGTCAGCGTCCGCTTGCGTGTGCTCGGACCCGCTGGCGCCGTTGCCCGTCGCCGCGGCGGACGCGGACGTCGGTTCAGTCTCGGGCTCACGTTCCGTGAGGCCCAAGACCTGGTTGACCGACAGCCCCCGCAATTCGGCTACCTCCTCGGGCGTCCGCAACGCCTCGAGCCCGGCCATCGTCGCCTTGACGAGGTTGATCGGGTTCTGCGAGCCGAGGCTCTTGGAGAGGATGTCGTGGATCCCGGCAAGCTCGAGCACGGCGCGCACGCCGCCGCCCGCGATTACGCCGGTACCGGGGGCGGCGGGCTTGAGGAACACGCGGCCGGCGCCGAAGATCCCGGTCACCTGGTGGGTGATCGTCGCGCCGTGCTTGGGAACGCGATAGAGGTTCTTCTTGGCGCGCTCGACGCCCTTCTGGATCGCGACCGGCACCTCGTTGGCCTTCCCGTAGCCGATGCCGACGATCTCGCGCTCGTCGCCGACGACGACCAGCGCCGTGAACGAGAAGCGGCGGCCGCCCTTGACGACCTTGGCGACGCGGTTGATCTCGACTACGCGCTCCTGCAGGTCGAGCCCGGTTGCCGAGACTGATCGTTCGCGAGCCATGAGTGAAACCAGAGTAGCGGCTCTAGACCGCGAGCCCGCCCTCGCGGACGCCGTCGGCGAGCGCCTGAACCCGCCCGTGGTACTGGTACCCGCCGCGATCGAACACAGCGCTGTCGATCCCGGCGGCCTTGGCGCGCTGCGCGAGCAGCGCGCCCGCCTTGGTCGCCTGCTCGGTCGGCTTCAGCCCGCGAAGCTCAGCCTCGGTCCAGTTCACCGCCGCGATCGTGCGGCCGGCATCGTCGTCGATCAGCTGCGCGAAGATCCCGCGGTTGGAGCGGAAAACAGAGATCCGCGGGCGCTGCGCGGTGCCGTGCACCTTGGCGCGCACGCGGCGTCTGCGCTTGAGGCGGCGCGCAGGTTTGGTCAATACCGTCATGCCCGCTTACCGACCTTCCTGGCGACGTACTCGCCCTCGTAGCGGATCCCCTTGCCCTTGTAGGGCTCGGGCTTGCGTTGCTTGCGGATCAACGCGGCGACCTCGCCGACCTGCTGCTTGGAGGCGCCGCGGACGACGATCCTGGTCGGCAGGGGGACCTCGAACTCGATCCCGTCTGGTGCCTTGATCGCGACCGGGTGCGAGTAGCCCAGTGCCAGCTCGAGGTCGCGTCCGCGCAGCTGCGCGCGGTAGCCGACGCCCTGGATCTCCAGGCGCTTCTCGAACCCGTCGGTGACGCCCTGGACCATGTTCGCCACGAGCGTGCGGGTCAGCCCATGCAGCGCGCGATGCTCGCCGCGGTCAGTCGGCCGCGTGACGATCACCTCCTCGCCGGAGCGCTCGACCGTGATGTCGCGGGGAATCCGCTCGGTCAGCTCGCCCTTCGGGCCGTTGACGGTCACGCGCTCGGGCTCGATCGCGATCGTCACGCCGCTGGGAACGGGGATGGGTCTCCTACCGATTCGTGACATTGCTCTACCGGTGTTACCAGACCTTCGCTACGACCTCGCCGCCGATGCCCTGCTGGCGAGCCTCGTGGCCGGTCATGACGCCCTTCGACGTCGAGATGATCGCTGTGCCCATCCCGCCTTGGATGCGCGGGATATGAGCGTGGTCGACGTACGTGCGCTGCCCTGGGCGCGAGACCCGCTGCAGGCCCGTGATCACCGCTTTACGGTCGCGCGCGTATTTGAGCGTCACCGTGATCTCCTCGCCGGGACGACCGTCGCCGGCGGGGCCGACGCTGTAGGCCTCGATGTAGCCCTGCTCCTTGAGGATCCGCGCCATCTCGCGCTTGAGCTTCGACGACGGGATCACGACGTTGTGATGCTGCGCCTTGGCGCCGTTGCGAAGGCGGGTGAGGAAATCCGAGACGGGGTCGGTCATCGACAAGATTTCGTCCCCTTGACTGCGTCCAGTCGTCGCTCTTGATGCTGTCTGCGGGCATCCAGCCCGCAGTAACCATTCGCTTGGCTCATTACCAGCTCGACTTCGTCATTCCCGGGACGTAACCGTTGTGCGCGAGCTCGCGCAGGCAGATCCGGCAGACGCCGAACTTGCGATACACCGAACGCGCGCGGCCGCAGCGGCGGCAACGGGTGTAGCCCCGTGTCTTGTACTTGGGAGTCCGCTGCTGGCGGACACGCTGTGAAACCTTGGCCATGTGCTCCTCTAAGTTGCGGCCGCCGGCGGGCGGCCCTCTCTCGAAAACGGCATCCCGAGCGCCTCGAGCAGTGCGAACGCCTCTTCGTCGCTCGCGGCGCTCGTCGTGATCGTGATGTCGAGACCCCGGACCTGGTCGATCTCGTCATAGTCGACCTCGGGAAAGATGATCTGTTCGCGCACGCCTATCGAGTAGTTGCCGCGACCGTCGAACGCGCGGGGGTTGAGCCCACGGAAGTCGCGGATCCGCGGGATCGCGATCGACATCAGCCGATCCAGGAACTCGTACTTGCGCTCGCTTCGCAACGTCACGGCGAGGCCGACGGGCATTCCCTCGCGCACCTTGAACTGCGCGATCGATTTGCGGGCGCGCCGCACGCTGGGCTTCTGGCCCGTGATCATGCCGAGCTGCTCGCTGGCAGCCTCGAGCATCTTCGAGTCCTGCTTGGCCTCGCCGACCCCCATGTTGACCGTGACCTTCTCGATCTTCGGGGCCTGCATCGGCGTCGAGTAACCGAACCGCTCCACCAGTTGCGGGCGGATCTCCTCGATGTAGCGCGTCTTCAGTCGTGCGGTAGCCATCAGTCGAGCCTCGCTCCGCTGCGCCGCGCAATCCGCAGGCGCTTGCCGTCCTCGAACTCGATCCCGATCCGGGTCGGCTTGCCGTCCTTGGGGTCGAGCAGCATCACGTTTGACATATGGATCGGCCCCTCCTTCTCGATCACGCCGCCGACTTGCTCGGCGCGCTGCGCGCCCGCGACCTGGCGCGGCCGCTGATGGCGCTTGACCATGTTCAGGCCCTCGACGTACAGGCGGTTCTTCTTCGGCTCCACGCGCAGGACCTTGCCGCGCTTGCCGCTGTCCTTGCCGCTGATCACGAGCACTTCGTCGTCGGTCTTGATTCGCGCTGACATGGTCGCTCACAGCACCTCGGGAGCGAGCGACACGATCTTCATGAAGTTGCGTTCGCGCAGCTCGCGCGCGACCGGGCCGAAGATGCGCGTCCCGCGCGGGTTGTTCTGACTGTCGATCAGCACCGCCGCGTTCTCGTCGAACGCGATGTAGGTGCCGTCCTCTCGCCCGTAGGACTTCTTGGTTCGCACGACCACCGCCGTGACCACCTCGCCCTTCTTGACCGACCCCTGCGGGTTGGCCGTCTTCACGGTCGCGACGATCGTGTCGCCGACGCCGGCGTAGCGACGCCGGGACCCGCCGCGCACGCGGATCACGAGGATCTCGCGGGCGCCGGTGTTATCGGCGACGCGCAGTCTTGTCTCGTTCTGGATCATTACTTCGCCCTCTCGACGACCTCGACCAGCCGCCACCGCTTGGTCCGCGACAGCGGTCGCGCCTCGCGCACGACCACCGTGTCGCCGGTGTGGGCGTCGTTGCGCTCGTCGTGAGCGTGCAGCGTGTTGGAGGTCCGAACGATCTTGTCGTACCGTCGATGGCGCCGGGTCACGTCGATCCGGACGGTGATCGTCTTGTCGGCCCGGTCGGACACGACGACTCCCTGTCGCGTCTTCTGAAGCCCAGGCACACGCTCCCGCGGCGGCGTCGTCTGCCCAGTCACATGGGCGGCCCGCGCTTTCGTACGAGCCCGCTCACGCTCGACCTTACGCAGCCGAGCTTTGCGCGCTCGCTCGGCGACCCGCTCCTCTTGGCGCTCGTGGGGACTGACGGGCCCTCGAGCGCGGGTCTTCGCCGCCTTAGCCGCGCGCGAGCGCTGCCGGCGCTCCTTAGGCGGAACGGCCGCTGGAGCCTCCGGGGCGGGGGCGGCGTCGGAGGCGCTTGCGTGCGGCGCCTCTGACGGCGCCGCCGCCTCGGAGGCCTCCGGACCAGCTTCAGTCTCTTCGATTTCTTCAGCCATGTATCTCAATTCCTCGTTCGCGAGCAACGGTGAGCGCCCGTGCGATCTCCCGCTTGGCCGTCTTCAGCCCGCCGGTGTTGTCGAGCTCCCCGGTCGCGTGCTGGAAGCGCAAGCCGAACAGCTCCCGGCGCGTGTTGCCGAGATGCTCGCGCAGATCGGACTCGGACATCTCCCGCAGTTCCTCGGCCTTCATCGTCACCCGTCCTCGCGCATCACGAACTTGGTCTTGACGGGAAGCTTGTGTCCGGCGAGCCGCATCGCCTCACGCGCAAGCGGCTCGGGCACGCCGGCGAGCTCGAACATCACGCGTCCGGGCTTGACGACGGCGACCCAGCCTTCGGGTGAGCCCTTGCCCGACCCCATCCGGGTCTCGGCCGGCTTCTTCGTGAACGGCTTGTCGGGATAGACATTGATCCAGACCTTGCCGCCGCGCTTGATCTTGCGGGTCATCGCGATTCGGGCGGCCTCGATCTGCCGGTTGGTGAGCCAGCCCGCGTCGAGCGACTTCAGGCCGTAGTCGCCGAACTGGACCTTGACCTGGCCGCGCGAGAGCCCGCGCCGTCGTCCGCGGTGCTGCTTGCGGTGCTTGACGCGCTTGGGGGCGAGCATCAGGAGCGGCCTCCGCTCGGGGCGCCGCCGCCGCCACCGGAGGCACCGCCGCCGCCGCCGCCACCGGGACGACCGCCGCCACCGGGACGACCGCCGCCACCGCCGGGACGACCGCCGCCACCGCCGGGGGCACCGCCGCTGCCACCACCCGGGCCGCGACCGCCGCCGCCACCGCCGCCGGGACGACCGCCGCCACCACCGCTACGACCGCCACCGGGGGGGCCGCCACGACCGCCGCCACCGCCACCGCTACGACCGCCACCGGGGCCGCCGCCGCGTCCGCGGCCGCCGCCCGGCCCGCCGGGACCGCCGGGACCGCCGGAGCGACCGCCGGGACCACCCGGGCCGCCGGGACCGCCGGAGCGACCGCCGGGACCACCCGGGCCGCCGCGACCACGTCCGCCGGGGCCACCCGGCCCACCGCGACCGCCGGGACCGCCGCCGCCCTCGCCGCGCCTGCCGCGCCCGCGCCCGTCGCGGCCGTCACGGCCGCCGCGCTCGGGAGCCTGCGGCGCAGGCTCGTCCATGATCGTCAGATCGGCGCCGGTGTAGCCCTCGGGCATGATCTCGCCCTTGTTGATCCAGCACTTGACGCCGATCCGGCCGAACGTCGTGCGCGCCTCGTGGAATCCGTAGTCGATGTCCGCGCGCAACGTGTGCAACGGCACGCGGCCGTCCGAGTAGCCCTCGGTCCGCGCCATCTCGGCGCCGCCCAGCCGGCCGGATACCTGAACCTTCACGCCCTTGGCGCCGGAGCGCATCGCGCTCGTCAGCGCGCGCTTCATCGCGCGACGGAACGCAACGCGGTTCTGGAGCTGCTCGGCGATCGACTGCGCGACCAGGCGCGCGTCGAGCTCCGGGCGCTTGATCTCGAGGATGTTGACCTTGACCTGCTTGCCCGTGATCCGGTGCAGGTCGCGACGCAGCTGGTCGACCTCGGAGCCCGACTTGCCGATCACGATCCCCGGCCGCGCAGTGTGGATGTTGATCTCCACCTCGGTGGCGTTCTTGCGAATCGTGATGTCCGACAGCCCGGCGTGCGAGAGCCGGCCAATGATGTGCTCGCGGATCAGCGTGTCTTCGTGCAGGTAGTCGGAGAACTGGCGCTCGTTGAACCAGTTCGACTTCCAGTCGTGGATGTAGCCCACGCGGATCGACTCGGGATGAACTTTTTGTCCCATTGTTTCCTGGCTATTCCTTCGGCGTGAGCAAGATCGTGAGGTGACTGGTGCGCTTGCGGACTTTCGTCGCGCGCCCCATCGCGCGCGGCCGGAACCGCTTGATCGTCGGGCCTTCGTCGGCATGAACCGCCTTGACGTAGAGGTCCTCGCCGACGAGCTCGTGGTTGTGCTCCGCGTTCGCGACGGCCGACTCGAGCAGCTTGCTCCAGTCGCGCGCGACGGACCGCGATGTGTGGGCGAGGATAGCTCGCGCCTCCTCGACGGTCTTGCCGCGGATGTGGTCGCACACCAGCCGCGCCTTGCGCGCCGACGAGCGTACGTACTTGGCCTGCGCCCTGACGACCGGGGGCGGTAGGTTCGGATCGCGCTGCGCCCGCCGCCGTCGGGGCGCCGGCGCAGCAGGCTTCTCCGCCTCCTCCTCGACAGCGGCCCCTCGACGCCGCCGCCGACGAGCAGGCTTCGCCGGCGCCTCAGCGGTAGCAGCTTCGGCCTCTTCCTCAGCCTCCTCGGCAGCGTCGGGCTCGGGCTCCTCCGCGGCCTCGGCCTCGGGCTCCTCCTCGGCCTCGTCGTCGGCCTCGAGGACGACCTCGGTCGCCTCTTCCGCCTCGATATCGGCAGCGTCCGGGGTCAACTCCGAGGACGCGTCAGCGTCCGAGGCTTGCGTAGCGGCCTCGGACGATGATGTGTCTTCGGAGCTCGCTTGCGTAGCGGCCTCGGACGATGGGGCGTCCTCGGAGGCCCCAGCCTTCCGAGTCCGGCGACGTCGCCGCTTGGGCTGCTCCTCAGGCTGAGTCTCTTCAGTCTCGTCTGCCATTACCTATCGCCTCTTACCCGTCCCAGCATGCCCGCGATAGAGCCGCGTCGGCGCGAACTCGCCAAGCTTGTGCCCGACCATCGACTCCGAGATGAACACCGGCACGTGCTTGCGGCCGTCGTGGACCGCGATCGTGTGCCCGACCATCTCCGGGAAGATCGTCGACGTGCGCGACCAGGTGCGCAGCATCCGCTTCTCGCCAGAGGAGTTCATCGCCTCGATCCGCGTCATCAGGCGCTCCTGTACGAACGGGCCCTTCTTGCTCGATCGACTCAACGCTTCTTACCTCTCCTCCGGCCGCGGACGATGTAGCGATCCGATGTCTTGCGCTTCTTCCGGGTGCGATAGCCGAGCGTCGGCACACCCCAAGGCGTCACCGGGTGACGCCCGGCGGTGGTCGAGCCCTCGCCGCCGCCGTGCGGATGGTCAACCGGGTTCATCGCGGTGCCGCGGGTCTGCGGGCGAACGCCCATGTGGCGCTTGCGCCCGGCCTTCCCGATCTTCACGTTCTGATGGTCGGTGTTGCCGATCGAGCCGACCGTCGCGCGGCACTCGGCGCGGACCAGCCGCATCTCGCCGGAGGGAAGGCGCAGCGTCACGTACTCGCCCTCCTTGGCCAGCAGCTGCACGCCGACTCCCGCCGCGCGTGCCATCTGCCCGCCGCGACCCGGCGTGAGCTCGACGTTGTGCACGACGGTGCCCGGCGGCATGTTCGCCAGCGGCAGGCTGTTGCCGACGCGGATGTCGGCGGTCGGCCCGGACTCGACGGTCGCGCCGACGCGCAGCCGTTGTGGCGCGAGGATGTAGCGCTTCTCGCCGTCGGCGTAGTGCAGCAACGCAATGTAGGCCGAGCGGTTGGGGTCGTACTCGATCTGCGCCACCTTCGCCGGGACCCCATCCTTGCGGCGCTTGAAGTCGATCTTGCGGTACAGCCGCTTGGCGCCGCCGCCGCGGTGGCGCGACGTCTTGCGGCCGTTGGCGTTACGACCGCCGGACTTCTTCAGTCCCTCGGTCAGCGACTTCTCGGGCTGCCCGCGGGTGATCTCGGCGAAGTCCGGATAGGTGACGAACCGCCGACCAGGTGAGGTTGGCTTCGGATTACGAATCGGCATCTACTCGCCTCCCTCAAGTCCGGGCCTTGAGGGCCCATCGCTTCATCATGCTCATCACTCCGGCCCTCAAGGCCTTGGAAGATCGGGATCGTGTCGCCGGCGCGGAGCTGGACGATCGCCTTCTTCCACTGGCGGGTCCGGCCGGCGGTCTGGCCGCGGCGCTTGGGCTTGCTCTTGACAAACGCTGTGCGGACCGCGATCACCTTGACGTCGAACAGCTGCTCGATCGCCTGGCGGATCTGGGTCTTGTGCGCTCGGTCGTGCACGCGGAACGTGTATTTGCCGGCCTCGGCGAGCACGAACGTCTTCTCCGAGACGACCGGGCGGATGATCACCTGGCTCGCGTCCATCACGCCTCACCCCCACCCGGAGATTCCGCGCCAGCGGAATCTCCAACGGAATCGGCGTCAGCCGATTCCGCAGATTCCGCGCCAGCGGATTCCCCGTCGCCCGGAGATTCCGCGCCAGCGGAATCTCCAACGGAATCGGCGTCAGCCGATTCCGCCGCCAACGCCACCAGCTGAGGCAGCGCGGCCTGCGATACCAGCAGTGAGGCCGCCCCGATCACGTCGGCGACCCCGGCGTCTGCCACCGGCATCACCGCGACCCGCCAAATGTTGCGAAACGACTTTCCGGCGGCCTCCTCTGCGACGTCCAGAAGCACAAGGGTCGACTTCTCCGACCCCCACTTGTCGAGCAGATCAGCTGCATGAGATGTCGAGGGCGCGTCAAATTCGGAGGCGTCGAACACCGCCAGCGACTCGCGTTCGGCGTGAACCGACAGCGCGCTTCGGAGCGCCGCGCGGCGTGCCTTGCGATTGACCTTGACGGTGTATGAGCGCGGCGTCGGGCCGAACACGACTCCACCGCCGGCGAAATGCGGCGCGCGGATCGAGCCCTGACGGGCGCGGCCGGTGCCCTTCTGGCGCCACGGCTTGGCCCCGCCGCCGGAAACCTTGCCGCGGGTCAGCGTCGAAGCGGTTCCCCGCCGGCGGGCATTCAACTCGGCGCGCACGGCCTCGTGCACCAGCGGCATGTTGAACCGGGCCTCGAATGCCGCGGCGTCCAGCGTGACGGTCCCACCGCCCAGCACCGGCGCCTTGCGCGCCTGACTAGCCATCGGACCGCACCTCGACCGTCGCGCCCTTCGGCCCGGGCACGGCGCCACGGACCAGCAGCAGGTTCCGCTTCGGGAGGACTTCCACCACCGTCAGCCCGCGCTGGGTGATCCGTCCGCCGCCCATCCGGCCGGGGCCGCGGATGCCCTTGAACACGCGCGAGGGCGTCGCCGAGGCGCCGATCGATCCGGGCGCGCGCACGTTGTGGGAGCCGTGCGACTTCGGTCCGCTCGCGAAGTTGTGTCGCTTGATCGTGCCCTGAAAGCCCTTCCCCTTCGACTTCGCCGAGACCTTGACCTTGTCTCCTTCGGAGAAGACATCGACGGTCACGGTCTCGCCGACCAGCAGCTCGCCGGCCTCGTCGCGAAACTCGGCGAGATCACGGTGCGCGGAGGCGTCGGCTTTCTTCAGATGGCCGAGCTCGGGCTTCGACAGCGACTTCTCCTTGCACGGCCGGAACGCAAGCTGGACCGCCTCATAGCCGTCCCGCTCCTGGGTCCGGATCGCGGTCACGGGGCACGGGCCGGCCTCGAGCACGGTCACTCGCTCGACCTTGCCGTCGTCGAGGAACCGCTGCGTCATTCCGAGCTTCTTGGCCAGGATCGCTGCCATCGCGCTCAGGAGGCCAGGCGGATCTCGATATCCACGCCGGCCGGCAGGTGATCGAGTCGCTGCAGCGAGTCGACCGTCTTGGGCGTCGGCTGGTGGATATCGATCAGTCGCTTGTGGGTGCGGATCTCGAAGTGCTCGCGCGAGTCCTTGTCCTTGAACGGCGAGCGGATCACGCAGTACACGTTCTTCTCCGTCGGCAGCGGTACGGGACCAGAGACGGTCGCGCCGGTGCGCGTCGCCGTCTCGACGATCTCCTTGGCCGCCGTCTCGATCGCCCTGTGGTCGTATGACTTCAGGCGGATCCGGATCTTGTTTTGGGCGATTGTTGCCACTTAAAACGTCTGGTTTCTCTCAGTCGAACGGGGCGAGTCCCGGGAGGCCCGCCCCAGTGAAGGTCGTATCTCGTGTGCGAAAAACAAGGCGGCGGGCCGTCAGGCCCAGCCGCCCCATAACTACTTGATCACTTCGGTGACGACCCCCGAGCCGACCGTGCGGCCGCCCTCGCGGATCGCGAACCGCAGACCCTGGTCCATGGCGATCGGCTGAATCAGCTCGATCTCCATCTGGACGTTGTCGCCCGGCATGACCATCTCGGTGCCCTCGGGCAGCTTGGCAACGCCGGTGACGTCGGTCGTGCGGAAGTAAAACTGCGGCCGGTAGCCCGTGAAGAACGGCGTGTGACGGCCGCCCTCCTCCTTCTTCAGGACGTAGACCTCGGCCTTGTACTGAGTGTGCGGCGTGATCGAGCCCGGCTTGCAGAGAACCTGGCCTCGCTCGATCTCCTCGCGCTTGGTGCCGCGCAGCAGGCAACCGACGTTGTCGCCGGCGCGGCCCTCGTCGAGGATCTTCTTGAACATCTCGACGCCGGTCACAACGGTTGTGGTGGTGTCCTTGATGCCGACGATCTCGACGGTCTCGCCCGTCTTGATGATGCCCTGCTCGATCCGTCCCGTGGCGACTGTGCCGCGACCGGTGATCGAGAACACGTCCTCGACCGGCATCTGGAACGGCTTGTCGAGGTCGCGGACGGGCTCCGGGATGTAGCTGTCCAGCGCCTCGGCGAGCTCGAGGATCTTGCCCTCGGCATCCACGTCGCCCTCGAGCGCCTTCAGCGCCGAGCCGGTGACGAACGGGATGTCATCGCCGGGGAACTCGTACTCGGACAGAAGGTCGCGGATCTCTACCTCGACGAGCTCGAGCAGCTCGGGGTCGTCGACCATGTCGGCCTTGTTGAGGAACACGACGATGTAAGGCACGCCGACCTGGCGGGCGAGCAAGATGTGCTCGCGCGTCTGCGGCATCGCTCCGTCGGCGGCGGAGACGACGAGAATCGCTCCGTCCATCTGCGCGGCGCCGGTGATCATGTTCTTGACGTAGTCGGCGTGACCGGGGCAGTCGACGTGTGCGTAATGACGATTGGGGGTCTGGTACTCGACGTGTGACGTCGCGATCGTGATCCCGCGCGCCTTCTCCTCAGGAGCGTTGTCGATCGATTCGAACGACCGCACCTCGGTTCCGCCGAACTTCTCGTTCAGAACCTTTGTGATCGCGGCGGTCAGCGTCGTCTTGCCATGGTCGATGTGACCGATGGTCCCGACGTTGACGTGGGGCTTGTCGCGCTCGAATTTGGCTTTCGCCACGGTGGTGTCGCTCCTTCTGGTGTAAGTGGGTCTGTTCGTCTGTGGACGAACCTGTTCAGGATATAGGCAATCCGTCCGGCGGTGCTGCTAAGTCATGCGTCATGCCGGTTGGAGCTCGCCGATCACCTTCTCGGCGATGTTCGCGGGCACCTCGTCGTAGCGCTCGAACTGCATCGAGTGGGTCGCCCGCCCCTGAGTGTTGGAGCGCAGGTCCGTCGCGTAGCCGAACATCTCCGACAGCGGCACGTAGCCGCTGACGACCTGCGCGTTGCCGCGCTGCTCCATGCCTTGCACCTGGCCGCGGCGCCGGTTCAGGTCGCCGATCACCTCGCCCATGAACTCCTCGGGCGTCGTCACCTCGACCGCGAAGATCGGCTCGAGCAGGACCGGCTTGGCCCGCTTCACGGCCTCCTTCAGCGCCAGCGAGCCTGCGACCTTGAACGCGATCTCCGAGGAGTCGGTGTCGTGGTACTTGCCGTCAGTCAGCGTCACGCGCACGTCGACCATCGGATAGCCCGCTCGCGGCCCGTTCTCGAGCGCCTCCTCGACGCCCTTCTCGACGGCCGGGATGAACTCGGTCGGGATCGAGCCGCCCTTGATCTTGTTGATGAAGTCGAAACCCTCGCCGGGCGCCGGCTCGACGTTGATGTAGACGATTCCGTACTGGCCCGAGCCTCCGGTCTGGCGCACGAACCGACCCTCGACCTTCTCGGCGGTGCCGCGGATCGTCTCGCGGTAGGAGACCTGCGGCCGGCCGACGTTCGCGTCGACCTTGTATTCGCGCAGCATCCGGTCCACGAGCACCTCGAGGTGCAGCTCGCCCATCCCCGAGATCTCGGTCTGGCCCGTGTCCTCGTTGGTCCGGACCTGGAAGGTCGGGTCCTCCTCGGCCAGGCGGCCGAGCGCGACCGACATCTTCTCCTGGTCGGCCTTGGTCTTGGGTTCGATCGCGACCTTGATCACCGGCTCGGGGAACACGATGGTCTCGAGCTTGATCGGCTTGTCGGGCGCGGCCAGCGTGTCGCCGGTCACGACCTGCTTGATCCCGACGGCGGCGGCGATGTCGCCGGCGTAGACCTCTTTGAGCTCCTCGCGCTCGTTGGCCTGCATCATCAGGATCCGCCCGATGCGCTCGGTGCGGCCGGTGCTGACGTTGAGCACGCGCGAGCCCGCCTCGAGGTGACCGGAGTACACGCGGAAGTAGGTGAGCTTGCCGACATACGGGTCGGCCATGATCTTGAACGCGAGCGCCGCGAACGGCTCGTCGTCTGAGGCGTGGCGGACGGCGGGCTGCTCGTCGCCGTTGCTCGACCCCTTGGCGGGCTCGACGCCCTCGACCGGCGGCACCTCGAGCGGGCTCGGCAGATAGTCGAGCACCGCGTCGAGCAGCGGCTGCACGCCCTTGTTCTTGAAGCTCGAGCCGCACAGCACCGGCGTCATCTTGATCTGCAGCGTCGCCGTGCGGATCGCCGCCTTCAGGCGCTCCACCGGGATCTCCTGCTCCTCGAGGATCATCTCGAGCAGCTCGTCGTCGTAGTGCGATACCTCTTCGAGCAGGTGCTCGCGCGCAGCCGACGCCTCGTCGGCGAGCTCGGCGGGCACGTCGATGACTTCCTGCTCCTTGCCCAGCTCGTCCTTGTAGATGATCGCCTTGCCGAGCACGAGGTCGATGATCCCGAGGAAGTCGGCCTCGGCGCCAATCGGCAGCTGGATCGGCACGGGATGCGCGCCGAGGCGGTCGATCATCGTCTGGATGCCACGGCTGAAGTCGGCGCCGATGCGGTCCATCTTGTTGATGTAGGCGATCCGCGGCACGGAGTACTTGTCGGCCTGGCGCCACACGGTCTCGGACTGCGGCTCGACGCCCGCGACCGAGTCAAACAGCGCGATCGCACCGTCGAGCACGCGCAGGGAGCGCTCCACCTCGACGGTGAAGTCGACGTGGCCGGGCGTGTCGATGATGTTGATCCGGTGGTCCTTCCACTCGCACGTGGTGGCGGCGGAGGTGATCGTGATCCCGCGCTCCTGCTCCTGCTCCATCCAGTCCATCACGGCGGCGCCCTCGTGAACCTCCCCCATCTTGTAGGTCCGACCGGTGTAATACAGGATGCGCTCGGTCGTCGTCGTTTTACCGGCGTCGATGTGGGCCATGATCCCGATGTTGCGAATGTTCTCTAGGGCGAAGGTGCGAGGCATGATCTGTGGTCTAGTTGGGCGGGGTGGGCGGGGGCCGCATTCTCGGTGCGGACATGAAAAAGGGCCCTACGGGCCCGTTCACGACGCGGGTGTCGGGAAGGGGCGGGTGTTTATCGCGACGAGGTCTCCATTGCGTGATTCCTCAGCGCCCTGGAGCGAGCAAGTATGAGCGCGCCGCGTCCCAGGGCGAGCACCGAATATAGCAAAGGATCCGCCGTCTCCGAGGGCGTTTCGGCCCAGGGTCGGAGCTCCTCGGGCGAGGGCGCCGGCGCCGCGCGGGCTGCGGTGCTCGCTGCTGCCCTGCTCGGCGCGCTGCTACTGGTCGTCGCCGAGTTCACGACCCTGTTCGAGGTCCGTACCGCGACGGGCTCGGCGGTTGTCAAATCGGTCGGCACCGGCTCGCATCACGCCTATGCGCTGATCCCGATCGCGTTGCTCGCCGCCGTGCTCGCATACGCCGTGTACGCGGCCGCGAGCCGCCCGGCGCTGTTGGCGATCGGTCTCGCGGGCGTGATCGCGCTGCTGATTGCGCTGCTCGGCGACCTCCCGGACGCGCACGCAAGCGGCCTGGTCGGAACCGCCGGCACCCACTACGTCGCCGCGAGCTCGTCTCCGACCGCCGGCTTCTACATGGAGACACTCGGTGCCGTCGTGCTCGTAATCGCGAGTGTCTGCGGGTTGCTGCTGCTCGGTCCGCCGCCACGGCTGCGCCACTCACGCGACAGCAGAGGAAACGCGAGGGCCGCCCACCACACGGGACCGGGGGCTGCGGTGGGACAACCCTCGCAAGAGGAACATGTAACCACAAGCCGCCGAGCCCGTTCCAGCTGGGCCCCGCGTGTCAGGATGCGGACACGCGAGGTGCGCGGTCTCCGCACGCATGTGTGTCCACCAGCGGTCCGCTGGGAGACGTGCCCGGCGCAGTCAGCGGTAGCCGGCTGGCGTGCGAAAACCAAGCGTGCCGAGGACGCAGGAGCGGTCGTAGCAGCGCTACGACCGCGACGAGGACAAAGGCACGCGCAGGTTTGCAGCCGCCGGACGGCTGCCGATGACAAGTCGGGTACGTCTACCAGCGGTAATGCGCGAAGGCCTTATTGGCCTGCGCCATGCGGTAGACGTCGTCCTTGCGCTTGAACGCGTTGCCCTGCTGCTGCGTGGCGTCGAGCAGTTCGTTCGCGAGCCGCTGCGCCATCGTCTTCTCGCGCCGCTGGCGGGCGAAGCCGACGAGCCAGCGGACGGCGAGCGTGCGTGCGCGGCGGGGAGGCACCTCGACCGGCACCTGGTAGGTGGCGCCGCCGACGCGGCGCGACTTGACCTCGAGCACCGGCGTCAACGCCTTGACCCCGGCTTCGAGCTGCTCGACCGGGTTCTTGCCGCTCCGTTCGCCGAGGATCGCGAGCGCGTCGTAGACGATCTGCTCGGCGATCGACTTCTTGCCGTCGAGCATCACCTTGTTGATCACCTGCTGGACGAGCCGGTTGCGGTGGATCGCGTCCGGCTCGACCGGGCGGATCTGGGCTGCTGCGCGGCGGGGCATCAGGCAGCCCTCACTTGGCCTTGACGCCGTACTGCGAACGGGCCTTCTTGCGGTCGCTCACGCCGGCGGCGTCGAGCGTGCCGCGGATCACCTTGTAGCGGAACCCTGGCAGGTCCTTGACTCGGCCACCGCGGACAAGCACTACCGAGTGCTCCTGCAGGTTGTGGCCCTCGCCGGGGATGTAGGCGCCGACCTCCATCCCGTTGGTCAGGCGCACGCGCGCGACCTTGCGAAGGGCCGAGTTCGGCTTCTTCGGCGTCGTCGTATAGACGCGCGTGCACACACCTCGGCGCTGCGGGGCCGCAACCTTCTTCTTGCGACCCTTGCCGGACTTCAGGCCTGGCGTCGCGAGCTTCTTCTTCGGTGTGGTGCGACCCTTGCGGATCAGCTGGCTGGTGGTCGGCATGCGCGCCAGAGCGTAGCAGGGGCGCGACCGACGCCGACGGCGCTACCCCGCGGCAGCGGCGACACCCGCAAGCGCGTCTTGGACTCCCACCAACGGCGCGCCGACCGCTTCGGCCACGGGCGCGTAGGTGACATGGCCCCCGGCGACGTTGACGCCGAGCTCCAGCAGCGGGTTCTCGACCACGGCCTTCGCGACGCCGGAGGACGCAAGATGGATGACGTACGGCATCGTCGCGTTGGTCAGCGCATAGGTCGACGTGATCGGCACGGCGCCCGGCATGTTGGTGACGCAGTAGTGGGTGATCCCGTCGACCTCGTAGGTCGGGTGTGAATGCGTCGTCGGACGCGAGGTCTCAAAGCATCCGCCCTGGTCGATCGAGACGTCGACCAGCACCGCCTGGCGTTTCATCAGCGCCAGCTGGGCGCGCGTGATCACGCGCGGCGCGCGCGCTCCGTGGACCAGCACCGCCCCGATCACCAGGTCCATGTCGGGAAGGCGCTCCTCGATCGACAGCGTCGTGGCAAAGCAGGTGTCGGCTCGGCCTCCGAACGCGATGTCGAGCTCGCGCAGACGGTCGATGTTGCGATCGAACACGTATACGGTCGCCTCCATCCCCAGCGCGATGAACGCGGCGTGCATCCCGACGACGCCGCCGCCGATCACCATCACGTTCGCGGCAGCCACGCCGGGTACCCCGCCGAGCAGGATCCCCCGGCCGCCGAGCGGCTTCTCGAGCATGAACGCCCCGGCCTGGGTCGCGATCTTGCCGGCGACCTCCGACATCGGCGCGAGCAGCGGCAGACGGCCGCGGTCGTCCTCGACGGTCTCATACGCGATGCAGGTCGCACCGGAGGCCATCAGCCCGCGCGTCAGCTCGGCGTCTGCCGCGAGGTGCAGGTAGGTGAACAGCGTGTGGCGGGGCTCGAGCAGCGAGATCTCCGACGGCTGCGGCTCCTTGACCTTCACGACCAGCTCGGCGGCGCCGAACAGCTCGGCCGCGCCGGGGACGATCTGGGCGCCCTGCGCGGCGTACGCGTCGTCCGCGATCGCCGAGCCGAGCCCGGCGCCGCTCTGGACGAACACCTCGTGCCCGGCGTCTGCCAGCTCGCGGACGCCGGCCGGCGTCAGCGCCACCCGATACTCGTCCGGCTTGACTTCGGTTGGAACCCCGACCCTCACAGTGAGACCACCTCCATCGTCATCCCACCAGCTCGCGCCCGCGCAGCGCCAGCCAGAACTCGATTCGATCGCGCGCGTTTGAGAGGTTGCGTCCGGTCAGCTCCTCCACGCGTCGGATCCGGTAGCGCAGCGTGTGGCGGTGGCAGTACAGCCGCCGGGCGGCGCGCTCCCACTGCCCGTTCTCCTCGATGAACGCCTCCAGCGAGCGCATCAGCTCGCCGCCGTAGTGCCCCTCGGAGGCCTCGATCGGCCCGAGGATCGAGTCGCAGAACAAGCGCAGCGCCTCGTCCTCCTGCAGCGACAGCAGCAGCTGGAAGGAGCCGAGGTCGCGGTAGCTGGCGACCCGCGTCCGCAGCGCCGGGTCACCGTTCCCGTTGCCGGGCGGGCCGATGCCGAGGCTCAGCGCCTCCAGCGCACACCTGGCCTCGTGAAAGCTCCGCCGCGCGTCGCCGCCCGGAACGCCGCGCCCGACGCCGACTTGAACCGGCGCCTCCAGCGCCGTCGACAGCCGGCTCGCGACGCGCTGCGCGAGCGGGATCAGCTCGTCCTCGTCCATCCCCGGCACCAGCGCGCAGGTCAGCGCTCCGCTGGACGCAACCAGGCCGGCGGCCGCGTCGTCGCGCAGCGCCGCCGACAGCTCGAGCTCGGCCGGCGTCGGCGAGCCGCGGCCGTTGTTGGGCCGCGCGACGACGATCGCGGCGACGCGATCGGACAGCCCGAACGGGGCCAGCCTGCGGCTGAGGTCCGGTCCGGTCAGCTCGCCGCGCACGACCGCCGCGAGCACGTCGCCCGCGAGCCGGCGCTCGGTGTCGCCCGCCACGCGCTCGCGCAGCAACTCGAGCGCCACGATCGTCACCGCGTGGTGGAGCGTCAAGCGATCGAAGTCAGACAGCAGCCCGGTGTCCTTGATCGCCACCAGCCACGCCTCCGGAGCCCGCTCGGCCGCGGACGCAGCGGGCTCGGTCATCGCGCTGGGACCCGCGGGGGCTCCGGGCCCGTTTGTGCCCAAGCCCCCCGCCCCGGGCGCGCCGTCGGCCGCGACCGGCAGCGCCAGTGCCCGCCCGCCCTCCTCGCCGCTGGGCATGAACGCGCGTGCCTCGCGACGCTTGCCGCGCTCGCGCAACTCGACCTGCAGCGGAGCGAGCACCGACTCGTCGACCGGCCGACGGAACGCGTGCTGGACAAGTGGCTCGCCGCGTGGATCGAACACCAGCACCGCCGCGCCGATCAGCGCGGCCAGCGCTCCGGCCAACGCCGCGAGCCCTCGCTCGGACAGGACGATCCGCTCCAGGCGCTCCTGCGCCGCGAGCGCCCTGCGCAGGACCGCATACTGCTCGTTGACCAGCCGCGTGAACGCCGCCTCGGTGATCGCGATGAACGGAACCTCGTAGGGAACCTCGAACACCGGGAACTGACGCTCGGCGGCGGCCTCGAGGATCGGCGCCGGGACGACGTCGTGGGCGAACCCGGTCCCGAATCCGAGCGCAGCGAGCTGATGGTCGGCGAGCCTGGTGATGAACTCGCGCTGGCGCTCGGGACTGTCGAGCTGCATCCCGGTGGTCAGCAGGACTTCGCCCCCCGACAGCCACAGGGTCGGATCGAGCAGCTCGGTGATGTGAACCCAGCGCACCGGAAGCTCGAGTCCCTCCTCGCCCGCGAGCAGGCGAACGTCCAGGTCGGCGATCAGGTCGGCAACGGTCAGCATGATCGCCGTCAGACGGTGTGTACGTGCATACGCTCGCCCGCCTCGGTCAAGACGACCCGGAGTGTCGACTCGATCTCCGCGAACTGCTCCGGGCCGGCGATCAAGGGCGGCGACAGCTGGATCACGGGATCGCCGCGATCGTCGGCGCGACAGATCAGCCCGCGGCGATACAGCTCGCCGGAGAGGAAGCCGCGCAGCAGGGTCTCTGACTCCTCGCCCGAGAACGACTCCTTGGTCTCCTTGTCCTTGACCAGCTCGATCGCCTGGAAGTAGCCCGCGCCGCGAACGTCGCCGACGATCGGGAGGTCGCGCAGCGACTCGAGCGTCGCCCGCAACGCGCCCTCGTTGGCCCGCACGTTGTCGATCACGCCCTCGCGCTCGAACGCGTCGAGGTTCGCGTTCGCGACGGCGGCGCAGACTGGATGCCCACCGAAGGTGAAGCCGTGGGTGAAATTGCTGGTGCCTTCGTGGAAGGGCTCGGCGATCCGGTCAGAGACAATCACCGCGCCCATCGGCGCGTACGCGCTGGTCAGGCCCTTGGCGGTCGTGATGATGTCGGGCAAGTAGCCGTAGCGCTGGGCGCCGAACCACTCGCCCAGCCGCCCCCACGCGCAAATCACCTCGTCGGAGATCATCAGCACGTCGTATTCGTCGCAGATCTCGCGCACGCGCTGAAAGTAGCCCTCGGGCGGCGTCAAGCAGCCGCCCGCGTTCTGCACGGGCTCGAGGATCACCGCGGCGACGGTGTCGGGGCCCTCGAACTCGATCCGCTCGGCGATCGTATCCGCGAGCCGATCCTCGGTCAGCCCCGGCGCCAAGCGGTAGCAGTTGGTGTTGGGCACGTGACAGCCACCCGGGGTCAGGGGCTCAAACGGCTGTCGCAGGCTGGTGATGCCGGTGGCCGAGAGGGCGCCCAAGCTGGTCCCGTGGTAGGCGACCTCGCGTGCGATCACCTTGTGCTTGGTCGGCGTGCCGCGCAGCTTGTAGTACTGGCGCGCGAGCTTCAGCGCGGACTCGACTGCCTCGCTGCCACCGCTCGTGAAGAACACGCGGTTGAGGTCGCCGGGCGTGAGCGCCGCGATCCGCGCCGCGAGCTGGATCGCCGGAGGATGCGCGTAGGACCAGTTGCTGTAGAACCCGAGCTCCTTGGCCTGGTCGGCGCCGGCCTGCGCGATGTCGGCGCGCCCGTGGCCGATGTTGACGCAGAACAGAGCCGAGAGCCCATCGAGATACCGCTTGCCGTGCTCGTCGTAGACGTAGCAGCCCTCACCGCGCACGATGATCGGGATCTCGGCGTCCTCGTAGGCGCCCATCCTCGTGAAGTGCATCCACAGATGGCGCCGGGCGAGCTCCTGGAGGGTCCCGCTCTCGGTTCGCAGTGCTTCCTGGGTGCTCGCCATGCTCCAACCGCCTTTGCCGTTTTGTACAAAGGGTATCTACGCAACGTCGTCGTTCGCATTGTCCGTTCTGTCATCGTTGCAATGCAGATTTCGCCAATGAACCTCAACTACAAGCGCGCGGGATCGGGCGAGCCGCTCGTCCTGATCCACGGGATCGGGAGCCGGTGGCAGATGTGGGAGCCGGTGATCCCGCTGCTGATCCCGCACCGTGACGTGATCGCGATCGACCTCCCCGGGTTCGCCGACTCCCCATCGCCGCCGCCCGGAACGCCCGCCGGGATCGACTCGCTGGTGCGGCTCGTTGCCGAGTTCTTCCCGCAGCTCGGGATCGAGCGTCCGCACGTCGCCGGCAATTCCCTCGGTGGCTGGATTGCGCTCGAGTTGGCCAAGCGCGACCTCGTCCGGTCGGCCGCCGGGCTGTCGCCGGCGGGCTTTCACACGCCCGGCGAAGCGAGGTTCGAGCGCGCCTCGCTGTGGAGCGCGGTTCGCGCCGCGCGCCTGCTCGAGCCGTTCGCCGAGCGGATCAACGCCTCGCCGACCGCGCGCAAGGTCGCGTTCGGGCAGTTCGTCGAGCACCCGGAGCGGCTGAGCCCCCAGGACGCGATCGAGTCCTCGGCCGCGCTCGCACACGCCCCTTGGTTCGACGACACGCTCGACGCGCTCGTCGCCGAGCGCTTCATCGGCGCCGGCCGGCCGGGCTGCAAGGTGACGGTCGCGTGGGGCGAGAAGGACCGGCTGCTGCTGCCGCGCCAGGCGTCGCGCGCGGCGGCCGCGGTACCCGGCGCCCGGATGGTGTTGTTGCACGGTTGCGGGCACGTGCCGACCTACGACGATCCAGACCAGGTGGCGCGGGTGCTGCTCGACGCCTCCACCGCCCTCTAGCTCAGGCGGGCCTTGGGAGATCGTGTGCCCTATCGGGGCAGAAATATCCCACGGTCTCCCGTCGGGACAAGTGGTGCTAGCGCCGCGACGAGGCTAAGCGGCGGACTGAGCGGCCCGCACCGGCGCGGGCATCAGCCACGCGGCGGTGAGGACGAAGGCGAATGCCAGGAACTCGAGGCACAGCATCACCGGGTTGCCCGACACCGGATCGCCGAACACGATGATCCCGCCGACGATTCCGGCGACGTTGGCTGCGGTCCCCGTGATCGCGATCACCGGCACCGCGTCGCCGTCCTGCAGGCCCTTGGCCGAAGCGTAGAAGGCGGCGACGGAGGCCACGATCGTCACCAGCATCCACGGGGTCAGCAGGCCAAGTAGGCCATCGGCGCCGACCAGCCCGGAGATCGCCTTGATCGCCACGTCGGAGACGCCGAACAGGATGCCGGCGGCGGCGCCGAGCATGAAACCGTGGTGCTGGCTCGGAGCGCCGATCCGCGGGCCCATGATCAGCAGCGTTCCGACCGCGAGCATCGCGGCCTCGAACGCGATCATGCCGGGCACCGAGAACGCCGAGTGGGCGCCATGCGTGGCCGGCAGCGTCACGGCCAGGAGCATCAGCCCGACGGCCGTGAAGCCGAGGCCGAGCCACTGTTTGCGGCCGATGGTGACGCCTAGGATCCGCTCGGCCATCACGGCCAGCAGCACGACCCCGCCGGCCAGCACGCTCTGCACGAGCGACAACGGCGCGACTGCCATCGCCGCGACGTGGAAGATCCACGCGCCCGAGGCGATCGCCATCCCCACGGCGAACAGGCGCGAGCCGAACAGCTTGCGCGCCGACCACAGCGGGCGGCGGATGTCGACGGCCGGAGCGGCGCAGGCTCCGCGGTGCTTGTAGAGGAAGCCGACGTTAGTCGCAAGAGCGCAGGCAAGCGCAAGCAGAATGCCGATTAGGGAGTTCATCAATATGGAGTCGGAGCGCGGCCCGGCGATTCGGTGCGCTGCCTCACGTATGTTCTCGGCAGTGCATGGGCGCGCCTTGAATCCGCGAGACCAAGTACACCAGATCTCCGAGTAAGGGACAATTTCGAACCGACGCCACGCCTAGAGGCTGACGGGGCCGAGTAAGGAATCCATATGGAAACGCCCCTGCTCATGGTCGATGTCGATGGGGTGATCTCGTTGTTCGGCTTTGACCCGGCCAAGCCGCCTCCGGGCCGCTTCCAGCTCGTCGACGGGATCGCACATCTCCTTTCGGCCAGCGCCGGCGAACACCTGCGCGAGCTCTCGCGCGACTTCGAGCTGGTCTGGTGCACGGGCTGGGAGGAGAAGGCCAATGACTACCTGCCGATGGCGCTGGGCCTGCCCCAAGCTTTCCGCATGTGCCGTTCGACGAGTTCAACCGGCCCGTCAGCGCCCACTGGAAGCTGGTCGGAATCGACGCATACGCTGGGCCTTCCCGGCCGCTGGCGTGGATCGACGACGCGCACGACGATCGCTGCGCGGCGTGGGCGCAAGCCCGCGGCGGCCCGACGCTGCTGGTGTGCACCGACCCGGCCGTGGGGCTGACCGAGCACCACGTGACCGAGCTGATCAGCTGGCGTCGGGAGGCGTGCGCGTAGACCAGGCCGGGCCCAACGGGTGCTGGTCGAGAAACGGACGCATGTTGTCCGTTTCTCGACCACCTGCCTGGTGGCGCCGCAGCGATCTGCTAGTCGAACGAGCCGTGGCGCCCGGCACCGGCCCGGAAGCGCTCGAGGCCGTTCTGCACCTCCTGCAGCGACCGCAACCCGTGCTCGAATTCGTTGCCGATCGCGGCCTCCTCCGCGAGCCCGTCCTGCTCGAGCACCGACAGGCGGTCCTCGCGCATGCACGTCTGCGGGAAGCGAGCCAGCTCGCGCGCCAACTCCTCGGCCGCCGGCCGGCTGCTGCCGACCGGCACGACGCGGTTGACGAGCCCGATCCGCAGCGCCTCCTCGGCGTCGACCGGGCGGCCGGTGAGAATCATGTCCATCGCGCGGCTGGTGCCGATCAGGCGCGGCAGGCGAACCGTCCCGCCGTCGATCAGCGGCACTCCCCAGCGGCGACAGAAGACCCCGAACACAGCGTCCTCCTCGGCCACCCGCAGGTCGCACCACAGCGCCAGCTCGAGTCCGCCGGCGACGGCATGGCCGGCGACCGCGGCGATCACGGGCTTGGACAGCCGCATCCGCGACGGGCCCATCGGGCCGTCGCCGGCTGGGTCGACGCGGTTGCCCCCGGAAGTGCCCGCCGCCTTGAGGTCGGCGCCGGCGCAGAACACGCCGCCCTCTCCGTGCAACACCGCGACCGCGGCATCGGGGGCAGCGTCAAACGCGCGAAACGCGTCGGCGAGCGCGGCGGCGGTCGCGCCGTCGACGGCGTTGCGACGATCCGGGCGCGACAGCAGCACGGTCGTGACGGGCCCGTCGCGCTCGATCCGGACGGCGTCTGTCATTGCGCGCCCACCGCCCGTCGCACGAACGTGCGCAGCGCGCTGATGATCTCCTTGTCGCTCGGCTTGGTGGCGGCGAGCGGCGACAGCGGGCCGACGAGCGCCTCGCCGCAACCGCCGACCAGCGCGGCCGCGGTCAGATCGACGTTCTGGGCCGGCAGCTCGCCCGCGTCGATCCCGCCCTGCAGCGCCTGGGCGGTGAGCTCGCTGTAGCGCGCCCGGTAGGCCAGGCGCTCGGCGTCGACGAGCGGGTCGACCGGCTCGGCGATCAGCGCCCAGGCCAGCCGCGGCCGTCGCAGCGCTCGCTTGGCGAACGTCGCCAGTACCTCCTCGAGGCGGTCCACGTGCGACGCCCCCTCGGGCATCGCATCCGCGGCGGCTCGCATCGCCTCCACCTCCCGGTCGCAGACCGAGCGAAACACCTCGACGAACATCTCCTCCTTGGACGCGAAGTGGCGATACAACGTCCCCGAGGCGACGCCCGCCCGCTCGGCGATCGCGACCACCGAGGCGCCCCCGTAGCCGTCCTCCTCGATCAGCTCGCGGGCGGCACGCAACAGCCGCTCGCGCGTCGGCGTGAGCACGCCGCCGGTCATCTCGATCGGCCCCAGTCCCCGAACGGCTCGTCGCGCTGGCGGACCGCCTCCTTGAACCCCTCGCGCGCGGCTAGCTGCTGGAACGCGTATCCCTCTTTCGTGTGGCGGGTGATGCCGTCGAACACCGTCCCGAGCAGCTGCGTCGCGTGCAGGCCCTGCGCGTAGAGCGACTGGTTGACCAGCAGCTTCATCATCTGCAGCTGGTTGATTGGAAGCCGGGCGATCCGCTGAACCAGCGCCTCGGTGCGCTCGTGCAGCTCGCTCGCCACGGGCGCCTCGATCGCCAGTCCCCACTCGAGCGCCTCGGTGCCCGACAGGCAGTCGCCGGTGAACAGCAGCCGCTTGGCCCGCTGTGGTCCCAGCCGGTAGGCCCACATCGAGGTCGTGGGCGAACCCCATACGCGCGCGGGCGGGTAGCCGATCTTCGCGTCGGCGGCGATCACCAGCAGGTCCGCGCACAGCGCCATGTCGGTGCCGCCGGCGACACAGAAGCCGTGGACCTTGCAGACGACCGGCTTGCTGCAGTGAAACAGCGACATGAACGCGCGGACGTTTCGGCTCATCATCGCGTGGTCGACCATCGGGTCCCAGACCGCGCCGGGGTTGTGGTTGGCGCTCGTCACCCGCGGGTCGAGCGGCGAGCCCGGCCGCGCGTCCGCGTCGCCGAGCTCGAGCTGGCGCTCGGCGTTCTCGACCAGGTCATAGCCGCCGCAGAAGCCCTTGCCGTTGCCCGACAGCAGCAGCACGTGCACCTCTGGGTCCAGATCGGCCCGCTCGACATCGCGCTCGAGCTCGGTCAACAGCCGGCGGTTGATCCCGTTGCCGCGCTCCGGCCGGTCCAGAGTGATGCGCGCGACCCGACCCGTGACCTCGTATCTGACCGCCTCGCTCATACCGGCAGCGCGCGTTCGATGATCGCTTTGGCGTCGACCGACGGCGGGAGCGTCCCGTACACACGGCCGCCGTCGCCGGCGAGCCGGGCGGCGCAGAACGCATCGGCGACGGCGGGCGGCGAATCGCGGACGAGCAGCGAGCCCTGGAGCGCCAACGCGAGGTCCTCGACGACGCGACGCGCCTGAAACTGCGGCTCATCGCTCGCAAAGACCGCGGCAGCGTTGTCTTTGAGCCGCGCCAGGTGGGCGTCGAGCCGAGCGTCGCCGCCCGCCGCGAGCTCGCACTCGGCCAGGAACGCCGGCAGCCCCGCGGGCTCCTTGATCATCGCGCGCAGCACGTCGAGCGCGGCGACGTTGCCCGAGCCCTCCCAGATCGAGTTCAGCGGCGCGTCGCGGTAGAGCAGCGGCATTCCCGAGTCCTCGATGAAGCCGTTGCCGCCGAGGCACTCGAGCGCCTCGGCTGCGTGCCCGGGCGCCCGCTTGGCGACCCAGTACTTCATCACCGCCGTCGCGAACCGGCGAAACGCGCCGTCGTCGGGCTCGTCATAGCTGCGCGCGACCCGCATCGCGCAAACCGTCGCCGCCTCGGACTCCACGGCGAGATCGGCGAGCACGTTTCGCATCGCCGGCTGATCGACCAGCAACGCGCCGAACGCGGACCGGTGCCGGGCGTGATGGATCGCCTCGAGTGTTCCCCGCCGCAGCCCCGCCATCGATCCGAGCAGGCAGTCCAGCCGCGTGTGGTTGACCATCCGGATGATCGCCGGCACGCCCCGGCCCTCTTCGCCGATCAAGCGCGCGTGGATCCCGCGGAACTCGACCTCGCTCGACGGCAGCGAGCGGGTGCCGAGCTTGTCCTTGAGCCGCTGGAACTCCATCCCCGGGCCGCGCTGCACGAGGAGGCAGGACAGCCCGGCGGGCGCCTGCGCGAGCACGAGGAACACGTCGCAGGGCGGGTAGGAGCAGAACCACTTGTGCCCATGCAGCTCATACCAGCCGTCGCCGAGCGGGTCGGCGCGGGTGATGTTGGCACGAACATCGGATCCGCCCTGGCGCTCGGTCATCGCCATCCCGGCCAGCGCGCCGGTGTCGTAATCGGGCTTGGTCAGCCGCGGCTCCCACTCGGCCGCAAGCTCCGGCGCCGCGTCGCGCAGCGCCGGGATCGCCGCATAGGTCATCGACACCGGGCACATCACGCCGTCGTTGGCGTTGCCCCACAGCGAGAACAGGGCAGCGCGGACCACGTGCGACCCGGCACGTTGCTCGCGCCACGGCAGCCCGTGGATCTCACGCTCGATCGCGCCGCGCAGCAGCCAGTGCCACGACGGATCGAGCTCGACCTCGTCGAGACGGTGGCCGTAGCGGTCGTGGGTCAGAAGCCGCGGCTCGTTGCGTTCCGCGCGGCGGCTGTGCTCGCGCGCCTCGACGCTGCCGGCGACCGCACCGGCTTCGCGCGCGCGGTCGACGCCCCAGCCGCCGCCTTCGCGCTCGAGCGCCTCGCGCAGCGCGAGGTCGACATCGAACAGGTTGATCGGTTGCAGCGGCGGCGCCTGGTTGAGCACCTCGCGGGCGGGGTCGGTGACATCCAGCGTGGCCATCTGCGCTCCTCTCCGGCGAGCAACGTGAATCGAGATTCACACAGCCTAGTGAATCCGGATTCACCGCGTCAAGCGCGCCGACCGCGTCCGCGTCCACGCGGACGCGCGCGCGGGCTCTATCCGCCGCGAGACCACTAAGCCGCGGCCGCTGTCCTCAGCGTCTGCTCGGCCACCCGGTCGGTCGCGTCGTGGGTGCCGCCGAGCAGCCGTCGTGACAGCTGCGCCCGGCGGAAGAACAGCGGCGCGTCGTGCTCCCAGGTCGCGCCGATGCCACCGTGGACGTTGATCATCGAGCGCGCGGCGAAGTCGAGCGCATGGCCCGCCGCCGACCGCGCGGCGCTGGCGGCGAGCGGGAACTCCTCCGGCTTTGACTCACGCGACCAGCCCGCGTAGTACTGAAGCCCACGGGAGTTCTCCAGCTGCCGCAGCACCTCGGTCAGCTCGTGCTTGATCGCCTGATAGGAGCCGATCGCCCGCCCGAACGTGAAGCGGTCCTTGGCGTAGGCGACGCTCACGTCCAGGCACGTTTGCACCGCTCCGAGCGATTCGGCGGCGATCAAGGCCTGCGCCAGGTACCAGGCATCGGCGAGCGCGCCGGCATCGACATCGAGCCGCCGGCCGCGCGCCTGGGTGAAGCGCACGTGGGCGAGCGGGCGGGTGGCGTCGTATCGCGTCAGCGGCTGCACCGAAACGCCATCGGCCGACGCCGGTACGGCGGCAGCAACCGGCGTCCCGTCGGCCAGAACGCCGATCGCGACCAGCAGATCGGCGCCGGGGGCGTCGGGCACGAACGCAACCTCGCCATCGAGCACCACATGATCGCCTGCGATCGACGCCGACGGGGCGTCGGCCCGGCGCAGGCCCGTGAGCTGGTCGACGGTCCAGCGCTCCTCGAACTCGCTCGGCGGCCGCGCCGGCACGTACGCGGGGCGCAACTCGCCCGAGGCGACCTCCCCCAGCGACTCGTCGTCGGCAGCGTTCAGGATCGCGCTGCCCGGCAGCAACCCGAGCAGCGGCACGGACGCCAGCACCCGACCGCACTCTTCGGCCACCAGCAGCGCATCGAACGCTCCGAGCCCGGCGCCGCCGTGCTCCTCGGCGACGAGCAACCCGGGCCAACCGGCCTCGCTCGCCATCGGCCACAGGTCCGGCAGGGCTGCCGGGTCTTCGAGCGCGGCGCGTGCCGCCTCGATCGTCTTGAAGCGAGACAGCGCACCGCGCGCGGCCTCGCGCAGCAGTACCTGCTCGTCTGAGAGCGCGAAGTTCATTTCGCGACCGCCTCCTTCTCCTTCGCGCGCAGCTCGCTGAACGGCACGCCCTTGTCCAGCCGCGGCTCGGGCGGCAGCCCGAGCACCCGCTCGCCGATCGTGTTGCGCAGGATCTGCTCGGTCCCGCCCGCCGACTTCAGTCCCGGCAGGAACGAGATCAGATAGCTCCAATCGCTGTCGACATCGAGCGCGTCGGGCCCGACCACGTCCGCGCCGAGATCCGTCGCGGCGATCGCCGCGTTGACCATCGTCACCTTCGCGAGCCCCGCCTCGGGCCCGGGAATCTGCCCACGCGCGAGCATCGTCAGCGCGCGATAGCCGTTGAAGCGCACCGCCAGCAACTCGGTGATCACGTCCCCCAGCCGGCGCCGCGCGTCCGGATCAGCCCGCGCGGTCTCATCGCCGGCGACGACCGCCGCGAGCCTCGCCGGAGAACCGAAGCCCTCCGAGCCAAACCCGATCGTCAGACGCTCGAACATCAGCACCGTCAGCGCCGTACCCCAACCGTTACCGACCCCACCGACGACCGCATCGTCTTCGAGTACGACATCGTCGAAGAACACCTCATTGAACTCGGCCTCGCCCGAGATCTGACGCAACCCGCGGACGGTAACGCCGTCGGCATCCATCGGCACGATGAACATCGTCAGCCCCTTGTGCTTGGGCTGATCGGGATCCGTACGCGCGAGCAACAGGCCAAACGACGCGAACTGGGCGTTGGTGGTCCACACCTTCTGACCGTTCAAGATCCAGCCACCGTCATCGGACCGGCGCGCGCGGGTCTGCACGGCCGCCAAGTCAGACCCTGCCGCCGGCTCGGAGAACATCTGACACCAAACCTCGTCGCCGTGAAGCATCGGACCAAGGTGACGGGACTTCTGCTCATCAGACCCGTGCGCAATCAGACACGGGCCGAGCATCCCAATCCCGATCACATCGAGGATCCCCGGAACCCCGGCACGAGAGATCTCCTGGTTGACGGTCACCTGCTCGATCGGCCCAAGGCCACGCCCGCCGAACTCCGCCGGCCAAGACACCGCCGCCAGGCCGTTCTCGGCCAGCCGACGCTGCCACGCACGACGCGAGTCGATGTAGCCCTTGTCCTCAGAAGAACCCGAACGCGGCGGCGCCTGTCCCTTGTTGCGCTCAAGCCAAGCCCGAGCCTCCTGGCGATAGGAAGCCTGGTCAGGCGTGTCGGTCAGGTCCACCTTGTCTCTCCTCGATCGGCATCAGTGAATCCAGATTCACTGATTCTATTGAATTGCGGTACGCGAGCGTTCACCTGTGGCGCGATGCTCAGCGCGCCAGCAGGCCCAGCTCGCGCAGTTGTGCGATCACCTGGTCGGCCGCCTGATCGGCGGTGCATTCGACGGTCCGGAGCTCGAGCTCGGAGTTCGTCGGCGGCTCATACGGCGAGTCGATTCCGGTGAAGCCTTTGAGCTCACCGCGGCGGGCCTTCTTGTAAAGGCCTTTGCGGTCACGCTGCTCGGCGACCGCGAGCGGGGTGTTGACGAACACCTCGACAAACTCGCCGGGTTCGAGCAGTCCGCGCGCGAACCGTCGCTCTGAGCGAAACGGCGAGATGAACGACACGAGCACGATCAGGCCGGCGTCGACCATCAGCTTCGCCACTTCGGCGACACGCCTGATGTTCTCGACCCTGTCGGCGTCGGTGAACCCGAGGTCCTTGTTCAGCCCGTGGCGGACGTTGTCTCCGTCGAGCAGGTAGGTGCGGTGGCCGAGATGGTGGAGCTTCAGCTCTACCAAGTTCGCGATCGTGGACTTCCCCGCGCCGGAGAGCCCGGTGAACCACACGACCGCCGGTTTCTGGCCCATTAATCCCGCGCGCGTGGACTTGTCGATGTCCACGTGCTGGAGATGGATGTTGTGGGATCGGCGCAGCGCGAAGTCGAGCATCCCGGCGCCGATCGTCGCGTTCGTCAGCCGGTCGATGACGATGAAGCCGCCGGTGTCCCGATTGTCGGTGTACGCATCGAACGCGATCGCGTGATCGAGCGCGATGTTGCACACACCGATGCCGTTGAGCTCGAGCTTCGTCGCCGCCGTATGTTCGAGCGTATTGACGTTGATCGCGTACTTGATCCGCGTGACGGCACCCGGCACCGTCCGCGTGCCGATCTTGAACAGGTACGGTCGCTCGGCCAACAGTGGCTGATCGCTCATCCACACGAGCTTTGCCTCGAACTGATCGGCGACCTCCGCCGGGCTGTCGGCGGCCGAGATCAGATCGCCGCGCGAGACGTCGATCTCGTCGGCGAGGACCAGCGTGATCGACTGGCCCGCAACCGCACGCTCGAGATCGCCGTCGTGGGTCACGATCCGCGACACCATGGTCTCGATCCCCGACGGCTGCACTCGGATCCGGTCGCCGGGGAGGACCGTCCCGCCCGCGATCATGCCCGTGACGCCGCGGAAGTCGAGGTCAGGACGATTGATCCACTGCACGGGCATGCGGAACGGCAGCTCCTGGAGGCGGTCCTCATCGAGCTCTACCGTCTCGAGATGGCCCATCAGCGTCGGGCCGTGATACCAGGGCATACGCTCGCTGCGGACGAGGATGTTGTCGCCCTTCAGCGCCGAGATCGGGATCGCGATGATGTCGTGTAGCCCGATTCCCGCCGCAAATTCGCGGTACTCGTCGTCGATCGCGCGAAACGTCTTCTCGGAGTAGTCGACCAGATCCATCTTGTTGACCGCGAGCGCGACGTGGCGCACGCCGATCAGCGACAGAAGATACGAGTGCCGCTGGGTCTGGGTCAGCACTCCGTTGCGACCGTCGACGAGGATCACGGCCGCGTCGGCCGTCGAGGCCCCCGTCACCATGTTGCGCGTGTACTGCTCGTGCCCCGGCGTGTCGGCAACGATGAACTTACGGCGCTCAGAGGCAAAGAAGCGGTAGGCCACGTCAATGGTGATCCCCTGCTCGCGCTCGGCCATGAGCCCGTCGAGCAGCAATGCGAAATCGAGCTCCCCGCGTTGCGTGCCGAAGCGGACCGAATCGCGCTCCAGCGCGGCCAGGTGGTCGTCAAACACCAGCCCGGACTCGTACAGCAGGCGCCCGATCAGCGTGCTCTTGCCATCGTCGACGCTGCCACAGGTGATGAAGCGCAACAGCCGCTTGTTTCGCTGCTGCAGCAGGTACTGCTCGAGCTCGCGCGCTTCGACGTCGGCGGCAACGGCCATCAGAAATACCCCTCCTGCTTCTTGCGCTCCATCGATCCGCTCTGGTCGTGGTCGATCAACCGCCCCTGTCGCTCCGATGTCCGCGCCAGGAACATCTCCCTGATGATCTCGGGCAGTGTTTGCGCGTCTGACTCGATCGCGCCGCTCAGCGGGTAGCAGCCAAGCGTCCGGAATCGGACGTTGCGCATCATCGGCCGCTCCCCGTCGTTCAGCGGCAGGCGATCGTCATCGACCATGATCAGCATGCCGTCGCGCTCGACCACTGGCCGGCGCTGCGCCAGGTACAACGGAACGATCGGGATCTGCTCGAGGTAGACGTACTGCCAGACGTCGAGCTCGGTCCAGTTCGAGAGAGGGAACACCCTGATCGATTCGCCGAGCCGCTTGCGTGCGCTGTACAGGCGCCATAGCTCCGGACGCTGACTTTTCGGATCCCAGCGGTGCGCCGCCGAGCGGAACGAGAACACGCGCTCCTTCGCGCGCGAGGCCTCCTCGTCACGGCGGGCGCCGCCGAACGCGATGTCGAACCGGTGCTGGTCGAGCGCTTGTTTGAGCGCCTCGGTCTTCATCACATCGGTGTGGATCGCCGATCCGTGTGTGATCGGGTTGATCCCCGCGTCGACCCCGTCCTGGTTGACGTGCACGATCAACTCCAGACCGAGGCGCTCGACGGTGCTGTCGCGGAAGGCGTACATCTCGCGGAACTTCCATGTCGTGTCGACGTGAAGCAGCGGAAACGGCGGCTTGGCCGGATAGAACGCCTTCAGCGCCAGGTGCAGCATCACCGAGCTGTCCTTGCCGATCGAGTAGAGCATCACCGGGTTCGTGGCCTCGGCGACGACCTCCCGCATGATGTGGATGCTCTCGGCCTCCAGCCGCTGTAAGTGCGTCAACGAGCCCGACCCGAGCTCCGGCAACACCGTCGCCGAAGACCGCGACGGCCTCGCCCCGGGGGCGGGCGCGTCGACCACCCCGCCACGCACCGGCACCGCATCCCACCCACCCGCGCGATACGCCTTGAATGCGTTGATCACGGTCGGCCGGCTTAGACCCGCCCGCGCGGCCGCCTGATCGATCGTCGCGCCATCGATCCGCATCCGCACCGCCGCCAGCCGCCGCTCGTTCAACTCCGCCGTCGGCACGCTTCGCCCGTTTTCTCTGCCCACCACTGCGCATGGTATGACGTTTGACCGTCAAACGTCAAATAGAAATCTGGGGGGTTTGACGTTTGACCGGTCGGTCAAACGTCGGCCAAGGGCTCGCCAGTGTCGAACGGATGTCCAGCGTCGCACCTGATTGGTGGTGTGCGCGCACGGTCGAGACGAAGCCAGATCTGTCTCAGATCTCGTTCCGGCCGACTGACCGTCCCACCTCGTGCCATCACGCTGTCTTCCCACCCGTGGGCCGCTGGCCCGCGCTCGATTTGCTGGGTATCGTCCCGGCTGCAACTGCCTGTGTGCTGCTGCTCTGCTCGGCCGCCCAGGCGGCTCCCAGGCTGACGATCGCATCTCCACGCCGAGCCACACTGTCGGGCAGGGTTCTCGTCAGAGCGAGCGGATTGGCCGCACATGTTCGCAAGGTGGTGTTCAAAGTCGACGGCCGCGCGATCTCGACTCGCAGGTCCCGCCCGTACGGCCGAGGCGGCTGGCTTGACACAAGGAGCCTTCGTGATGGCGTTCATGTCCTGACCGTCAGAGCGTGGTACGGCCGGCACGTTCGCGCGGTTAGAAAGCGCGTCAGGGTGCGCAACCACGCGGCGCGCTCAGCACAAGCGCATAAGCCGCACGTCGCGAAGGCGACACCCCCTACGCCGCAGCCCGGCGCACCGCAAGACACCTCGTCCCTGGCTGATCCGTGGCGCCCCGCCGACAGCGACGGCGTGTTCACGCCGCTGGCGGACGATGCCGCGGCGAGCGATGTCGTCGCGACAGGCGAGAACCGCGCCTCCAACACGGCGGCCAATCAGTACGTGCCGTCGAGTGCCGAGCTTCAGGCGTTCCGGAGCGCGCTCGATCCATGGGGACGCACTCCCGTTCAGGCGAATCCGTACAACGCATACGTAACCGGGGATTTTCGCGGCAGCACCGACGAGATCATCCAGTGGGCCGCAGCGAAGTGGGGAATTCCCGTCGACTGGCTCCGAGCGCAGTACATGCAGGAGTCAGGCTGGTGCGACAACAAGCTCGGCGATCTCACGACCGTGACGCCGGCGATCTATAACCAGTATCCGCCGCAGGCGCGGGTCCCCGGTACCAACGACGTCTACGAATCGATGGGAATCAGCCAGGTGAAGTGGATTCCCGACGGATCCGTCGGTGCCGGCACCGAGCCGCTCAGATGGCAGTCGGCGGGATTCAACGTCGACTATCAGGCTGCGATCGTCCGCTTCTTCTACGACAACCCGGGCGGCGTCCGCTCGTCCTGGCGAGACCCGAGCTATCAACCCGATCAACCCTGGAACAGCATCGCGGGTTGGTACAACCCGTATCCCTGGGGCAACGCTGGCCAACAGAGCTACGTCCAGGACGTGCAGCACCAACTGCTGTACCGCACCTGGACGCAGGTGTCCGCTTCGAACTCATGCACCTGACGTGAGCGCGGCATAGACGCCGAGCAGCGCGCGCTCGGAATGCTCCCACGAGATCTCGCTTGCCCTCCGGCGCGCTGCTGCTGACAGCTGCGAGCGCAACTCGGGATCGCGCGCGAGCCGAGCGATCGCCGCGCTGAATGCCCGCACATCGCCGGGTGGCACGAGCAGCGCCGCGTCGTCGACCGTGTAGCGGGTCTCGCGAAGGTCGTATGCGACGACGGACATGCCGAGGGCCAGGTACTCGGCGACCTTCGTCATGGTCGATCTGTCGTTCACGTCGGTCGCCGGCGCCGGGTCGACGCAAACGTCGGCGGCCTGCACAAGCTCCGGGACACGGTCTGAGGAGACCCAACCGGCCATCGTGACCTTGTCCTGAACGCCGTACCGCGCGAACTCCGCCTCGAGCTTCCCGCGTCCGTCCCCCTCGCCGACCACCGTCAGATGCGCCGTGATCCCCGTCTCGCCGGCGTTGAGTTCCGCCAGCACAGGCGCGAGACCGTCGACCCCGTCCTGACTGGAGATCGCCCCGACGTACACGATCTCGACGTGCGCCAGCGCTCCCGGGCGCGCTCGCAACGGCATCTCTATCCATGAGCCGGGGGGCGCATTGCGCACCACCGTCACCGCGCTGGGCCGCTTGCGACCGCGACCGCGCGCGATCTCCGCATACGAGTCGTTCGTCGCGAGCACGTGGCTGCTCGCCGCGAACGTCAGCCGTTCGAACACCTGAGCGAGCTTCGAGAAGATGCCCGGCCCGAACTTGACCTCCACGGTCTCTGGGCCGAGATCGTGGTGATCGAACACGACCTTGCGCCCGGCGAGCCGAAACAGCGCAGCCGCCGGAAAGAGCAGATCGGGCGGGTTGTGGACGTGGAGGATCGCCGTGCCGCGCAGCAGCGCCAGCAGCGCCTCCCAGTGCATCGCGACCCCGCCAGGAAGTACTCGGCCAGGAAGCCCTTGGCGCCGTACGGGCTCCCGTCGAACGCTCTGAATCGGCGCACGTCGACGCCGTTGATGCGCTCGCGTCGCGACTGCCCCTTGGCGCGCGGAACGATCACCTCCACTGCATAGCCGGCCGCCGCGAGCGACTCGGCCTCCATCCGCAACCTGACGTCCTGCGGGTACGGATTGGCCTCGAACAGCATCGCGACGGAACGCGCGCCCCGACGTGAGGAGGATTGGCTCGTGGCGTTGCTGCCCACTCAGACTGCCGGCGCGCGCCTCATCCAGAAACTCGCCGGGCTGTAGTCACCCGGCGGATACGAGCTGAACGCCTTACGCACGGCGTCGGAGTGACGGGCATGCAGAACGCTGCTCGATGCCAGCACCTCAAACTCGCTGTTGAACATCAGGAACGCCTGCAGCAGGTATTGCTCGCTCCAGAACCGGCGCCGCTGCAGCACCCATTCCCGGGGGTAATCGTAGGGATAGAAGATGTCGTGCACGTGGACCAGCACGCCCGGCGCGAGCCTCGGGATCACCTCGAGGTACTCGTAGACGACGTCCCCCCCGATCCTCACGACGTGGGATGAGTCGATGAACAAGATGTCGTTGGCCCGCAGCTGTGCGAACACCTCGAGCGGCACCTCCTCCACGGGAGTCCTCGTCAGGGTGCAGCCGTCCCCCGCCAGGCTCACCACGAACTCCCGCGGATACGGTTCGATCGCGTTGATCTCGGTGACGTGGCCGTCGTGCGTCTTGTTCGCGCGGGCTGCCTCGATCGCGATCAGAGTGCTGTAGCCCGATCCGATCTCGATCACCTGTGCGGGTTTGAATTGGCGGATCATGCAGTACAGGAGCTCGGCGTCGATGCTGTCGAACCAGCCGTTTCCGAAGTAGAAGCGAGGCTCCGCGGTTCCGGGGCTGCGCGGAAACGTCCGGCACTCCCCGCCGAAGGCCGCGCCCATGCGCGAGACGAGCTCGACTTGCTCGGGCTCGCGCAGATCGACCCCGACGAGGTCTGAGGACCTCTGCCAGATCGCCTCCGGGAGCGTTCGCGTGTCCGGGATCGGTTGGTAGTAGTCGACGGGGGTCAGATGAAGGCCCGTTCGCTCCAGCGCCGGAAACACGCGATCCTGAAGGCGTCCGAGCCAATATCTCGCGTCCACCGCACCGATGATCCCACACTCGGCGCGACGACGTGGGTGCCGGAGCTACCGGTCTGGCCGGCCGGCGGACGGAGCGCCGGTGGCCTGCGCGCACGCTTCCTCAAGGAGGTCGTCGAGCGCCCGGAGGTAGTCCTCGGGCGTCCACTGGAGCGCGAGCTCGCGGGCCGTGCTCGCCAGGCGCGCCCCGAGCCGCGGGTCCTCGAGCAGCGCCCGGACCTGGGCCTTGGCGGCGGCGACGTCCCCAGGCTCGAACACGAGCGCGTTCTCGTCCGGACGCAGGTAGTCGACGAGACCCTGCACGTTGCTCGCGACCACCGGCGTCCCGCACTGGATAGCGGTCGCCAGCCGCAGCTGGCCGGAGCTGATTCGCGCCTCCTTGAGCGCGAGCAGGTACACGGCGGCGCCGCAGATCAGACCGTCATGAACCGCCATGCGGATCTCGCTCGAGACGGTCGCCCTGCCGTCTGCATTCAGGCGCCTGACCTCCGCCAGGTCATCCTCTCCACAGACCACCGTCAGCGGCCACTCCTCGCCGCGTGCGACGGCGAACACCGTCGCCCAGTCGCACGCCGCGCGGCCCGAGGTGAACACCCCGACCCGCTCGGGCGGCTCGCCGTCATCTACGGTCCCGGGCGACGAGGGCATCTGCGGCGGCTGGCGCAGCGGCGTCGACAGTGGCCACGGGATGAAGCGCACGGTGCCCTCGGGAAGCTCGAAGTAGGCCTGCTGGCGGTCCCGCTCTCCCTCGCTCAGAACCTGCGCCCGCAGCAGCGACGAGCCGATCGCGGGTCGGACGATGTGCTTCTCGAACGCTTGCCGAAGCCGTAGGCGCAGCCGACCGCGGGTCTCGACGGTCGCCCAGTCCTGCTCTGAGACGTGGATCAGCTGCAGCAGCACCAGGTACCGGCGCCGGCGCGGGAACAGCCGCTCGAGCAGCATGAAGGAGCGCAGGTCGTCGTACTGCGCCATCACGACCGGGAAGCGGCGACCGAGCCACCACAGCGCGATTCCCCGTCCGCCGGGGCGCCGCACGACGCGCGACCACAGCCAATGGCGCTCGATCAGCTCGCGGAACACGGTCGTGCCGAGCGCCGGCGCGTACCACCCCTTCCCCAGCACCAGGCTGGCGCGATCGCCACCTGTGCCCGGACCGCTGGCCGCCCCGGGATCGGCGGCCGCCGCCTCAGATGAAAGCCCGTTCGCTCCGCGATCCTCGAGGCGTCCGAGCCGATTTCTCGCGTCCACCGTGCCGATAATCCCACATTGGCGCGATCACGTCCGGGCAACTGGCGCGCTTCCGGGGGCACCGTTGCTACGATCCCGCCGCTACGAACTCCCGCGACTCGTCCAGCCCAGACTCGTCCAGCCCCAGGAGACGTCCATGAGACTTAAGGCAGTCGCGGGCGCAGCTGCGCTCGCGATCAGCATCACAGTCAGCGCAGGAGCCGCGTCTACCGGCGCCGCCCGCCAACGCTGCGCTAGGGCGACCCTGTCCAGCTGGCGTCCGTCCAGCGGGCGCTTTACGCCGCTGTCCAACGTCGCCGCCGCGTCGTGCGTCAGGCGTGTCCGGGAGATCCATCCGGAGAACGTGCGGTTCAACCACTACGTGCCGAGCAGAGCAGAGCTGCAGCGCTGGCTCCAGACGCCCGATCATTGGGGCCGCCTTCCGGCGCAGGCGGATCCGTACTACCGGTATGTCAACGGTGGTTTCCGCGGCACGACCGACGAGATCATCCAGTGGGCGGCCGCGAAATGGGGTATTCCGGTCAACTGGCTGCGCGCACAGTTCGCCCAGGAGTCCGTCTGGTACCAGCAGGGGGTCGGGGACGACGAGTACGTCGGCCCTGCCTGGTATGAGCTTTACCCGCCTCAAGCCCGGATCCCTGGCACCTACAAGGTGTACGAGACAATGGGTATCAGCCAGATCAAATGGACCCCGGACGGAACGGCCGGGGCAGGCACGGAGCCACTTCGCTGGAAGTCGACGGCGTTCGCCGCCGATTACGAGGCCGCAACCGTGCGTTTCTTCTTCGACGATCCGGGTCAGGCGCACAGCACTTCGGCCGACCCCACGTACCACCCGGGCCAAGCTTGGAACAGCGTTGCCGCCTGGTACGACCCATACCCGTGGGGCAATGCGACACAGCTCTGGTACGTGGGGATCATCCAGTCGCAGCTGCGAAAGCACAGCTGGACAAAGCCCTTCTTCTGCACCACTCGCGCTAACTGCGCCACTGCCGGCCACCTGTAGGGCCCTCGGGCCTCCATTCGCGGTCGAGGGCGCCGCTCTGATCAGCCCGCAGAAGATGCGTCTGTCCGTGTAGCTCGTGCCCTCGGCGCAAGCTCGCCGAGCTTCAGACGAACAGATGTCCAGAGACGGGCTGGGGCATCGACAACACACGTCCAAGCACCTGGCCAGTAGCTCCATGGCTTGCGGTACCGCGCCGACGCCGTACGAGTGTTCCAACGAACCTCGACCGCCGTCTGGATTCGACAGCGCCCCTCCGGGATGGGACGAGTACGGCTCTTCGACCTCGGCGATGCAGCAAGGAGTGAAAGCTGATGCATCACCTTCGTCTGCCCCGCATCGCGGTGCCGTTGGCGATCGCCATCTCCCTGGCGGCGGCACCGGCGGCACTGGCCTCAGTCCTACCGACTGCGACGACCAAAGCTGCGTCCTCGATCACGTCGACCGGCGCAACCGTAGCGGGCACCGTCAACCCCAACGGCACGGCTACGTGGTATCGATTCGCCTATCGGCCCTTGGGCGCAACCAAATCGACGAGCACCGCCACCACCAGCGTCGGATCCGGAAGGTCGTCCCTGAGCGTGACGGCCAAGCCCAGCGGACTACACGCTGCCACCACGTATCAGTACCAGATCGTCACCTGGAACTCCAATGGCATCAAGGCTGGATCGTGGTTGACCTTCCGTACCAACAGCGCCGCGAGCGTGTCGCCGACGCCTAAGGACGCGCCTAAGCCGACGCCCACGCCCACGCCCACGCCCACGCCCACGCCCACGCCGACGCCGACGCCCACGCCCACGCCCACGCCGACGCCCACTCCCACTCCCACACCGACGCCCACTCCCACGCCGACGCCCACGCCGACGCCGACGCCGACGCCCACGCCGTCGCCTTCGCCGGTGCTGCATCCGCAGACGACATGGACGCCTGTCGGCACGCTGCCGATGTCCGATTCCGCGGCCGCGGCTCTCGTCACGCATGAGCCGGAGATCCGTCCGGGTAACGTCACGGCGAACGATTACGTGCCGACGACAGCTCAGCTCACGGCGTTCTATGCAGCGACACCAGGCTTCCTGAACGACAGCTACGCAAAGTACGTCACCGGTCGTCCCGGTCTCACCAACCCGTCCACCGACGACCTGATCCAGTGGGCGGCGCACAAATGGGGGATCCCGGAGGATTGGATCCGAGCGGAAGCTGCATGGGAATCGCACTGGACCCAGTCGCCAATCAGCTCGGGGTACGGTCTCGGAGACAAGGCCACCGTAGACGAGCACCGTCTTTGCGAACTACCCGATCGGTGCGCAGATCAGCTCGAGCGGCCTCACGGTCTACCAGTCGATGGGGCTGATGCAGTGCAAGTGGCTCGGCGGTATCAATACGGACATCAACGCCGGCACTGATCCGCTGCGGTGGGAGTCCACGGCGTTCAACCTCGACTACTACGCACATTACGTCCGCTGGCTCTACGACGGGTACACCACCGGCATCAGCTGGATCCCGACCGCCATCTACCAGGGCAACGGCTGGCAAAGCATCGGTGGCTGGTACGGCGATGGCGGCAACGCCGCTGCCCAGCAGTACATCGCCGCTGTTCAGAGCAATCTCGCCAATCGCGCCTGGGCGCAGCCGGGCTTCTAGATCTCGCTAGATAACCGTCTTGGAGGGGCGGGGCCAGTGGCCTCGCCCCTCTGTCGTTCCCGGATGCTCACGACGCCCTCAGGGCATCCGCGTAGGCGTCGAGTGTAAGCCTGCCCACCGCCTCCCAGTCGCGCGGCGCCGCAACTTCGGAGAACACGCGCCGTCGCACAGCGATGCCGTCCTCCAGGTGACACAACAGCACCGCGGCCAGGCCCGCATCGTCGCCGGGCTCAGCGAGATAGCTCTCATCCAACACGAGATCCGGGAGCCCGCCGATGCGACTGGCGACAAGCGGTATGCCGCGGCCCACGGCGACGCTTCCGGCCCCGGACTGGGATGCTTCGGTGTACGGCAAGGCCATCACCGTCATTCGCTCCAGGAACCGGTCGACCTCACCCTCTGGGAGATACCCCGGGACCCGATCGATTCGAGCATCGGCGAGCTGCCACTCGCTGCTGCCGGTCCCGGCAATCAGCAGGCGGACCTCGGGCCTCGCTGTCCAGACGCGCTTCATCGCGTCCGCGAGCACCTCGAGGCCCTTGTAGGGCTCGAACCTGCCGAAGAAGCCGACTGCCGGCGTGCTGGGCGGCGGGAGGGGCTCCGGGGCCACATCGATTCCGTGCGCGACGATGGCGACGGACTGCCCACGGTGCGGGCGATAGCGCGCAACCAGCGCTTCGGAGTGCAGCACCACGAGCTTGGCCCAGCGGCGCCAGGCGGCGTACGGATAGTTGAGCAATGCGCGGCTCAGGGCCTTGCCGTGGGCATCCTGACCTGGGTGGGGGGCGGGGTCGTGAACGGTCAGGACTCTGAGCGCGGACGGCAGGATCGCGAACGCGCGCGGGTCCGCCAGGTCGTGGACGTGGACGACGTCAGGGCGAAAGGTCCGCAGCTCGCGCCGCACGGCGATCAGGCCGCGGGGGTCCCAAACGCGGCCCGGAAGCTCGAGCACGCGGACGCCGTCGTCGCGTGCGCGCTGAAGCAGCACCATGCGCTCCCGATCGTCGCCGCCGAATTCCTCTGCGTGCTCGCGGCACACAAGCGTCACCTCGGCGCCCGCCCGCGCATGGCCGGCGGCCTGCATCGCCGCGTACTTCAGAAACCAGTCGCAGATCAGAACTACCCGCACGTCCCTGTTTTATCGGCTAGTCTTGCGGAATGTCTTGCGGGCAAGGATAGTGCTCGGGGCGTAACGCGGCACAGGGGGTGTCATGAGTTGGTTTGAGTCGATGGTGGTCCGGGCCTTGGACGCGAGGCCGTCGCGGTCACGCACGCGCGTGTCCGAGCTTCGCCGGAAGGCCTCTCTGGACGTAGCAGCGCTGTCCGCGAATTTCGCCGAAGGGGGCCGGGACTACCGGATCCGCAGGCTGCTCGTGGCCTCCGATGTGATCGCGCTGTCGGTGGCCATCTGCTCGTGGCTGGTCCTCTCCCCTCCACACTCGGGAGCTCACGTCGCGTGGGGCCTCGTCACGCTGCCCGTATGGGTCCTGATCTTCCATGTGTATGGCCTGTACGCGGGCGGACTGCGCCGCGTCGGGTACGCGACGGTCGACGACATCCCTGCGCTGACGCACGCGCTGCTGGTGGGAAGCGTGGGCATGTGGCTCTTCTTCCAGGTCACCCCGGCGGGCAAGCTGGAGTTCTCCGAGCTGCTCGTGTTCGTCACGCTGGCGTTCGTGCTCTCGTTGCTGCTCCGGGTCCTGACGCGCGGCCTCGCGCGCAGGCTGCTCGGGATGGAGCGCGTGATGTTCGTCGGCAGCGGGCCGATGACGCCGATCCTGGTCCGTCAGATCGCCGAACAGCGGCGCCACGGGTTGCAGCCCGTGGCGGTTCTCACTCAGCCCGAGAACGAGCACTGGCCGCTGCCGCTACCCGAGGCCGGCAGGCTCGCCGACGTCGACCCGGTCGCGGTCCTGCACCGGTACGAAGTCGAGCGCGTGATCATCTCCGCCGAAGGCATCGAGGATGACGGCCTGCTGGATCTGATCGACGTCTGCCGCCAGCTGATGATCAAGATCAGCGTGCTGCCGTCGCTTGCCGCGATGATCGGTCCAGCAGCGACAATCGACCACCTCGAGGGGATCACGCTGATCGGCATCAACACCCCGGCGCTGGCGCGCTCGAGCCGCGTGCTCAAGCGCGCGACGGACATCGTCGGCGCGTCCATCCTGCTGCTGTTCACCCTCCCGCTCCTGATCGCGATCGCGATCGCGATCAAGCTCGACTCCCGCGGTCCTGTGCTGTTCCGGCAGAACCGGATCGGCCGTGGCGGCAAGCCATTCAAGCTGACGAAGTTTCGCTCGATGGATGTTGACGCGGAGGCGCGTCGCGCAGCGCTTCTCGCCGACAGCCGTCAACAACAGTGGCTCGACCTCGAGCACGATCCGCGGATCACGCGCGTCGGCCGCTACCTGCGCCTCTGGAGCCTTGACGAGCTGCCACAGCTGTGGGACGTCCTGCGCGGTGACATGAGCCTGGTCGGACCTCGCCCGCTGATCGAAGAAGAGGACAACAACGTCAGCGGATGGGCGCGTGGACGGCTCGATCTCACCCCGGGCATCACCGGCATGTGGCAGGTGTTCGGCCGCACGAACATCCCGTTCGATCAGATGATCATGATCGACTATCTGTACGTTTCCAACTGGTCGCTGTGGACCGACATCAAGCTGATCCTTCAGACAATCCCCGTGATCCTCAAACGCAGCGGGGCGAACTAAGTGGCCTCGACCTCAACGGCGGCGGCGCATGCGATCCACATCGGGCCGGACCCGCAGACGATTGGCGGGATGCAGTCGGTGTTGCGAACGATTCGTGACTATTCGATCGGCGCCGACCGGATCACAGTCGCTCCCACTTGGAGAGCACCCTCGATCACACGCAACACGGCGGCCGTCGCACATGCCGCACGCGTCATCCTCGCCGCAGACAAGGGCTCGATTCTCCACGTTCACCTGTCCGACCGAGGCGCCTACCTGCGCGATCCTCCGCTCGCTGCCCTGGCCCGCAGCCGCGGGATGCGCGTCGTCTTCACGCTTCACGGACACGACTTTGCGCGATTCGCACGGGCGCACCCGCGGATCGTGCGCGCTGCGCTGGCCCCTGCTCACCACGTGACCTGTCTGTCGGACGAGGCCCGGGACGCAGCACAGGCGGTTGTCGGATCGCGCGTGACCGTGCTGCCCAACCCGGTGCCGATCGACCACGATTCACCGCCGGCAGACGAAACAGAGCCCGTGATCCTGTTCGCCGGCGTGGTCGGCCTGCGAAAGGGGGTGGACGTGCTCGTCGACGCCTGGCGGACACTGCTCGACGCCGGCGTCGAGGGCCGCTGCCGGATCGTCGGCCCGATCGACGACTATCGCCCGCCGAGGCTCGAACGGCTCACGGTCGAGGGTGCGGCCGATCCGCACGAGATTCGCGCGCTGTTGCGGTCGGCCCGCGCCGTCGCGCTCCCCTCGCGCTCCGAGCAGATGCCGATGATCCTCGCCGAGGCGCTCGCGGCGGGAAGACCGTTTGTCGCGACGCCCGTTGGGGGAACCCGGCAGCTTGCCCCGTTGGCGGAGATGCTGGTGCCCGTCGGAGACGTCGGCGCCCTCGCAGAGGCGCTGAGGCGATACCTGACCGACCGCAGCTTGGCGGGGTCGACCGGCAAGGTCGCGCAGCAGTTTTGTATAGAGACGCGGAGCCCGGAGGCGATCTCGAGCACGCTTCGCTCGATCTACTCCGCGTGCGTCTGACGATGCACGGCCCGGGCCGGCGATGAAGGTTCTATTCGTTGCTCCCAACCTGGCTGCTGGGGGTGCCGAACGGCAGCTGTCGCTGCTGTTGCCCGGCCTGCGAGAGCGGGGCTTCGACGCGAGGCTGATCGCACTCGACGGCGGTGGTCCGTTCGAACAGCCGCTGCGCGACAGCGATGTGCCGCTCGAGGTTCTTGGGATGCGTCACCAGGCGGACATTCGGCCGCTCGTCCGCTCGGAGCTCGTGCGCCGTTTCCGACCCGACGCGGTCGTTTCCACTTGCGGCCCAAGCGCCTTGTACGTCGGATGCGCGATCGCACGCTGGAGGCGCACGGCACATGCCTACATCGAACATCTCCAAGTGGGGCTGACGTATTCCAGACGCCGCGAAGCGATGGTCCGCCTGATCGCCAGGCGAGTTGATCTCGTGATCGCGGTTTCGCCGCTCCAAGGGGAAGCGTGGCGGCAACGCGGCTTTCCCGAGGATCGGATCATCGTCGTGGAGAACGGTGTCGAGGCGCCGAGGATGAACGGCTCCAAGCTCGAGCTCCGCCGCGAGCTCGGGATACCGGCGTCGGCGGTGGTCGCGTTGCTCGCTGCGAGGCTGAGGCCCGAGAAGCGAGTGCCGGATTTCGTCCACGCGGTTGCGATCGCGCGCAAGACGCACCCCGAGCTCGTCGGCTTGATCGCGGGGGAGGGCCCGGATCGGTCAGCCGTCGAGCGCGCGCTCGCGAGCACGGGCGACGTTCAACTGCTCGGTCATCGAGACGACGTCCCGAGCCTGATGGCCGCTGCCGACATCTTCGTTCTGGTCAGCGACTTCGAGGCGGTACCGATGGCGATCCTCGAGGCGATGGCAGTTGGGCTTCCGGTGGTGGCGACCGATGTCGGCGGAATCCCTGATCTCATCGGCGACGGAGAGGCTGGGGTGCTGGTCCCGCCTCGCGACCCTTCAGCGATCGCGGCATCGCTCGTGATGCTCGCCCGCGACCCCGCGCTCCGTGCTTCCCTCGGGACCGCGGCGGCAGGGTTGCATCGCAGGAATTGGACTGCGGAGAAGATGATCGAGGCTTACGCCCGCGTGCTCGGCGAGATGCGCCGCGAGCCGAGCGCGGGGTCCGTCAGTCGCCGGACATCAGTCCCAGGAACGACGAACAGGAAGTTGTGAACGTAGCCGTGCGGCATGATCCCGTCCGGCGAGGCGCCTGAGAGCCACGACAGCTGGTCGCGCTCGAGATCGAAGTCGGCCAACGGCCTGATTCCGTCGCCGAACAGCGCCCATCCCTCGTATCCCAAGGCCGAGCAGCGATCGAACGCGCTTGTCACGTCGGACCGACGATGACGTTGCTCGATCTCGATCAATAGGACGGGGTGCTCACGCGTCAATAGATCCTGTGCGCCTGCGAGGACGGCATCCTCGTGACCCTCGACGTCACACTTGATGAAATCGACGCGTTGGGCGGCGCCAAGGACGTCGTCAAGTCGGTGCGTGGTCACGGTCACAGCTCGGACGGCACCATTGGGACGTTGTTCGAGCGATGCCAACCCAACGCTCGACCCGCCGGCCATCGGGATCTGAAGCACTGCCTCGCCGTTGCTATCCGACAGCGCGAAGGGATGCACCTGGACGTGCCGGCCGCGAGACGACAAAGCTGCAAGACGGTCATGGTGTGCCGGGTTGGGCTCGAACGAGTGCACGCTTCCATGCCGTCCGACGAGGTCGAGCATTCGTACCGAGTAGTCGCCTCGGAGGGCGCCTATGTCCAGCGCCACATCGCCGCGAGTCACGAGCGAGTCGACGACTCTGAGCGCAACGTCCGTGCGCCGGTCACGCTGCCATTGCAGACGGCTGGCCATCGTCGGCGAGTGGCCGTCCAGTATTCGTATGAAACCTCCGACGACGTCCACGTTGAGCCCGCTGCGCGCGCCCTGACTAGCTGACGTCGGAACCCTGGCGTTGGCGGCCTGACCACTTGCGCCGCGGCGACTTGCCGTTGGATTCCGCGTACTCGTAGTAGCCATACTTCGCGCCGATCCCCGCGGCCGAGCTGTTGACGACGACCCCCAGGATGTTGGCGTTCAGGGCCCTCAGCTGTTTCATCAGGCGAGCCGCGTGATCCCGTCGGCTGTGGCGCAGGCGGCTGACCACGAGAACGCCATCCACTCGGTGGATGAGCGAGACCGGGTCGCTGACGAGGCCGATCGGCGGGGTGTCGAGGATCACGAGGTCATAGATCGAGTCTGCGTAGTCCAAGAGCTCCGCCATGCGTTGGCTCTCGAGCAACTCGACAGGGTTGGGAGGCGTCGCTCCGGCCAGGAGGATGTCGTGGCCGCCCGCGGACTTACGCTCGTCGCCGGCCTCGTGGGTTACCACGAGCTCGTGGAGGCCCTGGGCGATGTCGTGCGACTGGCTGAGCAGCTCAGACAGGCCGGCGACTCTGGACATTCCGAGCATCCGCGCGAGCGCAGGTCGGCGCAGGTCAGCCTCGATCAACAATACGCGCGTGTCCCCGGCGCTTCCGGATGCCCTGGCGAGATTCAGCCCGATCGTCGTCTTGCCCTCTCCGATGTCAGCCGAGGTGATGAGCACGCGATTGATGTCGCGATCGACGTCGAAGTAGCGCATCTGCGCCCGCAGCATTCTGAATGCCTCTTGCTCTCGCGACGAACCATCACCGGCGGTCCGGCGCAACGAGCCGCTCTCCGGAACCATGCCCAGCACCGGCGCCCCGTACAGCCCCTCGACCTCCGAGGCGACCTTGATCCTGCGATCGCCGCGCTCGAGCAACGCCACGAGTCCGGCGGCCGCCAGCAGCCCAAGAATGAGTCCGATGATCGCATCCTTCTTCGGGCTCGGCGCCGAGGGAGATCGTGGGGCGGTGGCGGTCTGCACAACCTCCGCGTTGCCCGTCTGAAGACTCGCCAGCAGCTGAAGCTGATGGCTTTCGCTCAGGAGGGTCAGGTAGGTCGAGGAGTTCTGCTTGCTCGGCGGAAAGGCCGCGATCTGCGAGTTGACGAGCCGCTGGGCCTGAGCGAGCTGGTTGCGATCGGTCTGCTGGCGAAACGCGATGTACTGCTGGACGTAGGTATTGGCGATGCTGGCGGCGGTCGCCGGACCGCTGTCGGTGGCGGTCACGCTCACGACGTCGGATTGAGAATCGGAGCCCACCTGGATGTCAGACACCACCTGGGAGCGCGGAATCTTAAGAACGTCGGACACTCTCCTGGCGACCGTCTGCAGGTCGAGCAGCGCCAAGTTCGTCGCCGCCTGCCTGCCCGGATCGGGGCTGGCTGAGTTAACCTGCTTGCCGAACAGGGTCTGATCGAACTGCGGGCTCGTGAACAGCAGCGAAGCCTGCGCCGTGTACTGCTTTGGCTTGCGGTTCGCGAAGAAGTATGCGCCGCCTGCGCCGATCGCAGCGACGAGAATGATGATCCACCAACGCCGACGAAGCACGGCCAGCACGGCCGATCCGTCGCGCTCACTGTCGAGCCGTTCGAACATCTCAGATAGCCCCCTTGCTTTCAATTGTACCGTCCGATAGTCCAGCCGCGAGCAGCAGCCCGCACGCGATGCCGAATGCCACGGTTGTGGATGGGTCTTGGACGAAGACGTCGACGAAACAGCTCAGCAGCATCGCGACCAAGGTCCCGATACCGGCGGCGAGCATCCCCCTCTGGAACGGATCTGTCGCACGGCTCAATCGCACCCAGCCGAACCACAGGCAGACTCCGGGCACGAATAGGAACGCCAGCGCAGTCGGGATTCCGTAGTCCGTCGCGAGATCGACATATAGGTTCTGCACGTAGAACCGCGGAGTGCCCCCCACTCGCTCGATGTACGCCCCGTAGAACTGGCGCGGGCCGATGCCGAACCAGGGGTGGCGCGCGATCGCGGGCAGCGCGAACGCCAGCTCGTAGGTGCGGTCCTTGGCCGAGTTGGACTTCAGGACCTGGGATGGCGTGAGGATGGTGCTCGCGCGCTTGCCGATCTGCGAGGTGACCGCCGGGGCGACCGAGCTTGTCACGATCAGCGCGACCGCGACAACCACCGCGGTCAGCACCATCGCGATGCGAAATCGGACCTTGGCCCCGCCGATGAGTGCCGTGACGATGAGTCCGACCAAGGCTCCGGCGTACATGTTGCGATTCAGGCTCAGCCCGACCGCTGCCAGCATGAGCAGTAACGCCACGACTCTGAGCGGGCGCCACCGGTCCCTGACGATCAAGATCATCACCAGCGTGGGCAGCAGCATCGAATAGATGAAGAACAGCCCAGGTAGCCGGATTCGAGCGGTGTTTCCCAGATCCACCCCGCCCGAGGCCGAAGTCGAGGTGGATGCGAAGACGCTGGTTGGCGAGAGGGTCTGGAAGAAATGCGCCACAGTTGGGGACGCGGCGGCGACGATCGCCAGCACGGAGACGATCCCGCCGAAGACCACGAGGACATCGAGGGTCCGCCTCCATCGCGCGCCGGTCAGCTCGAGAGCGATCGTCAGCGCGATGCCCAGGTAGAGAAAGTTCCGGTAGGCGAGCAACGCCTCCCGCGTGTGGGTCGCGCCCAGCAGCGAGGTCTTGACGGTGGCCACGCCCGCCAACAGCAGCAGAACGACAATCGCCAGTGCATACCGCTTGACAGCGATCGGCCATCCTCGCCATGGCCGTCGCCACAGCGTGCCCCCGACGGCTGCGGCGAGCACGAGGTCGGCCACATTGATCGGCGGATGACCGGGCAGGCTCACGCGCGGCAGCAAGCCGTAGTCGAACGTGGTAGCGAGAATCGCCAGCAGAGCCACCAGGGCAACACCCGGTCGCTGCGCGATGAGCACCAGAATGGGCGCGCCGATGCCGGCCGCGATCAGCGCCGGCCCATAGTGGGACGCCCCGAATCGGGCGCAGGCGGCCCCGAGCACCAGCGCGCCACCGAGGACCGCAAGCGTGATGACTAAGTGGTCGCTCCGCGAGGAGCGACTGGTGGCAGAGAGAATGCGCCGGCATCCGATCAGCTCGGTCAGGCTTCGCCCATCCCAACCGTGCCCCGATGTTAGGCAGCCCGCGCTGATTTCGCAAGTCCGGTTCGGGATGTGCCGCCGCGTTCGTGGGTCAGCGCGTTACCATAGAGTCCTGTGCTAGAGGGAACTAGCCCAAAAGAGGGAGCGGGGCGCTCTATGGGCGTTTCCGTGCGTACGCACGACGGCCAGTCGGCCGCCGCGCTGCCGAGCGCGCCGCGGAGGGAGATCTGGTTCCGCCGGCGGGTTCGGTTGATCCCGGCGGCTCGCGAGCTGTGGCACTTCCGCGAGCTGATCGTCACGCTCGCGGAGCGCGACCTGCGCGTCCGCTACAAGCAGGCGGTGCTCGGGATCGCGTGGGCGGTGATCACCCCGGTCGCGATGATGATCCTGTTCACGCTGATCTTCAGCAAGCTCGCGAACATCAACACGAACGGAGCGCCGTACGCGCTGTTCTCGTACCTCGGTCTGCTGCCGTGGACGTTCTTCGCGACGTCGGTCTCGACGGGCGGGCTCAGCCTCGTCGGGAACGTCGGGCTGCTGAACAAGCTCTACTGCCCGCGCGAGGTGTTTCCGATCGCCGCGATGGCCGACGCCGGCGGTCGATGCGGTGATCGCGACGTTCGTGCTCCTGCTGCTGTTCCCGATCACCGGCTACGCGCCGAAGGTGCAGACGTTCTACGTGCCGCTGCTGCTGGTCGTGCTGCTGATGTTCACGATCGGCGTGACGCTCGCTGTATCGGCGGTCGTCGTGTACATGCGCGATCTGCGGCTCGTGCTGCCGCTGGCGATCCAGCTCGGCCTGTTCGTGACCCCCGTGATCTGGAACGCGTCGAAGATCAAGTCACAGGCGCTGCTGATCGCGTACTCGGTCATCAACCCGCTCGTGCCGGTGATCGATGGCATGCGTCGCACGGTGCTGTACGGCCAGCCGCCTGACTGGGCATCGCTCGGAGCCGGCGCCGCCAGCGCGTTCGATTGTGATGCTCGCAGGGTTTGCGTTGTTCAAGCGATTGGAGACGGGCATTGCCGACGTTGCCTAGCGGGACGATCGTCACCAGTGAGGTGTGGAAGCGATTCCGCAGCGACGACCGCCCGAGCTATCTCCAGGACCGGATCGCGGGCTTGAAGGACCGCGTCAAGGGCCGTGGGAAGAGCTCGAGCTGGCGCTGGGCGCTCAGCGACATCGACTTCCGCGCCGAGCCGGGGGAGTCATGGGCACTGGTAGGCGCCAACGGCGCCGGCAAGTCGACGCTGCTGAAGATCCTCTCGCGGGTCATGTACCCGACCGCGGGCCGGGTCGACGTCGTCGGTCGGGTGGGAGCGCTGATCGAGGTCCGCGCAGGGATCTCGCCGCTGCTCACGGGCCGGGAGAACATCTACCTCACCGGCTCGATCATGGGCCTCAAGCGGCGCGACGTGGCGCGCCGGTTCGACGAGATCGTCGCGTTCGCCGAGCTCGAACATGCGGTCGACCGGCAGGTCAAGTTCTACTCGAGCGGGATGCAGATGCGGCTGGGGTTCGGTGTCGCCGCCCACCTCGAGCCGGATGTCCTGCTGGTCGACGAGGTCCTGGCGGTCGGCGACGCGTCCTTCCAGCAACGCTGCCTCGACCAGATCCGCAAGGTCCTCCACGAGGGAACGACGCTGCTATTCGTCTCGCACGACCTTGCGGCCGTCGAGGCCACGTGCGCCAATGGCGTGTGGCTGCACAACGGCGTCGTCCGATCGACCGGGCCGATTCGCGAGTTGCTCAGCGGCTATCGCGCAGCCGTCGAGGGAGAGGCCGAAGCGCGCAACGAGATCGATGGCCTGCTCAAGCTGCGCTCGATCGAGATCGGCGCTCCGGACGGCGGGCTGGCGAAGACCGCCGGACCGCTCGATATCGACCTCACGATCGAGACCAAGGAGCCGTATCGTGCCTGGCTCTACCTGGGGGTCAGCGAGGGCGCCGCGACCCCGGTCTTCCTGATCAATCCGGGTCGCGAGACGAACTTCGAGCCAGGGGCCACCAGGATTAGGTGCACGATCCCGAACGTGCCGCTGCCGAGCGGCCGCTACTACCTGTGGGGCGCCGTCTACGAGAACTGGACGCAGGGCGAAGAGCTGCTGGGCTGGCAACCGCTCGCGCACTTCGACATGTACGGAGTCGAGCTCGACGCGGCCCCGCGGGCCGTCGTGCGGCTCGCGCCGGTGTACGTCGAGTCGAGCTGGGACATCGACTCGGTCGACGGCGTCACGGCGTGATTGTGACCGAGACGCCCTCACATCCGAGCGCCACGCCCAGCGACGATCAGCTCGTGCGCGGATCACTCGGCGAGCCTGCCATCCATGACAGATGGGAGAGTCAGTACCGCACGCCCGCCAACGAGCGCTTCTATGAGCTGGTCTTCGACGAGCTCGCTCGGCTGGTGCGCTCGGGACCAGCCGAGCTCGCTCGGCCGGTCCCGCACGATCAAACGATCACGACATTCCTCGACGCCGGCTGCGGGATCGGCGCGCATTCATTGCGGCTGGCTCACCGCGGGTTCAGAGTGCAAGCGGTGGACTTCTCCGATGTGGTCGTCGAGCGCGCCCGTGCAAACATTTCCAGCGAGGGTTTGCAGGAACGGATAAACGTCCGCCAGGCTGACTTACTCGAGCTGCCGTTTGAGGCGGAATCGTTCGACGACGCGCTCTGCTGGGGCGTCCTGATGCACATACCCGATGTGCACTCGGCGCTCGCTGAGCTAGTCAGGGTGACCAAGACCCGGTGGCAAGATCGTGATCAACGAGATCAATGCTCAGGCACCCGAGGCCCGACTCAAGCGTGCAATGTTTCAGCGGATGCGAACGCGCGAGATCAAGGTCGAACGTACGCCGGCGGGGTTTGAGCATTGGGAGCAGACCCCGACCGGCCCGCTGATGTGGCGCCACGCGGATATCGACTGGTTGGTCCGCGAAGGCTCCCGGTGCGGACTGAGCTTGGAGCGGCGCATGCCAGGCCAGTTCTCCGAGCTCTACGCGAACATGCCACGCAGATGGCTGGCAGACACGGTGCAGGGCGTCAACCGTGTCTGGTTCGAGCGCGTGCGAATGCCAGGTCCTGCGGTCGCGAATGTGCTCGTATTCCAGAAGGAATAACCCGGGCGGCTTTGTAAACAGCCGACCTCAGCGCGCGAATGGGTGCGCCGCGAAGAACGACCAGACCCCCTCGGACGCCTTCCACTGACCGTCCGGGGCCGAGGGTGACACTCCGTACGTGCCCGGCCAGTTGTGGGTGCCGCCCTGGACGAGGTAGTAGGCGACCACGGTTCCGCCTCTACAGGGGCCCCAGGTCCGCTGGGTCACGTTCGCGACTTGCGACTTGTGCAAGGTGGTCTGCGCCGAACAGCCGTCGAGTGATCGCCAGTGTGCCGCAACCTGAGCGAGCGATGGGAGCCTGGCGTTCCCGAACGCGAGCGGCTCGGTGCTGCCCCCGATCGTCAGCTCCGAGATCGGATGCGAGAGCGGGCACGGATATTGACGCATCACCGCAGAGACGACCGCGATCGCCGCGATCTTGCTGCTCAGCTTGCAGGCGGCGTAGTAGGTCTCACGGCCCCCGGCTGAAAAGCCGGCGACATACACCCGCTTCGGGTCGATGTTCTGGCTCTTGGTCACGCCGTCGATCAGAGCCCTGAAGTAGCCGATGTCGCCAGTCGAATGCCAAGGCGGGTCGGTGTTAGAGCCGGGATAAGCGACGACGAACCCGTGCTCGCGCGCGACCCCTTCGAACTTCGTCAGACCCTCCATGCACTGCGGGCAGCCGGTCGCTCCGTACAGCCCGATCACGAGCGGAACCTTTTGCTGGCGACTCAGTCCCGGCGGCCGGTACACAATCGTCGCGGGTCGAGGGCCGATCACCTTGAAGGATGAATCCGACCCGCCCGCTGCCGCGACGGCCGCGGAGGAGGCGGAGGCGCGGGAGGCGGCGGAGGCGGAGTCGCCGCTGTTGGTTCCGCAAGCCCCCAGCGCGAGTGCGGCCAGGAGCACCGCCAACGCCCCCACGGCAGCGCTCGCGGCCCACCTCGTGGCGTGCCTTGTCATCGGTCCGGTCACTCGGAGGAGGCGCCCACACGCAGCGCGCTGACCGCGTGCGAGCTGCCGTTGGTCGATGTTGACCCGTTCACGCGCGCGGGCGTTCCCTGACGGGCTTCGAGTACGTGCGCCATCTCGCGCGCGAGCCTGCGGACTCCCGGCTCCTTGCAGATCGTCACGTGGCTCATCTCGGGCCCGACGACCTGGTGCAGTGCTACGCCTTGGCGCGCGAAGTCCTCCCAGACCGTCGGCTCGGCAGTCTCCACAGTCTGGGCGCGGAAGAAATCGACCCGTATGTCGGCCGCGACCGGCGCGTAGCGCTTGACGGCGCGAGCGCCCGCCACCGTGACCATGTTCCAATGTCGCCAGGGCAGCTGGCGGCGGCGCAACCGGCCGACTACGTCAAGGACCACGTACCCGCTCTTGAAGTAGAACGCTGTGCGAATCCGGTTCTTGAGCCGGAGCGCGCGATTCCGGAACCAATCGACCCGGGCCCGCATGTCGGCCTCCCTCAGCAACGACCACTTCTCACGCTCGATCTCGACGCGCGTCTGCTTGCGCCTTGAGCCGTGCCAGTAGGCATCGATCAACGCGACGCTCCCGAGCTCTTCACCCATGTCGGCTAGCTGCCGCCCGATCTCGTAGGCGACGACACCCGAGAAGCAGAATCCCCCGATGTAGTACGGCCCCCGGGGCTGGAAGCGGCGGATCTCTTCGATGTGGTGAGCGGCTAGGCCCTCGATCGTGTCGAGCGGCAGGCTCTGGCCGTCGACTCCTGGAGCGACCAGCCCGTACAGAGTCTGGCCCGACCAGTGCTCCGCGAGCTCGCGATAGCCGAGCACCTCGCCGTCCACCCAACCGACGATGAAGAACGGCGGACGGTCGTCATCTCCGGCTTTGAGCTTGACGATCGACGACCATTCCTGCTCCCCGCTCTCATGTAGGTCGACCATCTCTGCCATCGCCTCGATCGTCGCGCCCTGAAACAATGAGGCGAGCGGCAGGCGAGCGCCGAGCGTGCGCTCGATCTCGGAGAACAGCCGCACTGCAAGCAGCGAGTGGCCGCCGAGGGCGAAGAAGTTGTCGGTCACACCGATCTCCTCGACTCCCAGAACGTCTGCCCACACCGCGGCAAGCTTGCGCTCGACGTCGGTCCTGGGCGCGACCAACTCCTCGCCGACGGCGGAGCGATCGAACTCCGGCTCGGGCAGCGCGTCGAGGTCGACCTTGCCGTTGGGAGTGAGCGGCAGCGGATCGACGATCATCCAGGCGCCCGGCACCATGTATGCGGGCAAATGCTCGGCGACGAGCGCGCGAAGCTCGTCGAACGCGGGCGGCTGCTCAGGGTCGGCAGCGGTCAGGTACGCGACGAGGCGCGCATGTCCGGCCTCGTCCTCGCGGTCGGTGACGGCAGCGGCGTGCACGCCGGAATGGCGTTCGAGCACAGCCTCGATCTCACCGGGCTCGATCCGGAAGCCGCGGATCTTGAGCTGGCGATCGGTCCGCCCGAGGAAGTCGATCGTGCCGTCGGCGAGCCAGCGCGCGAGGTCGCCGGTCCGGTACAGCAGCGCGTCGGGCTCGTCGCTGAAGGGATCGCGTACGAACCTCTCGGCTGTCAGCTCGGGGCGATTGAGATAGCCGCGGGCGACCGGAACGCCGCCGATGCACAGCTCGCCGGGAACACCGATCGGCTGCGGCTCGAGGTTGCGCGTCGAGCACGTAAACGCGCGTGTTGTCGAGTGGCCGTCCGATCGGCACGAACCGTCCGGATGCAAGCTCGGTGTCAGGGTCGGGCTCGAACCAGGTGCTGTCGATCGTGGCCTCGGTCAGGCCGTAGGAGTTCACGAGCCGCGTGTTCGGCACCGCAGAGCCGCTTGAAGAACACGTACTTCTCGTTGCGCCATGCCTCGCTGGAGACGACCACCAGACGCATGAAGTCGGCCATCTCGTCCCTCGCGCTCGAGCGTACTCGAACAGCATCGACGCCGTTGCCGGCACGAACTCGGCGGCATGTCGATCTGTTCGCGGAGCATCAGCTCATACAGCCGCGGCGGGATCGACGACCACGTCGATCGGGCAGAGCACCAGCTTCGCGCCGGCGAGCGAGCGAGCGGATCATGTCGCCGGTGAACACGTCGAAGGAGAAGCTCGCCATCTGCAGCGTGCGCGGTCAGCTCGCGCAGCCGGTACGCGCGCTCGTAGGCGAAGTACGCGCTGGCGAGGCTGCGGTTGGTGATCATCGCGCCCTTGGGCTCGCCGGTCGAGCCGCTCGTGTAGATGACGTAGGCGAGATCGTCGCCGGAGGCGACGGTCGGCGGGATCCTCGTCCGCGAACCCGTCGAGCATCCCCGGGGCGTCGAGCGCGACGACCTGAGCGTCCGTGTCCTCGAGCGCCGGCGACGTGCTTGGCGTGCGTCAGCAGCAGCGCCGGCTTGGCGTCGGAGACCATGAACTCGATCCGGTCGGACGGGTACATCGGATCGAGCGGAATGTACGCGCCGCCGGCCTTCACCACGCCGAGCACCGCCGGCACGAGATCGAGCGACTTCTCCATCAGGATCCCGACGAGCGTCGCCCGGACCGACGCCGCGGCTCGCGCAGCATGCCGGCAATCCGGTTCGCGCGACGGTTCAGCTCGCCGAACGTAAGCCGCTCGTCGCCGGACACGACGGCGGTCGGCGTCCGGGCTTGGCCTGGACCTGCGCCTCGAACAGCTCCTTGACCGAGTCTCGCGCCGGCAGCGGCGTGCCTGTGGGCGTTCCACGACACGAGCACCTTCGCTCGCTCGGACTCGGACAGCATCGACAGCCGCGACAGCGGACGCTCCGGGGAGGCAGCCGCGCTCTCGGCAAGCGCGCGGAAATGCTCCATCATCCGCTGAACGGTCGACGCTTGAACAGCTCGGTGCTGTATTCCCAGGTCGTGTTCAGCCCGGTGCTGCGCTCGCTCATCCCGAGCAGCACGTCGAACTTCGACCACCCCTTCTCGTGCGTGATCTCGGTCGCAGCGGATGCCCTGTCGGCTCGAACTTCGGTCGCTGTGTCTGCCAGGCGGGATTGTGGAAGACGATCATCGCCTGGAAGACCGGCGTCTGGCTGAGGTCGCGCTCGGGGTTGGTCGCCCGCACCACCGTCTCGTAGGGCACGTCGGCGTGGGCGAACGCCTCGAGCACCGTCTCGCGCGCACGCCCGAGCAGCTCGTCGAAGGTCGGATCGCCGGACAGGTCGATCCGCAGCGCGAGCGGGTTGATGAAGTACCCGACCATCGATTCGAGCTCGGTGCGATTGCGCCCGGCGAACGGGGTCCCGATGACGATGTCGTCCTGACCCGCATAGCGCGGGAGCAGCGCCGCGAACACGCCCAGCAGCGCCACGAACAGGGTCGCGTCGTTGCGCGCGTCCGGCGTCGCGCAGGCCTTCGCGAGTCTGGACGTCGAGCATCGTCGAGATCTGCTCACCGACGTAGGAGCGGACCGGCGGACGACGGAAGTCGGTCGGGAGGTCGAGACGCGAGGGCGCCCTGGCGAGCTTGCGCTTCCAATAATCGAGCTGCGAGTCGGCGACGCCGCTGTCGAGCCAGCGCCGCTGCCACACGGCGTAGTCGGCGTACTGGATCGACAGTGGTTGCAGCGCCGACTGGCTGCCATTCGCGAACCCCTCGTACAACGACGTCAGGTCGCGGTACAGCACCCCGCGTGAGTAGCCGTCGGTCGCGACGTGATGCAGGTACGAGCATCAGGATGTGCTCGTTGTCGGTCAGTCGAATCACCGTCGGGCGCAGCACCGGCCCGTTGACGAGGTCGAATGCGAACCTGGACTCGTCCTTCAGCACCCGCTGCGCCTCGGCGTCTCGCTGATCTGCCGGACAGGCGCGAAGGTCGACCACGTTCAGCGTCACCGACGCAGTCGGCGAGATCGCCTGCATCGGCGATGCCGTCGATCACCGTGTAGGTCGTGCGCAGGATCTCGTGGCGCTCGACCAGCCCCTCGAACGCCCGCCGCAGCAGCTCGAGGTCCAGCGGCCCCTCGAGCTGGAACGCCGCCGGCGCGTTGTAGGCGATCCCGTCGTCGAACACCTGGCTCAGCAGCCACAGGAGCTCCTGTGCGTAGGACAGCTCGCACGGGCTCTCGACCTCCCGGCGGGAGATGGCGTTGCGGCGGGCGACCGCGCTCCGGCGCTGCATCAGCCGCTGCTCGAGCAGCGCCCGCTGCGCGGCGGTCAGGTTCCCGAGCCTTCCCTCCATGTCTGGCTTGTTCACGTTTTCGCTCATGCTTCCCGCGTCTCCTCGCCGGCTAGCAGTCGTGTGGCCTCTTCGTCGGACAGGCCCTCGAGCTCCGCGAGGAGACGATCGGTCTCCTCGTCGTAGTTGCCCATCAGCCGGACGATCTCGGCGCCCAAGCTCTCGACCGTCGGACATGTGAACAGGCTCGACAGCGGCAACTCGACTGCGAACTCGCTGCGCACCTGCGCGACGACCTGCGTCGCGAGCAGCGAATGGCCGCCGAGCGCGAAGAAGTCGTCGTGCACGCCGATCCGCTCGACGCCGAGTGCCTGCGACCACATCCTCGCCACGGTCTGCTCGACCGGAGTCCGTGGCGCCACGAACTCGCCGTCGCCGGGCGTGGCGGCGGCGGGCTCCGGCAACGCCAGCTTGTCGACCTTGCCGCTCGGAGTGCGGGGCAGCGAGTCGAGCGTGACGATCGCCGTCGGCAGCATGTACTCCGGTAACCAGTCGGCGATGTGACGCTGGAGCTCTTCGCTGCTGACCGCGCCGTCGACGGCGCAGTACGCGAGCAGGCGCAAGCCGCCGGCCGGATTGGACCGCGCTACGACGACCGCGTCGTCCACCTCCGGATGCGAGCGCAGCGCGCTCTCGACCTCGGCCGGCTCGACGCGGTAGCCGCGGATCTTGAGCTGCTCGTCGGCGCGGCCGAGGAACTCGAGCGTGCCGTCGGGCAGCCACCGGGCGAGGTCGCCTGTGTCGTACATCCGCGCGCCGGGCGAGGTCGCGAACGGGTCGGCGACGAACCTTTCGGCGGTCAGCTCGGGCTGGGCGAGATAGCCCTGCGCGACCCCGGCGCCGCCGACGAACAGCCGGCCCGACACGCCGATCGCAACGGGCCGGCTCCGATCGTCCAGGACGTAGCACGTGGTGTTCGAGATCGGGCGTCCGATCGGGACGGTCGCGGGCTCATAGCGCCCCGGACCGTCGGTGACGGCCAGCGTGCAGCAGCCGACGGTTGCCTCCGTCGGGCCGTAGTGATTGATGATCGCGCAGTCCGACAAGCCCTGGATTCGCGACACGAGATCCCAGGGCGCGCGCTCTCCGCCGAGCACGAGCGTCCGCCGAGGCAGGGCCCGCGGGTCGTCTCCCGCGAGCAGCGCTCCGATGTGCGACGGCGTGATCTTGATCACGTCGACGGGCGTCGTCTCCAGCTGCCGCGCGAAGCTCACCGGATCGGCGGCGACGGCGGGAGTGACCAGCACGAGCGTCCCACCGGAGCACAGCGCTCCGAACACCGAGGTGTTGCCGAGGTCCGTCGAGATCGCGCTGACGACCCCGAAGCTCAGCGGCTCGGAGTCGGCGCCCAGCCGGCGAACGATGTCGGACACGTAGTTGACGAGGTTCCCGTGCGTGACCGCGACCCCCTTCGGCGTCCCGGTCGAGCCCGACGTGTAGATCACGTAGACGAGGTTCGCGGGCGTCACGGGGACTTCGGGGGCGGTGCTCGGCTCGGCCTGCAGCGCGCTGCGGTCGGCCTCGCGGTCGAGGCAGATCAGCTCACCGTCGAACTCGGGCAGATGATGCTCGAGCACGGCCGACTGCGTGACGACCGCCTTGGCGCCTGAGCTCTGGAGTTGGTGCGCGAGCCGGGCCGGCGGATGCTCGTAGTGGAGCGGCAGATACGCGCCCCCGGCCTTGAGGATTCCGAGCAGCCCGACGACCATGTCGACCGAGCGATCGGTGGCAAGGCCGACGACCGTGTCGGGTCCGACCCCGGCTCGGCGCAGCCTGTGGGCCAGCTGATTGGCTTGCGTATCGAGCTCGGCGTAGCTGAGCCGGCCGTTTTCGTCGATTACCGCGGTCTGATCCGGCGCCTCGGCGGCGCGCGCTGCGATCAGCTCGTGCACGGATGCGTCCGCAACGGCGCCGGTGCTCGCGTTGAAATCGACCAGGACCCGCGTGCGCTCAGCGTCGTCGAGTAGCTCGAGCTCGCCGACCGTCGCTCCGGCCGCCGCGGTCGCGCTTTGCAGCGCCTGGCGCAGCTCGCCGGCGAGGCGCTGCACCGACTCCCGCTCGAAGCTGCCCGGATCGAACTGCAGCGCCAGCCGCAGGCCGTCGTCCTGAGCTTCGCAGCACAGTCGCAGACGGACGACGCTGTCGGACACGACGAGCCGCTCCAGCGAGAAGCGCAGCGCGTGCGTGTCCGCGGCGAAGGGCTCGTATGAGAGAAACCCGACCGTCAGGCGGGACGCCGCCTCGGGCGCGTAGTCCTGCCACTGCGCCACCTCGTCGATCGCGTGTCCGACCGCGCGCACGAGGTCCGCAAACGGCTGCTCGACGGCGAGGTCGGTGCGGATCGGAAGCGGGCGCACGAACGCGCCGATCGCGCCGGCGAGGTCGGCGTGAGCGCGGGCCGTGCCGAGATGGGAGGTCGCGACGTTGTCGTCGCCGCTGACGCGCCCGAGCAGCGCGTGCCAGGCGGCCTGAACGAACGTGGCCGTCGATGCTCCGCAGTCCGCCGCGTGACCGGCGATCGCGGACAGCGTCCCGGCGTCGAGCTCGACAGCAACCTCGTCGGCCACGAACGGCGAGCTCGACTGCACCGCGAACGGAACCGCCGGCGCGGCGAGGCCGTCCAGGCCCGCCCAGAAGTGGTGTGCCGTGCGCGCATCGGCGGCATCCCCGGCAGAGATCAGCTCGTGCTGCCACGCCGAGAAATCGGCGTACTGAATCGGCTCTTGCACCAGCTCGCGGTCGCCGCCGTAGTGAGCCACGATCTCGTTGATCAACGGGGCAATCGAGGACGCGTCCGCCGCCAGCCCGGACACAGTCAGCGCGAGCTGGTGCCGGTCGTCCTCGAGCGCCACCAGCAGCGCTCGCACGAGCGGTCCCCGGGCGAAGTCGATCGGTTCCCCGAGCTCTGCTTGCAGGCTCTGATGCAGGCGCGCTTCCATTGCCGCGGGCTCGGTCCCCCGCAGATCGAGCGTGCGCCACGAGGGGCTGAGCTGGGGATTTACGACCTGGAGGGGTACGCGGATCCCCGGACGTCGCGCGAACGTCGTGCGCAGGCTCTCGTGCCTTTCCACGGCCCGTCCGAGCGCGGCCTGCGAGCCGTGTGGCGTCGAGCGGTCCTTCAACGGCGACGACAGCCTGGATGCGGTCCGAAGGCCCGTCCGGTTCGGCCAGCCAGAGCTGTTCTTGCCGTGGCGAGACGTGAAAGCTGTCTTGGATTGCTTCCTGCATGTTCCCCCTAGGTGCCCCTGCGATCGCGTGCCACTATCGAAACTTCCGAGCCACGCCCCTCATCATTCTGCCACACCCGGGCGTCCTCGGATGCAGATGCGCGAACCACGTCAGCGAGCGCTTCCACCGTCGGCGCGCCGAGCAGCGCGTGCAGTGGAATGTCGCCATGGGCACGCCGGATCCGCATGATCGCCTGCGTGGCGAGCAGCGAGTGCCCTCCGAGCGCGAAGAAATCGTCGTGCACCCCGACCCGTTCGACGCCGAGCAGCTCGCGCCAGATGGCGGCGATCTCCTGCTCGACTTGATCGCGCGGTGCGACGAACTCATCCTCGCGCTGTCCGTCGCCGTCCGAGATCGCCAGCAGCGCCGTCCGATCCACCTTGCCGCTCGGGGAAAGCGGGAGCGAGTCGATCGTGACAAGCGCGCTCGGCAGCATGAACTCGGGCAGCGATCGCGACAGGAACTCCGTCAGCTCCGCCGCGCTCGGCTTGGCCGGCGCAACCACGTACGCGACCAGGCGGGCACCGCGAGCGTCCTCGCTGGGGACAACGGCGGCCTGCTTGACCGCGGGGTGGCGGGCGAGGACGGCTTCGACTTCGCCAGGCTCGACGCGGTAGCCGCGGATCTTCAGCTGCTGGTCGACGCGTCCGAGGAACTCGATCGTGCCGTCGCGCAGGCGGCGCACGCGGTCGCCCGTGCGGTAGATGCGCTCGCTCGCGATCGGTGAGGAACGGATCCGGTCCGAACCGCTCGGCGGTCTCCTCCGAACGGCCGAGGTAGCCGCGCGTGACGCCGGCCCCGCCGATCCACAGCTCACCGCTGACGCCGGGAGGGACCGGCTCGCCGGCGCGATCGACGACGTACGCCCGGGTGTTTGCGATCGGGCGCCCGATCGGGACGGTCGCGGCGTCCTCGCGCGGAGCGTGCTGGTCGAGCTCGAACGTGCAGCAGCCGATCGTCGTCTCGGTCGGACCGTAGTGGTTGATGATCCGGCAGCTCGGCTTCAGTGAAGCGATCTGCTGGACGAGCTCCCATGGCAGCGCCTCGCCGCCCAGGATCAGCCAGCGGTGCGGCAGCACACCGTCCCCGGTGCCGGACAGCAGCGCGCGCAGATGCGACGGAGTGATCTTGAGGAGGTCGAGCGGGTGGTCGCGTGTCTGCGCCGCGAACGCGTCCGGATCCATCGACGCCTCGGGACTGATCAGGTGCAGGCAGCCACCCGCTGCGAGCGTCGGGAAGATCGTGGTGTTACCCAGGTCGGTGCTGATCGACGAGAGCACCGCCGCCTGCGGGCCGTCGACGTAGTGCTCACCGTCGAGCTCCAGCTGCGCGAGCATGTGGGCCGTGTAGTTCGCCAGGTTTGCGTGCGTCACGGCCACGCCCTTCGGAAGCCCGGTTGAGCCCGACGTGTAGATCACGTATGCGAGGTCGTGCGGCTCAGTTACCGACTCGGGTGGGGTCGCGGGCGACTGCCCGATCAACTCCGCGTCGCGATCGACGCAGATGGTCTGCCCGTCGAACGCGGGCAGCGCGTCGAGCAGGTGCTCTTGAGTCAGCAGCACCGGCGCCTTGCACTCGAGCAGCTGGTGCCCGAGGCGCTGCGCCGGATGCTCGGAGTTGAGCGGCACGTACGCGCCCCCGGCCTTGAGGATCGCGAGCACCGCGATGACCATCTCCGGCACGCGCTCCACGCACAGTCCGACGGCGACGTCGCGGCCGACGCCGGCCGCGCGCAGATGATTCGCAAGCCGGTTGGTGGCGGCGTCGAGCTCGGCGAACGTCAGCCGGCTGTCCGCGGCGCGCACCGCGACGCGCTCCGGGAATCGCTGCGCCTGCTGCTCGAAGCGCTCATGGATCGCGGTCGCCGGCACGACAGCTGCGGGGCCAGCCGCGGCGGCGAGCAACTCGGCGCGCTCGGCGTGTTCGGTGATCGCCAGCCCGCCGACGGCCGTGTGCGCGTCGGCGGCCGCGCTCTGAAGCAGGGTCGCAAACCGGGCCGCCAGTTCCCGCGCGTCCTCATCGCTGATCGCGCCGGGGTCATAGTCGAGCCAGGCGTCGATCCCGCCACGCCGTGCCTTGACGCTGCACTGCAGCCACAGACCGCCCCCGAGCGGCGCGCTCAGCGCCCGCAGCTGCACCGCCGCAGTCCCGAGCGGCGCAAGCTCGGCGGGCGGGAAGTACGCGAAGCCGATCCCGCTCGCATGACCAAGCTCGGTCAGGTCCTCCGCGGACGCGTAGTCCTGCCATCGCGTGCCGTCGGTCCGCGCCCGGCGCACCTGGTCGACGATCTCGGCCAGCGATGTTCCATCCTCGAACCGCGTCCTGACCGGGACGATCTGACCGTAGGCACCGACGGCGTCCGCAAGATCCGCCTGCAGGCGACCGTCCGCGTATCCGCAACCCAGTAGCTCGTCCGCGCCTGACAGTCGCGCGATCAGCGCCTGCCAGCACGCTTCGAGGAACACGTCCGGTGCGACGCGCACCGACTCTGCCGCGCGAGCGACTGCGGCGCCCAGACCCGCGTCGATCGCCACCACGGCGCGGCCGGGCGCAGTGTCATCGCCGTGCCCGGGCGTCACGAACAGCAGCCGCGGCTGCGGCGGCGTCTCGGCGATCGCGGCGCTCCAGAACGCGCGGCCCTGCGCGGCGGCCGAATCGTCGCCACTGCGCAGCTCGTGGCGCCATTCCGCGTAGTCCGCGTACTGGACGGATTCGACCGACGGGGCCGCCGGCGCCGGCGTAGGCGCCTGACAGCTCGCCGAGCAGCGCGATCAGCGACGCGGCAGTCCACGAACGCGGCCGGAGCGCTCAGCACCAGGATCCGTCGATCGTCGGCGCGCTCGAGCACGAGCGCCCGGATCGCCGGGCCGTGCTCCAGGTGCGAGGCGGCTCGGGACTCGCGATCCAGCGCCGCTGCGAGCGCCTGGTCGTCCTCGGCGGGTCGTGCCTTCGTCGCGCTCGATCGCTCACCGACGGTTCGGCCTCAGCGTGAACGATCTGCTCCGGCACCCGAAGTCCGGCGCGCTTCGCGATCGTCGTGCGCAGGATCTCGTGGCGCTCGAGCAGCAGCTGCCACGCCGACCGCAGCCCCGCTTCGTCGAGCGGCCCGGCGAGCACCGCCGCGCATTGGCTCACCGGGATACGAGCGCCCGCCGCCAGCAGGTGCTGCTGCTGGACCGACAGACGGAACCCTGGCGTCGTGCCGTTTGGTTGATCCACTATGACCTTTCCCCTGACGTGTTCAAGTGCGCCCCTCGCACCCAGTCAGTGTCTCACGAGGATACAAGGACTAGGAGGCTGCATCGATTTCGGCGAGCAGCGCCTCGAGGTCGTCGATGCTCGCCTCCCCCAATAGCTGCTCGGACACGATCTCTCCCTGCTCGCGGATCGTCGGGCGGTCGAAGATCGAGGTCAGCGGCAGCTCGACATCGAACTCGCCGACGACCTCTGAGATCAGCTTGACCGCGAGCAGCGAGTGGCCGCCGAGGTCGAAGAAATCGTCGTCGATCCCGACCCGGTCGACCGACAGAACGCGCTGCCAGATCTCGACGAGCTTCTCCTCGACCGGACGGGTCGGCGCCGCGTACTCCCGCGCGATGTTCCGGGATCCGTCGGGCGCGGGCAGCGCCGAGCGGTCGAGCTTTCGGTTCACGCTCGTCGGCATCGAGTCCAGTTCGACGAACGCCGACGGGACCATGTACGGCGGCAGCTCCGCACGCGCGAGCTTGCGCAGCTCGTCGATCGACAGCGGCTCGTCGCCGGCGCGTACGAAGTACGCGACCAGCCCCGGGCCGCCGGGAGCATCGGCGCGGACCGCTGCGGCTGCCGCGGCGACCCGCGGATCGCTGGACAGCACGGCCTCAACCTCCGCGAGCTCGATCCGGAAGCCGCGCAGCTTGACCTGATGATCGATCCGCCCGAGGAACTCGAGCGTCGCGTCATCGCGCCAGCGGATCAGATCGCCGGTCTTGTACAGACGCGCCCCGGGCTCGCCGGCGAATGGATCCGGGATGAACCGCTCGGCGGTCAGATCCGTGCGGCCGCGGTAACCGCGGGCGAGCCCGACGCCGCCGATGTGCAGCTCGCCTGGTATCCCGATCGGCACGGGCTGGCCGTGCTGATCGAGCACGTGGAAGGAGGTGTTCGAGATCGGGCCGCCGAGCGGCGGCGGGCCGTCACCGGGGGCGAGCTGCATGATCGACGACCATACGGTCGTCTCCGTCGGGCCGTACATGTGCCACATCGCTGCGCCGCGCTGCAGCAGCTGGTCGGCCACCGCGCGCGGGGTAGCCTCGCCACCGCAGACGATCTTGAGCTGGTCGTTCCCGTGCCAGCTGGCGTCGAGCAGCAGCTGCCAGGTCGTCGCGGTCGCCTGGACGAATGTCGCTCGACTCCGGCGCAGTCGGTTGCCGAGCGCCACGCCGTCGAGCGTCTCGTCGCTTGGCACGATCACGAGCTGGGCGCCGTGACACAACGGCAGGTACCAGTCGGGCACGCTCAGGTCGAATGCCGGCGTGGTCAGGTTGGCGACGATGTCGTGCTCGTCGAGCCCGGGGGCCAAGCGCATGTGGCTGATCAGGTTGACCACCGAGCGGTGGGAGATCTCGACTCCCTTCGGCTTGCCGGTAGATCCGGACGTGTAGATCACGTACGCGAGCGCGTCAGGGTCCGACGGGACCGCAGGCGCGTCGGTGCTCCGCGCCGAGATCCGCTCCCAATCGGTGTCGATCAGCACGACGTGGGCGCCGTGCGTGGGCAGGCCGGGGGCGAGCGCGTCCTCGGTCACCAGCACCGGCGGGTCAGCGCTCTCGAGCATGAACTCGACCCGGTGCCGCGGGTAGGTCGGGTCGATCGGGACGTACGCGGCGCCGGTCTTGAGCACGCCGAACAGCGCGGTGACGAGCTCCACCGAGCGGGTCAGGCAGATCCCGACGAGCGTCCCCGGGCGGGCGCCGAGCTCAACCAGCTCGCCCGCGAGCTGGTTGGAACGGCGGTCGAGCTCGCCGTAGGTGATCCGCTCGTTGTCGAACTCCACGGCGGTCGCGTCGGGCCGGTTCGCGGCCCGCTCGGCGAACAGCTCGTGCAGGCACTTGTTCGGGAACTCGGCGGTGGTCGCGTTCCACTGCGACAGCTGCGCCCGCTCCGCGTCGGTCAGGATCGGCAACTCGGACAGCCGGCGCTCGGGGTCGGCGGCGACCGCGTGCAGGAGCGTCCTGAAGTGCCCCAGCAGGCGCTCCGCGGTGGAGCGGTCGAACAGGTCGGTGGCGTACTCGAGGTCCCCGGTGACGCGGCCATCAGGGCGGTGGCGGACGACGAACGAGAGGTCGAAGCGCGCGTAGTCGTTGCCGGGTATCTCGAGGCGCTCGAGCGCCGCCCCGGCGAACGTCCGGTTGGCCACGGGATCGATGTCGAAGCCGAACAGCACCTGGAAGATCGGCGTGTGGCTGGCCGCGCGGTCCGGGTTGATGGCCTGCACGAGCCGCTCGAACGGCAGCTCCTGGTATGCCAGCGCGGTCCTCGTGACCCCGCCGACGCGCGTGAGCAGCTCGCGGAACGTCGGGTCGCCGCCGAGATCGGAGCGCAGCGCGAGCGTGTTGCTGAAATAGCCGACCAGCGATGTCGTCTCCTCGTAGTTTCGCCCTGACACGGGCGTTCCGACGACGAGATCCGTCTGCGAGCTGTAGCGGTGCAGCAGCGTCTTGAACGCCGCCAGCAGGACCACGAACAGCGATACCTTGGCCGAGCGTGCCAGCTCTCCCAGCCGCGCCACGAGCTCCGCCTCGAGCGTCAACGGGAGCTGATCGCCCCTGTAGCTCTGCGCCGGCGGCCGCGGACGGTCCGTCGGCAGCTCGAGCCGCTCGGGAGCGCCGTCGAGTACGCCCAACCAGTGCTCGAGCAGCTCACCGAGCAGCTTGCCGTCCATCTGCGTGCGCTGCCAAGCGGCGAAGTCCGCGTACTGGATCGGGAGCTCGGGAAGCTCCGGCCGGCGCCCGGCGACGATCGCCTCGTAGTACTCGCTCAGCTCCGAGAACAGCAGCGCGCCCGAGACGTGATCGGACCCGAGGTGGTGGTTGACGATCAGCAGCAGGTCGTCGTCCGGGCCGACGTGAACGAGCGCGGCGCGCAGCAGCACGTCCTGCGAGATGTCGAACGGCTGCCAGGCGACCTCAGCGATCCGCTGCAGCGCAGCGGCCTCGCGGCGCGTTTCCGGCTCGGTGCAGACATCGGACACGGTCAGGCTGACGTGCGCCTCCGGCATCACCTCCTGCAGCGGCTCGCCGTCCTGCAGCACGATCCGCGTACGCAGGATCTCGTGCCGCGCGACGATACCGTCGAGTGCTTGCTGGAGCGCGCTCTGGTCGAGCGTGTTCGCGATCCGCGCTAGGCGCGGGACGTTGTAGGCCGGGATCCCCGGCATGATCCGATCGAGCAGGAACATCCGCTCCTGCGGGAACGAGAGCGGGGCGGGTCCCGCCACGCGGGTCGGAATCGTCACGTGCGCATCCCCTTTCGGAACCCCCGGATCCCGCCTGCCGACACCGCCGCAGGCTGCTCGACGCCGACGACCTCGAACGCGAGAAGGTGCTCGTCCGGGCGGGCCAGCACCTCGCGCAGCAGCTCGGTGAAGTCATCGGCAAGCTTCGCAATCGTCGCGGGCTCGAACATCTCGCGGTTGTATCTGAAGTATCCCTCGATGCCGTCGTCGAGGACCTGTGCGTCGAGCGCGAGGTCAAACCGCGTGAACCCGATGTCGACGCCCAGTGGCGTGATCTCGAGACCCCGGAGCGCAAGCACTCCGCGCTTGCTGGTGCTGACGCGCAGGTTGACCTGGAAGAGCGGGTTGACGCCGGGTGTGCGCTGGGGGCGGATCGCCTGGACCAGCATCTCGAACGGGATGTCCTCGTGCGCATAGACGCCGAGGGCCATCTCCCGGACCCGTCCGACCAGCTCTCGGAACGTGGGATTGCCGGCGAGTCGCGCGCGGAATACCAGCGTGTTGGAGAAGAATCCGATCACGCGATCGAGCTCGGGGCTCGGTCGGTGCGCGAACGGGCTCCCGATCAGGATGTCGTCCTGACCCGTCGTCCGGTAAAGCAGCGTCGCCAGCGCCGCGAGCAGCACGATGTACGGGGTCGCACGCTCCGCGCCGGCGCACGCGCGAACGGCGTCGGCAACGTCGCTCGGAAGCGAGATCTCGTGGGTGGCACCCTCGAAGCGCTGGCTCGTTGGCCGCTCCCGGTCGAACGGCAGATTGATCGACGTCGGTGCGCCGGCCAGGTGCCGGCGCCAGAACTCCAGGTGCTCCTCGAGCACCTCGCCACTGAGCCGCTCGCGTTGCCAGGTCGCGAAGTCGCCGTACTGCAGAGGCGGCACAGGTGGCTCGCGCCCCTCGTAGATCGCGGCAAGCTCCTCGAGCAGCAGCGTCTCCGAGCCCCCGTCGAACACGATGTGGTGCGTCTGCAGCAGCAGCACATGGTCGTCCTCGGCGAGCCGGATCGCGGCCGCGCGCAGCAAGACATCCTGCGAGAAGTCAAATGGACGGCGGGCAAGCTCGCTCAGGATGCGGTTCAGCTCGGCCTCCCGCTCGCCCGTCTCGAGGCTTTCCAGGTCGATCACGTCGAATTCGACTGCCGGTCCTTCGAGCAGCACCGGGACGGGCATGTCGCCCTGCACCCGGAGCACGGTCCGCAGGACCTCATGACGCTGCACCAGTCGGTCCAGCGCGGCGCGGAGCGCGTCGAGCCGCAGCGCACCTCGAATCCGGAAGGGAAGCGCGACGTTGTATGTCGGCGCCCCAGGGTCCCACTGATCGATCAGCCACAACTGCTCCTGCGTGTAGGAGAGCGGGTGTGGCTCACCCGGTGCCCGCGGCGGGATCACCGCTTCGGCCTCCGGGCGGCCGGCGTGGCCGTTGCGCAGCGCGTCGACCGAGTCAGCGAGCGCCTTGATCGTCGGGTCTGAGAACACGGTGCGGATCGAGACCGGGGTGCCGAAGCGCTCGCGGACGCGCGCGACGAGCTCCGCCACCAGCAGCGAGTGCCCGCCAAGGGCGAAGAAGTCGTCGTGGATCCCGATCTGCTGCGCGCCGAGCAGCTCGCTCCACATGTCCAGCAGCGCCTGCTCGGTCGCGGTGCTCGGCGGAGCGGCCGCGTCCTCGCTCTGGCGATCGGACGCCGGGACGGGCAGCGCCTTGCGATCGAGCTTTCCGTTTGCGGTCAGCGGCAATTGATCGAGCACGTTGAACGACCACGGGACCATGTACTCCGGCAGCCTTGCCTTCAGGTCCGCCCGCAGCTCGGCGCGGAGTGCGGCGCCGTCGTCGTCTGGTGCCGTCTTGGGCACGACATACGCCGCAAGGCGCGTGTCCCCCTGCGGCCCGGCGAACGCCAGCACGACCGCCTCCGCCAGCTTCCCGCTGTCGATCAGCGCCGCCTGGATCTCGCCGAGTTCGATCCGGAAGCCGCGGACCTTGACCTGGTCGTCGATTCGCCCCTCGAACCTGAATCCATGCTCGGCGCCGAAGCGCGCGCGGTCACCGGTCCGGTACAGGCGGCCTTCGCCGAACGGGTTGGGGATGAACCGCTCGGCCGTCAGCTCGGGCCGGTTCAGGTATCCGCGCGCGACGCCTTCGCCGCCCACGTACAGCTCGCCGGCGATGCCGGGCGCGACCGGCTGCAGCGCGTCGTCGAGCAGATACAGCTGCAGGTCGGGGATCGGACCGCCGATTGGGCTGCGATCCTGCTCGGCGTCGTCCGCAACGAGCGGGCGGTAGGTGACGTGCACGGTCGTCTCGGTGATCCCGTACATGTTCACGAGCTGGGGCCGCTCGTCGCCGAAGCACTCGAACCATCCGCGGAGCATCCGCGGCGCGAGCGCCTCGCCCCCGAACACGACGAGCCGCAGCGACAGGTCCCCGCTCCGTGCCATCAGCTCGTCGATCGCCGCGGCGAACAGGCTCGGCGTGGCGTTCAGGACCGTGACCCGCTCGGCGACGAGCAGCTCCGCCAGCGCGGCAGGGGAGCGTGTGGCGAATTGCGGGACGATGATCAACGTGCCGCCGTGCAGCAGCGCGCCCCACAGCTCCCAGACTGAGAAGTCGAAGGCGTAAGAGTGAAACAGGGTCCAGGTGTCGGCGGCGCCGGGATGAAACCACGCGTCGGTGGCCGAGAACAGCCGCGCGACGTTCCGATGCTCGACCAGCACGCCCTTCGGCTGACCGGTCGAGCCCGACGTGTAGATCACGTATGCGAGATTCTCCGGTCGCGCGACGCGGTCCAGGTTCACCGGGCTTTGCGCTTCGAGCTGCTCGCGCTCGGAGTCGAGGTTCAGCACCGTCGCCGCGTGCTCTCCCAGCCGTTCGCCTAGCCGCTGCTCGGTGATCAGCACCGCGGCGCTGCAGTCGGCGAGCATGAACTCCAACCGCTCGGCGGGGTAGCTCGGATCGAGCGGGACGTACGCTCCGCCCGCCTTCAGCACGGCGAGGATCGAGACGACCATCTCGAGCGAGCGCTCGAGGCACAGCGCGACCAACCCGTCCGGTCCGACGCCGAGCGCGCGCAGCCGGCGTGCGAGCTGGTTGGCGCGCTCGTTGAGCTCGCGATACGACAGCTCCTGACCCTCGTAGCGGACCGCGATCGCGTCCGGGGTCAGCTCACACTGGGCCTCGAACAGCGCGTCGATGCAGGCGACCGGGTAGCCCTCGCGCGGCGTGCCCCAGGCGGCGAGCAGCTCGCCGCGCGCGCTGTCGTCGATCAGCGCCAGCTCGCCGACCGGCCGGTCCGGTGAGCTGACGATGCTTCTGAGCAGGCACACGAATTCCGCGGCCATCCGATCGATCGTCTGCGCGTCGAACAGGTCGGTGCTGTACTCCCAGACGATCTCCATTCCGGCGTCGTTCTCGTTCACGAGCACGGTCAGGTCGACGCGGGCGGTCGTCTTCTGGGTCTCGATCTCGCTCACCTCGAGCGCCGCGAGCCGCGGCGCCGGCTCCGGCGCAGGGACCGCGAGCAGCACTTGGCAGAGCGGGTGGCGGCTGAGGTCGCGGTCGTGCACGACCGTGTCGACGACGCGCTCGAACGGGACGTACTGGTGGGCCAGCGCGTCGAGCGTGCGCTTGCGCACGCGCCCGAGGACCTCGGTGAAGCTGGGACGGCCGCTGAGATCGCCGCGGATCACGACCGTGTTGACGAACGCGCCGATCGCGCCCTCGAGCTCCGGGCGCCCGCGGGTGTCGACTGGGGTTCCGACGACGATCTCGTCCTGACCGGTGTAGCGGTGCAGGAACACGTCGAGCGCGGCGAGGACGGTCATGAACGACGTCGCGCGCTCGCGGCGGCCGAGCGCCCTGAGTGCGTCCGCGAGCTCGCGTTGCACCGCGGTGCGCCGCCACGCGCCGGCGAGCGTGGGAACGGCCGGGCGCGGCCTGTCGGTCGGCAGTTCGAGCGCGGCCGGGGCGCCGTCGAGCTCCACGCGCCAGTGCTCGAGCTCCGCTGCGAGCTTGTCTCCGGAGAGCCACGAGCGCTCCCACTCCGCGTAGTCGCCGTACTGGACCGGCAGCTCCGGCAGCGGCGAGGGCAGCCCGTCGCACAACGCACGGTAGAGCGCGTCCAGCTCGCGGAGGAACACCGTCTTGGACCATCCGTCCGCGGCGATGTGATGGACGACGATCGAGAGCACGTGGTCGCGATCGCTCAAGCGCAGCAGCGTCGCTCGCAGCAGCGGTCCGCGCTCCAGGTCGAAAGGCAGCTGCGTCTGCCGATCGACGAGCTCGCTGGCCGCGCGCTCGGGGTCCGGCTCGCGCGACAGGTCCGTCGGCTCGAGGCTCACGCTCTGCGGCGCGTCGACGAGCTGGACCGGGCGGCCGTCCTCGATCGAGAAGCGAGTGCGCAGCGGCTCGTGTCGGCGGACGATCTCGGTCAGCGCCCGCCCGAGCGCCACCACGTCGAGCTCGCCCTTCAGCCGCAGCGGCCAGGGGATGTTGTACGCGGCGCTCCCGCCCGTGAGCTGGTCGATGAACCAGAAGCGCTCCTGCGCGAACGACGCGCGGCGGACGCGGGCGACCGGGACCAGCGGCGGCGGCTCCTCACCGGTCTCCTCCACTTGCATCGACTCGATCCGCTCGGCGAGCCCGCCGATCGTGGGCGCCTCGAACAGCGCGCGCAGCGGCAGCCGCACCTCGAGCTCCGAGTGGATCCGGCCGATCAGCCGGGCCGCGAGCAGCGAGTGGCCGCCGAGGTCGAAGAAGTTGTCCTGCAAGCCGATCCGGTCGCGTTGCAGCAGCTCGCCCCACAGCTCGGTGAGCCGGCGCTCGAGCTCGGTCCCCGGCGCAACGTACTCGGTGACTGGCTCCGTGCCCCAGGCCTCGGGGCGCGGCAGGGCCTTGCGATCCACTTTCGCGTTGGGGGTGAGCGGGAACGCGTCGAGCGTCACGAATGTCGACGGGACCATGTACGCCGGCAGCTTCTGCTCGAGGAACCGGCGTAGCTCGGTGCCGGCCGGCGCTTGTCCGCTCGGGACGATGTAGGCGACGAGCTCGCTCTCGCCGGACCGCTGCTCGTGGGTGGAGGCCACGGCCGCGGCAACCGCCGGGTGGGCGGCGAGCTGCGTCTCGATCTCGCCGAGCTCGATCCGGAACCCGCGCACCTTCACCTGGTTGTCGAGCCGGCCGAGGTATTGCACCGAGCCGTCCGCCCGGTACCGGGCGAGGTCGCCGGTCTTGTACAGGCGCGAGCCGGCTGAAGGATCGAACGGGTGCGACGCGAAGCGCTCGGCGGTCAGCTCGGGCCGCTCCCGGTAGCCGCGGGCGACGCCCGCGCCACCGATGTGCAGCTCGCCCGGAACGCCGATCGGCGTCGGCTGGCCACGCCCGTCGAGGATGAACAGCGTCGTGTTGGCGATCGGGCGACCGATCGACAGCGGCTCCCCTTGGGTGCTCACGCGCTGCACCGTCGACCAGATCGTCGTCTCGGTCGGGCCGTACATGTTCCACAGCTCGAGCTCTCGCCCGACCAGCTCGTCGGCGAGCGCGAGCGGCAGCGCCTCGCCACCGCACAGTGCCTTGAATCCCGGCTTGCCGGGCCAGCCCGCGTCGATCAACATCCGCCAGGTGGTCGGCGTCGCCTGCATCACGGTCGCGCCGGACCGCTCGAGCAGCGCCCACAGCTTGCGCGGGTCGCTCGCCGTCTCCTGCGGGGCGATGACCACGCGCGCGCCGCAGATCAGCGGCAGGTACAGCTCGAGCCCTGCGATGTCGAACGACAGCGTCGTCACCGCGACGAGCACGTCGTCGCCCGTCAGCCCGGGGCGCTCGCGCATCGAGTGCAGGAAGTTGACGAGCGCGCGGTGCTGGATCTCGACGCCCTTCGGCCGGCCGGTCGAGCCGGACGTGTAGATCACGTACGCGAGATCGTCGGCGTCGCCGGCCGATTGCCCGGTGACGTGGTCGTCGGCGAGCTGATCGTCGATCCGGATGACCGCGGCGCGGTGCGACGGCAGGCTCTCGACGAGGCTCGTTTGCGTGATCAGCACGGCGACGTCGGCGTCGTCGAGCATGAACTGCTGGCGCTCCGCCGGGAACGCCGGATCGATCGGCACGTACGCGCCACCGGCCTTCAACACCCCGAGCAGAGCGACGAGCAGCTGCTCGGAGCGCTGCAGGCAGACGCCGACCAGCTGACCGGTCTGCACGCCGAGCGAGCGCAACCTCGAGGCGAGCCGGTCTGCGCGCTCGTCGAGCTCGGCGTAGGTCAACGTCGAGTCCTCGAACTGCACCGCGACCCGGCCGGGGGACCGCGCGGCCTGAAGCGCGATCAGCTCGTCCAGACGACCGTCGGGAACCTGCGCCTCGGTCTGGTTGAAACCCTCCAGCAGCTCGGCGCGTTCGGCTTCCTCGAGCCACGGGAGCTCGTCGACCGGGCAATCCGGGTTGGCGACGATCTCGCTCAGCAGGCGCAGGAAGTGGCGCCCGAGCCGCTCGATCGATGCCGGCTCGAACAGGTCGGTGCTGTATTCCCAGACCGCATCGAGGCCGTGCGGCAGGTCGTCGAGGACGAGGAACAGGTCGACGCGCGAGGCGGACCACTCGGGATCGATCTCGTGCACAGAGATGCCGGGCAGCTCGAGGGCCTTCTCCGGGGGGTTGAGCGCGAGCAGCGCCTGAAACACGGGGTGGCGGCTGAGGTCACGCCGAGGGGCCAGCGCCTCGACCAGCTGCTCGAACGGCAGATCCTGGTGGGAGAGCGCATCGAGCGTCCGCCCGCGCACGCGTCCGAGCAGCTCGCGGAAGCTCGGCGAGCCCGACATGTCGGTGCGCAGCACGATTGTGTTCAGGAACGGGCCGAGCACGTTTTCGAGCTCCGGCCGGCTGCGGGTGTCGACCGGCGCGCCGACGACGATGTCCTCCTGGCCGCTGTAGCGGTACAGAAGCACGTCGAACGCCGCGAGCATCGCCATGAAGAACGTCGCCCCGTTCTCACGCGCGACCGCGTCCAGCGAGGTCCGCAGCTCGCGGGGGATCGCCTCGCGATGGCGCGCGCCGCGCAGGCTCGCGACCTGCGGGCGCGGACGGTCGGTCGGCAGCTCGAGCGCCGCCGGGATCCCGGCCAGTTCCTTGCGCCAGAACTCCAGTTCCTGCCCGAGGCGGTCGGCATCGAGCTGCCGGCGTTGCCATTCGGCGAAGTCGCCGTAGTGGATCGGCGGTTCGGGCAGCGGCGAGTCGCCGGCCGCCGCGAACGCGGCGTACAGCGCGCCGAGCTCGCGGTACAGCACGACCTTCGAGACGCCGTCGAACACGATGTGGTGGACGACGATCGAGAGCACGTGGTCGTCGTCGGCCAGGCGCAGCAGCTGCATCCGAAGCAGCGGCCCGCGCTCGAGGTCGAACGGGGTCTGGGTCTGCTGCTCGACGCGGCGCAGCGCAGCCTGCTCTGGCTGGCGCTGCGATGAGAGGTCGACAAGGTCGAGCCCGATCCCGCCGGGTGGATCGATGATCTGCACAGGTTCGCCGTCGGCCGCGGCGAAGTGTGTCCGCAGTGCCTCGTGCCGGCGGACAACCTCCGCCACCGCGCGCTGCAGCGCGGCTACGTCGAGCGGGCCGCGCAGCCGCATCGGCCACGAGAAGTTGTACGCGGTGCTGCCCGGGGTCAGCTGATCGACCAGCCAGAACTGCTCCTGGGCAAAACCGGAGCGCAGTGGCCGATCGCGCGGAACCGGAGCGATCGCCGGGGCGGACTCCGGCGCAGGCGTCACTGCTCCTGCCTTCGCTCCGCCTGCGGCGTCGACCTTTGCGGCGAGCTGCCTGACCGTCGGCGCGTCGACGAGCGCCTTCAGCGTCAGCTTGACTCCGACCTCGGTCCGCAGGCGCGCGATCAGGCGAATCGCCAGCAGCGAGTGGCCGCCCACCTCGAAGAAGTTTTCCTCGACCCCGATCGGATGCCCGAGCAGCTCTTCCCAGATCGGCACGAGGGTCGCCTCGGCGTCGCTCAGCGCTCCGGTGTCGGCCGGGCTGGGCGATTCCGGCGCGCGCTCCGCGTCCCGCAGCGCGGCGCGGTCGAGCTTGCCGTTCGCCGTCAGCGGCAGCGCATCGAGCGCGACGATGCTCGACGGGATCATGTAAGCGGGCAGCGTCTCGGCGAGCTTCGTGAGCAGCGCCTCTGGATCGGCGCCGGCGACGACGAACGCGACCAGGTGCCGCGCCTCTCCCTCGCCGCGCGTGAGCACGGCCGCCTGGCTGACGCCGTCAAGCCGCACGAGCGATGCCTCGACCTCGCCTGGCTCAACTCGGAAGCCGCGGATCTTGACCTGGGCGTCCGCGCGGCCGAGGAACTCGATGTCTCCGTCGGGCAGGTACCGGGCGAGGTCGCCGGTCCTGTACAGACGCGCATGCGGATCGGACGTGAATGGGTCGCCCACGAACACCTGCGCCGTCTGCTCGGGTGCGCCGATATAGCCGAGCGCGACCCCGTCGCCGCCGACGTGCAGCTCCCCGGGCACGCCGACCGGCACCGGAGCTCCGAGCCGGTCGAGCAGGTAGACCCGCGCGTTCGAGATGGGGCGTCCGATCGGGACGCTGGCCGACGGGGGGCGGGCTGCCGCCGGGTGCAGCTCGAACGTGCAGCAGCCGATCGTCGCCTCGGTCGGACCGTAGTGGTTGATGACTCGCGGGCCCCCGGGCAGGGCGACCTTCTCAGCCAGTCCCCAGGTCAGGAGCTCGCCGCCGATGAACAGAAAGCGGCGCGGAAGGACCGCGGCCTCGCCCGCGCCGTCGAGCAGCGCGGCGAGGTGCGAAGGCGTGATCTTGAGCACATCGATCGGGTGCTCGCGGACGTAGTCCGCGAATGCGGCGGCGTCGGTCGCCGTCTCGGTTTCGATCAGGTGCAGGCAGCCACCGCCGGCGAGCGAGCCGAAGATCGTGGTGTTGCCGAGATCGGTGCTGACCGCCGACACCGAGGCGAACTGCAGCCCCTGCTCGAGACCCAGCACGCTCACGACGTGGGACGTGTAGTTGGCGAGGTTTCGATGGCTGACCGCGACGCCCTTGGGCACGCCGGTCGAGCCGGAGGTGTAGAGGATGTAGGCGGGATCGCCGGCTTCGATCGGCGTCTGCGGATCTGTCGACGGCAGTGCCGCGAGCTTGTCGCGCTCCTCCTCGACGCACACGACCTCACCCGCGAACGAGGGCAGCGCAGCGCGGGTCGCCGCGTCGGTGACGAGCACGCGGGCGCCGGCCTGGCTCAGCTGCTGCTGCAGGCGCGCCGCTGGGTGGTCCGGATTCAGCGGGACGTATGCGGCCCCGGCCTTGAGGATGCCGAGCAGCCCGACGACCAGATCGGCCGAGCGCTCCATGCACAGGCCGACGGCGTCGCCGGTCTCGACGCCGCGCTGCGCGAGCAGGTGCGCCAGCTGGTTCGCCCTGGCGTTGAGCTGCTCGTAGCTGAGCCCGGCGCCGGCGGCGAGCAACGCGGGTGCGGCGGGCGTCCGCTGCGCGTGGGCCTCGAACAGCTCGTGAACCGGTTTGCCGGCGGTCTCTGTAGCGGTTGCGTTCCACTGCGCAACGACCTGGTTGCGCTCGCCGTCGTCCAGCAGCGTGAGCTGGTCGATCGGGCGATCCGGATCGGCCGCGATCGCGCGCAGCAGCACGACGAAGTGCCGGGCGATCCGCGCGACCGTGTCGGCGTCGAACAGATCGGTGCTGTACTCCCACACCGCATCCAGGCCGCCGTGCTGCTCGTCCATGTACAGCGCGAAATCGAACTCGGCGCCGTGCCTGGAGATGTCGAGCGGCTCGACGCGGACTCCTGGCAGCGGCAGCTCCACCGGCGCCGGCACGATGAATTCGTAGAACACCTGGAAGATCGGATGACGGCTGGGATCACGGTCCACCGTCGCCGCGAGCCGGTCGAACGGCAGCTCCTGGTGAGTGATCGCGCCGAGCGTCGTCGCGCGAACCCGCGCGAGCAGCTCCCGGAAGCTCGGGGCGCCCGAAAGGTCGGTGCGGAGCGCCAGCACGTTCGTGAGCAGTCCGACGGTTCCCTCGAGCTCGACGCGGCCACGGTTGTCGATCGCGGTTCCGACGACGAGATCCTGTTGCCCGGTGTAGCGCTCGAGCAGCACGTCGAACGCCGCCAGCATCGTCATGAACAGCGTCGCGCCCTCGGCGCGGCCGAGCCCGCGCAGCTCGGCAGCCAGCTCCGGCGGCACGGTGCTGCGAAGCCGCTTGCCTTCGAGGCTCGGCGCCGGCGGTCGGGGGCGGTCGGTCGGCAGCTCGAGCGCCGCAGGAGCGCCGTCCAGCACCTGCTTGACCTGATCGAGCTCGCGCGCGATCACCTGCTCGTCGAGCCGCTCACGCTGCCACTCGGCGAACTCGCGGTACTGGATCGCGGCCGCGGGCAGGTCCAGATCGGCGCCGGACACGACCGCCTCGTAGGCGGCTCCGAGCTCTCGCATGATCACGCCCTTGGACCAGTCGTCGCAGATGATGTGGTGAGCGACGAACTGGAGCACGTGATCGTCATCGCCGAGCACGATCAGCTGCGCGCGCAGGAGCGGACCGGTGGCCAGGTCAAACGGCTCGATCGTGAGCTCGTCGACCAGGCGGCGCATCTCTGCCTCGGGGTCGGGCGCGGCCGAAACGTCGGTCGTCGCAAACGGGATCCGCGCCGCCGAGCTGATCAGCTGGGTCGGCTGGCCGCTCTGCAGCGCGAACCGCGTCCGCAGGATTTCGTGGCGCCGGGCGACCTCGTCCAGGGCTCGTTGCAGTGCGTCGGCGTCGACCGGGCCGCGTAGACGCACGGCCCACGGGACGTGCGACACCGGATGAGAACCGGTCGCCTGGTCGATGAACCAGAAGCGCTCCTGAGCCAGCGAGCAGCGGCTCCCCGCCGGACCGGCGCCGTTGGAGGCCGGCAGCGGCGGCGCGCCGGGGCCGTCCGTCCGCGCTTGGGCCGCCTCGATCGCCTTCGCGAGTCCCGCCGGCGTCGGCTCCGAGAGGAAGCTCGCGAGCTCGCACCTCGACGCCGTCGCTCGAGCTCGCCCGCGCGACGAGCGCTGCGGCGAGGATCGAATCCCCTCCGGATCTGAAGAAGTCATCGTGCTCATCGCTCGGCTGCGCGCCGAGCAACTCCGCCCACAGCGTGGCGACGTCAGTTTCGATCAGACTCATGCATGCCCCTACACCACGTCCAGGTGCCCATTGTGTATCTGCTAGTTCCCTTTTTGCCCCGGAGCCCAAAGTCATCCCGATCCGCACCGGAGGATTGGCATCATGCCGCCCCTGGCGTACGCCTAGCAAGAGCAGAATACTACGAGGCCCGAGCCGTCTCTACAACCCCCGCTAGCACGGCCAGCCGAAGTCGATTCCGGTCAGTTCGTAGAGCCTGCGGTTGTGTGGCGCGAAATCGTCGTTCAGCCGCGCACGGGTCTGCTCGGACAGCTGCTCGTAGGAGCCGGCGTTGAGGACGGGAAGCGCCTCGTGTTCAAACGGGGGCAGCCCGATGTGCTCGTAGATCTGATCCAGCGCGCTCTGGGGGTCGCCGATCACGTCGTCGAACTTCAAGAACAGGAACTGCTCCCTCGGAAAGACCTCGAGCCAGCGCTCGAGGTGCTCGGCGTACCGGCTCGTTCTCTGGTATCCCCAGCGAAACACCCGCCAGCTGTGGAAGTGCGGGTCGGCGATCTCGTGCTCCTCCTCGCCCCGCAACCGCTCCTGTTCGCTTGCCAGCGCCTCCTCGAAGGACTCCGCGGGCTCGCTGCCCCGCCGGCGGAAGTAGTGGTACTGCGAATGCGCTCGGTCAACCGGGTCGCGCAAGCACACGATCAGCCGAGCGTTGGGCAGCAGCTTCGCGGCCCGCTGCGGCGTCCAGTAGTGCGCGAGGTAGGAGGCCGTCGCCTCGCCGACCAGAAAGGGAGAACCGTGCTCGCGCGCAAATGTCTCGCGCTCGCGCTCGTAGGGAAAGTAGCAGCGGTACCAATCGGCGCTGCGGTAATAGTTCATGTTGAAGAAGTGGATCTCCTTCTTCGTCGGGGCGACGAGCGGGTGCTCGGTGGCCCAGCCGTGGAGGCTGGTCGTGCCGCACTTCGTCGAGCCGATGATCAGAAAATCCGGCAGCAGTCGTCCGCGGCCAGGGTTGCGTCGCGCCAGCGTTCGCGCCTGGTAGTAGACGCCTTTGACCGAGTCGTAGGCCCGGCCTGACAGCACCTCTTGCACCCGTCGGTCGATGTTGCGCTTGTCAATTGCCTGCATTTGAGAAACCCCCAAGACGCGCTCCGCGCTGACTTGACCCTCGCCGATTGCGAGAGCCATCGCGTATTTTAGCCTCGCCGTGCTCCGAGCGCCGCGAATCCCAGGTCCCAGCAGCCGGGTTGCCGTGGCGCCCACGCTCCCCGACGTCGCGTCGCAGATCACGTCGCTGCCGGCCCGTCCGTTTGCGGTCGCGGTCTCCCCCAGCGGCGATCACGCGTTCGTGTCGCTGCCGCGGCCAGAAAGCCGGGGGCTGCTGGCGTTGTCGGCCGGCGCTCCGTGGCGTCTGGAGCGCACGCTCTGGACTGTGCCGAGCGTGATTCCGAGAGGCATCGTCAGCGACCGCGCGGGTCGCTACCTGCTGATCGCCAACTCCTCGGGCGGAATGCTCGTCGCAGACGCCGCGCGGCTGCTGTCCGGGGACCCGGATCCCGTCGCCGCGATCATCACCTCGCCGGCGACGGGCTCGATGCAGCTCGCCCTTCATCCGGACGAGCGCTACGCGTTCGTGACCGACGAGGACACCGCGACCCTGTCGGTGTTCGACTTCGGGGGGTCGCTCAGCTCGACTGCTCCGGGGGCACGGTTGCTCGGACAGGTACCGCTTCCGCTCGGACCCGTCGGGATCGCCTGCACCGCGGACGGGCAGCACCTGTTCGTGACGGGTCAGGGCAGGGGGACGGGCACGCGCTCCGGCACGCTGTCGATGTTGCGGGTGGCAGAGGTGCTCGACGCTCCCGCGCAGGCCAGGGTCGCATCGGTGCCGGCCGGCGACACTCCCGTGCGGGTGGTCCTCTCCGGCGAGCTCGCGTGGGTCACGGCGCGTGGCAGCAACGCGCTACTCGGGTTCGACGCCGGGCGGCTCCTCAGCGGTCGCGACCGCGCCCTGCGAGCGGTCGTCCGCGTCGGGGCGACGCCGGTAGGCGTAACGACGGTGCACGCAGGATCGATCGTCGTCGTGGCCAACTCGCACCGCTACGGCCCCGCCGCCAACGACCCTCAGACACTGTCGGTCGTCGACGCTCGGGCCGCACTGGCCGGAAAGCGCGCGCTGCTGGGCACGATTCCGACCGGCGCATTCCCGCGCGAGCTGGCGACCCTGCCCGACGACCGAACGGTGCTGGTGACAAACGTCTTCTCGCAGAGCCTCCAGGCCGTGCGGTTGTAGTCTTCGTTGGCGAATTGGGGGTAAGTGAATCTTTGGCTAGCAGCCTCGACGAGTATCTCGTGCAATTCCGGGGCGGGGGCGCCGCGGTGCGGCCGCCCGCCGCGCTGCGGCCCGCTGCCCGTCTGAAGGCGGCAAGAGGCAAGTCGCGCGCGGTCGTTGCGCTGCAGGAGCTGCTTCCGCCGGCGATGTTCGACCTCGCCGTCGGCCGCTGCTACCAGAGCCTGCAGGCGCGGGCGGCGGGCAACCCTGGCCGCGAGCGGACCCTTCCAGACTTTCTGTTGATCGGCGCGGCGAAGTGCGGCACGACGAGTTTGTATGACTGGATCTGCGAGCACCCGCTGATCACGCGTCCGACCACGAACGGGCGCCCGCGCAAGGAGTTGTTGTTCTTCGACTACGAGTACCGGCGCGGCGCCGAGTGGTACCGGACTCACTTCCCGACGGTGCGCGAGCGTGACGAGTTCGCACGCGAACACGGCCGCCCGCCCATGACCGGCGAGGCGACGGCGTCCTACCTGACGGGCTACTGGGTGCCGGAGCGGGTCGCGACGGTCGTGCCCGACGCCAAGCTGATCGTCACGCTGCGCGACCCCATCGACCGCACGTTCTCGGCCTTTCAGATGTCCCGGCGGGAGGGATTCGAGGAGTGCGAGCGGTTCGAGGCCGCGCTGGCGCTCGAGCGCGACCGGCTGGCGCCCGAGCTGGCGCGCACCAAGCGAAACCCCCACTACAACCCAGCGCCTCCGGCCCCGCTGGGCTACTGGTCATACCTGCAGCGCAGCCGCTACGCCGAGCACGTGGAGCGCTGGCTCGCGCAGTTCCCTGCAGAGCAGCTGTTGTTCGTGAAATTCGAGGAGCTGGCCGCCGAGCCGCAACGCGTGCTCGACGATGTGTATGGGTTCCTCGGCCTACCGCCGCACCCTTTTGCGGCCTTGCGCAAGCTCAACGTCGGCGGCTACCAGGACGCGATCAGCCCAGAGACGCGCGCTCAGCTGCACGAGTACTTCCGTCCGCACAACCGGCGGCTTGGTCAGCTCACCGGTATCGACTTCGGCTGGGACGGGTGAGTCTCATGGCCGCGCCTCGGCTACCAGATTCCGTCCGCAGCGCAATTCGGCCCGTCCGCAGACGGCTTAGGTCAAGCCGCGTCGGCGTGCCTCTCGGTCTGCTGAATCTTCCCTACCCCATGTCGTTGCTCTACGGTGACACCGACAAACACGCGCACGGGTATCTCCCCTACTACAGGCGCCATCTCGGTCCGCGCCGACTGCGCAAGAACCTCATTATCGAAATCGGAGTCGGTTCGCCCGAAGGTGACCCGGCCGGATACCGCAAGCCCGATCCGGGTGGCTCGCTGTACCTGTGGCGCGATTATTTCTGCCGCTCGAACATCGTCGGGGTCGATCTGTATGAGAAACAGATCAGACTCGGACCGCGCGTTCGGTTTATCCGAGCCGACCAGTCATCCCCTGCCGAACTGCAGAACGTGATCGACCAGGTGGGAAATCCTGACGTCGTGATCGACGATGGCTCACACATAGGCGAGCACATCGTCACCACGTTTCGCACTCTGTTTCCGTCCGTCGCACCGGGCGGCGTCTACGTCATCGAGGATCTTGCAACGAGCTATTACGCGAGTCACCGTGGGGGCCACCCCCCGCCCCCGATCAGTGGGATTGGACTGCTGCAGTCACTTGTGAGCAGCGTCCAGGCCTCGGACACGACCTTTGAACGCTATCCCGAGTGGGGCCCAGCTCCGACACCCGAGCTCCCAGGGGTCCGCGCGGTCCACGTTTATCCGGGCATCGCTTTCATCGAGAAGGATCGGTCCCAGCCGTAGTCCACCCCGGGAAGTCCGTCGAGTGCAACGGCCACGGCGCCGCCCTTCGGTCAACTCTGCATGTACTCGCGCAGATGCGCGGCCATGAACGACGCTCCGGGCTCCCGCATCGCGTGCCGGTTGCTCACGTGTGTCCCGGGCACCGCGAACGTGAGTACGCCGCTGTCCGCGAGGCCTCCCCAGCCGAGCTCTGGGTCCTCGTACAGGCCGTCGCCGTAGAACACGAGGATCTCGCCGGGATACGGCCGGGGCTGGTAGGCGACCTCGGCCTCGTGGTGCAGGCCGAAGAAGAAGGATTCGCGGATCTCCTCGGGCAGCGGCCGACCGCGGGCGAGGGCAAGCCGAGCACGAGGCCCAGCCGTGTTCCGGATCAGCGCGGTTTGGAATCGCCGCGGCTCGCGGAGCGCGCGGCGGACTCGCTGGGCCTTGGTCAGTCGAGGCGCCCGCGGCAGCTTTTGGCGCTGGGAGGGCTGATTGCCGTGCCACACCCATTTGCGGATCCAGGTTGGGCTGGGGCCGTTGAACATGGCGAGCAGTTGCACTTGTTCGCCCTGGGCGTGGAGTTGGTGGGCGATCTCGAACGCGACGATCGCACCGAAGCAGTAGCCGGAGACGCGCCACGGTTGGCCAGCGGGGTGGACCTCGCGCATCTCTGAGAGGTAGTGGCTGGCCATTTCCTCGATCGTCTTCAGCGGCGCGACCTTCCCGTAGAGCCCACGCGCCTGCAGCCCGTAGAACGGCTGGTCATCGCCGAGTGCTCTCGACAGCGCCTTGAGGTACAGGATCGTGCCGGCGCCGCCGTGGATGCAGAAGATCGGGGGTTGGCTGCCTTCGGGCTGGATCGGGATCAGCGACGTCCAACGTGCGTCAGCGCCCGTGTCCTGTCCCTCGATCAGGCGAGCGAGCTTCTCGATCGTGGGGGCGCGGAAGATCGCGCCGAGCGGGAGGTTGTTGCCGATCTCGTGCTCGATCGCTGCGAACAGCGACGCGGCGACGATCGACCGCACGCCGAGATCAAAGAAGTTGTCGGTCACGCCGATCTTCTCGATCCCGAGCTCACGCTCCCAGATCCCAGCCAACCGCCGTTCGAGCTGGGTGCGAGGCTCGACCAGCTCGCGATCGGCCGACCGCGAACGCGTCGGCTCAGGCAGCGCCTTGCGGTCGACCTTCCCGTTCGGAGTCAGCGGGAACGCCCCCAACGGGGTGACCGTCGAGGGGACCATATACACCGGCAACTTCGTCGCCGCGTACTCGCGCAGCTCATACGCCGCGACCGGCAGCTTGGGCACCACATACGCGGCCAACTCCGCGCTCGCGCCCTCACCACGCGCGACGACCACAGCATCAACGACATCGGGATGACGCGCCAGCACCGTCTCGATCTCACCAAGCTCGATCCGGAACCCGTTGATCTTCACCTGATGATCGATCCGCCCCAGAAAATCGACATTCCCATCCGCGCGACAGCGCGCCAGATCACCCGTGCGATAGATCCGAGCGCCCGGAGTCTCATCAAACGGATCCGCCACGAACCGCTCCTCGGTCAGATCCGGCCGGCCGCGATACCCACGCGCCAACCCATCCCCACCGATCCACAACTCCCCGATCTCGCCGTCAGGGCACCGGCTGCATCGACTCATCCAAGATCAACAACGTCGTATTCGCGATCGGACGCCCGATCGAGATCGAACCCTCCTCCCCCGGCACCCGATAACACGTCGACCAGATCGTCGTCTCAGTCGGCCCATACATATTCCACAACTCAAGCCCCAGCTCCACCAGCCGATCGGCCAGCACCACCGGCAACGCCTCCCCACCACACAACCCCTTCAACCCCCGCCCCGCGCTCCACCCAGAATCAACCAACATCCGCCACGTCGTCGGCGTCGCCTGCAACACCGTCGCGCCAGAACTCTCCAACAACCCCGCCAACGCCCGCGGATCCGAAACCACCTCACCCTCAGCGATCACCAACCGCGCACCAACGACCAACGGCAAATACAGCTCCAACCCCGCGATATCAAACGACAACGTCGTGACCGCGACCAACACATCATCCCCACCCAAACCAGGCCGATCCCGCATCGACCACAAAAAATTCACCAACGAACGATGCGTGATCTGCACACCCTTCGGCTTCCCCGTCGACCCAGACGTATAAATCACATACGCCAACTGCTCCGGATCACACACCACCTCAGGCGCCACCGCCGAACACTCCGCAACCACCGGCCAATCACGATCAAGACAAACAACCTCGACCCCCTCCACCGGCAACCCCTCAACCAACCGCTCCTGCGTCAACACAACCGGCGCCCCAGAATCAGACAACATAAACGCCTGACGCTCCACCGGATACGCAGGATCAATCGGCACATACGCACCACCCGCCTTCAACACCCCCAACAACCCCACAAGCATCTGCACCGACCGCTCAACACAAATCCCCACCAACACCTCAGGCCCCACCCCACGACCCACCAAAAACGACGCCAACCGAGACGAACGCTCATCCAACTCACCAAACGACAACGACTCCCCACCACACACCACCGCCACCGCCCCAGAACGAACGACCAACCTGCTCCCCAACCAACTCATGCAAACAACACCCCGGATACACAGCCCGGGAGTCCCGCTGATTCAGCGCCTGCGTGGTGGCTTTCAAGAGAGCCTCTTGAACATGGCGACCGACTTGACGGTTCCGTAGAGGGTCGTGCCCTCGCCCCTGACCTGTAAGCCCATGCTCTTTCCCAACCCGATCGACCTCTTCGCGAAAGTTTCCGACCATCTCGTATGCGCCGCATCTCGCGGCCACGGTTCTCGACCTGCTTCATCAGTGCCGGGCCCATCCCGCCGCGCTGGAAGTCCGGCTGTCAATCGCGGCCTGCCGCGAGCGGACGATCAGCCTCTTGCCGCCGCAGTCGGCCTCGTCGCCCGGTCAGCGCCGCCCAGCACATGGCGCCGACGATCGCGGCCGTCGACCTTGGCGATCAGATGCTCGGAGGTGGCCTCGAGCGGGCTGTCGCGCTCGCTGCCGTAGGCGTCGCCGTGTGGCTGGCGCAGGCGCTCCCAGCGCAGACGGTAGTACTGCTCATACTCCGCGTCCGTTTGCGGCTCGGTGATCTCGATATCCACGTGCGTCTCTATCCCCTGTCGAGCGCTCTCAGTTGGAGGATCTGGCGAACCGGCGCAAGCGTCGCGAGCGGGCGGTCCGGCGAGTCGACGGCGGCCTCCAGCAACGAGGTGAAGTCTCGAGCAAAGGCGGCGGCCGTGTCGCTGTCAAACAGGGCGGCGTCGTACTCGAGGTATCCGGCGTAGCCGTCGTCGGTGGCGCCGAGCTCGATCGCGAGGTCAAACCGGGCGATCCCGGGATCGATCACGAGCGGCGTCGCGCGCAGGCCGCGCAGCTGCAACTCGGGCTCACGGCCCTCGACGCGCATGTTCACCTGCACGAGCGGGTTCCGGCTCGGATCGCGCGGTGGCTTGAGCGCCTCCACGACCTTCTCGAACGGCAGGTCCTGGTGCGCGTAGACGCCGATCGCCGTGTCGCGGACTCGCCCGACGAGCTCGCGGAAGCTGGGGCTCCCAGACAGATCGGTCCGGTACACGAGCGTATTGGCGAAGAATCCGATCACGCGCTCGAGCTCCGGGCGATCGCGCATCGCTGCCGGCGAGCCCACGAGCACGTCGTCCTGCCCGCTGTGTGCGTACAGCAACGCCTTGAACGCGGCCATCAAGGTCATGAACGCCGTCGCGCGCTGCTCGCGGCCGATCGCCGTTGCCCGCTCGGCGAGCTGCGCCGGGTACGACGATCCATTCGACTGCCCCTCTGAACGACGGGGTCCGAGGACGCGGTCGGTCGGTCGGGATCTCCAGGGCGGGGGCATGGCCGGCCAGTCGCTCGCGCCAGTACGCGGTCAATCGCTCGAGGTTGGCTCCGGTGAGCCACTCGCGCTGCCAGACGGCGAAGTCGGCGTACTCGATCGGGAGCTCGGCGAGCGCCGGCTCGGCGTGATCGACGATCGCGTTGTACGCCGTGCAGAGCTCGTCCATCAGCAACCCCTTCGACCAGCCGTCGCAGGCGATGTGATGCATGACCAGCACCAGCACGTGCTCGTCGGCGCCGAGCCGCACGACCCGCGCCCGGACCATCAGATCCGACTCGAGGTCAAACGGCCGCCGGACCTCGTCGGCGACGATCCGCTCCAGCTCCTGCTCCCGGAACTCCACCGACCCCGCCGGGAGCTCGAGCAGGGGAATCTCGACAGCTACATGCTCCCGCACGACGGGAATGGGCTTGCCCCCGGGCGCAACGAACGTCGTGCGCAGCGTGGCATGTCGCTCGACCACGAGTTCAAGCGCGTCTCGTAGCGCTCCGAGATCCAGCGGCCCCTCGAGCCGAGCGGCAGTGGGCGTGTTCCACGCATTCGTGCCAGGCGTGAACTGCTCGAGGAACCACAGGCGCCACTGCGCGAACGTCATCGGTGCCGGCTGCGCTGGATCGCGACGTGGTATCGGTCGCAACTGATCGCCTCGGTCCTCGCCCAGGCGGCGCGCGAGGAGCGCTCGGCGCTCGGGAGAGAGGCGCGCGATACGGTCGGCGATATCGCTGCGCCCGGGCACCGCGGTCATCGTTCGCGGTTCAGGTATTCGGTGATCCGCGCACCCACGAACGATGCTCCGGGCTCCAGCATCGCCTGCCGGTTGTTGTCATCGGCACCTGGGATCCCGAACGTCCGCAGGCCACCGTCGGCGAGACCGCTCCAGCCGAGCTCTGGGTCCTCGTACAGGCCGTCGCCGTAGAACACGAGGACCTCGCCCGGGTAGGGTCGGGGCTCATACGCCACCTCGGCCGCGTGGTGGAGCAGGAAGAAGTAGTGCTCGCGCAGCCGTTCCGGGAGCGGGCGACCGAGCGCGAGCGCCAGCCGAGCACGGGGTCGCCGCGTCTCCCACATGAAGCCCGGTCGCGCAAACGGGAAGGATCGCGCAGCACGCCGCGGATCCGCTGCGCCTTGGTTCGACGCGCCCCGCGGCGGCTGCTCGGTTCGCTTCGAGGGTTGGTTGCCGTACCAGCCCCATTTGCGGATCCAGGTTGGGCTGGGGCCGTTGAACATGGCGAGCAGTTGCACTTGTTCGCCCTGGGCGTGGAGTTGGTGGGCGATCTCGAACGCGACGATCGCGCCGAAGCAGTATCCGGAGACGCGCCACGGTTGGCCCGGGGTGGACCTCGCGCATCTCTGAGAGGTAGTGGCTGGCCATTTCCTCGATCGTCTTCAGCGGCGCGACCTTCCCGTAGAGCCCACGCGCCTGCAGCCCGTAGACGGGCTGATCGGCGCCGAAGCGCGGGGCCAGCGACGCGAGCAGCAGGATCGTTCCGCCACCGCCGTGGATGCAGAAGATCGGGGGTTGGCTGCCCTCGGGCTGGATCGGGACCAGCGACGTCCAACGTGCGTCAGCGCCCGTGTCCTGCCCCTCGATCAGGCGAGCGAGCTTCTCGATCGTGGGCGCGCGGAAGATCGCGCCGAGCGGGAGGTTGTTGCCGATCTCGTGCTCGATCGCTGCGAACAGCGACGCGGCGACGATCGACCGCACGCCGAGATCAAAGAAGTTGTCGGTCACGCCGATCTTCTCGATCCCGAGCTCACGCTCCCAGATCCCAGCCAGACGCCGTTCGAGCTGGGTGCGAGGCTCGACCAACTCGCGATCGGCCGACCGCGAACGCGTCGGCTCAGGCAGCGCCTTGCGGTCGACCTTCCCGTTCGGAGTCAGCGGGAACGCCCCCAACGGGGTGACCGTCGAGGGGACCATATACACCGGCAACTTCGTCGCCGCGTACTCGCGCAGCTCATACGCCGCGACCGGCAGCTTGGGCACCACATACGCGGCCAACTCCGCGCTCGCGCCCTCACCACGCGCGACGACCACAGCATCAACGACATCGGGATGACGCGCCAGCACCGTCTCGATCTCACCAAGCTCGATCCGGAACCCGTTGATCTTCACCTGATGATCGATCCGCCCCAGAAAATCGACATTCCCATCCGCGCGACAGCGCGCCAGATCACCCGTGCGATAGATCCGAGCGCCCGGAGTCTCATCAAACGGATCCGCCACGAACCGCTCCTCGGTCAGATCCGGCCGGCCGCGATACCCACGCGCCAACCCATCCCCACCGATCCACAACTCCCCGATCTCGCCATCGGGCACCGGCTGCATCGACTCATCCAAGATCAACAACGTCGTATTCGCGATCGGACGCCCGATCGAGATCGAACCCTCCTCCCCCGGCACCCGATAACACGTCGACCAGATCGTCGTCTCAGTCGGCCCATACATATTCCACAACTCAAGCCCCAGCTCCACCAGCCGATCGGCCAGCACCACCGGCAACGCCTCCCCACCACACAACCCCTTCAACCCCCGCCCCGCGCTCCACCCAGAATCAACCAACATCCGCCACGTCGTCGGCGTCGCCTGCAACACCGTCGCGCCAGAACTCTCCAACAACCCCGCCAACGCCCGCGGATCCGAAACCACCTCACCCTCAGCGATCACCAACCGCGCACCAACGACCAACGGCAAATACAGCTCCAACCCCGCGATATCAAACGACAACGTCGTGACCGCGACCAACACATCATCCCCACCCAAACCAGGCCGATCCCGCATCGACCACAAAAAATTCACCAACGAACGATGCGTGATCTGCACACCCTTCGGCTTCCCCGTCGACCCAGACGTATAAATCACATACGCCAACTGCTCCGGATCACACACCACCTCAGGCGCCACCGCCGAACACTCCGCAACCACCGGCCAATCACGATCAAGACAAACAACCTCGACCCCCTCCACCGGCAACCCCTCAACCAACCGCTCCTGCGTCAACACAACCGGCGCCCCAGAATCAGACAACATAAACGCCTGACGCTCCACCGGATACGCAGGATCAATCGGCACATACGCACCACCCGCCTTCAACACCCCCAACAACCCCACAAGCATCTGCACCGACCGCTCAACACAAATCCCCACCAACACCTCAGGCCCCACCCCACGACCCACCAAAAACGACGCCAACCGAGACGAACGCTCATCCAACTCACCAAACGACAACGACTCCCCACCACACACCACCGCCACAGCCCCAGACGAACGACCAACCTGCTCCCCAACCAACTCATGCAAACAACACCCCGGATACACAGCAGCGGTGTCGTTCAGGTCTGAGGCGGATCCCACGGTCACGCCAGTCGTCTCGCTCGATGCTTTGATCAAAGTTCGCCCCACTCTGAATCGCGGCCGACGGCCCCACGCCGTCGTCCCGAGAGCCGATGATACCGCGCCGGCAGCGAGCAGACCAGTGCCGCCCGCGTCCGCCGCCAACGTCTCAGATCGGGCCGGGCCTAGGGAAGGGTGCCGCCGCCGAAGTCATCGAGCCGCACGGACCCATTGTGGGACACGACGCTCAGGTAGCCGGCCTTCGGGGCCGTGGTGTCGGTCGCGGTGAGGATCCGGGTCCAGGTGGACCCGGAACCGCGCCACAGCTCGAGGGTCGTGCCGATCGCGCGGAACAGCAGCCGGTCGCCCGCATTCAGGTGGGGCCCGGTGACCGAGGCCAGGGTTGTGCCGGTCTGACCGCTGGTCCGGTGAATGATCCGGTACTGATCGGGATCCGTGTTCTGGTTGATGAAGACCGCCGCGTCTCCGCTCGACGTGGCGCTCGCCGGGTTCTGGTAGCGCAGCTGGAGGCTCACGCTGTCGAAGTAGACCGTCGGCTTGGTGACCACCGTGACGTAGACCTCGCTTGACGGCCCGAACGTTCCGGCGTTCCAGTAGTCGGCGCTCGCTCCCGTGGGACCGGCGAGTTGCTGACCCGTGATGAACATGTCGGCCGAGCCGAACGCGGGCAGCAGGCTCCAGTTCGACCCAGGAGGACCGGTGTTGTCGGGGCGGTTGAAGTTGTCGAGCACCGGGGTCAATGGGCCGGGCGCCGATGTCACGACGGCGGTGGCGCCGGACTTGGCCTGCGCCGATCCGGATGTGCTGCTGCCGGTCACGGTCACCGCGAGCGTCGAGCCGACGTCGGCCGAAAGCTCCGTGTAGGTCGGCGACGTCGCGCCGGCGATCGGGGCGCAGTTCGCGCCGTTCTGATCGCACCGCTGCCACTGGTATCCGAATGTCGGCGCCGGGCTACCGGTCCATGTGCCGGGCGACGCGCTCAGGACCTGCGCCTCGACGGCGCTGCCGGAGATCGTCGGTGCCGCGGTGTTCGCCGGCGGCGCGGTGACGGTGGCGGTCGGCTGAGAGGTTGCTGTCGAGGAGCCGGACGTGTTCGTGCCCGTCACGGCGACGACCAGTCGCGAGCCCGCGTCGCCTGAAACTGCGGTGTAGGTCGATCCGGTGGCGTTCCCGATCGGATTGCAGTTGGCGCCGTTGGCGTCGCAGTCCTTCCACTGGTAGGTGAACGTGGGCGACGGAGAGCCGGTCCAGGTCCCGTTGGAGGCGGTCAGCTGAGAGCCCTGCGCCGCCGTGCCGGAGATCGACGGCAGCGCCGTATTCGCCGGCGCCGACCCGGCGGCTGCCACGACGGCGGTCGGCTGTGAGCTGGCCGATGCGCTACCGGCCGTGTTGGTCGCGGTGACCACCACCTCGATCGTGGAGCCGACGTCGCTCGACGCGACCGTGTAGGTCGACGAGGTGGCGTTCCCGATCGGATTGCAGTTGGCGCCGCCCGGGTCGCAGTCCTGCCACTGGTAGGTGAACGTGGGCGACGGAGAGCCGGTCCAGGTCCCGTGGGAGGCGGTCAGCTGAGAGCCCTGCGTCGCCGTGCCGGAGATCGACGGCAGCGCCGTGTTCGCCGGCGCGGCGGTCACGACCGCGGTCGGCTGTGAGCTGGCCGATGCCGTTCCGGAGGCGTTGGTGGCGGTGACCACCACCTCGATCGTGGAGCCGGCGTCGCTCGACGCGACCGTGTAGGTCGATCCGGTGGCGTTCCCGATCGGAGTGCAGTTGGCGCCGCCCGAGTCGCAGTCCTGCCACTGGTAGGTGAACGTCGGCGTCGGGGTGCCGGTCCAGGTCCCGTTGGAGGCGGTCAGCTGAGAGCCCTGCGACGCCGTGCCGGAGATCGACGGCAGCGCGGTGTTCGCCGGCGCCGACCCGGCGGCGGCCACGACGGCCGTCGGCTGTGAGCTGGCCGATGCGGTTCCGGCCGTGTTGGTCGCGGTGACCACCACGTCGATCGTGGAGCCGACGTCGCTCGACGCGACCGTGTAGGTCGATCCGGTGGCGTTCCCGATCGGGATGCAGTTGGCGCCGCCCGAGTCGCAGTCCTGCCACTGGTAGGTGAACGTGGGCGACGGAGAGCCGGTCCAGGTCCCGTGGGAGGCGGTCAGCTGAGAGCCCTGCGACGCCGTGCCGGAGATCGACGGCAGTGCGGTGTTCGCCGGCGGGGACGCGGGGGCGGTCACGACGGCGGTCGGCTGTGAGCTGGCCGATCCGGTTCCGGCGGTGTTGGTCGCGGTGACCACCACTTCGATCGTGGAGCCGACGTCCGACGACGCAACCGTGTAGGTCGACGAGGTGGCGTTCGCGATCGGATTGCAGTTGGCGCCGCCGGAGTCGCAGTCCTGCCACTGGTAGCTGTAGGTCGGCGTCGGGGTACCCGTCCAGGTCCCGTTGGAGGCCGTCAGCTGAGAGCCCTGCGTCGCCGTGCCGGAGATCGACGGCAGCGCCGTGTTCGCCGGTGCCGACCGCCGGTCACGACCGCGGTCGGGGCCGAGCTGGCCGGCGTGGAGCCCTGGCTGTTGGTCGCGGTGACGACCACCTCGATCGTGGAGCCGGCGTCGGACGACGCGACCGTGTAGGTCGACGAGGTGGCGTTCGCGATCGCGATGCAGTTGGCGCCGTTGACGTCGCAGTCCTGCCACTGATACTTGAATGTGGGCGCCGGCGATGCGGTCCACGTGCCGGTGCTCGCCGTCAGCTGCGCTCCCTGCGTGGCTGTTCCCGAGATCGCCGGCGCGGTCGTGTTGACCGGGGGCGGGTTCACGACCCATGTGTAGCTCTGCGTCGCGGTGTTGCCGGCTGTGTCGCGTGGCCTGGACGAGGAACGTGTGGCTACCCGCGGCGAGCGAGCTGTACTGCTGGGTGGTCCAGCTCGTGCACGGGCCGAGCGGCCCCCCGTCGAGCTGGCAGCGCAGGGCGGAGACGAAGTCGCTGTTCGTGAACGCGAAGTTGGCGGTCGTCTGGTTCGTCGGATTCGACGGCTTCGACGAGGCCGTGATCGACACCGCGATCGGCGTCGGATCGAGTCTCACCAGGTTCAGCTTCCCGGTCGCGGTCGGGCCACCGGGCTGGTTCGGGTACGGCGGGTAGGCCCCGCCGCCCTCCGACGGCAGCCTCGGCGACGTGATCAGCTGATAGCGCCCGGTCTGGTCGATCTCGACGCCGGTGGTGCTGTTGTAGTTCGTCGGGTCGTACACGCCTGGCGGAACGCGGGGGGCGGCCGGGTTGGAGACGTCGACGGTCGCGGCGGCGATCGCGTAGTTGGCTGCGACGTACGCGAAGTCCCCACGCACGTGGACGCGGTAGGCGCCGTTCAGCCAGGCGTTGTTGGCGACGCCGACGATGTGCGGGCTCGTCGGATTCGATATGTCGACCACCGCGAGTCCCAGGAAGCTCGCCTGGTTGGCGACGTATGCGTAGTTGCCCTGAATCGCGACGTCGACATCGAAGTTGAGCTGCGTCGCGTCCTGAATCGACGTCACGATCGTCATGCTCAGCGGGTTTGAGATGTCGATCACCGTCAGCCGATTCGCATACGAGGCGGTCACGTACGCGTAATGGCCCGAGATCGCGACCGACGTCGCGTGGTCGAGCAGCGAGGCGTTGGTGATCGAGGCGACGATGTGCGGGCTCGCGGGCGAGCTCACATCGATCATGCTGAACGAATTGCCGACTTGCGGGTTCGGACACGGCTGTCCGCTGAGGCAGCCCTGCGAGGCGACGAACGCGTAGTTGCCCGACACGGCGATCCCGTAGCTCCCGAACAGCTTGACCGGATCGGTCACCGACCCGACGATCGTCGGTTGCGCCGGATTGCTGATGTCGACGATCGTGAGGCTGTTGCCGGTCCCGTCGGTGTTCGTGTTCGAGCCCTTCGGCCCGTTGCGGTTCTTGCTGACGACGTATGCCAAGGTGCCGGAGATCGCCACGTTGGTCGCGTTCACGAGCGAGTTCGCCGGCGGTGTCGAGCCGACGACGACCGGGCTCGCCGGGTTGGAGATGTCGACCGCGGTGAGCTGGCCGGAGGAATAAGCCGTCACGTACGCGTAGTGACCGGACACGGCGACTGCCGTGGCGCCCGAGAGGTCGGTCGAGTCACCGACCAGCCCGACCTGCGCGGGAAGTGTCGCCGCACCCGCGGTCGCCGGGATCAACATCGCCATCGCAGCGACGATCACAGCCAGTGCCACCCGGCTGGAAACTCGCCCTCGGTGCTCCTGCATGCCCCTCACTAGTCCGAATTGAGTTCGACGGTCCCGTGCAGCCATTCGTGGAGACCCGCAGCCATCATGGCAATCGAGTTTCCCCCCAAATGCCCCAGCGGTCCACACGGGACGCTATCAGAACTCGGCCAGGGTTTGTGAGAAACGAGCAACGACGGTTGCGGCGACCGCCGTCGTACTACTACCATGATGGAACGTGAAGGGGGCCCTTTACTCGAGAACCGGGCTGGGTTCGCTTGATCCAGCCGTCGATCGGATGTCGCTGCGCGAGGACGAGGTGCACGTCGTGTGCGCCTCGCTCGACCGGCCCAGCGTCGACGTCGCGCGGCTCTATCGCCTGCTCGCCGCCGATGAGCGAGACCGTGCCGCACGCTTCAGGTTCGAGCGCGACCGTTCTCGCTACGTCGTCGGGCGGGGGTTGCTGCGGCTCCTGCTCGCGCGCTACGTCGAAGGCCCGCCGGAGGCGCTCAGCTTCGCCTACGGGAGGTTTCAGAAGCCGCGGCTCCGCCATGAGGGACCCGCATTCAACCTTTCCCATTCCGGCCCGCTCGCGCTGTATGCGTTCACGCGGGAGGAGGAGGTCGGCGTCGACATAGAGCTCGACGACGCCGACTTTGCGCGCGAACGGATCGCCGAGCTGTTCTTTTCGCCGACCGAGGTCGCCGCACTGCGCTCGCTTCCGGAGGCGCTTCAGCCGCGCGCGTTTCTGACCTGTTGGACACGCAAGGAGGCATTCATCAAGGCGCGGGGCGACGGGCTGCAGCTTGCACTCGACAGCTTCGACGTTAGCCTTGTGCCGACTGCGCCGCCCGAGTTGCTTTCAACGCAGTGGTCGCGCGACGAGCCCAAGCGATGGAGCTTGCGAGACTTGAGCGACCCGGAGATGGGGTACATCGCTGCGCTTGCGCTCCGAGGCCGCGGATGGCGGCTCGTGAGCCAGCGCTTAGCAGACAATCTTGACGACACGACGGAACCACAACAGGAGGACATATGAGCACAGAGACGATCAGCTCCGGGGGCGGACTCCGCGGGATGCGCCGGAAGGCCGTCGAGGCGACAGAGCTGGTGAAGACCGGGTTCCTACCCGGTAACGAGGGACAGATGCCGCTGGTGATCACGCCGGCGGTCGACAACGTCGACCTCGCCGCGTGGTGCGCGAGCCATCTGGAGGAGCTGGAGGGCTACTTCGATCGTTACGGGGCGATCCTGTTCCGCGGCTTCCCGCTCGAGGGCGCAAAGGACTTCGAGGCAGTCGCCTCGTCGATCGCGCCGAACCTGTTCGCCGAGTACGGGGACCTGCCGCCGGAGTCGGCGAGCGATCGGATCTACCACTCGACGCCGTACCCGCCCGACAAGATGATCCTGTTCCACAACGAGAGCTCGCACCTGTCGAGCTGGCCGCTGCGTCAGTTCTTCTTCTGCGTCACGCCGTCAGCCGAGCAGGGTGAAACGCCGCTGATCGACTGCCGCAAGATCTGCGACGCGCTCGACCCGGAGATCGTCGAGGACTTCGCGCAGAAGGACCTGATGTACGTGCGCAACTTCTCCGAGGGGATCGACGTCCCATGGCAGGACTTCTTCCACACCGACGATCGCGCCGAGGTCGAGAAGATCTGCTCCGACGCGGGGATGAGTTGCGAGTGGACCGACCAGGGGCTGCGCGTTGGCCAGGTCGCGAAGGGCGTGCGCGTGCATCCGCGGACCGGGGAGAAGATCTTCTTCAACCAGGTCCAGCTGCATCACGTCTCGTGCCTGGACGAGGAGACGCGCACCGCGCTGCGGCAGCTGTTCGACGACGAGGATCTACCCCGCAACGTCTACTACGGCGACGGCACGCCGATCCCGGACGAGGTGGTCGATCGCATCGGCGAGGTGTTCGAGGAGATCTGCGTCGAGGCGCCCTGGGAGAAAGGCGACCTGATCGCCCTCGACAACATGCTCGTCTCGCACGCCCGCCGGCCGTTCGGCGGCGAGCGCAAGATCATCGTCGCGATGGGCGAGATGGTCAGCGCGGCCGAGCTCGAAGGCACTCGGTAGAGACGAGGTCGCAATCGGTCAGGCACGCGGGGGCGCGGCGGCGCTCCCGCGTGCGGCGCGCGTCCTACTTGCCCGTCCGGTGCCTGCCCCGCTTGGGCCTGACGACCGGGAGCTTCGCGACCTGTACCTGTCGGGCGAGCGTCAGCCCGCGCCGGTAGACGTCGGTGACACGAAGCGTCACCGCGTAGGAGCCGGGCTTCGCCCTGGCCGGAATCGTTACGAGCAGCGGTACCTGGGGCCCGGGACGGAGCGTCGACGTCGATGTCATCAGCCTGCGTCCACGGAGGCTCAGGGTTTGGTTGACGGTGACCGTCTCGGTGAGGGAGAACCGTTCCGTCACGCTCCGGACACGCCTGGCGAGCCTTGAACGAATCGAGAGCAGCTGCGCCCCCGGAATGGTCAGCGATCCCGTCTGAAGGTTGCTGAAGAACGACCAGATCCCCTCAGACGCGTTCCACTGCGAATCGGGGTCCGAAGGTGCAAGCTTGCACGAGCACCCTGGCCACGTGTGCTGACCTCCCTGGACGATGTACAGGCCAACGGTGCTGCCGTCGACGCACGAACCCGATGTCTCCTCCGTCAGTGGTGCAACGAACGCGCGCCGAATCGGCTGACTGCAACCGTTCCGCATCCGCCACCACTTCTCGACGGTGTAGGCCGACGGGAGTCCTGTGGCCGGATTGCCGGTGAGTCCGATCTCCGTGCTGCCCATGATCGCCAGCACCGAGACGGGGTGCGACAGCGGGCACGAGTACGGGCGTTGAGCGCCGCTGACGACGGCGATCGCAGTGACCTGTCTGCTCAGCGCGCAGCCCACTTGGTACGCGAACCGTCCTCCGCCTGAGAAGCCCGCCACGTACACACGGGTCGGGTCGATGTTCTGGCTCGCTTCGATCTGCGTGATCAGGGAGCTGATGTAAGGAATGTCGTCCGACGATTGCCACGGGGCGCCATTGACCATCACTGAGCCCGGATAAGCGACGACAAAGCCGTGCTCGTCCGCGACGGCCTCGAAATGAGTCAGGCCCTCCATACATTGAGGGCAGCCGGTCGCACCGTACAGTCCGATCACCAGCGGGACCTTCTGCGCTGTGCTCAGGCCCGCCGGCCGGTAGATGATCGGATCTGGACGCGTGCCGCTCGGTGTCGCCGTCGGCGTCGGTCCTCCAGGGTCGGCGAGGCTGGTGGCGCTCGCGGCCCCGATCGCAATCGCGCTGAGTGCGAGCATGATCGCGCCAAGCCGCAGGCGGCGGGCGTTCTCTCGTCTCATCTCAGACCGACAAGCTGTCGCAGGAGCGGCGCCGCCTCATCTGCTCACGAGTATCACAAAAACCACCAGACCCTGCGCCGCTCCTTCCGCGGCGTCGCCCCGCCGGCCGATCGGCCGGGACGCCGTTCAGACCGCTCGCGACAGCACCACGGGTTCGCCGGGGCGAGCCCGCTCCGTCGCGTCGGCCAGCGCGGCGTCGAGAATCTCGAACGCCTGGTCCAGCGTCTCGCGCGTGACGTTCAGCGGAGGCAGCATTCGGACGACGCAGTCGCCCCGGCCGCCGAGCTCCAGGATCAGCCCACGCTCGATCGCGCCGCGCTGGACCTCTGCGGCGGCCTGCGAATTCGGCTCCCCGGCGGCGTCGACGAGCTCGACTCCGATCATCAACCCGCTGCCCCGGACTTCGCCGACGATCTCGTAGCTGCTGGCGAGCGCTGCCAACGCACTCATCGCGTACTCACCGAGCTCGCGGACGTGCTCGAGAACGCCGTCGCGCTTGACGATCCGCGTCGCCGCGACCCCGGCAGCGAACGCGAGCTGGTTGCCGCGGAACGTGCCCGTGTGCGAGCCCGGAGCGAACGCATCGAGCCGTTCGTTGTGCAGAACGATCGCGATCGGCATCCCCATTGCGCCGATCGCCTTGGACGCGACGATCACGTCCGGGACGATCCCGTGCTGCTCGAAGGCGAACCATGTGCCCGTGCGACCGCCGCCGGTCTGAACCTCGTCGACGATCAGCGGGATGTCGAGCTCGCGCGTCACTCGGCGCAGGCCCTGCATGAACTCAGTCGGCGCCACGATCACGCCGCCCTCTCCCTGCACCACCTCGATGATCACCGCCGCAGGCAGTGTGATCCCGCCGAGCGGGTCGCGGAGCGAGCGTTCGAGGTACCGCAAGCACTGCTCGCCGGTCTCGAGGCCGGCGCCGAGCGAGCATCGCAGCGCGTACGGATAGGGGAAGAAGTGGACCCCTGGCACCCGATTGGCAACGCGTTCCTTTTGTGCAAGCTGTCCGCTGATCGTCATTGCTGCGTGCGAGCAGCCGTGGAACGCGCCCTGGAACGCGATGATCTCCGAGCGTCCGGTGGCCGTCTTGCAGAGCTTCAGCGCCGCGTCGACCGCATCTGCCCCGCTCGGGCCGCAGAACTGGATCTTCGTGCAGTCGCGCATCTCCTCGGGCAGCATCGAGAGCTGTGCTTCGATGAACTCGTCCCGCACCTCGGTCGGGAAGTCCAGACCGTGCGAGAGCATCGGCAGCTGGCGCTGTACCGCGTCGAGCAGCTCTGGATGGCCGTGGCCGAACGGGAGTGCCCCCGCGCCGTTCAAGAAGTCGATGAAGACGTTGCCGTCCAGATCCTCGACATACGAGCCGGATCCCCGGCGGATCGCGATCGGGATGCGCCGTGGATAGCTGCGGACGTTCGACTCGTACACGCGCTGACGCTCGAGCAGCAGCTCGGACTGCGGCCCTGGCACGGCGGTGCGCACCGACGGCCGATCGAGAGTGACTTCAAGCCCTGCACTGACGACTTCCATGTGATATCCCCCTGGTTGACTACGCCCCAGTCAGTTTCCCTGCAGATTGTACCGGTCTGCCGCGCCTAGCTGGTCATCCCACGATCGTGAAGCTCAGCGGCTTGCTGACGGTGCTGCGGCCGCGGGCTGTTGCGGTGATCGTCAAATTGTACGTGCCCGGTCTAAACAGCCTGTGTGACGCATAGCCGGTGAAGCTCACGGTCACCGGCCCGTTGGCGTGAGGGAAGACGATCGTGCCGATCACGACCGGCCGGCGGCAGCTCGGCTTGCCGGCATTGCCCGTCGTTTGAGCGACGCACTTGCCGCCCACCTTGCGGCCCGGCCCCGGCCGGGTGAACGCGAGCGTGACACGGGAGCGCTCGTTCAGGCTGAACTTGAACTGCGTACCGACCGGCAGCTTCCTCTGGCCCCGCTTCGCCTTCGTCTCGCGCCAGCGCTTGTGCAGCTGGCTGACCCTGGTCAGCACCGGCCCGGGGATCACGGTGTAGTGCGTCGATCCCGTTACCCTCGCGCCGTTCGCGGTGGTCGCGACGACCGTGAACGTGTGATGCCCGACGGTCGCGGTGTTCAGCTGCGACCCGTTTGCCACTGGGCCCCTGCAGGAGGTGAGCGACGTCCCAGAGGCGGCGGTGCACGAGTAGCGCGCGTGGGCTGTCTCGCCCTTGCTGAAAATGTCGCCGTTGCTCGGGTTGGTGATCGAGACGACAGTCCTCGGCGCCAGGTGGATCGTCCAGGTGTAGCTGGCGGTCGAAACGGTCCCGGACGGGTCGATCGCCTGGACCGTGAAGGTGTGCGTGCCGCCCGCGAGCCCACTGTACTGCTGGTCGCCAGGTGACGTGCAGAGGCCCGGTGGCGCGCCGTCGAGCGAGCAGCGCATGGTGACGACCTGGTTCGCGGTGACGAACGTGAAGTCCGCGGACGTTTGCGCGGTCGGGTTGGGGGGCTCCGAGCCCGAATGGATCCCGACGTGGGGAGGCGATGGGTCGAGGCTCACGGCTAAAACGCTTCCGATCGGGGGAACGAAGCCCTGCGGAAGGTCGGGCGAGATCGCGATTACGTATCGCGAGGTGGGGTCGAGGTCCAGCCCCGTGGTCTCGTTGAGGTAGGTCTGATCGTAGATCCCACCGACGAACCGCGGGTTGGCGGGATCGGAGATGTCCACCGCGGAGATTGTGCGAGAGCCGAAGGTCGCGACATAGGCGAAGTTCCCACGCACCCGGATGCGGTAGCTGCTGTTCAGGAAGCTGCTGGTGGCAACGCCGGTGATCTGTGGGTTGAGCGGGTTCGATATGTCGACGACCGTGAGTCCCTGGGAGTGTCCCTGACCTGCCCCCTGATCGGCGACGTACGCGTAGTGGCCCTGGATCGCGACGTCCACGTCAAAACTGAGGTTCGTGCGTCGCGCATCGAGGCGACGATCTGAGGGTTCGTGGGGTCGGAGATGTCGATCACCGTCAGCCGGTCGTCGTAGGACGCCGTCACGTATGCGTAGTTGCCCGGAGATCGCGACCGAGGTGGCGTGCTGAAGGGCATGGGTGCCCGCCCAGGAACCCGGCAGCGCATCGTCGTGGATCGATTTGACGATCGTCGGACTTGCCGGGTTGCTCACGTCGACGACGGTGAATGCGCCGCAGCTCGTGTCAGGTGTCGTCGGCTGGCCCTTCAGGACACCCTGGGCTGCGACGAAGGCGTAGTTGCCCTGCACGGCGATCCCGTAGGCGCCGAACAGGGCTGAACGCGGCGTAGCTCGGCTCGTGCACGAAACCGACGACCGTCGGGTGCGCCGGATCGGTGTGGATGTCCACGATCGTCAGGGCGTTGCCGCTCCCGTCGTCATTGCTCGTTGCATTTGGAGTGCCAACGTTGCGGTTCTTGCTGACGACATAGGCCCATCCGTTTGCGAGCGCGATGTTCGACCCGCCGATCAGCGACGGCTGCGACGTGTCGTCGTGCCCGCGTCGACGAGACTCGCCGGATTTGACACGTCGATCGCCGTCAGTTTCCCGGAAAAGGACGCGGTCGCGTACCCGTAGGTGTGGCCCCCGACCGGTGGCGCGACGGCGACGGCCGTCACCTCGGCCAGGTCCTGACTGCTCTGGCTCGGGGTCAGTGGAGTGCCGGCCAGCGCAGGAGGCGACGCCGCCAGCGCCGACGAAGCCGAAACCGCCATCCAGCAAACGACGGCAAGTACCGCCACCCCTACCCGCATGCCAATCCTGTCTGTCAAATTCAAGCCGACGCCGCCGCCCCTATCAAGCCGCGTACCGGACCCTAGCACGTCGACTAGGCGACCAGGCGCGCTACCTCATCGCCGAGAAGAACCTGGGCGCCGCCGTTGTCGATCGAGGACTCGGCGGCCTCCGCCAGGCGGACGACCTCCATCGCGAGCGACAGCCCGGGCTCCGGCGTCTCCCCGCTGATGACCGAGCGCACGAAGCTGTCCACTTGCAGCGACAGCGGCTCATGATTCGGCAGGCGCGGCGAGAGGATGTCCCCGCTCCGGTAGGACAGGTGCCACTCGCCGAAGTTGTCCGGGTCCTTGTACTCAACCCCGCGGTCGAAGATCTTGATCGACTCCGCGCTTCCGTCCTCGTAGACGACCATCTTCTTCGAGCCGACGATGACGGTTCGCCGCAGCTTGCTCGGCGCAAGCCAGCTCAGCTCGACGTTGGCGATCACGCCAGAGTCGAACTCGAGCGTCACGAACGCCACATCCGCGATACCGGGAACAATCGAGTCGCGGCCGCTCGCCCGGATGGTCGAAGGTGTGCAGCCGAGCCAGTAGAGCAGAATCGAGAAGTCGTGGGGGCCAAGGTCCCAGATGACGCTTACATCGCGCTGATGCAGGCCGAGGTTGACCCGGCTCGAGGAGATGAAGTAGATATCTCCAAGTTCGTCGTTGTCGATCAGCGACTTGACTGCCTTAACCGGCGGGCTGTGGAGGAACGTGTGCCCGCACATCAGCACGAGGCCGTCCCGCGTCGCGCAATCGATCAGGTCAGTGGCCTGAGCCGTGGATGCTGCGAGCGGCTTCTCGACGAACACGTGCTTGCCGGCGTCCATGCTGCGTCGCGCCAGGTCGTAGTGGCTGTGCACCGGCGTCGCAAGGGCCACGCCGTCGACGAACGGGTCGTCGAGGAGATCATCGATATTGCGCGTCGTCTTGATCCCGGGGTAGCGCCGCGCGAACGCATCAAGGCGCTCCTGGTCGAGGTCGCAGATCCAGCGCACGTTGACGTCCGTGTGCTCGAATAGCACTCGCAAAATGTTCGGACCCCAATAACCCAGGCCCACGATTCCTACGTTGGGTCGCGTCGTGAACCGTCGCGACCGGTATGCCCCTGTAAGCACGCTGCGCCCTTCTGTTCGCCCTCACGTTGCGCTGTGGTCCGTGCAGTCCCACAGGCTTTGCCTTCCCTCTCCAGATCGACGAGCCATCGCCTCGCTGGAGGCCTGCAGACTACCAGAATATGAAGAGGATTGCCTGCGATTCGTCACACATCTGTCGAGTCTGCTCCAGCTGCGCTAAAGGTCTCCGCGTTGCGGGCGCAATTTCCCCGGCTTGTCCAGCGACCCGGACCGGCTTATCCTCTTATCCAGTGGAGAATGGACTCCCGCGAGCTGCCGGAGGCGATGGAGCGCTGTGGGAACAGCTTGAACATCGACATCACTGGGATGAATTGGTTCTCCCCGAGGGCGAGCTTGGGCTCCTGCGCGGCATTGCCGCCGAGCTTCGTTCGCGCAGAGGCGCGCGGGCGCGCGAGGAGCCAGGGCATGCGGACGGGCTCGCTTCGGGCCTGACGGTCTTCTTCACCGGTCCGCCTGGCACCGGCAAGACGACGGCTGCCCTGATCCTTGCCGCCGACACCGACTTGCCGGTCTCGCGGGTGGATCTGAGCGACGTATCGTTCGAGTCCGACCTCGAAGGCGAACAGCTTGTGGAGCGCCTGTTCCCGCCCACGAGCCGGTCCGAAGCCATTCTGTTGGTCAATGCAGCGGATGTCTTGTTCCCCAAGCACTCACGGGCCGCCGGGAGTAAGCCAAGCGACGGCGCGCTGAACCCCGAACTCCTCTTGGAGCGCAGCAGACGGCATCCAGGACTCGTCATCTTCGCGTCGAGGCTGACGCGCCGGCTCGAGCCGGAGCTCGCCGAGCGTTTTGACGTCGTAATCGACTTCCCGTTCCCCGAGAGCGATGCACGCAGGGAGATCTGGCGCAGGCTGCTTCCGCGCGACGCCCAAGTGACCGGCGCAGATCTCGACTTCCTCGCGAGCTCGTTCAAACTTCCCGGCGCGGCGATTCGCAGCTGCTGTCTCGCTGCTGCCGACGATGCGAGCGAGAGCCAGGTGCCGGTTCAGATGAGCCACCTGGCTCGCGCTCTGCAGCGCGAGTACCGGGGTCGGGTCCTCAGCGACGATACGCGCAAGGCGCTGCATGCTCTGCGCACGGAGGAGCCTGGTTCGTCCACAGCACCGGTCGCGCCCGGCGCCACCCCAGTACCCCGCACCTCACCAAAGCGTCGCACTCCGTCGAGGTCCAGCGGCCCGAAGCTCCCCGACATACCGTCGCTGCCGGACAGCGAGCCGCTGCCGGACAGCCGGCCGGTGCCGGACAGCCGGCCGCTGGCTGACAGCCCGGTGGCGTCCGACAGACCTCCCGAGTCCGACGCGCCGGTCCGGCGCTTGAGGGCTGGCCCGCGCTCTCGGTTGCTCGTCCCGAGCGGCATCGTGCTCGCTGCGGTGCTTGGTTTCATCGTTGCCCGGGCCACCGGCGGTAACGCGTCGCCGGCCCGGCTCGACCAGCAGACGTCCGCAGGGCTGCTCCACGTCTCGTTTCCGTCGGGGTGGCGCGCGCATCCGCTCACCTCCGGGCTGGTCGGTCTCACCGACGAGTTGTCCCTGGCGCCCCCGTCGCGGACTGGTGGCGCCCTCGTGATCGGACGGACCGATGCCAGCGACCAGCGTCCCCTCCCAGCGGGAGCCCTTGCGGCGCTGCACGGAACTCCGACAACACAGATCGTGACGCTGGGCGGGGTTGGGTTCTATCGATACCTGAGCGCCTCGACTGCCGGCGGGTCTCCCTCTGAGATCGTCTACACGTTGCCGACCACCTCCGGCACGATTGTCGCCGTCTGCATGCCGCGCGGAGCGGGCCCCAACTTCATAAGCGAGTGCGAACGGACCATCGCAACTGTCAGGCTGATATCGGGAACCGTGCTCCGGTCACGCCTGACCGCAAGCTACGTAGCCGCCCTCAACCAGGCGATGGGAAAGCTCAACGCGGTTCGCGTGAGCGCGGGTTCGCAACTGCGGACCGCGCGAAATGCCGCCGCGCAGGCGAAGCTCGCGAGCGAGTTGGCCGCCGCCCACCTCACTGCAGCTGCGGCTCTCCAGCGAGTCACCGCCGGCCCAGCGACCGCGGCGAACTCGGCGCTGGTCAAGGCCCTGCGCGATACCGCGGCCGCATACAGTGCGCTGGCACGTGCTGCAGCCCGCGCCGATGCCCGCGGCTACAACGCCGCGAGCAAATCGGTGACGGGGGCGACGAGCACGCTCAACTCAGCCTTCGACCAAGTGAACAAGCTCAACTCTTAGAGACAGGCCCCGTCCGCTCCCGTTGGCCGCCGCTCCCGTCAGCCGCGGCTCCGTCAGCCGCCGCTCTATCAGCCGCCGCCGCTGACCGTCCCACTCCCGGCGGTGCCGGTCTTCGATCCACCGCCCCCGCACCGCTCCCCCCGCTCGTGCTCGGACCAGCGCCGTTTCCGGAGGTGCTACCGCCGCCGGAGGGAGCTGAGGGCTGGCTCGGCGTCGTGGCGGGTCCCGGCGATGAGACGCTCCCGACCGACCCGGCGCTCGTCCCGCTAGGACTGCTCACCACGGGGGACGCGACCTGAGCCGGGATCGCCGGCGCCGCAGTCGCCGCTTGGGCGGGGGCCGTCGCGGGTCGCGATGGTCCGCGGCGCGCCGGCTGCACCCGCTTGACCTTCAGTGCCGGGAGGCTCTGGGCCGGCGACAACGCGACGACGCCCGCCGGGAGCGCTTGATCCACGGCCGTCAGCGGCGCAGCCTGGCTGCGGGGCGCATGCTGCGCCCGAGTCGCGACGCCGGCCGCGAATGCGACGGCGAATGAGAGAACCCCGACGCCAATCCCGAGGAGCAACCACGGCGGCCTGTGGTGTGCGTGGCGCTGACGGGCCGGCGAGCGACCGAGACCCTTCCCACGCACGGCACCTGCTTCCACGGTTACGCCCGTCCTTTCATCCTTTGCCCCAAGATGTCATCATACGCTGTGACGAGAGCGTCCGAAAGGGGCGCCACGTTGGCTAGGTGCCGCGAACCCAGGTAGGGCGTGTCGGCGTCGGGGCGTTTGAGATTGGGGGAGTTGGATTGCGATTGATCAGCCCTTTCCGCATTTGCTCCGCGTTCGCGCGCCTGCCCGAGCTCGGCCTCGGCCGGCGCTCTTTGCTCGGCGCCTGTCTTCTTGTGGCCACGGCCCTGAGCTGGGGGCCGCTGGCGGCGCCGTCGGCTGCGGCCGGGCCGGCGACGAACGTCGCTGTGCAGCTGTCGCCGAACCCGATCGTTGCCGACGGCGTCTCCACCACGACGGCGACCGCAACGGTGACCGACGCCGGCAACAGCCCGGTGCCCGGTGACAGCGTCAGCATCGCGAGCGACAGCGGGAATTCGGTCGGTTCAGTCACGGACAACGGTGATGGGACCTACACCGCGACGATCACGAGCACCACCGTCGCCACGACCGCGACGATCACCGCCACCGACACCACGGCGGGTCTCAGCGCTCAGGCGCCGCTGATCCAGACACCGGGGCCGGCTGCCACGCTCGCCCTCCAGCTGTCGCCCAGCTCGATCGTCGCGGACGGGAGCTCGACGAGCACCGCGACCGCGACCGTCACCGACGCGCACGGCAACCCTGTCCCGGGCGACAGCGTCAGTTTCTCGAGCAATCGCGGCAATCCGGTGAGCGCCACCACGGACAACGCCGATGGGACCTACACCGCCACGATCACGAGCACCACCGTCGCCACGACGGCGACGATCACCGCCACCGACAACTCGGTCTCGGACGTCAGCGGTCAGGCGACCCTGACCCAGACACCGGGGCCGGCAGTCACGCTCGTGCTGAACCTGTCGCCGAGCTCGATCGTCGCGAACGGCAGCTCGACCAGCACCGCGACGGCGACCGTGACCGACGCGCACGGCAACCCGGTCCCGGGCGACAGCGTCACCGTCTCGAGCAACGGCGGGAATACAGTCGGCGCCGTCACGTCCCACCCGAACGGGACCTACACGGCCACGGTCACGAGCACCGCGACTCCCGGGGCTCCGACGATCACCGCCACCGACAACTCGGTCGCGAACGTGACCGATCAGGCGACCCTCACGCAGAGCACCGGACCGGCGACGACGCTCACCCTCCAGCTGTCGCCGACCTCGATCATCGCGAACGGCAGCTCGACGAGCACCGCGACCGCCACCGTCACCGACGCGCAGGGCAACCCCGTCCCGGGCGACAGCGTCAGTTTCTCCAGCAATCGCGGCAATCCGCTGAGCGCCACCACGGACAACGGTGATGGGACCTACACCGCGACGATCACGAGCACCACCGTGGCAACGACGGCGACGATCACCGCCAGCGACAACTCGGTCTCAAATGTGAATGATCAGGCCTCTCTGACCCAGACACCGGGGCCGGCAGTCTCGCTCGTGCTGAACCTGTCGCCGAGCTCGATCGTCGCGAACGGGAGCTCGACGAGCACCGCGACGGCGACCGTCACCGACGCGCACGGCAACCCCGTCACCGGCGACAGCGTCAGCATCTCGAGCAACGGCGGCAATACCGTCGGCGCCGTCACGTCCCACCCGAACGGGACCTACACGGCCACGGTCACGAGCACCACGACTGCCGGGGCTCCGACGATCACCGCCACCGACAACTCGGTCGCGAACGTGACCGATCAGGCGACCCTGACCCAGACACAGGGGCCGGCGACGAGCGTTGCCGTCCAGTTGTCGCCCAGCTCGATCGTCGCGGACGGGATCTCGACGAGCACCGCGACCGCCACCGTCACCGACACGCACGGCAACCCCGTCCCGGGCGACAACGTCAGCTTCTCGAGCAATCGCGGCAATCCGGTGAGCGCCACCACGGACAACGGTAATGGGACCTACACCGCCACGATCACGAGCACCACCGTGGCAACGACGGCGACGATCACCGCGACCGACCACACGGTGGTCATCAGCGGTCAGGCGCCGCTGACCCAGACGCCGGGGCCGGCGGTCACGCTCGTTCTGAAGCTGTCGCCGACCTCGATCGTCGCGAACGGGAGCTCGACGAGCACCGCGACGGCCACCGTCACCGACGCGCACGGCAACCGCGTCCCGGGTGACAGCGTCAGCATCTCGAGCAACGCCGGCAATCCCGTGGGCGCCGTCGCGGACAACGGCAACGGGACCTACACCGCCACGATCACGAGTACGACCGTTGCCACGACGGCGACGATCACCGCCACCGACAACTCGGTCGCGAACGTCGAGCGGTCAGGCGGCCCTCACCCAGACACCGGGACCGGCGACGACGCTCGCCCTCCAGCTGTCGCCGCCATCGATCGTCGCGGACGGGAGCTCGACGAGCACCGCGACGGCCACCGTCACCGACGCGAACGGCAACCCCGTCGCGGGCCACAACGTCAGCGTGTCGAGCAACGGCGGCAATCCGGTGGGTGCTGTCACATCCCACCACAATGGGACGTACACCGCGACGATCACGAGCACGACCGCTCCCGGGACGATTACGATCACGGCGACCGACCACACGGTGGTCATCAGCGGCCAGGCGACGCTGACCCAGACCCCTAAAGCGACGACCCTCGTCCTCCAGCTGTCGCCGACGTCAATCGTCAATAACGGCATCTCGACGAGCACAGCGACCGCGACGGTCACCGACGCCCACGGCAACCCCGTCCCGGGTGACAACATCAGCTTCAAGTCCACTGATAGCCGGCCAGCTGATCGGCCAGTCGACCGATAATCACGACGGGACCTACACGGCCACGATCAGGAGCTCCACGGCGATCGGGCAGGCGACGATCACCGCCACCGACACCTCACCAGTGGTGCACGTGAGCGGCCAGGCGACCCTGACTCAGTTCGCTGCGGCGAGCAGCACATCGCTCCTCGCCGTGCCGGCCAGCCCCTCCACCAACGAGAGCGTGACACTGCTCGCCACCGTCTCTGCGGCGCTCCCTCAGTCGGGAACGGTCGCATTCGAAAACGGCGTTGTCCTAATCGCCGGCTGCACCGCCGTCGCGATCACGCCGGCAAACCCGACGGCCGCGTGCCACACGTCGTTTCACGCCTCGAGCACTCCCGCACAGCTGACTGCGGTGTTCACGCCCGACGCCAGCTCGCAAGTATCGGGCTCCGCGGGCGTGTTGAGCGTCGCTGTCGGCCGGGACTCGACCGTGACCTCCCTCGACGTATCCAACCCAACGATCACAGTCGGCTCGAGTGCAACGTACACGGCCACCGTGACCCCGAGCCACCCCGGCCCGGTCTCGCCGACGGGGTCGATCGCCTTCCTCGACGGGGGACAGCCGATCGCGGCGTGCGCCGCCCGGCCCGCGAGCGCCACGGCGGGGTCCGCGACCGCGACGTGCACCGTGCCCTACGCGCAGCCGGGCACGCACACGATCGTTGCCCAATACAGCGGCGATGCCAACTTCAGTGCATCGGCTTTGTCACTACCGCAGGCGGTGAGCGTCCGCACCCGGGCGCCCACAGTACTCGGCACGATCACCGCGACGATGCAGTGGTCTTTCCGCTACGCCCCCGCGTATACGAAGGTCCTCCTGTTCGCCATCAATCGAGCGCCGATCGGTTCGACCGTGATCGTCAAGTGCCGCGGTACTGGATGTCCGTTCGCTCGATCTGCCACGGTCATCACCAAGGCCAAGCGCTGTGTCCGGAAGGGAAAGCGCCGGTGCGTCCCGCTCGCGCCAGGGAGCGTGAGCCTCACAGCACGGTTCGCCAACCGCAAGCTGCGCCCGGGGACCACGATCACCGTAACGGTCGTCCGCCCAGCGTGGATCGGCAAGTACTACCAGTTCACGGTCCGCGCCCGGCGTGCACCGGGCATCCAGATCATGTGCCTGGCGCCGGGCGGAACGCGACCAGGCGTGGGTTGCTGAGGGCGATCGCGTCGACCCGACGAGCAGCGGCTCGCGGAGTAGGCCTCGCCCTCGCACCGAGAAGACGCCGTGCTGGCTTTGGGGTGCTATACGCCCCAAATCCAGCACGACCCCGCTGAGCGCGCGTGTGTACGTTCGGTCTTACTACTGACTTGTCGCCAATACCGGCACGTCGTCGCCGAGATCGACGTGCACACCGCCGTTGTCCAGCGACAGGTCGGCAGCCTCCGCAAGACGTACAACATCCCGTGCGAGCGCCAGCCCATGCTCGGGCAGGTCGCCGGTCGACATGGTGCGGACGAAATCACCGACTTGCCGAGCGAGCGGTTCGTGACCCGGAAGGTTCGGCGAGAGAATGTCCCCGCTTCGGTAGGAGAGATGCCATTCGCCGAAGTTGTCAGGGTTCTTGTATTCCACGCCGCGGTCGAAGATCCTGACCGGCTCCGGGCTGCCGTCCTCGTAGACGACCATCTTCTTCGATCCGACGATCACGGTGCGGCGGAGCTTGCTCGGCGCGAGCCAGCTCAGCTCGACGTTGGCGATCACACCAGAGTCGAACTCGAGCGTCACGAACGCCACATCGGCGATACCGGGAACGATCGAGTCACGACCGACTGCGCGAATACCCGCCGGCGGACCGCCGAGCCAGTAGAGCAGGATCGAGAAGTCGTGTGGACCCAGGTCCCAAATCACGCTTATGTCGCGCTGGTGCAGCCCAAGGTTGACCCGGCTCGACGAAATGAAGTAGATGTCTCCGAGTTCGCCGCTGTCGATCAACGCCTTGACCGCCCGGACCGGCGGACTGTGCAGGAACGTGTGTCCGCACAGCAGCCCTAGGCCCTCCCGCGTCGCGTACTCGATCAGGTCGGTCGCCTCGGCGGTCGACCTGGCGAGCGGTTTCTCGACGAACACGTGCTTGTTCGCCTCCATGCAGCGTCGCCCAAGGTCGTAGTGCGTGTGCACCGGCGTTGCCAGCACGACTCCGTCGACGTCTGGATCCTCGAGGACGTCATCGATGTCGAGCGTCTGCATGACCGATGGATAGCGGCGCGCCAGGGCGTCAAGCCGCTCCTCGTCACGATCGCACAGCCAGCGAACGTTGACGTCAGTGCGCTCGAACAGCACGCGAACAAGATTTGGGCCCCAGTATCCGAGCCCGACTACTCCGACAGTAGGTCGTGTGTGAAAGCGCCTCGACCGACTCGCCCCGTCCGGCATGGCAACCGCCCTCCGATAAGCTCGCCCCGCTTACCTACGCATACTTCCCTAACTCGGTAGAAAGCTACCAGACTTAGCGCTCGCGGGCGGCGAGGACGCTGCCCACGGCTTGCACGACGGCATCGAGCTCAGAGTCGGTCAGTTCGGGGAACATGGGCAGCGATAGCTCGCGTGCAGCCCAGTCTCGCGCAACGGGCACATCGACACCGCTCAGCATCGGCAGCGCCGGCTGATCGGGGAGCGCGAGCGGATAGTGGACCCCGGTCCCGATGCCGCGCGCCGCCAACTCGCGGGCAACGTCGTCGCGGTCCTGCACCTTGATCGGAAACAGGTGATAGACGCACTCCCCGCGGGCGTGCTCCTGCAGGCGCTCCACGCCGTCGTCGAGCCGTAACCGGTAGCGGCCTGCGACCGAGCGCCGGGCGGCGTTCCAGCCATCGAGGTGGGCCAGCTTGATCTGCAGCCACGCCGCTTGAACACCGTCGAGGCGCTCGTTGTAGCCGGCCACGCTGTGCGCGGTGCCGGCCCGGCCCAGATCACGGAGGCCGCGAGCCGCGGCCGCGAGCTCGTCGTCGCTTGTGCAGATCGCGCCCCCATCGCCCAACGCTCCGAGGTTCTTGCTGGGATAGAAGCTGAACGCCGCGGCCTGTCCGAGCGCGCCTGCCCGTCGATCGCCGTAGGTTGCCCCGTGAGCCTGAGCCGCGTCTTCGAACAGCACAAGGCCGGAACGCTGCGCAAGAGCATCGAGCTCGTCCATCGGGCAGACCTGCCCGTAGAGATGAACTGCGAGGATGGCCGCCGTTCGCGGTCCGATCGCAGCGCGTACCGCCGCGACATCGATCAGGGCAGTTCCGCGATCGACCTCGACGCACACCGGCGTTGCCCCGGCGTGCACGACCGCGAGCGCGCTTGCTGCGAACGTGTGAGCGGGCACGATCACCTCGTCTCCGGGGCCGATCCCGGCCGCCATGAACATCAGCGCCAACGCGGCGGTGCCGGAGGCGACCCCCACGCAATGGGTGACACCGCAATACTCGGCAAAAGCGCGCTCGAAGCGCGCGACCTCCTCGCCGAGGATGAACGCGTTGCTGTCGAGGATCCGGTCGAAGGTGGTCCGCAGCTCCGCTGCCAGCGGCACATGCTGCCGAGAGAGGTCGGCGAACGGGACGGTGAGTGTCGGGACTGTGCTGGTCATGTCGAAATCGCCTGCGCGCTCCCCACGCCGGATTCGATCCAATGGCCCTCGGGCGGCATCCGCCGCCACCGCCGTCTAGCGTACTAGGTGTGCCCCGGTGCGGCTACTGCGGGGTGAGGGAGTGAGCAGAAGTTCAGCCCTGGCGGTGACCTACCGCACGAATCTTCACACGGCCCGGGGCAGCTTGCCGGTGATCCGCATCATCGCGCGCAGGCACTTGTGGCCGGGATCGGCGGTGTCTCCGAACATGCACGGACAGCCCGCGGGGATCACGCTGATTCCATGCTGCCGGCAGACCGCGACCGCCGCCTCGGACGCGCTGCCCGGGCCGACGCCACGGTGGATCCAGACCCGCTGAACATGCGCGGTCGCGCAGTCGGCGGCGACATCCACGGACGCATCTGCAGGCGTCGCGATCACGACGCCGTCGACACCGTCCGGGATCGCGGCAACCGAGGCGTAACAACGGTCGCCCTCGACCTCCTCGGCGTTGGGGTTGACCGCAAAGACGGTGTGGCCGGTGTGCCGCAGCCGGCGGTAGATCAGGTTCGCGGACTGCTTGCCGTCGCGCGACACGCCCGCGACGGCGATCCTGCGCTGAGAGAGGAACTCGTCGGCGGCCTGCTTGAGGGTGGACATCGCGTGCTCCATTGCTCGTAGTTACACGCCGCCAGCGCCTGCTGCTCACAAGCCAAGATGGCGCACCATCGCCCGCGCGTCATCGGCGCGATCGCTGAAGCGAACCGCGGGTAACTACGGAACGCGCGGGAACACGAAGCCGAGCGCCAGCGACGAGGACACCTCCGGCGTCGCGCGTTCGCGCAACTGCTGCAGCGCGCCGCGCAATGAGCCGATTCGTCGCTGCAGCAACTCGCGCGAGGGTCGCGCGTGCGCGCTTGCGGCCGAGGGGCCGCCCCTGTCGAGGCGCTGCAGTTGGGCTTCGAGTGAGATCACCGCGGCGAAGCCCCGCTCGAGCGCGACCTCGACCTCATGGCTCGTGGGGGGATAAGACGTCTCGCAACGGTCCGCGAGCGCTCTCAGCGCCTCCTCAACGGAACCTCCATGTCCCGGCGTGCTCCACATAGAGGGACATAGTCGTCGATCCCGGCGGGCAGCGCAATGGGCCAGATTGCCCGTTTGTGGCGTTCAGGCGGCGCCGCGGTGCGGGGTCAGGCGACGCGCCGACGCGGTCAGGCGGCGCGCCGACCCGGGGTCAGGCGGCCGCCGACCGGGGCAGCGCGTCGCGGCCGTCGACCCCGCGTTTCTGGACGAGGGTCGAGATGTGCCTGCGAACGGTCACCGGCGAGATTGCCAGCCGCGCGGCGATCCCGGCGGTTGATTGTCCCCGGCGCAGCATCCCGAGCACCTGCGCCTCCCGCGGGGTCAGGCTGTCGCCGCCGCTGGTGCTGACGTCCCGCAACTCGCGCGCGAGCTCGAGCACCATCGCTCTCGGAACGGCCGCCTCGCCTTCGAGCACAGCCGCCACCACGCGCCGCAGCGGCTGGTGGTCGATGCTCGCGGGCACATATCCGACCGCTCCGGCCCGCACGAATTCGAGCATGTCCTCGACGTCGGTCGTCGACGTGAGCACGATCACCCCGGCGTGCGGAGCGGCGCGGCAGACCCCGCGCACGGCGCTGGTGGCGCCGCCGGCAAGCTCGGCGCTGATGATGCAGATGTCCGGTTGACGCCGCTGCGCTTCTCGAATCGCCTCGGTCGCGTCTGCGGCCTCGGCGCACACGTCGAATTCCTCTCCCAGCGCCATCCGAATCCCGTACCGGGTCGCTTCGTTGTCGGCGATCAGCAAACGGTGCTTTGACGCTGGGGCGCTCATCACACGACCACCTCGATCCGGGTGCCGCCGCGCCGGCGCGGCTGCACGGCGAGCCGACCTCCGAGCCGCTGCGCTCGGGCGCGCATCGTCGGCAGCCCGAACCCAACGCCGGCCCGCTCGCTTTGCCCGACCCCGATCCCGGTCCCGTCGTCGTCGATCTCCATCACGAGCTCGTCGCCCCGCATCCGCAGCGAAATCGCGATGTCGGTCGCACAGCCGTGGCTGGCAGCGTTGACGACCGCTTCGCGCGCGATCCGCACGAGCTCCTCGCGCTCCGCGGCGCCAAGCACGATCGCGGGGGCATCCACGCGCACGGCGAGACCGTGGCGCTGTGCGAGCTCGTCCGCTACCCGGCGCAACGCCGTCGCCGCGGTCGGTGCGTCGGTGGCGGCGAGATCGACGATCTCGCCGCGTGTCGCTGCCAACACACGGCGTGCGGCGACCGCCACGGGATGCTCCGCCCCGGACTCGTCTCCCAGCCGCTCGCCGTAAGCAGCGATGAACGCGAGGTCCTGGGCGAACCCGTCGTGCAGATCGTGCGCCAGCCGCAGGCGCTCCGCGATGATCGCCCGCTGCACGGCCGCGCGCGACCGGCGTCGCAGCACGCGACGCGCATTGACGAGCACGAGCACCCCGGCAAACATCATCAGTGCGACGGTCACCGTCGCGAGCCATCCGGCCGATCCCATGAAACAGGCGTCCTTCCTGCATCGTTAACAGAGCCATCCTGGCTCCGGGTCGCCCCGAATCGGCCAGCTTCCCTACGAAAGCTACTTATAAGTGTACAAGCTGCAGGGCGTTTGGCGAGAGAACTTGCTCAACGCTGCTCATCGCTCGCGTCGGACGCGCAGCGGCTCGATCTAGACGCTCCAATACTGTGTCCCCATGAGCGAGCCTCGTGGCGACGGTCCGATCCGCGTGATGGTCGTCGACGACCACGACCTGTTCAGGACCGGCCTGTCATCGCTGCTGACCTCGGACGATGACTTCGAGGTCGTCGCCCAGGCGTCAGGGGGGCGGGCGGCCGTCCGCCTCGCCCGCGAGCTGCGCCCGGACGTGATCCTGATGGACCTGCGCATGCCAGACCTGACCGGCGAGGAGGCGACTGCACAGATCGTGGCCGAGGACCCCGGCGCGCGCGTCCTGGTGCTGACCGTCGCCACCGAGGAGTCGGTCGTCGCCGGGGCGGTCCGAGCCGGGGCGTGCGGTTATCTGCTGAAGGATTCGCCGATCGACGATGTCATCGCCGCTGCCCGCGCAGCGGCCCGAGGTCATGCGTGGCTGTCCGCGCGCGCCGCCGTCGTGCTGATGGAGAGGGTCCGTCGCGAGGACGACAAGCCCAAGCCCGACCCGGCCGCCGCAGACACACTGACCGCGCGCGAGCTAGAGGTGCTCAAGCTCGTGGCGCAGGGTCAGGAGAACGCGGAGATCGCGGAGCAGCTCGGGATCAGCTCCCGGACGGCTAAGAACCATGTATCGAGCATCCTCGCCAAGCTCGAGCTGTCAAACCGCGTGCAAGCCGCCGTCTATGCGGTCCAGCACGGCCTGGCCTGAGGGCGCGATCGGGCCGTACGACAGCGGGCCGCCCCACCAATCGGCGGGACGGCCCGTGTCAAGTGCTGCCGGCGCTAATCGTTGTCGCCGTTGTGCGAGCCGCCGTCAGACGGCAGGTCGAGATCGGCGAGCTCCTCGGCGAACCCGAGCGACGAGCTGCCCTGTCCGATCTGTTCGAGATCGGACAGGTCCGCCTCGATGCCGCTGCCGAATCCGGTCAACGACTCGCCGTCGGACAGGCCCAGCTCGGCGGCCAGGTCGTCGTGGTCGAGCAAGCCGACCTCGTCCATCCCGCGGGGCAGCGGCTCTGACGGCTCGATCTCGATCCGCCGGTAGCGCTTCAGCCCCGTTGCGGCCGGGATCAGCTTGCCGATGATGACGTTCTCCTTGAGACCGTTGAGCCGGTCGATCTTGCCCTCGAGCGCCGCATCGGTGAGCACCTTCGTCGTCTCCTGGAACGACGCTGCAGACAGGAACGAGTCGGTGTTGAGCGACGCCTTGGTGATGCCGAGGATGATCTCCTCGGCCTGCGCCGCCTCGCCACCGGCATCGATCACGGTCTGGTTGGTCCGGGCGTAGTCGAACCGGTCGACGAACTGGCCGGGCAGCAGGTCCGTGTCGCCCTTCTGGTCGACCCGGACCTTCTTCATCATCTGGCGCACGATCAGCTCGATGTGCTTGTCGTTGATGTCGACGCCCTGGGACTTGTAGACCTCCTGGACCTCGCGGACGAGGTACAGCTCGGTCTCGGTCCGTCCCCGGATCGCGAGCAGCTCATGCGGATACAGCGATCCCTCGTTGAGCTGCGTGCCGGCCTCGATCTTGTCGCCGTTGCCGACGAACAGCAGCGTCCGCCGCGGGAACGTGTGGCGATGCTCCTCGCCGCCGTCATCGGTGATCACGACCGTGATCGCCTTGTCGGTGTCCTCGATCGAGACCTTGCCTGCGACCTCGGCGATCTTCGCCAGGCCCTTGGGCTTGCGCGCCTCGAACAGCTCGACGACACGCGGCAGACCGTGCGTGATGTCCGCGCCGGCGACGCCGCCGGTGTGGAACGTCCGCATCGTCAGCTGCGTGCCCGGCTCGCCGATCGACTGCGCGGCGATGATCCCGACCGCGTCCCCGATCTGCGCGAGCTTCCCGGTCGCCAGCGAGCGTCCGTAGCACGCCTGGCACACGCCGGTCGGCGCCTCGCACTTCAGCGCAGAGCGCACCGCTACGTGGATCACGGTGCCCTTCTCGGTGTCATCAATCCACGCTTCGAACAGATCCGCGAGCTCGGCCCGGTCGATCTCCTGGCCCTTCTCGGCGATCACACGACCGCGCTTGGTCGTGATGTCCTGAGCGGCGACCCGCCCGATCAGGTTGTCGTTCGGCTCGCCGGTCGGCCGCAGCCGCCGGCTGTCGGGGTCGACCTCGAGCTTGGACACCGGCATCTGGATGAACTCCGCGGTGCCGCAGTCCTCCTGGCGGATGATCACGTCCTGGGAGACGTCGACCAGCCGGCGGGTGAGGTAGCCGGAGTCGGCGGTCCGCAGGGCCGTGTCCGCAAGTCCCTTGCGGGCGCCGTGCGTCGAGATGAAGTACTCGAGCACGGTCAGGCCTTCCATGAAGTTGGCCTTGATCGGGCGCGGAATGATTTCGCCCTTCGGATTAGCCATCAGGCCGCGCATACCGGCCAGCTGGCGGATCTGTGAGAACGAACCGCGGGCGCCCGAGTTGGCCATCATGAAGATCGGGTTGAGCTCATCGAGGTGCTCGTAGAGCGCCTCGCCGACTTCATTGGTGGCCCGATCCCAGAGCCCGGTGACCGCCTCGTGGCGCTCCTCCTGGGTGATCTCGCCCTCGTCGTACTGGGCCTCGATCGTCGCCAGCTCGTCGTCGTAGCGGGCCAGGATCGCGGCCTTGGTCGGCGGCGTCTGCACATCGTTCTTGGAGATCGTGACCCCCGCCTGGGTGGCGTAGTGGAAGCCGATGTCCTTGAACGCGTCGAGCACCATCGAGATCGTCGGCGCTCCGTATGCCTGCACGAGGTCGTCGACCAACCGGGTCGTGTCCTTCTTCTTCATCGAGTGGTTGATGAACTCGTAGGCGCTGGGGTCGAACGCGTCGCCCAGCGCCTTGCCGAGCGCGCGCTCGATCTCGTCGTTGTAGATGATCCGGCCGACCGTGGTCAGCAGGTGACCGCCCTCACGACCCAGCGGCCGGTATTCGGCGAGGTCGTGGAGATTGACGACGCCGTGCTCGTAGGACCACTCCGCCTCCTGCGCGGTGCGGTACACGTGCGGCCGGGGGTCCTGCGTCGCGGGGTCGAGCTTCTCGAGCTCGGACCCGTCACGCCCGTAGGTCAGGTAATAGGCCCCGAGGACCATGTCCTGCGTCGGTGTGGCCAGCGGCGCGCCGTGCGCCGGCGACAGGATGTTGTTCGCCGCCAGCATCAGGATCCGCGCCTCGGCCTGCGCCTCAGCCGACAGCGGCAGGTGGACCGCCATCTGGTCGCCGTCGAAGTCGGCGTTGAACGCGTGGCACACGAGCGGATGGACCTGGATCGCCTTGCCCTCGACGAGCACCGGCTCGAACGACTGGATTCCCAGACGGTGCAGCGTCGGCGCGCGGTTGAGCAGCACCGGGTGCTCGTGGATGACCTCCTCGAGCACGTCCCACACCTCGGGGATCATCGAGTCGACCATCTTCTTGGCCGCCTTGATGTTCTGCGCGGACTTGCGCTCGACCAGACGGGCCATGATGAACGGCTTGAACAGCTCCAGCGCCATCAGCTTCGGGAGCCCGCACTGGTGCAGCTTCAGCGACGGCCCGGCGACGATCACCGACCGCCCGGAGTAGTCGACGCGCTTGCCCAGCAGGTTCTGGCGGAACCGGCCCTGCTTGCCCTTGAGCATGTCCGACAGGGACTTGAGCGGCCGGTTGCCCGGACCGGTGACCGGACGGCCACGACGGCCGTTGTCAAACAGCGCGTCCACGGCCTCCTGCAGCATCCGCTTCTCGTTGTTGACGATGATCTCGGGCGCGCCGAGGTCCAGCAGCCGCTTGAGCCGGTTGTTGCGGTTGATCACGCGGCGGTACAGGTCGTTGAGGTCAGAGGTCGCGAACCGGCCGCCGTCGAGCTGCACCATCGGCCGCAGCTCGGGCGGGATCACCGGGACGGCCTCGAGGATCATCATCTCCGGCTTGTTGCCCGAGTGGATGAACGCCGAGACGACCTTCAGCCGCTTGACCGCGCGCGCCTGCTTCTGGCCCTTGGCGGTCTTGACCTGGTCCTGCAGGTCGTCGGCCTCCTCCTCGAGGTTGACCTGCTGGAGCAGGTCGCGCACCGCCTCGGCGCCCATGCCGCCGCGGAAGTACTCGCCGAACCCATACGGGGAACCGAACCGGTCCTTGAGCTCGCGGAACGTGGTCTCGTCGTTGATCACGTCCTTGGCCTTCATCGTCTTGAACAGCTCCCACACCTGGCGCATGCGCTCGGCCGCGTCCTCGATGTAGGCCTCGGTGTCGTCGATGTCGGCCTGGAAGCTCTTGCGCAGGTCCTTGAGCATCTTCTCGCGCTCCTCGTCGGAGAGCTTGGCGACGTTGACCTCGAGCGTCTCGGCCCACAGGTGGTCCTCGTCTGAGAAGTCGCGGCCGGTCTTGGCCGTCTCCAGGAACTGCTCGCGCCGAGCCAGCGACTCCTTGAGCTCGAGCACCCGCTCTTCCTTCTCGGCGGTGTAGGAGTCAAGGACCTTCGTGACCTCGCCCTCGAGCGAGTCGACGTCGCGCGCGCGGGCCTCGTCGTCGACCCAAGTCACCATCGAGGCCGCGAAGTACAGGACCTTCTCGAGCTCCTTCGGAGCCATGTCGAGCAGGTAGCCGATCCGGCTCGGGACGCCCTTGAAGAACCAGATGTGCGAGACCGGCGCAGCCAGGTCGATGTGACCCATGCGCTCGCGGCGAACCTTCGAGCGCGTCACCTCGACGCCGCAGCGCTCGCAAACGATTCCCTTGTAACGGACACGCTTGTACTTGCCGCAGTAGCACTCCCAGTCCTTGGTCGGACCGAAGATGCGCTCGCAGAAGAGCCCGTCCTTCTCGGGCTTGAGCGTCCGGTAATTGATGGTCTCCGGCTTGGTCACCTCGCCCGAGCTCCAGGCCCGGATCTGCTTGGACGAGGCGAGGCCGATCTCAATCGCGTCGAAGTTATTAATGTCGATCAAAGCGGGCTTCTTCCCTTAGTTCTGTGTCAAATTCGATCTGGAGGTGATGAGGCCGTTGGGGGCTGATCGAGGCCGGGAGTTCGGCGTCAGCCGAACTCCCAACTTGATCCGGCTCCGCCGGATCAAGCCTCGTCCTCTTCAAGGACGCCCTCGGCTTCGCCGGCCGGGACGTCCTCGTCGATCATCGGGTCCACGTCGGTGGCGAAGTCCTCCTCTTCGAGCTCTTCGCCGCCCTCGAGGTCGGGATCCTCGACCTCGGCCTCCTCCTCGGAGGCCTCGACGGTCTCGCCTTCGTGCTCGACCGCCTCGTCGGCGGCCGCGCCGTCGGTGGCGCGGACCCCGCTGAGGTCGATTCCGAGCTCCTCGGCCGCGCGCAGGAGGTCGTCATCCTCCTCGCGCATCTCAGCGCGCTCGCCCTCCTCGGAGACGACGTTGACGTCGAGCGCCAACGACTGCATCTCCTTGAGCAGGACCTTGAACGACTCGGGGATCGACGGCTCGGCGATGTTCTCGCCCTTGACGATCGCCTCGTAGGCCTTGACGCGGCCGACGGTGTCATCGGACTTGATCGTGAGCATCTCCTGGAGGGTGTAGGCGGCGCCGTAGGCCTCCAGCGCCCACACCTCCATCTCGCCGAAGCGCTGGCCGCCGAACTGTGCCTTGCCTCCCAGCGGCTGCTGGGTCACCAGCGAGTACGGGCCTGTCGAGCGCGCGTGGATCTTGTCGTCGACGAGGTGCAGGAGCTTGAGGATGTACATGTAGCCGACGGTCACCTGCTGCTCGAACGGCTCGCCGGTGCGGCCGTTGAACAAGGTCACCTTGCCCGACGCCTGCTCGCCTTCACGGCGGCTCTTGTCGACATCCATCTTGATCGAGCCCTTGTGCTCATCCTGCCAGCGCACCAGCGCGGCGTCGACGTCGGCCACGGTCGCGCCGTCGAACACGGGGGTGGCGACGTACACCTTCCCGTTGCCGCCGTTGCTCGCGTTCTTGTGCGCTTCGGAGCCGTCGTCGTACCAGCCCTGGGCCGCGACCCAACCGAGGTGCGTCTCGAGGATCTGACCGAGGTTCATACGGCTCGGTACGCCCAGCGGGTTGAGGATCACGTCGACCGGCGTGCCGTCCTCGAGGAACGGCATGTCCTGCTCGTCGACGATCTTCGAGATCACGCCCTTGTTGCCGTGACGGCCGGCGAGCTTGTCGCCCTCGGCGATCTTGCGCTTCTTGGCGACGAACACGCGAACGAGGTCGTTGACCCCAGGCGGCAGATCGTCGCCCTCGTCGCGGCTGAAGGTCTTGACGTCGATCACGACGCCGCCCTCACCGTGCGGGACCTTCAGCGAGGTGTCGCGGACCTCGCGCGCCTTCTCCTTGAAGATCGCGCGGATCAGCTTCTCCTCGGCCGTCAGCTCGGTCTCGCCCTTGGGCGTGACCTTGCCGACCAGCAGGTCGCCCGAGGCGACCTCGGCCCCGATCCGCACGATCCCGCGGTCGTCGAGGTTGCGCAGCGACTCCTCCGAGCGGTTCGGGATGTCGCGGGTGATCTCCTCGTCGCCGAGCTTGGTCGTACGCGCGTCGATCTCGTACTCCTCGATGTGGATCGAGGTGAGCTCGTCGTCCTGCACCAGGCGCTTGGAGAGGATGATCGCGTCCTCGAAGTTGTAGCCCTCCCAGGACATGAACGCGACCAGCAGGTTCTTGCCCAGCGCCATCTCGCCGGAGTCGGTCGCCGAGCCGTCGGCCAGGACATCGCCGGTCCTCACGGTCACGCCGACATCGACGATCGGCTTCTGGTGGATCAGCGTTCCTTGGTTTGAGCGCATGAACTTCTGGAGCTCGTACTCCTCCTGGGCGCCGTCCTTCTTGTCGAGCACGATCTGCTCGGCGTCGACGTAGGAGACGGTGCCGTCGATCCCGGCCACGACCACGTCGCCGGTATCGACCGCCGCCCGGCGTTCCATCCCGGTCCCGATCAGCGGCGCGTCGGTGACCAGCAACGGCACCGCCTGGCGCTGCATGTTGGAGCCCATCAGGGCGCGGTTGGCGTCGTCGTGCTCGAGGAACGGGATCATCGCCGTCGCCACCGACCAGATCTGCTCGGGGGAAACGTCGATCAGGTCGACCTGATCGGGAGTCGCGGTCACGTACTGGCCCGCCTGGGTCCGGCACAGGATCTCCTCGCCGGTCAGCTTGCCATGCGAGTCGACCGGCGTGTTGGCCTGGGCGATCAGCTGCTCCTCTTCCTGGGTCGCGTCGAGGTGGAGGATCTCGTCGGTGACCTTGCCGTTCTTGACGACCCGGTAGGGCGTCGTCACGAACCCGTGCTCGGAGATCTCCGCGTAGGAGGACAGCGAACCGATCAGTCCGATGTTCGGGCCTTCCGGCGTCTCGATCGGGCACATCCGGCCGTAGTGGGTCGGGTGCACGTCGCGCACCTCGATCGGCGCGCGCTCGCGGGTCAGACCGCCGGCACCGAGGGCGCTCAGGCGCCGCCGATGCGTCAGCCCTGCCAGCGAGTTGGTCTGGTCCATGAACTGCGACAGCTGGCTGGAGCCGAAGAACTCCTTCAGCGCCGCCACGACCGGGCGGATGTTGACGATCGTCTGCGGCGTGATCGTGTCGGCGTCCTCGGTCGTCAGGCGCTCGCGCACGACCCGCTCCATCCGGTACAGGCCGATCCGGAACGCCTCCTGGATCAGCTCACCGACGGTGCGCAGCCGGCGGTTGCCGAAGTGCTCGTACTCGTCGAGGTGGTCCTGGATCGGCTCGCGCGGCATCGACAGCGCCTCGGCGGCGAAGTCCTTGATCTCCTCGCTGGGCTCCTCGGGCATCCCGAGCCGCCGCGGCAGCGACACGAGCTCGTTGACCAGCGCGATGATGTCGTCGTGGGTCAGCGTCCGGGTCTCGAGGTCGATCTCGAGCCCGAGCCGCGAGTTGAGCTTGTAGCGGCCGACTCGCGTCAGGTCGTAGCGCTTGGGATCGAAGAACAGCTGATGGAGCAGGGCACGGGCAGCGTCGATCGACGGCGGCTCGCCCGGGCGCTGCTTCTTGAACAGCTCGATCAGCGCGCCTTCCTCGGTGCGCGTGATCTCGGGATCGGCGTCGAGCGTCAGGCGGATGTACAGCGAGTTGTCGAAGAGGTTGAGGATCTCCTCGTCTGACGCGTATCCCATCGCGCGCAACAGCACGCTGACCGGGAGCTTGCGCTTGCGGTCGATGCGGACGTAGACGCGGCCCTTCTTGTCGATCTCGAGCTCGAGCCAGGAGCCGCGCGCCGGCATCAGGTTCGCGATGAACACCTGCTTCTCGCGGTCCTTCGGCTCCATCACGTACGCGCCCGGCGAGCGCACCAGCTGCGTGACGACCACGCGCTCGGTGCCGTTGATGATGAACGTGCCGCGATCGGTCATCCACGGGAAGTCGCCCATGAACACCGACTGCTCGCGAATCTCGCCGGTCTCGCGGTTGATGAACGCGACCGTCACCGTCAGCGGGCGCGCGTAGGTCAGATCCTTCTCGCGGCACTGCTCGAGGCTGGCGACGGGCTCGTCGAAGGTGAAATCGCCGAACTGCACGGCGAGGTTTCCGGTGTAGTCCTCGATCGGCGAGATGTCATCGATCGTCTCGCGCAGGCCGCCACCATCGGTATTGGTCAGCCACTCGAAGGACTTACGTTGAATATCGATGAGGTTGGGGACTTCAAGGACCTTGTTCAGACGCGCGAAGCTCCGGCGCGTCCGGGGGGCATGGGCGGTTGCCAAGACGGCGACTCCTCGGTGCGGTCGAGAGGGAGTAAGTCAGCGCTTCCGGGCCCCGGCCGTGCCCGCCCTGGGGGGCAACCCGGCTCCCAAGAAGCGCGACCAGCAAAGATAGCACACGGCAACGGTGCCCTGTGCAGGACCGTCAGCTCTCACGGACCCCGCCCCTGGCGACCGCGTATGTGGCGCGGCGCCGTAGCGGTTCGGGCGGCTACGACTATTGGCTGACCGGGGCAGTGTAGGGGCAAATCCCGGTTAGAGCAAGAAGGCCGAGCCCGTGACGTGCGGTGGCCAGCTTCGGCCGACCCGGTCTGACCGGCGCCTGGAGTTGCAGACATCTTCCCCGTATATGGGGGACGATCGCTGCAACTCGACCCCACCGTCTACGGTCCAGTCAATGCAACGCGCAGCCGGCACCGAGCGCCGCCTGGTGGTCGTGGTCGGCGCGATCGTGTTCGCCGACACGATGTTCTACGCGGCGATCGCGCCGTTGCTGCCGACGCTCGCGCACCAGCTGCACCTGTCGAAGCTGTCGGCCGGGGTGATGACCGCGAGCTACCCGCTCGGGACGCTGCTCGGCTCGATTCCGGGGGGCGTTCTCGCGGCGCGCGCGGGACCGAAGACGACGGTCACGGCCGGCCTTGCCCTGCTCGGCGGCTCCACGCTCGCGTTCGGATTCCTGCACAACCCGGTGCTGCTCGACCTCGCCCGCCTCGTCGAGGGCATCGGAGGGGCGTTCTCGTGGGCCGGCGGCCTCGCGTGGATCGTCGCCGAAGCGCCGCCCGACCGCCGCGGCGCCCTGATCGGCGGGGCACTCGGCGCGGCGATCGCCGGCGCGCTGTTCGGGCCGGTGATCGGCACGATCGCGGTCGCGGCCGGCAGGGCCGCGACGTTCAGCGGCGTCGTCGTGGTGTCGCTCGCGCTGATCGTCGTCGCGCGCCGGCTCCCCTCCTCGCACGTCAGCTCCGACCAGGGCGTCCGCCACCTGCTCGACTCGCTGCGCAGCCGCGGGGTTTCGATCGGGATGTGGCTCGTCGCGCTTCCCGCGATCGCCTCGGGGATGATCAACGTGCTCGCCCCGCTGCGCCTCCACGCACTCGGCGCCAGCGCCGTCGCGATCGGCGCGACGTTCCTGGTCGGGGCGGGGATCGAGGCGGGGGTCAGCCCACTCGTCGGCAGGCTGTCGGACCGCCGCGGTCGGCTGTTGCCGCTGCGCTTCGGGCTGGCCGGCGCGACGGCGTTGCTGTTGTGCTTCACGCTGCCCGACGCGCCCGGCGTGCTGGCGGTTCTGATCGTGGCACTCGTCACGGCGCTCGGCGGATTCTGGGCGCCGGCGATGGCGATGCTCTCCGACGCCGCCGAGCAGTGGGGCCTCGATCAGGGACTCGCGGCAGCGCTGATGAACCTCGCCTGGGCCGGCGGGCAGATCATCGGCTCGGGCGGCGGCGGCGCGGTCGCCAAGGTCGCCGGCGACGCCCTCCCGATGACGATCGCGGCGGGCCTCTGCGCCGGCACGCTTCTGATGATCTCGCGCGTGGCCCCGCGGGCCGCCGCAGCGATCCGGACCCGGGCTTAGAGCCTGGTCGTCGCTCCCGGGGGCACTTGCGTTAGCGGTGCCCCCGGAGTGACGACCACGCTTACTTCATCTCGACGACGCCGCCGGCCTCTTCGATGTCGGCCTTGAGCTTCTCAGCCTCGGCCTTCTCGATGCCCTCCTTGATGGGCTTGGGGGCCTCGTCGACCAGCGCCTTGGCCTCCTTCAGGCCCAGGCCGGTGGCCGCGCGGACAACCTTGATCACCTGGATCTTCTTGTCGCCGGCGGCGTTCAGGATCACATCAAACGCTGTCTGCTCCTCTTCGGCCTCGCCGCCGCCGTCGGCGCCTCCCGCGCCGGCCGGGGCCGCCGCCGCGACCGCGGCCGCGGAGACGCCGAACGTCTCCTCGAGCGCCTTGATGCGCTCGGACAGCTCCAGCACCGAAATGCTCTTGAGCTCGTCGATCCATTCTTCTGTGGTCGCCATCGTTCCTCCTTACTCGTCGGACGGTGCCGCGTCCGACGCGGCTTCCTCTTCGGTTTCAGCTTGGTCAGTGGATTCTTCGGGCGCGGGCTCGGGCTCGGGCTCCGCGGCGGCCTCGGGCTCCGCGGCGGCCTCGGGCTCCGCGGCGGCCTCGGGCTCTGCCGCGGCCTCCGGCTCTGCGGCGGCCTCGGGCTCCGCGGCGGCCTCAGGCTCGGGCTCCTGCGCAGCAGTGGCCTCCTGGCTTTCCAGCGAGTCGGGCTGCGCGGAGGCGTCGGCGGGCGCCTCGGCAGCATCGAAGGCTCGGGCAGGCTGCCTCGGCCTCCGAGGCTTGCGTAGCGGCCTCGGGGGACGAGGTGGCTCCCGAGTCGTCCGTGACCGGCGGCGCCTCGCCACTGACGAGGCCTTGGTCGACGAGCGCCTGCAGCTGAATCGCCACCCCGACGATCAGCGCGTTCAGCGTCCGCACCAGCCCGCTCAACGGCGCCGCGATCGTCCCGACAAGCTGCGCGTTGAGCATGTCGCGCGACGGCAGGCGCGCGATCGACCGCACATCGTCTGCGGTCAGGACGCTGCCGTTCAGCAGCCCGCCCTTGAACTCAAGCAGGTTCAGCGCACGCGCCGCGTCGTTGAGCGCCTTGGCGGCCAGCGCCGCGTCGCCGCTGACGAGCGTCAGCGCGGTCGGGCCCTGTAGCAGTGGTTTGAGCGCGTCGACCCCGGCCTTGTCGGCCGCCCGCTCGGTCAGCGAGTTCTTGACGATCCGGAAGCGCGCGTCGGCGTCTCGAAGCTTGGAGCGCAGGTCGGCGATCTGTGCAACCGTGATGCCGCGATAGTCGACGGCGAAGATCGCGTCGGCGGCCTCGATCTGGCCGGCGATGTCGTCTACAACAGCTGCTTTCTGATCTCTGTTCATGGTCCTCTCTGACACGGACAACGCCCGCACAAGGCGGGCGTCGAGGCATCGGCCGCAGGGGCGACCGGCGTTCGAGGCTCCGCCTGCTCCGGGCTTACGCTTGTGTAGCCGGAGGTCTGGGGCTTCGTCTCTCTGAAGGTGCGCGGTTCAGTCTACGCCGCTACCGGCTCCTCGATGATGTCGCGGGTGCGGCTCGGGTCGACCTTGATGCCGGGGCCCATCGTCGTCGCAACGGTGACCGAGCGGATGTAGCGGCCCTTGGCGGCCGACGGCTTGGCGCGAACGAGTTCCTCGATCACGGCGGCGTAGTTCTCGAGCAGCTTGCGCTCTTCGAACTCGCGCTTGCCGATCACGAGGTGCACGATCGCATTGCGGTCGGTGCGGTACTCGACCTTGCCGGACTTGGACTCCTCGACCGCCTTGGCGACGTCCATCGTCACGGTCCCGACCTTCGGGTTGGGCATCTTGCCGGCGGGTCCGAGGATCCGTCCGAGCCGCCCGACGACCGGCATCAGGTCCGGGGTCGCGATCGCGACGTCGAAGTCGTCAAAGCCGCCCTGGATCTTCTCGGCGAGATCCTCGGCGCCGACCACGTCGGCGCCCGCCTCCTCAGCCTCGCGGGCCTTGTCACCCTGCGCGAACACCGCCACCTTGACGTCCTTGCCGAGGCCGTTGGGCAGCGCGATCGTGCCGCGCAGCTGCTCGTCGGCGTGGCGGACGTTGAGGCCGGTGCGGACGTGCAGCTCGACCGACTCGTCGAACTTGGCCCGCGCCAGCTGCTTGATCAGCGCGATTGCCTCGGCCGGCGCGTACTCGCGCTCGCGGTCATAGCGCTGCTTGGCATCGAGGTATGTCTTCCCGTGCGCCATCAGACGACCTCCACTCCCATAGAGCGGGCCGTGCCCGCGATGATCTTCGCCGCGGCGTCGATGTCGTTGGCGTTGAGGTCCTTCATCTTCTTCTCGGCGATCTGGCGCAACTGGTCCTGGGTGATCTTGCCGACCTTGTCGCGGTGCGGCTCGGCGGAGCCCTTCTCCAGCGAGATCGCCTGCTTGATCAGCACCGCCGCCGGCGGGCTCTTGGTCACGAACGTGAACGAGCGGTCCTCATAGACCGTGATCACGACCGGGATCACGGTGCCCGAGTCGGCCTGGGTCTGGGCGTTGAACGCCTTGACGAACTCCATGATGTTGACGCCGTGCTGGCCGAGCGCCGGGCCAACCGGAGGCGCCGGGCTGGCCTGGCCGCCGACCGCCTGGAGCTTGATTTGGGTTAGAACCTTTTTTGCCATCGAGTTGAGTGAGCCACACCACAGGGCCGCGTCAGCGGCCCCTTAGAAATCCTAAATCTTCTTGACCTGATCGAACCCGACCTCGACCGGCGTCTCGCGGCCGAAGATCGAGACCAGCACCTTCAGCCGCTGGGCGTCCTCGTTGACCTCGGAGATCTCGCCCGAGAAGTCTGACAGCGGGCCGGAGATCACCTTGATCGACTCGCCGATCGAGAACTGCGCCCGGCTGCGCGGACGCTCGGCCGGCTCCTGGTGCAGGAGTCGGTCGACCTCGGCCTGGGTCAGCGGCACCGGCTCGTTGGAAGCGCCGACGAAGCCGGTCACGCCGGGAGTGCCCTTGACCAGCGACCACGAGTCCTCGTTGAGGTCCATGTTGACCAGCACGTAGCCGGGCATCGTGCGCTTCTCGACCACGACCTTCTGGTTGTCCTTCATCTCCGACACGGACTCGGTCGGGACCACGATCCGCTTGACCGCGCGCTGCTGATTGAGCGAGACGACCCGGTGCTCGAGGTTGTGCTTGACCTTGTTCTCGTGGCCTGAATAGGTGTTGACGACGTACCAGCGAAACATTGCTTACTTGAAGTGTCCTGTAAGGATGTAGTTCATGATCTTGGTGGCGAGGAAATCCGCCACTCCGAGGAATACGCCGGCCACGATCACAAACCCGATCACGACGCCCGTGGCCTGCATCACCTGCCGGCGGTCAGGCCACTGTACTCGCTGCAGCTCTCGCCAGCTTCCCTGAAGGAAGTGGATCAGCCGCCTGAAGATGTTGGGGCGGTGCTCCGGCGGCCCGGACGGCTCGGGCTCGGCGAGCGCCAGCTCTTCGTCGGCTAGCTCGTCGACGTCCTCGTCGCCGGTCTGGACCTGCATCCGCGCGGGGAACACGCCGGGCACGTTCGGGGCCTCGCCGAACTCGGCGTCGTCGAACTCCTCGTCGGCGTCCGGCTCGCCGTCCTGGGCCTGCGCCTCGTCCGGCTCCTCACCGGTGCCCGGCTCGCCGTCGGGATCAGGCGCGAGCTCTGGGCGCCCGATCGCCAGCTGCGCCTCGGCCAGCTCGACGTCCGGCGATGCGTGCTCGATCGGATCCGGCGCGTCGAGCCGCGCCGTTGCCGTTGCCGGCTGGCTGGGATCTCCGTTAGCGGGACGCCGCGCGCGACGCTCTTTCGCTCGTTTGCGGTTGCGAGCCACGGTACTGCCGTCTGCTATCGCGTCTCGCGATGAGCGGTGTGGCACCTGCACCAGCGGCAGTATTTGCGCAGCTGGAGCCGTTCTGGATTGTTCCGCTTGCTCTTATTCGTCTGGTAGTTCCGGCGCTTGCACTCTTCACACGCGAGAGTCGCTGCGATCCGGACGTCTCCACGGGCCATGTCCGCGCTTCCCCGTACAAGGGTGGTGGTCAGATCGGTCACCGAGCCGCGGGCGTGTCGACAAACGCCGCCCGGCGCCGAAGGCCAGTGTAGCTATTCCGCGAGCTCCACGGGCGACAGCTCTAGGTCCAGCCAGCGGTCGCCGCGCAGTATCCGGATCGGCAGCGGGCGGCCGATCGCGTCGTGGGTCATGAGCTTCTGAATGTCGTCGACCCGCTCGACCGGTGTGCCGCCCAGCTCGACGATCAGGTCTTCGGCGCGTAGGCCGGCGCGCTGGGCCGGGCTGGCGGCCGCCACCTCGACGACCTCGATCCCGCCGTTGCGGCCGAGCCGGACCCGCGCGTGCGGGGGCAGCGGGCGGGGGCCGCCGGCGATCCCGATGTAGGCCCGGCGCACCCGTCCGTCTCGCATCAGCGCGCCGACGATCTGGCGGGTGGCGGCGTTGATCGGCACCGCCAGACCAAGCCCGACGCCGGCGACTGCGGTGTTGATCCCGACCACGTGCGCCGCGCTGTCGACCAGCGCACCCCCTGAGTTGCCGGGGTTCAGCGCCGCGTCGGTCTGGATCACGTTGTCGATGAACCGCCTTGCGCGGCCGGCGCGCGCGGGGAGCGAGCGGCCGAGCGCGGAGACGACCCCCGCTGTGACCGAGCCGGCGAACCCGTTGGGGTTGCCGATCGCCACGACGAGCTGACCGACGCGCAGCTGTTCGGCCTCGCCGAGTACGGCCGGCGTGAGGTCACCGCCGTCGGTCCGCAGCACCGCGAGGTCAGACAGCTGGTCGATGCCGACGATGCGGAAGCTCAGCTCGCGTCCGTCGACGAACGCCGCGCGCCCGCCGCGACCCGGTCCGGCGACGACGTGAGCCGAGGTCAGCAGGAACCCGTCGGGCGTCAGCGCGACTGCGCTGCCGGCGCCGGCGGGGACCTGGCCGCCGCGACCGCGTCGCATCACGCGTAGATTCGCGACGCTCGGGGCGAGCTTCTCGGCGACGTCGACGACGACGCGCGAGTAGGCGTCGAGCGCCTCGGCCTCGCTCGCCGGGATCGTGCCGCCGTGCGTCTCGACGGTGTCGGCCATCTTCAGAACGTGACCGTCACGACGCGCTCGTCGGCGCCACGGACGATCTTCAGCTCGAGCTGACCGCTATCGCGCACCTGGTCGAGCGCCTCGTACAGGGCATCGACCCGCTCGATCTGCGTCTCGCCGGCGCCGACGATCAGGTCTCCGCGCTCCAGGCCGGCGCTCTCGGCGGCGCTGCCCTCCTGGACCGCCCGGATCAGGATGCCGTCGCGCTCGGGTAGCCCGACCGCACGGCGCAGCCGCCTCGCTACCCTCGGCGGCGCGATCGCGACACCGAGCCGGACGCGCTTGGGGGCCTCCCCGCGTCCGAGCGCCTCGACGCGCTCGCGCAGGCGCTGGTCGGCGGGGATCGCGAGGATCAGGCCGCCGTCGACGCGGACCGAATTGATGCCGAGCAGCCGGCCATCGCGGTCCAGCACCGGCCCGCCGGACGAGCCACGGGGGAGCGGCGCGGTGTGCTCGATCGCGCCCGAGATCCAACGGCCGCGCGGCCCGCGGAAGCTCCTTGCGGTGCTCGACACAAACCCGGGCGTGACGCGGAGGCCGCGGCCGCCGGGGTTTCCGAGCGCGAGGATCGCGCGGCCGATCTGGGCCTGAGCGGCCTCGTCGGGCCACTCGATCGGGGTGACGTCGCCGGTGTCGACGTCGATCACCGCGATGTCGAGGTCCGAGTCTGAGCCGGCGACGCGGCCGGACTCGACACGCCCGTCGTGGAAGGTGATCGTCGTGTCCTCACGGCGGAGGTTGTGGGCGTTGGTGAGGACGCGACCGGGCGCTGTCACCACGCCCGACCCGACGCCCCACCCGCGCCCGAGGCCGACCACGGCCGGCCCGGCGCGCTCAGCGGTCGCCTGTACGGCGGTCTCGAGCTCTTCAAGCAATGTCATGGTGCTTTCTCCTTGTTACTTGCAATCTGCAAGTCAGTACCATATCAAGCGCAATGCATGCGCGTACGATTCGCTCCCGGATGGCCGAGCCCGATCTTCCACGGGACGTCGACGACGACGCTTCGCGCTCCGCGCTCGCCGACGCGCTGGCGACCGTCGGCGACCGCTGGACGCTGCTCGTGGTCGCCGCGCTGCTCGACGGACCACGCCGGTTCGGCGAGCTTCAGGTAGAGGTGGCCGGGATCGCGCCGAACGTCCTGACCCAGCGGCTGCGGGCGCTCGAGCGAAACGCGCTGGTCGTCGCGCGGCCGTATTCGGAGCGGCCGCCTCGCTTCGTCTACGAGCTCAGCGCCGCCGGGCACGAGCTCGCCGGCGCGCTACGGCTGCTGGCCGGTTGGGGCGCGCGCAACGCCGAGGACGCGGCGGCGCCGCGGCACGGCGCCTGCGGCACCCCGATGGAGGCGCGCTGGTGGTGCCCGACCTGCGAGCGTCCCGTCTCAGACGACGAGGCCGAAGAGCTCCACTTCGCCTGAGCGCCACGTCAGCGGACCTTGAAGCGAGCGCTGACCGCGATCGTCGTCCCCGCCGGATTGGACGCCGCCACGCTGCACTGGACACTCCTGCCGCGGAGGCCGTGCGTGACCGTCGAGCTTGGTCGCGCTCGCACCGCGCTTCGTCTTCCCGTTGATCAGCCATCGGATGGAGAAGCTGACGGGGTGCTGCGACCAGCTGCCGCGGTTACACGTCAGGCGATTGCGCGAGCGCGTCACCGACGGCCTGCGCGTGTTGACCGGCTTCGATGTGGACGGTGATGGGAGTCGGCGGCTGCGCCTGCACGCTCACCTGCCAGGACGAGGTGGCGAGCGTGTCGGTCGCCCCGTCGTCGGTGTACGCGCAGAACAGCATCGCCCTCGCGGCATTCGGGGTGTAGCCGACCTGCATCGAGAAGTTCCCGGACGCGTCGAGGGTCTCGCGGTCGTCGAACGCGACCAGGCTGCCACCGGTGCTCGTCGCCAGCTGCGAGCCGTCGAGATAGCCGCTCGGGCAAGTCGAGGTCACGCTCGCCGGGATCGCGTCCACCTCGAGGTACAGGGCGCCCTGGTCGGTCGGATCGGTCCCGCTTGCCTGCAGTGCGAACGGCCCTCCGACCACGGCGCTCTGAGGTCCCGTGAGCGTCAGCGCGAAGCCGGCGCCCGACGCGCTCTGCGCTCCCGCTGCCAGCACGCTCGCCGCACCGAGCGCCGCCGATACGCACAGCTTCCTGATCGATGTCACATCGCCCTCCCGGTCATCGAAGTCTTGGTGATCTGCTCGACGTGGGCTCGGCGCGCTCGCCCAGCCGGCTCGCCGCTCACGTGGATCTTCGTCGGCGGCCCGAGCTTCCGCATCGTGGTCGGACCACGCTCTTTTGCGGCCGTCACCGACAATGTTCGTCCTCACGCACGGAAGGACCTAGCTCGATGCCAGGCGACAGGCGAATCAGCAGGCGCTCGTTGATCGGAGGCGCGGCCGCGGCGGCCGGCGCCGCGGCGCTGCCCGAGCAGGCGGCCGCCGCGAAATCCGCCAGCGCGGTCAAGGCCGACGTCGTGATCGTCGGCGCCGGCCTGTCCGGGCTGACCGCCGCCCGCGCGATCGTCGCGGCCGGTCGCTCGGCGGTCGTGCTGGAGGCGCGCGACCGCGTCGGTGGCCGGACGCTCAACCACTCGCTCGGCGGCGGCAAGGTGGTCGAGGTCGGCGGCCAGTGGATCGGCCCGACCCAGGACCACATCGCCAAGCTCGCGCGCCAGCTCGGGGTGCGGACGTTCGACACCTACAACAAGGGCAACTATCTGTTCTACGAGGACGGGCACCTGACGCCGTACAAGCCGGGCGGCCCGCTCGGAGCGATCCCGCCGGACATCACCGCCGACCTGCAGCTCGCCCCAGCGCTCGCGAAGCTCGACGCGATGGCGCGGACGGTGCCGCTGGACAAGCCGTGGACGGCCCCCAATGCGCTCGAGTGGGACAGCCAGACGTGCGAGACGTTCAAGCTCGGGTTCGGCATGGGCCGCAACGCAGCCAACTTGTTCGACCTCGGGATCGAGGGCGTGTGGGCCTGCGAGCCGCGCGACGTCTCGCTGCTGCACGTCCTGTTCTACATCCACTCGGCCGGAAACGAGCGCAACCCCGGCACGTTCGAGCGACTGATCAACACGGCCGGCGGCGCCCAGCAGACCCGCTTCGTCGGTGGCTCGCAGCAGGTCTCGATCCGCGCCGCGCGCGGGCTGGGCAACCGCGTGATGCTCTCCCAAGCTGTTCGCCGGATCGGTCAGGGGCGCTCCGGCGTCACCGTGGTCACCGACGAGCTGAGTGTGCGCTGCCGGTCGGTGATCGTGACCGGGCCGCCGTCGCTGACGACGTTGATCCGCTATGAGCCGGATCTGCCGCCGCTGCGCGCGCAGCTACTGCAGCGGTTCCCACAGGGGACCTCGATCAAGATCCAGGCTGTCTACCCGCGGCCGTTCTGGCGCGAGCAGGGCCTCTCCGGCCAGGTCACGAGCGACACCGGGCCGATCAAGCTCACCTGGGACAACTCGCCGCCGGGCGGGACGCCCGGCGTGCTGATGGGCTTCGCCGAGGGTCACAACGCGCGCGTGTTCGGGGCGCTGTCACCGCGCCGCCGGCGTGCCGAGGCGATCGCCAGCTTCGTGCGCTACTTCGGCAAGCAGGCCGCGGACCCGAAGAGCTATGTCGAGATGAACTGGGCCGCCGAGCCGTGGACGCGCGGGTGCTACGTCGGTTTCACGCCACCGGGAGTGCTGACCGATTACGGACCCGCGATCAAGGCGCCGGTCGGCCGGATCCACTGGGCCGGGGCCGAGACCTCGGACTTCTGGAACGGGTACATGGACGGCGCGGTCCGGTCGGGGCGGCGCGCGGCTCGCGAAGCGTTGGGCGACCTGTGAGCCGATTGACGCAAACCGGGCAAGAATAGGCAGCATGTTCCGCCTGATCGGGCTGGTCGTTTCTGTCGGCCTGGCCGACTCGCTCAACCCGACGACGATCGCGCCGGCGCTGTATCTCGCGACCGCCGGCGAGCACGCGGGCAGGCGCGTCGCCCAGTTCACTTTCGGCGTGTTCGCCGTCTACCTGATCGGCGGTGCGGCGATCGCGCTCGGCCCGGGGCAGCTGCTGCTGTCGCTGGTCCCCAAGCCCGACGCCGACACCCGGCACGTGCTCGAGGTCGCCGCGGGATTGGCGCTGCTCGTCGCGGCCGCGATGGTGTGGCGCAACCGCGGCCGGCTGTCTGACCGCAGGATGCCCGAGCCCGGGAGCGGGAGGTCGAGCGCGGTGTTGGGTGCAACGATCACCGCGGTCGAGCTGCCGACCGCGTTTCCGTACTTCGCCGTGATCGCTGCGATCATCGGCTCGGGCCTGGGTCCGGTGCGCCAGCTGACGTTGCTGCTGCTGTTCAACGTGTGCTTCGTCGCGCCGCTGGTGGGGATCTGGTTGACGGTCACGTTCGCCGGCGACCGGGCGGAGCGGATGCTCTCGACCGGACGGGGCTTTCTGGAGCGCAACTGGCCGGTCGTGCTCGCGGGCGTGATGCTGGTCGCCGGCCTGTTCGTCGTGGCGCTGGGGCTCACGGGCCTGGCGGGGCAAACGCGCGGCCACGTCGGGCAGCTATCGCGGGGCCTGCAGCGCAGGCTTCACCTCCACCCCTGATCCGGGTTCAGCCGGCCGCCCGCGCCTCGCGGACGATCCGGCGCATGCCCTTCAGCCAGCGCTCCGGCTGCGACGCCTTCAGCGCCATGTAGCTGGCGACCGCCTCGTGGGGGAGGATCAGGAACTGCTCGGCGCGGATCCCCGCGACGACCGCGTCGGCGACGTCCTCGGGCTCGAGCAGGCCCTCTGCGAGCAGCGGCGCGGCGCCGATCGGATCCGCGAGCGCGGACTCGAGCATCGGCGTGCGAACTCCCTGCGGGCACAGGCACGAGACCTTGATGCCGGCGTCGCCGTAGGTGATCGCCAGCCATTCCGCGACGGCCACGGCCGCGTGCTTGGTGACCGAGTAGGCCATCGCCCCGACCTGGGTCAGCAGCCCAGCCGCCGAGGCGGTGCTCAGCAGATAGCCCTCGCCGCGAGCGAGCATCTCGGGCAACACAGCGCGCGCGGCCCAGATGTGGGCCATCGTGTTGATCTGCCACGTCCGTTGCCACTCCTCGTCGGGAGCCTCCGGTCCGCCGGCCGGGCCGCCGATGCCGGCGTTGGAGCAGAACAGATCGATCGCGCCGTTCTCAGACTGGGCGCGCGCGACCAGATCCTTGATCGATTGCTCGTCGGCCACGTCGGTCTTTACCGCGAGCCCTCCGATCTGCTCGGCGACGGCCTGCGCCGCCTCGAGGTTGAGGTCGGCGACGACGACCGCACGGGCGCGCTCGGCCGCAAACCGCTGCGCCAGGGCGCGGCCGATGCCGCTGCCCGCGCCGGTGACGACCACATGCCGGTCGGCTAGCTCCATCCGGGCGTGGACAATAATTGAAGTTGAAGCCGATTTCAACTTGGAGTAGATTCCCGGGTCGTGGCACCGCGCAGTGCGCTTCCCTCACAGACCGGCCGGGCGCCGGCAAGCGCCCGCGGCACCCGGACGCGCGAGGCCCTGGTCAGAGCGGCGCGCACCGTGTTCGAGCGCGACGGCTTCCTCGACGCCCGGATCACCGACATCACGGCGCAGGCGGGCGTCGCCGCGGGCTCGTTCTACACCTATTTCACGAGCAAGGAGGACGCGTTCGAGGCGGTCATGGATGACGTCAACGAGGAGATGCTGCATCCGCGACTCGCCACGGCCGCGACCGACCGCGAGGATCCGGTCGCGGTGATCGAGGCCGCCAACCGCGCCTACCTCGACGCGTACCGCCGCAACGCGAAGTTGATGGCGCTGATGGAGCAGGTTGCCCAGGTCGACGAGGACTTCCGCAAGCTGCGACTTCGACGGGCCCGGGCGTTCGTGGAACGCAACGCGCGCGCGATCTCGCGACTGCAGCAACGTGGCCTGGCCGACCCCGAGCTGGACCCGAGCATCGCCGCCCATGCGATGAGCTCGATGGTCAGCAGGATGGCGTATGCCCGCTACGTCCAGGGCCTCGGCACCGCGTCGGCCGATTCGCTGTGCACGACCCTGACGCGGCTGTGGGCCAACGCGCTTGGAATCACGACGCGCGCGGCCGCGCGTCCCACCCCGACGAGGAGTTGATGACCATGGAGTTCGAGCTCACCGATCGATGCAAGCGGTTACAAGAGCGGCTGCTCACGTTCATGGACGAGCAGATCTACCCGGCCGAGGAGATCTACCACGAGCAACTGATCGCCTCGGGCGACCCGCACTTCGACCCGCCGATCATGGAGGAGCTCAAGGGACAAGCCCGCGAGGCGGGGCTGTGGAACCTGTTTCACCCGCACGAGCAGTGGGGGCCCGGGCTCAACAACCGCGAATACGCGCCGCTCGCGGAGATCATGGGGCACAGCCACATCGCCTCGGAGGCGTTCAATTGCTCGGCTCCGGACACGGGCAACATGGAGGTGCTGACGCTGTTCGGAACGCCCGAGCAGCAGGACCGATGGCTGCGCCCGCTGCTCGACGGCGAGATCCGCTCTGCATTCGCGATGACCGAGCCCGACGTGGCCAGCTCCGACGCGACGAACATCGAGATGCTGATCGAGCGCGACGGCGACGAGTACGTGCTCAACGGCCGCAAGTGGTGGACGTCGGGCGCGCTTCGCAAGCGCTGCAAGATCCTGATCGTGATGGGCAAGACCGACCCGTCCGGGCACCGTTACCGCCAGCAGTCGATGATCCTGGTGCCCCTCGACACACCCGGCGTGACGGTGCTGCGCAACCTGCCGGTGTTCGGCTACACCGACCAGGAAGGTCACGCCGAGGTGCTGTTCGACGACGTCCGGGTTCCCGCGTCGAACCTGATCGCCAACGAAGGCGACGGCTTTCTGATCTCACAGGCACGCCTGGGCCCGGGCCGGATCCACCACTGCATGCGGGCGATCGGCGCAGCGGAGCGGGCGCTCGAGCTGATGTGCCGCCGGGCGCAGTCGCGCGTCACGTTCGGCCAGCCGGTCAGCGACCGCGCGAACGTCCAGGACTGGATCGCCGAATCGCGGATCGAGATCGAGATGGCGCGATTGCTGACGATGAAGGCCGCGTGGCTGATGGACACGGTCGGCAACAAGCACGCGCGGATGGAGATCTCGGCGATCAAGGTCGCCGCGCCTGACGTCGCGCTGCGCGTCGTCGATCGCGCGATCCAGGTTCACGGCGGCGGCGGCGTGTGCGACGACTTCCCGCTGGCGATGATGTACGCGCACTTGCGCACGCTGCGGCTCGCGGACGGCCCCGACGAGATCCACAAGCGGACGATCGCCCGCGGCGAGCTCAGGAAGTTCGCCCCCGAGCCGGCGGTCCAGTTGCAGTGAGGCAAGCACTGCGCCCGTAGGGCTGCGCGCGCGGTCAGGATCGCGCGGAGCCCGCCCCGAGCCTGCGAGTGGAACCCGCGCCGATTGGGCCGGTAACGTGACCTCCGTGCTCGCCGCGACGTTCGCGCTGTCCCCCGTGCACCAGACATATCTGCTCGAGGCGCGGCAGATGCAGGCCCTGTCGTTCAGCGTGCACATCCCGCTGGTGTGCTTCGGGATCGCGTTCCCCGCGATGGTCATGTTCGTCGAGTGGCTGCACTTGCGCACCGGCGACGACATGTACCTGACGCTCGCCAAGCGCTGGAGCAAGGTGATGGTTGCGCTGTTCGCCGTCGGCGTGATCACAGGCACGATCCTCAGCTTCGAGATGGGGCTGCTGTGGCCGAGCTTCACCGCAACGTTCGGATCGGTGTTCGGGCTCGGGTTCGCGATCGAGGGCTTCTCCTTCTTTATCGAAGCGATCTTCATCGCGATCTACGTGTACGGCTGGAACCGGCTGTCGCCGCGCGCCCACCTCGCCAGTGGCATCCCGATTGTGATCAGCGGCTTCACCGGATCGTGGATGGTGATCACGGTCAACGCGTGGATGAACCATCCGACCGGCTTTCGGCTCGTCGGCGGCAAGGCCGTGGACGTCCACCCGCTGGCCGCGCTGTTTGGCAACAGCTATCTGTGGCACGAACTGCTGCACATGTATGTGGCCGGGTATATCGTCACGGGCTTCCTGGTCGCAGCCGTGTACGCGTTTGGGCGGCTGCGGGGGCGTTGGGGTCGCTACGAGCGGACGGCGTTCGCGATCCCGGTGACGATCGCGGCGCTCGCCTCGCCGGTGCAGGTGCTCGTGGGCGACTGGGCCGGGCGCGAGGTCGCCACGTACCAGCCGATCAAGCTCGCGGCGATCGAGGGGCTCGGACACACGACCCGCGGCGCCGACGAGCACATGCTGGGCTGGTATACCGACGGCAAGGTCAAGCTCGGGATTGCGATCCCGCACGGCCTGTCGCTGCTGGCGTTCCACAGCTGGAATGCGACGGTCGAGGGGCTCGACGCTGTGCCGCCGTCCGACCGCCCGCCGGTCAACCTGGTGCGCTTCTCGTTTCAGACGATGGTCGGGATCGGCACGCTGATGGCGATCCTCGGCGTCGTCTTCCTATACGTGCGCGTGAGGCGAAGACGCCTGCCCGAGTCGGTGTGGTTCTACCGCGCCGTGATCCTCGCCGGCCCCGCGGCGCTGATCGCGCTGATCGCCGGCTGGATCACCACCGAGGTCGGACGTCAGCCTTGGGTGGTCTACAACGTGATGCGGACCTCGCAGGCGGTCACCGGCGCCAGCGGCCTGCCGGTCGGCTACGCGACGCTCGCGATCACCTACTTGGGCGTGGCCTGCGCGGTTGTCTGGATCCTGCGCCGCCTTGCGAGGGCGCCGATGCCCGCGACCGCTTCATCAGCCGCGAGGACCTGAGCCATGCACCTCTATGACGTCCCGCTTGTGTTCGCGTTGATCGGGATGGCGCTTTACACGGTGCTTGCAGGCGCCGACTTTGGCACCGGCATCTGGCAGCTGACCGCCGGCACGGGCCCGAGCGCGACTCGTATCCGCGACCACGCCCACGAGTCGGTGGCGCCGGTGTGGGAGGCCAACCATGTGTGGCTGATCTTCGTGCTGGTCGTGATCTGGACGGCGTACCCAGTGGTGTTCGGCTCGGTCGCATCGACGCTGTGCGTGCCGCTGCTGCTCGCCGGGATCGGGATCATCTTCCGCGGTGCCACGTACGCCCTGCGATCCGGCACGACAACCGACCGGGAGCGACGCACAGTCGACACCGTGTTCGCGATCTCCTCGCTCCTCGCACCGTTCTTCCTGGGCACGATCATCGGCGCGATCGCGACCGGCCGCGTACCGGTCGGCAACGCCGCCGGGAACCTCCTCACAAGCTGGTTCAACGCGCCCTCGATCTTCATCGGCGTCGTCGCAGTCTGCAATTGCGCATACCTGGCGGCGGTCTACCTGGCGGCCGACGCCGCCCGCCACAACGACGCGTTCCTCGTGCACCAGTTCCGGGTGCGGGCGCTGATCGCCGGCGGACTCGCGGGCGTCGTCGCGATCGCCGGGCTCGCGGTGCTGCACGCGGACGCGCACCGTCTGTATCACGGCCTGCTCGACGGCGACGGCCTGCCGGCACTGATCGTCTCGATCGTTGCCGGCATCGGCACCCTCGGGTTTGTGTGGCTGAGCCGGTTCGAGCCAGCCCGCTACACGGCCGCCGTTGCTGTCGCGGCGATCATCGCCGGATGGGCGCTGGCCCAAAAGCCGGTGATGCTTCCCGGGCTGACGATCAGGCAGGCCGCCGCTCCCCACGACACGCTCGTTGTCGTGATCGTGGCCGTGCTCGCGGGCGCGCTGATCCTGTTCCCATCGCTGGCGCTCCTGTTCCGCCTGGTGCTTGGGGGCAGGTTCGACACCGGCGCGGCCCAGGCCGTCTCGACGCCGACCCCCGCCGCCGCCCGCGTGGTCGTCGCGGCATCGGCCCCGGGCGTGCTCGCGCGCTCGGCCGGCGGCTGCCTGCTCGGGGGAATCGGGTTCCTCACCGTCGCCGACGCCGGCTGGGCCCATGCGATCGGAGTCGTCTGCCTGCTTGCGTTCGTGGTGATCGGCTTCGCCGCCGTCGCTCCGGCCCAGCTCGCCGGGGCAGGACCAGCCGGGCCAGCCGGGCCAGCCGGGCCGTCTACCGGGACCGGGCCGCCTGCCGCAGGGCAATCCGGTCGTAGTTGAGCCGCATCAGCTCGATCACCTCGCGGACGTCGTCATCGCTTTCGATCCGCCGCGCGCCCGGGCCCTGTCGCCCGGGGAACACGGGATGCTCGACGATCCGGCCCTGGTCGAACAGCTGCACCCACACGTCCTTCGGGAAGCCGAAATGGGCCGAGCGATCGCCGTGCAGGTGACCGATCTCGCGGCCGCCGACCTTGAACGCAAACTCCCCGCGCCGGCCCGGCCCGGCGACTACGCCCGGCCATGAGGTCACTTCTTCGGTTATCCGCGCGCTCGCCGAGGTTGAACTGGTCATCGGTGCTCCTTCCGTCGCAATGACGTAATCGTCGACGGAGCGCCGCCCGATTTCCACCGGCAATTGGTCGTAGTCCGCCCGGCTGAGCTGACCCGCGACACCAGCTAGGACGCCGGCTCTCAGTCCGGCAGGTACGCCGCGATCGTCCGCGCGACAGCGCTTGCCCCGGCCGCGCCGAGCGTGATCGTGTAGTGGTTTACGTCGGCCACCAGCGTCGCGGTCCGTCGTTGCGGGTCCTGCGCCGCCCACGTCCGCGCCTGCTCGATCGGCTGCATCGGATTCGGGTCGTCCAGCAGTCCCCGCGGCGCGCACAGCAGGTGCGCGCGGACAGTGAGCAGCGGAGCAGCCCGGCCGAACTCCGCCAGCTCGCCGGCGTCGGCTCGCACCGCCGGCTCGGCGACCGAGGATCGCAGCGCTGGCTCGGAGCCGACCAGGTCGTGATCGGCGTAGGCGTCGAGGTCGTCGTCGGTGATGTCGCCGTCGCGGAACGCCGGGTGTTTGCGCCACCACCCGCGGTATTCCTCGCGGCTGGTGAACGTCAGCTTCAGGCGAGCGATTGCCGGCCCGAGGAACGCGTCGGCAAACTCCTGGGGGTCGACCCCCTCGCTGCCGGGGATCGCCAGCCCGCCGTCGACCAGGACCGCGGTGTGTACCCGCGAGGGATGCGCGACGGCGAAGTGGGTCACGACGTAGGCGCCGAGCGAGTGCCCCACCAGGACGACCTGCTCAGCGTCGAGGTGGTCGAGCACCGCAAGCACGTCCGCGACGTGCTCGTGCATCCCGTATGGCGGCGGAAGTCCGTTGCTGGCACCCCGCCCGCGCAGATCGAGCGCAACCACGTGGGCCCGCTCGTCGAGGGCCCGGGCGACGGGTAGCCAGGCGCGGCTGTTGCCCGTGATCCCGTGAACCGCCACGACCAGCGGCGCGCCGGCCGGCTGCTCACCGAACTGAAACGCGGCGAGCATCCCGCCGCGGACCTCGACGTCGAGCTCATCGATCGGGATCGAAATGGACATCCGCCGCCGAGCCTAGTGGGTCGGCGGCAGGCCCACAATCCGGCCGCGGCCGCCTACGCACCGACCATCAACTGACTGACGGAGAACACGGCCCCTTGCGGATCTGCCAGGACCGCGTTGCGAAAGCCGGGCACGTCGCGCGGCGCGATGATCACCTGGCCCCCGCGGTCGCCCGCGCGGGCCGCCACGTCGTCAGCGTCGTCGACCCAGAAGTCGACGTTCCAGGCGGCGGGCGCGTCGCCGCTGCGGGGCATCATCACCCCAACGACGTCGCGCGGGACCGGTTGCTGGGGCTCGCCGCCGACGTAGCCCGGCAGCCGCCACAGCGTGAACGTCGCCTCGCCGGCGCTGACCACGTCGCTCTGCCAGCCGAACACGGTCCCGTAGAAGCTCGCCGCGCCGTCGGGATCATCGGTGCTGAGCGCGCTCATCGCCCACGCGCCGGGCTCGTTGACACGTTGGGCGCCCTTGCGGTCGCCGGCCTCCCAGACGCAGAACAGCGCACCCGTGGGATCGCTGAGCACGGCCATCCGGCCGGCCGGAGCGGCATCGAACGGCTGGGCGACCACGGTGCCACCGGCAGCGATCGCGTGCTCGGACGCCTCGTCGGCGCTCTGCACGGCGACGTGGGTCGTCCAGGCGGGCGTTGGCGGCGCGCCGGTCGACGGCATCGAGCCGATCCCGGCGACGTCGCGACCGCTGACCCGAGCGACGTAGTACTCGCCGCCGTCGGGCATCTCGCCCGGTCCGGCGAACTCCCATCCGAACAGGCCCCCGTAGAACTCGGCCGCGGCCCGTGGGTCGTGCTGCAGAGTATCCACCCAGCACGGCACTCCCGGTCCATAGATGTCGCGTTCGCTCATCTCGCCTCCTCGGCCTATTAGTTGGTTTATCAGACTTCTGACTTGGTTTTTCCAACTATACTACAGGGCATCCGAACCTGCGAGTGAAATCTGAGACGGCGATGGCGAACAAGCGGACATACGGAGATCCATGCGGGATCGCACGCGGGCTGGACCTGATCGGCGACCGATGGGCGCTGCTGATCGCGCGGGAGCTACTGCTCGGTCCAAAGCGCTTCACCGACCTGCGCCGTGGTCTTCCCAACCTTGGCCCCGACGTGCTCTCGCAGCGGCTGCGGGAGCTCGAACAGGCCGGTGTCGTCGGCCGCGGCACGCTGCCGCCGCCCGCAGGCTCGCACGTCTACGAACTGACCGAGTGGGGACGCGGGCTCGAGCCGGTGCTGCTCGCGCTCGGACGCTGGGGCAGCCGCGCCCCGTTTCCATCACCGCGTGGACAACTCGGCGCGGACGCGCTCGTGATCGCGCTCAAGACGATGTTCGACCCGACCGCTGCCGACGGAGTTGATGCGACCGTCGAGTTGCGACTCGACGGCCAGCCGTTTCGCCTATCGGTGTCCGACGGCGTGCTGAATGCGTTTCACGGTGCAGCCGACGATGCGGACGCACGGATCGAGACCGACCCCGGCACGCTCGCCGACGTGCTCTGGCACGGAGCGTCGCTCTCGGCGGAGGCGGACGCCCAGCGTCTGACGATCAGCGGCGACCGCAGCGTGATCGGCCGGTTCGTCGAGCTGTTTGACAGCCCCGAACCGAACGCGCTTAGGCCGCGAGCGAAACGTCCTCGGAGCCGGACTGCTCGGGCTCGCTGAAGCTGGGCTGCGTCGCGGTGTCGACGCCGTGCCAGGCGGCATACGCGTAGGGGTGAAGGAACACGTCCCTCGCCTCCTCGCGCTCCCGAACCTCGAGGCAGAACGCCGCGCCGGTCCGGACATCGGTCACCGATACCACCAGCTGGCTGTCACCCTCGTCCCACAACAGGCGGACGTGGATTCCGTCGCTCAAGCGGCTATCGAGCTCTCGCATCGCTGTGGGAAGCTGCGTCGTCATGACCATCCTGATCGGCAGTTTGCTCCGAAGCTGGAGTGCTTTCGTGTGAAAAAAGTCGCCATATCCGCATTACGGGCGCTTGCGATGGACGGTTCATCCGCGTAGCACGGGTCCAGGCGGGCTACTTCGCGGCGATCGACCGCTCGAGCTCGCGCATCTGCGCCTCGAGCTCGTCGATCTGCGCGCGGGCCTCGCCGGCCTTCGCGCCGGCCTGCTCCAGTCCCGCCTGCGCGCGATCGAGCTGCGCCGCCGCCTTGTCGGCCTGCCGCTGCGCCTCGGACGCCCGTTTGCGCGTATCTGATTCGTTGCGCCGCGCCTCCGATGCCCGACGTTGCGCATCGGCCAGCTGGTCGGCGAGCTTCTGATGCCGGGCACGCGCGCGCTCGAGCTCTCGTGTGATCCGTCCCGCCGCGCGCTGCTGATCGCGGCGCTCGCCGGCCTTGGAGTCGGTCGCGGGTGCTGCAACCCGTCTTGCCCGCGGCGCCGGTGACGGGGGCGCCTCAGCGCCTGGGGCGAACAGGCCGAGGTCGCTCACCTCGTAGTCGCGCAACAGCCTCCCCGCGCGCAGCAGATCCCCCGGCTCGGGGCTGACGGCCGCGGCGTGCACCGTCGCCCGCAGCTTGGTCTGCAGCGACGCGTTGACGGCATGGCCCGCTTCGGCGAGCGCCTGCTCACCCAGCGCCACGACCTCCTCCACCAATTTCCGCTGATCGGCAACCGCGTCTTTGAGCATCCCGGGTTCCCCGCCGGCGACCAACCGCTGCTGGGCGTCCCGCAATCGTTCGCCCGCGCTGAACAGCTTGTCGACTCGCTTGCGATCGCGACGGCGAGCCTGGTTGAGCGCCCACGCGGGGAGGCTGGGCTTGCGCATCCGCTTGACCTCGTCGGACGAGTCCCGATCACCTTCGCGGCGCAGCCGCCGCGCAAGCTCGTCGCGCGCCGGCGTGAACTCGTCCAGCGGCAGCCCATACAGGTGATCGATCTCTGCTTGGCGCTTCTGAGCCGGGGTGGTCACGCGCGGTCGTCCCGCCGAGGCTACGCGAGTCGCGCCGGCGTCCGCGAATGCACGAACGCTGCTTCGATCTCGACCGGAAGCTCGTCGAGGTCGCCGGTGGCCACCAGCCACCGAGACAGCCGTTTCTGCAGCGCCGTGAGCGGGCCCTCGTCCACCTCGAGCAGCTTCGAAAGCTGGCCTGAGCGCCGTTTGCTCCGCAGCGCATAACGTTGGCGAACGGACTCGTAGCGGTCCCCGAGCGACCGGCGCCACAGATCCTCGTCGGCCGCCCGCAGCTCGGCCGCCAGCAGCCCGGCCCAGCGGTCTGCCGCGAGCTTCAGCAGCCGCGGCCGCAGCCAAACCGCCCCGCGAGCGTGCAGCGGCGCGCAGGCGGAGGCGACGACAATCCGTGCGCCGGAGCGCTCGTCGTCATTCCATCCCGGAGGATCGGAGCTGAGGCCAAACCACTCCCACAAGCGCCCGGCGCCGGCGCGGGCCGCCTGCTCGGCCTCGGCCACGGCGATCGAGACCAGCCGCTCGAAATCGGGCAGCTCGGCCATCAACTCCCGGATCTCGATGGCGTCTGCCGGCTTGGTGGCGCGCCTTCCCCGGACCGCCGCGACGGCCGCTGCCGCCGCGCCGAACGCCTGATCGAGTGTCGCGGGGGTGCGGCTGTGCTCATAGAGGACGAGCGCCCGCCCGAGCATCGCGACCGGCGCCGCCGCGGCCGATCCCTCGAGCTCGGCGTCGTCGCTGTCGTGATTGCCCGGTGCCTGGTCCACTGTGACGAAGGCTAGTGCAGCCCGTGCGGCGCTCCGCGCGTGCGACCCCGTAGGCTTGCGTACAGGTGTCCGCGTCCACGGACAGCCCCTCCTCCCCACGCAAGCGCCACGCGCTTGAGCTGTTTGCGGGGCTGCCGCAGCGCTATGACCGGATGGGGGCGCTGCTCAGCTTCGGGCAGGACCCGCGCTGGCGCCGCGCGATGGTCGACGCGGTCGGCCCGCTCCCAGGACAGCGTGTGCTCGACGTCGCGACCGGGACGGGGCTCGTCGCGTTGCAGCTTGCGCGCCGAGGCGGTTGCGAGGTGGTTGCGCTGGATCAGAGCGAGGAGATGCTCGCCGGCGCCCGCGCGAGGCTCGCGCGCGAGCCTACGCTCGCCCGGCAGGTCACGCTCGTGCGAGGCGAGGCCGAGCACCTGCCGTATGACGACGACACGTTCGACGCGCTCACGTTCACGTATCTGCTGCGCTACGTCGATGATCGCGCCGCGACGATGCGCGAGCTCGCGCGGGTCGTCAAGCCGGGCGGCCGGATCGGGATGGTCGAATTCGCCGTCCCGAGCAATCCCCTGCTGCGAGCGCTGTGGCGCGGGTACACCCGCGTCGGGCTGCCGCTACTCGGCCGGCTCGCGTCGCCCGCGTGGGTTGAGGTCGGCCGGTTCTTGGGACCGAACATCGAGGAGCTGTACGCGCACGAGCCCGACCTGGCAGCGCTGTGGCGAACGGCGGGGATCGGCGATGTGCACGAGCGGCGGATGAGCTTCGGCGCCGGGATCGTGCTCTGGGGGATCAAGGATGGCGACGGCGCCGCGTGAGCTTGACCGCCCGGCGTTCTACGCGCTGCGGCCGGGCGGCTGGCGGGACATCGTCACGCTGCTGCATCCGCCCTACACCGCCTGGCATCTGAGCTACGTCGCCCTGGGCGCAGCCGCCGCTCCGATCGTCCATGCCGACCGGCTCGCCGCGGCGCTCGCCGCGTTCTTTCTGGCGGTCGGGATCGGCGCCCACGCGCTCGACGAGCTCAACGGCCGTCCGCTGCGCACCACGCTCAAGCGCGGGACGCTGATCGCGCTTGCGGTCGCCAGTCTGATCGGGGCCGTCGCGATCGGCGTGGTCGGCATCGCGACCGTGTCGCCACTGCTGATCCCGTTGGTTGTCGCCGGCGCCGTGCTCGTGCCCGCGTACAACCTCGAGCTTGCCGGTGGCCGCCTTCACAACGACACCTGGTTTGCCTTGGCCTGGGGCGCGTTTCCGGCGTTCACCGGTTACTTCGTCAACGCGCTGACGATCGGACTCGAGGGGATCGCGGTCGCGGCCGCGTGCTTTCTGCTGAGCACGGCCCAGCGCCGCCTGAGCACGCCGGCGCGCGAGCTGCGGCGCCGCACCGCGTCGGTCACGGGCGAACAGCGGCTGACCGACGGCGCGGTCGTGGAGCTGAGCGCGCAACGGCTGTCGGATCCGCTCGAGGGCGCGCTGTCGGCGATGTGGCTGGCGCTGGTGTTGCTCGCCGCGGGGCTGGTCGCGGTCAGGCTGTGAGAAGCTCAGTCGTGCAGCGCGGGGGCGTAGGAGATGCCGACGATCGAGCCCTCGGGCGACAGCAACCGGGCGACCGTCTGACCCCACGGCTCCTCCCGCGCCTGATGCAGCAGCGAATAGCCCTTGGCCTCCAGCTCCTGCGCCGCCGCTTGCACGGCCGCCGCGTCGCGCTGCTCGAACTCGAGGCTCACCTGCGGCACCGGTCGGTCCGCCGGCCACTGCGCGGTGCCGAAGCAGGCCTGAGCCGCCTCCGACAGCGGCCACACGCCGAAGTGCTTGCAGCCGCCCACGTGTTCGCTGTGGAAGTAGTCACTGCCACCCTGGCTCTCGAGCGGGAGCCCGAGCGCGTCGACATAGAGGCGTCGGCTGTGCGGCGGGTCGGCCGCGACCACTGCGACGCCCGCGAGGAACTCAACATTCATGGCAATCTCCGTTCGTCGGTTCGAAGCTCATGCAACCAGCCCCGCGACCACCGGTCTTGAACGAAACGGACATCTACCGGGAGTTCCGCCCGCCGCCACAGCTGCGCCGCGCAATCGCGTGCCTGTGGGTCAGGCGGGGCAACGGCACTAAGGCCCAGATCCTGCCCGACGGGTGCAGCGACATCGTCTGGCGCGAAGGTGAAGGAGTGAGCGTCGCGGGCCCCGACACCGGCGCCTGGTGGTCTGACACGTCGTCCGGACAGCTGATCGTCGGCGCCCGGCTGCTGCCCGGCGCCGGCGGGGCGGCATTCGGCGTGCCCCTGTCAGAGCTGCGCGACCAGCGCGTCGGACTGGCCGAGCTCGCCAACCGCGGGCTGCGCCGGGCCGTGGATCCGCGCGCGCAGCTGGACGGCGGCGTGCCCCCGGCCGACGCGCCGGCGATGGTGCTCGCGGCGGCCGCCCGCCTCACGGTCGCCCGGCCGCCGGACCGCGCGGTGCAGGCCGCCGTCGTGCGCCTCCTCTCCCCAGGCCAGCGGGTCGGCGAGCTCGCGGCGGACCTCGGCTTGTCCGAGCGCCAGCTGCACAGGCGCTTCCTCGATGCCGTCGGCTACGGCCCCAAAATGCTCCAGCGGGTGCTGCGACTACGACGCTTCCTGGCCCGCGCCGACGTCGACCTCGCGGCGGCCGCGGCGCAGGCCGGCTACAGCGACCAGCCGCACCTGACCCGCGAGTGCCGGCAGCTGACCGGGCTGACCCCGGCGCAGCTGGCGCTGCGCCGCCCGTCGTAGCCGGGGCGAGCGCAGCCATTCTGTGGCCGGCTCGTGGGTGGCGTTTGTGGGCTCTGCGTACCGGGGCGCCGGCCGGCGCGCGTTGTATCGCCGGCCCTCCGTGTCGTGCGCCACTCGGTGGCGGGCGCGCTGCTCGCGCCCGCGGCCCTGGCCGACGAGCGGCCGCGCGATTTGGCCTCGAGGGCGAGTGGACGGCCGCGCAGGTCGGACCCGTTTCCGACCCGGAGGCCGTGCGCGGTCGCGTGGGCGCGTAGTCGCGGCGGGTCGCTGGCGGTCACCGGGGCGCGTGATCAACACCTCCCGATCGCGCGCTTATGTCCGGAAATCTCACCGCCCACGGCAGCTCACTGGGAGATAAGCGCTCGCAGCGCGCTCATCTCCGGAAACCTCCGGACGGGTACGAGGTTTCGGGACATAAGCGCGCCGCGCCGGCGGCCGGCGGAGGGCGCAGGCGACCGGCCCCACCCTCCTTCGATGCGATACGCGCAGCCGCCCGTCGGCCCAAGCCGCGGGGCGCGCGCAGCGCGCCCCGCCACCGAGTGGCGCTGAGCGACCGAGGGCCGGCGATACACAGCGCGCCGGCCGCCGGCCCGGTACGCAGAGCCCACCCACGCAGCCACACGCCTCCCGGCGCGATCCGTGCCGGCTAGCCGCCGATCACGGTCCGGCCCCAGGCGAACTCGTCGCCGAGCCAGCTTCCCGTCAGCGGCAGCACGTACACCCCCTCCGACGAGGAGTGGATCACCCAGTTGTCGCCGAGGTAGATGCCCTCGTGGATGATGTTGCTCTCCGTGGCGACGCTGTTGAAGTGCGCCGAGCCGAAGAACAGCAGGTCGCCCGGGCGCAGTCCGCGGAGCGGGACGCGCTGGCTGCGGGGAATCTCACCGGCCTGCTGGGCGGCGGTGCGACCGTGGATCGCGCGGCCCCACGGCAGGCCAGAGAGCTTGAACACGCGCCACGCGAAGCCCGAGCAATCGAAACCGCCGTGCGCGAGCCCGTCGGAGGTGTCGTCGGTGGTCCCGCCCCAAACGTACGGGTAGCCGATCCGCGACACCGCGATCGCCAGCGCCTGTCGCTGCGGCGAGGTCATCGCCGGCAGCTGGAACCCCGACAACGTGTCGCGCGCGGCGGCGACGTTCCAGTCTCCGAATCCCAGCACCTGTGCCAGCGACCATGCCGCTTCGGCGCGCGTGATCGCGTCGTAGGGGAACAGCTCGAGTGCGTCGGTCCCCGCCAGGTGGTTGTAGCGCAGGCCCAGGTACCGAGCGACGACCTCCGAGCCGAAGTACGGCGGCGGGCTCAGACCCGCTGCGGCCGCGATCGACTGGACGTGGGCGGCGACGTCGCCGAGGCCGAGCTGCGAGATGACCATGCGGTCGAACATGACGACTGTCACCGGGCTCTGGGCCGTGTGGACGGGCGAGGCGGTGCCCACGCCGCCGACGGCGCCTTGGGACCGCTGCCACAGCGCCCCCATCGACGCGTTGGCCTGAGTCGCGGTCAGCGGCAAGGCCCCCTGAAATGAGCGGCCCACCGGCGACATCAGGTGGGCGGCGACGACCTGGCGCTGCTGCCCCGCATCCCAGTTCGCGAGCGTGGTCGCCGCGCTCGCCCGCGCGGTGACGGCGCTCAGGCCGAGCGCCAACAGCAGCGCCGCGGTGGCGATCAGGACGCGCGCGGCAGCGCGCGCCGGCGAGGTGGCTTGGGCGTTCACACCCTCCGTTATCGAACGGCGGGCGAAATGCCTGCAATTCCGGCGTCAGCCAGTCGACGCAACGGCCACCTGCTCGAGCGTTTGCTTGATCACCGCCAAGCCGCGATCCATCATCTCGGCGGTCTGTCCGGCGATCGCGTCGGGGAGCAGGTCGGTGACCCACACGAACCTGGTGGCGCCGTCGGGCTCGGGCTCCGCGAACACCTGGGCGACGCCGTTGTGATGCGTGTAGGGCGGATCGACGATCGACCACGCCAGGCGGCGCGCGTCGTCGTCACGGTCGATCAGCACCTCGCGCAGGACCGTGCCGGTGAAGAACGTCACGATCCGGTCGCCTCCGTCGAGCCGCGTGTCGGTGACGAATCCCGGCGCAAGCCGGGTGTGAAGCGCCCCGAAGTCGCGCAGCGCGTCCCACGCGTGCTCGGGGCTGCAGGCGACAACCATCTCCCTGCGAATCGAGGCCATCGGATCCTCCTGGAATGAGTCCGGTGAAGTTGGAGCGCAACTCTGTCAGCGCCAGCCGGCGGTCTCTTGGACGATCGTGCTCATTTGCGAAAATCGGAAGTGTGCTGAGCCGCCGCAACGTGGTCAGCGGCGACGGCGTCCGGATCATGGACGTCGCCTGCCGGCATCCCGCCGGGCGCGGCCAGGCGCCCGAGCAGGCCGACGCGCATATGATCGTGTTCGTGCGCCGCGGGTGCTTCGTGCGCAGCGCCGACGGCGTCGAAGCGCTGCTGGATCCGACCACGGCCTACTGCATGTCCCCCGGCCAGGAGCTGCGCTACGACCATCCGCACGCAGGCGGCGATGACTGCACCGCGTTGTCGCTCTCGCCCGAGCTAGTCGCCTCGATCTGGGGCGGCGATCCCGCGCTGCCGGCGCCGGCGCTGAGGGTCGGTCCCGAGGCCGACCTCGAGCACAGGCTGCTGCTGGCCGCCGCGCGCCGCGGAACCGATCAGCGCGAGCTGACCGAGCGGGCGATCGGGCTCGTCGCCGGCACGCTCGAGCTGGCCGACGGCAAGCGGGTCGCCGCCGGCCGGCCCGCGACCGCCCATGCCCGCCGCGGGATCGTGGACGCTGTCCGCGAGGCGCTGGCCGAGGATCCCGACCGCTCGCTGCCGGAGCTCGCGCGTGTCACCGCCGTCTCCCCCCACCATCTCAGCCGCGTGTTTCGGTCGATCACCGGCCACACGATCTCTCGCCATCGGATGCGGCTGCGAGTCCGTGGCGCGCTCGAGCGCCTCGGCGGCGGTGAGCGCGACCTCGCGCGCCTCGCGGCCGACACCGGCTTCGTCGACCAGAGCCACCTGTGCCGGGTCATCCGGCAGGAGACCGGCAGCACTCCCGCCGAGCTGCGCGCCGCGCTGGCACTGTTTCACCGAGGTGGTCGAGCAACGGACGCATAGTGGCCGTTTCTCGACCACCTGCCGGGCGGGTCAGCCGTTGCGCCTAAGACGGGATCTCGAGGCGCCAGGATCCGACGAGGGCGAGCACGTAGCGGTCGGGCAGGACCGCGATCCGCGCCGCGACGTCGCCGCACGTCGGGCAGCGCAGCACGAACCCGGCGCCGCGGTAGAGGCGATGTGCCCCGACCGGATGGACCGAGCCGCACGACTGGCAGCCGCGCGGCGTGTCGGTCAGCTCGGCGCCGAGACACTCGCTCAGCAGTCCCGCGATCGCGTTGCCGTCCAACCACAAGCCGGTGTCGCTCATCTCACGCTCCCGTCGGACCGAATCGCTCGGCGCGGATCGCCGGCGGGTCGTGGCCGAGCTCGACCAGGAGGTCGGCGGCGCGCTCGACGAACCCGGTCGGCCCGCATACATATACCCGCGGGTGCGCCGCCGCGGCCGGGCCGATCTGCGCGAGCATCGGTCGGTCGATCCGGCCGCTGAACCCTCCCCAGCCGGCGGGTGCGTCGCGCGTCAGCGTCTGGTGCAGATCGAGGCCACCGCCGGCGGCGGCAGGCGCGAGAGCTCCTCCCGGTAAAGGACGTCGTCGAGGTGACGGGCCGAGACCAGCACCGTCGCCGCGACGCTGCTGCCCTGCGCCGCGCGGTGGCGCAGCATCGACATCAGCGGCACCAGGCCCGAGCCGCCCGCGATCAGCAGCAGCGGGCCACCGTCGTCCACCCGCCAGGTGAAATAACCGCCGACCGGACCGCGGAGCTCCAACTCGTCGCCTTCGCGCAGCTCCTCGGTCAGGTACGGCGAGACCTCGCCGTCGTCGATCCGCTCGACGGTCAGCGACAGCTCGGCGGCCTCGGGCGCCGAGGCGATCGAGTAGGAACGCTCGGCCTGATAGCCGTCCGGTGCCGTGAGGCGCACGTCGACGTGCTGGCCTGCGAGATGCCCGGGCCAGCCGGGCACGTCGAGCACGATCGTGTGCGCGCTGGGAGTCTCGGCAAACGCGCGGCGCGACGGTCGCCACCCGCCACACGATCGGCGCGCGCGCCACGTTCAGTCGCTCCAGTAGCGCTGCTCTCGCCATGGATCACCGTAGTTGTGGTAGCCGGCGGCCTCCCAGAAGCCAGGCTCGTCGTCGATCGTGAGCGTCAGCCCGCGCACCCACTTTGCGCTCTTCCAGAAGTAGAGGTGCGGGACCAGCAGCCGAGCGGGCCCGCCGTGCTCGGCCTCGAGCGGCTCGCCGCCGTACTCGTAGGCGACCCACGCGCGGCCGCCGAGCAGGTCCTGCAGCGGCAGGTTCGTGGTGTAGCCACCGTCTGACCACGCGGTGACGTAGTCCGCCTCGGTGACCACGCCCTTCAACAGGGTGTCGACCGACACGCCCTTCCAGGTCGTGTCGAGCTTGGACCACTTCGTCACGCAATGGATGTCGACCGTGACCGCCTCTGCGAGCAAGCTCGGTGAACTCGGCCCACGGCCACGACACCGGCTCGTCGACCGCGCCTTGGATCGTGAAGCTCCATTCATCAAGAGGCGAGCGGGGGGTCGGCCCGGCCGAGAGCACCGGGAAAGTCGTTGACCAGGTACTGGCCGGGAGGCAGACGCGACGGGTCGACGTCCCGGCGCGGGCGGCCGAAGAAGCCACGGGAGATCGGGGGCATCGATGACGCGCACCTGGCCGTTAGTCCGCCACTCGATCGCCTACGGAACGTCGCGCCATTCGCGCCGGCGCGATGTGAATGCCGCTCGCCTACGCTGAGTGCCGTGCCGCGGTTCGTAGTGCAGCTTCACGACGCGACCACGCTCCATTTCGACCTGCGGATCGAGATCGCCGGCGTGCTTCGCTCGTGGGCGGTCCCGAAGGGGCCGTCACTGGACCCCGCCGTGCGCCGGCTCGCGGTCCCCGTCGACGATCACTCGCTCGCGGCCGGGGAGTTCGAGGGCGTGCACGAGCAGGCCGCGCGCGGCAGCGGAGCGGTGATCGTGTGGGACGAGGGCTGCGCCGAGATCCTGCGAGACGATCCCGACCACCTGTCGTTCGCGCTCGACGGCGAGAAGCTGCACGGCCGCTTCGGGCTGACCCGGACCGGCGAGCGCAGCTGGATTCTGGTCAAGGCCGCCGACGAGCACGCCCGCCCCGGGTGCGACGTCGTCGCGCAGCGACCCGCCAGCGTCCGCAGCGGCAGGACCTGGCAGCAGGTGGCGGCCGACGAGCAGTAGCGGCCCGGCGACCCGTTACTCGCGGCGCCGCGGGATCAGCTTGGCCAGAGCGAGTCCCGCGTAGACGAGCGTGTTGACCGCGACAAACGCCGCGAGGACCTGAAACCAACCCGAGTGGAGCAGCTCGCTCGAAAACAGGATTCCGGCTTGGATCGTCACTGTTGCACCGCCTCCCGTGGGACGTAGTTCCAGCCGGCGGCAGTGCCGCTGGCAATCTCGGCCAACGATTTGGCGAACACGGCCTGGAGATAGACCGCGTACGCGAGCTCGATCAGGAGCGTGAACGCGATCACTCGTCCCCGCCACCCCGCCGCCCACGCCGTGACCACGCGCTCGACCACGAAGATCGCGCCGACCCCGAGCCAGAACGACGCGATCTCGAACCCGTCGGCCGACAGCAGCGTTATCAGCATCAGCAACAGATACGCTTGCAGCGCGATCGTTCCGTAACCGATCCCGAGCTGCTGCAGCCAGTAGCGCAGCGTCGCTCGGGTCAAGCCGTATGCCCCGATGTTCTCCAATGCGCCGCGCTGCCAACGCATCCGCTGTCGCCACAACGCCTTCCAGCTCGGCATCAGCTCGGTGACGACGAGGCACTGCATCGGGGAGACCATCTTTGCCCCCAGCGACTTGAGCGCCAGCGTCATCTCGTTGTCCTCGGTCATCGCCAACGTGTCGTAGACGTGCCCTCGATGGCCGGGGATCAGCTCGCCACGGGAGTCGGCGACCGCCTTCAGGGCATAGGCACGGAACAGAGACGCGGTGCCGGTGAGCACGAACACGCGCCCGCGACGTCGAGAGATGTGCCGCCGGTAGCGGATGTATTCGTTGCGCTGGAGCGCGCCCACCAGCCCAGCACCCTGTTCTCCGCTGAAGACGCCGCCCACGGCGATCAGGTCCGGGTCGGCCTCCAGTCGCCCCATCGCCGTCTCGAGGAACTCTGGCGCGATGACCGAGTCGGCATCCATCACCATCATGACGTCGCTGTCGTCGACGCTGCTCAAACAGCTCCGACAACGCCTGGTTCAGCGCGCCGGCCTTCTTGTCGGTGTTGCCGACCGTGGTGAACACCTCCGCCCCTTGGCGCAGCGCGATCTCGGCGGTGTCGTCGGTGCAATTGTCGGCAACGACCACGATCCTGTCCGGGCGCCTGGTCTGTCGCTGCAGCGACTCGGATGGCAGCACCGATCGTGAGGCTCTCGTTGTAAGCCGGCAGCAGCGCCGTGAGGCGCAGTGGCCGCGTCCCTCGGCGTCCGGGGTCGTCCGGCAGTCTGCTCGGTGGAGTCCGCGGCGGCATTCACGAGCCACGTCGCCGACCGGCCCAGCGGTGTCAGCATCACGGACCGCACCCGTCGCATCTCCGGCGACAGGGGATGGGGTATACGCCGGTCCCGCGCCAGCACCCGCATCGCCGCGGCGACGTGCAGCGCCGCCAGGCCGAGGAACGCAGCGGTCGCCGCTGCGCCGACGGCGAGCAGGGTCGTGACTGGACGGGATCCTGTCGCTGGCCCCGACCGGCAGCTGGCCGACGACCTTCGTGGGGGGCAAGTCCAGCGCGACCCACACCGCGACGCCGGCCATCACCAGGGCGAGTGCGCCGAGCACCAAGGTCAGCAAGCCCAGTCGCGCGACTCGTCGACGGAGAGGGAGCTCAGCGACATCTGCCACGGCGATCCTTTCCCATGGTTCAGAGCGACGCTGGCATGCCGATAACGAGGGTAACCCATGGAGGGTTGAAGTAGCCCATGGAGGGTGAGCTTGTGGCCACGGCCTGCTTGGCCGCCGCACGTCGCTTCGCGCGACGCCGCCGGCAAACGTACATCTACATAGGGATCGGTTTGGCGGCGCTGGCGCTCGGCGGCGCGCCGACACGGTCGCGCGCGGCCTCGATGCCGGCGCAAGGTGTGTATGAGTACTGCGCGCCCGCCTCGTCCGTGGGTACATGCATCGCGCGCCTGCGACAGATCGCGGCAGCCGGCTTCAAGGTCGTCGTCAACTACCAGTCGTTCGTGGCCTACGAACCTCAGTTGCGGCAGTACATGCGGGCCGCCGCACGCCTCGGGCTCACGCTGATCTGGCCGATGAACGACTATCCGTGGTGGGGGCCCGAGTCACTCCCACGTGCGTACCCGCAGCTCGCGGCGAGCTGCGGCTGCTCGACCAACGATGCGTTCGTGCGCTACGTCGTCGGCCTGGTCAAGCGCTCTCCGTCGACCTGGGGCTACTACGTCGCCGATGAGCTGGCGCCTGCGGACGCCCCGCGCGTCGCCGCGTTCTCAGGCCGGCTGCGGGCGCTCGATCGCACTCACCCGCGGCTGGCGGTGGCAAACGGCGGCGACGACGTCGCCAAGCTGCTCGCCCCCTTCGCGTCATCAGCCGACGTCCTTGGCGCCGACAGCTATCCCGTCGGCACCGGGCAGCCGCTGAGCCGGGTTGCCTTCGTCGGCACCGCCGTCAGGGACGTCGCCGGCGCGGCGCACCGGCAATCGGCGATGGTGCTCCAGGCGTTCGACTGGTCCAGCTACCCCAGAGTTGGCCCCTGGACCGCCCGACGGTTCCCGACGGCCGGCGAGATGCGAACGATGCGCGACCTTGCGATCCGCACGGCCGCTCCGTCGCTGATCGTTTGGTACAGCTACTTCGACCTGCGCAGCTCACCGAGCCCGGACAGGCACTGGCAAGACCTGGTCTGGGCGGCCTTCGGGCACCGATCGTCGAGCGCTCCAGTCTGGTCTGCGCCTCGAGCGCCGCAACCGAACCGGATGAGCTGGCCTGGCTTCTCCGGAGACTGGTTTGGGCTGTTCCCGGTTTGAGCTTGCGACGAGCTCAGTGGCCACAGCGAGTCCCGCGGAGACGAGCGTATTGACCGCGACAAACGCCGCCAGGGCCTGAATCCAGCCGTCCTCGAGCAGCTTGCTCGAGAACAGGATTCCGGGGGCTGGGCTGCGACAATGGCGGCCATGACAACGGCGAGCCGGGGCACAGCGCCCACGGCGACCAATTCGTGTGGCGGCTCGGTTATGCGTCATCGAAAAGTGACGCATTCGTTCGGCGGGTCGAACCATGGGCCGCCAACGCACGTTGTACACAGACTTCAGTGCGGTGTGCTGGACGTCCGTGTTCGTGTTTGTCGCGATCTGCCTCGTCGGGGCGCCGCCTGCTTCTGCCGCTCTCTCATGCCACAGGGGCAACGCGACCGGTTCGGTCATCGGTCGACCCACGAACAAGGTCGCGTGGCGCGCGGAGCTTCTCGGTCCGACGGGTGTTCATGGCAGTGTCTCGCAGGCAGGCACGAGGGCCCGGACCTTCGTCGGACCGGCGCAGGCGTCGTGGTTGCTGGTGCTCGATGCGGCCCGCACCCGCAGCGGGGGATGCTGGGTGGAGGTGCGCCTTCCCTGGCGGCCCAACAACGCCAGCGGATGGGTTGACGCTTCCCAGGTGATCTTGAGTCCGAACGCTTGGCGGATCGTGGTGTCAACCGCCGATCGGTCGCTCTCGGTCTATCGCCGCGGACGTCTGGTGCGGCGCGTACCGGTCGTGGTCGGCAAGCCCAGCACGCCGACCCCGCAGGGGTTGTTCTCGATCATCGGTGCGTGGGCCTCCGCGCCGAATGCGTTTCTGGGCTCGTGGATCCTGCCCCTGACCGCCCACAGCGACGTGCTGCAGCAATTCGGCGGGGGCGACGGCACCGTCGGTATCCATGGCCGCGGCGGCGCGAGTCTGCTCGATCCGCTCGGATCGGCCAGCAGCCATGGGTGCATCCGGGTCGATAACTCGTCGATCGACTGGCTCGTGGGCTCGATCGGCGTGGGAGCGCTACCGGGAATTCCCGTGCAGGTCGAGTGAGCTCACAGCCGCGTCGGCTTCGCTGCGCCCACCGCCGGCCGCAGAAAAATGTCCGTGAGTTGCCGGGGTCGGTAGGATCGCCCTCGGGCTAGGGTCCCGCGCCCAGTCGCGTCAAGTCATCCCAGGGAAGGTGGTTGCTGTGCTTCGTCCAAGCAACGTTATCTGTTCTGTCCGGCCGCGTAAGGCGATTGTTGGGCTGTTTGCCACCTTTGCCAGCATCGCGCTGCTTCCATGCGGAGTCGCGCTGGCGGATAGCGTCACAACGAACTTCGAGCCGAACGCCGCTCCCCCCTTCAACCTCGGGTCCGTCAACGGACAGGGAATGGTCAATGGAATGCCTGGCTGGAAGAGCGCTGTGGCTGGACAGGAGTCGTGCCCCCCCTTTTCCCCGTATGACCAAGAGGTAGTTCAAAATTCGCAGTTCTACTCCGGTGGAGTCACTGGGTTCGGTCAGCAGTCGTTGCGTTTCTCGAACCTCGTTGCGTGCGGCGAGTTCACCTACCAGACGTATTCCACCCCGGTGCAAGACCCAGCCGGCGAGAACGAGACCAATAAGGTCTACACCGCCCAGTTCTCGCTCATCCCCACGACGCCCAAGTTTCAGGACGGACTGTACGTGAGCGTCTCTCCGGACGACTATACGGGTGCGCGCATGTTCCGGGTGGATCTGACAGATACACCGTCAGGTGTCCTTGTCGGCGTCGCCTATGCCACTGGCCCCGATGGGGACTTCGCGTTCGCGCCTAACCTTGCGGTGCTTGACCCTTCAGTCCCACACACGATCAAGGTGTCGATGAAGGTCAACCCCGGCGACACCAGCGACCTTGTCCGAGTCTCCATCGACGGTGCTGACACGGGTCAGTGCTTCGGGTCGTGGAAGAATTACTACCTCGCTGTGGAGAAACGCCAGATGCCACCCGACATCAACAGCCTGCAGTTCCGCGCCTCTCGGTCTGGGTTTACGATGACAGAACGCCGGCTACCTGTTCGACAACGTGACAGTCGATACTTCCAATGGCGCCGGTCCAGCAGGTTGCGACGTGAAGATCGACAAGGAGGCCGACTGCGCCCACGGTGACCGCCGGCAGCCTCGCGGGCTACCGAATCACCGTCCGCAACCGTGGCCGTGTCAGCGAGCGCAACCTCTTGCTCTGCGATCACATCCCGAACCACACGACGTTCGTGAGCGCCGACCGGAAACTGCGTCGCATCGGCCGCCGGCGCTGCCTCATGATCCCGCGCCTCAGGCCCGGCCAACGCGCCGGCGTCCACGTCGATCTCCGCGTCGCCGCGGACGCACCGCCGGGCAACCTGGCCAACATCGCCGACATTACGCCAGTACCACCGCCAGGCGTGCCCGTGGTGCCCGGGGTGCCACCGGTGTTCAAGGCGGACCTGCCGCCGGGCGCCGCCGTTGCCCCGCTCACGCCGCTCCAGAAGGTTAAGGTCGTCGTGAAGATTCTCCGGGCGAAGCGGACTCCCCCTCCGCCGGCACCGCCACCCGTAACCGGATAGCGAGCATCGCCCGCCATCGCCTTCTCCGGCCGCGCGGGGAGGCACGGGAACCCATCCAAGCCGCGGACTCGTTGCGAGGTAGCGTCGACGACCAGGCGCATCTCCGCGACGGAGGTTGTCCGTGTTTCGCGGAGCAGCGGATCCGGCGCGAGCCGCGCCAGACTCCTGGCACGGCGAATCCGAACGATCATGCGCCAGCGCGCGGTCTTACGCTGGCCGTGTCCGGCGGTAAAGCCAGGCTCCGGCGCCGGGGGCCGGCGTCGGGGCTCGATGAATCGTCCAGGACGGGCGCGACTTGTCATCCGCCGGTCGTCGGGGGCCGACATAGCAGCCAATGCGCCTGCCGGCAAGGAGCCCGCGCGCTGCTTTGACAGCGCTGGTGGTAGCGATGGTCGTCGCTCCCGCCGCCACCGCGTCCACCATCCACGGACCGGCGATGGCGGCTGCCGACATCCGCGCCATGCAGGCGCAGGGCGTCAGCGAGGTCATCGTCGAGCGCAAGGCCGGCGTGACCGCGACCGAGCGGGCCGAGCTGCGCGCGCAGGCCGGGGTCAGCTACGTGGGGCCGGGTCCCCTGCCGAACACCGAGATCGATCGCGCGCCGGCCGGCCGGCTGGCGGCCGCGGTGGCCACGCTGGCGCGCGATCCCCAGGTCCAGTACGCCGAGCCCAACGGCGAGGTCCACGCCACCTCGACGCCGAACGACCCCTATTTCGGGCTTCAGTGGGGGCTGTCGAACACCGGCCAATCGGTCCTGGGCACGAGCGGCACCCCCGGCGACGACATCGGCGCGACGTCCGCCTGGCGCCACTCGACGGGAGCCGGGGTGACCGTCGCGGTGGTCGACACGGGAGTGGACCCGACCGCGCCCGACCTGACCGGACAGACGGTCGCCGGGCAGAGCTTCTTCAACGGCGTCCAGGGAACGCCCACGCAGGACCAGAACGGCCACGGGACCTTCGTGAGTGGCGTCATCGCGGCGATCCAGAACAACGGCGCCGGCGTGACCGGCGTGGCCCCGGGGGCGAAGGTGATGCCGTTGCAGGCGCTGGACGCGAACGGCAGCGGCAGCATCGACGACGTGGCCGCCGCGTTCAACTACGCCGGCCAGAACGGCGTCAGGATCGTAAACGCCAGCCTCGGCAGTCGCGGCGACATCTCAGACGCTCGAGCAGTCCATCGCGGACAACCCCAACACGCTGTACGTGGTCGCGGCCGGCAACGGCGACGCCAACCAGATCGGCTACGACGTCGACACGACGCCGTACTACCCGTGCGACCTCCCAGAGGCCAACCTGATCTGCGTCGGCGCCACCGACCAGAACGATCGGCCGGCATCGTTCACGAACTACGGCGCCGCCAGCGTCGACCTGTTCGCACCCGGGGTCAACATCGCCTCCACCTGGACGGGCGGCCGGTACGTCTACGCCAGCGGCACCTCGATGGCCGCACCGATGGTCAGCGGCACGCTCGCGCTGATGCTGGCGCAGGACCCGTCGCTCACCGCGGCCCAGCTCAAGACCGACCTCCTGGCCGGCGTCAATCCGGCGCCTCAGCTGGCCGGGCTGTCCGTGACCGGCGGCGAGCTCAACGCGGCCGCTGCTGTGGCCGCCGTCACCCCGGTGGGCACGCCCGAGCCGCCGCCCGCGCCGCCGCCGCCTTCCCCGTCAGTGGGGACAGGCGCGCCTGCGCAGGCGCCGGTCACCGTGACCCAACCCGCGCAGCCGTCGCATCCGGGCGCGGTCAGCCTCACCCACGTCGCCGTCCGCGGCGGCCGTGGCGGCCCGGCGCCTCGTGTTCACACTGTCGGCGCGGGCGCGGGTGCAGATCAGCTTCAGCGGACGTGCGCACGGGCGGTTGGCGGCCGACGGTGTGGTGCGGATCTCGGTGAGCGGCCACCGAGGCACGAACCGGTATGCGCTCACCTCGCTGCTCCACGGCCGGCGCCTGCAGCGCGGGCGCTATGCGCTCACCGTCCGCGCCGGCGGCCGAGCCGTGATCATCCAGCTGAACGTGGTCTGAGCGGTCAGGTGTGTCGCGGGGTTCCTGGGGCGCTGAGGCGGGAGATGCTGCCCGCGCCGCGTCGTCTGACCGGCGGCCCGGTTTAGGTCGGACGTTCTGCCCAGCCCTGATTTTCGGCTCGCTCGTGGGAGGCGGTAGCGAGGTCGCGTGCCTTTGCTGATGAAATTCGTCGCGCCCCCACGATCAGTGCTCGTGCCCGCGCACGGTCCGCCATGACTGCCACGTGATCCGCAGGATCACGAGCGTGATCGCGAGGCCGATCAGCGGGTCTGCGATCGGCGCGCCGAGGGCGACCGCGATCGCGGACGCGATCACGCCCAGCGACACGTACGCGTCGGCGCGCGCGTGGGCGCCGTCGGCGATCAGCGCGGGGCTGTTCAGGCGCCGGCCCGCTCGGGTGCGGATCTGCGCCGCGATCCAGTTACCCACATAGCCGATCACCCCGGCCAGCGCCAGCGCAATCAGGTGGCCGGGCGTGCTCGGGTGGATCAGCCGTCGCACCGCCTCGACCCCGGCCACGCAGGCGCTGATGAAGATCGCCGCGACGACGGCCAGGCCGGCGAGCCGCTCGGCGCGCTCCGAGCGCAGCAGGAACGCGATCCCGAGCGGTACCGCGGTCAGCGCGTCGCCGAAGTTGTGGATCAGGTCCGCGAGCAGCGCGACGCTGCCCGATAGGACGTAGATCAGCGTCTGGGCGACAGCGGCGGTACCGAGCACCGCCAGCGACAGCAACACGGCGCGCACGCCCTCGCGCGAACGCTTGATGCTGTCGTCGACCAGGCCGTGCGAATGCCCGTGACCCCCATGCGAGTGGCCATCGTGGCGGTGATGCTCGGAGGTGGTCGAGAGAGGGGCCATCGTCTCCGGCTTCTGCACCACCTCGCCCGGGCGGCGGCGGCCGGTCAGGCCGGGGTGCCGACCCTGACGAGCTTGTGGACCGCGGCAACGATTGCGTCAGCGTCGATCCCGGCGGCCGCCATCAGCTCGGCGGGCTTGCCGGAGCCGGGCATGTCGCGGACGGCGAGCTTGAGCAGCGGCGGCGCGCCGCCGCGCTCCGCCAACGCTGCGAGCACGGCGTCGCCGAGGCCGCCTTCGGGCCAGTGGTCCTCGACGGTCACGATCCCGCTGGTCTCGGCGGCCGCGCGCACGAGCGCGTCGGCGTCGATCGGCTTGATCGAGTAGCAATCGATCACGCGCACGCTGATGCCCTCCGAGCCCAGTGACTCGGCGGCCTGCTCGGCCTCGGGGACCGTGATCCCGCAGGCGACGACCGCGACCTCGTCGCGGTCCGACGCGCGCAGCGTCCGGCTGCCCCCGATCGACACCGGCTCGTCGGGCGGCGTCCGCACCTCGGTCTTGCCACGCAGCGTTCGCAGGTACGAGATGCCGGGGCGGTCGGCCATTTCCGCGACGAGCTTCGCGGTCTGGTTGGCATCGGACGGATGCAGGACAGCGCTCGTGTGCACCGCGCGCATCGCGGCGAGGTCCTCGAGCGCCATCTGCGACGGCCCGTCCTCACCGATCGACACGCCCGCGTGCGAGCCCGACAGGCAGATCTTCGCCTGCGAGATCGCCGCCATCCGGATGAAGTCGTAGGCGCGCGAGAAGAACGCCGCGAACGTCGAGGCGAACGGCGTCCAGCCGCGGACCTGGATGCCGACGGCCGCGGCGATCATCTGCTGCTCGGCGATGAACATCTCGAAGTAGCGATCGCCGTGCTCCTTGGCGAACAGCTCCGAGTAGGTCGAGTTGGAGACCTCGCCGTCGAGCGCGACCACGTCTCCGCGCATCGACCCGAGCGCGGCGAGCGCGCCGGCCCCCAGCGGGTCTCGATCGGCCCTGGCGGCGCGCTGGCGATCATGTCGATCACCTGCTGGCTCTCGCCGGTGGCGATCTGCGCCACCGCGTCGGGCCAGCGCCTTGGCGGTGCCGGCATCACCGTCCCGGTCGAACGACATGTACGACAGCCCACCGTTCGCCGCGATCGGCGGCGGCTGGCCCTGCGTTCTCTGCAGCGGCGGCACGTAAGGCGCGATGGCGGGCGACGCTGCGTCCTGCCTGTCAGCGACCCCGAGTTCACTCATGGCGCGCGACCTCCAATTGACGCCCGCACCTTGGCAGACCGCCTGCGCTCTCTCCAAGCCACAAATCTTGCCGCCGCCGCCGGTTTTCCTGACAAGCCCCCAAACGCTTCCCCCGAAGGGGAAGGGTTGTCCTTCTCGCGGACCCCATATCCCGGCGGGAGTTGGGCGTCACGGACGAGCGGAGCGAGCGATGAGCGACCGACGTGGTGGCAGCGCGGCGTCATCTACCAGATCTATCCGCGCTCGTTCCAGGACAGCGACGGCGACGGCGTCGGCGACCTGCGCGGGCATCCGCCGCCGGCTCGACTACCTGCACTGGCTCGGCGTCGACGCGATCTGGATCTCGCCGATCTACCCCTCGCCGATGGCCGACTTCGGCTACGACGTCGCCGACTACTGCGACGTCGATCCGCTGTTCGGCACGCTGGCCGACTTCGACGCGCTGGTCGCCGACGCGCACGCGCGCGGCATGAAGGTCATCCTCGACTTCGTGCCCAACCACACCTCGGACCAGCATCCGTGGTTCGCGGAGAGCCGCGCGTCGCGCGACAACCCGAAGCGCGACTGGTACATCTGGCGCGACCCGGCGCCCGGACGGCGGGCCGCCCAACAACTGGCTCGGCAACTTCGGCGGCCGCGCCTGGACGTTCGACGCGGCGACCGGCCAGTACTACTACCACGCCTTCCTGCAGCGAGCAGCCCGACCTCAACTGGCGCAACCCCGAGGTGCGCGCGGCGATGTACGACGTGCTGCGCTTCTGGCTCGACCGCGGCGTCGACGGCTTCCGCGTCGACGTGATCTGCCACCTCATCAAGGACGACCAGTTCCGCGACAATCCGCCGAACCCGGCCTGGCGCCCGGCCAGGACCGCGCATCGAGCGCTGCTGCAGCTCTACACGGCCGACCGGCCGGAGGTGCACGAGATCGTCGCCGAGATGCGCGCGCGTCGCTCGACGAGTATCCGCGACCGCGTGCTGATCGGCGAGATCTACCTGCCGCTCGAGCGGCTGATGGCGTACTACGGCGACGGACGGCTGCGCGGGCGCCACCTGCCGTTCAACTTCCAGCTCATCGCGCGCCGTGGCAGGCGGCGCGCATCGCCGCGCTCGTCGCGCGACTACGAGGCGGCGCTGCCGCCGGGCGCCTGGCCGAACTGGGTGCTCGGCAATCACGACCAGCCGCGCATCGCCAGCCGCGTCGGCGCGGCGCAGGCGCGCGTGGCGGCGATGCTGCTGCTGACGCTGCGCGGCACGCCGACGCTCTACTACGGCGACGAGCTCGGCATGCAGGACGTGCCGATCCCGCCGAGGCCGGTGCAGGATCCGTGGGAGAAGAACGAGCCCGGGCTGGGCCTCGGCCGCGATCCCGAGCGCACGCCGATGCAGTGGGACGCCGAGCGCCAACGCCGGCTTCACCACCGGCGCAGCCCTGGCTGCCGCTGGCCGCCGACTGGCGCACGCGCAACGTCGCCGCGCGAGACGCCGATCCGGCGTCGATGCTGGCGCTGTACCGGCGGCTGATCGCGCTGCGCCGCGCAGCAGCCGGCGCTGAGCGTCGGCGACTACGCGCCGGTCGCGGCCTGAGGACGGCGTGCTGGTGTTCGAGCGTTTGGCAGAGGGCGAGCGCCTGCTGGCGGCGCTCAACTTCACCCACGCACCGCAGGCGGCGCCCCTCCCGG
>CAWEKN010000007.1:0-135874 GCA_963809685.1 uncultured Solirubrobacterales bacterium | reverse complement strand
ATCAGGCGCCTCGACTGCGAGGCGCTCGGGATGCTTGGCCGCAGCGGCGTGGACCCAGTAGCTCACGGGCGAAACGGTAGTCTCAGCCGCCCGAAAGGAGGTCCGCCGTGGCCGTCACCTGGCAGCCCGCCGGCGACTACACCGACATCCGCTACGAGCTGTCGACCGGCGAAGACGCCGGCATCGCCAAGATCACGATCAACCGACCCGAGGTCCGCAACGCGTTTCGCCCCGAGACCGTCGTCGAGCTCTCGCATGCGTTCGAACGCGCGCGCGAAGACCTGCAGGTCGGGGTCGTGATCCTCACCGGCGAGGGCCCGGACGCGTTCTGCTCGGGCGGCGACCAGCGCGTCCGCGGCGAGCAAGGCGGCTACGTCACCGGCGCCGACCCGGCGGAGGCGAAGACCGGCCACCAGGCGGTCGGGCGCTTCCACGTCACCGATCTGCACGTCCAGATCCGGCGCATGCCCAAGCCGGTGATTGCGATGGTCGCCGGCTACGCAATCGGCGGCGGCCACGTCCTGCACGTTGTCTGCGACCTCACGATCGCCGCCGACAACGCCCGGTTCGGCCAGACCGGCCCGAAGGTCGGCTCGTTCGACGGCGGCTTCGGCGCGACCGTGCTGTCGCGGCTGGTCGGCCCCAAGAAGGCCAAGGAGATCTGGTTTCTGTGCCGCCAGTACGACGCCCAGCAAGCGCTCGAGATGGGACTGATCAACGCCGTCGTGCCGCTGCACCAGCTCGAGCAGGAGACCGTCGGCTGGTGCCGCGAGATGCTGGCCCTGTCCCCGTTCGCGCTGCGCCTCCTGAAGGCGAGCTTCAACGCCGACGAGGACGGCCTCACCGGAATCCAGCAACTCGCCCACGACGCGAACCTGCTCTTCTACATGAGCGAGGAGGCGGCCGAGGGGCGCAAGGCCTACCTCGAGAAGCGCAAGCCGGACTTCTCGCAGTTCCCGCGGCGGGCGTGATGGCAGTCGCTGCCCCCAGCGGCGTGCGGATCTGGTTGATGGCGGCGCGCGTACGGACGCTGCCGGCCGCGATCGCGCCGGTGCTGGTCGGCACCGCGCTGGCCGGTTACGAGCACGTGTTTCATCCGCTGCGATTTGTCGCCGCGCTGATCGGCGCGGTGTTCATCCAGATCGGCACAAACCTCTCAAACGACTACTCCGACGCCCGCCGCGGCGCAGATGCCGAGGACCGCCTGGGGCCGGTCAGAGTCACCGCCGGCGGACTGGTGCCGCCGAGGCAGGTGCTGATCGCCACCTACCTCACGTTCGGCGTCGCGGTGCTGGCCGGCGCGTATCTGGTCGCGGTCGCGGGCTGGGCGCTGCTGCTCGTCGGGGCGGCCTCGATCCTCGCCGGCGTGCTCTACACGGGCGGTCCGCGCCCGTACGGCTACGAGGGCCTCGGCGAGCTGTTCGTGTTTCTGTTCTTCGGGATCGTGGCGGTCGCCGGCTCGTACTTCGTCCAAGTGGAGCGCCTGCGCTGGGAGGCGTTTGCGCTGGCGGTGCCGGTCGGCCTGATCGCCGCCGCGATCCTGGTCGTAAACAACTTCCGCGACATCGACACCGACCGCCGGGCCGGCAAGCGCACGCTGGCGGTGCGCCTCGGCCGGAACCGCACGCGCGCGATGTACGCAGCGATCGTCTACGGCGCCTACCTGCTGACGCCGGTGACGTGGGTGTTCGGCCCGCTGAAGCCCTGGGTACTGCTGCCCTGGCTGACGCTGCCAGCCGCCGCGTCGGTCGTGCGCACGGTGCGCAACCAAACCGACGGGCCGTCGCTCAACCAGGCGCTGGCCCACACCGGGATGCTCCAGCTCGCGTTCTGCATGCTGCTGTCGGCCGGGCTGCTGCTGAGCCGGTGAAAGTCGAGATCGAGTTGATAGAGGCGCGCCTGCGCGCGCCTTTGGTGTCGGCCGCGGGCTCCAGCCGCGTGCGCCGGCTGCTGCTGCTGCGGTTAGACGACGGCCGCGGAAACGTCGGCTACGGCGAGGCGGCCCCGCTCGAGTACTACGACGGGGTCAGGATCGACGACGTCCGCGCGGCGCTGAGCGATTGCGCAGACGTGCTCGCGGCCGCCGACGCCGACAGCGACCGCGAAGCGGTGCTGCAGCAGTGCGCGCGGGCCGCCGTGCTGCCGCAGGCAACCGCCGCAGTCGACCTCGCCCTGTGGGACCTCGCGGGCCGGCGCGCCGGCTCGCCGGTGTGGCGGCTGCTCGGCGCCGAGTCGGCGCCGGCCCTGTCGGTCAACGCGACGATCGCTGCATCCGATCGGGCCGGCGCGGCCGCCGAGGCGGCCTCCTATCGAGCCGCCGGTTTTCGCTGCCTGAAGGCGAAGGTGGGCATCGGCGACGACGCCGGGCGGCTCGCCGCGATCAGGGCGGTGGCCGGCCGCGAGGCCGCGATCCGGATCGACGGCAACGGCGGCTGGACGGTGCCCGAGGCGCTCGCCACCTTGAAGGCGCTCGAACCCGTCGGGATCGAATGCTGCGAGGAGCCGGTCTCGGGCCTGGAGGCGTTCGCGCAGCTGCGCGGCCGCCTTGCGGTCCCGGCCGCACTCGACGAGAGTGCCAGACTGCCCGGGGCGCTCGAGACGCGCTACGCCGATGCGGTGTGCCTGAAGGTGTCAGGCTGCGGCGGTATCTCCGGCGTCATCGAAGCGGCCCGGCGCGCGCGCGCCGCCGGCTACGAGGTCTACCTCGCATCGACGCTCGACGGGCCGCTCGGGATCGCCGCGGCGCTCCACGCGGCCGTTGCGATTGCGCCGGACCGCTTCTGCGGGCTCGCCACGCTGTCGCTGTTTGAAGGCCGCGACGACCCGCTGCCCGCGCGCGACGGATTGATGGTGGCGCCGCCGGGACCAGGGCTCGGGACGGGGTTGACCGGCTGGTACGCGCGCGATCGCTGAGGCTCACGCCTCGGCGATCACCTCCGCCACGGCCTCCGGCGCCTCCAGATGGACCGCGTGGCCGGCGCCGGGAACGATCACGACCTCGACGTCGTCGATCTGCTCGGCCATCCGGCGTGCGGTCGATGTGAACTTCTCGTCCTGCTCGCCGGCGACGAGCACGACGGGCATCTTCAGCTCTCCGAGGCGCTCCCACGCCGAGGGCAGCGCACCGGTCCCAAGCCCGCGCAGCGCCCGCGCCAACCCCTCCGGGGTGTTCTGCAGCCGGTCGGCGTGACTGCGTCGCCTGACAGCTTCCGGCTGCCCGCCGAGCACCGGCGTCGCCTCCCATCGCCGCGCGACCTCCTGCATGTCGCGCGCGCGGTCGATCCACTCGGCGAGCCGCGCGTCAGCCTCGAACCGCACCTCGCGCTCGAGCGCATCCGCGATCCCGGGACTGGCGCCGATCAGGACCAGGCGCTCGACCCGCCCGCCGAGCGCCAGCGCGACGTGCAGCGCGATCCGGCCGCCCATCGAGTATCCCGCCAGCGTGTAGCGCTCCTGCGGCACCATCCGGATCAGGTCGTCGATCACGCCCGCGAGCGTCACGGGCTCTCGGGTCGTCGCCGAGCCGTGTCCGCGAATGTCCGGAGCGAACGCGCTGTAGCGTTCGCCCAGCGCTCGGATCACCGGGCCCCAACTGGCCCCGGTGTGGGTGAATCCGTGCAGCAGCACGAGCGTCTGCGTCATTTCAGAAGACTCGATCATGACCGTCTCAGATAACTATCGGCTGCTTCGCGCGTTTTGTAACGAACTGGCTCGCTGCGGTCTAGCCCACGCCTGCACGTCGCCGGGCTCGCGCTGCACCCCGATCGTGCTCTCGCTGGTCCGCGAACCCCGGATTCGCAGCTGGTCGCACATCGACGAGCGCTGCTCGGGTTTCTTCGCGCTCGGCGCGGCGAAGGCGTCGGGCCGGCCGGTCGCTGTCACTTGCACCTCGGGCACGGCGGCCGCGAACCTCGCGCCGGCGGTGATCGAGGCATTCCACGCCCGGGTGCCGCTGATCGTGCTGACTGCCGATCGTCCGCCCGAGCTGCGCGACGTCGGCGCCGGGCAGGCGATCGATCAGCTCAAGCTCTTCGGCGATGCGGTCAAATGGTTCTTCGAGGTCGGCGTCGACGCCGCCACGCCCGAGAACCTCCGCTGGATTCGCCAGCTCGCCTGCCGGGCCTACGCGACCTCGATCGAGGGGCGCCCGGGGCCGGTGCATCTGAACTTCCCGCTGCGAGAGCCGCTCGTCCTGTCAGAGCCGTTGCCGGAGGATGACAGCGCCAGGCCCGGCTCCCGGCCGTGGGTCGCCGCCATCCCGAGCGTGACCACGACTCCGCCGCCGAGCCCAACCCTACGAGCTCGCGGCGTCGTCGTCGCGGGGCGCTGGGAGCGCGACCGCGAGCTTGGAAGCACTGTCGCGCAGTTCGCGCAGCGCGCCGGCTATCCGCTGCTGGCCGACCCGCTGTCGGGCGCCCGTCGCGGCCCGGCCGCGATCGCCCGTTACGACCTGCTGTTGCGCGAGCGGGCGTTCACCGACGTGCGGCGCCCGCAGTTGATCATCCGGGTCGGCGATCTCCCTACCTCAAAGCCGCTTCGTGCGTGGCTGGCCTCGCTGCACGACGTCGAGCAGATCGCGCTTGACCCCGAGGACACCTGGCAGGATCCGGCGGCCGTCCTCAGCGGGAGGGTTCGCGCCGACCCGGGTTCGACGCTCGACGCGTGGGCGCCGGATGCTCCACTGCACGCCGACTGGCTGGCCGGCTGGCGCGAGGCCGACGATGCCGCGAGCGCGGCAATCGCGCGCGCGCTCGGCCACGAGCTGACCGAGCCGCTCGTGGCCGCGCGGCTCGGCGACTGGCTCGGATCCGACGCGACGCTGTTCGTCGCGTCCTCGATGCCGATCCGCGACGTCGAGCTGTTCACCGGCACGCGCGAGCTCGCACCCCGGGTGCTGTCAAACCGCGGTGCAAACGGAATCGACGGCACCGTCTCGAGCGCCTTCGGTGTCGCCGCGGCGGGCGGGGGGCCGGTCGTGCTGCTGATCGGCGACGTCGCGCTCGCGCACGACATCGGTGGCCTGCTCGCGTGGCATCGGCTGAAGCTGCCGCTGACGATCGTGCTGCTCAACAACGACGGCGGCGGCATCTTCCACTTCCTGCCGGTGTCGGAAGAGGTCGATGCGTTCGAGGAGCACGTCGCGACCCCGCACGGCCTCGACTTCGAGCAGGCGGCGGCGCTGTATGGATGCCTGTACGAGCGACCGCTGGCCGAGAACGACCTGCGCGCCGCGATCGAGCGCTCGATCTCGAGGGCATGCCTGACGATCATCGAGGTGCGCACCGACCGTCGGCAGAACCTCGATCTGCACCGCCGGATCGCGGCCGCGGTCAGCCGGCAAGCACCGGAAGCAGAGCCTGGAGCTTGACCTCGGACTCGGCGAGCTCGGCCGCCGGGTCTGAGTCGCGAACGATCCCACAGCCGCTATAGAGCGTCGCGAGCCGCTCACGAAGCAGTGCGCAGCGCAGCGCCACGCAGAACTCGCCGTCGCCGACCGAGTCCGTCCAGCCGACGGCGCCGGCGTACCAGCCGCGGTCGAGCCCCTCGAGCGCCGGAATCAGCTTCTGCGCGACCGCGCTCGGCTCACCGCCGACCGCGGGCGTCGGGTGCAGCAGCCCGGCCAGCTCGATCGCACCGATCGGCGACGCCAGCTGCGCACGGATCGGCGCGCCGAGGTGCTGAATGTTGGCGACCCTGACCAACACCGGCTCCGGGGCAGCGGTCACCCACACCGAGTGCGGCCGCAGCGCGCGGGCGATCCGCCGCGCGACGATCGCGTTCTCCTCGCGGTCCTTGGCGCTCTGCAGTAGCTGCTCGCCGAGGTGATCGTCGACGGCCGGATCGGCGCTGCGGCGCGCGGAACCGGCGAGGGCGACGGTGCTCGCGCGCTGGCCTTCGCGCCGCACGAGCAGCTCCGGGCTCGCCGCAAGGAAGGTCCCGTCGCCGCGCCCGACCGCGAACACGTAGCACGAGGGGAACGCCTCGCGCAGCAGCCCCAGCACCGGACCGGGATCGTGCGCGACCGGAGCGTGAACCTCGACCTCGCGGGCGAGCACGACCTTCTCGAGCTCGCCGTCCCGGATCCGCTGGACAGCGCGCGCGACCGCCTCCTCGTAGTGGGAGGGCGGCATCGGGCTGACGACCTCGTAGGTGCCGGTGGGCGCTGGGTCAAGCAGCGGCAGCCGAGGGTCGCGCAGCGCGCTCAGCCGTGCCTGGACGCGGCCGGTCAGATCCTCGGCCGTGTCATCGGGCGCGACCTCGACGTTGACCGTCAGCCACGTTTCGCCGGCCGCGCGCGCGAGCGACAGCGCGGGCACCGACAGCGACGCCGGGGCAAAGCCGCGCCACTGACGCGAGGACCCCCCGTCGGGCATGAACGCAAAGCCGCCGACCGCGACCAGCCCAGACCCGGGCGGGCCCGCCGGCGAGTCCGCGAGCGCGTCTGCCGTGACCGCGCGCCACCGCGCCGCCACGCGGTCGAAGCGATCGGGCCCGCGCTCGTCGAGCTCGCGCACCGAGCCGACCCCGGCCAGCGCCGAGCCGTCGCGGTCGGGCTGCTCGAAACAGAACCAGCGCTCGCCCGACCGGCGCGACGCAACCGCGATCGCGGTCGGATCGCCGGCCCGGCTGCAGGGCGCGCTGACGCTGACCAGGGAGCGCAATCCTGTCCGCCGTGCCCGTTGCAGGCCCGCTTCGATCCGGCGCTCGAGCCGCCGATAGGCGTCCGCGTCGAGCCAGTCGGCGGCGCCGAGGCGGGCGGGCGAGCCGATCTGCGCTATGTCTCGCTTCTCCCCCGCGAGATCGCGATCTCGCCGGTGCGTGCCATCTCGATCAACCCGAACGGCCGGACCAGCCGTTCGAACGCGTCGACCTTGTCGCACGTGCCGGTCACCTCGAGGATCAGCGACCGCTTGGTTACGTCGACGATCTTGGCGCGGAAGATCTCGCAGATCTGCATCACCTCGGTGCGGCTGGCACCGTCGGCCGCGACCTTGAACACCGCCAGCTCCCGCGCAAGCGTGTCCTCGGGCTCGAGGTCGCGGATCTTCAGCACGTTGACGAGCTTGTGCAGCTGCTTTGTGACCTGATCGATTGGGTGCACGGCGCCGTCGAGGGTCAAAGTGATCCGCGACAGCCTCTCGTTGTCGGTCGGCCCGACCGCGAGCGTGTCGATGTTGAATCCCCGCCGCGCGAACAGCCCGGAGATCCTGGTCAGGACACCCGGCTTGTTCTCGACCAGGATCGAGAGGATGTGCTTGCGGCCCGTTCGCAGCCCGCTGGCCGCCTCGAGGTCGTCGAGCGAGAGGACTTCCTTGGTTGCCGGTTCTCCCATTAGTGCATACCTCCGCGGGCCATCCAGGCCCGCGGTCTGATGATGTTGGGTTTCATTCCGGCCACCCTTAACCAACCATGTTCCGCGCGGGCTGGCCCGCGGGGATCATCGGGTATGTGTTCTCCTCGCGCGTGACCCGGACGTCGGCGAGGACGGGGCCCTCGGTCGCGAGCGCCTCCTTGAGGTCTGAGACGAGCGTGTGCTTGTCCTGCAACCGCATCCCGGTGGCGCCGTACGCCTCGGCGAGCTTGACGAAGTCGGGCCACTGGCCCATCTCGACCTGGCTGTAGCGCTTGTCCCAGAACAGCTCCTGCCACTGGCGGACCATGCCCAGGTAGCCGTTGTTCATGATGAACACCTTGATCGCGATGCCCTCCTGAGCGCAGGTCGCGAGCTCCTGCATGTTCATCTGCACCGAGCCGTCGCCGGCGACGCAGACGACGGTCTCATCGGGGCAGCCGACCTTCGCGCCCATCGCCGCCGGCAACCCGAAGCCCATCGTCCCGAGGCCACCCGAGTTGATCCAACGGCGCGGCTTGTCGAAGTGGAAGTACTGCGCGGTCCACATCTGGTGCTGGCCGACATCGCTGGTCACGATCGCGTCGCCGCCGGTCGCCTCGTATAGCGACTGGATCAGGTACTGCGGCTTGATCTCGGCGTCCTTGCTGTCCTCGTAGCCGAGCGGGTGGCGTTCCTGCCAGGTGCGGATCCGCGTCCACCACTCCTCCAGCCGGGCCGGGTCGGCCGCGCAGGCGCGGTACTCGGCCGTCAGCCTGGGAAGGATGTTCTTCGCGTCGCCGACGATTGGGATGTGCGCCGGGACGTTCTTGGAGATCTCGGCGGGATCGATGTCGATGTGGATGAACTTCGCACGCGGCGCGAACTCCGACAGCTTGCCGGTGATCCGGTCGTCGAACCGCGCGCCGATCGCGACGATCAGGTCCGCCTCGTCCATCGCGTAGTTCGCCGCCCGAGTCCCGTGCATCCCCAGCATCCCCAGCCACTGCTCGTGCGGGGCCGGAAAGCCGCCGAGTCCCATCACCGTGCACGTGACCGGAAAGCGATCACACGTGCCGAGCTCCGTCAGCTCGGCCGCGGCGTTCGCGCTGACGACGCCGCCGCCGGCGTAGATCACCGGCCGCCGCGCGTTGGCCAGCGCCTTCGCCGCGAGCCGGATCTGCTTCTGGTTGCCCTCGGTCGTGGGCTGGTAGCCGGGCAGATGCACGTCGGTGACCGGCTCGTACGGGATGTCGGCGCGGCTCAGGTCCTGCGGGATGTCGACGACCACCGGTCCCGGCCGCCCCGAGCGGGCGATGTGGAACGCCTCGTGGATCGTGCGCGGGAGCTCCAGCGGGTGCTGGATCATGAAGCTGTGCTTGACGATCGGCATCGTGATCCCGATCGTGTCGGCCTCCTGGAAGCCGTCGGTGCCGAGCAGCTCGGTCCGCACCTGCCCGGTCAGGAACACGACCGGCACCGAGTCCATCATCGCGTCGCAGATCGGCGTCACCAGGTTGGTCGCGCCGGGGCCGCTGGTTCCGAGCGAGACGCCGACCTTCCCGGTCGCCTTCGCGTAGCCCTCGGCGGCGTGGCCGCCGCCGGCCTCGTGGCGCACCAGGATGTGCCTGATGCCGGCGTCGTAGAAGGCGTCGTAGGTCGGGAGGTTCGCGCCGCCGGGCAACCCGAATACGACGTCGACACCTTCGGCCTTCAGGCATTCCATCAGGGCGTCGACTGCACGCATAGCGCTCGCCTCCTTTCGCGAAGCTCGGCATCTGTGCGCGCACGGCCGTTCCGCACGCGCGGGAACTTGGCTGGCGAGTGTACCGGCCCGCACGGGCCCGGCGACTAGTGTCCCGACACTAGCGTCGCGCTAGCGCATCGCGGCTTCGGGCGCGATCGCGACGTCGGGGAACTCGAGCTCCTCGCCGCAGCGCATGCACACCGCGTCGTGCAGTTTCACGACCTTGCCGCAACGCGGGCACTGGCGGCGCAGCTCCTGGTTCTCGAACCGGTAGAAGATCGCGGTCAGCAGCCCGAGGAACGGGATCAGCCCGGAGACCATGAACCAGATCCAGAACGAGCTGCCCTTGATCCGCCCGATGATCCCGCCGGCCAGCCCGAAGAAGAACATGATGACGATCAGTCCCATGCCCCCCATCGGGACCTCCTTACAACAGCGTCTTCAGCGCCCAGAGAATCGCGACTACGACCGCGACGCCGACGATCACCCACAGGATCCCCAGCACGAAGCCGATGATGATCTTCAGCGCGATCGCGATCGCGATGATCAGGACGACGCCAGCGAGCAGCCGCCTGACGATCGACGGCCGAGCGGTCGGGTCCTCAATTTCAGTTTGCATGCCTTAAGCGTACCGCGGCCCGACAACGGGCTCTGGCCGCAGCCCGCGCGTCAGTCGTAGACGCGCTTGAGATGGTCGAAGCGCGATCCGGCACCGGCATCGCGGCCCTCGAACCGGATCCTCGCGATTCGATAGCGGCGCACCGAGACGGTGGCGGCCGGGTCGGCGCTCGACGTGGCGCGGCGGTCGGCGACGAGCAGCACCTTGGATGAGCTGAGTGGACGGTTCATGGCGAGCATGATCCGCCGATCGCCTGAAGCGCGCATTGGCCTTGGGTACAAACTTGCAGCGCCGCGATGCGCCCTACGGCGCCGACCCGGCGGTCGCCGCGGCGGCATCAAGCGCTACTCGCGCGCGGCTCGGCAGCCTGCGGCGCAGGCGCCAGCGCGCCCCTGAGAACGCCAGGTTGGCGACGGTCGCGAACCCCGCCTCGTCGGCGCGCAGCGCCAGCAGCAGGTGCGCGACCTTGTCGCTCGACGGCAGCGAGCCGTCGGTCGGCTTCACGCAATAGCAGTGCACGCGCTTGGCGCCGGGACGAACCAGCACCGCGCCGGCCTCGCCGAGCAGCCACGTTCCGAGCGCGCCGCGTTCGAGCACGAGGTCGCTGCGCGCGTGCAGCTCACGCGCGGGTTGGTCGATCAGGTCGCCGAGCAGCAGCAGCGCTCGCCGTTCGGGGCCGCGCCCGGCGACGCCACGCCCGCGTACGACGTTCGCCCCGCGGGCCGCGTACAGCTCCGGGATGACCCACGCGTGCGCGAGCACGATCAGCCCGATCGGCACCGTGATCGGGCTGATCGAGACCAGCAGGGCCGTCGCGGCGAGGAATGGGACGGTGTGCGCAACCGTGCTCAGCGTCCACAGCCGTCCCGCGTGCGTCAGCGAGTGGTCGCTGGCGCGGGTGCGCCACGGGACGCTCGCCAGCTCGGGCAGCGCCGCGGCGGCGCCGCCCGGTCGGTTGCCACTCAGCTCGACGGCCACGACGCGCGTCGATCGCGCAGCTAGCCGCCGGCGATCGGCCGGCGCAGGATCACGAGCGGCTCGTCGAGCGGCAGCTCGGATACCTGCTCGGCCTGTCCCTCGCCGCGCGAAACGACCGCGAAGTAGCCCTGGTCGAGCTGGGCGCGGAACGCTCGGACCGCGGCTTCTACGGCGGACGGATCGTCGGCGGTCCACTCCGCAAGCGTCGTGTGGCCGGTCTGGTCCATGCGGATGAGTCGTGACATCGGGCCCTCCTGACGTGTTGAGCTTTCATCCTACGCCCGAATCAGGGAAGGTTTCCGTCGATGCACACGTCTTCTGGCTGCAGATGCTGATCCGACGCCCGACCGCCACCACGCTCGCGATGATGGCCGCCACCGCGATCCCGTTGCACGCGCTCGTGGGCGCGGCGGCCGCGACCGCCGCGGCGGCCACCGACGCTACGGCGACCACGACGAGCACCACGACAAGCGCCACCACGACCGCGGCCGCGCCGCCGGCGACGACAACGACACAGGCGGCCACGACCACGACCACGCAGCCGCCACGACCACCGCGCCGTCCAGCGCCACAGCGACGACGACCACTACCGCGAGCACCTCCGCCCCGGCGGCGGCCCCAACGACCACGACGACCACGACCACCACCACGGCAAACACCCCGAGTTGGAAGAGCGCGGTCGGAGACGCAGCCGCCCGGGGCCGCGTCGCACACAGCGCCAGCGACCCCGGCGTCACGATCGCCGACTACAGCTTCTCGCCGGGGTCGATCACGATCACCGTCGGGGACACGATCACCTGGGTCAACAACGGCAAGCAGCCGCACACGGCCACCGCAAACGACCACAGCTTCGACACCGGCACGCTGAAGCCCGGCCAGAGCGGCTCGCATACGTTCACGACCGCGGGCACGTTCGCCTACATCTGCACGATCCACCCGTTCATGCACGGCACCGTGGTCGTCCAGGCGGCGAGCACGCCGTCGCAGGGCGGCGGCGGCTCGGGCTCGGGCTCCACGTCGGGCTCGAGCGGCTCGGCGGGATCGACCGCGACCGGCACCACGGCGACCGCAGCGACGGTCCCGACCGGGCCGTCGCTTCCGTCGACGGGGTTGAACCTGCCGGCAATGATCCTGGCGGCGGCGACGCTGGCGGCTGTGGGCGGCGTCCTGCGGCGCCGATCAGGGACGTAAACCAAAGTCCCTCATGCGTTATCGGTTTGCGGTCGCGCTTCGGTTACCGAGGTTTCTGCCGATCACAGTCCTGAACACGACCCGACGGACAGCGGGCGCGCGAACACGCCCAAACATCATAAGAAAACGACAGTTTCTGTGAGGCTTTTGACCCATAAACGCGCTATCATCGACGCGTAGGGGTTTAGACGCACCGCGCGACCGCAACGGATGGCCGAGAGGTCAGTTGCGTCGGGGCGTTAGCGCACAGGCGGGTGCTGTCACCACCGATAGTCGTCTACCAAGTGGCGTCTAGCGCGCCCGACTTCTCCAATTTATGACACCACCACCCGCCGCCTCACATGCTGCGCACCCGCGGACGACGCTGCCGCGGCGCTCCGTGCCGCTCGAGTTCAGCAACGCGTTCGGGCGCACGCTCGGGGCCCGAACCTGGTCACGGCTGCGTTTTCTCGTCGACGTGGTTGTGCTGTACCTGGCCGCGAGCGCGGCCCTGTTCGCCTCGGCCGGCTCACGCACGACCGCGTCCAGCCACGCGCTCGCCGCCTGCTTCCCGCTGCTAGTGCTGGCGTTCCTCAACGCCAGGCGCGCCCCGGACGACCGGCTCTACGGCTCGCTGCTGGACACCGCCGTGAACGTCCTCGCCATGGTCTCGATCAGCGCGATGCTCGCGGTCTCGATCGACCTGATACTCGGCGGTCCACACCCGCTCGACATCGCGATCCGCCTGTGGCTGTTCTCGGTCGTCTATCTCGGCGTTGCGCGGATGGTCCTCGTCTCGATCCGCCGCCACGCGGTCCGCACCGATGCGTTCGCGACCTCGACGCTGATCGTCGGCGCCGGCGTGGTCGGCGATCACCTCGTCAAGCGGCTGTTGTCAGAGCGCCGCTACGGCCTGCGGCCGGTCGGCTTCCTCGATGCAGACCCGCTCCCGCGTCGCGACCGCGACGCAGCTTCGCTGCTGCCGGTGCTCGGCGGCCCGGAGGACCTGGCCAAAGCGGTCGAGCAGACCGGCGCTCGCCAGGTGATCCTGGCCTTCAGCCAGGAGCCCGACCACGTGCTCGTCGAGAAGGTCGAAGAGTGCCAGCGACTCGGGGTCGAGGTCGCCCTCGTCCCGCGCCTGTATGAGGCCATCAACGAGCGCTCGACGCTTGACCACGTCGGCGGCCTGCCGCTGCTGAGCTTGCGTCCGACCGACCCGCGCAGCTGGCAGTTCGCGATCAAGCACACGATCGACCGCGCGTTCGCCGCGCTTGCGTTGCTGGCGCTCGCGCCGCTGATGATCGCGATCGCGATCGGCGTCCGCATGACCTCCCCCGGCCCGATCCTGTTCCGCCAGCGGCGGATCGGGCGCGACGGCCACGCGTTCGACGTCCTCAAGTTCCGCACGATGCGGATGCCGAGCGCAGGCCAGGAGTTCGAGCTGCGCGACGGCTCCGCGCCCGGCGGAGTCGAGGGCACCGACCGCCGGACCAAGCTGGGGCGGCTGCTACGCAACCTCTCGCTCGACGAGCTTCCGCAGTTCATCAACGTCCTGCGCGGCGACATGAGCCTTGTCGGCCCGCGGCCCGAGCGCCCCGAGTACGTCGAGCGCTTCGCCGCCGAGGTCGAGCGCTACGACGACCGCCACCGGGTCAAGTCGGGCATCACCGGCTGGGCACAGGTCAACGGGCTGCGCGGCCAGACCTCGATCGCCGACCGCGTCGAGTGGGACAACTGGTACATCCAGAACTGGTCGCTCCGGCTCGACCTGCGGGTGATCGCGCTGACGATCGTCGAAGTCCTCCGCTTCCGCGGCTAGCCGACGCGCTGTTTCACCGGGGTGGTCGAGAAACGGACGCATACTGTCCGCTTCTCGACCAGCTGGGCCGTCCCTCGCCCTACGGCCTGCCGATGCGGCGCACGACGACGCCGGCGGCGGTGAACGGCTCGCGCTCGAGGATCCCGCGGCCGTCGACGATCACCCGCGCGCCCGGCACGTCGGCCGGGCCCAGGGTCGCGTAGCGCCGATGGTCGGCCTGCACGATCGCCGCGTCGACGTCACCGCCGTCCCATGGCTGGAACCCGATCGCCCTCAGCTCGGCGTCGGAATACAGCGGATCGGCGGCGACCACGTCCGCGCCGCGGCGCTCGAGCTCGCGCTTGACCGCAAACGCCCCTGACAACGCCGTCTCCTTGACGTCGCCGCGATAGGTCACGCCGAGGATCAGCACGCGCGCGCCGTCGAGCCCCTGGGCGAGGTCGTCGGCGAGCAGCGAAACCGCATAGGCGGGCATCGCCTCGTTGACCTCGCGCGCCGCCGCCGGCAGCGTGGCCTCGGGGTCGCCCGCGAGGTAGAAGCGGGGGTAGACCGGGATGCAGTGCCCGCCGACGGCGATGCCCGGGCGGTGCACGTGCGAGAACGGCTGCGAGTTGGCCGCGTCGATGACGCCGTCGATGTCGATCCCGGTGCGATCGGCGAAACGCGCAAACTCGTTGGCCAGGGCGATGTTGACGTCCCGGTAGGTCGTCTCGGCGAGCTTGGTCAGCTCCGCCGCCTCGGCCGAGCCCATTGGGCGCACCTCGGCATCCAGAAATGACCGGTAGAGCTCCACCGCCCGCTGCTCGCCTGCTTCGCTGAGTCCGCCGACGAGCTTCGGGTAGGTCGCCAGATCGCTGAAGATGCGCCCGGCATAGACGCGTTCGGGGCTGTGCACCGCATGAAAGTCGTGCTCGGCGACCAGCCCCGACAGCTCGGCCAGCATCGGTGCGATTCGGCCGCGCGTCGTCCCGACCGGGATCGTCGTCTCGACGCTGACGACCGCTCCGGGCTTCAGGCCTCGACCGATGTCGGCGAGCACCGCGTCCAGCACCGAATAGTCAGGCTTGGCGTGGTCGTCGACGGACAGCGGCGGGATCGCGACGATCAGCTCGGGGCCTTCGGCGACCGCGGCGGCGGTGTCGCTGGTCGCGCGCAGCCGGCCGGCGGGCACAAGCTCGGCGAGCGCCTCGGCGAGCCCCGCCTCGCCGGGGAACGGCTCCTGCGCCGCGTTGACGAGCTCGACCACGCGGTCATCGTTGTCGCAGCCGACGACGTCGTGGCCGGCCCGTGCGATCTGCGCCGCGAGCGGCAGCCCGATCTTGCCCAGTGCGACTACGACCGCGTGCATCAGCCCGCAGCCCCGCCGGCGTTCAGCGAGACCGTCTGCCCGGTGCGCGCGCTCTCGAGCACGGCCTCGGCCACCTCGACGATCTCTACCGCCTGCTCGAGCGTCACCTGCTCGACCTCTCGGCGGCCGTCGAGAAAGTCGAGGAACGCTTCGTGCTCGACGCGCAGCGGCTCGTCTCGGAGCAGCGCATAGCGGATCACGTTGCCTTCGCTGACCCCGCGGAACTGCTGCGTTGCCGACCACGAGATCGTGACCTCCGCGTTCTCGTAGAAGTACAGATCGGCGGTGAGCGTGTCGGCCTCGAGCATTCCCCGCTCTCCGAGCACGCGCGTGCGCCGCACCTTCACCGGCGACACCCAGTCCACGACGAAGTTGAACGCCGCGCCCGATTGCAGCGAACCGACCGCGAGCACGAGGTCCTCGTGCTCGCGCCCGCTCAGGTGCTGCGTTTGCGCGGCCACCGTCGCCACCGGGGAGCCCGACAGCCAGCTCACCAGATCGATGTCGTGGGTGGCGAGGTCCTTGACCACGCCGACGTCGCGCACGCGCGAGGGAAACGGGCCGCTGCGGACCGTCGAGGCGGTGAACAGGCGGCCGATCTGCCCGTCGAGCAGCCGCCTGCGAAGCTCCTGCAAGGCCGGGTTGAAGCGCTCCACGTGGCCCACCGCCACCTGGATCCCGGCGCCGGCACACACCGCCACGATGCGCCGAGCATCGTCGGCAGTGGCGGCCAACGGCTTTTCGATCAGCATCGACACTCCGGCGGCGGCGAGCTCCTGCGCCACGCTCAGATGCAGGTCGGTGGGCACCGAGACGACCGCGAAGTCGATCGTCCCGCGCGCCAGCAGCTCGGCGACAGAGCCGAACACGAGCTCGGGCTGGTGGACCGCGCGGTAGCGGTCGCCACCCGGATCGACGGCCCCGACGAACTGCACCCGGTCCGAGCTCTGCAACAGCCGCGCGTGGTGGCGGCCGATCATGCCCAGACCGATCACCGCGCCGCGCGGCCTCGAATGTGAGGGGTCAATTGGCACGCGGCGCGCTAGGGTAGCTCACCGAAGGCCAGCGTCGCCCATCGTGCCGATCCCCCTGTTCGACATCCTCACGCCGCTGGCGCCGCTGCAGCAGCGATTGCGCGATGCGGCGCTGACCACGCTTGACCGCGGCCACTTCATCCTCGGGCCGGAGGTCGAGGCGTTCGAGCGCGAGTTCGCGCAGTACCTCGGCGCCGAGCATGTAGTCGGCGTCGCCAACGGCACCGAGGCGCTGACGATCGCCCTGCGCGCGATGGGCGTCGGGCCCGGCGACGACGTGATCGTGCCGTCGTTCACCTTCTACGCGTCCGCCGAGGCGATTCCCCCGACCGGGGCGCGCCCGGTGTTCTGCGACGTCGACCGCGAGACGATGATGGTCACGCCCGACACGGTGCGCGCGGCGCTGACGCCGGCGACCAAAGCGGTCGTGGCCGTGCACCTGTTCGGCAATGTGGCGCCGGTCGCAGAGATCGAGCGACTCGGGGTCCCGGTGCTCGAGGACGCGGCCCAGGCCGCCGGCTCCAGGGGCCCCGACGGGCGCCCGGGCGCGCTCGGCACGGCGGCGACGTTCAGCTTCTATCCGTCCAAGAACTTGGGCGCGCTCGGCGACGGTGGCGCGATCGCCACCTCCAGCGACGAGATCGCGCAACTGGCACGGACACTGCGCTTTCACGGCTCCAGCGACCGCGTCACGTATGACTACGTCGGCTACAACTCCCGGCTCGACGAGCTGCAGGCGGCGTTTCTGCGAGTGCTCTTGCCCGAGCTCGACGGCTGGGCGCAGCGCCGGGTGCAAGCAGGTGAGCACTACCGGGAGGCAGGGCTCGGCGAGCTCGTCGAGCTCCCGGTCGCAACCGACGGAGCCGCCGCGGCCTGGCACATCTACATGATCCGCTCCGGGCGCGTCGACGAGATCTCCCGGGCGCTGAGCGCGGCCGAGATCGGCAACAAGGTCTACTACCGGCCACCGATCCACCGTCACCGGGCGATGGCACCCTACGCCGAGGGCGTGGAGCTGCCCGTGACCGAACAGCTCGCGCTGACCCACCTCGCGATCCCGATCGGCCCGACGTTGAGCGCGGCGGGCGCGGCCGAGGTGACGGCCTGCGTGCAGTCAGCGATCGGTCAGAAGGCCGCCTGAGCGTGGGCGCGGACACCGGCGACGCCGAGCCGGCGCCCGTCTCGCCCTCTGCGATCCTAGCCGCGTGAACGTCGGCAACCGAAGCGTCGGGGCGGTCTTACGAGCCCCCTTGCAGGCCGGTCACTACCGCGCGCTCGCAGGGATGGTGCGCGTCTACCCGGACCTGTTCGACAGCGCCCGCAGGTACCTGACGGCAAGAGGCGACTACCCGCATCGCTGCCGGGTCCGGACTCCGCTCGGAGTGGTGGCGCCGACGCTGTATTCGAGCCACGACATGTCGACGGTCAACGAGATCTTCAGTCGCCAGGACTACCGCGTGGGTCGCGAGCTCGAGGTCGCCGTCGACATCGGCTCGAACATCGGGATCAGCGCCCTGTACTTCCTGACGCGCAACGCGACGGCTCGGGCGTTTCTGTTCGAGCCCGATCCGAAGAACACGATGCGCGTGCGCGCGACCCTCGCCGAGTTCGAGGGCCGCTACAGGTTGGAGGAGGTCGCCATCGCCGTCGCCGACGGCACCGCCAGCTTTGCGACCGAGGACAGCGGTCGATACGGAACGCTGCGGGTCGACGAAAGCGCGCCGGACACGACGCTGATCACGGTCCGCACCAGGGCGATCAACGCGGTGCTGCGGGAGATCCTGCGCGATCAGGAGCGCATCGACGTGTTGAAGATCGACACCGAAGGCTCGGAGATCGACCTCGTCACGGCGATCGAGCCCGACGTGCTGGATCGAATCTCGACGATCTATTACGAGACCGACGCGCCGGCGCCGCTGCACCAGGATCGCTTCGGGTTCCGCTACTCGTGCCAGACCAACCGGCTGACCGCCGATGGTCGATGATCCCATCGCGAAGGTGCGCGACCGCTTTGCGCGCGTCGCGGTCGTCCACGACTGGCTGACGATCCCCGGCGGCTCGGAGGAGGTCGTCCTCGAGCTGCTCGAGCTGTTCCCGCAGGCGGAGCTGTTCACGTCGGTATATGACCCGGAGCCGTGGCCGCCGCAGATCACCCAGCGCCCCGTCCACGCGTCGTACTTGTCGCGGATTCCCGGCGCGAAACGCCACTATCCCCGCCTGCTCCCACTGATGAATCGCGCGTTTGAGTCGTTCGATCTCTCCGCCTTCGATCTGGTGCTCTCCAGCAGCCACGCCAACGCCAAGAACGTGCACACCCCCGCGGGAACGCTGCACGTCTGCTACTGCCACACGCCGATGCGATACGCGTGGGAGCCCGACTTCCTCGAGGGCGAGCAGATCGGCCCGGTGACGAGGATGTTGCTGCCGCCGCTGTTGCGTTGGCTGCGCCGTCAGGACCTGCGCGGCGCCTCGCGCCCCGACGTGTTCGTGGCGAATTCGGCGCATGTCGCGGCGCGGATCAAGCGCTTCTACGGCCGCGACGCGGTCGTCGTGCACCCACCGGTCGACATCGGTCACTACCTCGGGCTGACGCGCTCACCCGGCGATTACTACGTCGTCCTCGGCCGGGTGGTCCCGTACAAGCGCGTCGACATAGCGCTCGAGACGGTCAGGCTGTTGCCGCGCCCGCTCAAGGTCGCGGGCGGCGGGCGGGGGCTCGACGGCCTCCGCGGCCGCGCCGGTCCGACGGCCGAACTGTTGGGCCGAGTGTCGGATGCGCAGCGCGACGACCTGCTCAGCGGCGCGCGGGCGCTGTTGTTCCCCGGCGAGGAGGATTTCGGGATCGTGCCGGTGGAGGCGCAGGCGGCCGGCGTGCCCGTGATCGCGTATGGGGTCGGCGGCGCGGCCGAGACGGTCATCGACGGACAGACCGGGGTCCTGTTCGGCGAGCAGACTCCCCGCGAGATGGCGGCGGCGATCGAGCGCTTCGAGCGGCTGTCACTGCACCCCGAGGCCGCGCGTGAGAACGCGCGTCGCTTCAGCCGCGAGCGCTTTCGCTCCGAGATGGCAGCCGTGATCGCGCAGGCCTCGGAGCTCGCGCCGCGGGAGCGCGCGAGCATGCGGAACTGACGAACGGCCACGAGTCAGTTCCGTGCGGAACTGACGAACGGCCACGGGTCAGTTCCGTGCGGAACTGACGAACGGCCACGGGTCAGTTCCGTGCGGAACTAGTCCGCGGCGGGCCGCGGGGCGGTGGGCGGGGGTCAGCGATCCGCGCGCCGTCGAGCGAGCGCAGCGTCGATCAGCTCGCGCGGGTCCGCACGCAGCGACGCGGGCGCCGCCCACCCGCGTAGCGGCGCGGGGAGCAATCGAGACGCGACGCGCCCCACGGCGGTCGCTGCAACCAGCACCTCGATCGGGTTGCGCTGACCCTCCTGTGCGAGCGCGCGCAGGTACCTGAGCGGGCCGAAGCGCTCCACCTCGATCGTACGCACGGCGCTGGGCGCGGCCGGCGTGTCGGTGATCAGGACGACGTCGGCGCCGAGGCTTGCCACGCCCTCGAGCCAGCGCTGAGCCGCGACGGTATGTGCGCGTCCCCGCGCGACGGCGATCACGCGGGCCGGGCCGCCGTAGCCGACGTCATGGCCGAAATGGCCACCGTCCGCGCTGTCCGCGCCTGCGCCAGGGCGCTGCATCCCCGCCCGCGCCGGCGCGGCCGGGCGCGAGCGCAGATGGTGCAGCCAGGTCAGCGAGTCGTACGCGCAGTCCAGGAGGATCTTGGCGATCCCGGCCCACCCGTCACGCCACCCTCCCAGAAGCCAGGTGCGGTACACGAACTTGACCGCGGGGCGCACGGCGACACCGACGATCGTCGCCTTCACCCCGTCAGCCTGAAGATGAGAGGCTTCAAGCTTGCTGTACGCCAGCAGGTCGCGGACGCTTTCGCGCAACGACTCCGACAGGATGTGCTCCAGGTCCCCGTCGGGGTAGGCGCTGCGTCCCGCCGGCCACAGCCCCTCGTGCACGGCTCGCCGATCGTCGTGGCGGTAGTTGCGCCGGAGAAACAGCCTCGTGCGACTCGCCGGGTACAGGGCGGAGGCACCCAGACGCACCCCCAGGAACACCTGGCGTAGTGGTAACACCGCGTTGTCGACGTCCGGCGGCGGATTGGAGACCAGCTCGACAATCTCCTCGCGCAGTGCTCGCGTGATCCGCTCGTCGGCATCGACCTCGAGGGCCCACTCGCCGCGTGCGGCGTCGAGCGCGACGTTGCGCTGCGCCGCGAACCCCTTCCACGGCTGCTGCACCACGACCGCCCCGGCGGCGCGAGCGATCTCCCGGGTGCGGTCGGTGGAGCCCGAGTCGACGACGATGATCTCGTCACAGAATGCGACGCTCGCAAGGCAGTCCGGTAGCCGCCGCTCCTCGTCCTTGACGATCAGGCACGCGCTCAGCCGAATCGGTTGCGTGCTGCTTGCGGTGGTGCTTGCTTGCATCTGATGTCGCACGGCGACGCCCGACCGCGCCCGCGGCCAGCGTACACGTGAGTGGCCGGCAGGGGCGTTGCAGGGGCGCCTCTACACTCCTGCGCCCAATGCCGGACCAGATCACGATCGTGCTGCCCACTTACAACCGCGCCGCCGCGCTCGAGCGCAATCTCGACTCGCTGCTGGCGATCGACGGCGTATCGGAGATCCTGATCGTCGACGACGGCTCAGTCGACCGCACGCCGGCCGTGCTGGATGCGATCAGCGACCCGAGAGTCCGCTCGGTCCGGCACGAGCGCAACCGCGGCCAGGCCGCCGCGCGCAACACCGGGGCACTCGCCGCGCGCGGAGATTGGGTGCTGTTCGGCGAAGACGACTGCCGGTTCCCGCGCGACTATGCGCTCAAGCTCCTGGACGGAGCGAGGCGCCTGAACGCCGACATCGTGTCGGCGCCGTTTCTACACCTCGGCGTACCTGAGAGCGAGGTCGAGGCTGCCGCGGCTGCGCTTCCGCGAGTGGCGCAGCCCCCGGCGGATCAGATGAACAACGCGTTCCCTGCGTCGCCGGCAGAGACGCCGTTCCTTCCGGCGCGCGCGCTGGTCCGCCACGCCGTGTTCGACTCCGTTCGCTTCGACGAGGGCTACGGCGGCAACGCGTATCGCGAGGAGACGGACTTCTTCGTCAGCGCAGCCCGTCACGGTTTTCGCTGCTACCTGATCCCGGACACGTTCAACTACCAGATCGAGCACTGGACCGGCGGGGCGCGGCTCCCGCGCCTGCGCTACGAGTACTGGTCGTTGCGCAACAACTGGCGGTTTCTCAAGCGTCACGGCGAATGGCTTGCAGAGCGCGGCCTGATTCGGTCGCCGACCAGCAATCAACTGGCGCTGTTTCGCTCACGGGTGGTCTACGTCGTGACAGGGACGATCTCCGCGCGAGTCCAGCGCCTCCGGGCTCGCGGTCGCACGCCCGAAGGCGGCTGAGCGTTGCGCCCCGTCGCGGCGGTGATCTCACCCGACCCGTCAAGCGCCGCCGGCGGCGTCGAGCGGACCTGCCAGTTGCTGCGCCCGATCCTCGAGCGGCAAGGATTCGACGCTGCGATCGTCGGACCGTCGCGTGAGGCCACCCGCTGGGAGACGCGACTTGGCGCCGCCCCCGCGGTGCTGTCGCGCTCGGCGGCCGCTGCAGCGATGGCCCAGAAGCCGGACCTCGTGGTGAGCAACGGCTACCTGGGTTGGGGATGCCCGAAGACCGTGCGACGCATCCACGTGTTCCACGGGACGATGGTCAGCGACACCAATGCCTCCGCCGGCTTCATCCCCACGCGCGAGCGGGTGCGCCGGATCGTCGGCGCCGGCGCGGTCGAGGCGCTGTGCGGACGCGGAGCGATCAACGTCAGCGTGTCGGACAGCGCCGCGCAGGAGCTGCGTCGGTTCTATCGCGTCAACGTCGATGAGGTGATCCCAAACGGGATCGACACCGACACGTTCGCTCCGGGCGACCGGGGCGCCGCACGGGGGTCGCTCGGGCTTGATCCGGATCGTCGCTACGCGCTGTTCGTCGGACGATTCGAGCCACGCAAGGGCAGCGACCTCGTCGTTGCGGCCGCGCGGTCAGCAGGTTACGAACTGCTGATCGCCGGGCCCGATGCGCCAGCCGGAGCCCAGTCCCTCGGGATCCTCGGCGCTGCCCGCCTCGCTGAGGCGTATCGCGCCGCCGACTGTCTGCTGTTCCCGACTCGCTATGAAGCCTGCAGCCTTGTGATCCTCGAGGCGCTTGCCAGCGGGATCCCGGTGTTGACGACCCCGGTCGGGTGGATGCCGACGTTGCTCGCCTCCGTTCCGGAATACCGCGAGCTGTGCATCGAGCCGGCCGTTGCCAGCATCGTCGCGCGGCTGCGTGCCCTGCCCGAGATCGCGCGAACGGAGCTGCTGGTCCGCGCGCGGGAATTCGTGGCTGCCGAAAACAGCTTGGCCCGCTGGGGCCAGCGATGGCAGGCGCTGCTGCTGCGCTCCGGCTTCTCGGGCTATCGCGCGTCCGTCCCCGGCCGCTGAAGCCAGAGCCTTAGCCTGGATCCACCGATAGTGGGTTGAGTCTCGGCGTCGGGGGCCGAGTCAGACGCCATCGGCGGAGCACCATAAGGGTGACCCCTATGAGCGACGCCGATGGCGTATGGCGACGGCCATCCGGCGGCGAGACGACCGCAGGATCGGTGGATCCAGGCTTAGACCGCGCGTCCGCCCCGGGCCAACTCGTCTGGACGGACGTCTGAGATTGACGGGCCCGAGGTCGAGCTTTCGCGCCTAAACGGCGACCAACGTACAGAAAGCCGGTGTCAAGCCGGAAAAACGAACCAGCACCACCCGAAAAAGGCACCCTCGCCGCGAGGCGAGTCCGCAAAGCACACGGGACTCTCAGAGTCGGCCGAGCTACCGAAGTGGATTTAGGAGCGGGCGTGCTGTGTGAAAACCAAAGGTTCAGCGCATGTTTGCACGCCGTCCGAGCCATCGGCACGGACCCGACACACGGCCGATGTCCACAGTGGATATTCGGCCGCAGCGAAGCAGGAGCATCCAGCGCGTCCTTTCCGCAACCGCCGTCGTGGCCCTCGGCGTCAGCGTCGCCACCCCGCTCGCGGCCGCGTCCACGCCGCACAAGCCGCGCCCAGCCGCCAAGCACACGCTTCAGCATCCCAAGTCGCACGCCAAGCGCGTTCTGGCGCACGCCGCCAACACCCAGGTCCCGAGGCTGTCGGTGTCCGGCACAACTTTGAAGTGGGGCACGATCAGCGGAGTGACCAAATGGCAGCTCGCCACGATCCGAACCGTGGGGGGTGTGCGCAGCACCTCCTACAAGCTGTTGACCGGCAACAGCTACAACCCGCCGGCCTTCCCCGGTCAGACCGTCAAGTACGGGATCGAGGCGTATCTCGCGAACGCGCCGTGGTCCACCGAGGTCTCGATCAAGTGGCCGGCGGCGCCGGCCGCGGCTCCCGCGCCCGCCCCGTCGCCCGCGCCCTCCCCGCCCCGCGCCCGCCCCATCGCCCACGCCCTCCCCGTCCCCCGCTCCCGCGCCGGGCCCGACGCCCGCGCCCGCCCCGGCTCCTTCTCCGTCACCCTCCCCGTCACCCGCTCCCTCCCCGTCCCCCTCCTCGGTGTTCGTCAAAGGCGTGAATGTCGATCCGGCCGGCTGGGGCTCCGCCGGCGAGACGCAGATCGGGTTGGAGATGTCGGATCTCGGCGCCGGTTGGGCCCGGATCGATTTCGCCTGGTCGGACATCGAGACGTCCCGTGGCGTATATGACTGGTCGCACATGGACGCCGACGTCGCCGCTGCAGCGCGGCAGGGAATCCATCTGCTCCCCGTGATCGGCTACGCCCCGTCCTGGACGACGCCGGCCGACTCCCAGTCCTACGCGAACTTCGTCGCTGCCGCCGTCAAGCGCTACGGCCCCGGCACGAGCGCGAACATCACGTGGTGGGAGCTCTGGAACGAGCCCAATTACGCGTACGCGTGGTCTGGCGGACAGGCCAACCCGACCGCATATGCCAAGGACGTCCGCGCCGCATCGCAGGCCGCCAAGGCAGTCAACTCATCGGTCAAGGTCCTGATCTACGCGGACTACGAGGACGCGCCGCAGACCGGCGGGTCGAGCCCGTGGCAGACGACGGCGATCGACGACTACTTCGCCGCGGTCCCCGACCTCGCGAACTGGATCGACGGCGTCGCCGTGCATCCGTACGGAGACGATCCGGCAATGGGTCTTGCCAACGCCGCAACCGGTTGGACCGATTCCAACGGCAGTTGGTCCTTCGCCCGAGTCGACCAGATCCACAGCAAGTTCCTCGCCCACGGCGCGAACGTGCCGATCTGGATCACCGAAGTCGGCGAGTCGTCGTACAACCACACGCTGGCCCAACAGGGCACGTACTACCACGACCTGATCCCGGCCGTCCAGCAGCGGCCCTGGATCCGGGCGCTGTTCACCTACTGCCTTCGCGAGTGGACGTCGACGCCGACCAACGACCAGTCCGGCTACGGGCTTCTGACCTACCCGAACTGGACGCCGAAGCCGGCGTACAACGAGCTGAAGGCTGGGTTCGCCACGCTCAGTTGAAGAGACGGACCGTTTCGGGGAGCGACGTAGACCGCTGCCTGGCACGTTACGATGTTGCGCGCCCCCCTGTCTGCACGTCTGAATGGATTCAATAATCAACGTCGCACAAGCGGCGTACGCGCGCGGGCGAGCCTGCGCGCGGCGCGCCACGACACTGCTGAGCACCCGGTGGAGGATCCTCCTGGTCGCAGCCGTAACCTGCACCGCCGCTCCGCTGGCGGTGGCGCTTGCAGCCGCGGCGGACTCGGCCCCCTCGCGAGGTGAGCGACCCACGGCGGACCGGATCGCACCCGAGGTGAGCCGTTCGCACGCCCCGGCGGCGAGCTGGCTGCGAATCCCGTTCGCGCGGGGAGCGATCGTGGACCTGGTTCAGTGGGGCCCTGCGGCTCAGGGGCAGATTGCTGCCGAGATCGCCGGCCTGGGGGCGAGCTGGGACCGCATCGATGTCCAGTGGTCTGCGATCGAGCCGCGCCCCGGCGTGTATCGCTGGGCGCATATCGACGCCGAGGTGGCGGTCGCCAAGCGCTACGGGATCCATCTGCTGCCGGTGGTCAGCTACGCGCCGTCCTGGACCTACCCCGAGAATGCGCGGGGATACGCGAGGTTTGTCGCCGCCGCCGTCAGGCGCTACGGCCCGGGCACGAGGGCGAACATCACCTGGTGGGAGCTCTGGAACGAGCCCAACTACACGTACCGCTGGTCGAACAAGGTGTTCGAGCCCAAGGCATACGCCCGCGACGTGCGCGCCGCGGCGAAGGCCGCCAAGGCGGTCAAACCGGCCGTCAAGGTGCTGATGTTCGCCGACTACGAGGACGCGCCGCAGCAGGGTGGCTCAAGTCCGTGGCAGACGACGATGATCGACGACTACTTCTCCGCGGTCCCCGACCTCGCGAAATGGATCGACGGGATCTCGGTGCTCCCCTACAGCGACGACCCGTCGCTGCCGGTGGTCGGCCGCAACGGCTGGAAGGACAGGACCGGCGGGTGGGCGTTCGGCCGCGTCGACCAGATACGCAAGAAGTTCCTCTCCCACGGCGCGAACCTGCCGATGTGGATCACCGAGGTCGGCTGGTCGACGTACACCTATAGCGATGCAGCGCAGGCGAAGCACTACCGCGACCTGATCGCCGCCGTGCGGCGGCGGCCGTGGATCCGTGCGCTGTTCGCGTTCTGCCTCCGCGAGTGGCAGGCACATCCGAGCAACGACCAGTCCGGCTACGGGCTGCTGACCTTCGGGAACTGGACCCCGAAGCCCGCCTACCGGCAGCTGCAGCTCAGCTTCGACACGCTCACCTGAGCGCGGTGGCCACGGGACTTGGGCGATCGGTCCGCGCCGCCCCCCACACCATCACCAGGAAGTACACGACAAGCGAGATGTCGAAGAACAGGTAGTCGAACAGGCCCTGGGCGATGAACCCGCCCAGGGCCGCGGCACACGCCATGTTGCGAATCCCGCGCCAAGGCCCGGCCCGGATCGCGGCGACGAAACTGCCGACGAGCAACAGCACGAACCCGGCGAGGCCCAGCCAGCCGGCGTCCAGGCCGATCTGGACCGGAAGCCGATGGCTGTGCGCGAGGATCTGGCTGACCCCGGTCGTGGGATGGTTCGCGATGTAGAAGCGGAAGTTGTTGTAGCCGATCCCGAGCGGGTTGTGCTTGAGCGCGCTGAGCCCGATCCGCTGCAGCGCGAAGCGCTGCTGATCCTCGGTCTGGGAGCCCAGCGGAGTGGTGAACCGATTGATGATGCGAACCCGAGTCTGTGACGGCGTCGCCGCATAACCCGCCACGAACAGCACAACCAGCAGCGCGAGCGCGCGCACCAGCAGCGAACCGCGTCGCAGAGTCAGCACGAGCAGGATCGTCCATCCGGCCCCGAGCGACAGGAGCGCGCCACGCGATGCCGAGGTCGCCACGCCGAGCAGCAGAAACACTACGGCGCCGCCGTACAGCCAACTGCGTCCCCGCTCGTGCGCGACCGCGGAGGCGAGTAGCTCGCCGGTCGCCAGCACGGTCGCGAGCGCGACGAAGCCGCCGTAATTCGTGTAGTAGGAGAAGAACGATTGGATGTTCCCGGCCTGGTAGGGAGCTCCCACGATCAGGTAGGTGCCGGCCTTCTGCAGCAGGCCGAAGAACACGACGATGATCCCGGTCGCAGTTATGATGTCGACCATCACCCGGCCGGCGTTCGGTTGATCGTGGAGCACGCTGAACGCCTCGGCCAGCAATATCAGGACTCCCAGCCATCGCACCGCGCCCCACAACGCAGACCCGGAGTCCTGGGCGTTGAGCATTGACAGCAGGCTGCCGATAACTAAGCCCATGCCACCGAGCAGGACCCACGATGGGACCAGCCGCGCGCGGATCCTCCACGCCAGCGCCGCACCGACGCCGAAGATCAGCACCTCGTCGGTCCCCAGACCGTTGAGGTGGAACTCGAACGGCAGCAGCGCAAGCACCAGCGCCAAGGCGAGTTTCGGCCTGAGTGCCGCGACGACGATCACGACCAGGGCGATCGCGGCGAGCCCCGCCTTCAGCTGGCGCTGGGGACCTCCCAGCTTGTACATCACCATCGCGAGCAACGCCGCGAGGACCGCTGCAAGCAGTGCACCGATCGGGACCGAGGAAGTCCAGTCGCGCCTGGTTGCGCCTCGGAGGCGGTCTTCGATCCACATGCTTACGGTGCTTATCGGAACAGTACCATCGACCTGTAACCGTGCTGGACACGCCTCCAGATAGCCGCGAGCAACGCTCGGCGAGCGCAACGTCAGCGCCGGTCGGTGCTCCGCCCGAGAACGTCGGCCTGCTCAACGCGATCGGCGTGCTGCGCAGCCGCTGGTGGGTGATCGCGATCTCGGTCGTCGTGTGCGTTCTGGCATCGCTTGTTCTGACCCTGCGAGCGACCAAGCAATACACCGCGACCGCCAAGCTGCTGTTCACTCAGAACAGCCTGATCCCCGAGGTCGGTGGATCCTCGCCCGCGCCGTCGCAAAACCCGCAGGCCGACCAGGCGACCAACCTCCAGGTCGTGACCACGCGCCCCGTCGGCGCGGCGGTCAAGAAGAGCCTGGGCCTTTCGATGTCGGTGTCGGACCTCCTCGGCGAAGTGACCACCACCGATGACGCGGGCAGCAACATCGTCGACGTCAACGCGACCGACCCGAGCCCGACCAGGGCGGCGCGGATCGCGAACGAGTTCGCGCGCCAGTTCGTCGCGCTCAGCCAGGCCGACAATCTCGGCCAGGTCCTCGCCGGCGAGAGGCTGCTCAACGACAAGCTCAAAGCGCTGGCGCCGACCGACGTCGCCGACCGCGCCAACCTCGAGGCGGCGCTGAGGAAACTGCTGATCCTCCAGGCCGTGCAGACCGGAGATGCGCAGGTCGTCGATCAGGCGAGCGTGCCGACGAGCCCGAGCTACCCGAACAAGAAGCTCAATGTGCTGATCGCGCTTGTGTTCGGGCTCGCGCTCGGGGTCGGACTTGCCTTCCTGATGAACCTGCTCGACCGCCGGCTCAAGACCGTCGAGGAGATCGAAGAGCTGTACGGCACCCGGGCGCTGGCGGAGATCCCGCGGCTTGCACTGCGCAAGGCGCGGGCTGTCGATCCGGCGCAGGTGGAGCAGTTCCTGATCCTGCGCGCGGGGCTATCGGTCCTCAATCCCACGCGCGAGACGCGAGTGCTGCTCGTGACCAGCGCCGTGCCCGGCGAGGGCAAGACGACCGTCGCGATCGGGTTGGCGCAGGCCGTTGCCTCCTCGGGCCACAGCGTCGTGCTGCTCGAGGCCGACGTCAAGCGTCCAGCGTTCGCCAGCCGCCTCGGCCTCCCCGGCCACCTGACCGGCCTCACGACCGCGCTGGTCGAGGGTGTCCCGATCGACTCGCTGATGCACGCTCCCGTGGCCGGCACGCCGAGCCTGCTGGTGATCCCGAGCGGGCCCCCCGAGCCGAATTCGGCCACGCTTCTTCGCGGCCAGGAGATGGGCCGAATACTGGAGCAGCTGACGAGCACCGCGGACCTGGTCGTGATCGACGCGCCGCCGCTCTTGCCGGTCGCCGACGCGCAGGCCTTGCTCGAGCACCCGGAGCTCGATGCCGTGCTCGTCGTCGGCCGCGTGGAATACACCAAACGAGACGAGGCCCGGCGCGCGCACCATCTCCTGGAGCGACGCGGCGTGAGGGACATCGGCCTGGTGGTCAACGGCGTGCGCGATATCGCCGGGGGCACGTACTACGGCAGGCGCGCCGCCTGAGCGCGGCGGCCCATCCGCGCCCATGGCTATGATCGCCCGCTCGATGCGAGCCGTGCTGCTGGCCGGCGGTGAGGGAACCCGTCTGCGCCCCTACACCTCGATACTGCCGAAACCGCTGCTGCCGGTCGGCGATCGCCCGATCATGGACATCATCGTGCGCCAGCTGCAACGCGCCGGTTTCGAACGGATCACGGTCGCGACCGGCTACCTGGCAGAGCTGATCGAGGCGTACTTCGGCGACGGCTCGAAGTACGGGATCGCGATGGACTACTTTCGCGAGCACGAACCGCTTGGCACGGTCGGCGCGCTGGCACTGATCGACCGTCCGGAGGAAGATTTCCTGGTGATGAACGGCGACATCCTGACCGATCTCGACTACGGCGGCTTGCTCTCCGACCACCGCCAAAACGGCGCGGCGGTGACAATCGCAACGCAGAATCGCGACGTGCAGATCTCGCTCGGCGTGCTTCAGTTCGACGAGGGCGCAGACCCGACGCGACTGACAGGCTACGTGGAGAAGCCGCGGATCAATTACCGGGCGAGCATGGGTGTGTATTGCTTCTCCCCGGAGGCGATCTCGCACATCGAGCCCGGGCAGCGGCTGGATTTCCCTGACTTGATCCTCAGGCTGATCGAGCGCGGTGTGACCGTCCGCGCGTCGCCGTCGCACGACTATTGGCTGGACATATCGCGCCACGACGATTACGAGACCGCGCTCGACGACTTCGATCAGATGCGCGAGCGCCTGCTGCCAGACCGAGCGCCCGGATCACGTTAGTGCCCAGTGTCACGATTGCGCACCGGTAGCGACGTCGCCCGGGGATTGCTGATCATCAACGCCGACGACTGGGGCGCCAGCCGGCTGACAACCGAGTGGATCGCGGACTGCTTCGCCGCCGGCGGGGTGACGAGCACGACCGCGATGATGCACATGGCCGATTCCGAGCGAGCGGCCAAGCGAGCAATCGAGCTCGGGATTGCGACCGGCCTTCACCTGAACCTGACCCAGCCGTTTGACGGCCCTGCGGTGCCGGCGCAGGTACGGGAGCAACAGCGCCGGCTGGCGGCGCACTTCGGCAGGCTGCAGCGACGTGACCGGGTCATCTCCGACCCCCGCCTGCTGCACCCCGTGCGGCGGTGCGTGCGCGAGCAACTCGACTGCTTTCGCCGACTCTACGGCCGGGAGCCTACGCACATCGACGGTCACAACCACGTTCAGCTCGCTCCGCTCGTGCTGTCGACGTTGCCGCGTCGGTTTCGCGTCCGCACGGCTGTCCGCGAGCCCGAGGTTCGCGCGCCGCGGGCCCTTCCGCGTCTGCTGCGACACCTGGCGATCCGGGAACTGCACGGCAGCACCGACTTCCTCTTCGCCCTCAAGGAGCTGCACCCGCGGCTCGGTGGCAGCGGAATCGAACAGCGACTCGCGCTCGCCCGCACGCACTCGGTCGAGCTGATGACACATCCCGCCCGCGACTCCGAGCACGATCTGCTGCGCTCGCCCGATTGGATCGCGCTGCTTGATCGATTCAGGCTCGGCACGTTCGCCGACCTGGCCTGACTCCCGTCTCTCAGGCAATCGGCTCGTGCCGGATCAGCGCGAGCAGCTGCTTGGGCACGAGCGCGCCCGAGACGATCAGCAGCGCCGGATAGACCACGACTGCGATCGCGACCAACCCGCCGAGCGGCACCCCGACCCTTCGCGCCACCCACGTCATCACGCCGGTCGCCCCGGCGGCCAGGACCAGGCGCGCAAACCGCGGCCACTCTGGCCTCATGTTCAGCCGTTTGAGCGAGCTGCGAGCGGTCAGCGACAGCACCAGCAGCTCGGTCGCGAGCGTTATCCACGCGGCCGCTTTGAATCCGAACGGCGGGATCAGTAGCACGTTGAGTGCCACGTTGAAGGCGAGCGCGATCGCCGCGTACAGAACGAACAGGTTCTGGAGCCCGAGCAGCACCACCATGTTGCCGAACAGATAACCGAAGGAGATCAGTACGAACGCGCCCATCAGCACGGGTAGCGCCGGCGCCGCCGCAGCGAACTGATGCCCGAACAGCAGGACCATGATCGGCTCAGCCGCCGCGATCGTGAACGCAAGCGCACCGAGCGAACCCATCGACAGGTACTCAGCCGCGACCTGGAGCAGCCTCCGCACGCGCGGCATATCTGCCGGGTAGGAAGACGCGATCACCGGAAATAGCGTCGTCATCACCGAGATCGGGATGAACTGGGCCTGGTCGAGGATGCGGTACGCGGCCGCATACAGTCCGGCCTGTCGACTGCCCGCGAACTCGAACACGAGGATCTGATCGAGCTTCACGTAGGTCGTGACGAGGATCCCGGCCGCGGCGACGCTGACGCCGACGCGCAGCAGCGGTGACCATCGCCGCCACGGCCTGACGAAGCTGGGACGGCCCAGGCGCGCAGCGAGCGCGACATTCAGCACCGTCGTGATCGCGGCGACGACCAGGAACACGACGGCGAACGTGCGGATATCGCCCCCCGCGGCGGAGACGGCGGCCGCGCCGATCAGCCACAGCACGCTGTTGACCGTCATCGTCGCCGTCGAGATGTCGTTTCGCACGCGAAGCTGGAACACGACGCCGAGCGCGGCGGGCGCGCCGACCAGGATCGTGGCGGCCAGCAGCACGCCGGCGATCCGCCCGTCCGAGGAGGCGATCACGGCGAACACCGCGGCGATGGAGAACAGCGTGATCGGTCCCGCGAGCGCTACGCGCAGGCTGACCAGCGCACCGAGCCACGAGGACTCGTGCTCAGGGTCGGCGACGGCGCGCATGATCGTGACCTGGTTGAGGCCGAGGTCGCCGAAGTTGATGGCGATCTGCGTCACCGCGAGGATCGTCGACCACTGCCCGAACCCGCGCGCTCCGAGCGAGTGCACGAGGATCAGCGTGACGGCGATGCCGAGCACGAGATTGCCAAAGCGCCCGACGATCTGGACGACGATGTCGAACATCGCGCGGCGGGCGCCCAGGCGGATCGGCCGGGGCTCCGGCGCCGCGACCTCTGGCGGCGCCTCGGCGACTTGCCGGTCGTGCGGCGGCTCGGTCATGACCCGCCGTCAGCGCAGGGGCTGGCCTGACGCTTCGAGCGCCGGGAGGAACTCGGCAAGGCCGGAGTCGTCGACTCCGGGGATCCGGAGCGCCCGAACCAACCGCTCGGCCACCTTGCGCCAGGTGAACAGCCCGGCGCGCTCGATGCCCCGCTCCCCCAGCGCCTGCGCGACGGCCGGATCGGCGAGCTTGCGCATAGCGTCGAGCAGGTCCTCCTCGGAGCCCGGATCGACGACGAAGCCGGCGTCGCCGATCGCGGTTGCGGCGCCGCCGCTGCTGCTCCCGATCGACGGGATCCCGGCGGCGGCCGCCTCCGTATGAACGGTTCCGCCCGGTTCGTGCAGCGACGGCATCACGAATGCGGTCGCGGATTGGTACAGGCCCGCCAGCTTCTCTCGATCCGCCGGATCTGAGAGCCGGAGCGGGCCGTGACCGCAGACGCCCGGTTGGTCAACTCGTGGGTGGCCGCCGACGAGGTCGAGCGTCGCGTCGGGCACCTCGTCGCGCAGCCGGCCGAATGCCCGCAGCAACATCGGGCCGTTCTTTCGCTCCCAGTCGACGCCGACGAAGAGAAAGCGCGGGGGCGACCAGTCGCGCCCGGACCACGAGGCGTCGATCACATGATTTGCGCCGAGCCCGACGACGTGGATCTTCTCCTCAGGGATCCCATAGTCGCCGACGAGACTCTGCGCCACCCAGTGCGAAATGACGCAGCAGGCGGTCGCGGACGTATAGGCCTCGCGCTGCTCTGCAAGCAGCCGTTGCAGATCGCGATCGCTCAACCCCTGCAGGTGCGACCAGTCGTAGGCCCGCTGCGCCTGGATCAGGGTCGAGTCCTGGTAGGTCACCATCGGCACGCCGGCGGGCGCACGGTATTCCCCGCCGTACTGGATCAGCCCGTCGATCGCACCGGCCGCGGCGAGTCGCTTGCGCGTGACACGCTCGCGGGCGAGCGACATCGGCAGCGACGCCCGGCCCACGGTCCACAACCTGGCGCGTGCGGCCCGCGGGTCCTTGAAGTCGGCAGGACGCACGCCGAGTGCGGCACCGGCCACGATCGCCGCGCGGGCGGCCGCCGTGCCGGGAGCCCGCGCTATCGGCACCGCGTTTCCGACGAACTCCGCCAGCCCCTTCAAGGTCGACGAAGGCAGGCCCGACGACGACGACGGATCCGCCGGGTCGGGATCCGACGAGACCGCGATCGTGAGCGACTGCAGCGTCCTCATGCCTCACGGTACGTCGCGCAGGAACGTCAGCTTCACCGTGGGCCGCTGCGCGACCAGTGCAAATCCCTGCTCCCGCAGCGAGTCGATCAGCCTCAGCGCGTCGCGGACGCTCCCCGTGTGGTGCAGCTGGGTCGCGAACACCCTGACGCCGAGGCTCGCAAGGTCGAGCGTTGGCATCAGCTCATATTCGGCGCCTTCGACGTCGAGCTTCAGCAGATCGATCCGGTCGTCACCAAGCTCCCGCATCACCGATGGGACCGTGCGGCCCGGAACTTCGACCCACGCGGAGCTGTCGTAGAGGCCGGCTGCGGACACCGACTCGCTTACCGCCTCGTGGTGCATCTGCATCCGTAGCGGGCCATCGCGCTCGGTGATCGCCGCCCGCAGGAACGTGAAACGCTCCTCTCCCGCGGCTTGCTCAAGCGCGGTTCGCTCGAACGCCTGCACAGGATCGAAGCATCGCACGGTGGCGCCGAAACGGTGGATCAACTCGAGGTCGAAGCTGATGTCGCCACCGGCTCCGACGCAGTAACAGATCGAGTCCGGTCCGACAATGCCGTCGGGGATCTTCCACCCTCCGTAGACGGTCCCGAGCGACAGGATCGGCGGCCCGGGAGCGATCTTGACGTGGGCCAGGCGCTGCTCGAACCAGCGCCGGCGAATCGCGCTGCGCACCTTGGCCGGACGCAACTTTGAAACGGCGGAGCTCACCGTGTTGCCCCTGCAAGCGCCAATAGATGCTCGATCTCGTGCGCGACGACGGGCCGGGCGAACTGCTGCTCGGCCCACGCGCGCGCCGCGTTGCCCTGGCGCTCGCCGAGCGACGGGTCGTCAATGTAGCCGCGCAGCAGCGCGCTGAGCGCGACCGGATCGTCGGTAGGCTCCGCGATCGCGCCGAACTCGGGGCTGATCAGGTCGGCCACGCCCTCCGGACCGGTTGCGAGGCACGGCCGGTTGGCGAGCATCCCAAGGATCGTCGCCCGCGGCGCCCCCTCGGTCGGCGACGGGCAGAACACGCTGACGTCGAACGCGCTGAGGACGTCGGCCACGTCGTCGGTCGGAGTTGGCACGAAATGGACGCGCTCGCCGAGCACGCTGGCCTGCGCCCGCAGCGACGCCTCGGTCTCGCCTGCGCCGGCGAGGATCAGGTGCACTCCGGGTTCGTCGAGGAGCCTGACAGCGTCGACCACCACGTCGTTTCGCTTCTTGGGGTGAAATCGGGAGATGCAACCGACGACGAATGCGTCGGCCGGAATCCGCAGGCGCGCGCGCACCGCATCACGTCCCGACTCGGTGAAGCGGATCGAGTCGACATCGACCACGTTGGGCACGACGATGATCTTCTCGCCCGGGATCCCGACCGCTTGCACCGACGCCTTGGTCGATTCCGACACGGCCATGATCAGCTTCGCGGGCCGAGCGGCGAGGCGATACAACAGCCTCGGCACCCCGCGCCGCAGCTCGAACGGGACCGGGCCCCACTCGGCCCAGACGAGAATCGGGCGCATCGCCCGCGGCAGCAACAGGGCCATCAGCTGTTCCTTCTTGTAATGGACCAGCAGCACGTCGAGCGGCTGCTGGCGACCGAGCGCTTGGCGCAACCGCCGCATGTAAGGAATCCAGAGCACGAGCAGGCTCCTCCAGCTACTGGTCGACAGCTTGGGGCCGATCGAGATCGGCTCGACGACGACCTGCGTCTGCCGGCCGATATCGGGGCGATCGCTCAGCATCACGACCTCATGGCCGCGATCCGCGAGGGCGTCGAGCATCTCGATCGCGGCGAACTCGGCACCTCCGGAGGCAGCGGTCGTCATCACGCTAACGATCTTCAATGATGTCCCGCTTCCTGTCGTTCCCCGAGCAGCCTAGCGAGCGCATCGATCGAGTACGAGCGATCCGCCAGCGCCCGGCCGGCCGCTCCGATCGCCGCCGCCTCGACGGGATCACCGAGCACAGACTCCAGCGCGGCGGCGAACTCGGCCGCCGTGGCTGCGGCGAGGAAGTGCTCGCCGGCCACGCCGTCCTCGACCAGCCGGGCCGCGTGGCGCGTGGCGACCACCGGCAGTCCGGACGCGAGGCCCTCCATGAACTTCAGCGGCGAGCCACCACCGTGCAGCAGCGGAACGGCGATGACATCGGCCGCGGCATACGCCCCGCCGAGGTCCTCTACGAACCCCGGCGTTTGAACCCTCGGATCGCGAGGCGTTGCCGTCAGGCCACGCCCGACGGCGGTGAGGCGCACATCGGGGCGGCGGTCCCAAACGAGCGGAAGCACCTCGTCGACCAGGAATCGCAGGCCCTCCCGATTGGGCTCGTAGGTGAAGTCGGCCACGAACAGGATCGCCCCGAGCCCCGACGGCGACACTGGCCTGATCTTGCTCACGTCGACAACGTTCGGGACGTAACGGACGTTGACCTGCTTGCCCGCCAGCTCCTGCGCGCCGCGCATGTCCGAGCGCGTGGCCATCCAGCACTCGGCGAAGCTCTCGACGACGTTGCGCTCGAAATGCTCCAGATCTCCCGCCCCCCACTGCGTCCGGAAACCCGACTCGAGATTGTGTGCGAGGTACACGATCTCGCGCTTGCTCGCGAGCCCAAGCAGCGCGGCGGCGACAATCGGCCCGTCCGCGATCAGGCGGACCTCGCTCGGAGCCCGCTGTGCCGCGTTGACCACCTCCCCGGTGACCCCCCTGGCATAGTCGCTGGGAACGCCGCGGCGTCGCGCCTGCAAGTAGGCGAGGGCACGAGCCGGCCCGCGCGACGAGTGCAGCGGGTGCATCGTGACGTTCCCGAGGGCCGCGTAGTCCGGGGCAGGCTGCGCTCCTTCAAACTCGGTGTAGAACACGTCGACATCGCCATGCCGAGCCAGCGCGGCGATCACCCCGAACGTGCGGATGCCCCGTCCCTGTCGGAGCCTGGGCGTGACCGGCGTGATCACGAGGTCGCTCATGCCGGCAGCGCCGCGCCGATCTCGGCCAGTCGCGCCTCCCAGGAGTGGCCGCGCGCGGCTTCGCTGCGCGCGCGCCGGCGCTCGGCCGAATCCTCGTGCAGCGCGGCTGCGAGCGCGGCCACCGTCGCTTGAACCCCATCGACGAGCGCGACCTCCGAAACGCCGGCAAGTGCAGGCAGGCCTGTTGCGACCACCGGCAGCCCGGCCGCGAGGTACTCGTACACCTTCATCGGAAAGATGCTCGCGGTCAGCGGTGAGCTGCGGTACGGGATCAGCCCGGCCGCCGCTCCTCTGAGTACCGCCGGGAGCTCGGACTGGGGTCGAGCCCCGAGCAGGTGTACGTTCGGCTCGGCGTCGAGGACCGACACATCGGTCCCCGGATCGCCCAGCCCGACTGGCCCGACGAGGGCGAGCGTCCAGTCGCGACGGGCGGCCGCCACGCCCCGGAGCAGCTCGAAGTCGATCTTCTTGGCCGCGATCGCTCCGACGAACACGATCCTGGGCTCTGGCAGCGCCGCCAGCTGTGAGTCGACCGGTCCGGCCTCGAGCGCCGTCGCAAACGTCACCGTGTCGGCGACGTTCGGCGCATACAGGACGTTGCCCGAAACTCCGCGCATACGCTCGGCCAGCGCCGGCGCGCTGGCGATCACGAGGTCCGCTCGTCCGGCGAACCGCCGCTCCGCGGCGAGGAAGCTGTCGGCGTCGATCCCCGCTTGCGTGGCGATGTCATCCACGCAGTGATAGACGACCGCCTCGGGCTGCAGTACACCGAGCAGCGCCTCGGCCTGCGGCACGTACGCCCACAGAACAGGGCGCCTGAATCGCAGCCGCCGCGCCACCCGGCCGACGCGCGCACGCAGCAGCCAACCGTTGAGGCTGCGCACGGCCGCGTTGGAATGGAGCGGCAGCACGAGCGGCGAGAGGACGGTCACGCCGTCGCTGACGCGCGGTGCCGCCAGGCCGCGCCGCAGCCGCCTGGCGATCCGCCGAAGGTCGCGGCCGGAGCCGAGGTCCGGTCGCCGCAGGCCGAGCGACTCGACGAACAGCACGCGGCTTCCGCCTGCCGCCAGCCGCGACATCAGGTGGTGCTGGTTGGTCCAGACCTCGTTGTCCCAGTCGTTGAACCCCACGCAAACGATGTCGCGGCCACCGAGCGGGTTCTCGGTCGCTCCCACGTTCACCTCGCCGCGTCGCCCGCCGAGCCGACGGCCTGGCTGATCTTCGCGAGCGTCTCGTCGAGGACCTCGGGAGGCTGGCCGTGCGGATCGTCGATGAAGGCGCCGTCGGTTGCCGCGAGCGTCGCCAGCAGATGCGTGCGGCGCAGCGCGCGCGGCGCTCGGCACGCGATCGGCGCCAGGTTCATCAGGTCGAACACGAAGATCGCCGCCGCGCGATCGAGCTGCGCGGTCTGCACCGTGGCCGAGCGGTGCGTGTGGAGATCGACGCCGTAGGCCGCAGCACGCTGGACTGTGAGCTCGGGCGCCGGGCGTCCGGCGCTCCGGTAGAAGCCCGCCGAAGTCGGCGACTTGCTCTGATCGCGCCGCGCCAGCGCCGCGGCGAACGGACTGCGGTTGATGTTGCCGTAGCAAAGGATCAGCGGTGCCTCGGTGCGACGCCACGCGCGCAGCGCCCGGCGATGAAACGCCTCGCGCACGAAAGGGATGCGCAACAACCGCGCGACGGCCGGCTGCAGGCGCCGGCTCACGGCGATCGCGATCCGCTCGCACATGGCGTCAGCGGCTCCGGCTGGCGTCGGCCGCGGCCAGGAAGTCCTCCCAGGAGGCCGCGTATGGACCGATCCGGCGGGCCAGACGCCGAAGCGCCGCGAAGTCGTCGTCTATCTCCCAGCCCATGTGCAGCACGATCGGGATCCAAGTGCCGATCTGCTCGTCGATCAAGCTCTCGGCGGCGGGAAGAACAGCGGCCGCGGTGTCATACAGCGGCGCGTAGCACGGCAGGTAGATCGCTTCGCCCCGCCACTGCGGGCCGCCGTGGAAGCCCATCAGCACCACCGATTCCGGACCGCCGGTGACGACCTCGTAACGCGCAGCGAGCGAGCGCCACTGCCGGGCGTCGAAGCGGTTGAACGGGGCAACGAACACACGCGGGTGCACGCCGACCCCGGCTAGCGTCTCGCGACCGGCGTCGAGCAATTCCGCCAAGGCGTCGTCGTCCAAGCCGCATAGCTCCGAGTGGCGACTGGAGCGGAGGTCGCGAGTCCGGTGGGTCCTGCCATGCTGCGCGAAGGTGACGCCGTCGGCGCGCATCCGCTCGATCAGGGCGAGATCGGCGTCGTCGAGCGGCCGGCCGCCGGACCCGTCCGGCTGCATCGGATCGTGCGTCCACTGTGGGACGATCGACATGAGGTGGGCAACGCCCTCCTCGGCCATCACGCCGTGGAAGCGCTCAGACGCCTGGCGGCCGAACTTCGGGTTGTCGTGGCCGGAGTAGTAGGGGAACTCATCGACGCGCACAAGCAGACGCGGCGGCCCTTGCGCGGCGGCTCCGAGCGCCTGCCGGCGGGCGCTCTGCAGCGGCCGCAGCCACTGGTCCTCGAACGTCATCCGGCCGGTCTTCATCAGGACCCGCTGCGCAACGCGTCCGGGGTAGGGCGGAACCGGGCGTGCACGCAGCGCCCGCACGACCTGCGGTGTTGGCTGCACTCCATGCAGCGCCGCGCTGCACCGAGCGGCCGGGTCAACTCGCGCGTCCGACAGTCGCCGGCGCGCCGACCGCACGGCCTGGTCGGCGAGAAACCTCGGAGCCAGTCCCGGCTCCTGCCAGCTCCAGAGGCTGTGCGCACCCGTCGCGCAGAAGTACGCGCACGTGGTCATCTCCGCAAGACGGCGCTGAGAGCTCCAGCTCGCGCGCAGGTCGCGGGTGAACCACTGGTAGCGCGCGCCGGGTCGGCCGACGCTCGTGCGCACCGGCAGCCCGCACGTCACCCGCGCCCACGCATCGGGGTGATTGGCTCCGGCGGCGATCGCCAGTGGCAGCGAGCCATAGAGGCGTGGGTTGAAGTCGATCAGCCTCGGCTGCCCGTCTGGCGTCACCAGGAACTGAAGCTGCGCGAGGCCCTGCCACGCGAGGCTGTCGAGCAGGCGCTCGATCGCGTCGCGCAACGCGCCATCGACGGCAATCGACACGCCGCGAGCGGTGATGCCGACCGGCCGCGGCCATGTTTGCACAGCCACTTGTTGGGCGATCGACACGATCCCCTCCGGCCCGGACACGAGGGTCACGGCCATCAGCACCCCGGTGAGACGCTCCTGGATCAACGGCCGCCCGCCGCCGGCCTCGATCTCCTCCGCGAGCCGCAGAGCCTCATCCGGGTCGTCGGCGATCCGCGCCCGAACGGGGGTCGGCACCTGCGACGCGGGCTTGACGACGACCGCCCCGCCGAGCGCGGCGATCGCCTCCCTGCTCGGTGCGACGGCGCGGGGGCCCGGCAGCCCCGCTGCCTCCGCCACCGGCGCCAGGCGCTCCTTGTCCATCGCGAGCAGGACACCGTCATGCGGGCCGTAGCCGACCGGGATCCGAAGTCCGCTGCGAAACTGCGAGATCGCTGCGACCGCGCGCTCCCAGCCGACGAACGCGACGTCGTAGCGGTGACGACCCACGACGTCGTCGAGGCTGGCGACGAACTCCTCGTCGCCGATATCGGTGTGAGGCAGCTGGTGCCACTCGGCGACAGCTCGCGAGCGCGCCGCCAGATTGGGCGCGACCGACGCCGTACCGACCGTCCAGCCCGCGGACGCGAGCGCGCGAGCTGCCGGCACCGACGAGCGCTCCCGCCCCTCATCGACAATCAGCACTCGCATCGGGTCCGCGATGCTACACCCGACGCAGGAGGCCTGGCCAAGCTATCGTTGCTCGCGTGAGAACATCGTGGCCCGAGCGCTCGCCGCGGCGTCCGTTGGCGGGACGGGCCGCTGCACCAACCAGCGGGCGGGGGTGACAGATTGAGCGAAGTGATCGCCGTTACTGGCGGGGCTGGATACATCGGCGCCCCGTTGTGCATGGACCTGGCCAGGTCGGGTGCGGAGGTCCGCGCACTCGATGTCCTGCTTCACGACCAGCTCGACATCGCCTCGATGCTCGAGCAAGCAGGCGTACAGGTGATCAAGTCCGATGTCCGCGATCCCGATTCCAGGGAGCTCGTCCTCGCAGGGGCCGACGCGGTCGTGCATCTGGCCGCAATCGTCGGCGACCCCGCCTGCGCGCGCGACCCGACAGCCTCGCGCGAGGTCAACGTCGAGGGCAGCCGAGCGGTCGCGCTCGACGCCGAGCGGCTCGGGGTCAAGCGGATGGTGTTCGCGTCGACGTGCTCGAACTACGGGCGGATGGCCGACCCAACCGTTCCGATCGACGAGACCGGAGCGCTTTCCCCGGTCTCGCTCTATGCCGAGCACAAGGTCGAGGTCGAGCAGTGGTTGCTCGATCGCGACGGGGAGCTGAGCCCTACCTGCCTGCGCTTCGCGACCGTCTACGGAGTCGCCCCGAGGATGCGCTTCGATCTGACCGTCAACGAGTTCACCCGCGACCTGTGGGCGGGCCGCCGGCTCGAGGTCTTCGGCGAGAAGTTCTGGCGGCCGTACGTGCACGTCCGCGATGCAGGTCGGGGGATCGCGACGGTGCTTCGCGCACAGCAAGAGCTCGTCGCCGGCGAGGTGTTCAACGTCGGCCGCTCCGGCGAGAACTACCGCAAGCTCGACCTCGTCGAAGAGATCCGGAAGCTGACAGACAGCGGCGAGGTCGTCTACATCCACCGCGACGAGGACCCACGCGACTACAAGGTCAGCTTCGACAAGATCCGTTCAGTTCTCAACTTCGAGACCGAGATGACCGTTCCAACAGGCATCGCCGAGCTGCTGGATGCGTTGGCGCAGGAGCGCTTCGGCGACCCGTTCGATGCGCGCTACCGGAACATCCCCTGATCGCCTGATCCCGGTCTTCGATCTGCGGTTCACGCCCGAGGATCTCGACGCGGTCGCCGAGACCCTGCGATCCGGGTGGCTGACGATGGGGCCACGGACGCAGGAGTTCGAGGCGGCGTTCGCGGACGCGATCGGCGCGCGTCACGCCGTCGCCCTGGCGAACTGCACCGCGGCGCTGCACCTGGCTTACCTCGCGGCCGGCGTAGGGCCGGGCGACGAGGTGATCGTCCCGTCGATGACGATGGTCGCGACCGCGGCCGCCGCCGTGTCGGCCGGCGCGACGCCGGTGTTCGCGGACATCCTGTCGGTCGACGAGCCGCTGATCGACCCTGACCACGTGCAAGCGCTCGTGACACCTCGGACCAAGGCCATCGTGGCGATGCACTTCGGCGGCTACGCAGCCGCGGTGCAGGAGCTTTCGGCCCTCTGCGACGAGCTCGGTGTGGCCCTGATCGAGGACGCCGCGCACTCGCCGATGGCCACTGCCGGCGGCCGGTTCCTCGGTACCTGGGGCCTGGCGGGCGCGTTCAGCTTCTTCTCGAACAAGGTCCTGTCGGTGGGCGAAGGCGGCCTGCTGGCCACCGATGACGATGCGGTGGCAGCATTCGCGCGTTCGCGGCGGTCACACGCGATGACCACGGTGACCTGGGATCGCCACCAGGGCAACGCCCAGCAGTACGACGTGCCCGGGCTCGGCTTCAACTACCGGATCGACGAGCCGCGGGCAACGCTGCTTCTGTCCCGGCTGAGCCGGCTCGAGGATGAGATCGCCCGTCGGCGCGAGCTCACCCGCCGCTACCGCCGGCTGCTCACAGACGTCCCGGGGCTGTCGGTTCCGTTCAGCGACGTCAGCGTCGAGACGTCGTCGTGCTACGTGATGCCGATCATGTTGGCCGACCCCGACCTGCAGGGCCCGCTCCGGCTCGCGCTGCGCAAGACCCATGGCGTTCAGACGAGCATCTTTTATCCCGCGGTGCACGAGTTCACCGCGTACCGCGAGCGCTACCCAGGGATTTCGCTGCCCCGATCCGAGCTGGCCGCCCGTAGCGAGGTCACCCTGCCGCTGTTCCCGCACATGACCGAGGCCGACCAGGACGTGGTGGTCGGCGCACTCGCGGCGGAGTTGCGCGAGTGACGGCCTGGGACGTGCCGCTCACCGACGTGGCCTTGACCGAGGCCGACATCGACGCGTTTCTGGACTGCCTCCGAGACGGTTGGGTCACGATGGGCCCACGCACCCAGCAATTCGAGACCGAGTTCGCCGCGCGGTTCGGCGCCCGTCACGCGGTCGCGGTCTCGTCCGGCACGGCGGCACTCCATCTGGCGCTGCAGGCCGCCGGCCTGAAGACCGGCGATGAGGTGCTGGTTCCTGCGATGACGTTCGTCGCTGGCCCGAACGCGGTTCGCTACTGCGGCGCGACACCGGTACTGATCGAGTCCCGCGGCGCCAACGACCTCAACATCGATCCCGACGACGCAGCCAGGCACGTCGGACCGCGCACGCGCGCGGTGCTCGCGACGCACTGGATGGGCTACGCCTGTGACCTGCACGCGCTGGAGCAACTGTGCGATCGCCACGGGCTGCTGATGATCGAGGACTGCGCCCAGAGCATCACGGCGACCGGCGCCGACGGGCGCGTCACCGGGGCGGTGGGAAAGGCCGGCTGCTTCTCGTTCTTCTCAAAGAAGCAGCTGTCCGTCGGCGAGGGCGGCATGGTCATCACCGACGATCCGCAGCTCGCCGCCAAGGTTCGGTCGCTTCGCTCCCACGCGATGACGACCGTGACCTGGGACCGCGACCGCGGCTACGCGGAGAGCTACGACGTCGTCGACTTCGGCTTCAACTTCCGCATCGACGAGGGGCGCGCCGCGCTCGGGCTGAGCCGGCTCCCGCGGCTCCAGGACGATGTCGCGCGACGTCGCGAGCTCGTCGGGCTCTACCGCGACCGACTGTCGGGGCTGTCCGGGGTCACTGTCCCGTGGAGCGAGGAGGACGTCAAGCGCTCATCGCATTTCGGCTTTCCGATCGTGCTCGAGACCCCCGCGCTGCGCGAGCATGTCCGTAGCGAGCTGGCCGCACACCGCATCCAGACAACCTGGTATCCGGCGATCTCCAACCTGTCCGCGTACCGCGAGCATCCTCCGCGGCCGCGAACCGAGGATCTCGCAGCCCGTCATCTGCTGCTGCCGCTGTCCTCGACGTTCAGTGGCAGCGAGGTCGAGCATGTCGCGCGCAGGCTCACCGAGATAGTGCATGCAGACGCCCTCGCCGGCACCTAGTTCCGAGCGGATGCTCGATGACGGGACCGCCGGGCAACGGCCACAGGCCGGCCCCACGTTCGCACGAAGGCTGCTCGCGCAACCGCTTGTGCTGATTCCGGCGGCGATCGCGACCGCGCTGATGCTGCTGTGGACGCTGGATGACGGCGGCTACGACCCAGGCACTTGGTACTGGGGGGCGCTCGTGTTGCTGGCCGTGCTGGCGACCACGCTGATCGTGCTCGGCGACCGTCGCAGGGTGCTGTCGCGTCCGGCGATCATCGCGCTGTCGGCGTTCGGGCTGTACGTCGCCTGGTCCTACCTGTCGATGACGTGGGCATCGAACGCCGGATTGGCGCTCGAGGGGAGCAATCGAGCGCTGCTTTACCTGATCGTCTTCACGCTGTTTCTGATCCTGCCGTGGACGACGGAGACCGCGCTGGCGGTCCTGACCGTGTTTGTGATCGGGGTCGGCGCGATCGCGATCGTGCTGCTGCTGCGGCTGGCATCCCGCGACCATATCCAGGACCTGCTGCTTGACGCGAGGCTGTTTTGGCCGACGGGCTATTTCAATGCCAGCGTCGCGTTGTTCATGACCAGCGCGGTGCTGGCGACCGTGCTCGCCGCTCGCCGCGAGCTACCGGGCCTCCTGCGCGGCCTGCTGATCGCGATCGCCGGCGCGTCGCTGCAACTCTGCGTGTTGGGGCAGAGCCGCGGCTGGCTGTTCACGCTCCCGATCGTGTTGGTAGTGACGATCGTGATCGTGCCCGACCGGCTGCGGGTCGTGGCCGCGGCGGTGCTGCCGCTCGCCGCGGTGCTGCTGCCCGTGCACAAGCTGCTCGCCTTGTTCGCGGTGCCCGGCCACCCGGTGGCCAACGTGTCCGCTGGGGCGCACACCGGTGCGGCCGTCGACGCCGCGGCGGCCAGGGCAGGGCGGACATCTCTGCTGATCGACGCCGCGATCTTCTTCGTTGCGACCCTGATCGCGTGGGCCGAGAAGCTGGGCGGGCCGCGGAGCCTCTCGGCGCGCACGCGCCGATGGCTGGGCGTGGTGGTCGTGACGGCCGCGATCGTCGTGGGCGGCGTCGGCGCTATCGCGGCCACGCACGGCGACCCGTGGGGGTTCGTCAAGCGCCAATGGCATGGATTCAGCCATCCGGGGGTCAGCGCTTCCAGCTCTCACTTCACCTCCGTCGGCAGCGGTCGCTACGACTTCTGGCGAGTGTCGCTCGACGCCGTCGCGGCCCATCCGATCGGTGGCCTGGGCCAGGACAACTTCGCCGACTACTACCTTCCGCGGCGGCGGACGTACGAAGAACCGGCATGGACCCACAGCCTCGAGCTGAGGCTGCTTGCGTCCACGGGCATCGTCGGGTTTCTGTTATTCGGCGGGTTCGTCGTTGCCGCAATTGTCGCCGCGTTCCCGGCACTGCGCAGCCGACAGTCGCTGACGCGAGCGGCCGCGGCTGCCGGACTGCTCCCGCTCCTCGTCTGGACGGCCCACGGGTCGGTCGACTGGTTCTGGGAGATGCCCGCGCTGACCGGGCCCGCGCTCGGCTTCCTCGGGATGGCGGCGGCACTCGGCGTGGCCGAAAAAGGCGCGGTGCGGCGTCGGGCGCGGACGGGAGTGCTGTGGCGCGCGGCACCGGTCGGCGCGGCTGCGGTCGTGTTTCTAGCTGCGGTGGTGGTACTCGCGTTCCCCTACCTCTCGGTCCGCAAGACAGCGCAGGCGACCGCGCTGCGCGGCACGAACACTGAAGCAGCGCTGCAGGCGGTCAGAACCGCGGGTGACCTCAACCCGTGGACCTCGGATCCTTGGCGGCTCGGCGGCACGATCGCGCTGCAAACGGGGCAGCTCACGCAAGCGCAGAAGCTGTATCACCAAGCGGTCAAGCGCCAGCCCGGAGACTGGTTCTCGTGGCTGGGCGAGGGCCTCGCCGCGTCGGCGCTCGGCGACAACGTCGCTGCGCGGCAGGACTTTGCCAGGGCCGCGGCGATCAACAAGAAGGCCTATGTGGTCAAGCACGCGCTGGCCGAAGTCGACACCGTGCACCCGCTGCCGCCGGCTGAGGCCCTGAACGACATCGCGCAGGGGTTGTCGTGATCTCCTGGGAACGCCGGAAATGAAGATCGTCAGCGTTCTAACGAGCCCCTCGAAGGGCGGAGCCGAATTCGCCGCGGTCAACATCCTCGACGCGCTCGCCGGCCGCGGACATCAGGCGGTGCTGCTCACCGATCAGACCGACCTGGTCGACGGGCGCGCGGTGCGGGCGCGCGAGATCGATCTCGGACCGAAGCTGTCGCGGTCCTCGATCTGGTCGCTGACGTCGCGGTGGCCGATGCTGGTTGGAAGGCTCAACCGCGCGCTGGGGCGCGAGTGGCCCTACGACGTACTGCTCGTGCACTACAAGAAGGAGCAGCTTCTGGCGGCCGCGCTGCCGCGCAGGCTGAGGCCGTCACTCGCGTGGGCCGAGTGGGGTCCGGTTCCGAAGGAGCTTCACACCGGGCCGCCGCGCTGGGCGTACGTGGCGGCGGCCCGGCAGGTCCACGTCGTGATGACCGTGTCGGAGGGGACGCGCCAGTCGGTCTGCGACGTCGGTGTCCCCGCCGAGCGCGTCCACGTCGTACCGAATGCGTTGCGCGTCGCAGGAGTCTCGCTTCAGCGAGTCCGGCCGCGAGCGGGTGCGCGCCGCACACGGCATTCCGCTGGACGCGCCGGTCGTCGGCTGCATCTCACGCTTGCATCCCAAGAAGCGCAACGATGTCGTGGTCGACGGCGTCGTGCGCCTGGGACGCGACGACGTCCACCTCGTGATCGCCGGCGAGGGCGAGACCGAAGCCGAGCTCCGACGGCGCGCCGAGCCGCTCGGTGAGCGCGCCCACTTTCTCCCCACCCCCGGCTCGGAGATCACAAACGTGTTCTCGGCGTTTGACGTCGCCGTCTTCTGCCCGAGCCCGACCGAGGGCGCGCCGCTCGCCGTGATCTATTCGATGCTCGCGTCCAGGGCGTGCGTCGCGACGGCCGCTGAGGGCGTGGCCGGGCTGATCCAGCCTGGCACCGGGACGATCGTCTCGCCCGAGAATGACCCCGATGCGCTCGCCGCGGTCTTGCTCGAGTACCTCGACGACGAGCCGCGAAGAGCCCGCGAGGGCGCAGCCGCACGGGAACTCGCTGAGGGTGCGTTTGCCGCGCCCGTGGTCGCTGAATTGGCGGAAAGGCTCTTGATCGGCCGACGAAACGTGTAAGCTGTAGATTCGCGGCGCCATTTGCAGAACTGGGTGCGGCGGTACTTGCTATCTACACAGTCGTGTAGGATACTTGGTGTACTCGCCGGCCTGTGATGTGGGGGTGCGGGGTACGGAAGGTTCTACCGAAAGGGGCTCATGAAACGGATTTTGCTGGTGTTGGCAGTCGCGGTTGCGCTCGTAGTTCCGGGCGCGGCGCTCGCGGCAAGCCCGACGTGTAACGCTTATCACCCGACGACGTGCACGACGATCACGACGACGACGTCGAGGACCCTGTCGACATCGACCCCGACCTCGACGTCGACGACCCTGTCGACGGCGACTTCGACGCCGACGGAGACAGAGCCGACCACGACGGCTACGACGGCTACGACGGAAGGCACGCTGCCTTTCACCGGACTCGACGTGGCACTGCTCGTGATCGGCGGCGGCACGCTGCTCGGCGCAGGCCTTCTCGTGCGCAGGCTTTCACGCCGCCCGAACTGACACCGAACGCATATCGCGAATATCGCTCGTACGACCTGCCGCATTACCGCGGCAGGTCGTCGAGTGGGTGCCTACCGGCCACCCTCCACTGATTCGCGGATCAGGCGCGTGACCTCGCCGCCGTCGGCGCGGCCCTTCGTCTCGCGCATCACAAAGCCGACAAGCGGGCCGATCGCCTTCATGTTCCCGGCCCTCACCTTCTCTGCTGCCGCCGGGTCGGCGGCGATCGCGCGGTTGACGATCTCGGCCAGCGCGTCGTCCTCGGCGCCGAGGGCTCCAAGCCCTTCCCGCTGCACGATCGCACGGGGGTCACCGCCCTCGTCGACGAGCCGGCTGAGGACCTCACGTCCCGCATCGCGACTGACCTCCTTTGCCGCGACCATCGTCGCCAGCGCCGCGAGGCTCTTCGGGGAGACGTTCGATTCCGCCGGATCGACGTCGGACGTGATCCGCTCGACCAGTTGCTCGAGCCAGTTCGCGACCGCCACAGGCGCGCCTTCGTCGCCGTTGGCGGCACCGTCGCCGATCGCCGCGACCGCCGCCTCGAAGTAGTCGCCAAGCTCGGTCCGCCGCGCGAAGTTGCGCGCGCGATCGGCGCTCAGCCCGAAGTCGCGCTCGAATCTCGCCGCCCGCTGCGCCGGCAGCTCCGGGATCTCGGCGCGGGCGGCGGCCAGCATCTCGTCGGTCACCAGCAGCGGTACGAGGTCGGGCTCCGGGAAGTAGCGGTAGTCGTGCGCCTCCTCCTTTGAGCGCAGCGCCGTCAGCCGCTTGGAGACCGGATCGAAGTGCAGCGTCTCCTGCACGACCGACTCTCCCGCCTGCAGCAACGCGATCTGCCGCTCGATCTCGGTGTTGACCCCGGCCTCGAGGAACGCGAACGAGTTCATGTTCTTCAGCTCGGTCTTGGTGCCGAGCTCGGTCGTGCCGACGGGTCTGACCGACACGTTCGCGTCGGCTCGAAGCGAGCCCTGCGACATGTCGACGTCCGAGACGCCCAGGCTCTTCAGCGTCGCGCGCAACAGCGTCAGCCACTCGCGCGCCTGCCTGGCCGAGTGAATGTCGGGTTCGGTGACGATCTCGACCAGCGGCGTTCCGCCGCGGTTGAAGTCGACCCAGCTGCGCTCGGACTCGTGGATCCGCCCGCTGGCGCTGAGGTGGTTGAGCTTGGCCGCGTCCTCCTCGAGGTGCACGCGGTGGATCCGCACGTCGCCGAGCTGCCCGCCCCGGCACAGCGGGACGTCGTACTGGGAGATCTGGTAGGCCTTTGGCGAGTCCGGATAGAAGTAGTTCTTGCGGTGAAAGATCGAACGCCGGGCGATGTCGCAGCCCAGCGCCAGGCCGATCATCAGGCCATAGTGAATCGCTCGCTCGTTGACCACCGGCAGTGCCCCGGGCAGCGCCAGGCAGACCGGGCACGTATGCGTGTTGGGCTCGTCGCCGAACGACAGCTCGCAGCCGCAGAACATCTTCGTCCGGGTGTCGAGCTGCACGTGGATCTCCAAGCCGATGACGGATTCATAGGTCACGTCAGTCATCTGAGCTCCCCGCCGCCATTGGCCCGCTCCCGTCGAATCCGATCGCCTGCTCGAGCGCGTAGGCGGCGCTCAGCAGGCGATTCTCGCTGAATGCAGGTCCCGCGAGCTGAAAGCCGACAGGCAGCCCGTCGCTGAATCCCGACGGGATCGAGATCGCGGGGATCCCTGCCAGCGGCATCGGCACGGTGAAGAAGTCGTTGAGGTACATCGCCAGCGGATCGTCGGTCTTCGCCCCCAGCGCGAACGCGGGTCCCGGCGTGGTCGGCGTGACGACGAAGTCAAATCGCTCAAACGCCGTGCGGAAGTCGTCTGAGATCTTCGTGCGCACCTTCTGTGCGGTTCCGTAGTAGGCGTCGTAGTAGCCGCTGGAGAGCGCGTAGGTGCCGAGCATGATCCGGCGCTTGACCTCCGCCCCAAACCCGACCTCCCGAGTGCGGCTGTACATCGAGATCAGGTCCGCGCTGCCGTCCACGCGCAGCCCGTAGCGGACCCCGTCAAACCGCGCCAGGTTGGCCGACGCCTCGGCCGGAGCGATCAGGTAGTACGCCGACAGTGCGTGCGGGGCGTGCGGCAGCCGGCAGGGCTCGACGGTTGCCCCGAGCTGCTCGGCCAGCCGCAGCGTCGCCTCGAAATTGTCGCGGGTCGCCGGATCGACCCCCTCGCCCTCCTCGCCGGCGGTCAGCTCCTCGGGCACGCCGAGCCTGATCCCCTTCAGATCCTCGGCGCGCGGGATCACGATCTGCTCGGGGAAGGGCAGCGAGGTCGAGTCCCGGCGGTCGTGGCCGACCATCTGCCCGAACAGCAGCGCCGCGTCGGTGACGTCGCGGGTCAACGGTCCGGCCTGGTCGAGCGAAGACGCGAACGCGATCATCCCGAAGCGCGAGCATGCGCCGTAGGTCGGCTTGAGCCCGACGATTCCGCACAGCGCCGCCGGCTGTCGAATCGATCCACCGGTGTCGGTGCCCAGCGCCCAAGGAGCAAGGCCCGCGGCGACCGCGGCCGCGCTTCCGCCCGACGAGCCGCCGGGGACGCGCGTGCGATCCCATGGGTTCAGGACCGGCCCGAATCCCGAGTTCTCGTTCGACGAGCCCATCGCAAACTCATCCTGGTTGGTCTTACCCAGCAGCGGCGCGCCCGCATCGAGCAGCTGCTGCACGACCGTCGCGGTGTACGGCGGCCGGTAGCCCTCGAGGATCCGGGAGCCCGCCTGGCTCGGGACGCCCTCGGTGCAGAACAGGTCCTTGACCGCGAGCGGGACGCCGCCCAGCGGGGCGTCGCCGTACGAGCCTCGGTCTGGCGCCGCGTCGGCCACCCACGTGAATGCGTTCAGCTCGTCGGCGGCGGCACGCTCGCGGTAGGCGTCAAACAGCTCCCGGGCGTCGATCTCGCCGGCGCGCACGCGCTGCGCCGCGGCCGCGGCCGTCAGCTCGATCAGCTCGCCCATCGCTACTGCGCCCCGGGGCTGGGGACGCCGAATCCGCCTTCAAGCGGCTCCGGCGCGGACTGAAGTGCCACCTCCCGCGGCAGCGACGGCTCGGGCACGTCGGGTCTGAGAGCGTTGACGACGTCGACCACGTGCGACGTCGGCTCGACGCCGTCGAGGTCGAGTTCGCGGATCTTCTCGATGTGATCGAGCACGTGCGACAGCTCGACCGCCATCCGGTCGACCTCCTCCTCGGTGAGCTCCAGGCGCGCCAGCCGGGCGACGTGCAGCACTTGGTTGCGATCCAGCACTCGCTGTGATTCTAGTGTCGCGACACTAGGGTGGCTGGGTGCCTGGGTGCCTACGCGCCGCTCGCGCGATCGAGCTCGACGGTCTTGATCTCCTGCGGCCCGTCCCTCTCCGCGACGCCCTCCTCGCGCATCGAGCGGTAGCCGCCGTAGACGATCGCGAGCGCGCTCACCAGCCCCACGAACGCTCCCGGCTTCTGCACGACGACGCTGTCTGAGCCGGGCTCGTTGATCAGCACCCGGTAGATCAGCGCCAAAGCCGTCAGCACGCCGAGGACAATGACGATCACGCTGAAGCTGATCGGGAGCGCCGGCGAGCGCCGCGCGGCCTGTAGGTAACAGAGCGCGAACGACGCAACGATCGTCAACAGCAGCAGCCACCGCAGGTCGGTGAGCGCCTCCCAGCCGGTGAGCGAGGTCGGCCCGTACCAGCTCAGCAAGAACATGGACGCCAGCAGCACGATTGCGCCGGCGCCCACGATCCATTCTCCTAGACGGAGCCGCGACGGATCCAGGTCCATTGCGCTCACAAGTCAGTGGGCGGGACCCACTGCGCCCGGCGCCGTCAGGAGCCGGGAGGCGGGGTCGACCCGCCGCTTGGGCCCGACGCGCCGCTGCCGGCGGCCTCGCTCGAGGCTCCCGGCTCCGGCGCGGGTGGCGGGGTTGGTCGCGGTGCTGGTGGTGGCGCGGCTGCGGAGCGCGACGGCATCGACGGCATCGACATCCCGGCGGGCACGATCGAACCGCCCGCGCGCGCCTGCACCGCGACGTACACGAGCGCGACGGTGACAATCACGTTGACGTAGAAGCCCCACCCGAAGTCGCCGAAGTGGATGTGGAACAGGAACTTCAGCGCGACAAACACGGCCGCGGTCACGGCGAGCACGAAGCGCGTGTTCGTGCGATCGCCGATCGCCGGGATCTGGGTCTGCGGCGACAGGCGCTCGATCGCGAGGTCGGCCACGATCAGGAACGAGGCGAGCGCGGCGATGATTGCGAGCCACCCATCAGGGTCGTCGGTGGCGGTCAAGGTCGCCGACGCGGTGAACGGCCCGATTGTCACGCTCAGGTCAAACCACGGCAGCACAAATAGGAAGATTCCCAGCGCCAGCGCCAGGCCGCCGACGATCCAATCGTCGCGCGTGACGTTCTGCATCAGTGCGCCCTCCAGGGGTAGGTCACGGGATAAGGCTCATAAATTCGCGCCGAACACTCGCGCTCCTGCTCGGCTTCCGGCCGGCAGGACGAGCACACACTATCGCGCCTCCGGACGGCTTTCCACGGGCGATCTGGCCCGGCGCTTCGGGACCAGACTGCGCCGGCGCTCGCGCCCCTGGCGCATCGATTCGTAGCCGCCGATCGCGATCCCGATCGCGAACACCAGCCCCAGATACGCGCCGAGCTTCACGTCGACGACCGAGCTCGAGTTGGGCAGGTCGATCAGCACTCGATAGCCGACCAGCGCCGCCGTCAGCGTCCCAAACCCGGTCACGATCAGGCTCGTGTCGGTCTTGGTCCCGTGCGAGCGCTGGCTGACATGCAGCGTCACCGCCCCCAACGCGATCACGATCGTGAGCAGCATCAGCCAGCGCAGGTCCGTCAGTACCCGCCAGGCGTCTTCGGCGGTCGTGATCCCCGAGCGCCGCGCATGCCGAGGCAGCCCGACGACGCCGTACCAATCCAGCGCGAACATGACCACCAGCAGCATCACCGCGCTGACCAGGCCGATCAGCTGGCCCGTGTAGATGCGCGGCCCGGCAGCGGGGCCGACGCTCGGCTCTTGCTGCGTCGCTGGTTCGGGCGCAGCCGCGCGCTCGGGCGGCGGCGCGAGGTCCGGCTGCGCCGGCGCGGCCTCGGGCGGCGGCGCGAGGTCCGGCTGCGCCGGCGCGGGCCCTCCCGTGGTCTCGGCGGGCCGGTCGGTCGTCGCGGCCCGGCGCGAGCTTGACTCCGTCGCGGCGCTCATCTTTCCGCCGGCACCTGTTGCATCTGGGCCGCGGTCACCGTGTTGCGCAGCAGCATCGCGATCGTCATCGGCCCGACCCCACCGGGCACCGGCGTGATCAGCGCCGCGCGCTCCGCGGCCGCCTCGAACTCGACGTCGCCGAACAGCCCATCCTCCGTACGGTTCATGCCCACGTCGATCACCGCGGCACCGGGCTTCACGTGATCCGCGCCGATCAGCTCGGGGACACCGACCGCGGCGACCAGCACATCGGCGCGCGAGCACACGCCGGGCAGATCCCGCGTACGCGAGTGGCAGATCGTGACGGTCGCGTTGCGCTGCAGCAGCAGCGCCGCCAGCGGCTTGCCGACCAGATTGGAGCGCCCGACGATCACCGCTTCGGCGCCCTCGAGCCCGACGTCATAGGAGTCCAGCAGCTCGATCACCCCGACGGGCGTGCACGGCCGCAGACCCGGGGTTCCCTGCACGAGCCTGCCGGTGCTGATCGGGGTCAGGCCGTCGACGTCCTTCTCGGGCGCGATCAAGCCCGTCAGCGCTGCGCCGTCGAGGCCGTCGGGCACGGGCAGCTGCAGCAGGATCCCGCTGACGTCCGCATCTCGGTTGCAGTCCTCGATCAGAGCCGCGACCTCGTCCTGGGTGGCGTCCGCGCCGAGGTGCTGGTGGTAGTCGGCGATTCCGACCTCGGCGCACGCCTTGCGCTTGTTGGCGACGTAGATCGCCGACGCCGGGTCGTCGCCGACCAGGATCGTCGCCAGCCCTGGCCGCTGTCCGGTGCGCTCGCTCAGCTGCACGACCTCCTCTGCGACCTGCGCTCGCACTCGTGCAGCTACGGCGCGACCGTCGATGATCCGCGCGCTCACGGCCAGAACGCTAGAGGATCGCCCGGCGCCGTGCCTGGCCGTAGGGAGGCTTTGTGAATTATCGGCGGGTCCCTACTTCTTGGTGATCGGCGCCAGGTCGGCCACGAGCTTGCGCTCGGAGGCGTCCTTGCTGAACCGGATCACGACGATCCCGCCGGGCTCCAATCCAATGACGACGCCCTCTCCGAACGTCGGGTGCGCGACGTCGTCGCCGAGCCGGTAGGCGACCGGCGCCGGCTGGTCGGGCTCGTACGCCGACGACGACCACGACGTGGCGCGGGCGCGCAACGCTCCCGGCCGGTTCGGCGCCTGCTCCTCGCGGTCGGTCAGGTTCGACGGGATCTCGGCCACGAAGCGGCTGGGGATGCCGTAGCTGCGCGCCCCGAACACCGTTCGCGTCCGCGCGTAGGTGACGTACAGGTCGCGCTCGGCGCGGGTGATGCCCACGTAGCACAGCCGACGCTCCTCCTCGAGCCCGCCTTCGTCCAGTGCCCGCGAGTGCGGGAACACGCCCTCCTCGCAGCCGATCATGAACACGATCGGGTACTCGAGTCCCTTGGCGTTGTGCAGCGTCATCAGCGTCACCAGCCCCTCGTCATCGGCGCGGGTGTCGGCGTCGGCGATCAGCGAGATCTGCTGCAGGAACGCGGCCAGGTTGCCTGCGTCCGGGGGAATCCGCGCCAGCGGATTCCCCCCGGAATCGCGCCAGCTGATTCCGCAGCGACGTTGACCAGCTCCTGGAGGTTCTCGAGCCGTCCTTGGGCCTCGATCGTGCGCTCGGCTTCGAGCGCCTCTGAATAGCCGGTCTCCTGCAACAGCTCCTTGAGCACCTCAGCGACCGGCGCGCCGGCCTCTACGCGTTCGCGCAGCCGCGCCATCGTGCTCATGAACCGCCGCAGCGCCTTGGCCGCCGCGGCCCCCAGCGACGGCACCTGCTCGGGGTCGGCAGCCACGTCCCAGATCGGCATGCCCATCGTGTTGGCGTACGCCAGCAAGCGCGACACCGAGGTCGACCCGATCCCGCGGCGCGGCGCGTTGACGATCCGCGTGAACGCGCCCACGTCCTGCGGGTTGATCATCACCGTCAGGTACGCGATCGCGTCCTTGATCTCTGCCCGCTCGTAGAACTTGGTGCCGCCGATCACCTGATATGCGATCTCGGCCCGCACCAGCGTGTCCTCGAGCACCCGCGACTGGGCGTTGGTGCGGTAGAACACGGCGATCTCAGCGCGCGACACGCCCTCGTCGACGAGCCGCTGGACCTCGCCGGTCACGAATCGCGCCTCGGCGTGCTCGTCCTCGAGCTCGCGGACCTTGATCTGATCGCCGGCGCCGAGGTCGGTCCACAGCTCCTTGGGCTTCTGCGCGCGGTTGTTGCGGATCACGGCGTTGGCCGCGTCGAGGATCGTCTGGGTCGAGCGGTAGTTCTGCTCGAGCTTGATCACACGCGCGTCGGGGAACGTGTCCTCGAACTCGAGGATGTTGCGGATGTCGGCGCCGCGGAAGCCGTAGATCGAGTTGTGGGTGACCAGGCCGTTGGCGATGAAGTTGTGGGTGTGCTCGACGTCGAGGTCGTACACGGGGCCGTCGAGGTGTGTGCGCGCGACGGTCTCGATGACGTCGTAGCCGCCGTTCTCGTCCAGCATGGCCATGCCCGGGCGGACATCCGCGGCGGCGATGAATGGGAGCGGGTGGCGCCCGAGGTGCGCGGTGGGCCTGACCTCGATGCCGGGAAGCGCTGCCGCGAGAAGCTGCGCCGAGGCCATATCGGGCAGGTCCGCCTGCACGGTTTCTCCGCCGACGGCGACCGCGACCTGGTGCCGCCGCGGTGTCAGACCGCCGCACAACATCAGCTCCAGGGTGGCGTGCTGGGTTTGGGGTGCTATACGCCCCAAATGCTGCACGGGCCCGGCGAAATGAACGTGCTCGGGGGTGCTCACGAGCCGGCGGCCCGATGCGGTCGTGATCTCGACCCCCTCGGCGCGCTCCGAGCGATGGACCGCCACCACGCGCGATGCACCAAAGGCCCCCCGGCCGATCCCGGACCGAACCAGATCGCCGACCCGAACGAGTTCCACCGGGCAGACGCGACCCGTCCGCCATCGTCACCAAGTCCCCTCGACGACGCACTGCGCGTCATCCCCGACGACCATCAGATTCCGGCGCTCGCCGGCCAGCAGCTGCAGCCACCGGTACTGAGCGTGGTTGGTGTCCTGGTACTCGTCGACGAGCACGTGCCTGAACCCGTTGGCGTAGAGCTCGCGGATCTCGGGGAACAGCTCGAGCACGTTCACGGCCCGCACCAGCAGGTCGTCGAAGTCCATCGCGTTCATCCGGTGCAGCTCGCGCTCGTAGGAGCGGAACACGTCGGCAACCGTCTGCTCGAAGAACGAGCCGACCATCTGCCCGTACGCGTCGGCGTCGCGAAGCTTGTTCTTGGCGTCTGAGATCTGGTTGAGGATCGAGGCAGGCGTGAAGCGCTTGGGGTCGATCCCGAGCTCGTCGAGGCAGCGCTTGACCAGCCGGCGCGAGTCTGCCTGGTCATAGATCGTGAACTGGCGGGTGTAGCCGAGGCGGTCGGCGTGGGCGCGCAACATCCGCGCGCAGGCCGAGTGGAACGTCATCACCCACATCGCGCGGACGCGCCGGCCGACGAGCACGGCGGCTCGATCGCGCATCTCGCCGGCCGCCTTGTTGGTGAAAGTGATCGCCAGGATCTCGTTCGGCTTGGCGGCGTCGGTCGCGACCAGGTAAGCGATCCGATGGGTGAGCACGCGGGTTTTGCCCGATCCGGCGCCTGCCAGGATCAACAACGGCCCCTCTCCGTGCGTCACCGCCTCGCGCTGGGGATCGTTGAGGCCCTCGAGCAGTGCCTCGAGCTCGGTCGTCGTGTCGGTCATCGCTTCCGCAGCAGACGTTAGCGGCCGAACCGGAAGACGCCGCCCGCCCCCACGCGTCATCCTGTGGGACGATGGAGGAGCTTCGAAAGGCGGCCGCCGCAGTCGCCGAGCGGGCCAGGTTCGTCCAGCTCGACTATCAGCAGATCCCGCTGTACGCGGTCAGCCTGCCGCTCGAGGAGCTCGAGGACGACGACGAGATCGTCGAAGGCGATCCAAAGGTGACGGAGGGCAGCCGAGAGGAGGTGACCGCGTTCTGGGTGACGCTCAACGCGATCAACTTCGGCTCCGGCTGGTTCCCGACCCTGAACAAACGCCCCGGCAAGTCCGGCTACTTCACCGTCGCAGCCGGAATCCGGGACCGGTTCGGCGCGCACGGCCGCTGGCACGCCGACCAGCTCGCGGTCCTCGACGCCACCGATATCGCCGAGGTTCTCGGCCAGGACCCGCACCACGATCTGATGAGGCTTTACGCCCATTCGCTGCGCGATCTCGGAACACACCTGCAAGACGAGTTCAACGGGCGGTTCAGCAACCTCGTCGACGCCGCCAAGGGATCGGCGATCGAGCTCGCCGAGCGCCTTGGCGGGTGGGATTGCTTTGCCGACTTCTCGCGCTACGAGGAGCTCGAGCTGCCGTTCCTCAAACGCTCCCAGATCACGGCCGCTGACCTCGCTCGCGCCGGTATGGCCGAGTTCGGCGACATCGGCCGGCTGACGATGTTCGCCGACAACCTGGTGCCGCACGTCCTTCGGCTCGACGGGATCCTGTCCTTCGATCCTGGTCTGGTCGAGCGAATCGAGCGGGGCGATCTGATCGTTCACGGATCGCGCGAGGAGGTGGAGATCCGCGCCTGCGCGCTGCACGCGGTCGAGCAGATCGTCGGGTCGGTCACCGGCCAGACCGCTGCCGCCATTGACGAGGTGCTGTGGCAGCGCGGTCAGGACCGCCGCTACAAGTCGGTTCCCCGTTACCGCTGCCGCTGCACCGCCTACTGACTCGCGACCGCCTACTGACTCGCGACCGCCTACTGGCTCGCGACCGCCTACTGACCCGCGGTCACTGCGGCGCGAGCGCTCGCTGGCGCGCGGCCAGAATCTCGGCCGCGCCCGCCTCGCCGGCGAGCAGCTCCGGGCGGATCGTTCCGCTGAGCGCCAGGTCGAGCGCCGGGAACTGCGCGAGGCTCGCACGCACGGGGTCGAGCGCGATCACGGTCGTCTCGCCGCCGAGTGGCGCCGACGCGGTCGCGATGACGGTCAGCGAGCCGCCGTCGACGATGTTGCGCGCGGCCGACAGCGCCTTGCGGGCGGCGTGCGGATGCAGGCCGTCGAGCGTGTCGATCAGCACGACCGCGTCCGCGCCGCGCGCGGCAATGCGTCGTGCCTGGTCGATCACCAGCTCGACTGTGTGGTCTTGGGCGTCGGCGGAGCCGGCGAAGCTGACCGCCGCCAGCGGCTGCACCGGTCCGCCCTGCCATTCCGTGATCTCCTCTGGGCGGATCCCGGCCAGCGCCAGCGACAGCTGGATGTCCTCGTGCGACGCGAGCGCCGCCGCCAACCTCCGCAGGGCCTCGGTCTTCCCGGCGCGGGAGCCGCCGACGATCGTGACCCGCGATCCCTTCCCGAACGGCGTCTGCGCCTCGATTGCCTTCAGCGTCGGATCTAGCGAATCGAGCGTCAACCGCTCATTGGCAAACGCGGCGGGAAGATCATCGAACCGGGCGCCGGAGGTCAGCTCGGCCGCGGGCTGGCCGTTGATCGTGTCGATCCTGACCAGCGACGCAAACCGCTCCGAGCGCCGCGGCGCGCGCCTCGGCCCCGACACCTGGTCGCCGGAGACCAGCTCACAGCGCTTGACCTGTGCGGCTGAGATGTACACGTCATCGTCAGACGGATCGGGAGGGCTGACGCGCAGAAACCCAGACCCGTTGGCCAGCAGCTCGACGACTCCCTCGACCTGCGGCTCCTCTTCGGGCTCGGGCTCGGGCTCCTCTGCGACCGCGTGCGCCGCGCCCGCATCGGCCGGGGCGTCGTCGCGCGCTGCCGACCTCCCGCGCCCGCCGCGCCGCCCACGACGCTTGCGCGCGGACGGCTGGTCGGTCGCGGCGTCACCGACGGGTTCGGCGTCCGCCCACCCCGTATCGGATTCGACCTCGGCATCTTCGGTCCGAGGCACGTAGCGGGCCGTTCGTACGGCTTCGTCGCTGTCGTCGGCCGCCCGCTCTTCGGCGTCCCCCGATGCTTCGGCGTCCCCCGGCTCTGCGGCGTCCGCCGGCGCTTCGGCGTCCCCCGGCTCTGCGGCTTCCTCCGGCTCTGCGGCGTCCCCCCCACCCTGACGGGCCAGGATCGAGTCGATCAGCTCCGGACGGCGCAACCGCCGGTAGCCGTCGATCGACAGTTCCGAGGCGATTGCGTGTAGGTCTGCCAGCGGGCTCTCTTCGAGCGCGGCACGATCAAGCACGGACATTGCGGGTCCTCCCTGTGGCGGTGTACCGGTGGGCTCCGATCGCGTTGGGGCAGCGATCGGCGATTGGCTGTGGCCGAATCTAGCGCGTCGAGCGGATGCGCGACGGTGGCGCGGGCGCCTCGGGGCCCTGCTGCCAGCGCACGCCATCGTCGACGCGCAGCTCCGGATCGACCTGCACTGCGCCGGCGAGCGCGGCGTGCACGGCGAGAAAATCCGCCGCCTGCGCCACGTCGTGGACACGCAGCACGTGCGCGCCCTGATCGATGCCGTGCGCGATCGCCGCGAGCGTGCCTGCCAGCCGCTCACGCGGGGGGCGACCCGTGATCGCGCCGATGAAGTCCTTGCGCGAAACCGCCAGCAACAGCGGTCGGCCGAGCGCGTGAAGTCCGCCGAGGGCGCGCAGCACCTCGACCGTCTGCGCCGGGGTCTTGCCGAAATCTGGCCCGGGATCGAGCATCAGCTGCTCGAACGCGACGCCGTGCTGGATCGCGGCCTCGATTCGTTCGCGCAGGAACTGCTCGACGTCGGCCGCTGCCCGGCCGTCGAGCCCGCGATCGAGCAGCTTCTGCTTGGGCGCCGCTCGGGTGTGCATCAGCACCAGCGCGGCTCCCGTCTGTGCGCAGACCTCTGCCAGGGCCGAGTCGCGCAAGCCGCTGACGTCGTTGACGATCGACGCGCCGGCCTCGATCGCGGCGCGCGCAACCGCAGGTTTGTAGGTGTCGACCGAGACGACCGCGCCGAGCTCCGATGTAACGAGCTCGATCAGGGGCACGACGCGCGCGATCTCCTCGGCCGGCTGCACCGGCGGTCTGTTGGTGACCCCTGATTCGCCCCCGATGTCGATGATCCGCGCGCCGGCGTCGAGCAGTTCGCCCGCGAGTTGCACGCGCTGGTCCAGCGTCTGGATCAGGCCCGCATCCGAGAACGAGTCGGGGGTCGCGTTGACCACGCCCATCAGCCACGGCGCGCCACCGAGCTCGAGCACGCCGCGGGAGGTCGCGAGCGCCAGCCGCGGGGCGGTCATTCGCTCTGCCAGGCGCGGTAGCAGACCGACGCCTCGAGCATCGCCGAGTGCGCCGTGTCGCACGAGCGGCACCCGGCCATGTGCGCGAGTACCCAGCTGTCGTCCTGCGCCGACAGCGGTTCGGAGTCCTGCCTGCTCGCCAGCACCCTCAGCGCCCGGTCTCGCTCCTGGCAACCGGCCTCCTGGAGGTCCGCGCCGCCGCCGCGACGCTCGGCTCTGAATCGCAGCCGCGCGCGCGCCAGCAGCGGCCCGACCGCGGCCTGCTCGATTCCCATGACCTGTGAAATCTGCTCATAGGAAAGCCTGACCAGCTCGCGCAGCGCAAGCGCCTCGCGCTGGCGTTCGGGCAGCCGGGCGGTGCTGGCGGCGAGCTCTCGCGCGACCGCGGCCGAGAGCCCCGACGGGGGCTCCTCGGTGCCGTCCGCCCCGGGATCACCCCCGTTTCGCTGGTCGGCGTGCCCGCGGCATTCGCGCGCTGCAGCTGCCAGCACCGCGACCCGGTCCTCGCCGCCCGCGGCGCGAGCCCGCGCGGCGGCGTCCGCGGCCGGCCCCGGGACACCCAGCACGCGCAAGCAGAACTGCTGCACTTCGTCCATTTGCGAGCAGAGTAGCCGAGCGCTACCGCAGCGCGATGCCCTCGGCCTGCGCCTCGTCGCGGAAGCGCCGCACTTCGTCCTGCACCCGACGCTGGTCCCAACCGAGCTCCGAGCCGATCGTGCGCGCGACGCGCAGGGGCGTATCGCTGTCGGCGCCCGAGACCTCGCGGCCCGCGAGCAGCGCAAGGCGCGTGCGCCGCAGCAGCACGTCGCCGACGGTCCGAGCCTGCTCGTGCCCGGCCGCGTACACGACTTCCGCCAGCAGGTCGGGGAGGCCGGCGACGATCGGCTGGGCCAGCTCGCCGCGACTCGCGGCCGTCTGCAGGACCTTCTCCGCCACGTGGCCGTAGCGGCCCGCGAGCGCCGCGTATGACTCGTCGGGGACGCCCTCCACCCGCGGCAGCGCGTCGGCGGCGACCGGCTGACCGAGCGGGATCGACTGGGTTCGGCAAGGCGCCTCGCGGCCGTCCCGCTCGACCACGCGGTCGACCGCCATCTTGGCCATCCGCCGCCACGTCGTCAGCTTGCCGCCGGTGATCGTGATCAGCCCGCTCGAGGTCTCATAGAGCTCGGCCTTGCGCGAAATGTCGACGGACTTCCGGCTGTCGCCGCTCGAGATCAGCGGGCGCACACCGGCAAACGCCCCGGACAGATCATCGGCGCTCAGCGAGGTGCCGAAGAACTTGTTGGTCGCGTCGAGCAGATAGTGGACGTCTTCGTCGGAGGGCCGGACATGGTCGATGCTGCCGTCGTAGTTGTTGTCGGTCGTTCCGATCAGGCTCCGTCCCAGCCACGGCAGCGCGAAGATCGACCGCCCGTCGCCCACCGGCACGATCGCACCGGCGTTGAGCGGCAGATCGGCCTGGGCGATGATCACGTGCGTCCCGCGGCTCGGGACGATCGTCGGCACCTCCGCCTCGGAATGCAGCTCCTCCGGCCGGATCCGGTCTGCCCAGACGCCGGTGGCGCTGACCACGTTGTCGGCGTGGACCGTGAATTCGCCGTCGGACTCGATATCGCGGACCGTGACGCCGGCGCCGTGGCCGTCCTCACGAGCCAGCTCGACCACCTCGAGCCGGTTCGCGCAGATCGCGCCGAAGCGCTCGGCCTCGGTGAGCACGGTGAGGACCAGTCGCGAGTCGTCTGTCTGGCAGTCGTAGAACAGATAGCCGCCGCTGGGGTTGCGGCCGATCAGCGCCGGCAGCAGCTCGGATACCTCCTGCCCCGAGATCACTCGGTGCCGGGCGGGGCTCCAGTCGGCCTCGAGCTCGTCGTCGCAAAGGCGCTGGGCGCGCTGGGCCTCGCGCCGCGCGCTGCGGCGCCCGCGCAGCCTCGGCGTGGCCATCACGTCGTACATGTTCAGGCCGATCCCGACCAGCCGGTCCGGTCGCGCGCCGTCGAACGCCGGCACCACCATCTTCAGCGGGCGGACCAGATGCGGCGCGAGCCTGACCATCAGCTGGCGCTCCAGCAGCGCCTCGCGAACAAGCCCAAGGTCGAAGCTCTGCAGGTACCGCAGCCCGCCATGCACGAGCTTCGACGAGCGGCTGCTCGTTCCGGAGGCGAAGTCGGCCTTCTCGACGAGCGCGACGCTGTAACCGCGCGACGCCGCATCGAGCGCGACCCCGGCGCCGGTGATGCCGCCGCCGATCACGACGATGTCGAAGCGCTGGCCCGCCAGCAGCTCGATTGCTCGTTCGCGGGTCAGCATCGGCCGGCAGTCAAGCGCATCGGCCCGGCCGCAACTAGCTCGTCAGCGACGGTTGCACCTGCACCCGGTCGGCGAGCGACGAGGCGATCGCCAGCGACGAGGTCGCCGCCGGGGACGGCGCGTTGCGCACGAACGTGATCGGCCCGAGCTCGTTGATCACGAAGTCATCGACGAGCGCCCCGTCGCGCCCCAGAGCCTGCGCTCGGACTCCCGCCGGGCCGCCGATCACGTCCTGCGCCGTCAGCTCGGGCACGTAGCGCGCGCACGCGGCGGCGAACGCCCGGCGGCTGACCGCAAGATGGAGCTCCGAAACGGCGGTGCGGTGGAATTTCGCGAGCATCCGCCAGGTCCCCGGCCAGGTCAGTGTGTCGCGCAGATCGGCCGCGCGCACGCGCGAGATCCGGTACGCGTCGCGCGCGCCGACCAGCAGCGCCGTGGGGCCGAGCAGCACCTCGCCGTCGATCCGCTTGGTCAGGTGCACGCCCAGGAACGGCAGCTCTGGATCCGGGACCGGGTAGATCAGGCCGCGCACCAGCCCGCGCGCCTGCGGGCGCAGCCGCAGGTAGGCACCGCGGAACGGCACGATTCGGGGGTCCGCCGCGGCGCCGGCGGCGACCGCCAGCCGGTCGGTCCAGGCCCCCGCGCAGACGACCGCCCGCTGGGCGCGGATCTGGCCGGCGGCGTGGGAGACGAGCACGTCGCCGTTACGGCGCTCCAGGCGCTGCACCTCGCACCCGGTCGCAACCTCAGCGCCGGCTTCGCGCAGTTGCCGCGCGAGCGCCCGCGCGACGTCGGCGAAGTCGATGATCCCGGTCGACGGCGAGTGCAGGGCCGCGATCCCACGCGCGTGCGGCTCGAGCTCGCGCAGCTCCTCGGGGCCGATCCGCCGCAGTCCCGGCACGCCGTTCGCGTTGCCGCGCGCCTCCAGCTCGTCCAGCCGAGGCAGTTCCTGTGGCTCGGTGGCGACGATCACCTTGCCACAGCGCTCGTAGCGGATGCCGTGCTCATCGCAGAACGCGTACAGCCGCCGCATCCCCTCGACACACAGCCTCGCCTTCAGCGAGCCGGGCTTGTAGTAGATCCCGGCGTGGATGACCCCGGAGTTGGAGCCGGTCTGGTGGCGGCCGACCTCGGCCTCGCGCTCGAGCACCGTCACTCGCAGGCGCGGTTGGCGGTGAAGCAGTTCCGATGCGACCGCCAGCCCGAGGATCCCGCCGCCGACCACGACCAGGTCAAGGCGATCGTTCACGGTGTCAGGCTATCGGGCGAAGGGTGGATTAAGTCCGCCAATATCGCGGACTAAATCCACCGCTCGCGTCAATACCTAGTGCCCTCCAGCCTTGCGGTAAAGCCCGACCATGATCGTGTCCATCAGCTGCGCGGTCTCGCCGCCCGGGCAGCACCTCGGGCCGCCCGGGTCGCTGATCCCGATCTCGACGTGCGGGGCCGAGGAGATCCCGACCGAGCCGCAGCCGACGTCCGCGATCGGCTGTCCGGTCACGACGTGGGCGCCGACCGGCACGAGCGCCGGAGCGGCATGGCCGTAGTAGATGTAGCGCCCGGCGTAGCGGCCGGCTGCGACCTTCAGGATCGGCGCGTAGGGCCCGAATCCGTCGATCCCCTCCTGGACGATCGTTCCCGATGTGACCGCGACCTCGACGACCTTCGGCCCGCAGGCGTTGTTGACGGTGCCGATGTCGACGCCCTGATCAAGCGTCCAGGCGCTCGGACTGAGCACGCGGCTGATCGGCTTGAGCGGGAACACCCAGGCCGAGCTCGGGGCTGTGGGGGCCGGCGTGCCGCTCAACACTCCCGAGCTCGAGGTTGCGCTCTTGACCGCCGTGAGCAGGGCCGATGCCGTCCGCCGGCCAACCGTCCCGCTGGCGGGCGACAACTGGTTGGCGAGCTGGAATTGCGTGACCGACTGCTTCGTCATCGGGCCGAAGTAGCCGGTGGCGGGCACCGCGTAACCGACTTCGCTCAGCCACGTCTGCAGCGTCTTGACATCCTCGCCGCGATCGCCCTTGCGCAGCGTCCGCGTGAAGCTCGAATACACGACCGCCGAGCTGTCAAACCCGCGCGGGCTCTGAGGTGCGATCCCCGCCCCGCCCGAAGCGGCGGAGGCCACGGCGGCCGGCACGAACATCGCCAGTGCCAGCAGCGCAATCAGACGGCTCGCGGTCCTCATCCTGCTACCACCGTCGGGCCGCCGTCGCGGCGGTCTGCGGACCGCTCGCTGGTTGCACATCTTGTTGCTGCAAAAGCTGCTGAAATCGAACACACGAAAACAGCCGCGGGCGCGGCCTTGCACGTCGTGCCTGATGCCTGCGGAGTTAGCTGACGGGCTAGCGCTCTGCTTGCGAGCGCTTCTCGTGGATCACCACGAGACTCGCCCCAACGTATTGGGTTCCCCGCTCCCCGGGGCGGCATGACCGGGGGTTCGGCGACTGCGGCACGCTACCACAATGGGCCGACGCAGGGTGACCGCTCCGCGTGCACCGGCAGTTACCACGGCAACGAATCCAGCGCGGCCGTTCAGTTTGCCGGGTCGGCGACGCCGGCTTGGAGGCGCTCGGCGACGATCTCCTTGATCCGGTCGAGCGTGTCCTGTGACATCCGCCGGATCTCCCAGTGGGTGAGCTTGATCACTCGCATCGGCGAGGTGGCGATCACGTCGGCGTTGCGCGGCTCGCGCGACAGCAGGCCCATCTCGCCGATCAGATCGCCCTGCTTGAGCGAGGCGATCTTCTTGCCGTCGCGGATCACGTCCGCGGATCCTTCCTCGATCGCGATCAGCTCGGTCGAGTAGTCGCCCTGCTTCATCAGGATCTGGCCGTCGGCGATGCTCGTCTCGGTCGCGAACGCGGAGAGACGGTGCGCCTCGTCCTCGGACAGGTACGAGAACAGCGGGATTGCCTTCAGCCGGTTCGGATCCATTGCTCCTCGTTTCGGTGCTAGGCGGGCGACTTTATCCCACGCAGCGAACTACAGGGCCTGGACCTCCGACGTGATATCGCTCACGGAGGCCTTTGCGTCCCCGAACAACATCGCGGTCTTGGGTTCGTAGAACAGCGGGTTGTCGATCCCGGCGAACCCCGACGCCATCGAGCGCTTGAGCACGATCACCGCGCCGGACTTGTCGACCTCGAGGATCGGCATCCCGTAGATCGGCGACGACGGGTCGTTGTTGGCGGCCGGGTTGGTGACATCGTTGGCGCCGATCACCAGCGTCACATCGGTGCGCGAGAACTCGGGGTTGATCTCGTCCATCTCCTTGAGCAGGTCATACGGGACGTCGGCCTCGGCCAGCAACACGTTCATGTGGCCCGGCATCCGCCCCGCGACGGGATGGATCGCGTATTTGACCTCGACGCCCTTGCGCTCCAGCGCGCGCTCGAGCTCGCGCACGGCGTGCTGCGCCTGCGCGACCGCGAGGCCGTAGCCGGGCGCGATCACGACCTGCCTGGCGTAGGACAGCTGAATCGCGACGTCCTGCGCCGAGGTCGAGCGCACGGGCCCGCGGTCGACGTCGCCGCCGGCGGGAGCTGCGACCTCGCCGCCGAAGCCGCCGGCGATGATCGCCGGCACCGAGCGGTTCATCGCCTTGGCCATCAGGTTGGTGAGGATCGTGCCCGATGCGCCGACGATCATCCCGGCGACGATCATCGCCGTGTTGTTGAGCGCGATCCCGGTCGCGGCCGCGGACAGGCCGGTGAACGCGTTTAGCAGCGAGATAACGACCGGCATGTCGGCGCCGCCGATCGGCAGCACGATCATGTTGCCGAGCAACGCCGCCGTGACGAGGATGCCGAGGATGAACAGACCCTGCGAGTGGACCCCCGCTGACAGCACGATCGCGCTGCTCACGGCGATCACGAACAGCGCGGCGTTGATGATGGCCTGGCCCGGAAGCTTCAGCGGCCGGCCGGGCAGGATCTCCTGGAGCTTGCCGAACGCGATGTTCGACCCCCAGAACGAGATCGAGCCGACGATCGCGGCAAACAACGTCGGGATCTGTGACTTGTCCACCCACAGCGCTCCGCCCGAGGCGAAGTGGTGGCGGTACTCGACCCACGCGATCAGCGCCACCGCGCCGCCGCCGACGCCGTTGAACAGCGCGACCATCTGCGGCATCGCGGTCATCTTCACGCGCAATGCGGCCGGGAGACCGATCGCGGTCCCGATCACGAGCCCGAGCGCGATCAGCCACGGCGTCGAGGAACCCGAGAGCACATGCGGGGTCAGCAGCGTCGCGACCACCGCGATCGCCATGCCGGTGGCCGCGATCTTGTTGCCGCGGACAGCCGTGCGCGGACCGGTCAGCCCGCTCATCCCGTAGATGAACATCGAGAACGCGACGATGTACAGCGCGTTGATGAAGTTCGACTTCTGCAGGAAGGTGGTGGCGAGGATCACGACTCGTCGCCCTCGGTCTTCGGCGGCTCCTTGCGCTTGAACATCCCGAGCATGCGGTCGGTCACGAAGAAACCGCCGATCACGTTGATCGTGCCGAACGTGATCGCGATCACCAGCAGCACGTGCTCGAGCACTCCTCGAGCCTCGTGCATCAGCAGCAGGCCTCCCAGCAGCACGATCCCGTGGATCGCGTTCGTGCCCGACATCAACGGGGTGTGCAGCGTGTTCGGGACCTTCGAGATCACCTCGAAGCCCACGAATGCGGCCAGCACGAGGATCGCAATCTCGGTGATGGTGCTCACGGGCGCCTCCTCTCTAGCAGTGCACTAGGCAGTTGCGGCGCCGGCCGCGGCCTTGGCGCCCTCGTGGACGATCTCGCCACCGCGGGTGATGCACGCGCCGGCGATCACCTCGTCTTCGAAGTCGAGCTTCAGCGCCCCCTCCTCGACCATCAGGTCGAGCAGCGCCTGGACGTTTCGCGCATAGAGCTGCGAGGCGTGCTCGGCCATCGTCGAGGGCACGTTGAGCGGGCCGAGGATCTTGACGTCGTGGCGGAGGATCGACTCGCCCGGAACGGTCAGCTCGCAGTTGCCGCCGGTCTCGGCGGCGAGGTCGACGATCACCGATCCCGGCTTCATCTTCTTGACTGCCTCCTCGGTCACCAGGATCGGGGCGCGCCGTCCCGGAACCGCCGCGGTCGTGATCACGACGTCGCACTTGCCGATCGCCTCGGCCATCAGCTCCTGCTGGCGTGCCTGCTGCTCGGGCGTCAGCTCTTTGGCGTAGCCGCCGGCGCCCTCGAGGTCGCCGCCGAGGTCGAACTCGAGGAACTTCGCGCCCAACGACTCGACCTGCTCCTTGACCGCTGCGCGGACGTCGAACCCCTGCACGACCGCGCCCAGTCGCCGCGCGGTCGCGATCGCCTGCAGCCCGGCGACGCCGGCGCCGAGGACGAGCACGGTCGCAGGGCGGATCGTGCCGGCCGCGGTCATCAGCATCGGGAAGAACCGCCCGAGCTCCTGGGCGCCGATCAGGGCCGCGCGGTAGCCGGCGATGTTCGCCTGGCTCGAGAGCGCGTCCATCGACTGCGCCCGCCTGATCCGCGGGATCGCCTCCATCGCGAACGCGGTCACGCCGGCGCTCGCCAGCGCGCGGATGCCGTCGGCGTTGGTCAGTGGCCCCAGGAAGCCGATCAGGACCGAGTCGGACTTCAGCCGCGAGGTCTCCTCGGCGGTCGGCGGCCGCCACCTTGACGCATACGTCGCACGCGAACACGGCGCCCGCGTCGTCGACCAGCTTCGCTCCGGCCTCCTCGTACAGCGCATCGGGGATCAGCGCGCCGTCGCCCGCGCCGCGCTGGACAACCACCTCGAGCTGCTTGTCGGTGAGCTTGCGCACCACCTCGGGCACGAGCGCGACCCGCCGCTCGCCCGAGGCGATCTCCTTGGGGACGCCGATCTGCATGAGCGGCGGGAGGCTATCGGTTCCGGTCACGGACGCGTCTCATGACCCGCAGCGGCGGTTTTCTAACCCAGTCCGACCGGCGCCAGTGCGAGCGCCGCCAGCACGCCGACCCCGGCTGCGTACAGCGAGAGCGGTCGTTCGCTCGGCGCGGGTGACGGCCCCGGAGCGGCGATTCGGCGGCGGACCGCACGCTTTCTGACGTGCTTGTAGGCAGGCGCTGCGGTGGGTTTTGGTCGGCGGCGCGAGGATGGATGGCCGGCGCTCGCGCCGCCGGCGCCCGCGCCGCCGCCGCTGCGGTGCGACACGACGGTCTGTGTGTGTTGCGGCACCGGCGCGATCGGGAGGGCCTTGGCGTCGAGCGCCATCAGCGCCTGAGCCGTCACCCAGACGGGCGTCTGGTCGGTGCCGCGGGCGTATCGGACGTGCCCGTCGGCGGCGGTCAACGAGCGCAGGAACTGAAGCGGTGAGACCGCTCCACCGCGATGCAGCGACGCCGGCGAGACGCCGGCGGCGAGCAGGCCCTGGACCGCCCACGCGGTCGACTGGGCGTTCGACTCGCCGCCCGGCTCGCTCGGGAAGCCGCCGTCGCGAGCCTGCTGGCGACGCAGGTACGCGACCGCGCGGCCGGTGGTCGCGCCGGCGTGCCCGAGCGCCTCGAGCGCCGCGCCGGTGTCATCGACGTCGCTGCCCCCTCCCCCGGTCGCGAAGCTGAAGCCGCCATCGCGGTTCTGCTGGCGTGCCAGCCACGACCGCGTCCTGGTCGACGGCTGCACCCCCGCCGCGCGCAACGCAAGCATCGCGAACGACGTCAGGTTGACCAGCTCTGAGACCGACCCGTCGCGCCGGATCTTCGCCTGCAACGAGGCGAGCAGGTTGTGGCCGCCGAAGCTCTGGACCGGCTCGCCGGCCGCCCGCGCGACGAGGATCGTGCGCTCAAGCGAGCCGGGATCGCCCAGCGAGCCGGCACCGGCGCGGACGTAGTCGAGCAGGCTGGCGCCGCCGCGGCGGACGTCCGCCGGGTTGTGCCCGGCCGCCGCCAGGCCGAGCGCCGCCCATCCCGAGAACAGCGGCGACGACGGGCCGCCGGGGGACGGGCCGAAGCCGCCGTCGGGCTGCTGGGCGCCGAGCAGGTACGCCGCCGGCGTGGCCGCGGCCTGCGCCGGCGCCGCCGCGCCGAGGCCGCCCGCCGCCGCGAGTGCGAGGGCGACAGCCAGCGCGAACGCGCCCACGGCGGCGAGACCTCCGGCTGGGTGCCAGCTGACCTGAAGGCGGCGGGTGAAGCGCTGGACCGATTGGATCAGCGCCGGACCGAACGCCAGTGCGAACAGCAGGCAGCCGCCGGCGTGGATCAGGTCGAATCCGATCCCCTTGCCGATGTAGACCCACAATTGCGCCGCGCTGTGGTCGCTGTAGGTGACCCAATCGCCGACGTCCTGGACCATCACGAACAGGAAGCCGACGAGCCCACAGACCAGCGCCAGCGGCCAGCGTCCGATCCGCCGGGCGGTGATCACGGCGAGTCCCGCCCCAAGCACCCCGGTCGCCCCCCACGCGGCCATCTGCCACGGCGTCCAAGGCCCCTGCCCGAAGAAGAAGTTCGACGTCAGGCCCGTCACGGCGCCGACCACGAACCCGGGTGCGCCGCCGAGCGCGTATCCGGCGATCAGCACGATGTCGGTCGTCGGCTTGACGTTGGGCAGCGCCGCGAACGCGATCCGGCCGAGCGTCGCGAACGCCGCGAGCGTCGCGACCAGCGCGACGATCCTTGCGTCGGGGCGCGTGCGCTCATACCAGGCGAAGCCCGCGGCCAGCGCGAGCGCGAGCAGCCCGAACGACGCCGATCTGCCAGCTCATGCGATCGCCTCGGCCTCGGGGACCGCGGACTCGCCCGCGAGCTGCCGGATCAGCGCCACTCCATCCTGCGGGCGCAGCGCACCGCCGGCCCCGCCGAGGATCCGGGCGGTCTCGGTCGCGAAGTAGGTGCCGCCGCTGAGCACCTCGGCGGCCGGCCCGTCGGCGATCGGCGCGCCGTCCGCGAGCAGCACGACGCGCTGTGCGAACGCCGCGACGAACTCGGGGTCGTGGGTCGCCACGAGCACAGCCGCGTCCAGGCCGCACAGCAGCGTCGCCAGATCGTCCTTGGCGGCCCGATCCATGCCCCGGGTCGGCTCGTCGAGGCACACCACCGCGGGCGGGTCGCTGCCGTCGCCGAGCACGATCGCCAACGCGAGCCGCTGCTTCTCGCCTCCCGACAGGTCGCGAGGATGGCGCGAGGCGAGTTCACCGGGGTGCAGGCCGACCGCGCGGATCGCAGCCGCGGGCGCCTCCTGCTCCGACCCGATCGTGGATCAGGTAGTCGGTCGGATTCTGCAGCAGCAGCGCGACCCGCCCCTCGCTGCGGATGCGCCCGCGGGTCGGACGCATCAGCCCGGCTGCGTGGCGCAGCAGCGTCGACTTGCCGGCGCCGTTGCGGCCCATCAGCGCGACCCGCTCGCCGGCGCCGATCGACAGCGAGACGCCGCGCAGGATCGCCGGCCCGTCGCGCAACTCGTGCCAGACGCCCTTGAACTGTAGAGCGCCCGGACGGTCGACCTGGCAGCGCCTGTGCGTCGTCGGGCCGCACAGCGGCGTCCAGCTCCGGGAGCAGCCCCCGCCCCCGAAGACGTGATCGCGCGCCGTTTGACCCCCGCAGCCGGCGGCAGGCCGCAGCCCCGGAGCAGGCGGGAGCCCGGGGTCTCGAGCGCCGGCGCCGCGCCCGCGGCCCAGGCCAGGAACTCCCCCGGCCGCCCGTCGAACGCGATCCGGCCGCCGGGACCATCGCGATCACGCGGTCGGCCGGGGCGAGGCAGCGCTCGAGCCGGTGCTCGGCGAGTAGCACGGTCGACATCGAAGTCCTCGTTGAGCCGCCGAAGCAGCGCGATCAGCTCATCGCCGGCGACCGGATCGAGCTGCGAGGTCGGCTCGTCGAGCACGACCAATTGCGGGCGTCCGGCGAGCGCCGCGCCGAGCGCCACCCGCTGCAGCTCGCCTCCCGACAGCTCGCCGTCGGGCGATCGAGCAGCGACGCGATCCCGAGCGCGAGCGCCGCCTCCTCGACCCCGCGCGCGACAGTCGAGCCGGCTGCCCTCGGTTCTCGAGCGGGAACGCAAGCTCGGCCCGGACCGTCCCCATCACGATCTGCGTCTCGGGATCCTGGAACAGCGTGCCGACCGCACCGGCCAGCACCCCCGGCCCGTGCGCCCGGGTGTCCATGCCGGCGACCGTGACGTTCCCGGCCAGATCGCCACCGTAGAAGTGCGGAACGAGGCCGCTGGCGGCGCGTAGCAGCGTCGACTTCCCGCTGCCCGAGCCGCCCGCGACGACGACCAGCTCGCCGGGCCGACCGTCAGGCTCACATCCTCGAGCGCCAGCGCCACGCGGCCCGGATAGCGGTAGCTGACACGGTCGAGCTCGAGCACGGTCACGGCGGCCCGATCCCCCGACGGTCGGCGAACGGCAGCAGCGCGCACAGCGGCAGCGCCAACGCGACGAACGCAACCGAAACCCCGGCACCGGCGTGCAGCGACGGGTACGCGCGGAACGGGGCGAGATCCGCGATCCGGGCTCGCCACCGCGAGCGCCGGCACCGCGAGCGCCGCGCCGTAGAACGCCAGGTCGTGCCGGGTGTAGGGCCGGCGCGACCGCGGCGGCTTGCGCACCGACCCGTAGCCGCGCACCTCGAGCGCGGCGGCGACGTCGAGCGCGCGGTCGAGCACGCCGCTCGAGGTGGCGCGCATCAGCGCCACCCGCGACGGCGGCGGTCCCGGGCGGCAGCGCTGCGCGTCGGCCAGCCGCCGCGAGTCGCGCACCAGCACGGGCACCATCCGCGTCGCGAGCGTCGCGGTCAGCGCCGAGCGAAACGAGACCCGCCTGAACAGCGCAAGCACCTCGTCGGGATCGACCGCCGCCGTGTACAGCGCGCCGCACAAGATCAGCGCAACCGCCCGCAGCCCGAGGATCGCGCCGTATGCGGTCGCCTCGAGCGTGATGTCGGTGTGGCCGAGCACCGGTAGCTGCCCGAGTCGCACGATCACCGTCAGCCCGTCGCGCGTGACCAGCGCGTTGACGATCACGATCAGCCAGCGCCAGCGGGAGCGCCAGCAGCGCGGCGCGGCGCATCTGCGGCCGACGCCGGCGCCGACGCCGGCGCCCAGTAGCGCCACCACGACCGCCGCCAGGAGTACGGGATGGGCGAGGATCAGCGCCGCGCACGCGAGCGCGGCGCAGTACGCGGCATCCGGCGGCGGCGCGCGCGGAGTGCAGCGGGCTGGCGCGGCGCCGGTAGGCCATTACTGTCCCGCCACCGAATTTCCGAATCGCGACACTAGCCTCCTCCGCTCGCCGGCACCGGCACGTCCGAACCGCCTGCGACGGCGAGCGCGAAGTGGTCGCGCAGCCGCGCCGGCGTCAGCGCCGCCGCCGCCGCCGACACGCCGGCGAGGTCGGTGCCGGTGATCAACCAGGTCGGCTCCGACACCTGGTCGCGCGGTCGCGGCGACCAGCCCCGCGCCGGCGCCGAGCGTTCGCACCGTGTGGCCGTCGGGGTCGAGCAGCTGCAGCGAGGTCCCGTTCGGGCCCGTGAACCGCGCGTAGACGCCACTGCTGGATGGGCCCTTGTCGATCAGGCTCGCCGCGATCACGCCTCGCATGTCGCGCCAGGTCCCGACCACCACCGCCAGCGAATCGGTCCCCGATCCGGTCCCGAGCAACTGTCTGGCGACCGGCACGCCCACCGCCTTGAGCTCGGCGGCCACTTGCGAGCACGCTGCCGAGGCGTCGGACGCGCACTCGATCGCGGTCGGCAGGCGCCGGCCGCCGCTACCGTGCACGAACGGCTCGGGAAACGAGCCGACGACCGCCGGCACCGACTCGGTCGCGCTCCAGTCGTGCAGGTCCCACCAGATCCGGTCGCCGCGATGCACGGCGGTGGTCGCCGCGCCGGCCGCGGCCTCGATTCCGTTGACGTAGTAGAACCAGTCGCGGCGCGCGGAGTCGCCTGAGAGCCCGTTGATCGACTGCACGAAGCCGCCGCCGTAGCGCGTCTGCACCCGGAACGAGCGCTCGAGCATCCGCATCACCGTCTCCGAGCCGGCGACGCGACGCTCGGTCACGCTCGCGACGCCGCTTGCGCCAAAGTCGCGCGTAACGGTGAGATTGACGTCCGAGGTGCCCCGACCTGGGCCGAGGCCGCACCCGGCCGCGACGGTGGCGAGCGCAACCACGCTCACCAACGCCGCGAGCCGATGGACTGTCGTGCTGCGCACCTTCCTCCCGAGAGCCTAGGAGACCCGCACCGTCAGCGGCGCCGCGCGGATGTACCCGGAGCGGCTCGCATTGAGCGTCAGCGTGCCGCTGCGCGCCGGGGTGATCCGGGCGATCCCGGCCGCGTTCGTGACCGCGCTGACGCCCTGCCCGGCAACCTTCGCGCCGGCGAGCGGCGTGGACTTGCCGGCGTCGCTGAACCCCACGACCTTGACGGTGAACGCGTGCCCGGCGCGCTGGGGCTTCGCCGCGGAGGCGAACTCGATCGGATGCTCGTGGTGGGCGACCGAGTCGACCGCGAACAGCAGCCTGTCGCCACGATGGGGCGTGATACCGCACGCGCCGGTGGTCGCGTACCGATCGTTCACCAAGATGCCCCAGTAGAAACGGGACGTGCTCTCGGTATCGCCGAGGATCGTCTTGATCAGGAAGTCCATGAAGGACGTGTCGAACTTCCCGCACCAGTGGTCCTGCGTGGCGACGTCGAGCGCTCCCGCCGCGCTGGTTGACTTGCAGGCGCCCTTGGGAGCGCCACCCTTCGTGATCGAACCGCTGTGCGTGTGCACGGCCGTCGGCGTGAGCAGCGTCCGCGTCTTACCTTCGACGCGGACGGTCACGGTGCTGCCGGCGGCGAGCGCCGCCGAGCTCGCCGCGAGCACGGCCACGACTGTCGCTCCGCAGAGCGCGAGGAACTGTCTGCAATGCATGAGGGCCACCCCTTTCCACGAGGGCGTATCGGCTTGGCGGTCGGAGGCTGGTCTCCTGGCTTACGGGCCTACCAGCCGCGCCTTCCCGGCGAGTCGCGCTCGCCAGTGGCTCACTGCGGCTGGCGTCCCCGATCACAGTGGCGGGTCCGCGCCGGAGTCACACCGGCTTCCCATTGCCACCGACCTTGAACGGCGTTGATCGTACTGGCAACCGCCCCACCGCAGCCGGCGCGGCCGCCGGGCTGGCACCGCGCCTAGACTCCGTCGGAACATGACCGTCAACCTGACCCGCATCTACACCCGCCTTGGCGACGGCGGCGAGACGCATCTGGGTGACATGAGCCGTGTCCCGAAGACCCACCCGCGGATCGAGGCATACGGCACCGTCGACGAGCTCAACGCTCATATCGGCCTGACGCTGACCGTCGCCGACCTGCCGTCCGACTACGCCGAGTGGCTGCGCCGGATCCAGAACGACCTGTTCGACGTCGGCGCCGATATCTCGGCGCCCGAGGATCCCGAGCGCGAGCGGTTGCGGGTGGCGCCCGAGCAGACTGTGTGGCTCGAGCAGCGCTGCGACGAGGTCAACGCCACGCTCGCGCCGCTGAAGTCGTTCGTGCTGCCCGGCGGGACCGTCGCCGCGGCGCATCTGCACGTCTGCCGGACAGTCTGCCGGCGGGCGGAGCGGCTCGCGATCGCGTGCGGCGACGAGCTGAACCCCGAGGTGGTCCGCTACCTCAACCGCCTCTCGGATCTGCTGTTCATCCTCAGCCGCGGCGCCAACCGCGGCGAGGAGCCGCTGTGGGAGCCGGGCCGCTACCGATAGCGAGCGCGAGGCCTTTTCAGGCCGGCCCTTCGACCGGCAGCCCCGCCGCGCACCAGGACTGAAAGCCGCCGACCAGATCGGTGGCGCGCGCGAACCCAAGCTGCTGCAGCGTCGCCGCCGCCAGGCTCGACTGATAGCCCTCGTTGCACATCACGATCACGCGCTCGCCAACCCTGGGCGCGTCTACGTGTCGGTGGGCGCAATCGGGATCGAGCCTCCACTCGAGCACGTTGCGTCCGATCACCAGCGCGCCCGGAACCGTGCCGTCAGCGGCGATCTGCGAATCGGAGCGAATATCGATCAGTCGGGCGCCGTCGGCGACAGCGACCGCCGCCTCCGGCGCCGACACGCGATCGAGCCGTTCGCGCGCGGCCGCCAGCAACTGGTCGATCGTGGTCCGCGTCACCGCCGGGCCGGGTCGCCGGCGGGCAGCACGTCGCAGGCCCACTCGGTCCGCTTCCAGTCGGGCACCGGCGGTTCGTGCCCCGCCTCGGGCACGAACCGGGAGCGCTCGACGAGCGCCATCCGGTGGATGTAGCGAGGACAGTTCGGAAACACCTCTCTGACGCGGACGCGGACCACGAACTGGGCGCCGACATCCGAGCTCGCGCGTTGCTCGATCGAGGCGATACCGTTGACCCGCAGCCGCGAGGGGCGAGCGGCGACGAAGTCGATGAACAGCATCCCGACGTGCGGGTTGACCGCGATGTTGCCCGCCGACAGGAACATGCCGTTGCCGTCGTAGTTGGGGAACTGCAGCGTGCGCTCGTCGATCACCTGCACGAACCCCGGCGCGCCTCCCTTGTAGGAGCACTGCGGGCGGCCCTCGGCGTCTGCGGTGGCAAGGAAGAACATGTCCATCCGCTCGATGAACGCGCGGTCATCTGACGAGATCGCGGCCTCGTCCATGAAGCGCTCCTCGAGTCGGTCCGCGAGCCTGCGCGTGTCGAAACGATCCTGCAGGCGACGCGAACCGTCGTGATAGGCGCCGGTCACACCGCGCCGCCGTCGAGCCCATCGCCGCCGGCTGCGGCGCGACTTGCAACCGCCCCGTCGACCGCCGAGCCGCTCATGGCGCCGCCGTGACCGCCGAGCACGTCAGCCCGGCTGTAGTGCCCGACCGCGTCGAACGTCCGCTTGGCGTGCAGCCCGACCCGCAGGTCGCAGTCGGCGATCACAATCCCCTCTTCGCCGTACAGCGGGCCGGCGATCACCTTGCCCCCTGAGGGCTCGATCACCGCCGCGCCGCCCGAGCCGAACACCTCTTTGCCCTCGGGCAGCGGCACCGGGAAGTCGTCGGGGAACGCCGATGCGGGGATGAACTGCGGGGCCGACACCACGAACGCACCCGACTCGATCGCGATGTGGCGCATCGTCGCCAGCCACCCGTCGGTGTCGTCGGCGGTAGGGGCCAGCCAGATCTGCGGGCCGCCGCGGTAGACCGCGTAGCGGGCCAGCGGCATCCGGTTCTCCCAGCAGATCAGTCCGCCGATCCTGGCGTGTCCGGCCTCCACCACGCCGAGGTCGTCGCCCGCGCCGATCCCGTGGAACAGGCGCTCGTGGTGGGTCGGCATCAGCTTGCGGTGCTTGTGCAGCAGGCCGTCCGGCCCGACGATCACGAGCGTGTTGTACAGCGACCCGGGGCGGTCGCTCTCGCGCTCGTTGACGCCGATCGCGCAGATCACGCGATGCTCGCGACACGCGTCGATCAGACGGTGCACCTGCGGGCCCGGCACGTCGATCGAGCTATCCCACATCCGCTCCCACAGCTGATCGAAGCCGCCGAACGACGACGCCTGGCGCGCCCACGCGTTGGAGGGGTACAGCGACACGAAAGTCTCGGGCAACACCACGAGCTGCGCGCCGTCGCCGGCCGCCCGCGCGATCAGCTCGATCGCCTTGTCGATCGAACGTTCGGCATCGAGGATCACGGGCGTCGCCTGCACGGCCGCGACTCGCATTGATCCAAACTCGGTCATCGCCTCACCGCCAGCATCACCCCGGTCGCCATTAGCAATCCGGCCGCCGCGATCGCGCCGGCCCCGACCACGAACGTCGTGTGCACCTCGACGTAGCTGGTGACCGCACGCGGGCGCGCAAGCACGAGCGCGGTGGCAAGCGCGACCATGCCCATCATCGCCATCGCCGGCGGGGCAAGCGCCTCGCCGATCGACGGCCGGTGCGACGGATCCGCCGCGACCCGGTTGTCGGCGAACCTGGCGCGCAGCGCGAACAACAGTGCGACACCGAGCAGCGTCCACACGGCCGCGACCAGGAACCCGCCGAACACGTCGCTCGGGTAGTGCCAGCTGAGGGTCAGGAATGAGTAGCTGACCGCGACCGCGAACGCGGCGCCCATCGCCGCGACTGCCGGGCGCAGCCGCGGCGGCACTGCCAGCACCGCGCACAGCGCGAGCGCCATCGCGGCGGTCGCATGACCGCTGGGCCAGGCAGCGGCGGCGATCGGACTGAATCCGGTCGCGACCGGGCGAGGCGCGGCGAGCAGGGGCTTGAGCAGTTGCGTGGTGACGTTCGCTCCGAGCAGGATCCCGGCGATCACCAGCGCGACCCCGGGACGCCGTCGCAACAGGGCGAGCAGTACCACCGCTCCGGCGAAATACACGTACGGGTTTGGATCGCACAGCTGCGCGATGAACTGGAGGATCGGGTCGAGGCGGGCGCGATGCAGATCGGTGAAGCCGCCGAGGATGTTCAGGTCCGCCCGCTCGAACGCCGACACGTGGAACGCGAGCAGCCAGGTCACGAACATCAGCGCCGCCGCGATGCCGGCGCCCGCGAGCGCAATCAGCGCCATCTGCCGTGGCGGGCGCTGGCGCGGGCGCCGGGCAGGCGACCCGGTCGCGGGCGAGGGCATGGCGGGTGAAGCCATCCCCGGAGGGTACTGTCGCCGCTATCGGTTCTCGGCTGAAGAGTTGCGAACGACTCGAAACTCGGGCGAGATTCCGGTGCGGCGGACGTGGTCGTAGAGCTCGATGTCCTCCGGCGAGGCGACCTCGATGTTGGTGCCCGGAGCGAGCTCGAAACGCACAGCTTCGTAGAGCAACTCCTGATAGAGGGGCACGCCGGCGGGACGGCCTTCGATGTCGAGATCGTGCGTGCCGCAGCGCAGCGTCCAGCGCTGTCCGCGCACGAGCTTCTCGGCCGTGACTTTCACCGGCATCGTCTCGGCGTCCGCGGATTCCGGGTCGGCGGCACCGTCGATCCGCAGCCGCGCGTGCGCTGACTCCAGCGCCCGCGCGAGGCGATCGAGGTTGCGGCCGTACGGAGCCGGCACGATCGCTACAGGCCCCCGCGCAGTGTTGTCGCCGCGGATCGCGCGTGCGACATACCCGACCAGCACGAACTCGACGCGGTTGGCCTGCAGCCAACGCAGGACGGCGATCCACTGCTGGTCGAGATGCTCGAATCCCTTGGAAGCGTTGACGGGCTGCGTTTCAAGGCGGGGGACGCGGTGTCTGAGCAACATGCTGTGGCGTTCGCCCCGCGGCGCCGTACTCCTCCACGTCGGCTACAAAGTCTCCAATCAGCTTCGCAAGCACCTCGGGCTGCGATCGCGGAGCCCAATGCGAGCCGGGCACCGTCGCCCGGCGAAGGTTGGGCGCATAGCGCTCGGCGTCGTCGTAGTACTGCGGCGAGACGAAGCGATCGCCCGACGGCTCGATCAGCTGGACCGGGAGCCCCACCACCCCCGGGCGCGCCGGCCGAGCGACTCGCCAGAGGATGTTGCGCCGGTACAGATTGGCGCCGTGGATCGCGTCGGCCGCGAGCGTCGGGGCCGGGTACCGCGCGTCGACCGTGACGTGCTCGATCTGCTCGAGGTAGCGACGCCAGCCGCGACCGAGCACCGTGCGCCAGGCGAGCGTCGGCACGCCAGGAGTGCACAGCGCCAGTACGTACCACGACCGGCCCAGCGCGCCCGCGACGCCGAGCAGTCGGCCCTGGCGCAGGCGCGACCGGACACCCGCAGAGATCTGCAGCAGCGATGGCCCGGCGATCGTCGTGAACGACGCGATGCGTCTGATCACGCGCGGCATCGTCACGAGTTCCCACCCCGCGACCCCGCCCCAGTCGTGTCCGACCAGATGCACCGGGCCGCTCGGCGAGATCGCCTCGATCACCGCGAGCAGATCATCGGCGAGTCGCTCCATCCCGTAGGCCGTCGCGCCGCGCGGTGCGCTCGAACCGCCGGCGCCCCGGACGTCGTAGGCCGCAACTTGATACCGCCCCACCAAGGCTGACATGACCGCGTCCCAGACCTCCTTGGTGTCCGGGTAGCCGTGCACGAACACGATCGTCGGGCGGTGCGAATCGCCAGCCTGCACCAGCGCCAGCTGGACACCTGCGCCCGGCACTGTGCGCATGACCGCGCCGTCGAGCATCTGCGGTCGAATCTATACGCTGGGCGCCGGCGGCGACGCCGCGCTGAGTGATCGCTGGCGTAGGCTGATGCAATGCTCGCTGGAGGCGGATCGGGGCGCCCGGGCGCCGCGCGGCCGAACATCTGGGTCGGGGTCGCGGTCGCGGTCGCGATGGTCGCCGCCGCGACTGCGGCGATCTACGCGCTGGAGCCGATCGCCTCGGCGACATCGCTGAGCGTCGTCTACCTGCCGGCGGTGCTGCTGGTGTCCGCGTACTGGGGCCTGGCGCTCGGGATCGCGACCTCCCTGCTGAGCGCGGCCGCGTTCAACTTCTTTCACCTTCCGCCGACCGGACAGTTCACGATCGCCGACAGCCGCAACTGGGTCGCGCTGGCCGCGTTCACGATCGTGGCCGCGGTCGTCAGCACGATCGCCGAGCTCGCCCGCAATCGCGCGGCCGAGGCCGAGCGGCGGCGCAGCGAGGCCGACCTCGCCGCCGCGCTCGCGCGCGAGCTGCTGGCGGGTTCGCGGACCGACCAGGCGCTGGCGGCGACGGCCCGGCGAGTCTCCGAGGCGCTGGCGCTGCCGTCGGCGTCGATCGTCCTCGGTCGCGCCGAGTCCGAGCCGCGACGCCAGGCGCTCGCCCTCGCCGACTCCGGCGGCGCTCAGATCGCGACGCTGCTGGTGCCCCGCGAGATCCCGGCCGACGTCGCCGACCGCCTGCGCTCGCATGTCGTCCCGGCGCTCGAGGCGCTGGTCGCGATCGCGATCCGCCGCGACTCCCTCCAGGCCGAGGCGGTCCAGACCGAGGCGCTGCGGCGAAGCGACGACATCAAGACCGCGCTGCTGCGCGCCGTCTCCCACGACCTGCGGACGCCGCTGACCGCGATCGTCGCGGCCGGGCACGCGCTTGGAACCGAGTCCTTGAGCTCCGACGAGCGCCGCGAGCTGAGCGAGGCCGTGGTCGACGAGGGCAGCCGGCTCGCGACGCTCGTCGAGAAGCTGCTCGACCTGTCAAAGCTGCAGTCCGGCAGCGCCGAGCCGCGGCGCGATTGGGTCTCGCTCGAGGACGTCGTGCTCGCAGCGCGCGAGAGCCTGTCGGCCGGCGCCGCCGACGTCAGGCTCACGATCGACCCCGACGTCCCCGAGGTCCGCGCCGACGCCGCGCAGCTCGAGCGCGCGTTCGCCAACCTGCTCGAGAACGCACGCCGCTACTCGGCCGGCCAGCCGGTGTCGGTCAACGTGCGGCGGACAGGCGACTGCGTGCTCGTGCGCGTCGTCGATCGCGGGCCCGGGATCGCCCCATCGGAGCGCGAGCGGATCTTCGAGCCGTTCTACCGAGGGCCACAGGCAACGCACGAGCCGTGGACCGGCTCGGGTCTGGGGCTCGCGATCGCCAAAGGATTCATCCAGGCCAACGGAGGGACGATCTCGGTCGAGTCGCTCCCGGGACAGGGCACGACGTTCGTGGTGTCGCTGCCGACCTCGAGCCGGCCCGCGGTCACGGTGGGAACGTGAGCTCGGTCACCCGGCCTCGGATCCTGGTCTGTGATTCCGCGTCATCGACATGAGCGGCTCTAACAAGCTCCGAGTCCTGGTCGTCGATTCCGCGTCATCGACATGAGCGGCTCTAACAAGCTCCGAGTTCTGGTCGTCGATGACGAGCAGCAGATCCTGAGGGCGCTGCGCGTGATTCTGCGCGACGCGGGGTTCGAGGCGCTGCCGTCGTCAGACGCCGAGGAGGCGCTCGACGTCGCGGCGGTGGAGCGGCCCGACGCCGCGATCATCGACCTCGTGCTGCCGGGGATCGACGGCATCGAGCTGTGCAGGCGCCTGCGTGAGTGGAGCGACATGCCGGTGATCGTCCTGTCTGCGGTCGGCGAAGAGGACGCGAAGGTGCGTGCGCTGGCGGCCGGAGCCGACGACTATGTGACCAAGCCGTTCGGCCCGCGCGAGCTGATCGCTCGCCTGAACGCCAACCTCCGCCGGATCCGCCCGCAGACCGAGGAGACGGTGATCACCGCCGACGGCCTGGAGATCGACTTGTCGCGCCACACGGTTTCGTTGGAGGGCAACGAGATCCATCTGACCCCAACCGAGTTCGACCTGTTGCGCCTGCTGGCGCGCAACCGCGGCCGGCTGATGACCCACCGCGATCTCTTGACCTCGGTCTGGGGCGCCGGCTACGCCGAGGACACCCAGGTCCTGCGCGCGCACATCGCCAACCTGCGGCGGAAGATCGAGCCGGCGGACGGCCCTCGGTTCATCCGCACCGACCCGGGCGTCGGCTACCGCTTCGCCGGCTAGTGGCCGCGCCCCGTCAGTGCTCGCGACCGGCTAGCGCCGCGCCGCGCCGGTGCTCGCGACCGGCCGGGGCGCGCCGCGACCGTTGACCGGCGGCGTCTCGATCACGACGCGACAAGGACGGTGCGCCAGCAGGTAGCTCGCTGTCGGCCCGAGCGCGCGCTCCGAGCTGGGGGCGTGCGCGGTGCCCAGGTAGATGATCTCGGAGTTTGAGCGCTTGGCCTCCTCGACGATCGAGAGGCCCGGGTTGCGGGTCCGGATCAGTCGCGTCTGCATCTTCAACCCCGCCTTGCGGCCGATCAGGCTGGCGGTCTCGAGCACGTCCATCCCGACCTGCTCCTCCTCGTGCAGGCCGGAGTCGAGCGACAGCTGGTTTGGAACGCGCAGCACGTACACCGCTTCGACGACTGCCCCCTCCCCCACCAGTCTGGCCGCCGCGCGCAGCGCCGTTACGTCGACGTCGGTGCCGAAGATCGGCACCAGCGCCGAGCGATAGTCCAGCTCGATGAAGAACGACGGCCGATCGCGGTGCGGGATCTTGTAGTGGGAGGTCAAATCCATCCCATTCCGGCGCCGGTAGATCGCGTACCCGGTCAGGCCGACGATCATCCAGCCGGTGCCGACGTAGCGGGCGCTGACGTGCAGCGCCATCACCGACCCCCACGCCGCCAGCGTCCCGATCCCGCCGATCACCGCGGATATCGGGATGTCGGCGCCCCGGATCCGGATGTTCCCCTTGATCCGATACGGCCGGTCTCGGTCCGGATCCTTGAAGCGCAGCGCGATCACGGCCGCGTGGGCGATCGTGAACGACAGCATTGCTCCGTAGGAGTACAGGTTGCCGAGGAAGTCGGTCTGCCCCGGGATCAGCAAGATGCCGGCGATCACCGAGTACACGACGATCGTGAACCACGGCGTCCGGTAGCGCCGGTGCAGGCGGGAGAAGATGCTCGGGAGCTGCCGGTGCTCGGACAGCGACCACGACAGGCGCGATATGCCGATCAGCCCGGCGTTGGTCGCTATGAACAGGATCGTCCCCGCGAGGATGCCGACGTAGTAGCGCAGGATGTGGGTGAGCGTGAGCGGCAGCCCGAGGTGCTCGATGATCCCGAGCACCGGGTCGTTCTGAAAGCCGTGCGGCGGCGGCTCCCCGAGCAACGTCTGGCAGTGTTGCCCGACACAGTGAACCGGGAGCGCGGACAGCGCCACGACGGTCATCCCGAAGTACACGCCGAGCACCGCGATCAGGATCAGGTTCACCGCGCGCGGCACGTCTTGCCCGGGGTTGCGTGCCTCCTCGGCCATGTTCGCGACCGTCTCGATCCCCGTGTATGCGAGCATCGCCAGCGACAGCGCGAAGATCAGGTGGTTGTAGCTCGGCGCGGTTCCGAGGTGCACCTGGTGGACCAGCAGCGACGGATCGAGGACGAAGAACGCGCCGATCACGATGATCACGACCTGGGTCGTCAGGTCGACGACGGCGAGGATGAAGTTCAGGTTCGCCGACTCGCCGATCCCGCGGATGTTCAGCGCGGCCAGCGCGGCGATCACGATCAGGCCGCCGATGATGTCGCCGGGGTTGTGCGTCAGCGCGGGGAAGAACGCCCCGAGGTAGTGGGGCACGAAGAACGCCGAGATCGCGATCGTGAGGATGTAGTCGAGGCTCAGCGCCCAGCCGGCGAAGAACGACACGAACTCGTTGAACGCGTGGCGCGCGAAGCTCGAGGACCCGCCGGCCTCGGGGATCATCGACGCGCCTTCGGCGTAGGTCTTGGCGGTGAGCGCGAACAGGCCGCCGGCGAGCATGAATACGACCGGCGTCAGGCCGAGCGCATAGAACGCGACGAGGCCGAGCGCGTAGTAGATCGAGGACCCGACGTTGCCGTACGCCGTGGCGAACAACCCGCCCAAGCCGACGCTGCGGCGTAGCCCATGTGTCTCGATTCGCGCCATCAATCCCCAGCCTATTCAGGGGCTGAGCCCCGTGGCCACGCGGGCATGATCCCCGACCGGTCCGCCGTCGGCACGGCCGCAGGCGTAGAGAATTCGTTAATTTTCGGGGTCGCGCAGGCGGTATCCGACCCCTGGTTCGGTGATCAGATACACCGGGCGCGACGGGTCGGATTCGAGCTTGGCGCGGATGTGGGCGACGTGGACGCGCAGATAGTGGGTCTCCTGGCCGTATCCCGGCCCCCACACCTCCTGGAGCAGCTGGCGATGTGTCACGAGCCTGCCCTGGTGCTGGGAGAGGACGCGGATCAGCTCGAACTCGATCGGGGTCAGGTGCACCTCGGCGCCCGCCCGCGTGACCCGACGGTCGGCCAGGTCGATCACGAGCTCGCCGAGCTCGATCCGCGACGAGCCGCCGTCCTGCGTCGATCGCCTGAGCACCGCGCGCAGCCGCGCCAGCAGCTCGTCGGTGCTGAACGGCTTGGTCACGTAGTCGTCGGCGCCCGCGTCGAGCGCGCGTACCTTTTCGCGCTCGTCCCCGACCGCCGAGAGCACGACGATCGGCAGCCGCGACCAGCGCCGCACCTCGCGGCAGACCTCCACTCCCTGCCCGTCGGGCAGCACCAGATCGAGCACCATCGCATCCGGCGGACGTGACGCCAGCAGCGCCAGCGCGTCGGCCTTGGTCTCGGCCGCCTCGACCGCGTAGCCGGCGCTGCGCAGGATGATCTTCAGCCCGCGGACGATCTGCGGCTCATCATCAACGACGAGCACCCGCGGCTGGGTTGCGCTCATCCCACGTGCTCCGGCTGCGGCACGACCGGGAAGCTGACGGCGAATGAGGTGCCGGAGCGGCCCCTTGACTGCAGGATGATCTGCCCGCCGTTGGCCTCGACGAAGCCGCGGCAGATCGCCAGCCCAAGCCCGGAGCCCGAGCCGGCAGCGCCACGACCGCGGAAGAACGGCTCGAACACCTGAGCGCGGTGGTTGCTGGGGATCCCGCGGCCCTGGTCGAGCACCCGGATGGTCACCTTCCCGGACCCGACGCCGGCGCTGACCCGCACCGGCGCGTTGGGCGGGGAGAACTTCACCGCGTTCTCGATCAGGTTCGAGAACACGCGCTCGAGCTGGGAAGCGTCGGCGCGGACCAGCGGCAGCTTGGCGGGGAGCTCGAACTCGATCGGATGCTCGGCGCGCACATGGGCCGCCGCCGAGCCGACGACGTCGTGCAGGTCGCACCAATCCGCCTGCGGCGCGACCGCGCCGGCTTCGATCTTCGACAGGTCGAGAAGATCGTCGACGAGCTTCGCAAGCCGCGCGCCCTCGCCCTCGATCACGTCGATCAGCTCGTAGCGCTCGGCCTCGGTGATCGCCGCCGCGCGCAACGCCGATCCGGCCGTCGTGATCGCCGTCAGCGGCGAGCGCAGATCGTGGGAGATCGCGTGCAGGATCGCGGTCCGGGCGACGTCGGCCCGCCGCGTCGCCTCGGCCTCGGCGGCGCGCTCGGCGACGTGCTCGCGCTCGACGGCGACGTCGATCAGCCGTCCCAGCGGCTCGGAGATGCGCTCGAGGTCGGCGCGCGACCAACTTGTATCCGAGGAGACGTACAACCAGGCCGTCCTTGTGCGGGCGCGCAGCGGCAGCGCTATTTCCTGCTCCCGCGGCTGCGGCACCGGCTCGAGCACGACCCGGGCCCCGGTTGCAGACGTCGCGCGCGCGATCCGGCTGCCGATGCTCTCCAGCTGGGCGACGACGCTGTCGCCGGCGAGGATCGCGGACGCCGCCTCCGCTACGAGCTTGGCCTCGCGCTCGCGCTCGGCCGCCACGCCGGCCCGGCGCTCGGCCTCGGCGGCCCGCTCGCGCCCCACCGCGGCGAGCCGGCCGACGACGATCGCGACGATCATCAACACCACGAGCTCGACGACGTCCTGCGAATGGGCGATCGTCAGGCGGTGGCGCGGGGTGATGAACAGGTAGTTGAGCGTCAGCACGCTCAGAAGCGCGGTCACGAGCGCGGCCAATTGCCCGCGGCGGATCGCGATCACCAGCACCGCGAGCAGGTAGATCACTCCCAGCCCGGACGCCGGCGCGGTCGATTGCAGCGCCGCGATTGCCGCGGTGGCGGCGGCCACCGCCGCGACGATCTCGAGCCCGGCCGCGGCAACGCTGCGCAACGATCCCGGCCGGAACCTGCTGGACATCGATGACGCTGTCGGTATGCGCATCGGCGAATCGGATCGGTGCTTTCAGCTTTCAGCTAAGTATGGCCGGACCGCGGCTGGAACCGCCGGGTGTCGCGAGGCTACACGTGCGCCGATGGTCTGCGCGCGGGGTCGGCCGCGCGCGCCGGCGGCGCCTCGATGATCACCCGGCACGGGCGCTCGCGCAGGACTGTCTCGAGCGTCCGGCCGAACCCGCTGCCGGTCCGGGCCATCGGCATCACGATCGCGGCCGCGCGCATCTCCTTGGCCTCGTCGACGATGCGGCGCGCGGTCTGGCCGGCCCTGACCTTTTCCCAATGACCGCTGACGCGGCGGCCGATCTGCACCTTGGCCTCCTCGATCATCGACTGCGCCGCCGCCTCCAGCTCGGGCAGGGAGGCGTCGATCGGGCTGCTCGCCGGAACCGAGATCGTGACCAGCACGTGAATTCCGCGGCGCCTGCGGGCGGCCATCCTGGCCGCCGTGGCCATCACCTCGGGGAGGTAGCCGCTGCCGTCGAACGCGACGAGCACCGACTGGTACTCGGCCTCGGTGTCGATTGCGGGACGGGGGATCGCGACCTTCGTCGTCGTCGTCAGGTCGAGTCCCTGGCGGCGGCGATAGGCGATGTACACGCAGACGCCGATCGCGAGCCACCCAATTCCCGCGGCGGCCACGGCCACGTGCAGAACGGTCACCGTCACGAACGCCAGCGAAGTCCCGATCCCGCCGAGGACCGCGAACAGCGGCAACTCGCGGCCGGCGATACGCAAAACGCCGGGCCCGCGGTACGGCCGCTCCCGATCCGGGTCGCGTAACCGCAGCCGGATCACCGCCAGGTGAGCGATCGTGAACGACAGCATCGCGCCGAACGCGTACATGTTTCCGAGGAAGACCGCCTGTCCGGGGATCAGCGTGACGCACGCGATCGCGCCGAACACCACAATCCCGATCCACGGCGTGCGGAAACGCGGATGCAGCCGCCGTAGACCGTCGGGGACCTGGCGGTGGAGCCCCATCGAATAGACGAGGCGTGAGACGCCGATGATCCCCGCGTTGGTGGCGATGAACAGGATCGTCGCCGCGAGCAGGCCGACGTAGATCTCGCCGGCGTGCTGGAGCGGCCCGAGGTTCAGGTGTTTGACGATCCCGAGCACGGGATCGCCTGCGAACCCGCCCTTGTCCTCGTTCAGCCCGAGCAACGTCTGGCAGTGGTGGCCGACGCAACGCACCGGGAGCGCACTCAGCGCCACGGCCGGAAGCGCCGCGTAGATCGCGAACACGGCGATCACGACGCGGTTGATCGCACGCGGGATCGTCCGGGCCTCGTCCTTGGCCTCCTCGGCCATATTCGAGATCGTCTCGATCCCGGTGTAGGCGATCATCGCGACCGGGATCGCGATCAGGAAGTCCTTCGCGGTCGGCGCGTACCACAGATGCACGTTGTCGACCAGGACCTGTGGCGAGAACACGAGGATGCCGCCGAGGACCACCAGCAGCAGCTGGGTGGCGAAGTCCGTGACCGCGAGGGCGATGTTGACGCGGGCCGCCTCCGTGATTCCAACGACGTTGATCGCGCACAGCAGCGCGATCACGCCGATGCCGAAGAAGATGTCCCCTGGCGATGTCTTCAGGTACGGCCAGAACAGTCCGCCGAGGTAGTGCGGCACGAAGAACGCGGAGATCGCGATCGTGATCGTGTAGTTGAGCATCTGGCCCCACGCGGCGAAGAACGACCAGAACTCGTTGAACGCGTGGCGCGCGAAGCTCGACGAGCCACCCGCCTCGGGGAACATGGCGGTCGCCTCGGAGTAGGTCGCAGCCGTCAGGTAGAAGATCACGCCGGCGATCACGAACACGACCGGGGTCAGGCCGAGCGCGAACGACGCGACCAGCCCGAGCGCGTAGTAGATCGAGGAGCCGACGTTCCCGTAGGCGGTCGAGAACAGGGCGTTGACCCCGAGCACCCGTTGCAACCCCTCTAGGCGGCGCTGCGCCATTACTGCGTGAGCTTCTGATCCACGCGCTCGAACTTCGCCTGCCAGTCGGCGGGCGGAGCGGTGAGGATCACCCGGCACGGCGCCTTGCTGATCACGTACTTGGTGACGGCGCCGACGTAGTTCTCGAGCGGCCCGACCCCACCCAGCAGGGCCCCGCCGCGTACGCGCGAAGGTTCTTCGGCGGCGATCACGATCGCCTCCACCCCGCGCCGCTTGGCCTCGTTGACGATTCCCTGTCCAGCCCGGCGTGCGCGCACCATCGCGGTCGCGACCTCGACCCCCTCGTACTCCTCGCCGACGACCTTGGCGCGGGCGAGCGCCTCGCGGGCGCGGCGGATCTGCGACTCGGGCAGCGGCGCGTCGAGCGGGAGAGACAGCGGCATCTCGAACACCCAGATCGCTTCGATCACCGCCCCTTCCTCGACCAGGTCATCGCGCGTCTCCCCCGCCAGTCGGCCCGCGGTCTGGACGATGTCGTCGTCGAGCGCGGTCCCGAAGATGGGCACCAGGATCGAGCCGAACTCGGGCTCGAGCGTCTCGTGACGCAGCGCCCGCTCGGGGATCGTAACGCGCCTGAGCAGCGGCTTTTCAGAGTTCTTGCGATAGGTCACGTACAGCGTCAGCCCGCCGATCAACCAGCCCAGGCCGACATATCGCGCGCCGGTGTGGAAGATCATCACCGAGATCAGGCCCGCGCCCGCCAGCAGCGCCCCGGCGACCGTCGGCAGCGGCACACTCGCACCCCGGAACGGCACCGACAGCGGCACCGCGAACGCACGCGGGCGGTCGGGCTCGCGGAACCGCAGGACGATGATCGAGACGTGCGCGATCGTGAACGCCAGCAGCGCCCCGAACGCGTAGATCCCGACGAGCAACTCGAGGTCGGCGGGCAGCACCAGCGCCGCCGCGGCGACCGCAGCGGCGCCGATCACGACGATCGGCGTCCCCCACCGCGTGCTGAGCCGGCCGATCGCGCTGGGGATCTGGCGGTTGGTCGCGAGCGAGTAGCCGACCCGCGAGACGCCCAGCATCGAGAAGCCCGCGGCGGCGGTCAGACCCAGCGCGCCGCCGATCGCGACGGCGTACTTGAGCACATCGGCCACCCAGGCCGGCTTGAACGCCTCGACGATGCCGAGCACCGGGGCGTTGATGTGCTCGCCCAACGCGGTGCGGCCGTCGTGGACGGGAAGCGCGCCGATCCCGACGACCGCGATGCCGACGTAGATCAGAGTGATCACGGCGGCGCCCGGCACGACCAGCCGCCTGAGCTGGCGCACGCTCGCCGACACCTCGCCGGCAAGGCTCGCGGCGGCTTCGAGCCCGGTGAACGCAATCACGCCGATCGGGAACGCGAACGCGAGATCCGACCAGGTCGGAGCGACGCCGAGATTGATCGTCTGGCTCAGGTGCTCCGGATGGAACGCGAGCGCGAGTCCGAGCACGATCACCGCCGCCTGAAGGATCAGGTCGCCGACGGTGATCACGACGCGGCGGCGCAGCGGCCTGACCTTCACGCCGGTGAGGTTGTCGAGCGCGACGAAAGCGATCACCGCAAACGCGACGGCGATCTGTAGCGCTCCATGCCCGAGCTCAGACCAGAACGCGGCCAGGTAGCTGGGCACCGTCAGTGCGGTGACGGCCAGCAGAATCGTGTAGTCGAGCACGATCATCCACCCCGCCACAAAGCTGACCAGCTCGTTGAACGCGTAGCGGCCGAGCACTGCCGAGCCGCCGCGTTCGGGGTGAAGCGAAGCGCCCTCCGCGTAGGTCATCGCCGACAGCTGAAAGAAGATCCCGCCCGCGAGGAACACGAGCGGCGTCAGGCCGTTGGCGCGATGGGCCACGACTCCGAGCGCGAAGTACACCGAGCTGACCGAGGTCGTGTAGACCACGGCGAAAAGAGCGCGGGAACTGAAAGGGCGCTCGTTCACGTGCGCATCGAACCGGTCACGGGTGCATGGCGCACACTACCCCCGGAGCTGGAGCCATAGGCGGGCGGCGCCTGCGGCGACGAACAGCACGCCGAGCAGGACGCCGGTGGCCGCGGCGCCCCCGCCGGCAGTCAGGGTGCGGACGACCAGGGCGATGCCGATCACCATCATCAGCACTGACATCACCCTCGTCGAGTTGCGATGTATGCGGGGTCCGTCCGCCATCTCCCAGGAAGATTACGCGTCAGCCCGACGCCAGCTGTACCGCCGCGAACCCGGCATACATCGCGATCAGCACGGCCGCCGCGGGCCGGCTCATGCCGCGGCGGCGTGCGAGCACCACCAGCGAGAACGCGGTCATCACCGCCAGCCACGCGAGCTGAAGCTTCGCGGTCGACGACAGCGCGCTCAGCGTGATGAACAGGGAGGGAAGGATCACGCCCACGCCGAGGTTGATCGTGTTGCTGTTGAAGGTCTCGCCGACGAGGGCAGCGCTGCGGCCCGCGAGGCCGAGGCGAACACCGGTGAACGCGTTCGGAATGCTGGTCAGCGGCGCCAGCACGAGCACGCCGAGCACGGCGCTCGAGATGTGCCAGCGATCACCGAGGGTCAGCGCCGCCTCGACCATCCCGGCGCTTGCGGCTCCGATCAGGGCCACGTCGAGGACGACCAAGGCCAGCAGGTGATGCGTCGGGCGCCCCGCGGCGGCGCGTTCAGGGCGCGGTCGCTGCTCGAGGCCGCGCGCGAGGTCGCCCAGCAGGTCGTGGTCCTGCTCGCGCCCGGCGAGCAGCTGCGGCCCGCGGATCACCATCAGCAGATACGGCGCGAACACGAGCACGAGCAGTGCCGTGGCCGCGCCTGCGCTCAGCCATCCCAGCAGCACGGCGGCAGCGAGCACCGTCACCGCGGCCCCGACTGCTCCTTCGAGCAGCAGCGTCGCTCGCGGCATGCAGACGCTCCCCGCCAGTAGCCCGCTGATGCCGATCATCGCGGCGAGGTTGAACGCATTGGACCCGACCAGCACGCCGACGCCGACGGTGTGGGCGCCCTTGAACAGCGCGAACAGCGCTGAACTGATCTCAGGCCCGTCGGCGGCGAGCGCCGTCAGCAGGCCGATCAGCGCCTCGGGGAACCCGAACCGGACCCCGAGCCGGTCCAGACGCTGCGCAAAGCTCGCCGCGGCGACCAACGTGACCACCGCCGAAACGAGGAACAGCGGGATCGCGAGCGCCGGGGACATGCTTCGGTCGGGGAGATTCTCTACGCGTAGTAGAAGACGAGGCCGATCAGCGCGTAGATCGCGAGCAGCTGAACGCCCTCAAACCACGTCGATTCGCCGTCCGAGATCAGCGTCGTGGCGATCAGGACGCCAAATAGCAGCGCCGCGATCTCATAGCCGTTGAAGACGAGCGCCATCGGCGCCGGGCCGAACAGGAACGAGGCAATCACCAGCACGGGCGCCACGAACAGGCCGATCTGGGCACTTGACCCGATTGCGATGTTGACCGCGAGGTCCATCTTGTCCTTTGTCGCGACGGCAATCGCTGCGTAGTGCTCGGCGGCGTTGCCGACGATCGCGACAACGAATGCGCCGACGAAGAACTGCGACAGGCCGATGGCCCGTGAGGCGTGCTCGATCGAGCCGACCAGTAGCTCGGACATCGCGCCGACCAGCACCCCGGCGATCGCGAGCGCGAACACCGTCGCACGCAGACTCCAGAGGCGTTCGGGCGCTGCGTCCTCGCGGGCGGGTGCGAACAGGTCGCGGTGGGTTCTCAGCGAGAACAGCAGCGACGCCGCGTAGACCGCGATCATCACGAAGCTGATCGCCAGCGAAAGGTGCTCGATGTGCGCACCGAAGTCCTTGCGCTCCACCCCCACCGACGGCAAAGCATCGCCGCTCGAGAGCACCACCACGGCGGGCAGGATCATCGCGATCACGGTGACGAGCAATAGGCCCGAATGGGCCTGAGCCGCGGTGCGGTCAAACTTCTGCCGTGTGCGGTGGCGGCCGCCGGCGACCATCGCGGCGCCGAGCACGAGCAGCGAGTTGCCGATCACCGAGCCGACGAGCGACGCCTTGACGACCTCCTGCAGACCGTCGAGCAGCGCGAAGAACGCGATGATCAGCTCGGGCGCGTTGCCAAACGTGACGTTGAGCAGCCCCGCCACGCCGGCGCCGGACCGGGCCGACAGCTGCTCGGTCGCGTCCGCCATCAGCGCGGCGGACGGCACCACGGCCAGTGCCGAGCAGAAGAACACCAGCGTCGGCGCGGCGCCGGCGAGCTTGATGGCGAGTGCGATCGGCGCGAGCGCCCAGAGGTAGTAGATCGGCCGGAGGCGGACGGGGCCGATCGTCTGAGGGAGCCGGGAACGACGTCCGCTGCCGGTACTGGTCACCGGCTCTCCCCCGTCACGATGGGAGCACGGAAAAGGGAGCTAAACGCGCAGCGCCGCGTCTGAACACAGCAGGTCGGCGTCGTCGACGACCGGCGCCCCGAGCGGCACCGTGGGCAGCATCTGGTGCAGCAGCGCAAACGCGGACTTCCTCAGCGTGGCGAGGGTCGGGGCAAGAGCTGCCCGTGCCGCGTCGCGCGCGGCCGCTCGACCGCCGGCCGTCCGAGCGTCACGCGCAACTGTCGCGGCGGCGTCGCCGGCGATCTCCCGTACGATCGCGCGCGCCCGGTCGCCGGCGATGTCGCCGACCGCAACCCGGGCCGCGGCCCACGCGGCCGCACCCGCCGATGCCCAAGCCGCCTCGCGAGCGGCGGCGCGCCCCGCGCTCCAGGGTGCCCACGTCGCCGTCCGCGCACCGGCACGCGCCGCTGCCCAGGCGCCCCGGGCGTCGCGACGGGCGACCACGAGCGCTTCGAGCGCCGGCAACAGCGCCACGCTGTCGGTGATCGGCCTCAGCGCCTCGAGTCGCCGCGCGGACTCGCTCAACGCCGACGCGTCGAGCCACGCCGGCGCGTAGGTCCGGATCAGCCAGTCCATCGCCATCCACGAGCGGGCATCGTCGAGGCCGTCGCCGGCGGTGCCGATCGTCCGCGCAAGGTACGGCCGCAGCCGCTGACGCGGGCCGTGGTCAAGCGTGTCGTTGAGGGTCATGCAGAACGCGCGCAAGACCGGGCTGACGCACGCCGGCTCGTCGCTGTGCGGCTCCCCAGCCAGATAGCTGACCCACTCCATCGCGCAGCGCCCCTCGTCGGGGGTGGCGTGCGTCCCATAGGCGAGCGTGTAGTCGATGGCCATGGTTCCTCCTGGATCAGCTGTAGGGGGTCTGACGGATTCTGCCGTGGCAGATGGCGAAGTCAAGCGCCGCCCCGCGCGCCTCCGGCGCGCCGCGTTCACTGCCAAATAACAACCGGCGGGAAGGAAGGGCCGTCGCCGCGCGTCTGGCGAAGGTAACGGGAGTCTCTCGGCCGTATCCAATCCGTGCAATCCAGAAGTTGAGGGTGCAGTGTCATCCTCGGGCTCGCTGCGGGCGTGGCGTGGCGGCTCATTTCGGTGCATGCCCTTGTCACCTAGTTGGCCGCATTACGACTAGCCATCCCAGTAACTAGAGAGGTCAGAATGACTTTGCACTACGAGCCCGCCGACGCGGGTGCGGATGTCGCTGCGCAAGAGCCCGATCAGGAATCACTGCAGCGAGTATGGAACCGGGTTGTCGGCCGCCGCTCGTTCTTGCGGCAGGCCGGGCTGGCCAGCGCCGCCGCAATTCCGGCCGGCGCCGTGGTCGCGTCGGACGCCGGCGCCAAAGTCCTGCACCGTGCGACGGATCGCCCGACCGCGGGGGACTTCGCGATCCTGCGGTTCCTGTGCGCCGCCGAGATCCTCGAGAGCGACCTGTGGGAGCAGTACGCGCTGTTCGGCGGCCAAGCGACGAACGCGCGCCCGCGTGACGGGCAGAACAAGGCGTACGCAGCTGCGCTCGAGAACCTCGACGGGGACATGCCGCAGTACATCTCCGACAACACCGACGACGAGGAGAGCCATCAGGAATTCATCAACGCGTACCTGATGTCCAAGGGCCAGCAGCCCGTCAGCCTCGAGCCGTTTCGCAAGCTCGCGCCGAGCGGCGCGACCGGCGGCGGCGACAAGAAGCGCCTGACCAACCTGAAGGAGCTGAACGTCGACACGAGCTGGTACCTGCGCTACCGCGCTGAGACCAATCCCGACTTCGGCGCGACGTTCGGTCAGGCCGTCAACATCCGCAACCAGCCCGCGATCCCGGTCTCGGACACCGAGACGCCGCCGAACAACGATGCGCCGGTCCCGGTTCCCTCCGACCCCGCCCACCAGCGGATGCAGGCGATCGCCAACAGTGCCGGCTTTCACTTCGCGATGATCGAGCAGGGCGGCTCGAGCCTGTACACCACGATGTCGCTGAAGGCCACCAGTCTCGAGGTGCTGCGCATCGTCGTCGCGATCGGCGGCGTCGAGACCAACCACTTCTCGCTGTGGCACGACAAGGCGGGCAACGCGACCGCTGACCCGCTGGCCGGCGTCAGGGACCCGAAGACCGGCACGTTCTTCCCGAACCTGAACGAGTCGGGAAGCGAGGCGACGCAGACGAACCTGATCCTGCCAGAGCCGTGCGACTTCATCCCCGGCCTGCCCAAGTGCTCCGTCGTACGGCCGACGCTCGACTCGATTGCGGGCGCGATGGCGGCGGTTCGCGGGCTCACCGCCGACGGGCTTTTCAAGGGCCAGTCCCCGCAGTTCTTCGCGTTCATCGAGCGGCTCGCGCGCGAGGCCGACGCGGCCGTGCGCGGGGTGTAGCAGCACCCACTAGTTACACTTGTTACCAGGGCGCGGCGTGGCGCAAGCCGCGCCCTGGTGCTGCTGCGGAGGCCGGCTGCGCCGCGCTCAGGCCGGGTCTTCACAGATCCTTTATGCCGCGGCACGCTTTCTGTATGGGACCTTGACGACGGCGCGGCCACGATGATCCCATGGACATCGTCTCCGTTCTGATCGCCGTCCTCACATTCGCGGCGCTGATCGGTCTGATCTACGGGATCGATCGGATATGAGCTTCTCCGACGTCTTCGGGCTGGTCGTGTCGGTGCTCGTGATCGTCTACCTCCTGTACGCGCTGCTGCGCGGAGAGAGGTTCTAGCCAGTGACGTTCCTCGGCTGGCTCACGCTGTTCGGCTTCGCCGCGATCCTGACCGCGCTGGCGCTGCCGCTCGGTGGCTACATGGCCGCCGTCTTCACCGGGCAGCGCACCTTCCTGACGCCCGTCCTTGGTGGGCCGGAGCGCCTGCTGTACAAGATCATGCGCGTCGACCCGGCCAACGGTCAGGACTGGAAGGCGTACGCCAAGAGCGTGATCATCTTCTCCCTCGTCGGCTGGCTGCTGCTCTATTTCATCCTGCGCACGCAGACGCTGTGGAACTGGACCGGGCTCAATCCGCAGCACTTCCACTCCGGTACGTGGGATGTGACGTTCAACACGACGTCGTCATTCGTGACGAACACGAACTGGCAGTACTACGCCGGCGAGACGACGATGAGCTACTTGAGCCAGATGGCTGGGCTCGCTGTCCAGAACTTCCTGTCGGCCGCGGTCGGGATCGCGGTCGCGGTCGCGCTGATCCGCGGGATCATCTCGCGCTCTGGTAAGAGCCTGGGCAACTTCTGGCAGGACCTGATCCGGATCACGCTGTATGTGCTGTTGCCGATCTCGTTCGTCGCGGCGCTCGTGCTGGTGTTCCAGGGCTCGATTCAGAACTTCGGCCACTACTTGCTCGCGCACACGCTCACGGGCGGTTCGCAATCGATCGCCCAGGGCCCGGTCGCCTCGCAGGAGGCGATCAAGATGCTCGGCACGAACGGCGGCGGCTTCTTCAACGTCAACTCGGCGCACCCGTTCGAGAACCCCAATGGGTTCACCAACCTGTTCGAGATGCTGCTCGTCCTGATCATCCCGGCCGCGATCATCTTCGCTTACGGGCGGATGACGGGCAAGCGCCGCCAGGGGTACGCGATCTACGCGACCGTGATGATCATGTTCCTCGGCGCGTGCGTCGTCGCATACATCGCCGAGGCGCACGGCTCGCCGGCGCAGCACGCGGCCGGGCTGCACACGGCCGCGATTCACGGTTCGGCCGGCGGCAACATGGAGGGCAAGGAGCAACGGTTCGGGATCGCCGGCTCTGCGATCTTCGACGTCGTCACGACTGTCACCTCGTGCGGCGCCGTCAACAGCGCGATCGAGTCTTTCACCGGCATCGGTGGCGCGATCCCGATGGCCAACCTCTCAGCCTCGGAGGTGATCTTCGGCGGCGTCGGAACGGGCCTCTACTCGATCCTGATGTACGTGATCCTCGCCGTGTTCATCGGCGGATTGATGGTCGGCCGCACGCCCGAATATCTGGGCAAGAAGATCGAGGCGACGGAGATCAAGCTCGTCGCCCTCGGAATCCTGATCACACCCCTGGCGGCCCTGTTCTCCACAGCCCTCGCCGTCGCCAGCCACGCGGGGCGCAAATCGATCGTCAGCGCCGGCCCGCAGGGGTTCTCGGAGAGCTTCTACGCCTACCTGTCGCAGGCCAACAACAACGGGTCGGCGTTCGCCGCCTACACCGGCTACGTGCAGCCCAACGCGGGCAGTCTCGGCGCGCACGGCATCACCTTCGCTGACCTCCTCGGCGGGCTGACGATGCTGTTCGCGCGCTTCGCGCCGATCCTGTTCGCGCTGGCGGTCGCCGGCGCGCTGGCAGGCAAGCGGATCAGCCCGCCCGGCCTCGGCACGATGCGCACCGACAACCCCACGTTCGTGGTGCTGCTGATCGGGGTGATCATCCTCGTCGGCGCGCTGACCTTCTTCCCCGCCATCCTGCTCGGCCCGATCGTGCAGGGCCTCACCGGACACCTGTACTGAAACCATGAGAAAAGACATCGTCACATCAGCGATCGGGATCTTGGTACTGACACTCCTGCTGGGAATCCTCTACCCGCTCGTGATCACCGGCGTCAGCCAGGTTGCGTTTCCCGGCAACGCCAACGGCCAGAAGCTCTATGTCAACAACAAGCTGGTCGGCTCGAAGATCATCGGCCAGGCGTTCACCGACCAGGTCGTCAAGAACGGAAAGCCGCAGGTCGACAAGAACGGCAACCCGGTCACCACCCCCGATCCGAAGTACTTCCAGAGCCGCCCGTCGGCGACGGTACCACCCAACAACGCCGCGGCGACGACGTTCTCGAACCTCGGCCCCAACAACGTCACCACCGAGCAGGCGATCGCCTCGAACATCGCGTCGTACCTCAGTCTCGAGAAGCCGTATGACCCCGGGCTCACGAAGGCGAAGGTTCCGGTCGATGCGGCCAACATCTCCGCGTCGGGCATCGATCCCGACATCTCCCAGGCCAACGCGTGGATCCAGGCGCACCGGATCGCCGCGGTGCGGCACCTGTCGCTCGACACGGTCGACCAGCTGGTCTCGAACTACACCCACGGGCGCGGGCTGGGCTTCTCCGGCGACACAGGAGTCAACGTGCTGCAGCTCAATTTGGCCCTCGATCGGATGACTGGAGGTCACTGATGTCGGTCGATACCGCTCCCGGAAGCACCCCGTCTGAGCGTCGCGCGATCTCGCTGTTTCGCCGCGACATCGTCACGCGCGCAGTGATCGACAGCGTGATCAAGCTGGACCCGAGGGTGCAGATCCGCAACCCGGTGATGTTCGTCGTCGAGATCGGCGCGGTCATCACGACCGTGACCTGGTTCATCCAGGTGTTCGGCGGCAAGCCCCTTGGCGGTGGCACCGAACCGGCGTGGTACACGTTCGTGATCTCGTTCTGGCTGTGGCTGACGGTCGTGTTCGCCAATATGGCCGAGGCGTTCGCCGAGGGACGCGGCCGCGCTCAGGCAGACACGCTGCGCTCGTTGCGCGAGGAGACCGTCGCCACCCTCAAGAACGGAACGACAGTCAAGGCCTCGGAGCTGACCAAGGGCGATGTCGTGGTCGTGCCGGCCGGCGAGCTGATCCCCGGCGACGGGACAGTAATCGAAGGGATCGCATCAGTGGACGAGTCCGCGATCACAGGCGAGTCGGCGCCCGTGATCCGCGAGTCCGGAGGCGACCGCTCAGCCGTGACAGGCGGCACCCGCGTGCTCTCAGACCGGATCGTGGTCGAGATCACCCAGGAGCCAGGCAACTCTTTCCTCGACCGAATGATCTCGCTCGTCGAGGGCGCCAGCCGGCGCAAGACCCCAAACGAGATCGCGCTCAACATCCTCCTCGCCGGGTTGACGCTGATCTTCATGATCGTCGTCGCGACGCTGCGCCCGTTCGGCTTGTTCGCCCACACGCCGATCTCCGAGACAACGCTGATCTCCCTGCTGGTCGCGCTGATCCCGACCACGATCGGTGCGCTGCTGTCGGCGATCGGGATCGCCGGGATGGACCGGCTCGTCCGCCGCAACGTCCTGGCGCTGTCGGGCCGTGCGGTCGAGGCATCGGGCGACGTTGACGTGCTGCTGCTCGACAAGACCGGCACGATCACGATCGGCAACCGCCTCGCCTCGGAGTTCATTCCGATGCCGGGCGTAGCCGAGGCCGATCTCGCCGAGGTCGCGCAGATGGCGTCGCTCGCCGACGAGACTCCCGAGGGCCGATCGATCGTGGTGCTCGCAAAGAAGTACGGCATCCGCGAGCACGACATGAGCCGGCTCCATGCACAGTTCGTTCCGTTCACCGCGCAGACCCGGATGAGCGGCGTCGACGTCAACGGCAGCCGGCTGCGCAAGGGCGCCGGGGACGCCGTCATCGCGTTCGTCACCGCCGAAGGAGGCCGCCCACCGGCTGAGCTGCAGCACGAGCTCGACCGGATCGGCCGCGAGGGCGGAACCCCGCTGGCGGTCGCGCGCGACTCGCAGGTGCTCGGTGTGATCTACCTGAAGGACACGATCAAGGAGGGGATGCGCGAGCGCTTCGACCATCTGCGCGCAATGGGGATCCGGACGATCATGATCACCGGCGACAACCGCCTGACCGCGGCCAAGATCGCCGAGGAGTCCGGTGTCGACGACTTCCTGGCTGAAGCGACGCCCGAGGCCAAGCTGGAGCTGATCAAAGAGCAGCAGGGGAACGGACGGATGGTCGCGATGACCGGCGACGGCACCAACGACGCCCCGGCGCTCGCGCAAGCCGACGTCGGGGTCGCGATGAACACCGGCACACAGGCAGCGCGCGAAGCGGGCAACATGGTCGATCTGGACTCCAACCCGACGAAGCTGATCGAGATCGTCGAGGTCGGCAAGCAGCTGCTGATCACGCGCGGGTCGCTGACGACGTTCTCGATCGCCAACGACGTCGCCAAGTACTTCGCGATCCTGCCCGCGATCTTCATCTCGACCTACGCTACGACGAAGGGCGGCCAGGGGCCGCTGCACGTCCTCAACATCATGAACCTGGGCACTCCGCGCTCGGCCGTGATCTCGGCGATCATCTTCAATGCGATTGTGATCCCGGCATTGATCCCTGTCGCCCTGCGCGGCGTCCGCTACCGGCCGATCGGGGCCAGTGCGCTGTTGCGGCGCAACCTCTGGATCTACGGCCTCGGCGGGCTGATCGCCCCGTTTATCGGGATCAAGCTGATCGACCTGATCATCCACAACCTGCTTGGCGCATGAGATCGCGATGAGCGCCGTGTCGTCGAGCGTGGCGCAAGCGCCGGCGCAACGGCGTCGCCGCGGTCAGTACAAGATCTTCCTCGGAATGGCGGCCGGCGTCGGCAAGACCTACCGGATGCTGCAGGAGGGCCAGGCCGAGGCCGAGGCGGGACGCGACGTCGTGATCGGCTACCTCGAACCGCATGGACGCGCCGATACGACTGCGCAAGCCGACGGGCTGCAGACAGCGCCCCGCCGTCGAGTCACTTACCGCGACACGGTGCTCGAGGAGATGGACCTGCCCGCCATCCTCGCCCGCGCCCCCGAGCTCTGCCTGATCGACGAGCTCGCGCACACCAACGCCCCGGGCGTCGAGCACGAGAAGCGCTACGAGGACATCGAGGAGGTGCTCGAGGCCGGGATCGACGTGTTCTCGACCGTCAACATCCAGCATCTGGAGAGCCTCAACGACCAGATCTGCGAGCTGACCGGGATCAGGGTGCGCGAAACGGTCCCCGACGCCGTGATCGGGACCGCCGACGAGGTGGTGCTGATCGACATCACACCGCAATCGCTGATCGAACGGCTGCTCGCGGGCAAGGTCTACTCCGGCGAGCGGATCCAGTCTGCGCTGAACAACTTCTTCAAGGTCGAGAACCTGTCGGCGCTGCGCGAGGTCGCGCTGCGTCAGGTCGCCGAGGAGGTCGAGGCCAAGCGCCTGCCGGCCGAGCCCCTCGGTCGTCCCGGCGACGAGCGGCTGATCGACACGGCCGGGCCGCAGGCCGTCGGCGAAAGGCTGCTGGCGCTGGTCAAGCCGCAGCCCAAGTCCCAGCGCCTCGTCCGGCGCTCCTGGCGCTCGGCGCAGCGACTCGGCGCCGAGCTCGACCTCCTGTGGGTCACCGATCACGACCCGACGCCGGAGGAGCAGGAGCAGCTCGACGCGCTTCGCCGGCTCGCGAGCGTGCTCGGCGCGCACCTGTTGATCGAGCACGGCGAAGACGTCGCGCACGCCACCCAGCGCGTCGCCCTGGATCGCGGCACGACGTACCTGCTGATGGGCCTGCCCAAGCCCCGTGGCGCGCTTGCAAGGATGACCCGTCCGGCGCTGCCGTTCCGGCTGCTCGAGCTGCTTCCCGGCGTCGATCTGCGAATCGTCGCCGACCGGACAAGACGACCCAGGGAGGAACCATGACCGCGCTGCTCGTTGCTTTGGTGATCGTGCTCGCGGTGGCGCTGGTGACGCTCGGCGTGATCAGCTTCCGGCAACGCAATCCCGTGACCACGCCCGTTGCCGGCACCGGACGGATCCTGTTTCCATTCATCGGAGGGGCCTTGTCGCAGCGGGCGCTCGACGCCGCGCTGCGGCTCGCGCACGCCGAGGAGGCGACGCTCGTGCCGGTGTTCCTCGCGCGCGTGCCGTTGCATCTCCCGCTCGACGCGCCACTGCCGCGCCAGGCGGGGCTCGCGATCCCGCTGCAGGAAGCGATCGAGCAGCGCGCGGCCCGGTTCGGCGTCCCGGTGGACGAGCGAATCGAGCGAGGGCGGAGCTATCGACACGCGCTGCGCAGCACGATCACCCACGAGCGCTACGACAGGATCGTGATCGCGGCGGCTGCTCAGGGCCAACGCGGCTTCGAGGCCGACGACGTCGCGTGGCTCCTTGAGAACGCTCCCGGTGAGATCGTCGTGCTTCGCCCGAGCAAGGAGGACCGTCTCGACCCTCCTCCTCGACCTGACGTCCGCCGCCGGCCCGAGCTCGTTAAGCCGGCGGCGAGCCGTGCGCGGGTGACGGTCGGGCAGACGTAGCGCCGGCTTGATTTCCGCGATGATGACGCGATGCGCGGAGGCGAGCACGCTCCGTCCACGGATTCCGTAAGCAGCTTCGGCGAGATCGCCGCTCAGCTGCGCGCGTTCGGCGCCACCGAGCAGGAGATCGAGCACGCGCTGAAACGAGGCGAGCCGCAGCGCGCTGTGCTCGAGATCATCGCTCGCCACAGCGCGGTCGGCCGTACAGTCACGCCGGCTGAGGTGCACGCGGCTGGAGGACCCCCCGTCGAGCGGCTCAGAGAGCTGATGCAGGCGTTCGGCCTGACGCCGCCCGAGCCCGACGAGCCATCGTTCACGCCCGATGAAACCGACGCGCTCGTCGGGTTGTGGCGAAGCTCCGATGTGTGGCCGTTTGAGCTCGCCGTCCAGCTCAGCCGCGTCTACGGGCGGCTGCTGGCCCGGATCGCCCACGCGACCGTGCAGCTGTGGGCGAGCGCGGTCGAACCGGGGCTGCGACAGCGCGGCGCGCAGCATGGAGCGCTGCTCGCAGGCGCCGAGTCTCTGGACCGGCTGGTGCCGGCGTCGGACTCGCTGCTGAAGGCCGTGCACCGCCGCTGGCTCGAGCGCGAGGCGACCGAGATGGCGCGCCAACACGTGGCGCTGGCGCCGAACGTCGCAGGCGCGCTGGCGGCGGTCGAGGTCTCGTTCCTGTTCTGCGACCTCAAGGACTTCACCGCGTTTGCCGACCGGCACGGGGACGCTGCCGCCGTGCGCCTGATCGATCGCTTCGCGGCCGTCGTGACCCGCGAGCGCGGTGCCGACGCGCGGCTCAGCAAGCTGCTCGGCGACGGCTTCATGTGCTCCTACCCGGACCCGCGGCTCGCGGTCGATGCCGGCGCACGGATCATCGACGCGATGGCAGCGCACGACCAGCCGGGGGTTCACGCGAGTGTCCACCACGGGCTCGCGATCCCGCGCGAGGGCGATTACTTCGGCGCGTCGGTGAACCTGACCGCGCGGCTGCTTGCGTTTGCCGACCGCGACGAGCTCGTAGCCACGCGACCGGTGCTCGAGCATTGCACCGAGCTGCATTGGGAGCGCGCCGGAACGCTGCGGATCCGCGGCATCTCGCGGGAAGTCGAAGTATTCAGGCTGAAGCGTCAGCAGCTGTGACCGGGCCGGTGCCTGACAGCGCGCGGGTCGCACAGCGGCTGCAAGCGCTGTGGCGGATCGCGCGTGGACCTGGTGGCGGCGCCGACCGTCCGGCGTTCTCGCCCGCGGAGGCCGAGGCGATGCTGCTGGTGTCCGGCTGGGCGCGCGAAGCGGGCCTCGAGCCGGCGGTCGACCGTCACGGAAACCTGTGGGCAGTCCCGGGGGCGTGGGACGGGCCGCTGGTGACCGCGGGCTCGCACGTCGACACGGTGCCCGACGGCGGCCGCTACGACGGCGCGCTCGGGACGGTGCTCGGGCTCGAGCTCGCGGAGGCGCTTTGCGACGGGACCGCGGCCGGCGCGCGGGCAGGCTTGCTTGTCTGCGCGGCCGAGGAGGCGCCGCGGTTTGGCGCCGGGACGATCGGCTCGCGCCTGCTGGTCGGGACGCTGCCTGAGTCGGCGCTGGCCGAGATGCGCGACCGCGGCGGAACCGATGCCGCGACTGCACAGACGCAGTTTCTCCGGGCGCTCGAGGCCGAGCTGCCGCGGGTCGAGCCGCAGCTTGCGCGGCTGCGCGCCCACGCCGAGGTCCATATCGCGACGCGACGCGACGTGCGCGAGCTCGGGGTCGTTGAGCGCGTGGCCTCCCCGCTGCGACTGGCGATCGAGCTGCGAGGGGAGGCGGGACACGCCGGCGAAGTGTCGATGCAGGACCGTCGCGACGCGCTGGCCGCCGCGGCGGAGCTCGTGCTCGCGGTCGAGCGTTGCGCGCGCGCCGAGCCGCGGGAGACCGTCGCGACCGTCGGAACCCTCGAGCTCGAGCCCGGCGCGGTCAGCGTGATCCCCGCGCGTGTACTGCTCGGGCTCGACCTGCGCGCGATCGACGACGATTCGCTGCGGCGCCTCGATGCGTCGATCCGTGCGGCGGCCGCCGACATCGCGGCGCGCCGGGGGGTGCGGTCCGACATCCGCGTGCTGCGCGACGGTCGGCCGACCGAGCTCGACGCCGGTCTCGCGGCGGCGGCGCTCGCCGCGGCCCGCCGACTCGGCGTGCCAGCGGGAGCGACATGGTCGGGCGCCGGCCACGACGCACAGCACCTGGCGTCGGTGACGTCCACGCTGTTGCTGTTCGTGCCGCTCGCCGGGGGCGAGAGCCATACGCCCCAGGAAGCCGCCGACGCCGCCGACATCGAGAGCGCCGCCCGCGTCGCGGCGGAGGTGCTCGACCGAGTCCGCTAGGGCGGCCGGCCGGGACGGGCCGGGTTTGTGCTATCCATCAAGCGATCGGCGCGATGGAAGAGCCCGCTGGGAGGACGCACCCGGGAACCGAGCGATCCGAGTCGGCTCCTGCCGAGATCGCGTTTCGTGGCGTGGTCAAGCGCTATCCGGGCCGCGACCAGCCGGCCGTCGACAACCTCAGCTTCGAGGTCCCGCCGGGCGAGATCTGCGTGCTGATCGGCCCGTCGGGATGCGGCAAGACGACGGCGCTGAAGATGGTCAACCGCCTGATCACGATCACCGACGGCGACATCACAATCGACGGCGCCAGCGTGCGCAGCCTCGAGCTGACGCAGCTGCGTCGCGGCATCGGCTACGTGTTCCAGCAGATCGGGCTGTTCCCACACATGACCGTCGAGCAGAACATCGGCTCGGTTCCCCGCCTGCTGGGCTGGTCGAGGCAACGGATCCGCGAGCGGGCCGGCGAGTTGCTCGAACTGGTGGGGCTGGATCCGACGTCGGACCTCAAGCGCTACCCAGGTGAATTCTCGGGCGGCCAGCAGCAGCGGATCGGGGTCGCCCGCGCGATGGCAGCCGACCCACCGATCATGCTGATGGACGAGCCGTTCGGGGCGATCGACCCGATCGCCCGCGAGCGGCTCCAGAACGACTTCCTGCGGCTCCATCGCCAGGTCCGCAAGACCGTCATCTTCGTCACTCACGACATCGACGAAGCGATCAAGATGGGCGACCGGATCGCGATCATGCGCGACGGTCGGCTGGTCCAGATCGCGACCGCCGATGAGCTCCTCGCCGCCCCCGCCAACGAGTTCGTCGCCAGCTTCGTCGGCGCCGACCGAGGGCTCAAGCGCCTGCGGGTGCGGGCCCTGAGCGAGGTCGAGCTCGATCCACCAACAGCAGACGGCAGGCCCTCGGGCCCGACGATCAGCCGCGACACCAGCCTCCACTACGCGCTGTCGATGATGCTCGCCGAAGGGACCACCCGGCTCGACGTCGTCGACGGCGACGAGGTTGTCGGCTCCGTCACGCTGGAGACGATCACGAAGCTGGTCGCGCCCGACGCCAAGCCGGCGCTCGAGCCCGTGCCGATCTCCGAGGGCGCGAGCGGCGCGTGACCGGCGCGATCAGCCCGATCGGACTGCTGTTCGCGGATGCCGGCCCGGTGATCCCGACGTTCGGCCACGCCTCCAGCTGCATCACCCAGAACCGTCAGTTCTGCGCGAGCTGGTTCTTCGACAACTTCAGCTCGCGCTTCGAGCCGCGGTTGATCGAGCACATCGAGCTGACCGCAATCGCCGTCGGCGTCGGGATGGCGATCGCGTTCACCGCCGCGATCATCGCCTACAAGATGAACTGGTTCGAGGGGCCGTTCACGCTCGTGTCGGCGTTCCTGTACACGGTCCCGAGCCTGGCGCTGTTCGAGTTGCTCGTACCGATCACCGGCATCAACCGCTTCACCGCCGAGATCGGCCTCGTCTCCTACACGCTCCTGATCCTGTTTCGCAACACGCTCACCGGGCTGCGGGGCGTGCCGCCCTCGGCGCTCGAGGCGGCGCGCGCGATGGGCCTGACCGACCGCCAGCGCCTGGTGCGGGTAGAGCTGCCGCTCGCGCTGCCGGCGATCATGGCCGGGATCAGGATCGCGACCGTGACCACGATCAGCCTCACGACCGTCGCGGCGTACATCGGTGCCGGAGGGCTCGGCCAGCCGATCTTCGACGCGATCCAGACCGGCTTCAAGACCGAGTTCATCGCGGCCGGCGCGCTCGCGGTCTTGCTGGCGATCGTCGTCGATCTGCTGCTCGTGCTCGTGCAGCGCGCGATCACCCCGTGGAGCCGCTACCGCCTCCAACCCGCCTAGCCTGTCAATGCACGCGTTCGTCGACGCATTCAACTTCTTCTTCAGCCACCTGAGCCTGATCGGGGACAAGACCGTCTCGCACCTTGAGGTCACGTTCGCGTCGATCGGCTTTGCGCTGGTGGTGTTCGTCCCGCTCGGAGTGTGGCTCGGGCACCTGCACCGGTTCTCGTTCTGGGCGATCAACGTCTCGAACATCGGCCGCGCGCTGCCGAGCCTCGCCGTGATCTCGATCGGCATCGGGATCCTCGGGATCGGTTTTGCCAACGTGATGGCCGCGCTCGTGATCCTCGCCGGGCCGGTGATGCTGACCAACGCCTACGTCGGCGTCAACGAGGTCGATCCCGATGCCGTCCAGGCGGCGCGGGCGATGGGGATGCGCTCATCCCAGGTGCTCTGGCGGGTCGAGCTGCCGCTGGCGATGCCGTTGATCTTCGCGGGGATCCGCACGGGCACCGTATACGTGGTCGCGACCGCTACGCTGGCGACGTTCGCGGGCGGCGGCGGGCTCGGGGACATCATCGTCAACGAGCCGACCTACGGCACCGCCGGAGTGATCGCGGGCGCGCTCACGATCACACTGCTTGCGTTCTTGATCGACGGCCTGCTCGCGTTGGTCGAGCGCGCAGTCACCCCGCGCCCACTGAGACAGCATGGCCGACGCGCCAGAGTCGAGGCTGTGGTCGAGCCAAGCCTTGACGCCGGCGCGCCTCGTTAGAACTGGGCCAACAACTCGATTCAGGAGGAACACATGGTCAGTGCATCACCACAACGAGCCGCCGCACGACATTCGCGCCATCCGGTGCGAATGCTCGCGGCCGGAGTCATCACTGTCCTCGCGGCCGTGATTCTCGCCGCCTGCGGCTCTAGCTCGAGCTCCAGCACAAGCACCAGTTCGAGCGCGGCGGCTCCCAGCAGCTCGAGCAGCTCGTCGAGCACCAGCGCCACGTCAGGCGGCGGGACGCTGACGCTGGGCACGAAGGACTTCACCGAGGAGTTCATCCTCGGCCAGCTCTACAAGCAGGCGCTCGAGGCCAAGGGCTGCAAGATCAACTACAAGGAGAACATCGGCGCGACCGAGATCATCGACAAGGCGCTGACCAGCGGTCAGATCGACGCCTATCCCGAGTACACCGGCGAGTCGGTTGCGACCGTCGCGAAGATCAACAAGACCGTGAAGAGCCCGGCCGAGGCATACGCCCTTGCCAAGGCGTTCTACGCCAAGCGCGGCCAGGTGATGAGCGACATGACTCCGTTCTTCGACACCGACGCGATCGCGGTCACGAAGGCGTACGCGACCAAGCACGGCCTCGTGACAACGACCGACCTCAAGAAGGTGCCGCACTTCACGCTCGGCGCGCGGCCGGAGTTCCTCAACCGCCAGGAGGGCGCGGCCGGGCTCAAGAGCGTGTACGGCCTCAACAACTTCACGTTCAAGTCACTTGCGCTCGGGATCCAGTACCAGGCGCTCGACAACGGCTCGGTCGACGCGGTCGACGTGTTCACGACCGACCCGCAGCTGGCGAGCGGCAAGTACGTGGTGCTCAAGGACCCGAAGAACGTGTTCGGCTTCCAGAACGTCGCGCTCGTGGTCAACAAGAACAAGGTCAACGCGTGCCCGAACCTGATGACGACCGTCAACGGCGTCAACAAGCTGCTGACGGCGCCGGCGGTGATCGCGATGAACAAGGCCGTTGCGATCGACAAGCAGCAGCCCGCTGCCGTCGCCGCGGCGTTCCTGAAGGCCAACCACGTGATCTAGATCCAGCGGATCGAGGTGGCGAGAAGTCGCGCGTGTGGCGCGGCTTCTCGCCCAGCACGGGCTCGCTCTGCCGCCGGCTCTACAGTGGATTAGGTGACGACCACCGTTACGGCAGCGTCGCGTGACCCCGGCGAGACCCAGCACCTGAGCCACCGCCGGCGTCTGCTGGTGCTCGGTATCTGCTCGATGAGCCTGCTGATCGTCGGGCTCGACACCACGATCGTCAACATCGCCCTACCGGCGATCCACCATTCGCTGCACGCATCGATCACGGGACTGCAGTGGACGATCGACGCGTACACGCTGGTGCTCGCGAGCCTGCTGATGCTGGCCGGCTCAACTGCCGACCGGTTCGGCCGCAAGCGGATCTTCATGACCGGCCTGGTTGTGTTCTCGCTCGCGTCGCTGCTGTGCGCGCTGGCGCCCAACCTCGAGCTGCTCATAGCCGCGCGTGTGCTCCAGGCTGTCGGCGGGGCGATGCTCAACCCGGTCGCCCTGTCGATCATCCGCAACGTGTTCGAGGATCCGCGCGAGCGGGCGATGGCGATCGGCGTATGGGGCGCCGTGTTCGGAATCAGCATGGCGCTCGGCCCGATCGTCGGCGGCGCGCTCGTCACCGCCTGGAGCTGGCGCGCCGTGTTCCTGGTCAACCTGCCCATTGGCGCGGCAGCGCTCGTGCTGACGGCGCTGTTCGTGCCGAGGTCGCGGGCCCCGCACGCGCGCCGCTTTGACCCGGTCGGCCAGGTGCTGGTGATCGTCGCGCTGGCGACGCTGACCTACGCGATCATCGAAGGCCGCAAGCTCGGATGGCTGTCTGGCGAGATCCTCGCGCTGTTCGGCGTCTCGATCGCCAGCTTCGTCGCGCTGGTTGCCTATGAGTTGCGTCGCGACGAGCCGCTGCTCGAGGTCCGGTTCTTCCGCAGCGTGCCGTTCTCGGGCGCGAGCGCGATCGCCGTCTGCCTGTTCGCGGCGATCGGCGGCTTTCTGTTCATGAACACGCTGTACCTCCAGGACGTCCGCGGCCTGTCGCCGCTCGACGCCGGCCTGTACACGCTGCCGATGGCCGGGGCGATGGTCGTCAGCTCGCCGCTGTCCGGGCGGCTGCTCGGTCACTTCGGCTCGCGGCCCCCACTCGTCGCCGGCGGAGTCGCGATCCTGGCCGGCGCTCTGATGCTGACGGGGCTGACGGCGTCGACGGCGAGCGCGTACCTGATCCTCGCCTACGTGATCTTCGGGATCGGCTCCGGACTCGCAAACCCGCCGATCACTAACACCGCGGTCTCGGGGATGCCGTCCTCCCAGGCCGGAGTCGCCGCCGCGATCGCGTCGACCAGCCGTCAGGTCGGGATGACGCTCGGCGTCGCCGTGATCGGCGCCATCGTCGGCAGCGGCGCCGCGGGGGCCTTGGGCAACGGTTTCGCGTCGGCCACGCACGCCGGCTGGTGGATCATCGCCGCCCTCGGGGCCGCGGTCCTCGTCCTTGGGCTGGTGACCACCACCAGCTGGGCCAGCGACACCGCGCGTAGGACGGCCGCTCTGTTCCCAGAACCGGCGCTCGCCGAATGACATTTCAGTTCGCCGATTTCGAGCCCGGCGATCCCCGCCTCGAGCTCGACGTCGGCGCGTCGACGCGCTCAGGTGACGTGGTCCGTACGCTGCACGCGTGGACCCCTCGACGTTCACCGAGCTCGTGGCGCCGGCACCGCACGGCCGGCTCTTCACGCAGCCGGTCCGGCCCGGCCTTGCCGATTGCGCCCCGTCGGGGCGGATCCGCCTCGATGCGCTAGCGCGCTGGCTTCAGGACGTCGCCTACGCCGACGTCGAGGACGCCGGCCTTGCCGCCGGCGCCGTCTGGGTTGTGCGCCGGACGCGGATGGTGGTGAGCCGCTTTCCCCGCTTCGGCGAGCGCTTCACGCTGCGCACGTACTGCAGCGGCCTCGGCAGGATGTGGGCCGAGCGCCGCACCACCGTCGCCCGCGACGGCCTCAATGGCGCCGGGCTCGCCGGCGGCGGCGACGTCGAGGCGGTGTCGTTGTGGGTCCATCTCGACCCCGCGAGCTGGCGACCGGTCGGCTTCGCCGACGCCGAGATCGCCGCCTACGGCGGTGCGGCCGGCGGACGGCGGGTCACCGCACGGCTGCGACACCCGCCCCCGGGCCCGCAGCTCGACGCGTCTCCGTGGCGGTTTCGCGCGACCGAGTGCGACCTCGCCGACCACATCAACAACGCCGCCTATTGGCAGCCGCTCGAGGAGGAACTGCTCGCGCGCGGCGAGCCGCCCGATCAGCTCGATGTCGAGATCGAGTACCGCAACCCGGCCCAGCCCGGCGACAAGCTGATCCTCCGCGACGGATCGCGGCGATGGATCGTCGGCGCCGGCGGTGAGACGCACGCCTCGTTTGCGGTCAACGGGTTGGCCTGATCGACTGAGCCCGCTACCGGTCGCGCTTGCGCACCCGCCAGATCTGCTCCATCGGCCACCGACGGGCCCACGCGCGATCCGTGTCGTCGCGGTAGCTGCTGGTAGCGTCGGGAGGTGGGCGCACCTCGATCAGCGACTCGACCGTGAACCCGTGCTCGGCGAATAGCCGAATCCATTCGCCGTACGGGAGCTGGAAGTCGACTGGCTCGCCCGGAGGCTCAGCGCGGTGAAGGTCCCAGTAATCGCGCACCAGCGTCTCCCCCGGATGCTCGTCGGCCACCGGCCACGCCAACTCGAGGATCGGAGTGCTCGACGAGAACGCCAGCAGGCCGGCGGGGCGCAGTACACGCGCGACCTCTGGCACCGTCAGGTACGGGTCGCAGAAGCTCATAGCGCCGTAGTCGCAGAACACGACGTCGAACGACGCGTCGGCAAATGGGGTCGCTTCGGCGCTGCAGTGCACGAGCGGAAAGTCGATCCCGGCTGCGGCCAGCAGCTCGCGGGCGTGCTCGAGCTGCCTGCCGGAGTTGTCCAGGCCGGTCACTCGGGCGCCGAGCCGATGCAGCGCGAGCGACCAGCGAGCCGCGCCACAGCCGAGCTCGAGCACGTCGCGCCCGCTCACCTCGCCGAGCACGTGCAGATCAGATTCGGGGAGCCCCCAGACGCCCCACGCGGCACCACCCCCGGAGGCTTCGAGCTGGGCGCCGTGGGTCGCCTGATACTCGTCCGCCGTGGCATCCCATCGCCTTCGGTTGTGGGCCGCGTCCGCGGACAGTTCCGGGGTATCGCTCACCAGTCGATCGTAGTGGCCGCCGATCGCTGCGCGCGATCCGGTTGAATGTCGCCGCGAGATGAGCGGCGGACCGATCCTGCTCTGCTACGACGGCTCCGAGCACGCGGCCGCGGCGATCGCGACGGCGGCAACCGTCCTGGCCTCGCGCGATGCGGTGGTCGTCACGGTTTGGGAGTCGCTGTCGACGTGGGAGCCGTACGACCCCGCCGGTTTGATCGGCTCGAGCGTCGCGTCCCTCAGTTCCGAGGACCTCGGACTCGACGAGATCCCAGCGCGGCTCGGGCGCGAGCAGCTCGATCAGGGCGTCGAGCTGGCGCGCGCGGCAGGCTTCAACGTCATCGGTCGCCTCGCCGACGGCAAGCCGTGGCACGCGATCTGCGAGCTCGCCGGGGAACTCGACGCGTCGGTGATCGTGCTCGGGGCCCGCGGGCTCTCACGCGTCAAATCGGCACTGCTCGGGAGCGTCTCGGCCGCGGTGAGCGTGCACGCCAAGCGCCCGGTGTTGGTGATTCCAGGTCAGGGCTCGAGACGCCACGCCTGACGACTCGGACGTCAACGCCTGACGACTCGGACTCCTGAGCCGGCGGCCTCGTCACCACAGCCGAGAAGCCGCACAGCCAAAGGCCGCCGATCGCGATCGCGCTGGCGACCGCGGCGGTCAGGATCATGCCGGCATCGGGCACGGTCAGCGCGAAGAACTTTCGTGTCGCCGGCACCGCCAGCACAGCGACGTAGAGACCCGCAAGCACCGCGCACATCGCGGCCACCAGCGTCGAACGCCTGCGCGAGCCCGTCGCTTCGAGTGCGATCACCAGATACAAGCCGCAGGCGACGAGGATCGTGACCGCGACGGTCCGAGAGTCGGCAATCGAGAGGTCGAGGTCGTGGACCGAGAACAGGTAGCCCGACACCAGGCCTGTCCCGACCACGACCCCGGCGGGGACCGCGAACTGCGCGACGCTGCGCGCGAACCGCTCGGGCTGCCACGGGCCGCTGCTCGGCGCCAGCGCGAGGAAGAACGTCGGGATCCCGATCGTCAGGCTCGCCGCCAACGACAGATGCCGCGGCAGCAGCGGGTACGCCTCCGAGCTGGTCCCGATCGTCAGGATCAGGAACGCGGCGAACGCCGACTTGGTGACGTACAGCTTCGTGACCCGCTGGAGATTTCGCAGCGCCCGCCGGCCCTCGGCGACCAGCGGCGGCACAGCGCGCGAAATCGCCTGAGATCAGCACGAGGTCCGAGACGCTGCGCGCCATCTGCGTGCCGCTGCCCTGGGCGATCGCCAGTCGCGAGCTCTTCAGCGCCGGGACGTCGTTGACGCCGTCTCCGACCATCGCGACGTAGCGGCCCTCGTCGCGCAGCGCCTGGACGATCGCCTCCTTGCCCTCCGGTGAGATGCGCCCGACGACGCGTCGTGTCGAGCGCGAAGCGCCGGCGCGCCGCCGGGATCCTCGGGGATCGCGCTGCCGTCGCGCGACGTCCTTCCACCGCGATGCCGACGTCGCGCGCGATCGCCGCGACCGTCGGCGGTGCGTCGCCGGAGAGCACCTTGACCTCGACCCCCTGCGCGCGCAGGAACGCGATCGTCTCGCGGACGTTCGGACGCAGCTCCTCGGCGAGCACGACGAGTCCGAGCGGCGCCAGGCCGTCAGGCGGCTCGTCGCGCACCTCCGTCGGCAGCGGCTGGTCGCCGCGGGCGAACGCGAGCACCCGTCGCCCCTCCTCCTGGCGGTCCTCGGCGGCACGGCGCAAGGGTCCCGACTCCGATCCGCTCGGGCGCCCCCAGGTACAGGCTGCCGTCGGGCAGGGCGACCGCGCTCCAGCGGCGGCGACTCGAGAACGGCACCTCGGCCTGGACGGGCTGCGGCTCGGCAGCGAACGCGTCGGCGATCGCCTGCAGCGTGATGTTGCGCGCCGACGCGCTGGCGGCCATCGCGCCGAGCGCGCCCTGCAACCCCTCCTCGGTGATCCCGGGCGCCGGCACCAACTCGATCACCCGCAGCGACGCCTCGGTCAGGGTTCCGGTCTTGTCCACGCAGATCGTGTCGACCGACGCCAACGACTCGATCGCGTTCAGTTGCTGGGCCAGCACTCCCCGCCGCGACATCCGCACCGCTGCCGCCGCGTAGGTGAGGCTGACCAGCACCACGAGGCCCTCGGGGATAAGGCTGACGACGCCCGCCGACGCCGTCGAAATCGCGGTGTCCGTCGGCACATCGCGATGTGCGAGCGAGTAGCCGAGGATCCCCCCTAGCAGGACGACGAGCCCGACCAGCGCGTACAGCAGACGGTTGACCGCAAGTTCCAGCGGCGAGCGCGGATGCCTGAACGTTCTGGCCGCGCCGGTCAGCTTGGCGGCGAAGCTGTCGGCGCCGACCGCGGTGACGACATATGAGCCGGTGCCCTCGGACACAAACGCGCCGGAGCGCACCTCCTCGCCGGCGTCGCGCAGCGCCGGCTCGGACTCGCCGGTCAGGATCGACTCGTCCAATCGCAGGTCGTGCGACTGCACCACCGTGCCGTCGGCGATCACCTGGTCGCCGGGCTCGAGCGCCACCAGGTCGTCGGGGACCACCTCGTCGACGGCCACCTGGCGCACGGTCCCGTCGCGGCGCACCCGGGCCTGCGGCGCCACGAGCAGCGACAGCCGATCGAGCGCCCGCTTGGCGCGCACCTCCTGGGTGATCCCGATCGCGGAGTTGGCGATGATGACCCCCAAAAACAGCGCGTCGCGGGCGTCTCCGAAGACCAGCGTCAACACCCCGAAGGTCGCGAGGATCGCGTTGAACACTGTCAGCACGTTCGCGCGCACGATGCTCGCGTAGGAGCGGCTCGTCGCCGGCTTGCGGCGCCGACCTGCGGTCGCGAGCCGGCGGGCGGCCTCCGCTTCGGTCAGCCCGACGGCCTGTCGCGGTGACGGCGTCGCGGATGCTCCAGGCTGCAGCTCGACACTCATAGTCGTAGTGTCGCGATCGCGATGACTCGGCGTCGGCAAATGAGTGCGCTCATCGGTCCGCGTGATCTGGCGAATTCGCTGGCGGGTTCGAGCGCCGACCGCCCGGTGCTACTCGATGTCCGGTGGCAGCTCGGCGGCCCGCCCGGCCGTCAGGAGTACCGGGCCGGCCACATCCCGGGCGCGGCGTTCGTCGATCTGGACGAGGAGCTGGCAGATCCGCCCGGGCCAGGCGGTCGCCATCCGCTGCCGAGCGCCGAGCGGTTCCAGCGCGCCATGCGCGCGGCGGGCGTCTGCAACCACCGCGGCGTGGTCGTCTACGACGCGGCGAATTCGATGGCCGCGGCGCGGGCCTGGTGGCTGCTGCGGTACTTCGGGCACGGCGACGTCAAGGTCCTCGACGGCGGCCTCGCCGCGTGGCTCGCGGCCGGCAATCCGCCGCAATCCTCGTCGCCGCCCGCGCCCCAACCTGGGGACTTCACAGCGCGGCCGGGGCAGATGCCGCTGCTGGACGCCGCGGCGGCGTTGGAGCTGGCGGGACGCGGCGTGCTCCTCGACGCCCGTGCCCCCGAACGCTTCCGCGGCGAGACCGAACCGGTCGATCCTGTCGCCGGACACATTCCCGGCGCGCGCAACGCGCCGGCAACCGCGAGCGTCGAGCAGTCTGGCCGCTTTCGCGAACCCGCGGCGCTCCGTGAGACATTCGCGGCAGCCGGCGTGCGCGACGGCGTCGAGGTCGGCGCCTACTGCGGCTCGGGCGTCGTCGCGGCTCATGAGGTCCTCGCGCTCGAGCTCGCCGGCTATCGGGCCGCGCTGTACGTCGGCTCCTGGTCTGACTGGATCGGCGATCTGACCCGCCCGGTCGCGACCGGCCCATAGCGGTCGTCGACCAAGGGAAAGCAACCGGTTGTCGCTTTGGCCCGCGAAAGCTAATCCCGCGCGACGCTCTCTCCGATACGAGAGCAAGCAGATCAAGTCTCGACATACGTATTGGAGTTAGAACATGTTCGGCCGCCGTAGCCCCGATAGTGCCCGGGATGTGCGTAGCCCGTCGTCGCAACCCGAGCGCGATCCCGTGGACGTCCTCGCGCATGAGATGGCGGTCGCCAAGCTGGCGCGCCTGTCCGGCGACTGGCCGACGTACGAACATGCCCGCGACAGCGCAATTCACCTCGCCCTCACTCACCGAATCGAAGATGAGGTCAGCCGGTATCGGCAGGTCGTGACCGCGTGCACCGGGTATCAGGATGGCGGCGAGGAGGCGCGGGAGCGCATACTGAAGAAGCTGCTGGACGCGTTCACGCAAGCCGTCGATCGCGGCGAGAGCGCGCGCGATGTGATCGTGCGGATGCAGCGCATCCCCCGTGCCGCGGCGACGGGCGTGCTGGTCTCAGGCATGCGTCGCGGCGACGGAGAGGAGTGCATCACGTTTCTGTTGTCGCAGGACGGCCATCTGGCGGACGACATCCGCGCGACGTTCGGCGATGACCCGGCTCAGATCGCGAAGCGGTTGACGGATCGGGACTGGGCCGATTTCGCGATGCCGCTGCTGGCAATCGTCCCTGGCGAGCCGCGCCAGGAGGTCATGGCCCTAGCTCGCCAGTCGCTGCGCAGCACGCTCGACGCAGTCGCATCGCAGTAGCAACCGGTTCGGTTCGCGGCGCGGCGGTCAAGGGCCGCGGCGGTCAGGCCGGGGCGGTCAGGCCGCGGGCCGCAGTGCTTCTAGCTCGCGGCTCTGCGCCAGCTCCTGGAGCGCCCGGCGCTCGAGCCGGCGGACCGCATCCTGCGAAAGGCCAAGCCGCCGGCCGGTCTCGGTCAGCGGCGTCGGGTCGTCCCCGCCGACCCCGTAGCGCAACATGACCACCTCTCGCTCTCGCTCGGGCAGCTGCTCGAGCGCGCGCCGCAGCGCCTCCTCGCGCAGCGAGATCTCGACCTCCTCGTCGGGCCCGAGCTCGTCGCTGGGCAGCAGCGATCCGAGCGAGGTCTCCTCTTCCTCGCCCACCGGCCGATCGAGGCTGGTGACGACCCTCGCGGCGTCGAGCGTCTCACGCACCTCCTCGACCGTCAACTCGGCTACCTGCGCGACTTCTGCGTCGGTCGGCTCGCGGCCCAGGGCCGCCGTCAGCTCGCGTTGCGCGCGAACGATCTTGCGCTCGCGCTGGCCAAGATGCACGGGCACACGGATCGTCCGCGCCCGGTTGTCCAGCGCCCGCTGGATCGCCTGGCGGATCCAGAACGTGGCGTAGGTCGAGAACTTGAAGCCCTTGCGGTAGTCGAACTTCTCGGCCGCGCGGATCAGCCCGAGGATCCCCTCCTGGATCAGGTCCAGCAACGGGAGGTCGTGGCCCTGGTACTTGCGCGCGTTGGAGATCACGAGCCGCAGATTCGAGTTCACAAGCCTCGCCTTGGCTTCGAGGTCCCCGCGTTCGATCGCCTGCGCCAGCTCGACCTCCTGCTCGCGCGTCAGCAGCGGATAGCGACGGACCTCGTGCAGGAACAGCGACATCGCATCGGTCGTCTGCAGCGCGAGATCGCCGTTGAAGTACGACGCCTGCTCCGACGTTTCGCGACCGCAGTCGTCGCGAAGCTCGAGCCCGCGCTCCTCGAGGATGTCCTGAAGCGCCTGCGTGTCGTCTTCGTTGAGCTCCCCCTCCTGGACCAGATCGCTCAGCTGTGAGAGGTCCACACAGCTCTGCGAGCGTGCCTCGGCGCCGCGCGCAAGCTCGTCGGCAAGGTCCTGAAGAGCCTCGGGCGTGGATGATTCCGTTTCGCCAGCCATCATTTGGTCCTACCAAGACGGGACACTATCGCCCCAGCGATGAGCTCTCCACACCAACCCTTCGCCTCTCTCTACAGCCATGGCTTCGCCCGCGTCGCCGCAGCTGTGCCGCACGTGCGCGTCGGCGATCCCGAGTTCAACGCCCAGCGCACGGTCGCGCTTGCACGCCAGGCCTCGGACGCCGGTGCCGCGCTCGTCGTCTTTCCCGAGCTGAACCTGTCGTCGTACGCGATCGATGATCTCCACCACCAGCAGGCGCTCGACGACGCGGTGCTGGCCGCGATCGAGCGGGTCGTCGCCGCGAGCGCCGACCTGCGCCCGGTGATCGTTGTCGGCGCCCCGCTGCAGGCCGAGCACGGCTTGTTCAACACCGCGGTCGTGATCCACCGCGGACGCGTGCTCGGAGTGGTGCCCAAGAGCTACGTCCCCGAGTACCGCGAGTACTACGAGAAGCGGCAGTTCCGTGCGGCCCGAGATCTCGTCGGCGATGAGCTGAAGCTGCTTGGTGAGGCCGTCCCGTTCTCGTGGCGGCTTTTGTTTGAGTCCAGCGATCTGCCCGGCTTCACGATCCACGTGGAGATCTGCGAGGACGTGTGGACGCCGATCCCACCCAGCAGCTACGCCGCGCTCGCGGGCGCCACGGTGATCGCGAACCTGTCTGCGAGCAACATCACGATCGGCAAGGCCGACTACCGCCGCATGCTGGCCGCCTCGCAATCGGCCAGGACGATCGCGGGCTTCGTGTTCACCGCCGCCGGCCGGGGCGAGTCGACGACCGACCTGGCGTGGGACGGCCAGGCGCTGATCTATGAGAACGGCCACCTCCTCGCGCAGGCGCAACGGTTCGCGCCAGACGAGCAGCTGATCGCTGCCGACATCGATCTCGATCGGATCGCAGCCGACCGCGCGAGCACCAGCAGCTACGGCGACTCGATCCACGACCATCTGGACCGGCTGCGCGGAGATGCGGCGGATCTCGTTTGAGCTGGGCCTGCCCGACGAGGTCGTCCCGCTGCGGCGGGCCGTGAAGCGCTTTCCCTACGTGCCCGACGATCCGGTCAGCCGCAACGACCGGTGCGAGGAGGTCTACAACATCCAGGTTCGCGGCCTCGAGACGCGATTGCGCGCGACCGGGATCGAGAAGGTCGTGATCGGCGTGTCCGGCGGGCTCGACTCCACGCACGCGCTGATCGTCGCCGCGCGCGCCGTCGACCTTCTCGACCTGCCGCGCGAGCACGTGCTCGCGTACACGATGCCCGGGTTCGCGACCAGCCGGCACACGCTTGACAACGCCCATCGGCTGATGCAGGCGCTCGGCGTGAGCGCGGCTGAGATCGACATCCGCCCGTCGGCGATGCAGATGCTGCGCGACCTCGGCCACCCCGCCGCCGACGGTGAGCCCGTGTACGACGTCACCTACGAGAACGTCCAGGCCGGCGAGCGCACGTCGCACCTGTTCCGCCTGGCAAACCAGCATCGGGCGCTGGTCGTCGGGACTGGGGACCTATCCGAGCTTGCGCTCGGCTGGAGCACCTACGGCGTCGGCGACCAGATGTCGCACTACAACGTCAACGCCTCGGTTCCCAAGTCGCTGATCCAGTTCCTGATCCGTTGGGAGATCGAGACCAAGCAGTTCAGCGAGGCCGCCGGTGCAGCGCTGCAGTCGGTGCTCGAGACCGAGATCTCGCCCGAACTGATCCCTCGCGACGAAGCCGACCCGGATAAGCCCGGCGCCGACAGCGAAAGCGTCGTCGGGCCCTATGAGCTGCAGGACTTCTTCCTGTACTACGTCGTCCGCTTCGGCTTCCGGCCAAGCAAGGTCGCCTTCCTCGCACAGCACGCGTGGGGGGACCGGCGGCAGGGCAGCTGGCCGGACCTCATCCCGGTCGAGCGCCGCAACGAGTACTCGCTGGCAGAGATCAAGCATTGGTTCGGCGTGTTCCTCGACCGCTTCTTCCGGACCAGCCAGTTCAAGCGCTCAGCGATCCCGAACGCACCCAAGGTTGGTACCGGGGGCTCGCTCTCGCCCCGCGGAGACTGGCGCGCTCCGAGCGACGGGTCCTCCGACGTGTGGCTCAGAGAGCTCGAGACCAACGTCCCTGACGGCCCCTGAGACCGCGCGGCCGGCGCGCCGCGGCGGATGTGAGAACACGGTTAGGGAGCTCGGGCTATCGAAACCTGGGGTGCCGGCCGATGTACTAGGTGTAAGAACGAATGCGTACCGAGCTTCACACCCACTTATTGCCCGGCGTCGACGACGGCCCGAGTGACGACGCGCACGCGCTTGCCCTGGCCCGCCTCGCGGTGGCCGACGGGACGCGTAGGGTCGTCGCCACGCCCCACGTCAGCATGATCGAGATCGCGACCCTGCCCGACCGCGTCCGCCGGCTGGGCGAGGCGTTGCGCCGAGCAGGCGTGCCGATCGAGGTCCTGCCCGGCGGCGAGTTGTCGCCGACGGACGTGTTCGACATCACTCCCGACGAACTTGAATCGATCGCTCAGGGGCCGCGGTCCCGGCGCTGGTTGCTGCTCGAGGCGCCGCTGATGATCGGCGGCCCGGGCCTGGGCGCCGCGGCCGACGAGCTCCGGGGTCACGGCTACGACGTTCTGCTCGGCCATCCTGAGCGCTCGCCCGGCTACTCGCTGGACGAGCTTGCAGATCAGGTCCGACAAGGGTCGGTGGTCCAGGTCAACGCGTCCTCGCTCGTCGGCCGCCACGGCCGCAGGGCGCAGCAGGTCGGGCTCGAGATTGCGCGCTCGGGCCTGCCGTTCGTGCTCGCCTCTGACGCCCACTCCGAGCAGCGTCCACCGCAGCTGACCGCTGCAGCCCGCGTCCTCGCCACGGCTGGGCTCGACGCCGAAACGGTCGGCGTGGCCGTCGACACCGGGCCCGCGCGGGTGCTGGAGCGAGGCCTCGCAGCGCTGCGGACCCCGGCGGTTGGCGCCGGACGCGCCGCCTGAGCGCGCCTGACCGCGCCTCAGCCGATCGAGTCGATCGCGAGCTCGCGCACGCCGCGCGGCGTATGTACCTCGACGACGTCGCCGACGCGGGCGCCGATCAACGCCCTGGCGACAGGCGAGGAGACCGACAGCGTCCCCTCGGCGGGCTTAGCCTCGTTCGGCGACACGATCCGATAGCTGTAGGCCTTGTCGTTGGTGCGGTCGGTGTACGACACGGTGCTGCCGTGCTCGACCGTGTCGCTCGAGTCGCTCGCCTCGACCACTACCGCGCTACGGACCTGCTCGCGCAACCTCAGGATCCGGGTCTCCAAATGCGCCTGGTCTTCCTTGGCCGCGTGATATTCCCCGTTTTCCTTCAGATCGCCCCACTCGCGGGCGGTCTTGATCCGCGCAGCCATGGCGGCGCGGCCGGCGCTCTCTAGCTGGTGGAGCTCGCGTCGCACGTTCTGGAACTCCTCCGCCGTCATCGTGATGCTTTCCATCGCCTTACAGTAGCGGCCGGCGTCGGCCGCGCACCCTGCCCGCCTACTCGACGTGCGCTGGCAAATGGTCTCCCAGGAGGATCGCCCCGCGGCGACGGCATGGATCGGCCAGAGGCATCGCTGTGGCGAGCCGGGTTGCGTTTGACGCCTGTCGTGTCGCCCGCCAGGTGCGACGATGTCGCGGTGGATACGAGCAAATCGCCTCGCGGGGCCTCGGTGATGGAGGGCGATGGCGCGTACAACGAGCACTCGGCTCCCCAGCACGCCGCCGGCGAGCTGGGCCTCGACCTTCTCACCGGTGCCGCCGAGCGCGTTCCCGTGGATGTCGCCGACGGCCTGAGCGTTGCCGACTACGGCTCTTCCCAGGGAAGGAATTCGATGGCGCCGATGCGCGCGGCAATCGGCGTGCTACGGCGGCGAGTCCCCGCCCCCTACCCGATCCTCGTCACGCACACCGATCTTCCGGACAACGATTTCGCGGCGCTGTTCAGGACGCTGCGCGACGCGCCCGAGAGCTATCTGACCGACGCCGAGTCCGTCTATGCGTTCGCCGCTGGACGGTCCTTCTACGAACAGATCTTTCCCGCCGACAGCGTCACGATCGCGTGGAGCTCGATCACCGTGCACTGGCTAAGCCGCGCACCCGTCTTGATCCGGCGGCACATCTTCTCCCCTTTGGCGTCCGAGGACGAGCGCGGGGCGTATGCCGCGCAGGCGAAGGAGGACTGGCGTCGGTTCCTGACGCATCGCGGCGCCGAGCTACGGCGCGGCGGTCGACTCGTCGTCGTCGGCAGCGGTGCCTCGTCCGACGGGCGCTCGGGCGCAGAACGACTGCTTGACCTCGCCAACACCGTGCTCGTCGATCTCGTTGACGAAGGTGCGTTGGACATAGGTGAGTACGAGCAAATGGTGATACCGACTTACTACCGAACGCGCGAGGAGTTCACACGTCCTCTTCGGGAGGAGCCGCTCGCAGGCGCATTCGAGCTCGAGTCGTGCTCGGAGACCGCACTGAGCGACCCGTTGTGGTCGGAGTTCCAGCGCACCCGCGACCGCCGCGACTACGCGCACAAGGCCTCGGACTTCTTCAGAGCATTCTCCGAGCCCTCCGTGTTCGGTCCGATCGCTGCCAGCAGATCCGCTCAGGACACCGCGGAGATTGCAGATCGGTTCTACGCGCGCGTGCGCGATGCGATCGAGCGCCGGCCCGAGGAGGCAGCGAGCGCGTGGCACCTCGTGCTGCTGTCACTCGTCCGACGCTGAGCGTCCGCCAACTTGGCCCGACTGCTCAGCGACGCCTGCGCCCGCCGGACCGACTCCGCGTGGAGGTGACGCTCCCGCTCGTTGCCTCGCCGATGGCCATGATGCCGTAGCCCCGGTTGGCGATCACCTGCTCGCGGTAGGTGTCAGGCAGCCCCGAGACCTTCAGTAGACGGTTACACGCGGCAACGGCGGCGCGGGGATGGCCGGTCCAATACGCGGCGATCGAGTACTCGAACAACATCCCGAACTCGTAGATCCAGCGATGCACAAACAGGATGTCGGGCGGGATCGGCGCGTCAACGCCGCGCTGCGCGACCAGGTACGCGGCGTGGTGCAACCCACGCTCCCTGAACATCCAGGCCAGCTCGTACAGAGGCTCGATCCGCTGGGGGCGATGGTTCCATGCTTCGAGTAGAGCAGCGATCGCCTGGTCGCGACGGCCGGCGCGGGCGCTCAGCACGCCGAGCTGGTATAGGGAGTAGAACACCTCCTCGTCCCAGCCGCCCATGTCCGCACGGCGCCGGTAGAAGTCGAGCGACTCCTCGATGCGGCCCAGGTCTCGTAGCGTCTGCGCAAGATAGAACACGGTTCTCGCGTCGCGGGGGTGTCGCTCGTTGTCGCGCGACAGGAGTCGAAGGTCGCGCTCGAACTTCTTGCTTCTCGTCCCGCTGTCAGCGTGGTGATGGACCACGATCGCATCGAGGTTCTGCGCCTGGTCCACGCCATCGGTGGTGATGAACTCGTGGGTTGCCCCGACGAACCACCAGCGTCGATCCGCGCGGACGAGGCGCTTGACCCAGTACTCGGGATCCTCGGCGTGCCGGAGCATGTAGGAGTCGGCGCGCAAGGTGCCAAGCCGAGACTTGTCGAACGAGACAGTCATGTCGGCGTCGATCAGGAGGAGGTAGTCCGCCTTGCCGGCGGCGAGCGCCGTCAGCTCCGTGCGGTTGTGCCCAAAGTCGACCCACGGGCGCTCATGCACCTCGCCCGGGATGTCCCGCAACGCGCCGCTTATCTGGGCTTGCGTCCCGTCCGTCGAGCCGGTGTCGCAGATCACCCACGCATCAATCAGCCCACGGACCGAATCGAGGCAGCGTTCGATCACCGCTGCCTCGTTTCGCACGATCATGCATAGGCAAATCGAACTCATCCAGGCCGGACGCCATTTTCGCGCACATCCGGCTAAGTTCCGCGCATGAAGCGCGTCTGGCTCGGCGTCCTGCTGGCCTTCGTCGCCGGCGCCGGCGTGATGGCACTGATCGCGCTCGCCGCGGGACTCTGGAACGGCACGTCATCACCGGTCATCCTCAACACAGAACGGGTTGAGCGCGCGATCGAGAGCTCGATCTTCCAGCAGCGCCATCTTGCATCGAGCGTCTCATGCCCGGTCAACATCATTCAGAAGTCCGGCGCGGTGTTCAGCTGTCAGGCCACCGTGCGGGGGCGCGTGTTTTCGGTAGTCGTGACCGAGACGGACTCGAACGGGCATGTCACGTACGTCGTCACGTAGCCAGTCCACCGCTCGATCAAATGCATGCGCTCCCCGGTGGGGACGGTACAGTTGCGTCTCAACCCTGCTGTCGGGCTCAGGGTCGAGACGTGAGGAGGTGGCCTAGTGTTCAGAGCGGGCGCGGCATCCGATGCCGCCGCCAAGGCATGCAGGCCGATTCGCGCGCGTCCGCAACAGGCTCCTCGCCGACTTTCTGGCCGTGTTCCTGACGGTCGGCGGCGTAGCGTACGGACGGCCAGTCGGCTCCGCGGCCAGCCACCCGCCGATCGATCTTTGCGCTCAGGCGGGGACGCGCGAACTGCTGCTGCCGTCAACGAGCAGCTGCGCTCCGCCGCACCGCCAGACGCGGACGGTCAAGCCGGCGTTCCGAGGTAGGCGCGGGGCCGTTCTGCTCGCGAGCGCGGGCTCCTTGGCGGGGCTCGGAGCCACCACCCGCGTTCAGTTCGCGAATGCGGCCGATCCGCTGCCGACGAATCCCGCCGGGATCCCTGCGGGGCCGGGCGGCCCGGTCGGGCTCAGTTGTTCGACGGGGACGACGGGCCTGGTCGGCGGAGTCGGCCCTGCCGGGACCGGCGGCCCGATTGCGCTGAATTGCCCAGCGTCCTCCTCCTCGACCACGGGCGCAGTCGTCGCGACGGTTGGGCCCGCCGGCCCGACGGGCCCAGCCGGCCCGGCAGGTCCCGGCGGCGTCGCAGGCGTGGCGGGTCCGGCGGGGGCGCCGGGATTGGCTGGCGCGGCAGGCGCGGTGGGGGTGGCCGGCGTTGCGGGCGCGACCGGCCCCGCGGGCGCTACCGGCGCACGCGGGCGCTGCGGGCGCGAACGGGTCGACGGGCGGGACAGGAGCGAGTGGCCCGCGCGGAGTCACTGGCGCGACCGGCCCCAACGGTGCCACCGGGCCTGCTGGTCCGGGCGGCGCGGCTGGTCCAGCCGGGGTCGCCGGCGGCACGGGTCCCGCGGGCGCTCAAGGCGTGACCGGCACGCAAGGCACCCAAGGCTTCCAAGGCGACACCGGAGCCCAGGGAACGACCGGAGCACAGGGCAGCCAGGGCTTCCAAGGCCCCATCGGCGTGCAGGGCAGCACGGGCGCTCAAGGCGCGACGGGCACGCAAGGCACCCAAGGCTTCCAAGGCGACACCGGAGCCCAGGGAACGACCGGCGCCCAGGGCAGCACGGGCGCGCAAGGCAACCAAGGCTCCCAGGGAACGACCGGAGCCCAGGGAACACCGGCGCGCAGGGCAACCAAGGCTTCCAAGGCCCCATCGGCGTGCAGGGCAGCACGGGCGCTCAAGGCGCGACCGGCACGCAAGGCACCCAAGGCTTCCAAGGCGACACCGGAGCCCAGGGAACGACCGGAGCCCAGGGCAGCACGGGCGCGCAAGGCAACCAAGGCACCCAGGGAACGACCGGAGCCCAGGGCAGCACCGGCGCGCAAGGCAACCAGGGCTTCCAGGGCCCCATCGGCGTGCAGGGCAGCACGGGCGCTCAAGGCGCGACCGGCACGCAAGGCACCCAAGGCTTCCAAGGCGACACCGGAGCCCAGGGCAACGACCGGCGCCCAGGGCGGCACGGGCGCGCAAGGCACCCAAGGCGCCCAGGGAACGACCGGAGCCCAGGGCAACGACCGGCGCGCAAGGCATCCAAGGCTTCCAGGGCCCCATCGGCGTGCAGGGCAGCACGGGCGCTCAAGGCGCGACCGGCACGCAAGGCAACCAAGGCTTCCAAGGCGACACCGGAGCCCAGGGAACGACCGGAGCGCAAGGCAGCACGGCGCGCAAGGCAACCAAGGCACCCAGGGAACGACCGGAGCCCAAGGAACGACCGGCGCCCAGGGCAGCACGGGCGCGCAGGGCACCCAGGGCTTCCAGGGCCCCATCGGCGTGCAGGGCAGCACGGGCGCGCAAGGCGCGACCAAGGCACCCAAGGCTTCCAAGGCGACACCGGAGCCCAAGGAACGACCGGAGCCCAGGGCGGCACGGGCGCGCAAGGCAACCAAGGCACCCAGGGAACGACCGGAGCCCAGGGCAGCACCGGCGCGCAGGGCAACCAGGGCTTCCAGGGCCCCATCGGCGTGCAGGGCAGCACGGGCGCGCAAGGCAACCAGGGCTTCCAGGGCCCCATCGGCGTGCAGGGCAGCACGGGCCAGGCGCAGGCACCAGGCGCGACCGGCACGCAAGGCACCCAAGGCTTCCAAGGCGACACCGGAGCCCAGGGAACGACCGGAGCCCAGGGCAGCACAGGCGCGCAAGGCAGCCAAGGCACCCAGGGAACGACCGGAGCCCAGGGCAGCACGGGCGCGCAGGGCAACCAGGGCTTCCAGGGCCCCATCGGCGTGCAGGGCAGCACGGGCGCTCAAGGCGCGACCGGCACGCAAGGCACCCAAGGCTTCCAAGGCGACACCGGAGCCCAGGGAACGACCGGAGCCCAGGGCAGCACGGCGCGCAAGGCAACCAAGGCACCCAGGGAACGACCGGAGCCCAGGGAACAACCGGAGCGCAGGGCAACCAGGGCTTCCAGGGCCCCATCGGCGTGCAGGGCAGCACCGGCGCTCAAGGCGCGACCGGCACGCAAGGCACCCAAGGCTTCCAAGGCGACACCGGAGCCCAGGGAACGACCGGAGCCCAGGGCAGCACAGGCGCGCAAGGCAACCAAGGCACCCAGGGAACGACCGGAGTCCAGGGCAGCACGGGCGCGCAGGGCAGCCAAGGCTTCCAAGGCCCCATCGGCGTGCAGGGCAGCACGGGCGCTCAAGGCGCGACCGGCACGCAAGGCACCCAAGGCTTCCAAGGCGACACCGGAGCCCAGGGAACGACCGGAGCCCAGGGCAGCACCGGCGCGCAAGGCAGCCAGGCGCGCAAGGCACGACCGGAGCCCAGGGAACGACCGGCGCCCAGGGCAGCACGGGCGCGCAGGGCAACCAAGGCTTCCAAGGCCCCATCGGCGTGCAGGGCAGCACGGGCGCTCAAGGCGCGACCGGCACGCAAGGCACCCAAGGCTTCCAAGGCGACACCGGAGCCCAGGGAACGACCGGCGCCCAGGGCAGCACGGGCGCGCAAGGCAACCAAGGCACCCAGGGAACGACCGGAGCCCAGGGCAGCACCGGCGCCCAGGGCAACCAAGGCTTCCAAGGCGCCGACCGGCGCCCAGGGCAGCACGGGCGCTCAAGGCGCGACCGGCACGCAAGGCACCCAAGGCTTCCAAGGCGACACCGGAGCCCAGGGAACAACCGGAGCCCAGGGCAGCACAGGCGCGCAAGGCAACCAAGGCACCCAGGGAACGACCGGAGCCCAGGGAACAACCGGAGCGCAGGGCAGCCAAGGCTTCCAGGGCTTCCAAGGCGACACCGGAGCCCAGGGAACAACCGGAGCCCAGGGCAGCACGGGCGCGCAAGGCAACCAAGGCACCCAGGGAACGACCGGAGCCCAGGGAACAACCGGAGCCCAGGGCAGCACGGGCGCTCAAGGTGCGACCGGCACGCAAGGCAGCCAAGGCTCCCAAGGCAACACCGGTACACAGGGGACTCAGGGCGTCCAGGGTGCCACCGGAGTGCAGGGACCCCAGGGATTCCAAGGCACGACGGGAGCCCAGGGAACCGCCGGAGCCACAGGAGCGAACGGAGCCACCGGCGCGACCGGCGCGCAAGGCACCGCGGGCGCTCAGGGTGCCACCGGCGTGCAGGGACCCCAGGGCTTCCAAGGCACGACCGGTGCCCAGGGGGCCACCGGCGCGACCGGAGCCACAGGCGCGACCGGAGCCGCAGGCGCGACCGGCGCACAGGGAGCCCAGGGCTCGCAAGGGCTTCAAGGCGTTGCCGGTCCGCAGGGCTTCCAAGGCGCTACAGGCGCGACCGGCGCCACGGGCGCCACCGGCGCGGCCGGAGCCCAGGGAACCACGGGTGCGGCCGGCGCACAGGGCGCACAGGGCGGACAGGGCCCGAGGGGATTCCAGGGATTCCAGGGCAGGACCGGAGCCACGGGCGCGACCGGCCCGAGGGGATCCCCAGGGTTTCCAAGGCAGCACCGGAGCCACGGGCGCGACCGGCGCGCGGGGTCCCCAGGGTTTCCAAGGTGGCAACGGTTCGATCGGACCCCAAGGCCCTCAGGGCGCTCAAGGAGCCAACGGCGCGGGCGGTACATTCATCAGGACGAGCATCTCCATGACCGGACCGACGCAGTCGGGAACTTCTGCGACCGTGCGGGTGGACTGTCCGAACGGGACCACCCCCGTCGGCGGTGGCGGAGAAGATACGGCCCAGACCGGAGTTGCACTGAACGATTCATTCCCGGAAGCAAATGGATGGAGGGTCACGTATACCGTGACTCAGGGAAACACACCCGCAAATTCATTCACGGCGTGGGTGGTCTGTGCCAGCTGAATCAGCCTTTGTAATGCACCGTTTGCTGACGGGGCGGCGGCCTTCCCCCAGCCCGACCCCACCGAAACGGGGCAGCCGGCCGTATGCTCCGGCGATCATCGCCTCCGTGATCGTCGTGGGCTTGGCGTTGACGGGCTGTGGCTCAGGAGGCACGGATCACGCGTCGTCGAGCAGGTCGTCGGCGACGTCCGCGCAGTCGGGGGCGAAGTCGGCGGCAGCCCTGCTCCAAGCGGGAATTGCACAGGCAAACGCAAAGCAGTACCAACAGGCCGAAACCACGTTCCGGAACGTTCTCGTTGTCAGCCCCGCCAACAAGCTCGCGTGGTACAACCTCGGCGTCCTCGCCCAGATACAGAACCGGTCCGCTTCGGCCCTTAGCGCTTACTCGCGGGCGCTGTCAATCGATCCCAGATACACGCCCGCGATGTACAACAAGGCCATCCTCCTCGAGCGGACGAATCCCCAGGCGGCGCTGACGCTGTACCAGCAGATCACCTCGGTCAACCCGAAGGCGGCGACCGCGTACCTGCGTGAAAGTTTCGTCTACGACCACCTCGGCGACAAGGGCAGGGCCAAGCAGGCAAAGGCTCAGGCCATCGCGCTCGACGGGACACTGTCGACAGTCACCTCGCCTGCACCGTAGCGACGATGCTGAGTCGTGCACTCGACGTCACGTGAACAGCGCTCCCCGAGTCAGCGTCTTCACCGTCTCGCATCATCCTCGGTTTCTGGATGAATGCTTCGACTGCCTCGTGTCACAGACCTATGAGGATTGGGAGTGGGTCGTGCTGCTCAATTCAGGTGCACGATGGCGACCGGCGCGTGAGGACGCGCGCCTGCGGATTCTTATCGACGACTCCATAAGTGGGGTCGGCGCAGCCAAGCATCGCGCGTGCGCCGAGGCACGGGGATCGCTGCTCGTGGAACTCGATCACGATGACATCCTCGCCTCCGAAGCGCTCGCGGAGATCACCCGCGCGTTCGACGAGCACCCCGGGGTGTCTCTCGTATACAGCCACACGGCACAGATCCTCGAGGACGGCTCTCGCGACGATTCGCGTTTCGACGTCAGCAATGGCTGGGTGTACCACGACACGACGGTCGACGGCCGTGACGTTCAGTACGTAGGGGCAATGGCCCCGACGCCGCACAACGTGTCGTATATCTGGTTCGCCCCGAATCACGTGCGAGCGTACGACGTCGTCGCCTACGAACGGACCGGCGGTTACGACCCCACGCGACAGGTTCTCGACGACCAGGACCTGATGTGCAACCTGTATCAGATTGGTGACTTCCACCTCATCGACAAGTGCCTGTATCTGCAGCGGATGCACTCCCGCAATACGCAGAGCGAGGCGGATACGAACGCGTTCATCCAGCGGGAGACCATCGCGCTGTATGACAGGTACATCGAATCGAATGCGCTTGCGTGGGCTGCCCGCGAGAACCTGCTGGCACTCGACTTGGGCGCGGCGCACAACCGGCCACCTGGCTATATCGGCGTCGACCAATATCCCGGCGAGGACGTCGATATCGTCGCCGCGCTCCCGGATCGGATGCCAGTCGATGACGGCTCTGTGGGCGTCATCCGAGCGGTCGACTTTCTCGAGCACGTCGCGGACAAGGTCGGCCTGATCAACGAGCTCTACCGTGTGCTGGCGCCGGGCGGCTTACTGCTGTCGCAGACGCCCAGCTCCGACGGTCGCGGGGCGTATCAGGATCCCACGCATGTGGCCTTCTACAACGAGAACTCCTTCTGGTACTACACCGAGCGCCAGTACCGCAACTTCGTCCCCCAGATCAAGGCGGCGTTTCAGGTCTCTCGGCTGGTCACCTACTTTCCGACCGAATGGCACGAACAACACCGCATCCCGTATGTGACCGCGAATCTGATCGCTCTGAAGGACTCGACGCCTCGCAACGGCGGTCGGCTGATGATCTGACAGATCGGCCCCGAGGGCTTCGATCGTTCGCGCATGAGCGACGCGGCTGACCCGCAGGAGCGGATCGAACTGACGCAGCCGCGTTCCGTGGCACTATTGTGAGAGGAACGCCCATGACTTTGGACGTCGATAACCCGCCGGTACGCGATCACGTTGGCGCGGTCGAACGCATTCGCGGACGACCGATCATGGTCGCAGGCATCGCGATCATTGTGGCCGCAATCGTGGCCGCGGCGATTCTCATCGCGACCTCAGGTTCGTCATCGCCGAAAACCGCATCGTCGTCGTCGGGGACCTCCGACCGGGCCGTTGCCGGCAACATCGAGTGGCGCGACGGTCGCAGGCCGCCTCTGTCGCGACGATCAGCGCGCTCCCTGCGCACGCTCGGGCATCCCGTGTACTGGGCCGGAGCACGGGCCGGAACGACGTATGAGCTCACCAAGAGTCCGGACGGTCGCGTGTACATCCGATACCTGACCGGCGGAGCGAAGGTAGGCTCGCCGCGTCCTGACTTCATCACTGTCGGCACCTACGTGGTGCCGAATGCGGTGGCGGCCGTTCGCGCGGCGGCGCAGCAGCCGGGCGCGATCAGCGTGCCGGTCCCGGGCGGCGGCGTCGGCTTCTACAACAGTGCTCGACCGACCAGCGTCTACTTCGCCTACCCAGCTTCGAACGTTCAGGTGGAGACGTATGCCCCGTCGGCGGCGGTCGCCCGCCGGCTCGTCGAGAGCGGCGCGATAAAGCCCGTGAGCTAGCCGTTCGAGCGGTGCACCGCCCCTCGAGCCGGTTGTCCGGGATCGCGTCGCGCGCTCAATGAACGGGCCCGTTGAGCCGATGTCGTGGGGACTGCCAAGGTTGGCAACCCCCGATGCATCTCCTGAGCACGCACACCAAACGTTCGCATGCCTGGCTGGTCGCCGCGGTCGTCCTCGTCGCGCTTTCGTTCGCGTTCAGGGCAACGCTCGCACTGAGTGCGAACAACCAGCACACGACCAAAGCCTCGTCCGGACTCAAGGCGAGTCCGCGCTATCCGGTCACGCCCGCCGGTCCACGGGGCCCGATCCGGCTGACCTGCGCGCCAGGGCGCACAGCTGTGACCGGCTCTGACGGCCCGGCTGGGCCGCAGGGGCCAGTCGGCGTGAGTTGCGCGTCGAGACCGACGAAGCCCGAGTAGCAGCTACTGGTACCGCCACCGGGATTCGAAGATCCCGGTTGTTCATCGGTCCATCCCCCTTGCCAGTCATTCCGTTGCGGCTCGCGGATGCGCGTCAGCCGCGTCCGCTGGGCCCGCCAGGCTTGTGAGCCAGTGCTCGATCTGCGGTCCCACCGCTGCCAGGTCATGAACGCGCACCTGCTCGTGAGTGCTGAGGTTCTCGAGCATCGATGCGCCCCCGGGGTAGATGTGGACCAGGAACGTGTGACGGTTCACGCCGGCGAGGCTACGGTCGACCGGTTATCGCTTGCTTATCGCGGATCGCCCCCGGTTGCCGCGGCCGGGGGCGGGACATATGATCGACGCACGCTCAGCGCAACGTCAGCCAAGCGCTTCGGGGGACGGGGCGGGGAGGGACAGAGCGAGCGAGTCTCGCGACCCCGGCTCGCCGGGCGAGTTAGTGCGGCTCTCGACACGGGTTGTGCGCTGATCATTGCGGGGGCCGGGTACGGAAAGACCACGCTCCTCGAGGAGGCGCTTAGCCTGGCCGCCAGGCCTGTCGCGTGGATCAGCTGCTCGGAGACCGAGCGCGGCCCTGGGCGCCTGCTGATCGGGATCCTTCACGCGATTGCGCGGACCACGCCCGGCGCCTCCGACGTGCTGGCCGAGCGCCTGACCGCTGCGCCGCAGCAGGTGGACGCGCTCGCGGCCACCCGCGAGCTGCTCGCGGAGCTTCCACGGCTGCTGGTCGAGCCGCTGGTGCTCGTGATCGACGACGCCGAGCATCTCGAGGGGGCGGACGAGTCGCTGCGGCTACTCGCGGAGCTGTTCAGGACCGAGCGGAGCTTCCTGCCGGTCGCCGTCGCGAGTCGGAGGCCGCTGAATCTGCGCATCGCCAAACCGCGCGCAGCGGGTCGGGTGAGCGAGTTCACGGCGTCTGATTTGGCGTTCGAAGCGGCCGAGTGCGCAGCGCTGATGCGCTGCCATCGCGGCGCTGAACCGTCGCCGGAGGACGTCGACGGGCTGATGCGGGCGACCGAGGGCTGGCCGCTCGGGGTTGCACTCGCGATCGCATCCATCGGACGAGCGCAGCGCGGTGCGGATCCGCCCGGCGAGCTCCGCAGCCTCCGCTCGGCCCCCGAGCTGCACTCGTTTCTCTCCGAGGAGCTGTTCGACTCGCTCGATCCGGAGCTCCGGACCGCTGCGATCGAGTCGAGCGTCGCGCGCGCCGTGACGCCGGCGGTGGCCAGCGCCCTTGGGCTTCCCGAGGACTTCAGCGGCCGGATCGAGCGTGCCGGGATCATCGTGCGCCGCGCGGACGGCGAGGACTCGTTCGCGTACCACCCGTTGCTGCGGGAATTCCTCCTGGAGCGCCTCGGCACCGAGCGCGACGAGCACGAGCGACGGCGCTTACACGCACTCGTCGCCCCTGCGATCGCGCAGGACGGCGATCCGATCGAGGCGATCGAGCACTGGCTCGCGGCGCACAGCTGGCCCGACGCTGTGTCAGCGATCGAGCGCGAGGGGCCAGGCCTTGCGCGGACCTCGTCCGCGCTGCTGCGGCGCTGGGTCAGCCTGCTGCCGACGGAGGCTCGAGGACTGCCGACGATCCTCGCCCTCGAAGGCCAGCTCGAGTGGGGCGCGGGCGACCATCCGCGCGCGGCTGCCGTGCTCCGGAACGCGGTGCGGGGATTTCACGAGCACCCAGACCCGCCCGCGGAGTGGCTGGCTCGCTTCGCCCTCGCGGACTCGATCTTCGCGACCTTCGAGTTCGACGAGCTCAGCGAGGTCGTCGGCGGTTGGGATGACCCCGCGGCGGCATCGGCCGGGATCCTCGCACCGGCCACCGCGGCGTACGTCTCGGTCACGTTGGCGATGCTCGGTCGGATCGAGGAGTCCGATCGGCTCGCCGCGGAGGCGCTTGCACATCCGGCCGCCGCGCTGCTCGGTCCCGTTGAGGCGCTTCGACTTTCGTACCGCGACACCCCGCGAGGCCGTCTCGATCAGGTCCTCGCCCGGATGCAGGCAGCGTTGGCGGAGCTCGAGCGCTCGGACCCCTTCAACCGGCGGCTGTACTTCCTCGCCACTCTGGCGATGATGTATTCCGAGCGAGGCTACCCCGAGGAAGGGCTGAGGGTGTGGTTGCAGGTCCGCGAGGGCGCGGCAGGCGGCGCCGTGCCGATCCTGGTCGACGCCGCGCGCGCGTGGTGCGCGCTGCTGTATGCGACGCTCGAGCGGCTCCCCGAGGCCGAGACGGAGCTCGCGCTCCACGTGGGCCAGGAGAAGGGGTGGCGTGACGTGTTGATCTCGGGGCTCGCCGGCGCGTGCGTAGCTGCACTGCGGGGAGATGCCGCGGAAACCGTCGCGTGCGCCGACCGGACGGTCGCGGTGGCCGTCCGCGGGCCGGTCATGTTCTTCCACCGAACCACGACTCAGCTGATTCCGCCCCTGGTCGCGGTCGGGAGGCCGGATCGAGCGCGGGAGATTCTCGATCAGACGTTCGTCCTGGTCGACGAGCTGTATCCGGGGCCGCTTGGCTGTTTCCTCAGGGGCCGCCTGCTCGCTTTGCGATCCTGGCTGCGGTACTCAGAGGGCGATTTCGAGGGCAGTGACGCCGACCTGTTGCTGTTCTGGGGGGAGGCGGGAGAGACCCTGCCCCACACCCTTCGGCGCGAGTGGAAACGCCTCGAGGCGGTGCTTTGGTCAGCGCTCGAGCGTGGTGTGCTCGAGCCCGAACGGACCGTCGAGGCGCTGAGGAGAGCCTTCCCGGAGGGACTGCAGCTCGTGGCGCTATTGGAGCACCCCGTCGCCGCGGTGCGCCGAGCCGCGCTCGAGCCGGCGACCGCCTCCGGGGATCCCGAAGCGCTCGTCCAGCTCGGCAGGCTCGCAGCCGATCCCGATCCCGAGCTCGCGGCCGCCGCCTCGCGCGCGGTTGCACGGCTCACGCGGATCCTGCCTCCGCTGCGCTTCGAGTTGCTGGGGACGTTTGCCGTGCGGCGTGGATCGTGGCGGGCAGGCGACGTTTGGAGGCGGCCGGTTGACGCGCGCTTGGTGCGCTTCCTGCTCGTCAACCTGGACCGTCCGGTGCCGGAGGACCTGCTGTTCGAGGCGCTCTGGCCCGGGCTGCCGGCCGTGAGCGCCCGCAACAGCCTGCAGGTCGCAATCTCCCGAGCCCGGCGCGTGCTCGACCCGCCCGGGGCGACGCACAGCGTGATCGAGAGCGCCGAGCGCAGCTACCGTCTCATCCTCGGCGAGCGCGACTGCGTCGATGCCGAGGACTTCCGGTCGGCGGCGCGGCACGCGCTCACCGCTGGCGCCGATCAGCGACGGCCGCTGCTTGAGCACGCGCGCTCGCTCTGGAACGGCGAGCCGATACCCGAGGAGCGCTATGCGGATTGGACGACCGGCTACCGGGAGCTCCTGGTCGACAACTACACCGCCGTGCTTGCGGCGCTCGTCGAGCTTCACGAGCATGCAGGCGAGCACACCGAGGCAGCCGCACTCGCGCGCGAGCTGGTCGACCTGGACCCGCTCAACGAGGGCGGTCACCAGGCACTGATCACCGCTTACGCCCATGCGGGACGAACCGGTTATGCCCTGCGCCAGTTTCTCGAGTGCCGGCGTGCGCTTGTCGAGCAACTCGGCGTCGAACCCTCCGCAGCCACTTCACGGCTGCAGGCCCGGATTCTCGCGGGCGATCCGATCTGACAGCCCGGGTGCGCCGCGCGATAAGCATGCGATAAGCGCCCGTCCATACGCTCGCCACCTCGATCACCAGTGACGGAGGTGGAAGGTGACGCACGCAGCGCTAGGCATCGTCCCGGGAGTCCTGCTCTCAATCGTGTTCCTCGCGGCGGCATCCGGGAAGCTGACGGACCGCGCCGGCACCCGCAAAGCGGTCAGCGATTTCGGCGTCCCCGAGGTCCTCGGCAAATCTGTGGCGTTCGCGCTTCCGGCTGCCGAGCTGACCGTCGCGATCCTGTTGCTGTCCGGCTCCACGCGCCTGGCCGGAGCCGCGGGAGCGCTCGGTCTCCTGTCACTGTTCACGGTCGCGATCGCCGCGAACCTCGCACGCGGGCGCAAGCCCGACTGCCACTGCTTCGGGCAGCTGCATTCGGCGCCAGCGGGTTGGGGCACGCTCGCGCGCAACGCCGTCCTTGTGGCTGTTGCCGCGGTCGTGCTGATCCCGGGCTCGGGCGCCCCGGGCCCCAGCGTGTTCGCCTGGGTCGGGAAGCTCGGGCCGTCGGAGACCCTGGCGCTCGCGGCGGTGCTGGGGACGATCGGCCTGGCGGTCGCCTTCGGACTCGCGTTCGTCTCGTTGATGCACTCTCATGGCAGGCTGCTCTTACGGCTCGACTCGCTCCAGCAGGCGCTCCAGGGAGCGGGCATCGAGCTCCCGCAGGAGCGGACGCTCCTCGAGCTCGGCCGCGACCCGGGCACACCCGCGCCCGAGTTTGCGCTCAACAACGTCCACGGTGGGCGCGTCTCAATCAGAGACCTGCTCGAACCGGGGCTCCCGCTGCTGCTCACATTCGCCAGCCCGGGCTGCGGGCCGTGCCGAGCATTGCAGCCCGCCCTCTCGGGCTGGCAGGCGTTGCACGCCGGCGTGGTGACGTTCGCCACGATCAGCGGCGGTGAGCCGGCCGCGATCCTCTCCGAGGCCGAGGCCGACGCCGAGGACCAGGAGCTCGCGCGGCTGCTGGTCGATCCCGACTTCGCCGTGTACGAGGCCTATCAGGCCAGCGGAACGCCGAGCGCAGTGCTCGTCTCCGCGGACGGGCAGATCGCGAGCTACGTCGCGGCCGGCGCGGACGCGATCGAGCAGCTCATTGCCAGCGCTGTCAGAGGCGAACACGAGCCCGACGGCCTGCCGATCGGCTCGCTCGCACCAGAGCTGGATCTGCGCGACCTCGACGGCAAGGACGTTCATCTGGCCGACCCTCGAGGCCGGGAGACCCTCGTCTTGTTCTGGAACCCGGGTTGCGGCTTCTGCAACTCGATCCGGAGCGAGCTTCGTGCATGGGAGCAGAACGCCGGCTCGGACCGGCTGCGGCTCCTCATCGTTTCCTCCGGCGACGCTGACGCGTCGCGGGCCGACGGCTTCCGGTCAACCGTCGCGCTTGACGCCGGCTACACGGCCGGTGATGCGTTTGGAGCCCGAGGCACCCCGATGGCGGTGATCCTCGACGGCAACGGGCGCGTCGCAACTGGACTTGCCGCCGGCGGTCCGGCCGTGCTGGCGCTCGCGGCCGGTCGCGGCAGCAGCCGAGTCGATACACCGATCGGGGCAACGCGATGAGCGAGCAGTCATTCGACGACCTCGCCCGCAGGTTGGCGGAGACGATGCCGAGACGCCGTGCGCTGCGACTGGCCGGCGCGGCGCTCGTCGGGGCGGTGGCCGTGCCGGGCCTGCGCCCCCGCTCGGCGGGCGCGGTCGGCTTCCCCTGCACCGGCCTCACTCCGCAGAAATGCTCCAGCGGAGGCGCGCAGGTCTGTGTCCCCAATGACTGGAACTGCTGCAGCAACTCTCTCTGCGCAGGCGCGTGCAAGCCGTGGGAGAGCTGCTCGTCCGGTGGTTGCAACGACACACCGCTCCTGTGCTCCGACAAGGGAGCCGCCGGAACCCGCGGAGGAGGAGACCGTCAAGCAAGACCGGAGTTCTGCTCGGTGCGGCTGGCCTCTGGGCCGACCATTTGCTACCCACAGGGGCGCACACTGACTTGGGGGTGGTGCTGCGGCAAGGGCGAGACGTGCGGTACGACGCTCGGGGACTGCAACTGCGAGGGCGACTACTGCGGCCCGGCTTGCTGCAAGCAGGGCCAAGTGTGCGCCGACCAGATACGCGGTGTGTGCTGTCCGAAGCACTGGAATCAGTGCGCCGTCGGGCCCGGCCACGTCGTTAAGTGCTGCCCGCCGAGGGATACCTGCTGCTTCAACCATAAGACGCACACCGCGGTGTGCTGCGACGCAGATCATCCCTGCGTCGGCGGCAAATGCGAATGCAAGAAGCACGAGGAGCGCTGCGGGGCGACGTGCTGCCGCAAGGGCCAGTCGTGCGTTGCCGGAGTCTGCATCCATGACTGACACCCGTAGGCACGAACTCAACTGGAGGACACAATGAATCGATCGAAGCGCCTCACATCAGCGGTTGTCATCGCTGCCGCCCTCGTCGCCGCCGTCGGGGCAACGGGAGCGAATGCCACGGTGACTGCCCACCAGGCCGCGTGCCCGGATTTCACGGGACCTTCGTGGAGCTTCCCGGAGTTCGGCAAGACCGGCACCAGCTGGAAGGTGACGGCTCAACGGGTCACCTGCACCTTCGCCACCCGCTGGGCGAAGAAACTGCTCAAGACCCGGTACAAGGGCGAGGCTGCGACGAAGCTCAAGGGTCCTGCCGGTTGGCACTGCTTGGACTCGATTCCACACGGCGGCGGCGTCCCGGGTGAGTGTCGGAGCGGCAAGAAGCTGTTCGCCTGGGGGCCGCACGCATGAGGCTGCTCCCTGGCGCTCACC
>CAWEKN010000006.1:0-118596 GCA_963809685.1 uncultured Solirubrobacterales bacterium | reverse complement strand
CGAACACCGATTGCAGCGCAAGCACCATCTCGCCCTCGGTGACCTGTGCGCGCGCGGCGTGCAGCAGGTGCGGCATCAGGTTCTCGCGCTCGTCGCGCGCCGCCTGCTCGAGCTGCCCCAGCGCCGCGGTCGCGGCCGCCTCGTCGCGGGCCTCGCGGTACGCGCGCACGCGCTCGATCTGTTCGGCCTCGAACCGCGGGTCGATCCGCAGGATCGGGGTCTCATGGTCGTCGCCCTCGGTGTAGGCGTTGACGCCGACGACCTTGCGGATCCCGGACTCGACCTCTCGCTGGTAGACGAACGCCGCGTCGGCGATCTCGCGTTGCGGGAAGCCGCGCTTGACCGCCTCGACCATCCCGCCGAGCTCGTCGATCTTGCGGAAGTACTCATAAGCGTGCTCTTCCAGCCGGTCGGTCAGCGCCTCGACGAAGTACGAGCCGCCGAGCGGGTCGATCGTGTTCGCGACCCCGGTCTCCTCGGCGATGATCTGCTGCGTCCGCAACGCGACCCGCACCGCCTCCTCGGTCGGCAGCGCCAGCGCCTCGTCGAAGCTGTTGGTGTGAAGCGACTGGGTCCCGCCCAGCACCCCCGCCAGCGCCTCGATCGCCGTCCGCACGACATTGTTCAGCGGCTGCTGCGCGGTCAGCGAAACGCCGGCGGTCTGGGTGTGGAAGCGCATCAGCAGCGAGCGCTGATCGCGCGCGCCGAACGTGTCGCGCAGCTCGCGCGCCCAGATCCGGCGCGCCGCGCGGTACTTCGCGATCTCCTCGAAGAAGTCGATGTGCGCGTTGAAGAAGAAGCTCAGCCGCGGCGCGAACGCATCGACGTCCAACCCGCGCGCGACCGCGTGCTCGACGTACGTCAGGCCGTCCTTGAGCGTGAACGCAAGCTCCTGCGCCGCCGTCGACCCCGCCTCGCGAATGTGGTAGCCGCTGATCGAGATCGGATGCCAGCGCGGCATCTCCCCCGAGCACCACTCGATCATGTCGGTCACCAGCCGCATCGCCGGATCGACCGGGAAGCACCACTCCTTCTGGGCGATGTACTCCTTGAGGATGTCGGTCTGGATCGTCCCCGCGAGCTGCTGCGACGCGATCCCGCCCCGCTCCGCGGCGACCACATAGAACGCCAGCATGATCGCCGCCGGCGCGTTGATCGTCATCGACACGCGTGACCTGATCGAGCGGGATCCCCGCGAACAGCGTCTCCATGTCGGCGACCGTGTCGATCGCGACGCCCTCGCGGCCGACCTCACCGAGCGAACGTGGATGATCGGAGTCGTGACCCATCAGCGACGGCATGTCGAACGCGGTCGACAGGCCGGTCTGCCCGTGGTCCAGCAGATACCGGAAGCGCTTGTTGGTCTCCTGCGCGCTCCCGAACCCGGCGAACTGACGCATCGTCCACAGCCGCCCGCGGTACATCGACCTGTACACGCCGCGCGTGAACGGAAACTCGCCCGGCAGCCCGATCGCCTCATCCAAATCACTCGGCAGATCGGCCTCGGTGTACAGCGGCTTGATCGGCTCGCCGGAGATCGTCGAGAACGGCGCGTCGCGTTCGAGCCCCTCGGCGTCGGACATCCGCGGTCTGGTGGCCACGATCGCAAGTCTACGTCCGAGCTTGTTAGCCGTGGCACTCGCCGTTACGCTCCCGTCGGGGATGGGACGGATCTCCTCGCTTTGTCTGTGCTGCTTGGTCGTTCTCGCGTCGGCTGCGCCCGCCGACGCGGCGATCACCGCCTCCTCGATCTCGTCGCCCGCGAGCGGCGCTGAGCTGTTCTTCGACGGCGATTCCGGGAGCGGCAGCGTCACCGTCATCGGCACGGCCACGGGGGCCGGCGGCGTCCCCGAGGCCAGGGGCGACCTCCTCTGCTACACGAAGAGCGACACCGCTTCGTTCAAGGTCGCCTCGGGGGTTTCGATCAACCCCACGACCGGAAGCTTCGGGACGACCGCGTCGCTGCTGCCGATCGCCGGCTTCGCGTGCCGCCTGGCGATGGTGCCCGCCGGCAAGACGCCGACCGGTAGCGCCGCGGCGGCGTTCGCCGGCCCGGCGATCAGCGTCTCAGACCAGTTCTCGCACTCCTCCTCGGGCAACCTCGACGGCTACTTCATCCTCGCTGGAACGCTGCCGTGGTCGTTCGCGTTCCAGTCCGTCGGCGAGTGCCCGATCAATTCGTCGTTCGCGACCGACGAGGCGACGCTCGGCAGCTTCTCGCTGTTCGTCGGCAACTCGTGCCTGACGCAGTCAAGCGGCTCCGGGGCGGCGGCGGGGACGCGGTCGGGTCTGATGATCGACGGGCTGAACGCGTACACGCCGGGCGCGATCAAGAACCTGACGAGCATCCCCGGGTTCGACCCGATCACGTACAACCCCACATTCAACGCCGCCCACGACACGGTCACGATCAACGAGACCGACATCCCGATGGTCTGCGTCCCGTCGACGACGTCCCCCCCGCCCCCGACGTTTCCGCCGACGACCACCAGCTGCCCGGGGCTGCGCGACTCCGGGATCCTGATCCAGCAGACGACGACCCTGCTGCCCGGTGGCCAGGTCGCGCGCGTGACGCAGCGCTTCGTCAGCGTCGACGGTCACAGCCACGCGGTCGATGCGTTGTTCTCGCAGTCGGCCGCGGCCCAGGGGGCGGGCAAGGTCCCGGCCTTCCAGTTCCCCGGCCAGGGAACGTTCGCCACACAGGCCACCCCGTTCTCGTTCGCGGCCTTTCCTCCTGGACCCGGATCGATCTTCGCGATCAGCGACGGCCCGGGCTCGCTCCCGGCGACGTCGAATCCGATCGGGGCGATCACCTACAACCGCCCGCCGCTCAGCGCGGATTTCGTGAGCGCCGCCGGCGCGCAGACGGCTACGTTCCTGATGCACTACGTCGACACGGTCCCGGCGGGCGGCGCGGTCGTCTACGACTGGTCCTACTCGCAGGCGGCGACGTCGGGCAGCCTGGCGACGCTCGAGCAGATCGAACGAGATCGGTTTGCCAACCCCTCGATCGTGATCCGCAGCCCCCGCAACAAGAGCACGGTCACGACCAGCGTCGTCCGCGTGCAGGGCCAGGCGCTGGACTCCGTCGGCGTCACGAGTCTGTCGGTCGCCGGCCACGCCGTATCGCTTCGCGCGGGCGGCATGTTCACAACCAACGTTCCCCTCAAGCTCGGCGCCAACATCATCGCCGCGACCGCGACCAATTTCGCCGGCAACACCGCGACGGCGGTGATCGCGGTAACCCGCAAGCTGCCGCCGTGCAAGGTGCCAAAGCTGCACGGCAGGACGCTGGCCGCCGCCCGCCGGGCATTGCGCCACAACCACTGCGCGGTGGGCAAGCTCAAGCGCGTGCACTCGCGCACCGTCCGCAAGGGTCACGTCGTCGCCAGCAAGCCGCGGGCCGGGTCCACGCGCCGGCGCGGCGCCAAGGTCGGGCTGGTCCTCAGCCGCGGCCGCTAACCGCGACGCGGCAGCGGGCGCCGCGCGCGCCCGGCGGCGGATCGCTCCGGGCGGGATCGCTCCGGGCCGGATCGCTCCGGGCCAGAGCGGTCGGTGCGGGAGCGGTCGGTGCGGGAGCGGTCAGAGCGCGCGCGGACGGCGAGGGCGGCGCTGCCGATACCTCCCGCGGCCGCGAGGCCGGCGAGCGCCGCGGACGCCTTCAGGCGCCGCCCGAGCCGGTCGAAGCGCAGGATCCGCCAGCCCTGCTCGCGCGCGACGCGTGCCAGCTCGCGGTCGGGGTTGACCGCCACCGGGTTGCCGACGATTTCAAGCATCGGCAGGTCGGACTCCGAGTCCGAGTACGCGTAGGACGACGCCAGGTCGATGCGCTCGCGCTGCGCGAGCTGCTCGATCGCCTTCGCCTTGTTGCTGCGGTACACGAACAAGCCTGCCGGACGGCCGGTGTAGACGCCGTCCTTGACCTCGGAGAACTGCGAGCCGATCGCTCCGTCGAGCGCGAGCACCTGCGCGAGCATCGTCGCGAGCTCCTGCGAGGCGGCCGTGACGATGTAGGTGCGCCGCCCCGCGTCCTGGTGCTCATGCGCGAGCGCCAGCATCTGCGGGTAGATCCGCGGCAACACACCCGCGAGCACATCGGCCCCGAGCCGCTCGAGGTCGCGGACTCTGGTCCCGGCCAGCGACTCCGAGATCCTGTTGCGCAACGCGTGCGTGTCCTGGTCGGTCGAGCCCCGCAGCCGGAAGCGCACGTTCGCCCAGCCGTCGGCGAGCAGCTGACGGCGGCTGAGCAGCCCAGCCCGGTACGCGGCGCGCCCGAACTGGAACGCCGAGGAACCCTGCATCAGGGTCCTGTCGAGGTCGAAGAACGCGGCCGAACCGGCGGAACCTTCGGTTCCGCCGGGCTGTGGCTCGACCGGCTCGATTACGGGTTCGTCTTGGTCATCCGCCATTGACCTCGACGATAACGGCATCGCCTTGGCCGCCACCCGAGCAGATCGCTGCGCAGCCGCGGCCGCCGCCGCGACGACGCAGCTCGAGCACGAGCGAGCCGAGGATCCGGGCGCCGGACGCGCCGATCGGGTGGCCGAGCGCAACCGCGCCGCCGTTGACGTTGACGCGGTCCTCGTCGATCCCGAGCATCCGCATCGAGTTCAGCGTGACGGACGCGAACGCCTCGTTGATCTCCCACAGATCGATGTCGTCGACCGTCAGGCCGGCCTTCTGCAGCGCCTTCTCGGCGGCCTTGGCGGGGGTGCGGGCGAGGTAGGCAAAGTCGTCGGCGACCGCGGCCTGGGAGATGATCGTGGCCAGGGCTTGTTTGCCGTTGCGCTTGGCCCACTCGTCGCTGGCGACGACGAGCGCGCCGGCGCCGTCGTTGACGCCAGGCGAATTGCCGGCCGTGTGGCTGCCGTCCTTCATGAAGATCGGCGGCAGCTTGGCCAGCGACTCGATCGTCGAGTCGCGCCGGGGGGCCTCGTCGACCTCGACGACCGTGTCGCCCTTCCTGCCCTTGATCGTGACCGGGACGATCTCCTCGGGCAGCCGGCCCTCGTCGGTCGCCTTGATCGCCAGCTCGTGCGACCGCAGCGACCAGCGGTCCATGTCGGCCCTGGTCAGCTCGAGCTCCTGGGCCACCTCGCTGGCCTCCTGGGCCATGTGCTTGCCCGAGAACGGGTTCGTCAAGCCGTCGTTGATCATCGCGTCGATCGCCTTTGCGTCGCCCATCCGGAAGCCGAAGCGGGCCTCCTTGAGTAGATAGGGCGACTTCGACATCGACTCCATCCCACCGCCGACGCCGATCTCGAGATCGCCGGCGCGGATCGCCGTGTCGAGCATCCCGGCCGCGCGGATCCCCGAGGCGCAGACCTTGTTGATCGTCTCCGACGAGATCTCCTTCGGGATGCCGGCCTTCACCTGCGCCTGGCGCGAGGGAATCTGGCCCTGACCGGCCTGGAGCACCTGCCCCATGATGACGTGCTGAACCTGCTCCGGTTCGACGTCGGCCCGCTCGAGCGCCGCCTTGATCGCGGTCCCGCCGAGTTCGGTCGCGTCGACACTGGCGAGGCCGCCTCCGAGCTTGCCGATCGGCGTGCGAGCGGCGGAGAGGATCACCGTCTTGGGCATCTTCACTTCTCCGATTCGTTTGGCGTGGGGCCCTCAATCGTAGTAAGCGTCCTCTACCCGCATTGGTAGGGTCCGCCCCGTGGATCTCGAGGCGACGACATCAAGCCCACTGGAGACCGACGCCGACACGATCGTCGTCGGCGTGTTCGAGGGTGAGGACGTCGCCCACGACGTGCCCGGTGAAGCGCTCGGCGCACTGCTGCAGTCCGGCGAAGCTCGCCGCGAGTTCAAGCGCGTCGCGGTGACGCACGCCGAGTCGCGGCGGTTTGTGCTGGTCGGGCTCGGCGCCCGCGACGAGTTCGACCCCGAGCGAGCTCGCGTCGCCGCCGCGGTCGCGTACAGCCGCGCACGAGAGCTGCGGACGAGCACGCTGTGCTGGGAGGTGCCCCATCACGTCGACGATGCGATCGTCCGGGCGCTCGTCGCCGGGACGATCCTGTCCGCCTACGGCTTTCACCGCTACAAGCGCCCCTCCGACCAGGACCGCGAAGTCGCCCGGCTGCTGATCAGCGCCCACCACGATGTGTCGGGCCCGGTTGCCGTCGCGGGCGTGATCGCCGCCGCCCAGAACCGGGCGCGCGACCTCGCCAACACGCCGGCCAACGACCTCACGCCTTCGGCGCTCGCCTCCTATGCCGTCGAGACGGCGGCGCGGTCGCAGCGCGTGACGGCGACCGTCATCGATGAGGATGGACTGCGGGAGGCCGGGATGGGGGCGTTCGCGGCGGTCGCGCAGGGCTCCTCGGAAGGGGCCCGTCTGATCCGGCTCGACTACGACGGCGCGGCCGGCGACCAGCGGCTGGCGCTGATCGGCAAGGCGGTCACATTCGACACCGGCGGGATCTCGCTCAAGCCCGCGGCGAAGATGTACGAGATGAAGTTCGACATGGCGGGCGGCGCCGCGGTGATCGAGGCGATCGCCGCGATCGCGGAGCTCGAGCTACCGGTACGCGTGCTCGCGGTCGTCGGCGCGACCGAGAACATGCCCAGCGGCCGAGCGGTCAAGCCGGGGGACATCGTCACCGCGCTGGACGGGACCACGATCGAGGTCAACAACACCGACGCCGAGGGACGGCTCGTGCTTGCCGACTGCATCACCTACGCGCGGCGCGAGGGCGTCGATCGGATCGTCGACATTGCCACGCTGACCGGCGGCGTCGTCGTCGCGCTCGGCTCGGTCTACGCCGGGCTGATGGCCAACGACGACGCCTGGGCCGAGGCTGTGCGCTCGTCCGCCGAAGTTGCCGGCGAGCCGGTCTGGCGGTTGCCGCTGCATCCGGCCTACGCGGAGCTCGTGAAGGGCCGTTACGCGCAGTTGACCAATCTGCCCGAACGCCGCGAGGCGTCGACGATCGCGGGCGGGGAATTCCTGCACCACTTCGCCGGCGACACGCCCTGGGCCCACGTCGACATCGCCGGGACCGGCTACGACGTCCCGGTCCCATACCACCCGGGCAAGGGCGCGACCGGATACGGCGTCGGGCTGATGGTCGAGGTCGCGCGGAGCCTGGTCAGCGGCTGACGATCTACCTGCCTACACGCGGATGATCGTGAGGAATTTCCGCATCAGCGCGAGCTTGCCTTCGACCTTGATCCGCCCCTGAGCGACGAGGCCCAGCGCGGCGCGCCCCCGGCCCCGGATCGGGCTCGGCACGCCCTTCATGAGCGGCGCGACCATCAGACTGACCTGATCAGACAGCGAGCCGGTGATCGTCAGGTCGGGCGCCGGCGCGGGCCCGTCCTGCACGACCACCCCGCGCTCGCCGAACGTGATCCGGACGGGCGGATAGCGGTCCTCGAAGCACAACACGATCTCGGCTCGGAAGCCGTGCGCGACCGCAGGCCGGTGGTGGACGCCGCGCTCGACGATCGCCAGCAGCGCGGGCGCGAGGCCGCCTTCCCGGAGCTCTCCGAGGCTGACCGCGGGTGGTTTCATCGCGAGGATCCTAGGCATGTTTGAATCAGCCCTATGGAGTTCGGGTTGTCAGACGACCACCGCCTGCTGCGCGACACGGTCCGCGAGTTCGCCGCGGCCGAGATCGCGCCGGTCGCCGAGGAGCTCGATCGCAGCAAGTCGTTTCCATACGAGATCGTCCGGCGCCTCGGCGAGCTGGACCTGATGGGGATCCCGTACCCGGAGGAATATGGGGGCGGCGGCGGCGATTCGCTCGCCTACGCGCTCGCAGTCGAGGAGCTCGCGCGGGTCGATTCCTCGGTCGCGATCACGTTGTGTGCCCACACCTCGCTGGGGACCCAGCCGGTGTTCCTGTTCGGCTCCGAGGAGCAGAAGCGAGAGTGGCTGCCGCAGCTGTGCTCCGGTCAGCGGCTCGCGGCGTTCGGACTGACCGAGCCCGAGGCGGGATCGGACGCCGGCAACACCCACACCCGGGCCCGGCTGCACGACGGCGAGTGGGTGATCGACGGCTCCAAGCAGTTCATCACCAACGCGGGCACCGACATCACCGCGCTGGTCGTGATCACCGCGGTCACGGATCAGGACGGCGGCTCGGGCTCGAAGGAGATCTCGAACATCCTGGTCGAGAACGGGACGCCCGGGTATTCGCAGGGGACGCCCTACCGCAAGATGGGCTGGAACGCGTCGGACACGCGGCCGCTGTCGTTCGCCGACTGCCGGGTGCCGGCCTCGAACCTCGTCGGCCAGCGGGGCGCGGGGCTGCGCCAGTTCCTGACCGTCCTGGACATCGGCCGGATCGGGGTCGCGGCGATGGGCATCGGCCTCGCCCAGGGGGCGCTCGACCAGGCGCTTTCCTACGCCCGCGAGCGCCGCGCGTTCGGAGTGCCGATCTCGAGCTTTCAGACGATCCAGGCCAAGCTCGCGGACGTCTCGACCGAGATCGAGGCCGCGCGGCTGCTGACCCACAAGGCGGCGTGGCTGAAGGACACCGGCCGTCCGTTCACGCTGACCGCCGCCCAGGCCAAGCTCAAGAGCGGCCGCCTCGCCGTCCGCGCCGCCGACGAAGCTGTGCAGATCCACGGCGGCTACGGCTACATCGAGGAGTATCCGGTCTGCCGGTTCTATCGCGACGCTAAGATCCTGACGATCGGCGAGGGCACCGACGAGGTCCAGCAGATGGTGATCGCAAGGGCGTTGGGGGCATGAGCCGGGCTCGGCCGGTCTCGTTGGCGGGGCTCGCGATCGCGGCGGCGTTCGCGCTCGCGGCGGCGCTCGGTGCCGCCCTCGGTACCGCGGCCGGCGCCGGCGCGGTCACGCCCCCGGTGCCGACGCCCGGCACCGCCCGGCTCCAGGGTCAGTTCGCGCTGACCGGGCGCGTTACCGTCGCGAACAATGTCCGCGGCGAGCACGTCGGCCAGCAGGTGAAGCGGACCTGGATCTTCACGCCGCAGTGCCCCGTCGGCGCGTGCCAGACGATCAGCCTTGTTCGCCGCCGCGGCGCCGGGTCCGACAGCGTGCAGCTGCGGCGGCGCTCGCCGGGCTACTACGTCGGCACCGGCAGCTTCTTCGCGCCCCTGCAATGTGGCCGGGACGTCTGGCGACGCGGCGCTTCGGTCCCGTTCACGATCACGGTCCGGGTGACCGCCGCGGCGCTCGCGGGCAGCGAGGTGGTCGCGACCCGGATCAGCGCTTCGTATACGAACCGCGCGCGCGTCAACCGCACACCGTGTGTCGCGGTGCTGGGCCACGATGCCGCGACGTACCGCGGGACGGCCGTCCCGCCGCCGAGCACCGTGCCGGGCGCCCAGTGAGCGAGCTCGAGATGCAGCAATCTTCCCCCTATGTGGGGGACGATTGCTGCAACTAGCGCTGGGCGGCGCTAGTGCGGGCGCTGCTACCGCTCGGCGGCGCGAACGCCGGAGGCGATCGCGCGTGCGACGAGCTGGGAGGCGAGGACCTCGACCGGGTCGTACGGCGCGTCGACGGCCCCGGTCGCGAGGCAGAAGATCGCATCGCCGTCGTACATCGTGTGCGCCGGCCGGATCGCGCGCGCGATCCCGTCGTGGGCGACGGTTGCGAGGCGGTTGGCCTGCTCCTTGGTCAGCCGCGCGTCGGTCGCGACGACCCCGATCGACGTGTTGGTCCCAGGCTGAAGGCCCCGCCCGGATTCCCACAGCGTCAGCGGTGCGACCCATTCGTGGGTCTCGTCGTCCCAGATCCCGCCGACGCTGTTGACGACCATCACCGCCGCGACGTGCGCGTCGCCGAACTGCGCGGTCGCGATCCCGACGCCGCCCGGCCGCGTCTCGCTGGGGTCACCGGCCTTGGCGACGCTCGCGCCGGTGCCGGCTCCGACCGCGCCGACGTCCGGGGCCTGGCCGGCCAACGCCGCCCGGCACGCCTCGTAGCCGGCGGCCGCGTCGGGACGGGCTGCAGCGTCGCCCACGAACAGGTCGAAGATCACCGCGCCGGCGACGATCGGCACCCGGATCCCGGCGAACTCGAAGCCGATCTCGTGCTCGTCGAGGCAGCGCATCACGCCCGCGGCCGCGGCCAGTCCAAACGCGCTGCCGCCGGTCAGCAGGATCGCGTGGGCATGTTGCACGAGATGGCCCGGGGCCAGTGACTCGGTGCCGATCGTGGTCGGTGCGGCGCCGCGCACGTCGACGCCCGAGATCGCCCCGTCGCGCGCAAGCACAACCGTGCAGCCGGTCTGCCCGACCGAGTCGCTCCAGTGCCCGACCTCGATTCCTTGCGGCAGCTGCACGGCGCCGGCTCTCAGCCTATCGGCCGGCCGTCAGCCTACCGGCCGATCGCCTGCGCGAAGTTGAAGAAGTGGTGCGGGTCGACCCGCTTGCGGGTCGCCTTCAGCCGCGCGTAGTTCTGCGCGTAGTACGCCTGCTGCCAGTTGCTCAGCTGGGCGTCGATGTAGTTCTGGTAGGCCTGGCCGGACACGTACGGGCGCATCGCGGCGTGCGTCTGGCCCAGCCACCCGCCGCCGCCGTTGTAGGTGAGGTACTGCACGGCGAACATCTGGTTGCGATGGACGAACGCCGTGGCGGTCGGCGAGACGCGGTTGATCGCGCCGCCGTAGGAGTCGAACAGGATCGCGCCGGAGCCCGGCAGACCGGCCCGCTGTTCGGCGGCGTTGATCAGCACCGATCTGGCCGCCGCGGACAGCGGCCTCGACACGTAGTCGGACTTGGCCTGGAAGCTTGCGCGCTCCAGCTGGCCCCCGGGCCGCGTGCCCACGGTGTGGCAGTACGGGAGGCCGTGTCCGGCGCAGCCTGCGAGCAGGAGCTGCATCGACAGGTAGTTGGTCATCGTCTGGCTGAACAGCTGCGCGCCGGGTACCGCCAGCAGCGGGCCGATCAGCCCGCGCAGCGCGCCCGGGTTGCCCATCAGCTGGCCGTTGGCCGTGACGCTCGGCGACCCGGCGCCGTTGATGTGGAAGATCGAGGTGAGCTGGCTGTTTGACCGAGGCGCCCACGCCTGCCAGGTCTCGATCGCGTCCGACGCGCTCGACCACGGCCAGCTGACCGAGAAGTACGTGACCGCGCGCGGGACCGGATGGATGTTGAACGTGAACTGCGTGACGATCCCGAAGTTGCCGCCGCCCCCGCCGCGCAGCGCCCACAGCAGGTCGGGGTCGGTGTGCTTGTTGACCGTCCGGATCCGTCCGTCGGCGGTCACGATCTGCACGCCGACGAGGTTGTCGATCGTCAGCCCGAACGCGCGGGCGGCGAGTCCCATGCCGCCGCCCAGCGTGACGCCGCTGACGCCGACCGAGGGGCACGAGCCGGCCGGGATCGTCGCGCCGTGAGCCGCCAGCGCCGCGTACACGTCGATCAGCTGCGCGCCGGCGCCGACCGTCGCGGTCTTCGCGCGCTTGTTGACGCTGATCGAGCGCATCCTGGTCAGGTCGAGGACGACGCCGTTGCGCAGCGTCGAGTACCCGGCGTAGCTGTGCCCGCCCGAGCGGGCGCGCATCTGCACGCCGTACCCGACCGCCCATCGAACCGCCCCCTGCACGTCCTTGACGTCGAGCGGCCGTCCTACCGCCTTGGGCAGGATGTTGTCGAAGCGCTCGTTGTAGATGTGCGCGACCGACGTGAACCCGGGGTCGCCGCGGTTGAACACGTGGCCGCGCATCGCCGCCTGGAACGTGCGCGGAATCGGCGTCGCGGTCGCGCGCTTGCGTTTGCGCAGCGCGGCCTCGACAACCTTGGTCGTAGTGCTGGCGCTGCCGCCGCACCCGGCGACGGTGGCCCCCGCGGCGAGCGACAGCCCACCGGCGCCGGCCTGCGCGAGAAACCTGCGTCGATCGATCCCCTCGTCCGTGCCCACGCTCGAAGCTTTTCACAAGCGCGTGACGGACCGCCGAACTTTTCGTCTACATCGGGCGGGGCGAACCCACGCGGCCGTGATCCATCTCGTGGATGCGCAGCGATGAGAGCACGTGCTCGAGTGCCGCGAGCTGCCGGCGACGGTTGGTGCGGGGCCCCGCTAGAACCACATACAGGCAGAACGGCCGCCCGGCGACGGTGAAGAAGCGCTGCGCGCCGACCTGGCCGGGCCGGGGATGCGCCAGCGCGGTTCGCTTCAGCGCTGTCGGGTCGAGCCGCCGCGGGATCCGGCGTGGCGCGAACAGGCCCGCGCCGGGCTTCAGCCCTGCGCCGGCGCGGTACTCGGTCAGGGCGATGAACGAAGCGCCGTCGTGCATCGCGCCGGTGCTGCTGTCGCCGAACTCCCCGTCGTTGAGCGCGAGCGTGAAGTTGCCCGCGTGCATCGTCGCGATCCCCCCGCCGCGGCTGAACACCCGTCCGCTCCATCCCGGAGGCAGCTCGATCGTGATCCCGTGCGCGTCGAGCCTCAACCGAAGCTCCCGATGCCGGCGAGCACCAGCGCGCCTGCCATCAGCGCCGGCCAGGTACGCGCTGCGGGCGCGCGCCACCGGTCAAGCCGCGCGTGCAGCGCCATCAGCTGATCGGGCCGCCGCACCCGCGCCGCCGCCAGCGGCGTCATGCCGCGCACCAGCCCGAAGCACCCAAGCACGACCGCGCCGCCCCACGCGCTGCCGGTGAGAAACGCGGCGAGCAACGCAACGTAGGTAGCGGCGCTCGAGACGACGGTCGTGACCGCGACGCCGAGCTGCGACCCGAACCCAAGCCCGTACACCCACCCGCGGAACTCGTCGAGCCACCGTTCGTCGACCTGACGCCGGGGGCCGGGAACCGCCCGCAGCAGGTCGAGCGCCACCGCGACCAGCAGCGCCGCGGCGAGCAACGCGAGCCGAGGCCGGGCGCCGGTCGACGCGAGCACGAGGCCGCCGGCCGCGCCGAGCAGGGCGCCCGCGCCGGCGCCGGCAGCAGTCGCCCCGAGCAGGAACGCGCTCACGGTCACCGTCCAGTTTGATCGGCGGCCCCGCTCGCCGAGCGGGGTGATGCTCGCGAGCATCGACTCGCCTCAGGGCGACCACGCCGCCGCGATCGCCCCGATGATCGCGCTCGCACAGCCAAGGACCAGCAGTTCCGTCACGACCCCCCTTTAGCCCCCGGGGACCCTCCTGGCCGGGTACAGGCTTGGATGATCTGGGCCAATCCCGGCCGCAGCAAACGTCTCGTCGAGGTTCCGCGACCGTCTCGTGCCCCGATCCGCGTTCTGGGCTTCGCGTTGATCCTCGATCGCGTCGCTCACGAGCGAGGCGAGCGCCTGCCAGGTGGTCGCAACCCCCTCACCGCGGACCGCGCCGTCGACGAGCACGAAGTACGGGGCGCCGGGGACGCCGTAGTCGTCCCACGCCTTCGACGACATCACCACCGGGACGTTGTCCGGTGCCAGCTCGCGCAATCGCGCGGGCCGCTCGCGGTCCGATCCGCGGGTCACGATCACGGTTTGCACGGTCGCGGGCAGCCGCGGTTCGGCGAGCGTCTCCCAGAACCCCATGCACGTGCTGCAGCCGCTGCTCAGGAAGGCGAGCAGGGTCGGGCGCGACCCGGCCCCGTCGAACGCGAGCGCGACCGCATCGCCGCGCGGCGTCGACCCGCTGATCGGCGCCGGGATCAGCTGCGCGTCTGTCCGCGCGGCCTGCGGGGGTGCGACGACGCCGCTTGGCGCCTCAGATTGGCCGAGGCGCCTGAGGATCTCAGCGTGGCTTCGCAGCAGCCCCGCCACCAGGACGATCAGCAGCACCAGCAGCACGGTCTCAACGGCGACGACGGCGGTCATCAGGCACCACCTCCTCCCGGCAGTTGCACGGCCAGGCCCTCGAGGCAACCGGCCTCGTGGTTGCACGTGTTGTCGTCGACCATCAGGGTTCCGTTGCAGTTGAGGTCGGTCACCGTCGCCGGGTTCTGGCAGATGATCAGCCTGCACACGACCTCGGTCGTGCCCTGGACCTGGGTGTTGCATTGGCCGTAGCGGAAGTGGTTGCAGTCGACGCGGCGACGGCCGCAGTCGCCGTTGGCGCACTGGCAGCCGCCGGGGAACACCTGGCCGGGGATCCGGTTGCAGTCGAGGTAGTAGCGCACGCCGGCGTCGTTGCACAGGCCGCCGCCCTGGTAGCTGGTGCACTTCCACCAGCCGGCGACGTACGTACCGTTCGGACACGTGTTGCGGCCACTCTCGATCTCGCAGCAGAACGCCGTGTAGCCGTCGGTGCAGAGGCCGCCGGAGCAGCTGTTGGGATCGATCGCCGCGAGCGCCGTCCCCGGCCGCACCAGGTAACGCACCGGCGCGACCGCGAGCGCCGAGCCGGCGACCGCCGCGCGCGCAATCGCGCTGCGGCGCGAGAGCCGCCGCTCGAGGCGCTGCCCGACCGACTCGGCGAGCCGCTGAGCGAGCGTCATGGCGCGCTCCACGAGCTCCACGCCTGCGGCAGCTCGGTGTAGGCGAGGACGGTTGCGTAGGTTGCACCCGCGATCCCGATCAGGAGCGTCGCCGCCTGCGCCGCGGGGAGCCCGAGCACCCAACCCAGGCCGTGGGCGGAGTTCAGGTACGCGGCCAGCGCGATCAGCGCGAACACTCCGCTGACCACCGCTTGCCACGGCGACGCGGGCGATTCGTCGTCGCCGAAGCAGCCGCACGACGATCGCCGGCGGGCCAGCAGCGCCGCGGCGACGGCAAAGGCGGCGTACACGGTGCCGACCGCGGCGGCGGCAGGGCCCGACGGGGTCACGGCGCACCACGCTCCGATCGCCAGCTCGCAGATCGCCAGCGCCCGGACCAGGGCGGGATTCGCCGGCAGGCCCAGCGCGGAGAACGCGCGCACGGCGCCGGCGGGGGAACGCAGCTTTGCGCACGCGGCGACGCACAGCACGGCGGCGGCGAGCAGCATCGGCGGGGTCAGCCCCTGCGCCATCCTCATTCGCCTTTCGAGCGCTCGAGGATCGTGGCGGCGGCGCTAGCGGGGTCGAGCTCGCGCGAGACGACGCGATCGAGCAGCTCTCGGACCACGGGATCATCCTTTACCGAGGCCTCGAGCTCGCGGCGCATCCGGAACGTTGCGATCGCCAGCACCTCGTTCATCAGGTTGCGGCGTCGGCGCTCGGACAGCGTCCCCTCAGAGACGATGTACTCCCGATGGTCCTTCAGCTTTTCACTCAGTTGTTCGATGCCCTCGCCCCTTCCCGCCTCGGTTCTCACGATCGGCACCTGCCAGCCTTCGTGCGGCCCGAGCGCGAGCACCCCTTTGATCTCGCGCACCATTGTGTCTGTAAGCGGGTGGTCGGCCTTGTTGACGACGATCACGTCAGGGATCTCCATCACTCCGGCCTTGAGTGCCTGGATTGAATCACCTGAGCCGGGCATGAGCACGAGCACGACCGTATCGGCGTGGTCGATGATGTCGACCTCGGCCTGACCCACCCCGACGGTCTCGAGCAGGACCACGTCGCGCCCGGAGGCGTCCATCAGCAGCGCAGCCTGCAGCGCCGCCTCGCTGAGACCGCCGAGCGCGCCGCGGTTGGCCATCGAGCGGATGAACACGCCCGGGTCGAGGAAGTGGTCGCTGAGCCGGATCCGGTCGCCCAGCAGCGCGCCCTTGGTAAACGGCGACGAGGGGTCGATCGACAGCACCGCCACGGTCTGGCCGCGCTCGCGCTCGAGCTTCGTCAGCGCGCCGATCAGCGTCGACTTGCCGACCCCCGGCGGCCCGGTGAAGCCGATGATCGCCGCCCTGCCGCTGTTCGGATACACGCTGGTGACGAGCTCCCAGCCTTCCGGCTTGTCGTTCTCAACCAGCGAGATCGCGCGCGCGAGCGCGCGCTTGTCGCCGGCAAGGAGACGCTGCGCCAGGGTCTGTGCTGTGTCCGCCATGAAGCCGACCATCATGCCAGGGCCACCTGTGGCGTTCGGCGGAGCGGGTGTAACGCGCGCGCTGCGCGGGGAGCATTGCGTCGGTGCTTGATTCGCTGCTCACTTCGGCCGATGCGTTTGTTGGCGACGGCATCGAGGCCGCGGTCAAGGCCAAGCATCGCCGCCGGCTGCGGCGCCTGGGCTGGTCGCGTGCCCTGGATGGCGACGGCGACGGGCTCTGGGCCACGGCCGACCCGCCGCCGCGGGCGGGATGCGATCTGCGGGTGTTGATCGACGGCGCGCAGGCGCTGCCGGAGATCGTCGACGCGCTCCGCGGCGCGCGCGACTTCGCCCACATCACCGGATGGCACGTCGCCCCGCACTTCGAGCTGGCCCGCGGCCCCGAACCGGCTGTGGTCGGCGCGCTGCTGGCAGAGCTCGCGGAACGGATCGACGTGCGCGTGCTGGTGTGGGCCGGCGCGCCGATCCCCGCGTTTCATCCCACCCGGTCCGAGGTCCGGCGCAACATCGAAAACCTCGTTCGCGGCACGCGGATCCGCTGCGAGGCCGATCCCCGCGAGCACCCGTTTCACTGCCATCACGAGAAGACGATCGTGGTCGACGGCCGGATCGCGTTTGTCGGCGGCATCGACCTGACCGACGACGGCGGCGACCGGTTCGACTCCGGCGCTCACCCCGCCCGTCGACAACTTGGATGGCACGACGTCGCTGCGCGGATCGAGGGACCGGCGGTCGCCGACGTCCATGCTCACTTCCTCGCGCGCTGGAGCGAGCTGACCGGAGAGCGGCTGCCGCAGGTCGCTGCGCCAGGACCCGCCGGCGAGTCCACCGTGCAGGTCATCCGGACGGTCGCCGAAGGCATGTACGACACCTTCCCGCACGGCGACTTCACGATTCTCGAGAGCTACGTTCGCGCTCTGCGCAGCGCGCGGCGGCTCGTGTACCTCGAAAACCAGTTCCTGTGGGCACCCGAGATCGTCGAGATCCTCGCCGACAAGCTGCGGGACCCGCCGGATCCGGACTTCCGGCTGGTGATCGTGCTGCCGTCCAAGGCCAACAACGGGCACGACGACACGCGCGGCCAGCTTGCGGTGCTCACCAATGCCGACGCCGGCCACGGCCGGCTGCTGGCGGCGACGTTGCGTTCGCTGTCGGGCGACCGCGACGACCGCCTCTACGTGCACGCCAAGGTCGGGATCGTCGACGACCGTTGGCTGACGATCGGCTCGGCCAACCTCAACGCCCACTCGTTGTTGAACGACACCGAGATGAACGTCGCCACCGACGACCCCCGGCTCGCGCGCGAGACCCGCGTGCGCCTGTGGGCCGAGCATCTCGAGCTGGCCGAGTCGGCGGTCGCGGACGCGGATCCGCGCGCACTGGTTGACGAGCATTGGCGCCCGATCGCGTTTGAGCAACTCGAGCGCGCGCGTCGCGGCGCGGCGCCGACGCACCGGCTGCTGGCGATGCCGGGGGTCTCCCGGCGTTCGCGCCGCCTGCTCGGGCCGCTCGAGGGCCTGATCGACGACGGCTGACCCGCCCCGCTCGCGCCCCGCGCGGCACCCCCGCGGCGCCCCGGGCACCCCCGCGGCACCCCCGCGGCACCCCCGCGGCACCCCCGGCGGCACCCCCGCGGCACCCCGCGGCGCCCCAGGGCGATGAATGGCGATTCACCACGAGCCCCCCGTGGTGAATCGCCATTCTTCGGTTCGCCGCCGCTCGGCGGCCGCGAACCCCTAGGATCTTCGCGTGCGCACCGTTGGCACGCGACCGTTCAGGCGGACCCCCGAGCCGCCGGCAGTACCGCAGCTGGTCCGCTCGCCGCCGCCGCCGTTGCGCGGCGGGCTGCTGACGTTCCTGCGCTTCGCCCGCAGTCATCGGATGCTGAGCTTCGGCTACGCGCGGCTGGTGGTGCGGTGGATGTGGCTGAAGCTGCGCTGGCGCGGGCGCCTGCAGACCGACGGGATGTGCTTCGTCTGCCCAGGCGTCAAGTTCGAGATCGGCCGCGGTGCGAAGGTCACGCTCGGGCGCTGGTCGTGGCTGGGGCACGGCTGTAAGGTCCGTGTGCACGAAGGGCACGTCTCGATCGGCGCCAAGACGGTGCTCGGCCAGGAGTGCACGATCTCCGCCTACCAGCACATCGCGATCGGCCGCGAGTGCATCATCGCCGACCGAGTGATGATGATCGACTTCGACCACGGCATGGTCGAGGTCGAGCGTCCAATCCGGATGCAGGGGATCTACAAGCGCGACGTCAACATCGGGCACAACGTCTGGATCGGCTACGCCGCCTGTCTGCTGCGCGGCGTCACCGTCGGCAACAACGTCGGTGATCGGCACCAGCGCCGTGGTCACCTGCGACGTGCCGCCGAACGCGATCGTCGGCGGGATCCCGGCGAAGCTGATCCGCATGCGCGAGGCGCCGCGCACGTTTCGCTGGGAGTAACGGCTCGGGCGGCCGCGAGAGCCACCCGAGCCGCACCTGTCAGCCCTGGATGATGGTTTGCGCGGTGGCGTTGCAATTGGCGCCGTCGTCGAACACCGAGACGGTCGTGTGCGAGCCCGTTGTCTGCGTGCCCGCGCCGCGCCAATAGGAGATCTCGAAGGTCGCGGTCATCCCGCCCGCGGCAGTGGTCGCCTGGGCGCTGATCAGCGTCCCGCCGCCGCCTCCGAGCTGCCCGCTCGATCCGTCAATCGTCGCGGCGACCGGGGTCCCGCCCGGATTCGGGCTTCCCGAGCCCTGACCGACCGCGAAGAAGCTCGCCGAGTTGTCGTCGCTCAGCATCTGGACCCGGCTCAGAAAGCTCGCGGCCTGGTTGCCGCACTGAATCAGCCGGACCTGCCCAAAGCCGGGAACTGTCGCAAGCACGACCCCGGGATTCTGGAACGTGTTGTTGGCCGCGATCGATCCGGCGGTCATCTGCATCGAGCCGGTCCCCTTGACGAAGCTCGTGATGTTCGCGACGTTGAGCTGGATCTCTCCGATCGCGTCGTTCGCAACCTTCCCGCTGGTGACCGCCGCGTTCGCCAGCTTCGCGCTCGTCACGGCGCTGTCGGCGAGCTGATTCGTAGTGACGGCGCCGCTCGCGAGCTTCGAGCTCACAACCGCGCCGGTTCCGATCTTTGCCGCCGTTACCGCGCCGCCCTTCAGCTTCGCGCCGGTGACGGCGCCGTTTGACAGCTTGCTCGTCCCGACCGCGCCGTTACCAAGCTTCTTGTTGGTGACCGCGCTGTTCTTCAGCTGGCTGCTGCCGACGCTGTTCGCCGGCAGGTTGGTGGCAGCGTACGCGCCGCCTCCAATCGAGATGAACAACGCGAGCGCGGCCATGACGTGCGCCGAGCTGAACCGTCGCCGAGGCACTTGCACCATCTCTCCCCTCCAGTCCGTGGGTACTACTCCAGCTGCCGATCCTTGCAGCCGGTCGATCGGCGGTCAACGCCGTCGCTTGCGCTCATCCCTCCCAGCCCGACAGCTCGGGCGCGAGGTTGCGCAGCCCGGCGGGTAACGCGGACGCCGGATCGAGCGCCTCCCGCACCGCGGTCGCGTGTGCCGCCGCGCGCTCGCGCGGGTACTCGCCGGCCAGCCCGCGGGCGGCGAGGAATGCCCAGTCGCTTGCCTGCAGCGCCAGTAGCTCGCGCAGCGCCCGCGGGCTCGGCCGCCCGGGGGCCGCGAGCACGGCGAGCTCGGCCGAGCGCGCACGCCACGCGAGCTCCGCGACCGCCGGCCCGCTCCAGGTGCGCAGGTCCCCGCCGTGTCCCCAGCTCGAGACGCCGAGCGCGGCGGGCGCCGGCACCGGCTCGTGCCCGTCAAGCGCGTCATCGAGCGTCGTCAAGCGCAGGCCCCGCCGGGCGGATTCGTCGACGACGGCTCCCAGCCACTGCACGCCCTCATACCACCAATGGCCCAGCAGCTCGGTGTCGAGCGCGACCACGCACACGCCGCCGCCGGCGTCGGACAGCCGCGCGCTGACGCGGGCCACGAAGTCGTGGGCCTGGTCGGTCGCGAGGGCCCCCGCCCGGTCGCGGTCGTAAGGGCCGCCGTCGTTGCTCCAGGGGCGGTGGTGGTGCGGCGTCATCCGGTGGTAGTCGCGGTAGGCGCCCCCGGCCGGATATCCGGCATCGCTCCACACGAGCGCGATCGTCGCGCGGTCGATCGGCCACAGCACCGGGCCCTCGTCGGTCTGCAGCGGGCCGAGGTGCCGATCGTCGCCCAGCCCGAAGATCCCGGTCAGCTCGACACAAGTGGCCCGCACCCCAGCGTCCTCCAGCAGCGGGTCAAGCCACGGCGCGTACGCGCACTCCGGCAGCCAGAAGCCGCCGGCCCAGTCCCCGAACCGCCGCCGGTGAGACGCGATGCCCGTCCGCACTTGCAGCTCGAGCCCGCTGTCGCTCACAAGCAGCGGCAGCACCGCGTGGGTCGCAGCCGACGTCCACGCCGGGTGCTCGCCGAACAGCCGGCCGAGCCCGCCGTCGAGCCCCCGCAGCTGGCGCGCGGCCGCCGCGTAATCGGCGGCGGAGCGGTCCAGCTCATCCGCGAGCTGATCCTTGCCGGCTCGCCGCAGGCTGTCGATGTCGCGGCGATGCGACTCGGGCCGGATCTCCTCGAGGAAGCTCAGGCACCGTTCGGTTGCCCCGGGCGCCTCGAGCTGATCGCACAGAACCGGGGTGACCGACAGGGTGACCGGTGCGCGGGCGAGCACGTCGAGCAACGGCAGGTAGGAGGTCGCGACCGCCTCCCAGATCCACTCTTCGCCGAACGGCCAGGTCCCGAAGCCCTCGACATACGGCATGTGCGTGTGCAGGACGATCGCGAGCTCGCCACGCGCCTTCATCCGCTGGACGGTATACGGCGCACCGCGCGCGCCTGCCCGCGGCGGCGCCGCTGGCGCTCTCTCCACCCGCATGGCACCTCGCTGTGCCACCGCTGCGTGCCCGAGCGGGTCGAGTCGTAGAAGATCAGGCTGCACTCCGGGCGCGCACAGCGTCGCAGCCGGGCCGGCTCGACGCTGCCGAGCTCCTCGATCATCCGCCGTGCCAACACCGCGGCGGCGGGCCCGTCATCCCAGACGACGACGGACTCGAGCGCGCCCGCGGCCGCGACGTGAAGCTCGGCGTGTCCGACGCAGCCGACCGCGCGGCGGTTGAGCGCACCAAGCGAGGGAGCGATGCCGTCAATCAGGCTGTCGGCGATCGCCCCGGCCTCGCGAGCGAGGCGGCGCAGGCCGTCGAGCTCGCCGGCGGCGACCGGACGGCCGAGCAACGTAGTCAGCAATTGAGTCGCCGACTCGGCACGCTCGAACGGATCGTCGGTCACTGCCCGGCGAGCGCCGGGCGGACGCCGCGGCCGCCCGGCATTGGCCAGCGCCACCAGCACCGGCGCGTCGATCACGCCGCGACGCCCGTGTCGATCACGCGGCCGACCGTGCGACGCCGTGGCGCGGACGCCAGCGAATCGGCACGCTGGGCGGTCGGGCTCGAGCGATAGCTCATCGCCGCATCGGCCGCCTCCTGGCTCTCCCAGCGACTGACCACGAGCAGGTGCCCTGGCCGTTCGAGGTCTTCCACGATTTCATGCGCGAGGTAGCCGTCGAAGCCACGCATGTCGCGCCAGATCGCCCTCGTTATCTCGGCACCCTCCTCGTGCCGGTCGGTCGGGAACGCCGACTCCCAGATCGAGTAAACGGTCATAGATAACCTCCGCGTCGATGTCACGGTCTAATCTTACAAAAGCCCGTGACGGATGTGGCGGTTGCGCTTCAGTTGGCCTAGACTCGCGGGCGCGGCGAGGGCCGCATCCAGTCCGCGGAAAGGGCCGAGCCCACCCTCTCGGTTGAAGGTAAGTCAACGAGCTTCCTCTCCAGCCGGACCGGGCGGACACCCGGCGCGACGGAAGGGAGCCACAGTGGCCTTTCAGCTCAACCTCGAGCAGCTGCGCAAGCAGGCGAAGGAGCGCGTACGCGTGCGCCGCGCGCAGGGACGGGACGTCAAGCTCGCCGACGTGCAGTTCGAGCTCGCGCGCGAGCTCGGATTTGCGAGCTGGCCGAAGCTGAAGCAGTACGTCGAGCGCATCTCGCTCGAGCAGCCGTTCCGCGTCGATCTCGACTACTACGAGGGCCGGGCCGACGGGATCGCGACGACGGGCGGCGTCAGCGTCGCGCAGGCGCGCCGCGACCTCGCGGCGCGGCATGGCTTCTCGAGCTGGCGCGCGCTTCGCCGCCACGTCGAGTCGATGGGCACCGGCGATGAGCCGCCGACGCCGTTCGTGCTCGGCTATCGGGCGGTCGAGGACAACGACCGCGAGCGCCTCGTGCAGCTCCTCGACCGCGTTCCCGATCTGGCGATCCAGCGGGGGACCAACGGCAACGACCTGCTCGGTATGGCCGGCGACCTCGAGATCGTGTCGCTGCTACTGCAACGCGGCGCGGACCCCAACCGCGGCAACGACTACGGCTGGACGAAGCTTCACTCAGCCGGTTATCGGAACGACTGCGAGCTCGCGAGACTGATGCTCGGGGCCGGCGGTCGCACCGACCTGTTCGCCCGCGGCGACGGCGGCACGCCGCTGATCCAGGCGCTGTTCTGGGGCCACCGCGAGGTCGCCGAGCTGCTCGGTCGCGAGCCGAACAACCTGCGCGTCGCGGCCGGCCTCGGCGACCTCGAGCTGATCGGCGCGCTCGTCGGCACGCCGCAGGCCGGGGCACACCGCGGCTTCTACCGCCCCCACGGCGGCTTCCCCGCGTGGCAGCCCTCCGACGACCCACAGGAGGTGCTGGACGAGGCGCTCGTGTGGGCGGCAAAGTCCGACCGCGCCGCGGCGATCCGCCTGCTCGTCGAGTTCGGCGCGAGGATCGACGCGGACCCGTACCGCGGCACCGCGTTGACGTGGGCGGCGGCCAACGGCCGCGTCGACTCGGTCCGCACGCTGGTCGAGCTCGGCGCCGACCCGAATCAGCGCGGCACGTTCGGTGGCCCTGACCACGGCGATGGCGTGACGGCGATCCACCTCGCGGCGCAGGCGGGGCGGCGCGACGCGGTGGTCGCGCTGCTGCAGCGCGGCGCAGACCCGCTGATCGTCGACAACCTGCACGGCGGCAAGGCGCTCGGGTGGGCGCGCGTCGGCGGCCACGAGGAGCTCGCGGACATACTGCCGTGACCAGCCCTTTTGCGTCGGTGCGCGCTGCGCTAGGGTCGCGGGCCGCTATGAACGAGACGCGCGTGGCCTGGTTGTTCACTCCCACCGAGCTGCAGGCGCAGATCAGGGCGGAGCGGACCGGGATCCCGTTCCTGTACTGGCGGCAGGGCGACGGAGAGCTTCGGATCCTGATTCTGCCGCTCGACCGGCCGCGGGTCACGATCGGCCGCCGCGAGCAGTCGGACGTGCCGTTGCCGTGGGATCTCGAGGTCTCTCGCGCGCACGCGCTGCTCGAGCCGATCGGCGAGGAGTGGACCCTGGTCGACGACGGCCTGTCGCGAAACGGCTCGTATATCAACGGCGGCCGAGTGCACGGCCGCCACCGCCTGCACGACCGCGACCGCATGTGCTTTGGCAGCACGTACGTCGTGTATCGCGAGCCGGCCGACCCCGGGGGCAGCGACTCGACGGCGCGCGCGCCCGGTTCGCCGACCTCGATCCCGCTCTCGGAGGGGCAGCGCAAGCTGCTGATCGCGCTGTGCCGCCCGATGATGGAATCGAGCTCGGCGACGCCGGCGACCAACCCGCAGATCGCGGCGGAGGTGTACCTCAGCGTCGACGCCGTGAAGGCTCAGCTGCGGGTGTTGTTCGACCGCTTCGGCGTCGGCGAGCTGCCCCAGAACGAGAAGCGAGGCCAGCTCGTGTCGATCGTGCTCGGCTCCGGAGTGCTGTCGGCTCGAGACTTCTAGCCTCGGCGCGCGGCCGCTAGCTCGTCTTGCGCAGCGTAATCGTGGTCCAGGCGCCGACCCGGATCCGATCACCGTCGGCGAGCGGCGCGGCGACGTCGGTGCTGACCGGCGTCGGGTCGTCGTTCAGCGTGGTGCCGTTGGTCGAGCCGAGATCGCGGAGCTTGTATGACCCGTCCTGCTGGCGTTCGAGCACGGCGTGGCGATGCGAGACCGCCGGATCCTCGGGCGAGCCGGCGAGGTTGATGTCCGGTGGCTGGTCGGGCGCGTGCGTGCGGCCGATCGACACCTCCGCGCCGCGCAGCGGGAAGTGCCGCTCGTCATAGTCGGACGGGAACTCGAGCCCCGCCTGCGCGAGGCGATCGAACTGGGCGCGGTCGGCGCTCGCGACGACCTCCCACGCAGCCGGCGGGGGTGCCGGCCCGTTGTCCGATCCCGCCGTGCTGACAGGCGCCGACGCGGGCTCGGGGGTGGGCGCAGCGACGAAGTCGTAGCCGCACCCTTCGCAGTAGCGGTCATCGCCGGTGCGCGGCGCCCCGCATTGTGGGCAGGGCTGCTGCCGCGCCGCCTGTGAGGTCTCGACCTCATCCCCCGCTGACCCCGGGTCCGTCGCAGCGTCCTCCAATCCGGCGTCTGGCGCGCCGGCGGACGGCGGTGCCGGCGGCGCCCCGATCGGCGCACCGCACTGATCACAGTAGTCGTCGGTGGCCGAGGTGTGGCCGTTCGGGCAGGTGTTGCTCACGGCTGACCCGATTCCACGCGAACGGTCTTCGTCGAGCGCGTGTCGAGCGCCATCTCATCGGCGTCGGCCACCTCGCGCTTGAGCCGCACGGTGCCGGTGGCCGCGTCGTCGACGTCGACAACCGCGTGCAGGAGCCTCATCGTCCCGTCGTTGCCGGACTCCGAGGCAAGCTGCACGGCGCGTCCGAGCTTGAACGTCGCTGTCGCCTCATCGCCAGCCTTGCGGGCCTCGAGCCCCTCCTGGATCGCGTCCGCGAGCTCGGCCTGGCCGGTGTAATGCGCGACCTCGCGGTTGATCCGCGTCGAGAGTGCCTGGTCACCGGTCCAGGCCGCCTTGATCAGCCCTTGCGACACGACCGGTCGCCCTCGACGAGGCTGACGCGCCCGGCGCGAGCATCTCGTCGCCGGCGTTGTGCGGCTGGACGCGAATGCAGACGTGGTAGTCGCGCGATTCCTCGCCCCACGTGCCCGTCGGGTACTCCGCGGTCAACGGGTTGACGCGCACCGCGCGATCGGTCAGCTCCTCGATCGTCGGCGCGACCTGCCGGACGAACGCGACGCTCGCGCCCTGGGGCGTCCACAGCCGCAGCGCGACGGGCTGCGTCGCCTTGCCCATCGCCGTCTCGATCATCGAGCGGAAGTCGTCGGCCATGTTCGCGGGGTCGGCGATGATGTCGAGGCTCCCGAGCAGCGTCGAGGCGACCCGCCGCAGCTCGCTCACGACCCAGTCGGTGCCGACGCCGCGACAGTCGCACTGGAAGCGCCCATCGCACTCGGCGAGCACGGCGTCCAGCTCCTCCGGACGCTCGTTGCGGTTCTCGCCGTCGGTCAGCAGGATCGCGTGACACACGCGCCCGGGCACCACGTCGAACAGCTCCCTCGCGAGCGTCAGCCACGAGCCGATCGCCGTGCCGCCGTCGGCCGTCAGGCGCGACACCGCCTGCTTGGCCTCGTTCCGGGTCGCCTCCGAGGCCGGCACGAGCTGCCCGCCGCCCGGATAGACCTGATGCGCGCGTGCTGTCCCGGAGATCACGCCGAACGCCACGCCGTCGCGCACGCAATCGATCGCGACCGCCGTCGCGTCGCGCGCAGCCAGGATCTTCGACCGCGGTACGTCCATCGACCCCGACGTGTCGACGATCACGATCTCGGCGGCGTCCGGCTGGCCCGCATGCGCGGCGGCGTCGCCAGCCGTCCCCGCCTGTCCAGAGGAGCTGACGGTGACGATCGCGTTGACCTCGGATCCGTCGAGTGGCACGTACTCGTTCTGGTAAACCTCGGCCGTGAAGCTGCTCATGACGCCCTCCTCATGACGGATCGATATCGACGACGGCAACCGTGATGTTGTCGTGCCCGCCCCGCTCCAGCGCGGTCTCGGTCAGGGCACGCGCGACGGCAGCCGGCGACGCCTCGGCGCCGAGCCCGCCGACGAGCACCGCAAGCTCGGCCGGGGAAGACAAGTAGTTCCAGAGACCGTCGCTGCACAGGATCAGGCGTCCGGGATGCTCGACGGCGACGCGCGCGATCCCCGGTGGCCGGTCGGGCGCATCGGCGCCGACCCAGTTGGTGATCGAGTGAAAGCGCGAGTCGCGGGCAGCCTGCTCGGGGGTCATCAGTCCGCTGACGACCTGCTCCTGCACCCACGAGTCGTCCGCCGTGAGCTGCTCTGCGCCCGCGGCGGTCAGCCAGTATCCGCGGCTGTCGCCGATCCACCCGACGACAATTTCGCGTTCGCGCCACAGCGCCGCGACGATCGTGCACGACGGCATGTCGCGGTCGATCCGGGTTGTCCACGGCGTCTGCTCGACGGCCGCCCGCGCTGCAGCGACCGACGCGATCATCGCCTCCCGGGCATCGCGGCCCTCGTCCCCGGCCGCGGCCGCGGCCGCGAGAACCTCGCCCGCGGCGCCGGCGGCTCGACCGGCGGCGGCGTTACTCGCGCTCGCCGAGGAGATGCCGTCGCAGACGACCGCGGCGCCAGCGCGCTCACCGATCAGCTCGAGGTGGAACGCGTCCTCGTTGCGGCGATGGACGAGTCCCTGGTCGCTGACGGCCGCCGCGCGCGCGAGGTCGGTCTCGACGTGGCTGTCCACCGGGCGCTGGCGCACGCCGCAGACGGTGCAGTAGCCGTCGGTGTCGATCGCCTCGGGGCCGGCGCCGCAGGCGCGGCACCCAGTTCCGGCGGCGGCTGATCGCCCCGCCGCGCGCCGCACTGCTCGCAGAACACATCGCCCTCCTGGAGGACCGCGCCGCACGTAGCGCACGCAAGCTGGGTCTGGTCGCTCACGTCCACGTCCGCGGTCGCACGAGGTTGGCGCGATCGACGAGCCGGATTCGTTCGCCGCGGCTGTCGGCGCCGCGCGCGAGAGTCCGGTAGGAGCGCTCCAATCCGAATCGGAGATCGCGCTCGACGAGTTCGCGGCCGAGCAGCCGCGAGCGGTTGTTGCCAGTGGCGGTGCCTTGCTCGACCAGCCGCAGCGCAGCGGCGAGCAGCTCGGAGGTCAGCATCGCCCGCTGCTCGCCGTCGAGCTCCAGCCCTCGAGGATCGAACCCGCGCTCAGCAGGTCGGCGACCGGGGGATCGCCGCCGCCGTCGAGCACGGCGAGGCATCTGATCCTCGTGATCTGCGCATCGACGTACGCGCTCGAGGAGTCCGGGACCCGGTCGTACGCCGACAACGCGCCGGGGCGGTCGCCGCCCGCAAGCCGGCAGCGCGCGAGCCCGAACGCCGCCCCGTGAACGCCGGATCGGTGCGCGAGACGACGTCGTACCAGCCCGCCGCCGCGGCGTGGTCGCCCGCGAGCTCGCAGGCGACGCCGAGCGCGAGCTTCGGCGCGAGCTCGCCGGGGACCGCCTCGTAGACCGTGCGGAATTGGGCGGCTGCCTCACTCGGGGCGCTCGCGGACGAGCGCGGCGACGCCGCGATACCAGTTCGCGCGCCACTCCCACGCGTCCGCCGCCTCGATCGATTCCACCTTCGTGTCGAAGTCGGCCCAGTCGCCGAGCTCGATCAGCGTCGCGGCTAGCCGCAGCTGGACCTCAACCGTCTTCGTCGGGCGCGGCGTACAGATGGGCCAGCAGCTGGTTGGGCTCGGTCGCGGTGATCGTCGCTAGGTAGCCCGAGGCGGGATCGTCGCCCGCGACCTGGGGCCGCGGCAGCGTCCGCCAGTCGGTCCGGCCGCCAGCTGGCCCGCATCGCGCCGATGAACAGCTTGCTCGGCGCCGGGACCGGGTGGCCCTCGTCGGCTCGCGACGACCTCGCGCAGGACGCCGTAGAGCTGGTCGGCCATCTCCTCGGCCGACTGGAAGCGATCGTCGGGGTTCGGCGCGGTGCCCTTCAGCATGAACCGGTAGAGCGAGTCGAAGCGCTCGAACAGCGGCACGGCATCGGCCGCGGGGAAGCGTGAACTTGAACGTGCCCTGGTAACCGCGGAAGTCGAAGCAGAGCACCGCGAGCGTGCGCGCGACCGTGAACAGGTCCGACGGGATCGACGGCCCCGCCGACGGCGATCTCGGGCGCCTGGTAGCCGACCGTGCCGAACAGCGCGCTCGACGGCGTCGTCCAGCGGTAGACGCCGCCGAGGTCGATCAGCTTCAGCGAGTGCGCGTCTGGATCACGTTGTCGAGCTTGAAGTCGCAGAACAGCAAGCCCATGTCGTGCAGATAGCCGAGCGCCGGAAGAATCTCGAGCATGTACGCGATCGCCTGGGCGGGCGGCAGCGGATCGGGCTCACCGCCGTTCGCCTCGCGCCGGGCGCGCGAGGATCTGCTTGAGGCTGCGACCGCCGACGTACTCCATCACGATGTAGCCGGAGCTCTCGTGCTGGACGAAGTTGAAGATCTTGACGATGTTCGGGTGCTCGACCTCGGCGAGGAACCGGCGCTCGGCGAGCGCCGCCGCCATCGCGTCGTCGTCGCCGGTGTTGAGCAGGCCCTTGAGCACGACCCAACGGTCGGACACGTTGCGGTCCTTGGCGAGGAAGATCCAGCCCATGCCGCCGTGGGCGAGGCAGCCGACGACCTCGTACTGGCCGGCGACGACGTCCCCGGCGCTTCAGCTTGGGCTCGAACGAGAACGGCGCTCCGCACTTGCGGCAGAAGCCGCTCGGTGCGCCCTGGCTCGCCGTCGCGGCCGCGCCCGACTGGCTCGTCGCAGCGCGCGCAGAAGCGCCGGCTCTCCGGGACCATCGGATTGGCCATCACCGCCTCGGACGGATCGCGGGCCGGGACCAGCGGGACCTCGACGAGCCCGGCGCCGAGGCGGCTGCGGGTGCTCGTGTGCGCGCGAGCGGACGTCGACCGGCGTGACGCGCCCGACGCGCCCGACGCCACCGACGGCGTCGAGGTCGGCGCGCTGGTGGGCGGGTGTGAGGCGGACGGTGTCGCCGCACCAGCCGACGCAGCACCAGCCGACGCAGCACCAGCCGACGCAGCAGCAGCCACGCACCGCCGCCGACTCGGCCCCCGCCGGCGCCATCCCGCACACGTCGCAGTAGCCGTCGACGATCGTGCCCGTGCACCCGGGCTGAGCGCAGTTCATCGAAGCTCCTCCTGCGTCGCGGCCGTCCCGTTCAACGTCTCCTGGTAGCGGCGCACGAGCTGGCCGACATGCGCGAGATCGGTCGGCGCCGTGTACAGCGCCTCGTGTGCCTGCTCGATAGATGCTCGACAGCTCCGGATCCTCGATCCTTCCGAGGTGCTTGGCCTTGACCTGGTAGGCGTCGAGCAGAGCCGCGGAACTGATTGCGCGACTCGATCGGGGCGCGGTTCGCGCGCAGGATCCGCTGTGCGTCGTCGGTCAGCGCGTTCGTGCGCGCCGTCCAGCCGTCGAGTTCGTGCCGGGCGTCACGCCAGGCACCGCGCGACCCGAGCGCCGCGATCTGGGTGAGCTCGGCGTCGAGGTCGCCGCGGAGCTCGAGCCCGGGCGGGGCGCTCGGCAGCGCGATCTTCACCAGCAGCTCATCGTGAGCGAGCCGTCCCTCCTCGGCAAGCGCTCGCAGGCGATCGGCGCTGGCGCGCGCGCTCGGCCAGCCGGGTGTCGAACTCACGCTTGAGGACGGCGATCGATTCGAGGTCGCGTGAATCTCGTTCAACGACCGCGCCGCGGAATCGATCTCGGCGGCCGTCACCGACAGCGGGTCCGACGTCGTCCTCTCACCGAGCTGCGCCAGCTGCGCAGCGGCGCGGGTCAGGTCGCTCCGTCCGCTCTCCCCGAGCTCGCCCGCCAGCTGCTCGGCATTCGCGCTGCTGACGTCGCGCCCCGTCGAGCCGCGGGATCAGCACATCCCAGCACCCGCCGATCCTTGCCAGCACCGTCTTGACCTCGTCGAACGCGCTCGACATCCGCTGCAGCAGCTGTGTCGGCCGAGGAGCGATCGACGAGCAGCGAGTCGCCGAGCAAGGTCCGCTGCGCGAGCGGCACGTCGCTCGTCGAGAGCTCGATCGAGGGCCCATCGAGGAGCGTCTCGAGGTCGTCGAAACGCCGCCCCTCGCGGAGCTTCGTCGGCCCGCTCGAGGTGGGCCTGGAGCAGGCCGTGCCATTGCCACAGCTCGGTCAGCTTCGCGCTCGCCGACGACCAGCGCGCCGCGGACTCGCCGGAGAGCTTCGTCGCCTCGAGCAGCTTGCGGCTCGAATCGACCTCGAGGTCGACGAGGTTCTGGCCGACGCGCTCGACCGCGTCGCGGAGCGCCTTCAGCTTCTGATCGGTCAGCTCGTGCGCCATCGTCACCCCGAATAGTGAGGCGTCGGCGGGGCCGGGGCGGGCCCCGCGAGCGTTCCCAGCCACCGCGCGTAGATCTGACGCCACGTGCCGTCAGTGCGCGTCCTCTCGAGCACGCCGTTGACGAAACGGACGAACTCCGGGTGAGTCTTCTTGATCGCCATCCCGTACGGCTGCGGGGCGATGCTCGCGCCGACGATCTTCGTGTACGGATCCTGCGACTTGAAGCCGAGCAGGATCGTGTCGTCGCTGGTGACCGCGTCGACGGTGCCCTGCTGCAACGCGACCAGGCAGTCGGTCCGCTGGGCGACGGGTACCCGGATCGCCTTCGGCGCATACGTCGCAATGTTCTCAATCGAGGTCGACCCCTTCGTCGCGCACACGCGCTTTCCGGGTAGGTCGGCGATGCTCCGGATCGTCGAGTTGATCGGGACGAGCAGCTTCTGGCCGGCGTTGTAGTAGACGGTCGAGAAGTCGACCTGCTGCCGGCGCGCGCACGTGATCGTCATCGCGTCGGCGACGATGTCGACGCTTCCGTTCTGTACGGCCGGGATCCGCTGGTCGGTCGTTATCACCTTGAACGTGACCTTGTTCGGGTCGCCGAAGATCGCCCTCGAGAGCTGGCGCAGGACGTCGATCTCGAACCCCTCGAGCCGGGCCGCCTTCGGGTTGAAGTACGCGAACAGCAGCGTGTTCTGGTCGACCCCCGCGACCAGGTGGCCGCGCTGCTGGATGTGGGACATGTAGCTGTCCGACGGCATCAGCCCGGGCGGCGGCAGCGTCGCCGGCGGGCGCAAGCTCGCGGTCACGTCGCCGCAGCTCGGCGGCGCCGCACTCGAGGTCGAGGTGGTCGTGGTGGCCGGCGCGTGGGCGCCCAGCGCCGCGAGGCTCGCGTTCAGGGCATGGTCGGAGGTGCCGCCACAGCCCGCGAGCGCGATCGCCGCGACCGCGACCACGAGCACCCCATGCCGCTAACCGCTTCATCGGTACTCCAGCTGTCGCATTCGCAGTCCGTACAGGCTCAGGAGCGCCGCGAGCACGAACACGACCGGGATCGCGAGCGCCAGTCCGTCGAGCGAGGACCCCGCATCCGCCGCGGCGCGCTCGAAGCGCGTCTGCGCGGCGCCGATCTGCGAGGCGAGATCGGCGCCCACGCGGTCGGCAGGGACACGCCGCTCCCGCCAGCGGGCCCGACCGCGACCTCGTTCGCGAGGCTCGTCTGCCCCTGGTCCGCTAGCGCCGCGATCCGCGCATGCTGCGCCAGGTACGAGCCGAGCGCGCTGTCGAACTCGGAGGCGCGCCCTCGGTCCCCGTCCGCTGCGCCAGCGAGCGGATCTCCCCGACCAGTCCGCTGTCGCCGTTCGGCTGCCCGAGCGCCTGCGCCACCGCGGCGAAGTCTGTCTGGTCGGTCGTGTCACCGCCGCGCGCGATCAGGGTGAGGCTCTCATCGCTCTGCGCACGCGAGACCAGAATCCGCGCCGCCGACAGGACCTCGACCTGATCGGAGCCATCGCGCTGCGCCTTTGCGAGCGCGTTCCGCTCGCCGACCATCCCGATCACGCCCCAGATCCCGACGGCGGCGACGAGCGATGTCGCGATCGCCATCGGCACGTTCAGGATCCGATGGCTGATCCGCGCGACGTACCACTGCGCCCACACGAGCAGCGCCAGCGTCACGACGATCGCCGCGGCAAACGCGAACAGCCAGGGCGTCGAGGTCCCGGTCGCATAGTCGTGGCGCAGCCGCTGTGGCCTCGATCGTGTACAGGCGACCGGCGGCGGGCAAGATCGTGCCCGTCATCAGCTGCGAGGCCTGGCGCATGTAGGCCGCGCCGATCGGCAGCCTCTGCCGGTTGTTCGCGCGTGCTGCCTCTACCAGCCCCGTGTAGATCGGCAGCTCGCGCGCGACGGTGGCAACGGCGTCGCGCGCCGTTCCCGACGCGCCCACCTGCCGGGTCAGAGCCGCCAGCGAGTCGCTCGCCGTCCGGACGTCACGCAGATACCGCGCGCGGCGCGCCGGCGGCTCGAGGCCGCCGACCAGGAATGTCGTCGTCGCCGTCGCGTTCGCGTCCGAGAGCGACCCGTACAGGGTCACGGCCTCGGCGAGGAGCGGTTCGGTGTCGTTGCGCGCGCTGGTCGCCGCCCGCTGACGCGCCTGCTCGGCGATCTCGCGCGGCCGCGCCGAAGACGACCGCGCCGGTCACGACCAGGACGGCGACCAGCGCGAGCCTTCCCGGCGTCGTCGTCAGCTGCTCGCGGACCCACGCGCGCAGCGCGCCGAGCAACGACGCCCCGGGACGGGCGGGTGTTGCGACCGCTGGGCCGGTGCCCTCGATAACCATGTCAGGTGCAGATGATCCGAACACGCCGCGATTGTCGTACCTCGCGCTGCCTCTATAGAGGCCCCCAAGGTGTCGCGCTGCACACCATCAGACGGCTGCCCTGGAAGCGTAGGCCATACAGCATCGACAATCGCGTCAGCGCGCGCGCACGGTCTTGGATGACGCCTGCGATGGCCCGAAGCTTCCGCTTCAGGGGCGGCAGACGGCCAGGAAATCGAGCGCGCGCGTGCAGCGGGGCGGGGCGCAGCGCGAAGTCGCTGGTCGCGATCGCGGGGGTGAAACGGTCGTAGAAGCGCTTGGTGATGCCGAGGCGAGCGTGCACCGAGTCCCAGCCGAGCTTCAGCGCGAGTTCATGCGCCCGCAGCTTCCGGGCGTGGAACACGCCGAGCAGCTCGACCTCGCCGAACACCGACGCGCACAGCGATCGGAACTCCTCGGCGCGGTACTCCTTCATGTGCCACGGGTTGTCGGACTTGACCGCGCCCGCCGGAGCCAGCGTCAGCACATTCGGCGTCGAGACGTAGACGACCCCGCCGGGCGTCAGCAGCGACCGCAGGTGCCCGAGCACGGCGACCGGGTCGAACACGTGCTCGATCGTCTGCAGGAACACGACCGCGTCGTATGCGCCGGGCCGTCCGAAGTTCTCGACCATCCCCCGTTCGAAGCTCAGGTTCGCGCGTCGGTAACGCAAGCGGGCGTGCTCGTAGGCCTCCGGATTGGCGTCGAGTCCGACCACCGAACGGGCGACGCGAGCGAGCGCGTCAGAGCCGTAGCCCTCGCCGCAGGCCATGTCGAGCACGCGACGTCCCCCCACCCGCGTCGCGATCCACTCGTACACGGCCAAATGCCGGCGAAACCAGTAGTTCTCGGCGGGCACGTCGGGCAGCGTGCGCTCGCCGGTCAGCGTCAGCGGAGGGACGCCGGGCGGCTGGTCTTGCTGAACATAGGCGTTCGCTGGCACCGCGCGACAGGGTAATGTGCTCCGGCCATGGAGGCCGTTCGGAATGCGGATGAGATCCGCGAGGTCAACACGAAGTACCACGATGCCGCCGCCGACGGCTACGACTCCAAGTGGGGGATCGACTTCGGCGACGTCGGCCGCGGGCAGGTGCTCGGCAAGCTGCGCAAGCTCCTCGGATCCGAGCTCGAGCGCGGCTATCAGCGCTCGCTCGAGATCGGCGCCGGCACCGGCTACTTCAGCCTGAACCTGTTGCAGGCCGGGATCGTCTCAGAGGCGACGTGCACCGACATCTCGCCCGGCATGGTCAGCACGCTCGCGGCAAACGCACGGCGCCTCGGCGTGGAGGTCAGGACGGCGCGAGCCGACGCCGAGTCGCTGCCGTTCCCCGCCGGCAGCTTCGACCTCGTGCTCGGGCACGCCGTGCTGCATCACCTCCCGGACCTCGACCGCGCGTTCTCGGAGTTTCACCGGGTGCTCAGGCCGGGCGGTCGGATCGCGTTCGCCGGCGAGCCGTCGCGGTTCGGCGACCGCTTGGCATCGATCCCCAAGCGCGGCGCGGCGGTGCTCGCGCCGGCGTGGCGCAGGGCGATCGGCGCGCGCGCCGCCGCCGCCGCTGACGCGCCACGGAGCCGGCGGCGACGACGAGCACGAGCTCGAGCGGTTCGTCGACATCCACGCGTTCGCCCCGGGCGATCTGGCCAAGCTCGCGCGCGCGCGCCGGGTTCGAGCAGGTGACCGTTCGCGGCGAGGAGCTGGTCGCGAACTGGTTTGGCTGGTTCAACCGCGCGCTCGAGGCCAGCGCCGCCGAGCAGGATGTGCCGATGCTCTGGCGCCAGTACGCGTTCCACGGCTACCTTGCGCTTCAGAAGCTCGACGAGCAGGTGCTCGAGCCGCTGCTGCCGCCCCAGATCTTCTACAACCTGTTGTTGACGGCGCGCAAGCGATAGCTGCCGCGCGTCGCTCCTACACTCCCGCTGATGGCAGAGCGGCTCGCGAGCGACTTTCCGCTGTTCCCGCTTGGGATCGTGGCGCTTCCCGGAGAGGTGATCCCGCTGCACATCTTCGAGGAGCGCTACAAGGCGATGATGAACGAATGCCTGCGCGACGACAGCGAGTTCGGGATCTTGTGGATGTCCGACGACGGGCTGCGCGAGATCGGCTGTGCGTGCGAGATCGAGCAGGTGCTCGAGCGGATGGACGACGGCCGGATGAACCTGCTCGCCCGCGGCACCCGTCCGTTCAAGGTGCTCGAGCGCCAGGGTCATCTCGCCTATCCGGCAGGGGTCGTCGAGTTCGTCGAGGACCGCGACGACGAGATCGATCCCGAGTTGATGCAGACCGCGCGGGCGGCCTATGCCGAGCTGGTCAGGCGCGCGACCGACCGCGAGCCCGATCAGGAGGACCTCGGCGAGATGAGCGCCTACGCGATGGCCGCGACGGTCGACTTCGGCCTCGAGGCCAAGCAGGGGCTGCTCGACCTGCGCTCCGAGAACGCGCGCCTGCGGCTGGTCACGCGTCTGTTCCGAGCGGCGATCAAGCGCCTGGACTTCGTCGATCGGGCCCAGGCCCGCGCGCGCTCCAACGGCAAGGTCCGCATCGGCTGAGCCGGGACGTGGCGGGTGCTCGCGCCGCCGTTTACCCCAGGCCGCAGGGCGACTGCGCCGCCTGGAGCGCGAACAGCTGGGCCTGGGCCAGCTCGTGGTGACTGCGCCCAGCCGTGTCCGGGAACGTGATCTTGCCGTCCGGCAGCGTGACCGTGTAGAAGTCGACGCTGCCGGGCGACCCTGCCGCGATCTGGAGCTTGGCCTTGGCGTCGTTGTCGAGGCTGGTCGCGAGGTCGCGTGCGACCAGCAACTGCTGGTCGGTGAGCTGCTTGGCCTTGCCGCCGTTGCAGTGGATCGTGCCGTCGTCGTTGACCAGCAGCGTCAGGGTCCGGCCCTCGCCGGTGCGCTTGAGCACGAACAGGTCAGGCGAGCTCACGTCCAGCCCGCACCCGGCAACCGCGATCGCGACGGCGGCCACAGCCACCGATGCCAACGTCGTCTCGATCCGCTTGCGCACTGCACTGGATCGTGCCTGATCGCGGTCGCCGGCTTCTCGATAAGGGTCTTCTCAGGAATCCGCACCAGGTCGCGACGGCTATCATCGGCCGCCCCCGGACCGCGCAGTCGCGCGATCCAGGCTTGAGCCGGCGGTCCGGCGCCTTCGCAATCCATCCCTGCGGACCGCCGATCGACCGCCACACCGCATGCACCCGATCTCTTACTTTCAAGGCATCGTGTTCGGCTTGGTGCAGGGAGTCACCGAGCTGTTCCCGATCTCCAGCCTCGGCCACGCCGTGGTCATGCCGCGCGTGTTCGGCTGGGATATCCATCAGAACGACAAGTTCTTCATCGCGTTCCTGGTCGCCGTGCACCTCGCCACCGCGATCGTGCTGCTGGGATTCTTCTGGCGCGATTGGGTCGGAATCGTGCAGGGACTGGGCCGCTCGCTGCGCGATCGCGAGATCGCTGACGGCGACGCGGACGCGCGGCTCGGCTGGCTGCTGGTCGTCGGCACGATCCCGGCCGGGATCCTCGGCCTGTTGCTCGACAAGCCGCTGCGCGACGTGTTCGCCTCGTCCACGTCGGCCGCGATCTTCCTGATGGTCAACGGCCTGCTGCTGTTCGGCTTTGAGCACCTGCGCCGCCGCGCGCCCGGCGAACGGGAGCCGGACCCCGATGCAGACCGGCGGATCGCGCAGCGCGTCTCCTGGCGCCAGACCGCGATGATCGGCGGCGCCCAGGCGTTCGCGCTGATCCCGGGGATCTCGCGCTCGGGGATCACGATGGGCGGAGGTCTGCTGGTCGGGCTCAACAACCGCGACGCCGCCCGCTTCGGGTTTCTGCTCGCGACCCCGATCATCTTCGCCGCCGCCGCGCTCAAGCTCCCCGAGCTGTTCGGCAAGGACGGCAACGGCGTGCGCGGCCCGGCGCTCGTGGCGGCGCTCTGCGCGGCCCTGACCGCATACATCTCGGTCCGGTTCCTGATGCGCTTCTTCGAGACCAACCGGCTGACGCCGTTCGCGATCTACTGCGTTGTCGTCGGCGGCGCGCTGACGATCGGCTTCGCGGTTACCTGACCACTCCTAGAGGCCCATGACCAAGAACAAGAACCTGATCATCCCCGCCGTCCTCCTCGGACTCGTCCTGATCGTGATCGCGGTCATCTACTGGGTCTCGACCGCGAGCGACCTACCGAGCTTCTTCCCGGGATACAAGGCGGGCTCCTCGACGCACCACGTCAAGCACGGCATCGCCGCGTTCCTGCTCGGCATCGCGTGCCTGGTGTTCGCCTGGTTCCAGACCGGGCCGTCGGGCAAGGCCGCGCCCTCGGCTGACAGCTGACGAGTCGGTCGGGTCCGTCTGCTGGTCGAGAAACGGACGCATGTTGGCCGTTTCTCGACCACCTGCCTGCTGGAGCCAGGCTGACGTGCCGTCTTGCCCTTGGCTGCGACGGGGCGGGCGGTATGACTGCCGCAGCCGGCGTTGCGGGGCGCGGATCGCGCGTTCCTACGCAACCGGGTCGACAACCAGCGCGTCCCCGCCCCGCCTCGGATCGCCGCCGCCCCAGAACACCCCGGCCGAGTCCCGCTCCACGGCCTGGACGCCGCCGAAGAACAGGTTGCGTTCGCGGAACCGAGCGATCGCCCGACCCGCGGCCTCGAGGTCGGTCGTGTCGACCCCCGGCTCGGCGTAGACGATGCCGTCCTCGAAGTGGACCCTCGGTGCCTGGACCGCATCGCCTGCCAGGAGCCCGTCGTCGACCACCCGGATCACCGTCTGCAGGATCGCCGAGCGGATCCGGTTCGAGCCGGCGCTGCCGAGCACAAGCTCCGGACGGCCGTCGCGCAGCACCACCGTCGGCGCCATCATGCTCGGCAGCCTGCGCCCCGGCGGGTGGCGATGGAACCCGAGCGGATTGAGGTCCTGTTCGCCAAGCATGTTGTTGAGATGGACGCCGGTGCCGGGCACCACGACTCCCGAGCAGGATCCGTTCGAGCAGGTGACCGCGCACGCCCAACCGTCTCTGTCCATCACCGAGATGTGCGTCGTCGAGCCCAGCGGCCCCCGCCCCCGCAGGAACCGCTGCACAAACTCGGGGTCGTCGAGTCCCTCGAGGAATTCGGGAGTGCGCTCGGATTGGGTGATCTCCATCACCTCGACCATGCGTGCGGTATCCGGTGCCCGTCCGTCTGACTCGAGCAGCGACAGCGCCCGGGCGATCAGCAGCCCACCGGCCGACGGCGGCGGATTGGTGAGGACTTCGCGGCCGCGGTAGGAGGCGCGGACGGGGTTGCGGTCGACGACCTCGTAGGCCGCGAGGTCCGCCTCCGTCAGCATGCCGCCACGATCGCGCACCCATTCCACGATCGCGGCGGCGATGTCGCCGGTGTAAAACGGCTCAGCGCCCTCAGCGCCGAGAAGCTCGAGCGCGTCGGCGAGCTCCGGTTGGCGGATCGTCTCACCGGCCCGCAACGGCCTCCCCTCCGGGGCGAACAACGCCGCGGCCTCGGGTGTCGCGGTCACGATGTCCGCGAGGATCTCGACCACGTATGCCTGCTGGACGTTGAGCGGCACGCCCTCGCGCGCGAGCACGGCCGCCGGCCGCGCCAGCTCAGCCAACGGGATCCGGCCGAAGCGCTCGGACGCCGCACACAGCCCGGCCGGCACCCCGTAGGTCCCAACCGACGCGGCGCCGATGTTGAACACCTGGATCGCGTCGCCGAACGAGACGCTGATCGGGACAAGCTCGGCGCGGGAACCGCGATCGGCTCCGCGGCCCGATCCCTCGACGAAGAAGTCGAGCAGCACCGGGTCGCGATCGGGAGCGACCACCAGCATGTACCCGCCGGCGCCCAGCGCTGTCAGCAGCGGCTCGCACGCGAACGACGTCAGCATTCCACCGACCGCGGCGTCGACGGCGTTGCCGCCCGCCAACAGCACGTCAGCGCCGGCGCGGGCGGTCAGCGGATGGCCGGCGGCGATGACGCCGAGCGCAGGCTCGGCCATCGCCCGTTATCTCCTAGGCATGAATTCCGGGACGTCGAGCTCGCCGGGCGACAGCGAGGACCGGCGCACCCTGCTGACCCGCGGCTCGCCCCGCGGCTCGCGCAGCGATGCTTGCTCGTCCTGCGTACCGTTGGCGACGCCGACTTCGCGCCGGCCGACCTCCGACCGCCGCCCGCTTTCGGGGCGGCGACCGCTTCCGGTTCCGTAGCCGGTGGCGACGACGGTCACCCACACCTGGTCGTCGAGCTTCTCGTCGATCATCGCGCCGAAGATGATGTTGGCGTCGGGATGCGCCGCCTCGGCAACGGCCTTCGCCGCTTCGTTGACCTCCCACAGCGACATGTCGCGACCGCCGGTGATCGACAGCAGAATCGAGTGGGCTCCCTCCATGCTGGTCTCCAGCAACGGCGACGACACGGCCTTCTCCGCGGCATCGATCGCTCGGCCCTCGCCGCTCCCCATCCCGATTCCGAGCAGCGCGTTGCCCGCGTTGGACATGATCGTGCGGACGTCGGCGAAGTCGAGGTTGATCAGGCCGGGAAGGGTCACGAGGTCCGAGACCCCCTGGACGCCTTGGCGCAGGACGTCGTCGGCGACCCGGAATGCGTCGACCATCGACGTGTTGCGGTCGAGAATCGTAAGCAGCCGGTTGTTGGGCACCACGATCAGCGTGTCGACCTCCTCGGCCAGTGCGGCGATCCCCGCCTCGGCCTGGTCGCGGCGCCTGGTGCCCTCGAACTGGAACGGGCGAGTGATGATGCCGACCGTCAGCGCGCCGACCTCGCGGGCGATCTGGGCGATGATCGGGGCAGCGCCGGTGCCCGTGCCGCCGCCCGCGCCGGCGGCGATGAACACCATGTCCGAGCCCCGGAGCATCGCCTTGATTCGGTCGTACTCCTCGCGCGCGGCCTGGCGGCCCAGGTCCGGGTCCGAGCCCGAGCCCAGCCCGCGCGTAATCGCATCGCCGATGTGAAGCGTCTCGTGCGCCGCCGACTGCTGCAGCGACTGCAAGTCGGTGTTGATCGCGAGGAACTCGACACCCTCGACCTCGGCCTCGATCATCCGGTTGATCGCATTGACCCCCGCGCCGCCGACGCCGACGACCCGGAGCACCGGCGTCCCCACCGGCTTCGGGGCGCCGTAGACGTCGCTGCTGCGCTCGGGTCGCGCGTACACGTCGGGCTCATGGGCGGAGCGCGGCGTCGTCTCGGCCGGGCGGTCCATCAGGTTCTCGGGAATGTCGGCCGAGAAGGCGTGGCGCAGGCGTTCCTGCGGCGTCGGGATTCGCGGCTGCTCGGGCGCCGGCGCTGAGGGCTGAGGCGATGGATCGGGGCGTGCGGGCTCGCGGTCGGGCCCTGACCCGCTCATCTGCACAGGCTCGCTCGGCTGCGCAGCCGCGGTCGTATCCGCAGGCTCGGTCCGCGCAGCCGCCTCGGGCCCCTGCCCAGGCGACGCGGCGGTGTCCTCGGCGGTCTTGCGGAAGAGGGCCGCCAGCGGGCCCTCCCGCATGCTCGCGCGCTTACCGGTTGCCATTTGAGAGGACCTCCTTCGCGAGCTGCCTGTAAGCGTGAGCTGCCACCCCGTCCGGATCGTACTTCAGCACGGACATGCCTTTGACGGGCGCTTCCGCAAAACGAACCGTTTTGCGGATTCGCGAGGCGAAGACACGGTCCCCGAAGTTCTCCTCGAGCAGCTCGATCGCCTCCTTGGCGTGCAGCGTCCGTATGTCCACGAGGGTCGGGAGGATGCCTTCGATGTCGACATTGGGATTCAGGTTCTCGCGGATCATCGCGAGCGTGTTCTGAAGCTGGATCAGACCGCGCATCGATAGATATTCGCACTGGACGGGGACGATCACCTTGTCTGCCGCGGTGAGGGCGTTGATCGTCAACAATCCGAGGCTGGGCGGGGTGTCGATAAACACGAAGTCGTAGTCCCCGTCTACCTCTTTGAGCGCCTTCTGAAGCGAGCGCTCCCGTCCGATCATCGTCGACATCGCGATCTCCGCTCCGGCCAGGTCGATCGATGCACAGGCGACGTCGATCTCCCGCGGGCGGATCACCTCGCGAATCGAGATGTGGTGCACCAACACGTCATACATCGACTTCTCGAGCGTGTCGGGGTCGATCCCCTGCGACATCGTCAGGTTGCCCTGGGGGTCCATGTCGCAGCAGAGCACGCGGTGGCCCTCCTCGGCGAATGCCACGGCGAGATTCAGCGTGGTCGTTGTCTTGGCGACGCCGCCCTTCTGGTTGGCGAACGCGATCACCTTGGCGGTCACGAGAGTCAGCTCCGATGCGTCGGGGAACTCATACGCGCCTGTATTCGCAGGCCGAGGGCGGAATCCTCCGTGGTTGTCGGCTTCGCCGACGGAGGACCCGCACCGTCCACGTGGGTATTTTCACCAGATGGCCAGCCTTCTGGACAAGCGACTTGTGTTCGTCACCGGCAAGGGCGGCGTCGGCAAGTCGACGGTCGCGATCGCGCTCGGGATGCTCGCCGCGCGACACGGGCTGCGCACGATCGTCGCCGAGCTGGCGGCTCAGGAGCGCGTGCAGCGGGCGTTTGACCGCGAGGGTGGCCAGTTCCACGAGCTCGAGCTGGCGCCGCGGCTGTTCACGATCTCGATCGATCCCCAGAGCGCGATGGAGGAGTACCTCAAACTCAAGGTCGGTCCAGTCGGCCTCGCGCTCGGCGCGAGTCGGTTGTTCCAAGCGTTCGCGATGGCGACGCCGGGGATGCGCGAGCTGCTGAGCATCGGCAAGGTCTGGGAGCTCGCCCAGCTCCAACGCAAGACGCGCGGCGCCGCGGCCTACGACTTCGTCGTCGTCGACGCCCCGGCGACCGGCCACGGCGTCGGGATCCTCCGCACCCCGCGGACATTCGCGGAGATCGCCCGCGTCGGGCCGATCGCGAGACAGGGGCGAACGATCGCGACGACGATCGCCAACCGCGACTTCACCGGCGTCGTGGCGGTGGCGACGCCCGAGGAAATGGCGGTCAACGAGACGCTGGCGCTCCGCCAAGCGCTGATCGAGGATGACCTCGGCCTCGACCTCGTGGTCGTCAACGCGCTTTATCCCACGCGGTTTGAGCGCGACGAGGCCGACGCAGTGGCGGCCGCGCTGGCGCACACTCAATCTCGTCTCGCCCGCTCGGCGCTGCGGGCGGCGGTGTCCGAGCACGCCAGGGCCGAGCGCCAGCGCGAGCAGGAGGCGCGCCTGCGAGAGGGCCTTGACTGCCCGGTCGTGGAGCTGCCCTACGTGTTCGCCGACAGCGTCGGACAGGAGCAGCTCGAGCTGATGGCCGACACGCTCGAGCACGCAATTCCGGCGCCAGAGCTCGCCGACTGATCGCGAACGCCCACCAGCGCCGCTCAGCCGCTGATCTGAGCCGCCCAGGCTCCCGCCCGAAGGCCCGACTCGATCGCGCCGTCGATGAACCCGGCCCAGCCGTTGGCGAGATCGGAGCCCGCCAGCAGCATCCGTCCCTCGGGCTGCCGCATCGCGGCGTGGTGATGCTCGAACCAGCCGGGCCGGTGGATCGCCCAGGTGCCGCATGAGAACTCGTCGGCCAGCCAGTCGTGGGCAGTCGCATCGAGCACCTCGTAGCCGGGAACGATCGCGTCGAGCTCTCGCTGCACTCCGGGGAGGTCGGCCGGATCGCAGCGCCGGGCGTCGATCCCGAAGCCGATCATCAGCTGGGTCCCGTCGCCGTACAGGGTCTCGGTGCCGAGGTAGCCGAACGGGTGACCAACGCGGATCGCGTTGTGCTGCAGCGGCGCCCCGCGGGCGTGGATGAAGATCTTGATGCCGCGCGAGGCCTGGCCGAGCGCGATCGCCCTGAGCTTGGTCTCAGGCAATTCCGGCGAGAACTGGATCGCGCCGAGCGCATTCAGCGGAGCCGTCACCACGGCCGCTCGCGCGGCGAACGCCTCGCCGTCGTGGGTCTGCACCTCGACTCGGTCGTGCGCGCCTTGCAGCACCGCAGCCACCCGCGTGCCCAGTCGCCGCTCGAACCGCGCGCCGTCGGCGATCGCCTCGAGCAGCGCGCCGGTGCCCCGCGCGAGCGTCACCCGGCCGCCGGTGAACTGGGTGAGCGCCAGGCTGTAGCCAGACAGGGCGTGCCAGCGAAGCACGGCGACCGCGCCGGCGTCGTCGAGCGGAGCATGCGCGAGCGACTCGAGCTCGGCCGCCAGCACCGCGCGCTCCTCGTCGTCGAGCGACAGCTGATCGAGCCGCTGGGAGATCGTGAGCCGGTCAAACCGCGACAGCTCGTCCAGCGCGTACAGGGGGTCGTGCGGGAGCGGCAGGGCCTGCTGCACTCCGTCGACGAACCGATCCCACCCGCGCTGCGCGATCGCGTCGCGGTCCTCGATCGTTCCCGCTCGACGCTCGAGGCCGACGTACCAGCCGGCCCGCTGAGTGTCGCCCGAAACCTGCACACCGAGTCCCGCGCGCGTGATCTCGGCCCACGTGTGCGGCTGATGCCAGTGCACCCATCCGCCGCCATACTCGATCGAGGAGCCGTTCCATCGGCGGGTCCAGGTCCGCCCCCCGAGCCGCTCACGGGCTTCGAGCAGCATCACCGAGCGACCGCGGAGCGCCGCCTCGCGCGCCGCGGTGACGCCGGCGAAGCCTCCGCCGACAACGATCACGTCGTACAAGCCGCCACCTCCACCCGCGCACGTGCACGTGCACGTGCACGTGCAACGACAGCATCGGCCGCGATCGCGCCGCGCGCGGTGGCGATCACCGGGTTGCACTCGATCAGCTGCAGCGACTCGGCGAGCAGCAGCTCGCCGATCGCGACGGCGAGCTGCGCCACAGCCACGAGATCGACCGGCGGATGCCCGCGGGCTCCGTCGAGCAAGGCCGCTGCGCGGAGCGAGCGCAGCGCTTCCTGGACGCGCGAGACGCTCGCCGGCAGCGGCACGACCGCGACATCGGCGAGCAGCTCGGTCCAGACGCCGCCGAGGCCCAGGATCAGCGCCGGCACGACGCCGCCGGCGCTTGCCGCCACGAGCAGCTCTTGTCCGGGAGCTGCCATCTGCTCGGCCAACACCGTGCCGCCGTGCTGCTCGGCGAGCGCGGCGATCCGGCGGTAGGCGGGGCGCACCGCGTCGGGCGAGCCCAGCGCCAGCGCGACGGCCCCGAGCTCGGTCTTGTGCCTGACGGTCGCAGCGCTCAGCTTCAACGCGATGCTTCCGCCGAGCTCGGCGAGCGCGGCGCACGCGTCATCCTCGCCGGCGACCAGCCTGCCTGCGACGACGGGGATGCCCGCGCCACGGAGGAGCTCCTTGGCTTCGTGCTCGCCGAGCCACTGCGACTCGTCTTCGCCCGCTGCTGTGGGCCCTACGGCCGCCGTCTGCCGGTCGCGGACGGCGGCGCGAGCGACCGCCCCGATCGCTCGCAGCCGCTCGGGATCCGCGCCCGCAAGTGAGATCGCGGCGGCGCAGCGGACCCCGGTCCGCAGCCCCGCCGCCGCCGGCACCCCGGCCTGCGCAAATCGCCAGGCCGAAGCGTCGTCGAGCAGTTCGGGCAACGTCGAGGAGACGATCGTCGGCACCGGGCTGAGCGCAGCGCCGGCGACGATCCCGTCGCGGACCGCGCGCCAGGACTCCTCGACGGCGCCGTCGAGCTCCGGCGGCTGGTCGTAGAAGACGAGCACGCGATCGATCGCCGGATCCTCGCCCACCGTCTGCACCAGCGCTGAAAGCGCGGCGCGGTCGCCCCAGATCATCGCCGTGTAATCGAGCGGATTGGCGATCGTGGCGGTGGCCGGCAGCAGCTCGCGAAGGCGTTGGTGGGTTGCAGGGCTCAGCGCCGGCAGCGACAACCCGCACAGCTCAGCGACGTCGGCCCCCTGGGCCGAGTCGCCGCCAGAGCAGGTCATGATCGCGAGGCCGCCGTCCGCCCCGCCGTCCGCCCGGCCGTCCGCGCCGCCGCGGTGCCTCGCGTGCCGCCCCGGACGGCCAGCGTCTTGGCCAACTCGAGCAGGTCGTGGACGTCGTCGGCCCACACGGCGCCGGCTTCCTCGACGAGACCCCGGAACACGCGCTGGTCATCGGCGAGCGCGGCCGTGTGCGCCGCCGCGGCCTGTGCGCCCGCGCGCGAATTGCCGACCTTGAGCACCGCGACCCTGACCCCGGCCTCGGCGCAGTCGGCGAGCCCGTCGCAGATCGACGGTCCACCGTCATCCTCGAGGTAGAGCGCGATCGCGCGGACCCCGTCGTCTCGGGCGAGGTAGGAGAGGTAGTCAGCGGCCGACAGCACAGCCTGGTTGCCACTCGCGATCACTGTGTGAAAGCGCAGGCCGCGCCGCGTTGCCAGCGCGTTGACGGCGACGTTGCCGCTCTGGGAGACGAGCGCCACCGACCCGGGCTCACGCGGCTGCAGCGCATCGCCCCAGAGCGCGCTGCGGGCATGCATCGCCACGATCCCGTTGCAGTTGGGGCCACAAACAGCCAGCTTGTGCCGAGCGGCTGAGTCGAGCAGCGAATGCTGCAGCTGCACCCCGGCTTCGATCTCCGCGAACCCGGCGCTGAACACAACCGCGCCGCCGCAGCCGCGCGCACCGGCCTGCTCGACCACCTCTGGGACGGCGGCGGCCGGAACCGCGATGACGACCGCATCGACTGCGACCGGGAGGTCCGCGACCGTCGGCACGCACTGCCTTCCGAGCACCGACGTGCGGCGGGGGTTGACGCCCCAGACCTGCCCGCCGAAGCCGATCGCATCGATGTTCAGCAGTGCCTGGCACGCGTAGCTCCCAGGTCGGTCGGTCGCGCCGACGACCGCGATCGACTCGGGCGCCAGCAGGCGGCCCAGTTCGAACCCGGTCTCGATTGCGGTCAATGGATTGTCGCCTCGACGCCGCGGCGCTCGAGCGCGCGCGAGATGATCAGCCGCTGGATCTCGCTCGTGCCCTCCCAGATCCGGTCCACGCGAAGCTCGCGGTTGAAGCGCTCGGCGACGTTGCTGCGGAGGTAGCCGCGCCCGCCGAATGCCTGCACGGCGCGGTCGGCGCAGCGTCCCGCCGCCTCGCTGACGAACAGCTTGGCCATCGACGCCTTGGCGTGGATCAGCTTCGGATCGGCCCCGGCGTCGACCATCCCCGCGACATGGATCGCCAGCAGCCGACCCAACGTCGCGTCGGTGGCCGAGTCGGCGAGCGGGAACGAGATCCCCTGGTAGTCCATGATCCGGCGCCCGCCCTGCTGCCGCGTGAGCGCCCAGGTCGTGCACTCGTCCAGCAGCCGCCACATCGCGCCGAGACCGTGCGTCGCGATCCCGAGGCGCTCCTCGGTGAACCACGCACGCTGGAGCTCCTCGCCGGCGCCGACGCCGCCGATCACGGCCTCGGGCCCGACTTCGACATCGGTGAAGCGGATCGTCGGATGGCCGTGGGGGTAGTTGTGGGTGAACTTGGGGTCGTCGACAAACTCGACTCCGGGCGCCGACGGCTGCACCAGAAACAGCGTCGGCAGCCGCTGGGCGCCGTCAGTCACATTCGCCATCACGATCAGCACCCGGGCGACGTCGCCGGAGGTGACGAACCACTTCTCGCCGTTGATCCGCCAGCCGCCGCCGGCCGGCGCTGCGGTCGTGGCGATGCCCGCCGGATCGGAGCCGGCCTCGGCCTCGGTGACGGCGTAGGCGTCGCCGCCCTCGCCGCGCAGCGCGGGCACGAGGTAGCGCTCGATCTGCTCGGGGGTGCCTTGCATCAGCACGTTGTAGGCATTTGGCACGTGCCAGTGCAGCCCGTTGGTGACGCGGCCGAACTGCTCGTTGACCAGGAACCACTCGAGCATCGACCAGCCCTGACCGCCGTACTCGGGAGCAAACCGGCCGCCGTGCAGCCGCGCCGCGATCGCTGCCCGCTTGATTTCCTGCACCGTCGCCTCGGGCAGGCGGCCCGCGGCGCCCTCGGCCTGCTGCTCGAGCGGCATCAACACGTTCTCGACGAACTCGCGCGCCCGCCGCTGGAGCTCGAGCTGCTCGCCGGTCAGCTCACCGATCGTGGTCTGCAGCGGCGCGGTCGTGGTCATCGCGGTCCGATCCCTCCCTCGTCGTTGTCGTGAAGATGTGCGCGGTCGGCGGCGGTCAGCGCAGCCGCGGACCCCGGCAGCCCAAGCAGGAGCTGATGGTGGTTGTAGATCACGGCGCGCGCGAGCGCGCGCGCCCGGGCGACCTCCTCGCTCGACGCGTCTCCGCGCTCGTCGATCAAGCCGATCACCGCGTGCAGATACGCGAGCCAGCTGCGCTCATTGCCGTGCAGCAACAGCGCTTCGATCTGCGCGCGCTCGCGTCCCACATCCAGATCAGACGGCCGACCGCCACCGCGAAGCGTCGCCACGGCCCACGGAAGCTCGCGCTCGGGCTCGGGGGTGATCGAGAGCCAGGTGGCGCGCTTGACCATCCGCGTAGACTAACAGCAACTGATCACAAAGTCAGGACGCCAACGGCCCCCACTCGCATGAGCTCGACAACGACTTCTCCGCATCCCCGGCAGCCATCCGGCGCGGCTCTGGAGCCCGATGTCTACCTCGATCCCGCGATTGCAGCCGCCGAGGAGGAGTTGATCTTCGAGCGCACCTGGCAGCTCGCAGGCCACGTGTCGGGGCTGGCTGCGACGGGGTCCTACCTGACGACCCGGGCCGGCTCGCAGCCGGTGCTCGTCGTCCGTGACGAAGCCGGGCAGCTTCGGGCCTATCGCAACGTCTGCCGCCACCGGGCCTCGCGCCTGCTCAGCGGCGCCGGCCAGTGCAAGGGGGCGATCCGCTGCCGGTACCACGGCTGGACCTATCGCTTCGACGGCACGCTGATCGGCGTCCCGGAAGGGATGCAATTCGGCGAGCGCCTGGACAAGTCGGCCCTCGGGCTCCTCCCCGTCCGCGTCGAGGAGCTGTGCGGGCTGGTGTTCGTCAACCTCGACCCCGACGCGGTGCCGCTCGCAGATCTGCTCGGCGACCTTCCGGCGAGGCTCGAGCGCTACCGGATCGGGTCGCTGCAGCAGTTCGGGTACAACGGGACCGGCACCCAGCCGGCGAACTGGAAGGTCGTCGTCGAGAACTACATCGAGGGTTACCACATCCCGATCGCGCATCCCGGGTTGATGCGGATGCTCGACTACAAGAACTACGGCGTCGAGGTCCATGACCACTACGTCTGGTTCGAGGCGCCGATGCGCCGCAAGCCGAGCAGCAATCGCCTGGAGCGCCTGTACGGGCAGCTTGTCGAGCCGATGCCGGGGCTGAGCGACGATGACCGCCGCGTGTGGCGATACGCGTTCATCTACCCGAACACGACGATCGACCTGTACCCCGACCAGGTCAACACCTGGCAGCTGTCGCCGGACGGGATCGGACGCACACAGGACGTGTCCGGTTGCTACCGAGACGCGCGCAGCGGTCCGAGAACGCGGGCTGTCCAGTGGCTCAATCAGCGCCTGAACACGTTGGTGCTGAAGGAGGACATCGACCTCGTCGACAACGTGCAACAAGGCCTCAGGACGCGCGGCTACCGGCCCGGCCCGCTGTCGCGGCGCGAGGACGCGGTGGCCTGGTTCGCCGACCGGATCAGGGCTGACCTCGCGCCCGCGCTCGACGAGCGGTGAGCCCGACCACACACCGACGCGGGGACGCGCGCGAGCGGATCCTCGCGGCCGCGGTCCGTCGGATCGCGAGCGAGGGCATCGACGAGGTCCGGATCGCCAGGATCGCGATGGACGCCGGCGTCTCGAGCTCGCTGGTTCACTACCACTTCGAGACTCGCGAGGCACTGCTCGCCGAGGCGCTCGACTATTCCTACACGCACGCGGGCGACGCGCGCATCTCCGCCGGCGAGCTGCCCGGGGCGTCGCACGCCGAGCGACTGCAGTCGATGATCGATCAGTGCATGCCGTCGACGGCCGCGTTGCGCGAGGACTGGGTGCTGTGGGTCGAGCTGTGGCTGCGGGCCGTGCGGCACCCCGAGCTGCGGACCGTCGCCGAGGAGCTGTACGCACGCCTACGCTCATGGTTTGCCTCGGAGATCGCGGCGGGGGTCAGCGATCGCGAGTTCGCACGCTGCGACCCCGAAGACGTCGCCGACCGGACGCTGGCGCTGATCGACGGCTTCGGCGTCAGGGCACTGATCGGCGACTCACAGGTTCCGCTGCAACGCGCTCGCAGCGCCGTGGCTGCGCAGCTCGCGCGCGATCTCGGCCTCGGTGAGCGGCTCGTCGGCCGCGGTCCCGGTCGCGGTCAGCCGGGCGAAACGCCGCGCCGCGGGCGCCAGGTTCGCGCTTGACAGCCGCGCCGATTCGCGTGTAGTTTTCTGAACGTCGATTCAGTAAACGAATTGGTACTGACCGACGCGCGGAGAGGTACTTGAGTCCCCGTCCGAAATTGGACCACTTGCGCAAGCCGCAGATCGTCGCGGCGGCGGCCGAGGTGCTCTACGAGCGGGGGTTGTTCGACACCCGGATCGCCGACATCGCCGAGCGCGCGGGCACAAGCTCGCCGACGATCCTCTACTACTTCGAGTCCAAGGATCGCCTGCTCGAGGAGGCGGTCGACCGCACCGATCGCGAGTTCTATGCGCGCGTGACAGAGGGCCAGGAGCGCCACGAGCGCGCAAGCGACAGGCTGGTCCACCTGATCGAGGAGACGAGCCTTGGCCCCGACGGCCTCAGCGACTGGACGTTGTGGATGGAAGTGTGGGTTCGCGCGCGACGCGATCAGACGGTCCGGCGCAACTACTTCCGGCTCGACCGCCGGCAGCGCGGCATGATCGCCACGATCGTGCGGGACGGGCAGGCGTCGGGTGAATTCAGCCGCGGTTCGGACCCGGACGAGTTCGCGCTGTCGCTCAGCGGGCTGATGGACGGGCTTGGCGTACAGGTGACGCTCGGTCAGCCCGACGTGACGGCCGACCGCATGGTCGACCGCTGCCTGGCGCTCGCCTCGACCGAGCTCGGTTGCGAGCTGCGCCGAACCACGACGACCCACAAACGGGAAACAAAAGGGGTGAGGAGATGAGCTCGAGTTCCCACCGGCCGCCGCACCTCGGCGATCAACAGGGCACCGATCGAAGGACGTTCCTGCGCCGTGCGACGGCCGCGGCCGCGGGCCTGTCGGCACCGGCACTGCTCGCGGCATGCGGCACCACTTCGCCGACCGGCGGCTCCAGTAGTCACACCGCCACCGCCGCGGACCTAGGCCCCGGCGGCCTGCCGCTGGCCCGGCCCGACAACCCGGTGACGCTGCCGATCTTCGCCGACAACAAGGCGATCGCCTCCGGGCTTGCCCACGAGCCCGGCCCGCTTCAGTTCTACAACTGGATCCAATACATCAACCTCGACGTCGTCCACGCGTTCGAGAAGAAATACGGCGTCAAGGTCCAGATCAGCACGTTCAACACGATCGACGAGGCCGTCGCCAAGCTCTCCAGCGGCGAGGTCCAATACGACGTGTTCGTGCCCGAGCCGACGTTCATCGAGCGGTTGGTTGTCGGCAAGATCCTGCAGCCGCTGAACCTGAGCTACATCCCCAATCTCCACAAGAACGTCTGGCCGTCGATCGCCAGCCCGTGGTACGACGTCGGCAGCCGCTACACGGTCCCGTACACCATCTACACCACCGGCATCGGCTGGCGAGCCGACAAGCTGCCGGGATTCACGCCGGCCAAGTTGCAGAACCCGTGGAGCGCGCTGTGGGCCCAGGGCCCGAAGATCCCCGGCAAGGTCGGGCTGCTCGACGACCAGCACGAGGGCCTCGCGATGGGGCTGCTGCACAACGGCGTCACCGATGTCAACACCGAGAATCAGGCCGAGCTGAACGCGGCCGAGAAGGCGCTGACACAGCTCGTGTCGAGCGCCAACCTGAAGTTCGACACCAACGAGTACCAGCACCTCGCAGACGGCTCGATGTGGCTGCACCAGGCGTGGTCGGGCGACATGGCGGCGACGCCGACCTACGCCGCGAAGGGGACGCCCGCGTCGGTGTTCCGTTACTGGTGGCCGAGCGACGGCCGCGGCCCGATCAACAACGACACGTTCGCGGTCGTGCGCGGAGCCAAGAGCCCGGTGCTCGCCCATCTGTTCCTCAACCACCTGCTCGACACCGCCCAGGTGTTCAAGAACTTCACGTTCAACTACTACCAGCAGCCGATCAACGCGATGACGGGCGAGTCGCTGGTCAGTCGCGGGCTGATCCCACCCAACCTGCGGACCACGATCATCCGCGAGGACCAGTTCAAGAACGGGCTGGTCCAGGGTCCACTCAGCCAGAACGGCGAGGTGATGTGGCAGAACGCGTGGGCCGCGGTCAAGTCGGCGTGAGCGGTCGCGTTGGGGTCTAGCCAGAGGCAATGGCGCGGGTTCGCGCTGCCGGGCGTGGCCTGGCTGTGCCTGTTCGTCGTCGTGCCCGCGTACGCGGTGATCGCGATGGCGATGGGCAGGATCAACCTTCTGTTCCAGCCTGTCCCCGCGTGGGATCCGACCACCTGGAACCCGGGGTTCCTGTCGAAGGCGTTCTCCGGCGCCCTGCCGGGCGGCGAGTTCTGGCCGTCGGTGCGCAACACGATCGTGTATGTCGGCGCGTCGCTGGGGCTGTGCATCCTGATCGGCTATCCCGTCGCCTACTACGTCGCCCGCCATGCGCGGCGCAGCAAGGCGCTGTTGATCATGCTGCTGGTGATCCCGTTCTGGGTCAGCTACCTGCTGCGGATGCTCGCCTGGATCGGGCTGCTGTCCTCCGACGGCTATGTGAACCAGGTCCTGAGCTCGATTGGGATCACCCACCCGCCCGACTGGCTGAGCGGCAACCCGTACTCGGTGATCATCGCGCTCGTCTACGGCTACATCCCGTTCTTCATCCTGCCCGTGTTCGCCGGACTTGACCGGATCGACCGCAGCCAGATCGACGCCGCGCGTGACCTGGGCGCCACCCCGTGGCAGGCCTTCCGGCGGGTGACCCTGCCGCTCAGCCGCCCCAGCATCCTCGCCGGCTCGGCGCTCGTGGTGCTGCCGATGTTCGGCGACTACTACACCAACGACCTGATCTCCGGGTCGCCGCACACGAACATGCTCGGCAACGAGATCAACCTGTTCGTCCAGGGCGGCGCGCAGAAGAACCTCGGCGCGTCGCTCGTGCTCGTGCTGATGGCGGTGCTGGCGGTCGGCATGGGCTACTACCTGTACGCAACCGCCCGCGATGCGCGGAGGCTCGCATGAGCGCAGCGGGCGGCCTGTTGCCCAAGCGGCTGCGAAACCCCTGGGGCAGGCCGCGCTTCCTGGTGCTGGGCACCTGGGCCTACATCGTGTGGGCGCTGGTGCCGGTGCTGATCGCGATGTTGTTCTCGTTCAACGCCGGCCGGTCGCGCAGCGTCTGGCAGGGGTTCTCGGTGCGCTGGTGGTGGGGCGATCCCAGCCTCTCGATCTTCCACGACCCCGAGTACACACACGCGCTCTGGCACAGCCTCGAGCTGGCCGCCCTCGACGTCGCGATCGCGACGCCGCTCGGGGTGATGCTCGCGCTCGGGCTGACCCGCTGGCGCGGCCGCGGCTCGGGCGTCTCGAACTCGCTGATGCTGATCCCGCTGGTCACGCCCGAGATCGTGATGGCGGTGTCGCTGCTGGTCGTGTTCACGCAGCTCGCGATCGTCCCGTTCACGCTGGTTCGCCTCGGGACCACGGCACAGGTCGTCGGCCAGGTCACGTTCTCGCTGTCCTATGTGGTTGTGATCGTGCGCAGCCGGCTGGTGTCGATCGGCCCGCAGTATGAGGAAGCCGCCCGCGACCTCGGCGCCACGCCGACCGCGGCGTTGCGGCTCGTGTTGCTGCCGCTGCTGCTGCCCGCGATCCTTGCGAGCATGCTGATCGTGTTCGCACTGTCGATCGACGACTTCGTCGTGACCCAGTACATGTCATCGGACGCGTCGACGACGACGATCCCGATGTACCTGTACTCCAATGCCCGCGGGGGCACCACCACACCGGCGCTCAACGCGCTCGCGACGGTCCTGGTGCTGACCACGCTGATCGGCGTCGGCCTTGCGTTTCTGACCTACCAGATGCTCGGGCGACGCACGGCGACGAGCCAGGGCTCGGCGCTTCGCGAGCTGAGCGGTATCGAGGCCACGTGATGGCCGGCGGCGAGGTACAGCTCAGGAGCCTGACCAAGCGATTCGATCAAGCGGCCGCCGTCGACGGGATCGACGCCGTGATCAACGCGGGCGAGTTCTTTTCGCTGCTCGGGCCGTCGGGATGCGGCAAGACCACCACGTTGAGGATGATCGCCGGGTTCGAGCGCCCGACGCACGGAGAAATTCTGCTCGACGGCAAGGACGTGGCGTCGGTCCCGCCACACAAGCGCAACGTCCACACCGTGTTTCAGAACTACGCGCTCTTCCCCCACCTCAACGTATTCGAGAACGTCTCGTTCGGGCTGCGCCGGCGCAAGGTCGGAAAGGACGAGGCGCGCCGGCGAGTGCAGGACGTGCTCGCGCTTGTCGAGCTCCACGGGCTCGCTGCGAGACGCCCGCAGCAGCTGTCCGGCGGCCAGCAACAGCGGGTCGCGCTCGCGCGAGCGCTCGTGTTGCGGCCGGCCGTGCTGCTGCTCGACGAGCCGCTCGGCGCGCTCGACGCGAAGATCCGCAAGCAGCTGCGCGTCGAGCTCAAGGCGCTCCAGGAGGAGGTCGGGATCACGTTTGTGTTCGTCACCCACGACCAGGAGGAGGCGCTCAGCATGAGCGACCGCCTCGCGGTGATGAACGCCGGCCGGATCGAGCAGATCGGGACACCGGCCGAGGTCTACGAGAACCCGGCGACCGTGTTCGTCGCCGACTTTCTCGGCGTCTCGAACCTGATGGATGCCGACGCCGTCGCCTGGGCGCCGGGGGAGTGCACCGTGCGAGTGGGCGATTTCAGACTGCGGGCCGCGTCCGGCGCCACGACCGCGCGCGGACCGGTCAAGATCGTCGCGCGCCCCGAGCGGGTACGGCTTCTGGCCCACGGCACCGATGCGGACAACTGCCTGCCGGGGATCGTCGAGCGCACCGTCTACGTCGGCTCGAGCTTGCAGGTGATCGTGCGCCTGGCGACCGGGGCCGCCGTTCAGGCGTCGGTCGTCAACACCGGCGTGGGCGACGCATACCCGCAGGGCACGCCGGTTGCGCTCCAGCTCCCGGCCGACGCGCTGCGGGTGCTCGCACCGTCCCGGGGCGTACCGGCGGGCGTCGGCGAACCGGCGTCCGAGCCGGTCAGCGGAGAAGCGGCGGTCGCTTAGACTCAAGCGCCGTGAGCGTTGCCGAGCTGCTCGAAGGCAAGCGCGTGTGCGTGTGCGGAGGGTCGGGCGGCGTCGGCAAGACGACGACCTCGGCGGCGATCGCGCTGGGGATGGCGTCGCGCGGGGCGAAGGTCGCGGTCGTCACGATCGACCCCGCCAAGCGGCTCGCGAACGCGCTCGGGCTCGAGGAGCTGGAGAACGAGCCCCGCCGGGTCCCGGCGAGCCGACTGGAGGGCCGAGGGCTGAGGGTCGAGGGAGAGCTGTGGGCGATGATGCTCGATCCGAAGCGCACATTCGACGAGCTGATCGACCGGATCGCTGCAGACCCAGAGCGCGCGCAGGAGATCAAGGCCAACCGCGTCTACAGCGAGCTGTCGACGGCCGTGTCGGGCTCGCAGGAGTTCACTGCGGTCGCAAAGCTCTATGACCTCGTCCAAGACGATCAATTCGACCTGCTCGTCCTCGACACGCCGCCGTCGCGCAACGCGCTTGACTTCCTCGACGCCCCGGGACGGCTGACGGCGTTTCTGGAGGGCCGCGCGCTGAAGGCGTTCATGCGGCCGACCGCGCTCGGGATGCGGGTGCTGGGTAGGGGCGCGATGCCGTTGCTGGCGGCCCTGCGGCGAGTCACCGGGGTCGACCTGGTGACCGATCTGTCGACGTTCTTTCAGCTGCTGGGCGACACGACCGCGGACTTCAGCCTGCGGGCCGCGCAGGTCGAGAAGCTGTTACGGGCCGACACGACCGCGTTCGTGCTGGTCACCTCCGCACAGCAGGAACCGATCGACGAGGCGATCTGGTTTCGGCGGACGCTCGAGGACGGCGGCTTGCCGTTCGCGGGTGTCGTTGTCAACCGCGTCCACCACGACCTACTCGGCGACGACGACCCCGAGGAGGTCGACGCAGCACTGGACGTGGTGCTGCCCCGGCCGCTGGCCCGGCGCGTGGCCGCGAATTTCCGCGACTATCACGTGCTCGCCCAGCGCGACGAGCAGAACATCGCCCGCCTGCGAGCGGAGCTCGACCAGCACCCGCTGCTGCTGGTCCCCCAGCTCGACGACGACATCCACGACATCGACGGGCTGCTGCAGATGCGCCGCTACCTGTTCGCCTCAGAGTCCGAGCGCGAACGGCTGATCGCGGAGGTGGTCGCCTGAGCGCGGGTCCGTACTACTCCGACACTTCGAGCATCAGGCGCGGTCGCTGCTCGCCTGCCCACGTAGCCCAGTCCAGCAGCAGTGGCTGCCATTGTTCGCGCTCGACGGTCTCCGAGCGGCCGTCAGCCGTGTGCACCAGCCGCAGCGAGCCCCGGTGAAGCAGCTCCCAGATCGCCTGCTCGGCGAGCGCCAGCCGGTCGCTGGCGCGCCAGTCGGGATGCTGCTCGCCGACGACGCCGACGATCTCGCGCGGCTGCAACGAGCCGGCTGCGACGCGACGCAGGATCTCGTCGCGCAACTGCGCGAGGGCTTGGCTACGGGCGTCGGGGCGCTGTGACTCTGCGAGCAGCCGATCGGTGACATCCTCTCCGGTGCGGGTCGCGTTCCCCCAGCCGCGCCCCAGGCCCATGTCCTGCGGACGCAGCGCCGGCCCCTCGTAGATCGTCAGCTTCGCGCGGTCCGGCGACCAGCGGCGCTCTGACCACTCGACCGGCCGGCCGGCGCTCCACGGTGCCAGGATCTGCTCGTCGAGCTGCTCCCGCGTCAGGTTGAATGCGCGCGTCACGTTTGGGAACTGACGAAGCTGCAGGTGGAACACGGACGCAGGGTGCCGGCCGCGCGGTCAGTTCATCTCGCCGCGCGAGACGGCGAGGCACGCCTCACACCGCGGCCACGGGGGATCCCACGGGTAGCCGGTCACATCCCGCCCGCACAGCGCGGTGTCCGGGTCCTCCTCGGTCACCAGATGGCAGAGCTCCTCGAATCCGCCGTCGCCGATCCTGGGCGTGTTGATGCACTCGGGATGCACGTTCGGCGCGCGGGTGGGTGGCGTGGGGCGTGGTGCCATGCCGTCAGCATAGTGTCTGCCCCGAACACAGAACGAGCGGGCATTTGAGCCCGCTCGCGCCTGTGATCGCGCTCCCCCTGACTTCATAAGAGCCCCAGGACTTACGTGTTGAGCCTGGCGGCAAAACACTCCCGGCCCCCGGTGGGACCGAGTGGGGAGCGGCCGCTGATCAGCCTAGCGCTCGCGCGTAAATCCGGGGTCAAGGTCTGACGGTCGCAGCGGCCGCGCGGCACTGGCACGAGCTAGCAATCCGCAGCCGCCGCCTCTGCCAGCAGCTCGTCGGCGACGGCGCGCAGATCGACGTCGAGGTGGCCGCAGAGCACATCTCGCAGCAGCGCCCGGAGGTGTTCGCAGACCTCTTCCACCAACGAGTCCAGCCCGGTCTGCGCGGGCGCCAGTCCTGCGATCACGGAGCGCTCGAGCGCGATCGCCTCTGCCGCGCGCTGCGCCAGCTGCGCTCGCTGGTCCGGCCGCGCGCACAGCACCGCGAGGCGCTGGGCGAGCCGCCCGCTGCCGGGCCCCTCGGGCTCGAGCAGCGCCCGCAGCGCGAGCAGATAGTCGGTCAGCGCCTCGAACGGGGCGAGCCGCTCGCACCCCATCTCAAACCGGGCCAGGGCCCACGCGAGCTCTCCGCCGCTCGGGGCGCGCCGGGTGATCAGGTTGCAGAACGCGCGCAGCTCGTCCTCCTGGTCGGCCTTGATGAACGTCAACAGTCGCGGCCGGCCGCTGTGGCCGAGCGCGACCGGGCGCCAGGCGCCGGCATCGGTCCGCGTCCAGGCGACCGGACCGAGCGCATAGCCGCCGCGCTCGAACAGGCGCAGCGCCGTGAGGATCCGCCGGAAACGCCCGCGCGCGATCGACACCGGCGAGCGCACCGAGCGCTCTTGCGCGCTGGTCAGGACGATCAGCACGTTGGGCTCCTCGTTGCCGCGCTCGTCGGGCACAAACGTTCCCCACACCGCCTCGGGCGGGGCATCGGCGAGCGTCTCGCCGCGCACGAGCGACAGCCCGTTGCCGAGCGGCAGCTCGTTCGTGGCGGCGTCGAGCGCGACGCCGAGCAGCGGCGCGATCACCGAGCTCACGCAGCGCCCCTCGTAGACGGCCCGCTCCAACTCTGAATAGGCCAGCTCGAACCGCTCGGGCTCGAGCACGAAGTCGCTGCGCTCGTCGAACACTCGTCGCAGGAACGTCTGCAGGGCTGCGTCCGCGCGGACGCGCGGCTCCGCCGGAATGCGCGCCTCGCCGCGCTCGCTGAGATAGCTGCCGATCCCCTCGTGGGCCGCGAGCGCGTGGGCGGCCGCAACGTACGCCGGCATCCGCAGCAGCAATCCCAGACGGTCCTGGATGAACGAGCCGGTCAGCGGGCGATAGCAGTAGAGGGCGGCGCCGCCGGACCGACTCTCGGTCTCGGTCACCTCAAACGGGATCTCGGCCCCTCTGTCGGTCTCCGCGGCCAGCGTGCTCGCAGCATCCGCGGTGAAGGTCTCGAGGATGCCGTACAGGGCGTTATCGCGCACGACCGCCGTTTCGCGCTCGATACGACCGATTCCTGCAACGCGAACGCCGCGTTGCAGTCAGCGTCGAGGCATTACCGAGGCGTCACCGCGGCCGCTCGATCTCGGCCAGGTGCTCGACGTTCTCGACATCGTCGCGATCCGGGCTGCTCTCACCGGCGAACCACGCGTCGAGGATCTCCTGCAGCGACGCGGCCGAGGTGAGGCGGAGGCTCAGCGCGAGCACGTTGGCGTCGTTCCAGCGCCGCGCGCCGTCGGCGGTGACGGCGTCGGCGCAGAGCGCGGCGCGGATCCCCGCCACCTTGTTTGCAGCGATCGAGGCGCCGGTCCCGGTCCAGCACGCGACGACCGCCTGCTCGGCACGGCCCTCGGCGACGTCGCGCGCGGCCTGCTCGCTCGCCCACGCCCAGTCCGACCGTTCATCGGGCGCGAACGCGCCGTGCAGGATCGGCTCATGTCCACGTCGACGCAGTTCCTGCGGCAGCTCGGCGGCGATGCCGGTCAGCTCGTCCGCCGCGACGGCGATGCGCATCGTCGCCGCAGCTCAGACGGCCGCGATCACCGGCTCGCTCGCTGCGACCGGCTCGCTGTCTTCCTCGATCTCCTCGCCGCAGAGCCAGGCAAGACCGTAGGCGCGCATGTCCTCGATCAGCGGCACGAGCGCGCGACCCTTGTCGGTGAGCGCGTATTCGACTCGCGGCGGCACTTCGGGGAACGTCTGACGCTCGAGAACCCCCGCTTCCTCCAGCGCGCGCAGGCGCAACGAGAGCGTGCGGGGGCTGATCCCCGCCAATGAGCGCTCGAGCTCGCAGAACCTCGACCGTCCCTCGGCCAGATCCCGGATCACGAGCAGCGTCCATTTGCCGCAAACGATCTCGGCTGTACGACAGACGGGGCAGGTGTCCTTGGAAGCCATCTCTGCCTATGGTAGCGCAATGCTTCACGAACTGAAGCGGTGCGGGCGCCGCTATGCCGCCATGCTCGGCGGCGGCGCGGACGACCGGTCGCGCCCTGACGGGCCGGGCGGCCCGTCGAGCGTCGGGCGCCTGATCGTGCTGGGATTGGCCGAGGCTCCCTTGTCGTCGGAGCCCAGGACGTCGTCCATCGAGGTCGACCGGCGGCCGTCGGCGGCGACCAACAGCTTGAAGTCGTGCGGGCTGGTGGCGACGTGGAGCGCGGCTTCCATCGAGACCTTGCCGGCCTGATAGTGGCCGAGCAGCGCCTGATCGAAGGTCTGCATCCCGTAGTACTCGCCTTCTTCGATCACCTCGCGCAGGCGCCCGGTCTGCTCGGGGTCGACGATCATGTCGCGAGCACGGCCGGTCATCCGCAGGATCTCGCACACGGCGAGGCGCCCGTGGCCGTCGACGGTGCGCACGAGCCGCTGGGAGACCACGCCCTTCAGCGTGCCCGCCAGCATCGCCCGCGCCTGGCCCTGCTCGTGCGGCTGGAAGAAGTCGATGATCCGGTTCACGCTCTCGGACGCGTCGAGCGTGTGAACGGTCGACAGCACAAGGTGCCCGGTCTCGGCCGCCGACAGCGCTGTCCGGACCGTCTCCTCGTCGCGCATCTCGCCGATCAGGATCACGTCCGGGTCCTGGCGTAGCACCCGCCGCATCGCGCGGTTAAACGACGCGGTGTCCATCCCCACCTCGCGCTGGTTGATGATCGCCGTGCGGTCGGCGTGCAGGTACTCGATCGGGTCCTCGATCGTGACGACGTGGCAGGCCCGCGTCTGGTTGATGTGGTCGATGATCGCCGCCAGCGTGGTCGACTTACCCGAGCCGGTGGTGCCGGTCAGCAGGATCAGCCCACGCTCCTCCTCGGCCAGTTCACCGATCACCGCCGGCAGGCCCAGCTCGGTGATCGTGCGGACGCCGTATGGGATCACGCGCAGCGCGATCGAGATCGACCCGCGCTGGCGGAAGGCGTTGACCCTGAACCGTGCCAGCCCCTCGACCGAGTAGGCGAAGTCGACCTCGCGCTCGGTGTCGAATTCCTCGAGCTTCTCGGGGTCGGTCAACATCTCCCGAACGACCCGGTACGTGTCCTCCGAGGTCAGCGGCTCATACCCCTCGATCGGCACCAGCTCGCCGTAAATGCGCACGAGCGGGGGCGACGGCACCTTCAGATGAAGGTCCGACCCATCATTCGTCACGACATACCGAAGCGCTTCTTGGAGATCGAACATCCAGCTACAGCATCGGCGCGACCCTCAACGCTCTTGAGGCAGCCCAAAACCCCCTGGACCAACGGCCCTCGGGGCTTCTGAGCGGATCCAGGCTCAGGCCACGTCGCGGAGCTTCTGAGCCTCGGCGAGAGACTGCAGCTTCTTCAAAGACTGATTCTCGATCTGCCGAATCCGCTCGCGAGTGACGTTGAACGTCCGCCCGACCTCGTCGAGCGTCCGAGGATGTTCGCCGCCGAGCCCGTACCGCAGCTCGAGCACGCGCCGCTCGCGATAGGAGAGGTTCTCCAGCGCCTCGCGCAGAGCCTCCTTGGTCAGGATCTCCGCGGCCCGCTCGTACGGGGACTCCGCCCGCTCATCTGCGATGAACTGGCCGAACTCCGACTCTTCCTCGTCGCCGACCGGCTTCTCGAGCGAGACCGGGGCCTGCGCCGAGCGTTTGATCGACTCGACCTCCTCGGGTTCGATCCCGGTGACCTCGGCGATCTCCTCGGCCGTGGGCTCGCGGCCGAGCTCGGTGACGAGCTTGCGCTCCGCGCGGCCGATCTTGTTGAGCTTCTCGACCACGTGGACCGGGATCCGGATCGTCCGCGCCTTGTCGGCAAGAGCGCGCGCGATCGCCTGGCGGATCCACCAGGTCGCGTACGTTGAGAACTTGAATCCCTTGCGGTAGTCGAACTTCTCGGCCGCGCGCACGAGGCCGAGCGTGCCCTCCTGGATCAGGTCGAGGAACGGCAGGCCCTGGTTGCGGTAGTTCTTGGCGATCGAGACGACCAGCCGGAGGTTCGACTCGACCATCTTCTGCTTGGCGTCCAGATCGCCGCGTTCGATCCGCTTGGCGAGATCGACCTCTTCCTGCGCAGTCAAGAGACGCACCTTGCCGATGTCCTTCAGGAACAGCTGAAGGGAGTCGGTGGTCATGTCCGGCTTGAGGTCAAGCGCCGTCTTGGGCTTGCGGCGGCCGCGCTTGTCGGGCGCGCGCTCGACCTCTGCGGCGGCTAGCGTCGCCGGGTCGACCTCCTCGACGAGCTCGATCTCGGCCCGCTCCAGGAAGCCGTGCAGCTCCTCGACGTCCGCCTCGTCGAGATCGAGCTCGGACACGGCGCCTGCGATCTCGGCAAACGTGAGGACGCCCAGCTGCTGACCGCGGTTGACGAGGCCCTTGATCTCTTCGAGTTCCTGCAGTTCCGCTACTGACATCTGGTTCCGTTTCCGTCGTGTGCGCCTGGAATTGGGGCTGTCTTCCGGCGCGAGGATCAGTTAGCTGACGCACCCATCACAGGGCGTACGCCCGCTACTCAAACACACGGTGCAAGAGTATAGGCGCTATATTTTTTGAAGTCAATCGGGTAGGGGCCAGGCGCAAACAGCCTGGGCTCAGCCTACGCCAGCGCCGCACTCGCGGCGCTCGTGGTAGCTAATACGTAGAACGCCGCAAAGCGTTTCAAGTTGCGCTCACATTTCCTCCGAAAACCCGCAATTCGTCGAATGCTGGGCATCGGCGGCGGCGCTTGACCGGGCCACGAGCTGCCGACGGCGGCACCCGCGATCGGCGATCATTGGGATTGCAATGAGCGACGAGCCACCCTCGGACGTCCTCGGCGGGCTGCCCCGCAGGCGCCCGCACCGCCGCAGCGACAAGCGCGGCGCCCAAGCTGATGCACGCGCCGAGCAGCCCGCAGGCGCCCAAGCTGACGCACCCGCCGAGCAGCCCGCCGGCACCCAGCCCAGCGCGGCAGCCAAGCGCGCTCGTCCTGCCAAGCAGGCCGCCGGCACCAAGAGCGCGCCGAAGGCAGCGGCCGCCCGAACGGCAGCGGCACCCCGAACCCCGACCACGCCCCGAACCCCAGCCGCGCCCCGAACCCCGGCCGCACCGCGAACCGCTCCGGCCCAGCCTCGGCTGCACCAGCCCGCCCAGCCCGCCGGCACCCCGAGCGCTCCGTCCCGGCGCCGGCCCGCGGCCGCCCGGGGCACCGACCTGGTCGGCACCGCGGTCAAGGCCGCGGCCGAACTCGCCGAGATCGGCCTGTCGGTCAGCGCCCGCGCGCTCCGTGGCGCGGTCTCGAGGCTGCCCCGGCCCTAGCGGACCAGCAACGCGCTGTTTCACCGAGGTGGTCGAGAAACGGCCAACATGCGTCCGTTTCTCGACCAGCACCAGGACCCGGGCGAGGGCTCGCAGCTAGCCGCGATCGCGCCCACGATCCCGCCGCGCCCGTTGCCGCTGGCCCGCTCGCTAATACTCGTCGCGGAGCCGGAGCCGCATCGTCGTCTCGCTTCGCCCTCGCGGTGCGCGATCGAGCCACTGCCACATCCCCCACAGGGCGTCCGTGCCGCGCGCGTAAGCCGAGTAGGTGTGATAGACGGCGCCATCCTGGAGAACGAATGCGCTGATGCCCGGGAGATCCTTCGGCGGGCGTTCCTCGGACTTCCGAAACGGTCCAGTGGGCACGTCGGTGTGGTCCCAGACCTCGTGCACATTGTGCTTCGCGTGCCCGCTGGCGATCTGCTCGTCGGTGTAGGCGACACCGAAGTCGAAGCCGAACTCGCTGCCGAGCGAGGAGACCCACGGGAACGTCCACCCCATCCGCCGCTTGTAGGCGACCAGCTCATCGATCGGATATCGCGAGACCGCCGTCATCGCGACGTCGTGGTTCTCGAGGTGGACGACAAAGCCGTTGTAGCCGTCAGCGACCGACGAGCAACTCGGGCACCCGGGAAACATGAAGTGATGGACCAGCAGCTGCGAGCGACCGCGGAACAGGTCCCTCAGCGTGGCCGAGCCGTCGACGGTCTGGAACCGGTAGGCCTTTTCGATCCGGACCCACGGGAGCGCCTCGCGCCGTCGCGCCAGCTCGTCGCCTCGGCGGGTCAGCTCCTTTTCGTCGCGCAGCAGCTCCAGCCTCGCCACCAGCCACCGCTCACGGGACACGATCGGCGGAGCCATCACGCCACCTCCCGCAACGCTTCGGCGAGCTTGTCGAGCACCATCGCCCAGCCCGGCTCGACATTCGCGGCGACGCCCGGCATCGCGGCCCGCAGCGCATCCAGCCGCTCGTGCACGAGCGTCACCTCGGTCGCCCCGACCGGCGACTCGCGAAACGTGACCGTCAGCAGAGAGTCGTAGGTCGGGCCCGCAGCGCGCCGAGGCCCGACGAACCCCCAGCGGAACACGATCCGCCGCGGCGGGTCGAGCTCGAGCAGCTCGCATTCGAACCCGCCGACCTCGCCGTCGGCCCCGCCCTGCCAGATGCGGTAGCGGCCGCCGGCGCGCTCCTGCACCTCGGCTCTGGTCACCTCCAGCCCGCCGGGCGCAAGCCAGCGTCGCAACAGGTCCGGCTCGAGCCACGCCCGGTACACGCGCGCGGGCGGCGCCGGAATCGTGCGAACAAGCCGGACGACGATCTGCGCTTCGGTCATCTCGCTCATCAATCCTCCTGGTGTGGATCGGGGTCGTCGCCGAACAGCTGCTCGAGGGCGTCCAGGCGCCGCGCCCAGTGGCGCTCGTAGAACAGCAGCCACGCGGCTGCCGAGGCGAGCGGCGCCGGCTCCAGCCGGCAAACGTGCCGTCGGCCGTCGATCGTCCGCTGCACGAGCCCTGCTCGCTCGAGGACCTTCACGTGCTTTGAGGCCGCCGCCAGCGACATCGCAAGCGGCTCTGCGAGCTCTCCCACAGTCAGATCGCGATCCGACAGCCGGCCGACCATGTCACGGCGCGCCCCATGTGCCAGCGCGTGGAACACCGAGTCCATCGCGAGAAGCTCAACCATATGGTTGAACATACGCGCCCGGCGGGTATTTGTCAACCATAAGGTTGAATATCACGGCCAGAACCGCGAGACACAAGCGGATAACGCTTGGTGCGGACTTTTGTATAGTCTCCGCCGCTTCCAGCCGAGCGATCGACCGTCAGCGGTCGATCGGCGGGGGAACCACTTGTGGATCTGCGGATCCACAGGGGCGAATCGGCCCCGTAAAGGACCGTAGCGCCGCCAGGCGCGAGCCCGTCAGCTCACCCCGTAGGCACAACGAGAAGAAGGACGGATCGGCTGATCGTGACCCGTCGCGCCAATGCCCATGTCGTCGCCGCACTCCTCACCCTCGCGGGCGGAGCGGTCGCGCTGCCGCAAACAGGCCTGGCGAGTTCCGGGGGCGCCGGACTCGGCGGTGCGAACCCGACCAACTCTTCCTCCTCGGCGACTTCCACCGCAGCGGTGCAGGCGGCCGACGTGAGCGTGACAGCGGCCGGCAACGGGATCACGGTCTCGACCCGGGCGTCGGCGTTGCTCATGCGGGGCATGCAGTTCTCCGGCACGATTCCGAGCTCGTCGGCGGGGTCGGTCGTCGAGATCGAGCGACTCGGCCGCGAGACCGGCTGGACGTGGGCGCCAACCGCGCACGGCACAGCGGGTCCCGGCGGCTCGTTCACGGCGTTCTGGCCGGCCAACCACATCGGCAGGTTCCAGATCCGGGCAGTGGTCGAAGGCCCCGGCGGCGCCCCCGCCGGAGCACCGTCGCCGGCGCTCACCGCCACCGTCTTTCGCCCATCGGTCGCGACCTGGTATGGACCTGGCTCCTGGGGGGTCAAGACCGCGTGCGGCGTCAAGCTGCGCAAGACGACGATCGGCGTCGCCAACCGCACGCTGCGCTGCGGGATGCCGGTCGCGATCTACTACAAGGGCAAGGAGATGGTCGTCCCGGTGATCGATCGCGGCCCGTACGCAAACCATGCCGACTGGGACCTGACCGCGGCCGCGGCGAAGGCGCTGGGAACCTACGCCGCGGGCGTCGCCAGGATCGGCGCCGTGTCGCTGCCGGCGAAGTAGCTAGTGCAACGTTCTGCTAGCTGACGAACTCGGTGCCGGGCCCACCCGGCGATTCGCCCACGCCATCGCCGATCTCGCTGCCGCTGGCAGCAGCGACGAACATCGCCTCCTCGGCCGCCTGGATCAGCTCGTCGCCGTCGCGTCCGTCCTCGCCGAACACGGCCACGCCGAGGCTCACCGTCAACGGGGCGCCCCGCCAGTGGTGCGATTCGCGCACGGCGCCGACGATCCGCTCTCCCAGCGCCCGAGCGCCGGCGCGGGCCGTGTCGCGCGCGATCACCCACGCTCGGGCGTCGGACTCGCACGCGAGGATGTCCTGGCGGCGCGCGACGCCGCGGACGGCCCGCGCGAAGCGGCCGAACGTTGCCGCCGCCTCGTGCTCGCCATCGGCCGCGAGCACGCGGTCGGCGTCCTCGAGCTCTACGAGCAGCAGCGACAGCGGGCTGCCCGTGCGTTGCGCGCGGACGAGCTCGTCATGCAAGGCGCCCATCCACAGCGGATCGGGTGACGATGAGCCGGTCGATCGGTCGCCGCTCGGCGCTCGCCGCTCCGCCTCGGGTGGCCAGGTGATCGCCGGTTCCGGGCCGTCGTCGCCGTCCGGAGCGGGCTCGGGGTCGGGCACGGCGGTCATCAACGCTGCTGCGCGCACTCGATCGGGCCCACTTGCGTCGCCGGCGGCGAACCGGCGCAGCGCCGCCAGCCGGACCAACTCGATCGCCCGCACCAGCCGTTCGGCCAGCTCCGAGACCTGGTCGGCATCGGGCCGCACGAGCTCATCGCGAACCGCGCTCCAGATCACCGACCCGAGTGCGTCGACGGCCCGCGAGATCGCTTCGACCCCTCCCACCCCGGCGAACGACCCGGCCCGCGATACGAGCGGTTCGAGCGCGCCGTGCTGATCGATCCGTTCCAGCTCGGCGTCGCTGCCCAGCGCGCGGACCACCGCCGCACAGATCCGGGGCCCGTCGCGGGCGACGTCGGAAGCGATGATCGCCGGCGCGTGGTCGAGAGGAGCCCGCTCGAGCAGCGTGAGCAGCCAACCCTTGGTCAGGTCCTCCGCGCGCTGCACGAGCGCGTCGATCGGCGCGTCCGCGACAGGGCGCGCGCGCCTGGGCCGTGGGGTGCCCTCGGACATCGCCCCCTTTTATCACGGCAGCCCGTCAGCGCCACCGATCCGGACAGACGTCTGAGCGGCCGCGAAAATACCTAGGAAATATGGAAAGGGCTCTGATCACGATCGACGAAGCCCGCGAGCGGGTGCTCGCCGCGGTACAGCCACTCGGCGCCGAACAGGTCGGCGTCGACGATGCGCTGGATCGGGTCCTCGCGCGCGATCTGACGGCCGCTGCCGACGTGCCCCCGTTTGCGTGCTCAGCGATGGATGGGTTTGCCGTGCAGGCCGGCGCCGCAGGGCGCACCCTGGCGGTCGTCGGCGAGTCGCGCGCCGGGACTCCCGCGGGCATCGACCTCGCGGCGGGCGAGGCGATTCGCATCTCGACCGGCGCCGCCCTGCCAGCGGGCGCAACTGCGGTGATCCGCCAAGAGGACGTCGCCGTTGGTGACCGCGAGATCGAGACTCGGGCCGACATCGGGAGCGGCGCGAACGTCCGCGCCGCCGGCGAGGACATGCGCGCCGGGACCACCGTTCTGCGCGCTGGAGTCAAGCTGACGGCTGCCGAGCTCGGAGCGGCGGTCGGCGCCGGCAGTGGGCGAATCGCAGTGGCGATCAGGCCGAGAGTCTCGATCCTATGCACGGGTGACGAGCTGCGCGCACCGGGCGACTCGCTCGGACCAGGCCAGATTCACAACTCCAATGCACCAATGCTGGCGGCGCTCGCAGCTCACAGTGGCGCGCAGACCAGCCCCGTACGGCGGCTGCCCGACGATCGCGCCGCGACCGATGCCGCGCTCGGAGCCGCGCTGGAGCAGTCGGACCTCGTGATCGTCACCGGTGGCGTCTCGGTCGGACCCCACGATCACGTCAAACCGGCGCTCGCCGCGCTCGGCGTCACCGAGCGGTTCTGGGGGGTGTCGCTACAGCCCGGCAAGCCGGCCTGGTTTGGCACGCGTGATCGCAAGCTCGTGTTCGGCCTGCCCGGCAACCCGGTCTCAGCGGTTGTCACCTTCGCGCTGTTCGCGTATCCGGCGATCGTCAAGCTGCTCGGTGCGCGGATCGAGCCGCCGCTCGACTCCGAGGCGGTGCTCGGCGTGTCGGTCGCGCGCAACCCCGCGCGCGAGCAGGCGATCCGAGTGCGCCTTCAGCGCCGGACCGGCGACACGATCGCCGTCCCCAACGGCCCGCAGGGTTCGCACATCCTCAGCTCGTTACTCGGCGCGCACGCGCTTGCGCGGATCCCCGCTGGAGACGGTGACCTGGCGGCCGGGTCGCGGGTGGCGTTGGAGCCGCTGCCGCATTGACGCCGATAGTGGGTGCACGATCGCCGAAACGGGGCAAAATCACGGGCGTGATGATGCTCGGCACAGTTCTGGCGGCGATTGCCGCGTTCGTGGCGGCGCGGCTGCATCGACGACGACGGCTGCCGGCGCGGGCGGTGATCGTCTCACCCCGGCAGTCGACCGTGGTCGCGCGAGACGGGACGGTTCGCTCGATCCAGACGGCTGAGCTGACGGTCTCGGCGCAGGACCTCGAGCGACTGTGGAACCCAACCAACCTCGAGAACCTCGCGCGCACCTACTGGCGCTTTCTGTCGCGGGTCACGCTCGGCCTGATCAGGGTCGTCTACGGCGAAAACGAGCGGCGGGTGGTGTTCCTCGCGCGCCCGCTGACGCTGCTGCGATTCGAGGCGCCCGAGTACTCGCTCGAGGGCGAGCACGGAAGGGTGCTGTGGCGGATCCGCGACGGGCTGCTGGTCGCTCGTGCCGGGCGGCGCCGCGGGCTGCTCGCGCTCGACGTGCGAATACTCCCGCCCGACGAGGCGTCGGGCGGCCGGCCCAAGATCCGAATCGAGGTAGAAGTCTCGAACTTCTACCCGGCGATCGCGGCCGGCTTCAGCACGCCGGTGTACGAAGCGACCCAGTCTTCGATCCATGTGCTGGTGACGCACGCGTTCCTGCGCTCGCTGGCGACGCTCGACCTCGCCGAGTCCCGCGTCCGCACGCTGCGCCGCACGTCGCCCCGCGGCTGACGGCGCGGTCGACCGGCCGGCCGCCGCCGCTCAGCCGTAGCGGACGCCCGTCAGCGCGCGCAGCTTGGCGCGATCGTGGCGCGCGGAAATCCTGCGTACGGTGCCCGAACGCGACCGCATCACCAGCGACTCGGTCGTCGCCCCGCGGTCGCCCTGGTAGCGCACTCCCTGGAGGACGTCGCCGTCGGTCACGCCCGTCGCCGAAAAGAACACATCGTCGCCGGCGACGAGCTCCTCGCTGGTCAGCACGTGGTCGAGGTCATATCCGGCGGCCACCGCCGCCGCGCGCTCCTCGTCGTTGCGCGGCCACAGCCGCCCGAGCAGCTCGCCGCCGATCGACTTGATCGCGGCTGCCGAGATCACGCCCTCCGGGGTCCCGCCGATGCCCCATAGGAGGTCCACCGGCGAGTTGTCTGAGACGGCCAGCATCGCGGCCGAGACGTCTCCGTCCATGATCAGGCGAACCCGGGCGCCCGCCTCCCGGACCACGCGCATCGCCTCGTGGTGGCGTTCGCGGTCGAGCATCACGACCATCACGTCGCGAATGTCGATCTGCTTGCGCTTGGCGATCAGTTCCAGCGTCTGCGGCAGCGGCCGGTCGAGATCGAGCAGGTCGGCGATCTCGGGGCCGCCGGCCATCTTCTCCATGTACACGAACGGACCGGGGTCGAACATTGCGCCCCGCTCGGCGAGCGCGATCACCGCGATCGCGCTCGGCATCCCCAGCGCGGTCAGGCGCGTGCCCTCTAGCGGATCAACCGCGATGTCCACCTTCGGTGGGCTGCCGTCGCCGATCTGCTCGCCGTTGAACAGCATCGGCGCCTCGTCCTTCTCGCCCTCGCCGATCACGACGACGCCGTCCATCGACACGGTGTCGAGGACGTAGCGCATCGCATCGACCGCGGCCTGGTCGGCTCCCTCCTTGTCGCCGCGGCCGACCATCCTCGCGGCCGCGAGCGCGGCCGCCTCGGTCACGCGGCACAGCTCGAGCGCCAGGTTGCGATCGGGTCGGCTGGCCCCGGCCGAGGAGCTCACAGGACTCCCGGGGGCTTGCGCCGCGCGGCGCCTTCGCGCGACCGCCAGATCGACCCAAGCAGGATCAGTGCCCCGCCCACCAGCGCCACCCACCAGCCATATCCGATCGAGATCTGGCCGGGCGGCGAGCCCGGCTTGTCGATCAGGCCGCGAAACAGCGTGAACGTCAGCGCGCTGAGCGCGATCACGGCGGTCAGCTCACCCCGAGGCCAGGACAGCGCGTGGCCGCGGACGATGATGTACGCAAGGATGATCGGCGCGATCGCGGTGAGCAGCAGCAGGAAGCGCACGATCGAAAGCGATGCCCAGCCGCTGCACGAGCGCTTTGCGCCTCTGCAGCCGTTGAGGACCGAGTACTTGTCACCGAGCGTGTACCAAACCATGAACAGGGATGCCGCGAGCAGGATCCCGCCCGCGACGGCAATCACTTCACCGCGGTCGAGCCGCCGGAACTGCATCGGCGGCCAGCCTAGTGGTTTCGCACAGCTGCCGCCGCACCTGACGACCGACTGGTAGGTTCGGCCGGGCGCGATGGACTTCCGCCAGCTACTGCCCGAGCCGGGCATCGTCGAGGTGCAGGCGCTGCTCTGCACTCTGAACCTGGCCGACCGCGCACCGGCAGACCGGCCGTACGTGGTCGTCAACTTCGTCTCCACGATCGACGGGCGCGCGACGATCCACAATCGCTCCGGTGGGCTCGGCGACGACGGGGATCGCGCGATGTTCCATGGGCTGCGCGAGCAGGTCGATGCCGTGCTCATCGGGACGGGCACGCTGCAAGCCGAGCGCTACGGGCGGATCCTCGGCAAGGCCGATCGCCGAGAGCGTCGCGTCGCGCGCGGTGCGAGCGCGGAGCCGCTCGCCTGCATCGTCTCGCGCAGCGGCGATGTGCCGCTCGAGATCCCGCTGTTCGCCGAGCCGGAGTCGAGGGTTCTGATCTTCACCGCGGCGGACATCGATGCCAGCCGCTGTGCCGCATCGGTGCAAGTCGTCCGGCTCGACCCAGCGGAGCTGACGCTGACGACCGCGCTGCGCAGCTTGCGCGCCGACTACGGGGTGCGTTCGGCGCTGTGCGAGGGCGGGCCGACGCTGTTCGGCTCGCTGTTGCACGAGGGCGTCGTCGACGAGCTGTTCGTGACGTTTGCGCCCAAGCTCGCGGGCGGCGGCCTCGGGCCGACGATCACGACCGGCCACGAGCTGGCCGAGCCGCGGGCGTTGGCGCTTTCGTGGCTGCTCGAGCGCCGCGGATCGCTGTACCTGCGGCTCTCGGTCAGCGTCTGACGATAGTTTCGATTTTGGTCATTTGGGGGATGCCACAATGAGGCCATGGGCAGTTCGATCGCATCTCCGGCCGCCCTCAGCGCGGCGGAGGCAATCGAGGCGCTGACCGAGGCGCGCGAGCGGACGCTGGCGATCGTCGACTCGGTCTCGGACGCTGATCTGCAGCGCGTTCACTCGACCTTGATGAGTCCGCTGGTGTGGGATCTGGGCCACATCGCCGCATTCGAGGATCTGTGGTTGGTGCACCGCTATGGCGGGCGGCCGCTGCTCAGAGATGACCTGGCAGACGTCTACGACGCGTTCGAGACCCCGCGAGCCGGACGCGGCGACCTGCCGTTCCTGGCGCCTGCCGCCGCGCGCCGTTATCTGGAAGAGGTACGCGCCCGGACGATCGAGGTGATCGAGGAGCATGGGGTCGGTGACGGGCTCGTGCACGAGTTGGTGATCCAGCACGAGCACCAGCACAACGAGACGATGTTTCAGACGATTCAGCTGGCTCGGCTCGCTGATTACCACCTCTCCGGCCGGCACCCGGCACCGTCTCCCCCGGCATCCGCATTCACGGGCCTGGAGCTGATCGAGATTCCCGGCGGTCGATGCACGATCGGCGCTCCCGACTACGGGTTCGCATACGACAACGAGCGCCCCCGCCACCACACCGACGTTCGCGGCTACATGATCGGGCAAACGCCGATCACGAACGCGACGTATCTCACGTTCGTCGAGGGCGGCGGCTACGAGCGCCGCGAGTGGTGGTCGCACGAGGGGTGGGCATGGAAGGAGGAGTACGACATCACGCGCCCTGGATGCTGGACGGCGGAGCTGGACGCCGAATGGCGCCTCGGGAGGCTCGTCGCGCTCCATCCGCACCAGCCCGTCGTCCACGTCTCCTGGTTCGAGGCCGACGCCTTTGCCCGTGCGCACAACGCCCGCCTCCCCACCGAGATCGAGTGGGAGAAGGCGGCGACCTGGGACCAGGAACGCCGCGAGGCGCTGCGGTATCCGTGGGGGAAGAGTCGCCGGTCGCCGGCGTCCACGCCAATGTCGACCATCTCGGCGCGGGCCCCGCCGTCGCGGGTGGCTATAGCGCCGGCGCCTCGCCGTCGGGATGTCTGGGGATGGTCGGCGACACGTGGGAGTGGACCGCGAGCCACTTCAACGGCTACCCGGGGTTCACCGCGCACCCCTACCGGGAGTACTCGGAGGTGTTCTTCGGCACCCAGTACCGGGTCCTGCGCGGCGGCTCGTGGGCGACGCGCGCGCGTGTGATCACACCGACGTTCCGCAACTGGGACTACCCACAGCGCCGGCAGATCTTCGCCGGCATACGGATTGCGAGGAATATCTAGATGCGATCGCTGATCGAGAGCGAAGAGATCCGGATCGACTCCTGGCTGTCGGAGCGCGAAGAACGCTCGTTGGCCAACGACGTACTCGACGGACTGACGCGCCCGTTCAAGGAGCTGCCGCCCAAGCACTTCTACGACAGCCGCGGGTCTGAGCTGTTCGAGCGGATCTGTGAGCTGCCCGAGTACTACCCGACGCGAACCGAGAAAGCGATCCTGCAGCAGTACGCCCGGGACATCGTCGATACGACGGGCGCCGGCGAGCTTGTCGAGCTCGGCTCGGGATCGGCCGAGAAGGCGCGGATCTTGCTCGATGCGATGGCCGAGGCCGGGACGCTGCGCCGCTACATCCCGCTCGACGTGTCCGAGAGCGTCGTCCGCGACGCGGCGCAGCAGCTGGTCGAGGAGTACGACGGGCTTCAGGTCCACGGGGTGATCGGCGACTTCCAGCGACATCTGGTGCGCGTTCCCGCGCGCGACGGCGCCGCCAGAATCGTCGCGCTGCTCGGCGGGACGATCGGCAACTTCCCGCCGGGCACGCGCCGCGCGCTGCTACGCGACATCGGCTCGGTGCTGGGGCCCGAGGATCGGCTGCTGCTCGGCACCGACCTCGTCAAGGACCCCGCCGTGATCGAGGCCGCCTACGACGACTCCGACGGAGTGACGGCCGAGTTCAACCGCAACGTCCTGCACGTGATCAACCGCGAGCTCGACGCCGACTTCGCGCCCGAGGCGTTCGACCACGTGGCGTTCTTCGATCGGCGGCACGAGTGGGTCGAGATGCGCCTGCGCTCGCTGCGACCCTGCAGCGTCCTGATCGGCACGCTCGGCCTGCGCGTCGAGTTCGCCGCCGGCGAGGAGTTGCGCACCGAGATCAGCGCGAAGTTCACGCGGTCGCGCCTGGAGTCCGACTTCGAGTCCGCGGGGCTGGAGCTCGAGCAGTGGTACACGGACCCGCAGCAGCTGTTCGCGCTGTCGCTCGCGCGGCGGGCGCGTTAGCGCCGCTCAGCGCAAACGCCGACCTTCCCGAACGCGAACCGCAGCCCGGTGCAGTTCACGCAGGCGATACACCCAATGCACCCGCTGCAGCCGACGCAGCCGATGCACGCGACACAGCCTGCGACCGCGACCGACAACAGCGTCAGCGTCGAGCCCGCGACCGCGACGCTCAACGCGGTCGCGGCGCTCCCCGCGGTGGCGGCGCTGCCCACGGTGGCGACGCTGCCGGAGGTCGCGACGCTCCTGACCGTCCCGGCGCTGCCGACCGTCAGCACGCTGCTCTGGGTCGCGGCGCTCAGCAGTGTCGCGTAGCTGTCGCGGGTCGCGACGCTGAGACGGGGGTCCTGCAGGCGCGGTAGCTCCATGATCTCTGGACAGTAGGGTTCCCGGCCATGCAGATCAACGGCAGCGGCGCATTCGTGGCCGGGGGGGCGTCGGGACTTGGTGAGGCAACCGTCCGCAAGCTGCACGCCGCCGGGGCACACGTGGTGATCGCCGACCTCAACGAGCAGCGCGGCGACTCGCTGGCCGGCGAGCTCGGCGAGCGCGCGCGGTTCGTGCGCGCGGACGTGACCAACCCCGACGACGTCGACGCGGCGGTGCAGGCCGCCGCCCAGCAGCCGGGTGGCCTTCGGATCTCGGTCTGCTGCGCCGGTATCGGCTGGGGTGAGAAGACGGCCGGCAAACGCGGCGCCCATGCGCTCGAGCCGTTTCAAACGGTGATCGCGGTCAACCTGATCGGCACCTTCAACGTGCTGCGCCTGGCAGCGCAGGCAATGCGCGCAGGTGAACGGACCGCGTCGGGAGAGCGAGGCGTGTGCGTGAACACGGCGTCGATTGCCGCGTTCGACGGGCAGATCGGCCAGCTCGCGTACTCAGCTTCCAAGGGCGGAATCGTCGGGATGACGCTGCCGGCCGCGCGCGATCTCGCCGCCGACGGCATCCGCGTCTGCACGATCGCCCCGGGCCTCTTCGAGACGCCGCTGCTCGGCGGGCTCTCAGACGACATCCGCGAGTCGCTCGGCAGGTCGATCCCGCATCCCTCCCGCCTCGGCCGCCCGGATGAGTACGCCGCGCTGGCGGCGCACATCATCGAGAACGAGATGCTCAACGGCGAGGTGATCCGCCTAGACGGGGCGCTGCGAATGGCACCGCGGTAGGCACCGCGGGCGCGTGGCCGTGGGCCAGCGTAATGCCGGCCCACGGCCTCGCCTGGATCAGTGGCCGGGCGTCCCGCTGGCCTTGATCTCGCCGAACAGGCCGTGACTTTCGTCGCCGATTCCGGCGCTGAACAACAGGTCGTTCGGGGTGCCGAACACGCCGTTACCGAACCGCAGCCCCCACAGCCCGTTGATCTTGATCGGGTTGCCGTCGCGGTTCATCAGCTGGCCTTCGGATTGGCCGGTCTGCTGGTTGTAGGCGTTGATCGTGCCGTCGCCGAAGTTCCCGACCAGCAGGTCGCCGCCGAACGGGCCGAAGCCCCGCGGCGCAGTCACCAGCCCCCACGGAGAATTGAGCGCTCCGTGGGAGATCAGCCGCTGCAACAGCATGCCGTCTTTGCTGTAAACGTCGACGAACCCGTTGCCCGGGCCGGCCACGTCGTCGTGCTTGGCGGCGTTCTGCTTGGCGTAGGTGACGAACAACTTGCCATCCAGTTCCCGGATGTCGAATGGCGCGAACCCGGCTGGGATGTTCGGATCCGTGAACGCTCCCGGCGTGTTGACCGGGTTGAAGCTGCCGTCGAACACGTCGATCGTGCCGGCGTGGAAGTTGGCCGCATAGATCGTCGGTCCGTGGCTGCTGGTCGCGATCGCCAGGCCCTTGTACACGGCGTCGGGCGTCTTCACTTCCACGACCGCCTCCGTCCGCAGCGGATTCGTCTTCATCCACGCCGAGATCACTCCGCTCTCCGAATCGAAGATGAACGCGGCCGGCCCGGTCGTGCCGCCCATCGTGATCTTGAACCCCGGGGTTGAGTTGAACACGATCCCCGTCGGCGCGCCTTGTGGGACCGTTACGGCCAGCGGGACGATCGCCGGGATGCTGCCGTGCACCCCGCCTGTGTACAGGGTGGACAAGTTCGTGCCGTTGTCATTGATCCACAGCGGTGTGGTCGGACCTGCCGCCATGCCCCACGGGTTGACGAGGTTGGGATCCGTGATCCGCGCAACTCCGTCGATGTCGGAGATCAGGTTGACCTGCCGGTAGACGTTGGGCTGGCTGCTTACCCCGGCGATCGCGGCCCCCGCGACCGCGGCTATCACTCCCAGCGCAGCAGCCCCCACGAGCACCCTGACCCAAAGGCGTCTGCCGGATCCCGCCCATTGCCTGGCTGGACGCATCAAGTGCATCTGAACCTCCCTGCGCGCCACGCGCGCGCATAGGGATCGGCCTTGCGCCGATCATTAACCTCAATGACGCCGCCGGTGCCCACACCTTCCCGGGCGGCCTCAGCGATTACCGGGCGGTCACAAGTCCGACACAACTACAGGAGGCGCTCGACCAGCATCGCCTGGCCCATCCCGCCGGCAACGCACATCGACTCGATCCCGTACGTCCCGTCGAGCGTCTGCAGGCCGTTGATCAGCGTCGTCATGATCCGCGCCCCGGTCATCCCGAACGGGTGGCCGAGCGCGATCGCGCCCCCGAACGGGTTGAGCTTCTCGTCGGGGATGCCGAGCTCGTCCTTGCACGGGACGATCTGGGCGGCGAACGCCTCGTTGATCTCGACGATGTCGACGTCGTCGATCGTCATCCCGGCCTGCTTCAGCAGCGCCTGAATCGCCGGGATCGGGCCGAGGCCCATGATCTCGGGACGGATCGCCGCGACCGTCGAGGCGACGATCCGGGCCTTGGGCGTAAGCCCCTGCGCGCGCGCTTTCTCCTCGGACATGACCAACACAGCGGCGGCGCCGTCGTTCAGCGGGCACGCGTTGCCGGCGGTGACGGTGCCGTCCTCGCGGAACGCCGGCTTGAGCTTGGCAAGCACCTCCATCGTCGTGCCCGGCCGGGGCCCGTCATCTCGAGCGACGACCGTCTCGGGCACCTCGATCTGATTGCCGTCCTTGTCGACGTCGCTGTGGGCGGGGACAATGACCGGCACGATCTCGGCATCGAAGTGGCCCGAGTCGCGGGCCTGCACCGCGCGCGATTGCGAGATCACGGCCCACTCGTCCTGCTGTTCGCGGGTGACGTGGCAGCGCTGCGCGACGTTCTCGGCCGTCTGCCCCATCGGGATGTAGACGTCGTACAGGGAACCGTCGGAGCCGTTCAGCTTCGGGCTCTTAGCCTCCTCCATCATCCCGGCGCCGAGCCCAGCGCGCGAGACGGCCTCGACGCCGGCGGCGATGTACTGATCCCCCTCTCCCGCCTTGACGGCGTGGGCCGCCATCCGGATCGTCATCAGCGACGAGGCGCAGAAGCGATTGACCGTGCAGCCGGGCACGTGGTGATCGAGCCCGGCGAGCAGGGCGGCGTTGCGGCCCACGTTGTAGCCCTGCTCGCCGACGCCGGAGGCCGCTCCCATCAGCACATCGTCGGTCTGAGCGAAGTCGACGTCCGGATTGCGTGCGACCAGCGCCCGGATCGGGATCGCCGCCAGCTCGTCGGCGCGCACCGTCCGCAGCGAGCCCTTGCCCGCGCGGCCGATCGGCGTGCGGATCGCGTCGACAATCACGGCTTGTGGCATATCGGAGTCGCTCCTGCTCGAGGGGTTGCGCCTGACCGTCGCCTGGCAGGCTCAGCAGAACCGTAGAGCACTCGCCGCGGTGGGCTGCGCGATCATGAGGTCGGTGAGCGAGATCGAGCCGCTGCTCCCATTCCTGTCTGAGCCCAGCGATCGCGAGGCGATCCGCTTCGGCGAGCGCGCGCTCAGCTACCACGAGCTGAGCCGCGTGGCGGCGGCGCTGGGCGGCCGCCTGCGACGCGGGACCCGGGTCGCCGTGTGGGCGCAGCCCACACTCGAGACGTGCGCGGCGGTCGTCGGAGCCCTGGCAGCCGGCGTGGCAGCGGTGCCGATCAACCCCAAGTCGGGCGAGCGCGAGCTCGGACACATCGTCGCCGACAGCGAGCCGGCCGCGGTGCTGGCGGCGCCCGGGACCGAGCTGCCGGCGCTGCTGCACGCGTTGCCGCGCGTCGACGTCGACGTCGACCTCGGCGCGGCCGCACCGGTCATCGGGTTCGGACCCGAGCCCGGGCCGGAGTCGCCGGCGCTGATCCTCTACACGTCCGGGACGACCGGATCGCCGAAGGGCGTGGTGCTGCCGCGACGCGCGATCGCCACGAACCTCGACGCGCTCGCCGACGCGTGGGAGTGGACCGACCGCGACGTGCTCACGCACGGGCTGCCGCTGTTCCACGCCCACGGACTCGTGCTCGGGGTGCTCGGGCCGCTGCGCCGAGGCGGCGCGCTCCGCCATCTGGGTTCGTTCTCGGTCGACGGCGTCGCCGCGCAGCTCTCCGGGGAGGCGACGATGCTGTTCGGGGTACCGACGATGTACCACCGGCTCGCCGATGCCGCCCAGCAGGATCCGGCCGTGGCCGATGCGCTGCGTGCAGCGCGGCTGCTCGTGTCCGGTTCGGCTGCCCTGTCGCGCACCGATCACGAGCGGATCGAGCGCGCCAGCGGCCAACGCGTGATCGAGCGCTACGGGCTGACCGAGACGCTGATGAACTGCGCGGTGCGCGCCGACGGCGACCGTCGGGCTGGTGTCGTCGGCGGGCCGCTGCCCGGAATCCACCTGCGGCTCGTCGACGACGACGGCGAGACGATTGAGGGCAGCGACGGCGAGACCTTCGGCGAAATCGTGGTCCGCGGGCCGAACCTGTTCCTCGGATATCTCAACCGTGCGGAGGCAACGGCGGAGGCGTTTGTCGACGGCTGGTTCAGGACCGGCGATGTCGCCACTCGCGAGCCCGACGGTTACATCCGCCTGATCGGCCGCCGGTCAACCGACCTGATCAAAAGCGGCGGCTACAAGATCGGCGCCGGGGAGATCGAGGTCGTGCTGCTCGAGCACCCGGGGGTCGCCGAAGTTGCGGTCACCGCCGAGCCCGATCCCGACCTCGGCGAGCGGATCGTCGCGTGGGTCGTCGCGGACGGCGATCCGCCGCCGTCCGAGCGCGAGCTCGCCGACCACGTGGCCCGGTTGTTGTCTCCACACAAACGCCCTCGCGTCGTCCGCTATCTGGACCGTCTCCCACGCAACGACATGGGCAAGGTGATCAAGAAGTCGCTGATCGAGCGACCCTCAGGCTGAGCCGCGGCTCATAGCCCGAGCCCGCGAACGCCCTTCTCGTCCCAGCCGAGGTGGTGGGCGAGCTCGTGGCGGACGGTCCGATTGACTTGCGCCTGCAGCAGCGCTGGGTCGTGCCCGAAGTCGCGAACCAAGGTGTCCCGGAAGATCACGATCCGGTCGTGAAAGAAGTCTCGCGCCACCGTGTCGCCCTGGTAGAGCCCGTAGGCACGCCGGCGTCGACCGCCGTCGGAGACGACGATCGCCACGTGTTCGAGCGCGCGGTGAAACTCGAGCGGCAGGTCGTCAACCGCGGCCCGGACGAGCGCGTTGAAGTCCTCCTCGTTGTGGGGATCGATCAGCTCCTCGTCGTCATCGAACGGCGCGTCGTAGTCCTCGGAGTCACCCCACGAATCCTCGGCCGCCAGGCGCTCGGTGCGCTGCACGAGCGCCTCGAAGTCCTCCTCGGACTCGGGGTCGCGCCAGCCGGCGAGGCGGATCATCACGAGCACGACGGCGCCGCAGATGATCACGACGCCGGCGGCGAATACCGCGAGTCCCTGGAGCAGCCGGACCGCGGGCGAGTCGCTGAAGCCCGCGATCAGGCTGGCGGCACCAAGCCCGACGGTGAGCGCCGCCAGCGCCGAGCCGAGGATCCGGCGAAGCGTCGGGGGCGATCCGGGCATCGCCGCTACCTCATCGTCCGGGCGATCACGAGCCGCTGGATCTCGTTGGTGCCCTCGTAGATCTGGGTGATTTTCGCGTCGCGCATCATCCGCTCGACCGGGTACTCCTTGACGTAGCCGTAGCCGCCGAGCACCTGCACAGCCTCGACCGTCACGCTCATGGCCACATCCGAGCAGAACAGCTTGGCCATCGCCGAGTACTTGCCGATGTCAGGCGCCCCGCGATCGACGTTCGCCGCCGCCTTGTACAGCAGCTCGCGACCCGCGGCGCACTGGGTCTCCATGTCGGCGAGCTTGAACTGGATCGCCTGAAACGAGTTGATCGGCTTGCCGAACTGGCGGCGCTCACGTGCATAAGAAGCAGCGTAGTCGGTCGCTCCCTGCGCGATTCCGAGCGCCTGAGCCGCGACCCCGAGTCGCGAGCGATCGAGCGTCGCCATCGCTACCTTGAAGCCGCCGTTGACCTCGCCGACGACGTTGGCCTCCGGAACGCGGACGGCATCGAAGATCGGTTGCCCGGTCGGCGAGCCGCGGATCCCGAGCTTGTGCTCGAGCTTGCCGACGCTGAAGCCCGGCCGGTCGGCCTCGACCACGAACGCCGTGATCCCGCGCGAATGACCGGCGCCCGCGTCGGTGACCGCGAACACGACGTAGAAGTCCGCGATCCCGAGGTTCGTGATCCAGTTCTTGGTGCCGTCGATCACCCACTCGTCACCGTCCTTGATGGCCTTGACGCGCATCCCGCCCGGGTCCGAGCCGGCGTCGGGCTCCGACAGGGCGAACGCTGGGCTCCACTCGCCACTCGCGCAGCGCGGTAGGAGCCTCTGCTTGAGCTCGTCTGAGCCGAACAGCTTGATCGGCAGCGTGCCGAGCTCCTGGATCATCAGGATCAGGGCGGTCGACGCGCATGCCTTCGCGATCTCCTCAACCGCGATGCTCAGCATCAGCGTCCCGGTTCCGGTTCCTCCGTACTCGGGCTCGAACGGCAGCCCGAGGATGTCCTGCTCGGCGAGCAGCTCGCGCAGGTCGTGGGGGTACTGTGCGGTCGCGTCGATCTCCGCCGCGCGCGGTGCGATCCGCTCCTCGGCGATCTGGCGGATCGTGTCGCGGAAGTCCAGGTGCTCCTGCGGAATCGTGTACAGCTCGGCAAGCGCGGACATCTTCAGGATGCTACGTCACCCGTGCGCGCGGCGAAGGCGGCGTGCGGGTAGCATCGCGCGGGCCACCGTGAAAGCGACCTCGGGCGTAGCACGCGCCCGAGCTCAACCCAAAGGGGGAGTGCAGATGATCGATCGAGGTATCCGTTCACAGACGCTGGCACGCTGCGCCGCGGGGATCGCAGCCGTGGCCGTGTGCTGGGGCGCAGGGGCCGCCGCCGCGTCGGCGGCGACGCTGCGCATCACCGTGCCGGCGAAGGTCAAGAAGAACGCGGGCTACGCGATCGCGATCCGCGGGACGTTCGCGAAGAGCGAGGTCCAGAACGGCCGGGCGTTCCTCGTCTCGGTGATCCAGTTCAGCCCGAAGCCGTGCCTGGGCAGCGTCCAGGCCGAGTCCAATGCCAAGCGACCGCTCCAGTTCTACCTGGCGCCGAAGGGCGATCCCACGCTCGGCAACATCGGGGTCTTCAAGAGCTCCTCGCCGTTCACGAACGTCAAAGGCTTCACTGCGAAAAGCGTCGGCCGGCGCCGCATCTGCTCCTACCTGTACCCGAAGCTGATCGCGAAGCCGAGCGACACGACGCCGCCGATCGCCAAGGCGCAAGCGAGTTACAAGGTCACGCGCTAGCGGCGAGTCGGCATCCGCATCTGGACGGCGCGGCGTGCAGACTCGCCGCGCCGTCTGCGTTCAGTATCCGGTGGGGTGGCGCTCGACGTACCCTGCGCTCGAGCGGCCCGCGGTCGTCCACCGCGATCCACCGGGTCCGTTGGAGCTGGTGTCGAACCGCAGCCCCGCCACGTACATGTAGACGTGTCCCGAGTTGGACCAGATCGTGATCCAGCGCCCGGCACCGGGGCTGCCGTAGGACTCGAGCTGGCTGGAGTCCTCGGGCGAGGAGATCAGATGGCCGCCGTGCAGCGCGTAGCTGACCGACCCTGAGCAGTCGTAGCCCGAGTCGTTCCAGCTACCGTGCCCGCCGCCGTAGATGTAGGGCTTGAACGCGATCCTGTTGCCGGCCGCGATCACGGCCTGGATCGCCGGCGGCGCGCCTGCGGGTGCGGTCGCCGTGCCATCGGGGTTGAGGCGTGCCCTACCGACCGGTCCGGTGCTGGTCACCGTCGTCATCGCCATGCCGGCGGCACTGCGCAGCGCAAGGTTGACGCTGAACGTCACGACCCCGTTGGGCCTCAGCCCGTGCGCGCGCTCGAACGCCAGCACGTTGCGCTTGGTACCCGCTCCGAAATGACCGTCGATCGGCGTCCGATAGCCGGCGCGGGTCAGGCAGTCCTGCAGCACGCGCACGTCGTGACCGCTCATGCCCTGGGACAGGATCCTGTCCCCCATGTGCCTGGAGTCGCCTGCGTACTGGTGGCCGCTGTCGCTGACCTGTGCGGCGGCCTTGGAGTTCGAGACCGAGCCGGCGAGTGCGGCGCCGCCGCTGCCCGACGAGCCGTTGCCGGCGGCAGCGGAGTTGCGCGTAGCGCGGTGGGCGCGCGCTAGCGCGCTACCGGACGCCGGAGCGGCGGCGGCGAGACTCAGCGCGATGGTCGCTGCGCTCGCGCAGCGCGTTATCCGTCCCTGATGGTGCGGCAAGACATAACCCCTTCTCTTTCTCGCGCCTACGGGGTTAGCTGTCGGGCTCGCGCTGAAAGAATGCGCTACGCCGAGAAACTCGGCGACTCGCCCCCGGGCCCGTCCGGGCCCCAATGGGTTCCCCGCTCCCCGAGGCAGGGTGCCTCGGGGACTCGGCTGGCTATGTGGGTCGGCGCGGAGCCTATCGAACTTGCACGATCGCTGTCACCCCTGGGCGTTATGGAATGCGGGGACCACAGGTTCGCGGCGCGGCCGCCGGGCCATCCTCGCTCGCTACGCTGCGGTTGATGGACAGCGACTACACGCCACAGCAGGTCGCCGAGCTGATCGCAGACGGCGGGATCCAGCTGATCGACGTTCGCGAGCCCTACGAGCATGAGGCCGGCAGGATCGCCGGCGACCGGCTCATAGAACTGATGCAGCTCACCGCGCAAGCGGACACGATCGAGCACGGCCGGCCGGTCGTGTTCTACTGCCGGACAGGCAGCCGCTCGGCGATGGCTACCGACGCGTTCCGTCGCGCGGGCTACGATGCGCACAACATGGCCGGGGGGCTCGTCGACTGGGCCGCGGCGGGGCTGCCGCTCGAGCCCGCCGACGGCCACGTGGCCTAGGGCCGCGAGTCGGCTACTGCTTCCACTTGATCGAGCACCCGACCGGCTTGGTCTCCGCGACCGGGGGCGAATCGCCGGCCAGGACCGCGTCGAGTGCGTCGCGCAACCACTGGGCGTTGGCGTTGGGATCGTCGTAGTCAGAGTCGGGCGCGCCGCGGTATTGCAGTCTGCGTTCGGAGTCGAGCACGAACACGTCCGGCGTCGTCTTGGCGTCGTAGGAGCGCGCGACCTGCTGCCTCTCGTCGTGCAGGTACGGCATCGGCCAGTCCTCGGCGGCCACGCGGGCGCGCATCGCCTCGAGCGAGTCACGGGGGTAGCGCTGCGCGTCGTTGGAGTTGACCGCCAGCATCCGCACGCCGCGATCGAGGTAGTCGCGCGCGACCTGCACGATCCGGTCATGCCAGGCGAGCGCATATGGGCAGTGGTTGCACGTGAACACAACGACGGTCGCGCGGACGCCGTCGCCGTCGCTCGCCGACCAATTGGCGCCGCCCGTGTCGGGCAGCGAGAAGTCCGGCGCCTGCATGCCGATCGAAATGGTCATCGCGTCGCCTCCGCGCGCTCGGCCGCCCGCCGCAGGGCTTCGCGCAGATCGTCGGGATCGGGAGTCGGGGCGATCCTGCCGTCGCGGCGGCGGTAGACGCGGCAGCTGAGCCCGATTGGCGTGTCCTCGTGGTCCGAGGCGACCGAGTCGGCTCCGTCGATCAGGATCGTCGGCGAGCCGCCGAACTGCAGCTCGAGCGCTTCGTCGTCGGTCGTGATCTCGCGCATCCGGACGTCGGCCGAGCCAAGCCCAACGTCGCCCAACGCCGCGCGCAGCTCGTCGAGCGCCCGGCTGGTGGAGGGACAGCCCTCCCACCACAGCAATTCAATCTCGGGTACGCGCATCGGCTTCTGAGCTTAGCCGGGCCGCCCTTAATGGCGATGAGGCCGCCATAGCGGGCGGCCTCATCGCATGTGCCGAGGACATTGGCGTCGGGGGGCGCGACGCGTATGGCTATGTCCCGACCATCCTCCGGGGGCGTCGGAAGATCTGGTGGTTAAAAGCGGCGCACGAGAGCAAGGTTGGCCGCTTAGCCAAGATTTAAAGTCGGCGCGGCGGCTCTACGCGATGGTCCAGGTCTCGCCGCTCAGCAGCAGCTCGCCCAGCTCCCGCTCTGAAGCGGGCTCGTCGCGCACCACGCCGGCACGGCCGTAGACGTGGCGCTGGACGTCGCGGAAGATGCCGATCGGTGTCGGCCCGGTCGGGTCTTCGGAGAGCCTCGCCAGCGAGAATGCGAGCCCGGAGTCGGCGCGGTGCGGATCGTGCACGAGCAGCGCCTCCTCGCCCACGTCGGCGACATCGACGAGCTTCAGCGTGCCGTCGCTGCCGATCGCGACTCCCCGCTCGTGGTCGGCTCCGAACCTGATCCGCTGTCCGGCCTCGAGCCGAATCTGGTTGGCCTCCTTGACGTCCTTCTCGGTCAGCGCGGCAAACGCGCCGTCGTTGAAGACCGGGCAGTTCTGATAGATCTCGACCAGAGCGGCGCCTTCGTGCAACGCCGCGGCGCGCAGCACCTCGGTCAGATGGTGGCGGTCGCGATCGATTGTTCGAGCCACGAACGTCGCCTCGGCCCCGAGCGCCAGCGCCACCGGGTTGAACGGGTGATCGGCGACGCCGAACGGCGTCGACTTCGTGATCTTGCCGACCTCAGAGGTCGGCGAGGCCTGGCCCTTGGTGAGGCCGTAGATCTGGTTGTTGAACAGCAGGATCTTGACCGGGACGTTGCGCCGCAGAGCGTGGATCAGGTGGTTGCCGCCGATCGACAGCGAGTCGCCGTCACCGGTCGCCACCCAGATCGACAAGTCCTCGCGCGCGGTCGCCAGCCCGGTCGCGAGCGCCGGCGCGCGTCCATGGATGCCGTGCATGCCATAGGTGTCCATGTAGTAGGAGAACCGGCCTGCGCAGCCGATCCCGGTGATCCACACGATCCGCTCCGGCGGGATCCCGAGCTCGGGCATGAACTGCTGGACCGCCGACAGCACGGCGTAGTCGCCGCAGCCGGGGCACCAGCGGGTCTCCTGATCTGACTGGAAGTCGGCCTTCGTGAGCTCGAGCGGCTCGCCGCCGCCGTCTGTGCTGACCGCTGTCATTGGCGCTCCTCGATCTGCTGCTCGATCTCGCCGGCGAACAGCGGCTGGCCCCGGACCTTGGTGAACGACTCGACGTCGACGAGGAACTTCGCCCGCAGCACCTGCGCCAGCTGGCCACTGTTCATCTCGGGCACGAGCACGCGGTCAAACGAGCGCAGCACGTCGCCGGTGTTCGACGGAAGCGGATTCAAATGGCGCAGCTGGGCGCACGCGACCTTGTGTCCCTCGAGCCGGGCACGGCGCACCCCGGCGCGGATCGCGCCCTCGCTCGAACCCCACCCGAGGACCAGCAGGCTCGCGCCGGGATCGGCGTCGACCGCGAGCGGCGGGAGCTCGTCGGCGATCCCCGCGATCTTCGCGGCGCGCAGCTCGGTCATCCGCGCGTGGTTCGCTGGGTCGTAGGAGATGTTGCCGCTGCCGTCGGCCTTCTCAAGCCCGCCGATCCGATGCTGAAGCCCGGGGGTGCCCGGCACCGCCCAGGGTCGGGCGAGGCGATCGTCGCGCGCGTAGGGCAAGAACGGCTCGTCGGCGCTGCGATCGCCGTTGGCACTCGCGAAGGCGGCGTCGATCGCGGGCAGGTCGGCCACCGACGGCACGCTCCAGGGCTCCGACGACGACGCCAGGAACGTGTCCGACAGCAGGATCACCGGCGTCCGGTAGTGGATCGCGATCGTCGCCGCCTCGAAGGCCGCCGTGAAGCATCCGCCGGGCGTGCTCGGGGCGATCACCGGAAGCGGCGACTCGCCGTGCCGGCCGTACAGCGCCATCAGCAGATCCGACTGCTCGGTCTTGGTCGGCATCCCTGTGGACGGGCCCGCGCGCTGGACATCGACGATGATCATCGGCAGCTCGAGCGCGACGGCCAGCCCGATCGTCTCGGCCTTGAGGTCCATTCCCGGGCCGCTCGTCGCGGTCACCCCAAGCCGACCGCCGAACGCGGCGCCAAGTGCCATCCCGGCCGCGGCGATCTCATCCTCGGCCTGAATCGTGCTGACACCGAAGCGCGCGTGCTGGGACAGCTCGTGCAGCAATTCGGAGGCCGGCGTGATCGGGTAGCTCGCGAGCACCAATGGCAGCCGGCTGCGCACGCTCGCGGCGATCAGCCCGAGCGCGAGCGCGGTCGTGCCGTTGACGTTTCGATAGGTGCCGGGAGCGACGTCCTTGGCCGGCTTGACCTTGTACTGGACGTCCAGCAGCTCGGTCGTCTCGCCGAACGACCAGCCGGCGTTGAACGCGGCCAGGTTCGCCTGCATCACCGCCGGCTTGCGCGCGAACTTCTGCTCGATCCAGCGGTGCGTGACGTCGGCGGGGCGGCCGTACAGCCACGAGAGCACGCCGAGCGCGAACAGGTTCTTGGCGCGGCCGGCGTCGCGCGTGGAGGCCTCCGGCACCCCCTCGACCGCCTTGACCGTCAGCGAGGTCATCGGGATCCGGTGCACGCGGTACTCGCGCAGCGCGCCGTCCTCGAGCGGGTTGGCTTCGTAACCGGCCTTCTCGAGGTTTCGCTTAGAGAACGCGTCCTCGTTGACGATGATCGTCGCGCCTCGCTCGATCATGCCGAGGTTGGCCTTCAACGCCGCCGGATTCATCGCCACCAGGACGTTCGGGGCGTCGCCGGGAGTGAGGATGTCGCGCGAGGCGAAGTGGATCTGGAACGCCGACACCCCGGCAAGCGTCCCGGCCGGGGCGCGGATCTCGGCGGGGAAGTCCGGCAGCGTCGCCAGGTCGTTCCCGACGACCGCGGTCGCGTCGGTGAACCGACCCCCCACGAGCTGCATGCCGTCCCCGGAATCGCCCGCGAAACGGACGATCACCCGTTCCAGCTCTTCTACAGCCTTGGTCATCTCGTCCGTGTGCGCCTGCGCCGGTCCACCCGCATACCAATATACGCCCCACCCCAGATAGGGGAACAGACGGGCCAGGACGAGAGGACGGGGGTCGCGTGTCCTGGCTGGGCGCGGCCGGTCGCTGGCACAAGGATCAGGGCGCAGGGCGCATCCGTCGTCCCCGAACCACTTGCGTTCCTCAGCAGACCACCAACCAATCGGTCCCGCCCAGCGGTGGTTGCGGACGAGCGACGGGTGTGCCGACTAGATTTTCATCACGTTGATGGCCTTCGGGCCCTTCGGCCCGGCCTCTTCCTCGTAGGACACCTTGGCGCCCTCTGCCAGCGATCGGTAGCCGTCAGCGTTGATGCTCGAATGATGTACGAACAGGTCGCGGCTGCCCTCGTCGGGCGTGATGAAGCCGAAGCCCTTTTCGTCGCTGAACCACTTGACCGTTCCGGTTGGCATTGTGGAGTGCTCCTCCGTAGCTTGAAGTGCTGCTACCACGGAGGATTTGTCCTGCGACTACCACCGGGGCCTGCCTGCACCTGCGTCTCTCACCGCCCCATAGGACGGCCTTTCGGTGCGGCAACTTAGCACGAGGCCGCGCGGATCGTGTGAGCGCGCACCAACATATTCACAACGCGAACACGATGATTCCAAGACCGCGATGGAAGATCCGATCCCAATAGGGCGAAATGCCGCAATCCCGCTGCGCGAGATCACCGTGCGCGCCTCGCGCTCGTCCGGGCCGGGCGGCCAACACGCGAACGTGACCGCGTCGCGGATCGAGGCCAGCTTTGACGTCGCGGCGTCCACCAGCCTGAACGAGGAGCAGAAGCGACGGCTGATCGCCCGACTCGGCCCGCGAGTCACGGCCGTCGCTCAGGACGCCCGCAGCCAATCGCGCAATCGCGAGCTCGCACTCGAGCGGCTACGGCGCCGCCTGGCCGGGGCGCTGGCGGTACAGCGCCCGCGCCACGAGACGAAGCCCAGCAGCGCCGTGCGGCGGCGCCGCGTGGAGGCCAAGCGACGCCAGGCCGAGCGCAAGCGCGCACGCCGCCCGCCAGGACGCGATGACTAACAACCGGCTCGCGAATCACGCGCGGCGTCTGGCACCCCGGCGCTCTACGCTGGCCTCACCGTGCGCTGGATCATCGACGGCATGAACGTGATCGGCACGCGCCCTGACGGTTGGTGGCGCGATCGCGACGCCGCAATGCTGAGGCTCGTCGACCTGCTCGAGCGGTGGGCCGCCGCGGAGGGCGAGGACGTGCTGGTCGTGTTCGAGCGCCCGCCCTCGCCGCCGATCCGCTCGACCGTGATCGAGGTCGTGCACGCGCCAAAGCCGAAAGCGAACGCCGCCGACGACGAGATCGTCCGCCGGCTGCGCGCCGACGATCACCCGTCCGCCGTGCGGGTCGTGACCTCAGACCGGTGGCTTGCCGACCGCGCGTACGCAGAAGGCGCGACCGTCGAGGGAGCGGACTCCTTTCGCGCGCGGCTTGAAAACTAATGAATTGGTAAGGCCGGGCGCTCGTGTTGCGACAATCACAGTGATGGCTGACGAACCTTCACGCCGTCAGGCTCCGCCGAAGAACCGCTCGGACACTCCCGGGTTTCCGACGCCGACCAACTGGAAGATCGCGCCCGGGTCCGAAGGACGCGGCGGCGACAAGCGTCCCGGTCCGCCGAACCGGCTGAGCCCGAGGGTTTGGATCGCGGCCCTCGTGGTCGTACTGCTGGGCCTGAACTTCTGGATCTCCTCGCAGGCGCTGAAGGCCAATCCTCGCGTCCGGATCCCGTACAGCCCGACGTTTCTGGCCGAGGTCCAAAGCAACAACGTCGTCGAGATCGCTTCGACTGGCGACGCGATCCAGGGCTCGTTCAAGAACAAGGTCAAGTACCCGCCCAACGACAAGAACGCGCAGCCGGCAGCCGACTTCTCGACGCAGGTGCCGTCGTTTGCCAATAACTCTGAGCTCTCGCATCTCCTGCAGACGCACAACGTCACGATCGACGCGAAGTCGCCCGACAGCGGCCCGTCATTCTTCGAGAGCCTGATCTTCGGGTTCGGCCCGACGCTGCTGTTGATCCTCCTGTTCGTGTTCATCGGGCGCCGGGCGGCGGCCGCCGCGGGCGGGGGCGCGGGCGGGCTGATGTCGTTCGGGCGCTCACGCGCGCGGCGCGTGGAAGGGTCAGACCAGCGGGTGACGTTCGCCGACGTCGCCGGGATCGACGAGGCCAAGGAGGAGCTGACCGAGATCGTCGACTTCCTGCGCAATCCCGACAAGTACCTCCGGCTGGGAGGGCGGATCCCGCGAGGCGTGCTGTTGAGCGGGCTTCCGGGAACCGGCAAGACGCTGCTGGCGCGCGCGGTCGCCGGCGAGGCGAACGTCCCGTTCTTCCAGATGTCGGCGTCGGAGTTCGTCGAGATGATCGTCGGCGTCGGCGCCTCCCGCGTGCGTGATCTGTTCAAGGAGGCCAAGGAGGCGGCTCCAGCGATCATCTTCATCGACGAGCTCGACGCGATCGGCCGGTCGCGGGCCTCGGGCGCCGGGTTCTCCGGCGGCCACGACGAGCGCGAGCAGACGCTCAACCAGATCCTGACCGAGATGGACGGCTTCGATCCGCGCACCGGCGTGATCGTGCTCGGCGCGACCAACCGACCGGAGATCCTCGATCAGGCGCTGCTGCGGCCCGGCCGCTTCGACCGTCGCGTGAGCGTGCAGCCGCCAGACCGCGCGGGACGCGAGGCGATCCTGCGCGTCCACACGCGCTCGGTGCCGCTCGCCGACGACGTCGACCTCGGGGCGCTCGCGTCCTCGACGCCGGGCATGGTCGGAGCCGATCTCGCCAACCTCGTCAACGAGGCGGCGCTCCTGGCTGCGAAGCGCTCCCACGAGCAGGTCACGCCCCTGGACCTCTCCGATGCGCTCGAGCGGATCGTGCTCGGCGCCGAGCGCAAGGTGATGATCAGCGACGAGGATCGCCGCCGGACCGCCTACCACGAGGCCGGCCACGCGATCGTGGGGATGCTGACGCCCGGCGCCGACCCGGTTCGCAAGGTCTCGATCATCCCGCGCGGCCAGGCGCTCGGCGTCACGTTCTCGGCGCCCGACGCCGACCGCTTCAACTTCGACGAGCGGCACCTGCTGGCTCAGATCAAGGTCGCGCTCGGCGGTCGCGTCGCCGAGGAGACGGTGTTCGGCGACCTCACGACCGGCGCCGAGTCCGACATCCAGCAGCTCACGCGGATCGCGCGTTCGATGGTCGGCCGGTGGGGCATGAGCCCCGCGATCGGCCCGATCTCGGTGATCCCGATGGACGGGATCAACCCGCTGCTGCCCGGCGCGGCGGAGACGTCAGAGTCGACCCAGCGAATGGTCGACGAGGAGGTTCGCAGGATCGTCGAGACGGCCCATGCGGAGGTGACGGAGCTGTTGCTCGCCCACCGCTCGAACCTTGACGGGCTGGTCAGCGCGCTCCTCGAGCGCGAAACGCTCGACGAGGCCGACGCCTACCCTGCCGCTGGGCTGCCGCGCGAACGAGCGGCGCCCTCGCCGGCGCCGTCGATCGTCCAGTAGCACCGCGTCGGCGGCGCCCGACACCGCGCGCCGTGTCGCTACAGCGGCTGGCGTCCCGCGAACCCGGCCTCGGGGCCGTGCCAGAACCCGATCTCCTCTTCGTCGACCAGCCAGCACAGGTACACCTCCTCGCCGTCGCGGATCGCGGGGAAATCGATCAGGCCCCGCTCGACGTCGCGCAGCACGACCTCGACGGTCTCGAGCTCGCTGAGCGCGCGGCTCAGCGCAACCAATGGCTGCGCGACCCGGCGACCTGGATACCGGCCGCCGGACTCGGGCTCCAGCACCGCGACGGCTTCGCTCACCTCTTCGCCGAGCGAGATCAGCGTCGCGTGCGCGTCCTGGATGCGAAGGACGCGCGCGGCAACCCAGCCGCGGACCGCGCTGGCCTGCTCGAGGGTGTAGTGGCGTTGGTGACGCACGAGCTGACTCGATAACGAGATCGCAGCGCCGCCGCGCAGCCGCTCAGCCGCTCAGTCGCCGAGCCGGGTCATCCGCGCGAGCGCCTCGTGGCACTCGACCACGCGCTTCTTGACCGGATCGTCGTCGGTTCGGTCATGCACCAGGTCCCAGGTCCGGTCGGCGACCTCGCGCGCCGTCTCCGGCGTGGCGTTCTCCCACAGCCGATCGACGAGCTGGATCTCGAAGCTCTGCAGCTGGTCCGCCGGGTCACCGGGCGCGAGCCGGGGCAGCGGGTCGCCGGTTGCCTCCTTCCACATCCCGGTCGCCACCAGCAGACGGTTTCGCAGCGTGATTGGGTCCATCGGGCACCATCATCCTAAACACGCGCGAATCGCGCTGACAGGGTCATCCGAGCGCCGGCAGCGCCTGCCTGACACTCAGCAACGGCGCGAACAAATCGCCGTCGCGCTCGAATCGCTCCAGTACCTGCTCGGTCTCAAACGTCAGCACCTCAGGGTCGCGATCCGCGCGGCAGCGCGTCACCTCGTCCCACGTCACCGGCGTCGACACCGTCGGGCGCTCGCGGGCTCGGACCGAATAGACCGTCACGGTCGTCTTGTGGCCGTCGTTCTGGCTCCAATCGACGAGCACCTTGCCGGGACGCAGGCGCTTGGTCATCCGCGAGACGACCAGCTCGGGCATCCGCTGCTCGAGCAGCTCGGCGACCTTGCGCGCGAACTGCTTGGTCTGGCGGTAGTCGGTCGGAGTGTTGAGCGGGACGTACACCTGCAGCCCTTTCGAGCCCGAGGTCTTGACCACGCTCTGGAGCCGCAGCTGCGCGAACAAGCCGTGGAGGACGAGCGCCACCTCGCAGCACTCGATCAGCCCTGCCCCGGGCCCGGGGTCGAGATCGAACACGAGCATCGTCGGCAGCTGCGGCGCCTGGGCCAGCGACAGCGACGTGTGCAGCTCGACGTCGGCCAGGTTCGCCAGCCACACCAGCGTCGCGCGCTCCTGTGCGAGCGTGTAGTCGACGTCGACGATCTTCACGGTCTGCACCCACTCGGGCCGGTGCGAGGGCGATTGCTTCTCGTAGAAGTACGGCGCGTCGACCCCGTTGGGGTAGCGCTTGAGCGTCAGCGGTCGATCGCGCAGGTGCGGGAGCACGGCCGGCGCGATCCGCGCGTAGTACGCGATCAGGTCGCCCTTCGTGAAGCCGGCCTCCGGGAACAACACCTTGTCCCAGTTCGAGAGCTTCAACCGCCGGCCGTCGGTCAGAACCGCCAGCCCGCCCTCCGGCAGCTGCTGCACCTCGTCGAACAGCGCGTTGGGCGAGCCTTCCGATCCCGGCGCCGGCGCCGCCTCGTCGCGGGCGGACTCGAGCGCGACCTCACGCGGCGCCTTGTCCTCGCGCAGGCCCTTGTAGGAGGGCGCGCGCATCACGCCGTCCTCGGTCCACTCGGTGAACTCGACCTCCGCCACCAGGCACGGCTCCACGAACACCGCCTCGCGCGGGAGCTTGGGAGCTAGGCTGAACGGACTCGAGTCGCGGCGCAGCGGCGTCAGCCTGCGCCGCAGCTCGTCGAGCGTGCGCTCGGTGAAACCGGTTCCGACTCTCCCGGCGTAGATGAAGCTGCCGTCTTCGTGGTAGCCCATCAACAGAGCACCGATTCGCTGCGCGCGGCGTCCCTCGCCCGGCAGCCAGCCGCCGATCACGAGCTCCTGTCGCCGGGTGTGCTTGACCTTGATCCACGCCGTCGATCGCCTGCCCGGCTCGTAGGGCGAGTCGAGCTTCTTGGCGACGATCCCCTCGAGGCCCTGGGCGCTTGTCGCCTCGAGCAACCGCGCGCCGTTGCCCGGATGCGCGGCGGGCACCCGCCATGCGCGACCGGAGAGCTCCAGTCCCTCGAGTAGACCGCGGCGCTCGCGGTAGGGCATCTCGATCAGCGACCGCCCGTCGAGGTACAGCAGGTCGAAGATCGCGTAGACGACCGGTGTGCTTGCTGCCAGCCGCCGCACGGCGGGCGGCGAGGTCACGTTCATCCGCCGCTGGAGGCGCCCGAAGCTCGGGCGCCCCTCGTCGTCGAACGCGACGATCTCGCCGTCGAGTACGGCCTCGTGCATGCCGACATCGCCGATCAGCCCGCGCACCTCCGGGTACCGGTCGGTGATCTCGTGGAGGTTCCGGCTCTCGAGTCGCAGCCTTCCGGGCTGGACGTAGGCGATCGCCCGAACGCCGTCCCACTTGACCTCAAACGACCATTTGCTCTGATCGCCGCCCGGGAGCCCGCCGGGCCGCGCGAGCATCGCCAGCACCCGCTCGGGCATCGGCACGCGGTTCGGATCCGACGGCGGATCCATCCGGTGGATCATCCAGTCGTTGGCGTCCTGCGCCGTGCGCCCGATTGGAAACAGCCCGTAGCGCCCGTTCAGCCGCTCGCCGTGGAAGCTGACCTCGACCTTGCGCTCCTCCCACTTGTGCACGTCGAACGTGCCCCGGTCCCAGATCGCCATCGTCCCGGCGCCGTACTCGCCCTTGGGGATCTCGCCTTCGAACTCGAGGTACTGCAGCGGATGATCCTCGGTGCGAACCGCCAGCCGGTTCTCGGCGGGATCCGGCGGGATCCCGTTCGGCACGGCCCACGACGCCAGCACGCCGTCGTGCTCGAGGCGCAGATCCCAATGCAGCCGGGTGGCGTGGTGCTCCTGGATCACGAACCGCGCTGCCGCGGGCATCTGCGCCGCATCGCCGCCGGTGCCGTCGGCGTCGCCCGATGGTTCCGAGGTCGCGGCGAAGTCGCGCTTGGCGCGGTACTTCTTGAGCTTGTCGGCCGCCATCTGCCGTTGATTCTGGCGCTTGCCATCGATCGAGCTAATTCACGAAGTCCAACTAGAGTTCCGTCCCATGGCAGTCAGACTCCATCGCTGCAGCACCATGTGGGTCAAGATCTCCGGCCATCCGTGCTGGAGGGTCCAGAAGGCGCTCGACGAGGCCGGCATCGAGTATGAGGTCGTCAAGCATCCGGTCTCGCGTTCCAAGCGGACCGAATACATCGAGCTCACCGGGCAGAAGCTGTTTCCCGCGATCCAGCTCGAGGACGGGACCGTGATCCGGCGCGAATCGAAGGAATTGGCCGAGATGGTTCGCTCCGGGCAGCTGACCGACGCCGGGACCGACCGGTTGGCCGAGTAGTAGACCCAGCCGGGCGCCTGAACGGTTGTCGCTCAGGTCCGGCTGCGGTCCACGGGCTCAGCTCGCGGCCGGACCGAAACGGCTGGGATCGACGGGACCGCGGGGATCGTCGAAGGCGTGCCCGCGACAGCGGTCGCAGAGACAGCCCGCTCAACCGCCGCGAGCGACGCCAGCGCGTCCTGCGGTGGTTCGCCGGGACGGCCCTCGCCGTCCGATGACTTGGGAGCCGGCGCCGAAGCCGGTTGCGCACCGGCGCCTGCACCGGCGCCGGGGGCGGCAGCTCGACCGCGCTGCCGCCGAGCCCGAATCGAACGGACGGCGACCGCAATGCCTACGAAGACCAGATACTTTCGCTTCATCGTCGATGGCACCGTACAGTGGGCGTGGTCAGGCTGTCAGTAGCGGCCAGGTCTCACGCTGGTCTCGGATGATCCCGACGCGCTCCTTCTTCAGCAAATTTTACGTGCAAGCGCGATGATTTCAGCAATGCCGCGCGTGCTCGTAGTCGACGACGAACCTGCTGTGAGGCGGGCGCTCGAGCGTGCGCTGCGGCTCGAGAGCTACGACGTCGAGCTGGCCGCCGACGGCGAGGAGGCGCTCGACGCGCTCGCCACGCGCCCCGCCGACGCGGTAATCCTCGACGTCGCGATGCCGCGGCTCGACGGGCTCGAGGTGTGCCGGCGGATGCGCACCGCCGGGGACCGGACGCCGATCCTGATGCTGACCGCGCGTGACGCGATCGACGACCGCGTCCGCGGGCTCGACGTCGGCGCCGACGACTACCTGGTCAAGCCGTTCGCGCTGCGCGAGCTGCAGGCGCGGCTGCGCGCCCTGCTGCGCCGCGCCGCCGACGGCGCCGACGGCGAGATCCTCACGTACGCCGACATGGTGCTCGACCCGGTCGCCCACGAGGTCCGCCGCGGCGATCGGCTGATCGACCTGTCGCGGACCGAGTTCCTGCTGCTCGAGCTGTTCATGCGCCATCCGCGCCAGGTGCTCACCCGCTCGACGATCTTCGAGAACGTGTGGGGCTACGACTTCGGGCCGACCTCGAACGCGCTTGGCGTGTACATGGGCTACCTGCGCCGCAAGACCGAGTCGGGTGGCGAGCCGCGGCTGCTGCACACGGTCCGCGGCGTCGGCTACGTGTTGCGGGACTGACCGATGCCGCTACGCCGAAGAGTTGCGTTCGTCGCGGCCTCAGCGGTCGCGATCGCGATCGTGCTGGTCGCCCTCACTTGTTACCTGGTCGTGCGCAGCCAGCTCCGCGGACAGGTCGATGAAGCGCTGCGCGCTCAGCAGGTCGCGGTGCTGAGCGGCGACCTCCACGCCCTCGACCAGCAGCCTCCGGGGATCCCGCCGAACGCCGGCGGTCCCGCGCAATACGTTCAGTACGTCGATGGATCCGGCCAGACCTACAAGCGTCTCGGTGACATCACGCTGCCCGTCAACGCGCAGGCGCTCGCGATCGCATCGGCCGGCTCGGGGACGTACATCGGCGACATCCACGTCGGCGCCAGCCACCTCCGCGAGCTGATCTTCCCGATCTCCGTCTCCAACAACGCCGGCCAGGCGATGGTGATCGCCGTGCAGCTCGCGCGCCCGCTCAACCAGGTCGACCACGTGCTCTCCGAGCTGCGCCTGATCCTGATCCTTCTCGGCGCCGGCGGCGTTGCCCTCGCCGCGGCGCTAGGGCGCGTGGCGGCGCGGCGCGCGCTCGCACCGCTCGCCGAAGTCGCCCAGACCGCGCAGCAGATCGGCGAGACAGACGACCTCTCGCCGCGACTCAAGATCCACGCCGACGACGAGGTCGGCCAGCTCGCGACGAGTTTCAACACGATGCTCGACCACCTCGGAGTGTCGCGCGCCGCGCTCGACGAGTCCGTGCGCGCCCAGCGCCAGCTCGTCGCCGACGCCTCGCACGAGCTGCGCACGCCCGTGACCAGCCTGCGGACCAACATCGAGGTGCTGCTCCAGGGAGGCGCACTCGACCCGGAGGACAGGCGCCGCCTGCTGACCGACGTGGTCGAGCAGAGCGAGGAGCTGAGCGCGCTCGTCAGCGACCTGATCGACCTCGCCCGCGGCGACCTTCCCAGCGGATCGACGGAGGATGTGCGGCTCGACCGGATCGCCGAGGACTCGGTCTCCCGCTCGCGCCGTAATTCTCCCGGCGTTCGCTTCGCCACGAAGCTCGAGCCGGTGATCGTCGAGGGCGTACCGGAGCGGCTCGGACGCGCGATCAACAACCTGCTCGACAACGCCGCCCGTCATTCGCCTCCCGGCGGCACCGTCGAGCTCGTCGTCGACGACGACGGCGTGAGCGTTCGCGATCACGGAACCGGCGTCGACGAGCAGGACCTCCCGCACGTGTTCGACCGCTTCTTCCGCGGCGAAAACACTCGCGGGCAGCAGGGCAGCGGCCTCGGGCTGGCGATCGTCCGCCAGGTCGCCGAGCAGCACGGCGGCTCGGTCAGCGCCGAGAACGCCGACGACGGCGGCGCGATATTCACCGTGCGGCTGCCAACCGTGCCGGCCGATGAGGCCGCAACCGAGGTCGGCCCCGACCCCGCGCCCGACGCCGCCCCGCCACTTTGGGACTCCCGGGCCCCGCATTCCACGGGCGCCGGGTCCAAGCAGCCCGCCGGCGATCGCCGCTAGCCGCGGCGCCACTCAAACCGGACCCGCAGCGCCTCGGCGCGTCCGTCGGCGGTGACCTCGAGCGCCGGGGGCCCGCGGCGCGCGATCCCCCTCCAGCCCGCGAGCAACTGCTGCAACTCGCTCGCCGCGTCGGAGCCGCGACCGTAGGAATCGAGTCGCCATCGCGCGCGGGCAGCGCGCGTGTATGGCGCCCCCAGGGTCCACGGGCTCCGCACCGAGATCACCGCCAGGCTGCCGTCGCGCCGGTGAAGCGTCCCGATGCCGAGACGGCCCTCGCCGCGGACCGAGACTCGCCGGGCGGCGGGAATGCTCAGCAGCAGGTAGATCAGCAGCAGCGGCGGCCGCCCGGAGTCCAGCTCCGTCAGCCCTCGCGCCAGCGGCGGCCGGTTATCCGACAGCGCGGACGCCAGCAGCTCGCGCGCCAGCCGGTCCGACATGCTGCGCAGCGCGGCGCCGCTGATCGAGATCAGCGGCTCAACGCTGTCGCGCCCGGAGCGGCTGACGCCGATGGTCGGCGGCCGCTGCCGCCAGCCGCCGTCGCCGCGATGCAGCGGCATGAAGCCGCCCCACGTCAGCCCGACCGAGCGCAACCGGTCGCCGCGGCGCTCGAGTACGACGATCAGCTGGATCGCCGCGCCGTCGGGATCGAGTCGCAACGGCAGCTCCAGCCGCCCGCCCTCCGTCAGCTGGTCGCGCCACGCGCGGGGAATCTCGTCCGCGCAGCCTGTGGCGATGATGCGATCGAACCCGTGATCGGAGCGCCCGCGCCGGGGCAGCGCCTCGCGCCCGTCACCCGTCAGCACCGACGCGCGATAGCCGGCGTCGCGTAGCGCAGCGGTGGCGTTGCGGGCGATCTCCGGGTCGACGTCGATCGTCGTCACCCGCCCGGTGCGACCGGCGATGTGCGACAGCAGCGCGGCGTTGTAGCCGGTCCCGGCCCCGACCTCGAGCACGCGATCGCCCGGCTGCACATCGAGCAGCTCGAGCATCTCGGCCATCAGCGACGGCTGGGAGGACGACGACAGCGGCATCCCGCGGGCGTCGCGCTTGGTCACGAACGCCTCGTCGCGGTAGATCGCCTCGAGTCCGTGCTCGGCGACCACGCCGGCGATGAAGCGCTCGCGCGCCACCGCGCGGAACGCACGCTCGACCTCGGCGCTGCGAATCGCGCCCTTGGCGCGCAGCTCGGCCACCAGACGCCGCCGGAGCCGTTCGCTCGATCTCCCGGCCACCGGAGCTCCCGAGATGCCTACGGCGCGGGCGGCCTTGCGACCCGCGCCTGCCGGGCAGACAGGAACCGCTTGCGCAGCCACCAGAACAGCGCCGAGAAGATCGGGGCCGCCACGAGCATCAGCAGCACCGCCCGGTTGTTGTGCGTGCCGACCGCGCTGATCAGCCCGATCGAGATCGCGATCGCCGGCAGCGCCGCCAGCAACGTCGTGTGCGATCGATATCCGGAGAAGTGCTCGCGCGCCGTGAACTCGAGGACCCCGAGCGTGCACACAACGAGCCCGACGACCAGGACCGCAGTGCCGCCGCGAATCAGCCACACGACGATCGCCACGAGGCCGGCGAAGATCGCGATCTCCGACACGGGGACGCCGCCGAACGGGCTCGGCGGCCGCTCACCCTCGATCCCAAGCTGCCGCTGGCCGCGCCGTTCCTGCCGATCGGCGACCGCGGCGCGCTCAGCCTGTTGCTCGCGCCGTGCCGACGGCGTAGGGCGCGGCGGCGTCCCTGGGGACCGTCGCTTGCGCGCGCGCCGCTTTGACTTCTGACCGGCCAAGGTGCACGTGAGCATAAGCGAGCGGTGACGCCCGCATCGCCACCTGGCCGCCGTCAATACAGTGCAACGATGAGCGCGCAGCAGCCGCTCGAGATGATCCTGGCGCGAAACCTGCTGTCGAGCATCTCGACGCCGGCGTTCCTGGTGTCCGATCACGGCACGCTGCTGTTCTTCAACGAGGCGGCGGCGGCGATGCTGGGCCGTCGGTTCGAGGAGACCGGGACGATGCCCGCGCACGAGTGGATCGCCGAGTTCGGGCCGTTCGGAGACGACGAGGAGCCGATCCCCTACAACCTGATCCCGGCGACGATCGCGTTGCGCAGCAATCAGCCGTTTCACGGTAACTTCCGCATCAGTGCCGCCGGCGGCGAGCGCCAGGACGTGGCTTCGAGCGCGATCCCGATCGTCGGAGCCGGCGGCTCGAGCGGCGCGATTGTGTTTTTCTGGCCGTTGGTCGCAGACGAGCAGGGAGAGGGTGAATGAGGATCAAGGTTTGGGGAGCGCGGGGATCGATTCCGGCGCCGGGCCCGGAGACGATGCGCTATGGAGGCAACACCTCTTGCGTCGAGCTGACGCTGTCGGACGGAAGCACGCTGATCCTCGACGCCGGCACCGGCATCCGCAACCTCGGGCTCGCGCTGGCTGGGCGGGGTCCGATTCAGCAGCCGATCCACATCCTGCTGACGCACCTGCACCTCGACCACATCCAGGGCCTGATGTTCTTCGCGCCGGCGTTCTGGCCCGAGTCGGAGATCACGATCTGGGGTCCCGCATCGCCCGAGGCCCCGCTCGTCGACCGGATCGCGCGCTACATCTCCGCGCCCCTGGCCCCGGTCGAGGTGCGCGAGCTTCCGTCGCATCTCTCGTTTCGTGAGGCGCTGCCGCTGGAATGGGAAGTCGGGAGCGCACGCGTCAGCGCCGCTGCGGTCTGCCATCGCGGGCCGACCCTCGGCTACCGGATCGAGGACGGCGATACGTCGCTGTGCTACATCCCCGACCACGAGCCGGCGCTTGGCGCGTCGCTGGCGGAGCTCGACGACGACTGGATCTCGGGGTTCGAGCTAGCGCGCGGCGCCTCGATGCTGATCCACGATTGCCAGTACACCGACCGCGAGTACGCCGAGCACCTCGGCTGGGGGCACTGTCCGGTGTCGGACGCGCTCTCGTTCGCGCGCCGCGTGGATGCCACCCAGGTGATGCTGTTCCACCACGACCCGATGCACAGCGACGAGTTCCTCGACGGTCTCCGGGATGAGGTCGGCGCCGCGTGGCAGCAGCTCGGCGGCGCTGCGGGCCGGGTCTGGCTCGCGACCGAGCGCAGCGAGATCGCGGTCTCCAAGCTTGCCGCTCAGCCGATCTAGCGCCTCCGCCGCGATCGTGGCAGCGCTGCTTGTGTCAGGGTGCGGGGGCGCCCGCGACCAGAGCAGCGCCGGTGGGGCGCGATCCGACGAGCTCCCCGCCGACTACATCCCGGTGCCCGCGGGCAGAAGCGCCGCGTACAGACTTTCGGCCGTGTCGCCCGCCGTCGCGCGCCGCGCGCCGATCGCCGGCTTGCGCTGTGCCGCCGGTGCCCCGCGCTCATACGGGGTGCACGTCGAGCTGTACGCCCACCGGCTGGTGGTGCCGGTGCCGGCCGGAATCGGGATCGCGCCGCCGCAGCGGCGCCACGGTGCGTACGTCCTGTCCGGGGCCTGCAGCTACCCGTTGCGGACGTTCGAGCCGACCGGGGTGTTCGTCGTCGACGCAGGACACCGACTGTCGCTCGGGACGCTGTTCAAAATCTGGGGTCAGCCACTGTCGCGCTCACGGCTGGCGGGCTTCCGCGGCAGGGTGCAGGCGTTCGTCGGTGGCCGTGCGTGGGCCAGGGCCCCTGAGCTGATCCCGCTGACTCGCCATGCCGAGATCGTGCTCGAGATCGACGGTGCGATCCCGCCCCACCCCGCCTACCGGTTCGCCCCACATCTCTAACACACGCGCGCCTGCAGCATCAACACCCCGAACACGGGCACGGCTACTCTCTGGCGCAGTGGCCGCACGTCCGCCATCCGTTCTGCGAATCATCGCGATCCTGGCGGCCGCGCTTGCGTGCGCCTCCCCATTGCTCATACCAGCCACAGCGCTCGCGGACGGCGACCCGGCCAGCGACGTGTTGCTCGGCGAGAGCGTCTTCTACCCCTACTCGCCGGCGGTCTCAGCGTCGCTTCAGAAGTCGCTGAACGCGACGACGGCCGCCGCCAAGCGCGCCGGCTTTCCGATCAAGGTCGCGCTGATCGCCTCGGCGGTCGATCTCGGCGTGATCCCGGACCTGTTCGGCAAGCCCCAGAAGTACGCCGAATTCCTCGACCAGGAGATCAGCTTCAGAGGCAAGCAGCCGCTGCTGGTCGTGATGCCCGCCGGCTACGGCGTGCAAGGGCTGGGCCCGAAGGCAACGAGCCTCGTCGCGACGCTCCCCAAGCCGACCTCCGGCCAGGGCAACGCGCTTGCCACCGCCGCGGCCACTGCCGTGACGAAGCTCGCCGACGCGTCGGGCCACAAGCTGTCGGCCGCCGGCGGCACCTCGACGAATGGCGGCTCCGGTTCGGGTAGCTCGAGCAGCACCACGCTGTTGGCGATCCTTGCGGCGGCCGCGGTGATCACTGCCGGCGTCCTCGGCGCGATCACGATCCGCCGCCGGCGCGCCGGCCAACCCCGCTGAACCTAATCCCAGCGGTGGCGCCCGGCCCGCAGCGCCCGCAGCTCTGAGATGTCGCCCTGCGCATCGCCGTGGCCCACGCCCCGGTCGGCGTCGGGCAGCACCCTGACCGCGAGCTCGGTCTCGACCACCCCGCCCAGGCCGTCTGGGCGGTAGCGAACGATCCGCGCGCCGGCGCGCGAGCTGACGCACTCCGACAGCCGCGTCCCGGCGTACACAAGCGCCGCGCCGTCGTCGGCCGCGTATCCCGGCGGCAGCTCGCCGTCGACGATCGCCGCTCGATATACGGGCAGCCGCTCGGCCTCGCCGTCGAGGTGCACCGACAGGCTGCCGGGAAGCAATCCCAGTCCGCGTACCGGCTCGGGCGCGCCGCCACTCATGCTGATCCCACCTTCAAACCAGCACATCGCCCCTGCGCTCAGCCCGGCGAGCACGATCCCGCCGGCCCAGGCCTCGGCCATCAGCTGGTCGATCCCGTGCTCGCGCCAGATCGCGAGCATGTTGCGCATCGAGCCGCCGCCGACGTAGATCACGTCCTGGGCGAGTAGGTGCGTCGCCGGATCGATCCGGTCGCGGCCGAGGTGAAACAGCGACAGCGCGCTCGGCTCGCACGTCCAGTCACCGAACCGCTCGAAGAACCGCGTCACCTGCTCGCGCGGGTCGCCGCTGGCGGTCGGGAGAAAGCAGACCTTCGGGACCGGCTTTCCGCTCAGCTGCAGCGCGAGCTTGTCCAGCGCCGGCGCGCGCTCCTGCATCGTGAAGCCACCACCGCCCATCGCAAGGATGCGACGGGGCTCGCCGCCCGTGCCCCGCGCCTCGTCAGGCCTCACGCAGCGATCGCCTCGCCGGTACGTGCCGCACGCGCGGGTGCGCCCAAGTACCGGACTGCCAACTCCCGCTCGATCGTGCCACCATCGCCATCGGAGGATACGTAATGCGCCCGTGCGTGCGGACGCGATGAGACGACCTCCTCCAGCGAGGTGCCGACGAAACGAAGCGCGGTGCCGTCGCCGGCGCCGTAGCCGGGCCGCATCCCTTCGGCGACCGCCTGCTGGAACGCCGTGCGGCGGCCGGCCTCCTCCTCGTAGTGCACCGCGTTGCTCCAAGGCAGCAGTCCGAGCCCGTCGATCCGCCGCGGCGGGCCCTCGTGGAACGCGCTGACCGCGTGCGTGAACCAGCACAGCGAGCCCGCAGAGCCGCCGCACAGGACCACGCCGGCTTCCCAGGCCTCCCGCAGCGCCTGATCTAGGCCGTGCGCTCGCCAGGTCCCCAGCAGCGACACGAGGCTGCCCCCGCCGACGTACACGAGATCCTGCGCGATCAGGTGTGCGAGCGGATCGCCGACGCCGGTCTCGCGCCGGAACAACGAGATGTGCGAAGGCTCGCAGCGGCACGACGGGAACGCGCGGTAGAAGCGCACGACGTAGTGGTCGGCGTCGCCGCTCGCGGTCGGCAGGAAACAGACCCGCGGCCGGTCGACGCCGGTGAGCGAGAGCACGTAGTCGTCGAGCAGGGTGTTCCCCCACTCGGTCGAAAACCCGCCTCCTCCGAACGCCACGATCTGGGGCGGCCGTGTGCGCATTGCGACAAGCTAAAGCCGCCCAGGGTCGCGGTCATTGGCCCCGTGTCCAAACGTTTGCAGGGAAAATCATCCACCGGACACGACCCGCTGCGCGAGCCCGAGCACCTCGCGCATCACGGTCGCAAGCGTCGCCGGCGCGGGGCGCTCCTCAAGATATGTGGGCGCATCGGGGGCGGTGTTTAGTTTCGGTGACGCCCGATCATCGAATCGTCACACGCGCCCGCGCCGCATCGCCTACCGTGAGCATCCTTCTCTCTCTCCGTTTCGGGCCGGCCGCCGCTTGCTGCCGGCCCGCTTCGGTTAAGGGCTGCTCAGCCGAGGCGTCGTGTCGGTCGCCGCGTCGGCCATCTCGCGGAACAGCCCCGTGACGACGAACACCACCTGTTCGGCGATGTCGACCGTGTTGTCGCCGATCCGCTCGAGGCATCGCGCGACGAGGATCATGAACATCGCCCACTCGCGCACGTCCTGATCGTCGCCGACGTCGACGGCGCGCCTGAAGATCTCGCGGTTGAGACGGTTGATCTCGGCGTCCTGACGGACGAGGTCCTGGGCGAGCTCGACGTTGCGCGACCCGAACGCCTCCTTGGCCTGCGACACCTGCGAGCGCGCAAGCTGGCCCATCCGCTCGATCGCGTCGAGGATGTCCTTGTCCTTGGGCGCTTCATACCCCGAGAGCGGCACCAGCTTGGCGATGTTGACGCACTGGTCCCCCATCCGCTCGATGCAGCGGATCATGTGCAACAGCGCCGCGATCACGCGCAGGTCGCCCGCTACCGGCGCCTGACGCGCGATCGTCGAGAGGACGCCCTGGTGCACCTCGAGATAGCGGCCGTCGATCCGATCGTCGTCGGCGACCACCATGCCGGCGAGCTCGACGTCCTGGTAGCTGATCGACTCGAGCGCGCGGTCGAGCTGCGAGATCACGAGATCGAGGCCGCCAAGGGCCTGATTCTCGAGGTCCTTGAGGGACTCGCGAAACTGATGTCTGGTCTCTTGCATGGACGCTCCCGCTACCCGAATTTCCCGGTGACGTAGCGCTCCGTGCGCTCATCCGTCGGGTTGGTGAAGATGTGGTTCGTCGGCGCGTGTTCGATCAGCTCGCCCTCGAGCATGAACGCCGTGGTATTCGCGACGCGTGCCGCCTGCTGCATGTTGTGGGTGACGATCACGATCGTGTAACGCTCCTTGAGCTCGTCGATCAGCTCCTCGACCTTCAACGTCGCGACCGGGTCCAGCGCCGAACACGGCTCGTCCATCAGGATCACCTCGGGCTCGACAGCGACCGTCCGCGCGATGCACAGCCGCTGCTGCTGTCCGCCCGACAGTCCGATCCCGGGCTCGTTGAGCCGGTTCTTGACCTCGTTCCACAGCCCCACGGAGCGCAGCGCCTTGTGAACTCGCTCGCGGAGGTTGCCGCCCTTGTCGCCGGTGAGCCGCAGCCCGGCGGCGACGTTGTCGAAGATCGACATCGTCGGAAACGGGTTGGGCTTCTGGAACACCATCCCGATCAGCCGACGCACGGCGGTGACGTCGACGCCGTCCCCGTACACATCGAGGTCGTCGAGCATCACGCTTCCCTCGGCCCGCGCCCCCGGGATCTCCTCGTGCATCCGGTTGATGCAGCGCACGACCGTCGACTTGCCAGAGCCCGACGGGCCGATGATCGCCGTGACTTCGTTGGCGGGGCACGTGAGGTCGATTCCCTTGAGGCTGTGAAGCTGCCCGTAGTAGGCGTGGAGGTCCTTGCACACGACGCCGTGACCGGCGCGGGCGGTCACCTGGGCGTTGGACCCACCGTCGCTGGATGGCATCGGGGCCTCCTTGCCGTCGCCGGAGGCCGTGGGTGCCTCTTGGCCGTCGCCGGAGGGTGTGGGCGCCTCCCGGCCGTCGCCGGAGGGTGTGGACGCTTCTCGGCCGGCGGGACTATCTGCAGTTGACACGGTCCGGTCCTCGTTCTCGGGTTCGGGGGAAATCATCCCATGCGGCTCCTTCGCGAAATTGCGCGCGCAAACAGATTCAAGATCAGGATCATCGCAACAAGCGTCGCCGCTGCCCCCCAGGCGCGATTGACGAACTGGTCGGAGTTCTGGCCCAGGTCGCTGAAGATCTGGGTCGGCAGCGAGTTCATCGGCTGACGCAGGTCAGCGGTCGCGACGTGGGCGGCGCCGATCGTGAACAGCAGCGGCGCGGTCTCGCCCGCGCCTCGCGCAATCGAGAGCAGCGCACCCGTGATCAGCCCCGAGCCCGCGGTCGGTATGACCACGCGGAAGACCACGCGCCAGCGCGGCGCGCCGAGCGCCAGCGCCGCCTCGCGCAGACTCCCGGGTACGAGCAGCAGCACCACCTCGGAAGAGCGCACCACGATTGGGATCATCAGCAGCGCCAGCGCAAGCGCGCCCTTCCAGCCGGTCTCGTCGCCGCCGACATGTGTGACGACCAGGATCGTGTAGATGAACAGGCCGAACACGATCGATGGCACGCCGGTCATCACGTCGACGAAGTAGCGGACGATGGTCGCGAACCGACCGGTCTTGCCGTACTCCGTCAGCCACAGCGCGACGAGGATCCCGAGCGGAACCGCGATCAACGTCGCCAGCCCGACGATCTCGATCGTCCCGAGAATCGCGCTCTTGATCCCGCCGATGTTGCACGGCGGCGGCGGCGGCGCGCCGGGTATGTGCGGGAAGCACTGGCTCAGGTTCGGGTCGGTCGTGAAGAAGCCCGAGTCGATCGCCTTCAGCCCCTTCTGCAGCAGGTAGAAGATGATCAGCACGAGCGGGACGAGCGCAATCAGCGTCGCCACCGCGAGCAACCCACGCATGATCTTGTCGGTCCACCGCCGCCGGGCGCTGATCTCGGTGAGCATGGTCGTCATGCGGGCGATGCCCCCGGCTCGGGGGCCCCCTTCGGCTTCAGCTCGGTGACGGCGGGCGCGGCTGCGCCGCCGCCGAGCCGCTTGCCGCGACCGGCGCGCACCACGTAGCGGCGAGCGACCAAGTTCACGAACAGCGTCATCACGAACAGGACCAGGCCGGCGGCGAACAGCGTCGACTTATACAGCGGCGTGCTCTGGGCCTCGCCGAACTGCAGCGCGATCACGCCGGCCAGCGACTGGCCCTGCTCGAAGATCGAATGACCGAGGGTCGTCGAGCCGCCGATCACGTATGCGACCGCGATCGTCTCCCCGATCGCGCGACCGAGCCCGAGCATCGCGCCGCCCGTGATCCCAGGCCGCGCATACGGCAGGACAGCAATCCGGATCATCTCCCACCTGGTCGCGCCGAGCGCGAGCGCCGCCTCCTTGTTCTCCGACGGCACGGTCGCGATCACCTCCCTGGAGATCGCGCACACGATCGGGAGGATCATCACCGCGAGCACCAGCCCGGCGAGGAAGTAGCTTGGACCCGCGACGTTGGCCCCGCCCCAGAATGGCAAGAACGAGAGCGCGTTCGACAGCGACTGCTGAAACCCGCGCAGATGTGGCGCGACGACGATGAAGCCCCACAGCCCGTAGACGACCGACGGAACCGCCGCCAGCAGATCGACGAGCACCGCCAGCGGCCCGCGCAGCCGCAGCGGACACAGCTCGGTCAAGTACAGGGCGGTCGCGACCGCAACCGGAACGCCGACGATCAGCGCGATTCCGGACGTGACCAGCGTCCCGACCAGCATCGCCCAGGCGCCAAACGTGCAGCCGTGCCCGGTGTCGCACGCCCCGCCCTGAGCAAGCTGGGAGGTCTCCCAGTTGTTGCGAAACAGGTAGTGGAAGACACCGATGTGGCTGAATGCATCCGTGGACTCGTTCACCAGCACCACCAGGAACGCTCCCAGGAGCACCAGCACCCCGGTCGCGACGGCCGCCAGCCCGAACTGCAGAACCTGGTCGGGAAGGCGGCCAAGCGGCGACCGCTGGAGAACCGAGCGGCCGCCGCCGATGCCTGTCGCGTGTGCTTCCACCTGACCGCCTCAGCCCGTCAGCTCAGCGGCGAGCCGTTGCACTGCATCTGGCTGATCTGCGCTTGCGCCTTCGACAGCAGCGAGGCCGGGAGCGGCGCGAAGTCCAGGCTCTCCTCGACCTTCTGGCCGGGCCCCAGCCCGTAGGTGATGAACTTCTTCACCCCGGAGGCGGCGCTCTGCGAACGCCCCGCCTTGCACATGTCCGTGTAGACGATCAAGAACGTCTGTGAGGTGATCGGATACGCGTCGGGGTTGGGCGAGTTGATCGTCGAGATCGTCAGGTCCGGAGGCACCTTGACGCCCACGGCGGCGGCGGATGCCGCCTGCAGCGTCGGCAGGATGAACTTGCCGGAGCTGTTCTTGACGGCGGCGTACGTGAACCCGTTCTGCAGGGCGTACGCCTGCTCGACGTACCCGATCGCGCCCGGGGTCTGCTTGACCGCGGCGGCGACGCCGGAGTTCTTGGGCGCGCCGGTGCCGACCGGCCACTTGACCGTTTTGTCGGGCGGCCCGACCGTCTTGACCCATTCGGGGCTGTAGGCGGCGAGGAACGTAGTGAAGCCCTTCGTCGTTCCCGAGGAATCTGAGCGGTGAACGACTGTGATCGTGCTGCTCGGGAGGGTTACGCCCGGGTTCAGGGCCGCGATCTCGGGGTCGTTCCACTTCTTGATCTTGCCGAGGAAGATGTCGGCCGTGGTCGTGCCGTCGAGCTTCAACCCTGCCTTGACGCCCGACAGGTTGTAGGAGACGGTGATCGCGCCGAAGGCGACCGGGAACTGCAGCACCGGGCCCTTGGCGGCCTTGACCTCTTCGGGCTTCATGGCCGGGTCGCTGCCGGCGAAGTCGATCGTGCTGGCCTGCAGACCGGCGACGCCCGCGCCGGATCCGAGCGGGTTGTAGTTGACGGTCAACCCCTGCGAGGAGAGGTTCTGGCCCCACTGGCTGTAGATCGGCGCCGCGAACGTCGAGCCGGCACCGTTGATCGTGGCCGAGCCGCCTCCCGAGCTGCCACTGGATGTGGTCGAGCTTGCGGCGGCGCTCCCGGTGCTCGAGCTCGAGCTCGAGCTGCTCGACGAGCCGCATGCTGCGACCACGAGCGAGGCTGCGACCGCGGCCGCGACCGCGCTGATACGACGAGTACTCAAAGTCATCTCCTTCATTTGGTGAGGGCGCCAGTCTCTGCGTAAGCGGCCCCTAAGGTGTTAATCAGTTGTGAACGGACCGTTGCCTTGCGGTGTGTGCTCGGCCGCCAAGCGGTAGCCGAAGCCGAAATGGGTGTGGATGAACCGCCATCCGGGCAGCGCTTCCTGCAGCTTCACGCGCAGCTTCCGCACGTACACGTCGACCGAGCGGTCACCGGGCCGCATCTCCCGACCCCAGACGAGGCTGAAGAGCTCATCCCGCGCCATGATTCGGTCCGCACGCCGTGCCAATTCGGTCAGAAGCCGCAGCTCGCGGATCGACAACATCAGCGCCCGCCCGTTCGCCCGCGCGAGATGCTCCTCGGGCAGGATCTCCAGCGGGCCGATCTCCAACACCTCGTTTCTGGACCGAGCGGTGGCCGACATGTGCGCCGAAGATCGTCCTTTCGGACCGGCGCACCAGCGTTACGGACTAGTGACTGAGTTGTGAAGAGGCTGTGAACGGCCAGTCGGACGGCCGTCCAATCAGGGTGGACGGCCGCAACATGCGCGGTTTGCGCGTGTCGCGCTCAGCCGGCCAGGGCGGGGTCCAGGTCTTCCTCGCGGTCGATCGCGTCGGCCCGACCGACCCGATCGGCGGCCGACAGCTCGCCGACCTCGGGTTCGGGCGCGAACCGGTAGCCAACGCCGAAGTGCGTGTGGATGTAGCTCCATCCCGGAGACGCGGTCCGCAGCTTCTGGCGCAGCTTGCGCACGAACACGTCGACCGAGCGGTCGCCGTGGGCCATCGCGTAGCCCCAGACGCGCTCGTAGATCTCCTCGCGGCGGAGCACGCGGTCAGACTGCGACAGCAGGTGCAGGATCTCGAATTCCCGCGCAGTCAGCTCGAGGCTGCCCTCGCCGGCGTACGCCTGGTACAGGTCGGGGCGGATCGTGATCTCGCCGACGATCGTCGCGCTCTGCAACTCGGGCATCTCGCTGCGACGGTGCCTGCGGATCGCGGCCTCGATCACGCAGATCAGCTCTTCGGCGTGGCACGGCTTCGTGACCCACGCGTCGGCGCCGAGGCGCAGGCCGCGCACGCGCTGTGCGACCGACGACGGGCCGGTGCAGACGACGACGGCAAGGCCGGGCAGCCGCGCGCACACGCGCTCGAGGTAGTCCCAGCTCCCTGGGCCGAGCACGGCGACATCGACCACCAGCGCGTTGAGCCGCATCGCCACCAGGGCATCGGCGGTCACCGGGCTCGACAGCGAACGTAGATCCCAGCCCAGGGCTTCGAGGCGGTTGGACAGAACCTGCATGAACCCGGGATCGCGGTCGATGACCGCGAGCCGGAGTCGGTTGTGCGAGCGCACCGAGGCCGCCTGTAGCCCTGGCTGCGCGTCGCTCCCTTCGGGCGACATGGCCGGGACTCTAATTGATAGTCCTCGCAGGCGTCCTAGCGAGATGTGAACGGTCACAGGATGATTACATGCAAACAGCGGGACAAACTCCGCCGGCGGCTTTCGGGCCGCCGCGGGGCGGCGAAACCAACCGTAACCGGAATCTTTTCGAGCCGGTCACCGGGTGTTCACGGGCTCGGCCGGAAAACGCGCGTACCTTGCATCAAATGTCGCTGCAGGCGTCGGCTCCGCCATCCGCCTTGCGCGCGCCTGTGATGCGGTGCGCGAACCTCGAGATCAGGCCGAGCAGCTACCTGGCGCTGGCCGGGGGACGCCCGATCGAACTCACCGGCCGGGAGTTCCAGCTGCTGCTGGCGATCGCGCAGCGTCGAAACCGCGTGGTTCCGCGCACCGAGCTGTATGAGCTCGTGTGGCGGCGGCGGATGGCATACCGGGACCGCTCGGTCGACGTGTTCGTGCGCAAGCTGCGCCTGAAGCTCAACGACGCCGCGCCGGGGTGGGTCTACATCCACACGCACTTCGGCATCGGCTACCGGTTCGCACCCGAGCGAGTGGCGTAGCTTCTTACGCCGCGCTTCAGCGGCGCCGGTAGCCTGCCACACCAGTCCCAGGGCTGTTTTACTCGATCAGCCGGGAAGCAGCCGATCGCTCCCGGGACTGACCAAACCGACGATGACCGACCGAGATCCACGCACTGCGATTGCGCTGCTTGCCGCCGCCGCCGCGCTCGGGCTCGCGCTCGCCGGGTGTGGATCGTCGTCGTCAAGCTCGGCGTCGGGCTCGACGCCGTCGAGCCAGACGAGTCCGGCGAGCCAGACCAGCACCGCGAGCGCGCAGTCGAGCAGCACGCCCCCGCCGGCGGTCGACGAGCTTGCAGCGGCCGAGAATCCCACGGCGTCCCAGTTCCCCTCGGCCAAGGGCCACACGCTCCAGCAGCTGGCCTCGCGAGCCACTTCCAGCGCGCAGCTCGGCGCCGCCACCGGCACGTTCACGCCCGGAACGGGCCGCTTTGCGTTCGCGCTCAACACGAGCTCCGGGGGCTTCGTCTACGCGCCGACCGCGCTGTATCTGGCGACCAGCCCCAACAGCGCGGCGCAGGGACCGTTCCTCGCTCCCGCCGACCCGATGACGGTCGCGCCGCAGTACCGAAGCCGGCAGAACACCGGCCCCGGCGGCATCAAGGCGATCTATGCCGCACAGGTGCCGCTTCCACACAAGGGCACCTACTACGTCCTGTCCCTGACAAAGACCAGCAACGGCGTGATCGGTGCCCCCGGCCAGATCGCTGTGGCCGAGTCCTCGCCGATCCCGGCCGCCGGCCAGCGCCCGCCCGCGATCGCGACCGACACGCCCGCGTCGGTCAACGGCAACATCAGCCTCCTGACCACGCGCGTGCCGCCCGAGAGCATGCACGCGGTGTCGCTCAAAGACGTCCTCGGCAAGCACCCCGTCGCGCTGCTGTTCTCGACCCCGCAACTGTGCACGTCGCGAGTATGCGGGCCCGTGACCGACATCGCGGTGTCGCTGCAGAAGCGGTTCGGCAAGCGGATCGACTTCATCCACCAGGAGGTCTACGTCAACAACCAGCCTAGCCAGGGGCTGCGACCACAGCTGAAGGCGTTCCACCTCCAGACCGAGCCGTGGCTGTTCACGATCAACAGCCGTGGGGTGGTCGCGGCGCGCCTCGAGGGGTCGTTCGGCGTCAACGCGGTCACCAAGGCGCTGCAGGCGGCGCTCCAATGAGGCGCGCGCGTGCGATCCCCGTGGCGGCCGCAGCCCTTGCGTCAGTTGCGCTCGCAGGTTGCGGCGGCAGTTCGGGCGACACCGTCAGCGTGCCGAAGGTTGCTGCCGCCCGCCAGTTCACGCTCGCGGACTTTCAGCCAGCGGGAAAGATTGCTCCGGGGCAACCGACGAACGTGTCGTTCTCCGTGCAGATGCCGGACGGAAAACCGTTGACCCAATACAAGACCGGATCCGGCCCGCACACGGGCGTCCATCTGATCATCGTCCGCGACGACCTCAAGTACATCATTCACCAGCACCCGCCGATCGGACCGGATGGGCGTCTGTCGCAGACGGTCACGTTTCCGGCGCCAGGCGTCTATCGGGTGCTGGTCGACGCCTACCCGAACATCCCTGGGGGTCAGCCGAACTTCCAGCTGTTCAAGACGATCGACGTGCGTGGGCCCTATCGCCCGTCGCAGCTGCCGACATTCAAGCCAGACCAGGTCGTCGACGGCTACCACATCGACATGCAGGGCCATCCCACCCTGCACGCGATCCAGGCCGGGTTTGTGAACGTCGACGTGCTCGACCCACACGGGCACAAGGTCAACTTCGTGCCCTGGTTCGGAGCGCTCGCTCACGCGATCTTCTTCCATCAAGGATCGCTCGACTACTTCCATACGCACGTCTGCGGTGCCGGCGCGCCGAACTGCACCAGCGCAATCGGCGCGACCCGCGTGAGTGGACTCGCGACCGCTCCCGGCAAGCTGAAGCTCGGCGTCCTGCTCCCCGTGCCGGGCACGTGGCGACTGTTCCTGCAGATGAAGCTCGGCGGCAAGGTCGTGACTGCGCCCTACACGCTGCACGTCGCCTCATGAGGCAGGCGGCTATTCTGCCGGTCGGGCCGTGGTCGCGTAACCGAGTGACACCCGCCAGGAGACAGTCAAGGTAGATGGCCTCCCGCAAGCAGCAAAAGGAAGAAGCTCGGGCGCGTCGGCTCGCCGAGGAGCGGGCGCGCGCCCAACAGCAGGCGCGCGAGAAGCGCCTGCGTCTGATCGGAGCGATCGTCGTCGGAGGGGTCGCGGTTGTCGCGGTCGCGGTGGCGGTCGCTTCCGGCGGTGGTGGCGGCGGCGGTACCGGGTCGCCGGCCAAGCAGGCCGACGTCAGCGGCGTCAAGCTGCCGGCCCCGAAGATCACCAATCTCGCCGCGGCCGTGAAGGCGGCGGGGTGCACCACGATCGACACGCCGGACGCGATTGCCCGCACCGATCAGAATCGCCAGCACGACCAGCCCGGGACGAAGATCAAATACGCCACCAACCCGCCGAGCTACGGCCCGCACTACCCGGCGCCCGCGTCCGACGGGGAGTACAAGCAGGGCAACGTGCCGCAGGCGCCGTACCTCGTGCACGCGCTCGAGCACGGCCGGATCGAGTACCAGTACAGCCCAAGCCTGCCGTCCGCAGACGTCAAGCAGCTCGAGGCGCTGTTCAACGAGGAGGACGGCCGCTGGACGCCCGGACAGATGCTGCTCCTGTACCCCAACGCGACCAACATGCCCTACCAGGTCGCCGCCACGGCATGGGGCCACGTGCTCGGCTGCAAGGCGTTCAACCAGCGCGTGTTCGACGCGCTGCGGGCGTTCCGCATGACCTACACCAACCAGGGCCCCGAGCAGCTCGGCACCGGGCCCGAGTAGCAGCGCAAATCCGTCCGGGCCGCAGCGCGCCTGGCGATATCCTGAAAGAAGGGAGCGACCCGCGCGAGTGGTCGCGATCATCATGGCCTCACGCAGCAAGCAGAAGGAAGAAGCCCGCGCCCGGCGGATCGCCGAAGAGCAAGCGCAGTCTGAGCGCTCGCGGCGCGAACGGCGGCTGCGGATGCTCGGACTGACGCTGGGCGTCGCGGTCGCCGTCGCGGTCGTCGCGGTGATCTTCGCCAGTCGCAACGGCGGATCGACCGCGAACCCGAACAGCGCGTCAGCCAAACAGGCCCAGCGCGACGTCGACACGCTGCTCGCGGGGATCCCGCAGTCCGGCGCCAAGCTCGGCGCGCCCAACGCGAAGGTGATCGTGACCGAGTTCGCCGACCTTCAGTGCCCGGTCTGCAAGGCGTTCGCCGAGGGCGCCGAGGCCCAGCTGATCGCAAACGACGTCAAAGCAGGCAAGGTTCAGCTGATCTACCGCTCGCTGTCGACGGCGACCGCCAACGGCCCCAACCCCAACATCTTCCCCACCCAGCAGGCTGCGGCGCTCGCGGCCGGCGAGCAGCAGAAGGCCTGGAACTACATCCAGCTGTTCTACAAGGAGCAGGGCCAGGAGGGCACCGACTACGTCAACACGACGTACCTCAACAACCTGGCGCACCAGGTCACCGGCCTCGACTTCTCGAAGTGGAGCACCGATCGCACCAGCCCGACGCTGATCTCCCAGGTCAACCAGGACCAGCAGGCCGCCGCGTCCAAGGGCTACAACAGCACGCCGACGATCGTCGTCTCCGGCGCCAAGGGCGAGGCCGCGCCGCTCGTCGGCAACGTCGACTACCCCACGCTCGAGGCGAAGATCAAGTCCGTGCAATGAGCGCCTCGGCGTCGCGCCGCGATCGGGCACTCGATGAGGGACGCCATCGTCAGCGGTGGATGAAGTCCGCCATATTCGCGGACTTCGTCCATCCTTAGCCCGCGGGCGCGGGCGCGGGCTGCTGCTGGACGCGGCGAACGTAGACGAGCGCGAGCGATCCGAGCAGCGCGGCCATGACCGCCGACAGGCGCTTGCCCGCCCGCCCCGTCTGTGAAGCAGCTCTGAAAGAGCGGCCTACGCGCTTGGGCCGACAGCCGATCGGCTCAGCGAGGCCGGCTGGTGCCTGGGGCTGCTGAAGCCGTGCCACGGCGACGTGCTCAGCAGGGCTGGGAGCTGACGGCGCGTGGCCCGCGCGATCGCCTCGCCTCCTGCGCGTGACGCTCGGACAGCTCGTGGATGTACTGCGCGACGATGCCGGCCGAGTGCCGGCGCCTGTGGCGCGGGCGAATCTGGCGCACGAGATCGACGCGGGGGGTCCGGGTGGTCCGATGGGTCCGGGCGGTGTCGGCGCTACTGTTCTGGTGGGTCATTTCTGGGCCTCTCGATTCCGGAGCGTTGTACGACGGTTGTCGTACGTTATCAAAGTACGATGTTTGTCGTACTTGGCCGGGATCGGAGTGAAGCTCTGGGATATCCGGTGGGGTAGCCGTCCATCGGGACCGCGGGACAGTTCACATCCTGGTTACAGGAACTTGGCCGATCGGTCACTAAATCCCGCGCTTTGCGGGTGAATCTGTGCGGTCATGAGCCACACAAGCGCGGGTCGGTGGGCCACGATCGAGCTCGCCGACCGGGTCTTGCGCGCGGGGAACAGCCTGAAGGCAAGCGTCGGCGCCGGCGTCGGCCGCGACGAGGCGACGCGGATCCTGCGGGCATGGCTGGAGCAACTCGAGCTCGAGGTCGACACCGGGGGTCTGCTCGCGATGCTCCGGCAAGCCGATTTCGCCGTCGATGCCGATCAGTCTGCGCAAACGCAATCCGCTCCCACCTCATCTCAGAGCTCGACGGTTCGCGTGGCCGTGGTCGCCGACGATCTCGGCGCCGGACACGGACTGGCCGACACGCTCGCCCAGCTGCGCGAGCGCACGATTCCCGGTCACCGGATCGATCTGCTGGGCGCCGACGCGCAGGCCGTCTCGCAGGGTTCCTACGACCTCGTCCACGCCTGCACACCAGGCCCCGCCGGGGTCGCCGCGCTGCTGCTGGCCGCAGGCAGAGGCATCCCCGTGCTCGGCAGCTACCACACCGACCTCAGCAGCTACCCCACCGAGCTGCAATCGGGCCTGACCGGGGACAGGCCGCTGGACACAGTGCTGGCCGGCTTCTACGGCCGCTGCCGGTTGGTCCTCTCGCCCAGCCGCTGGGCCGACCAGGCGCTGCTGCGGCTTGGCATCCCGGACGACAGGATCGCGCGATGGGAGTTTGGAGTCGACCGGACGCGTTTCACCCCCGCCTGCTACGCGTCCGACATCCTGCCCGACGCCATCAACGTCCTCTACGTCGGGCGCCTCAGCCGCGAGAAGGGGACCGATCTGCTCGCTGACGCGTTCCAGATCGCCCACGACCGCGAGCCGCGGCTGCATCTGGTGCTGGCGGGCGCCGGCCCCGAAGAGCAACGCCTCCGCGCCCGCCTGCGCAGCACCGCGAGCTTCCTCGGCTGGCTCGCTCCAGAGCAGCTGGCGCGCGTGTACGCGAGCGCCGACCTGCTCGTGTTCCCCAGCGCCGTCGACACCTTCGGCCGGGTCGTGCTCGAGGCCCAGGCCAGCGGCCTCCCGGTGCTGGCTGTCGACGGCGGCGGCGCCGCCGAGCTGATCGAGAGCGGCCGCAGCGGCTGCCTGGTCCCCGCCGATCCCCACGCGCTCGCCGGCGCGATCCGGGGGCTCGCGCGTCGCGCCGCGCTCCAGGACCGGCTCGCGACCGGCGGCCTGCTCGCGGTCGCACGACGCTCGTGGGAACGGTCGCTCCAACAGCTGGCGTCGGGGTACGCCCGAGCGCTCGGGCGTGTCGCGCCCGAGGGCGTATCGGGCAGCGAGTCCTCGCCAGAGGTCGCACGTGCGGCCTGATCCCGGCGCCGCGCTGCTCACCGCGGAGCCACCGATCAGGCCGCGCCCGGCGCCACTGCGGGTCGCGGACGTCGCCCTGTTCTACGGCGAGCGCAGCGGCGGCATCCGCACGTATCTCGAGGCCAAGGCCGAGTTCGCGGCGCGGACCGGAGCGTTCGAGCACCACCTCGTGGTGCCCGGGCGCCCGCCGAGCCCGGGCGAGTCCAACCTCCACGAGCACAACCGGCACGAGCAGCCATCCGTGCGGCTGGCGGCCTCCAACGGCTACCGGATCCCGCTCGGCAGCGCCGGGCTGCAGGCGACGCTGCGCGCGCTCGAGCCCGACATCGTGCTCCTGCACGACCCGTACTGGACCCCCCGCCAGGCAAGCCGCGCGGCCCACGAGATCGGCGCCACCGTGATCGCGGTCCATCACTCCTCGGCGGCGCTGCATGCGGGCGTTCTGCCCGGCCCCCAAGGCGTGTACCGCCGGGCGCTGCGCAGTTGGTATCGCCGTGCGTACCTGGACGTCGACGCGGTCATGTCGGTCGTCGATCCGGGCCCCGACACACGTCGCCGCTCCACGCTGCCGCTGCGGCTCGGGCTGGGACCCGAGTTCCACCCCCGCCCAGACGTCACCCGCGGCGACCACGTGCTGTACGTCGGGCGGCTGTCGCGCGAGAAGGGCGTGCGCGAGCTGCTGCGAGCGGCCGCCGCCGCGCCCGGACGCTGGCCGCTGGTGCTGCGCGGCACCGGCCCGGCGGGCGACACGTTCATGGAGCGCGCTGCGCAACTCGGGCTGGCCGACCGAGCGACGTTCGAGCCCTACATCAGGGACCGTGATCAGCTCGCCCGCGAGTACGCACGAGCGCGTTGCGTGGCGCTCCCCGGGCCGCATGAGACGTTCGGGCTGGTCGCGCTCGAGGCCGCGGCGTGCGGCACGCCCGTGGCGACCGCGACGAGCACACCGTCGGCGGCCCTGATCGGCGCGTTTGCCCACACTTTCCGGGCCGGCGACACAACCGACATGTTGCGCGCGATCGAGCAAGCCCGCGCCCAATCCGACGACCCAGCGCTCGCGGCGAAGCTCGCCTCCGACCACGGCTGGGACGCCGCCCTGTCCGCCGAGCTAGCCGACCTCGAGCGCCTGATGGGCCGGCGATGACCGCCGTCGCGGTCGCGGTGCACGATGTCGAGCCGCGCTCGTTCTCGCGCGTGCGCGAGATCAGGGAGTGGCTGCTGGCGCGAGGGGTCGGACAGGTGACGCTGCTGGTGATCCCGGCGGCCGATCTGCATCCGATCGGCACCCGCGCGCCGGCGCTCGCGGCCTGGCTGCGCGGCCGCGTGGCCTGTGGCGACACCGTCGCGCAGCACGGGCTCGCACACAAGGCGTCTGTGATCGCCCCATGGCCGCGTTCGATCGTCGCCGCCTGGCAGGGGGGCAGCGCCGCCGAGTTCCCCGGCCTCGGCGCCGACGCCACCGCCCGGCGGGTGCTCACCGGCCGGCGGCTGCTCAAGGACATCGAACTCGACCCTCGCGGCTTCGTCGCGCCGGGGTACGCGTACACGCGCGCGCTCCGGGGGGTGCTCGCGGACTCGTTTGAGTGGTTCGCCGATACGCGGCGGATCCAGGCACGCTCCTACCAGATCAAGTCGCGCGCACTGTGCCTGGGGAGCTCGACCTCGCTCAAGCGGCTGCTGTCGCCGCCGCTCGTGCGCACCGCGGCGCGCAACCCCGGGGAGGTGATGCGGATCGACGTGCACCCCGCGGACTTCGACCTGCCCGGCCACGTGGCGACGCTCGAGTCGCTGCTGGAGCGCGCGGCGGGCCGCGATGTTGTGACCTACGACGAGCTCCTTGGCTGACCAACAACGAACAGCCCGCGTGCGCGCGGCGGCCGAACGGGTGCTGCGCGACAACTGGCGCGAGGGTCACCGCTCCAGCGACGGCGTCCGCTATGCGTTCAGCTGCCCCGCAACGCCGCGCTACCGGCACCAGTGGTACTGGGACTCGTGCTTTCACGCGATCGCGTGGCGCCACTTCGATCCGGCACGGGCGCGCGAGGAGCTGCGTCGGCGCTGCGCACAGCGTCGTGACCTGTTCGGTCGCCATTAATTCGAACACAGCGCGGGGCTCGCATTTGCGGAGACAAATGTGAGTCGCTCCCGCTGCCGTCACTGTCCAGACAAACGTCCAGCCGTTGGCGTGAAACATTGGCAGCGTCCACAGATAACGATCAGCACAGGTCATGGGTGCATGGAGGAGGGTGCCGATAGAATTCATCCAGGCGTTGCGATGGGTGATCATCACGCCCTTCGGACGCGCGGTCGTGCCGCTAGTGTAATTAATTGTGAGCAGATCCGTCTCGCGAATGTCCCGACGAACAAATTCAGCCGAGCTCGCGTCGAGCATTGCTTCATAGTCGAGCCAGCCCTCGGCTTCTCTTGTGAGAGTGATGAAGTGCTCAACCTTGGGAAGCTGTTCGCGAATACTATCGATCGTTCCAAGATAATCGCGGTCTGCGCAAACCATGCGCGAACCACTATGATTGATGAGGTAAACGAAGTCGTCCGGTCAGGCGATAGTTTAACGGCACCAGCACAGCGCCGATTCGCGGGACCGCATAGAACGATTCGAGCTGCGCGTGAGTGTTCGGTGAAAGATAAGCAACACGGTCGCCGGGGCCGATTCCAAGCTTCTGCAAAACTGTCGACCAACGATCACTTCGATCGCAAAACTGCGCATAGGTCCAGCGTCGTCACCATCGATCACAGCGATACATTCGGGATAAAGTTTCGCGCGCGGCGAGCAAACTCGAGAGGCGTCAGCGGCGTTTCCATTGGTGTGGCTTGAAACGGTTGATACTCCTTGATGCTACGAATCATCGTGGATCGTCAACCAAACTCGTTCGCAGGGGAACTACCGGGGTTGCGTCTAAAGATTTGACATTTCGTATTCGTGAAGAAAGTGTGCGCGCTTTTCATTGACTAGAAAATGAAACTCCGGTGAGCTCGCACGACAGAGATCACGGACGCCACGAAGTTCGAATTGACGGCCGCCGCGATCTTTGTGACAAGGCTGAGGGTATGCCGGAAGTCAGCGACTCTCCGATTCCTTTACAACCGCCACGCCCGCGTCTCGAGAACATAGACGTCTTGCGCGGTCTGGTCATGGTGGTGATGGCCCTCGATCACACCCGTGATTTCCTTAGCCACGACGCCCTCTTGTTCCCCCCGCTCGACCTAAGCCAAACCTACGCCGCGCTTTTCTTCACGCGGTGGATCACTCGATTCTGCGCGCCGGTATTCTGCTTCCTGGCCGGCACCGCCGCATTCCTCTCGTTGACGCGTGGCAAAACGAAAACTCATCTCGCGCGGTTCCTCATCACCCGCGGCCTGTGGCTGGTGTTACTCGAGCTGACGGTGATGCAGTTCGCATGGACGTTTAACTTTGATATCCATTCCCTTGGCGGGGGCGTGATCTGGGCGCTGGGGTGGTCAATGGTCGCGCTGGCCGCCCTGATCTATTTGCCGGTGTGGGCGATCGCTGCATTCGGAATCGACTGATCGGCGCGCACAACCTTTTCGATTCCGTGCGGCCAGAGGCGTTTGGCTCGCTCGGCTGGCTCTGGAACGTGCTGCATGCCGGAAATCCGATCCAGCTCTCGCCGACCTGCACCTTCTACATCGGTTATCCGCTCGTGCCCTGGATCGGCGTCATGGCCGCTGGATACGCCTACGGTGCGGTGGTGAAACTCGACCGCGCGCGGCGACGTCGCCGAACGCTATGGCTCGGCATCAGTTTGTGTGCGGCCTTCGTTGTGATCCGTGCGACGAACATCTATGGCGATCCTTTCCGTGGTCGCGGCAGCAGAGCCTGCTCTTTACCGTCTTCTCGTTCATCAAATGCGAGAAATACCCTCCCTCTTTGCTCTATCTGCTGATGACACTTGGTCCTTCTTTCATCGTGCTAGCCCTGCTTGATCGCGACCTCGGCAAATTCTGGCGACCTTTCATCGTTTTCGGCCGGGTGCCGCTCTTTTTTTATATCGTTCACATTTTTCTGATCCATGCGATCGCCTTGCTCATCTCCTACCTGCGGTATGGCGGCCCGAGCGGGCTTTTTGTCGGCCCGCTGTTCCACGATGAAGCACGGTCGCTGTATCCGCCGGACTACGGGTTGGCCCTCCCCGGAGTATACGTCGTGTGGCTGCTCGTGGTGATCGCGTTGTATCCTGTGTGCCGTTGGTTTGAGGATTTGAAGCACCGCCGACGAGGCGGTTGGCTGAGCTATGTCTGACCTCCTTTCCCGGCGTCCGAAGTTCTACCCACGTCAACGATAACGCCAGCCCTGGTGATGTGGTGACGGAAAAAATAGGATCAAATCTAAACATTTGAGATTGGCTGTGCGAAATCTGAAACTCTAAAGGAACCGTGGCGCGTCTTTTGAATGAGCAGGGTGACTTCCGGGGCATCGGTCGGTC
>CAWEKN010000005.1:0-504508 GCA_963809685.1 uncultured Solirubrobacterales bacterium | reverse complement strand
GATCCGCTGTCGGAATACGCCTGGAACGATCGCGCCTGCGCCGCGGCTGCTTTGACCGACTACCAGGCAGCAGCGCCGCCCGCGGGCGACAGTAGGCAAGCACTCGGGCCACGATGCCGCTCCGCGCAGGCGAACCGGAACCCGGATTAGAACTCACTCAAACACTAACGCGGTCGGGGCCTTACGGAACAGGCTTTCGTGCCCGGCGGCGGGAGGTCAATACACCGTACGTCCTCACGAATAGCGTCACCGGGTTCAGCATCTGCACGCGCATCCACCAAAGCGTTCGCCCGTCGATCCTGCGGCCACGCGTTCGGTGGATCAAGGGGGCGAATATCTGGCTGAAGTACACGCGGAACGGTTGCACGAACGCGATCGAGAGTGCGATCCAGAATCCGATTGGATCGACCCGCCGCAGTACCGGTGTGCCATCCGTCTCGAAGTACAGAAGCCCCCAGAACTCGATTGCATATGGGCCGCTGATCAAGCTCTGTGGAAGCGCGGGCAGACGCTCGGGCAGTGGTTGTCCCCAGTGCTCGGCGATCCGCGCGCGAAAGCGCGAGTACGCCTCGGGGTCCTGGGGCAGCAGGAAAGCGCAGCGCTCAGGGGCCACATCGGTAGACGCAGTCTTGACCTCCCACCAAAAGGCCTCCGTCTCGCTCGCGCGGAACAACACCAAAGACGCCCGCGACATCATCGCGCGAACCCAGTCCTGCCAGTCGGCATCCGAGACGTAGTCACGCGCCGCGCCGAGCGTAGGCACCTGCTCACCGGGCGCTCCGATCGCCACCACGGGTCCGATCCGTCGCAGCACGGCGACCATCTGTTCCTCCTCCGACCAACTGCCGAGCATCGGCCGACGATCCGCGAACGTATCGTGCGCGAACGAACGGAGGTAGAGGACCGGCGCCGCGCTCGCCTTCTCGAGCACCGCGCTCGCGGAGAGGGCACGGCGTCCACGCACGCTCGCTGTGACCCCGACGCGAAGGACACGCAGTCCGACGAGAAAGAGCACAACCACAATGACGACGTCGATCAAGGCGTTGGCGAACGTGACCCTTCCGCGAACAATCAACTTGATCAGGACGACGGCTCCGATCAGAACCAGCATCAGACAGGAGAAGCCGACGAAGAAGCGCCATTTGCCTAGCGCACGCAACCCCGCGCTGCCGCGGGATCGATCACGGGTGCCTCGAGGCGGTTCCACCGAGCTTCCTATTGTGGGCGTCGCATGCTGCGGCCGGTGTCAACGAAATGTACGGAATCACATGTCTCGCCTCGTATGTGCGCTGATTATCGCTGGCGAGACGTGCCAGAGGTCGTGATCTATGCCCGCCCCGGCAGCCGCCGTTGATGAGGTCCGCGCGCGGCTGATCACGCCCAAGACCGTGACAGAGAGCGGACCGGAGTGATTCGAATCCTGCGCCTACAACGCCACCACGCTCGCAGTCCGGGAGCGTTCAAACGCTCCCTGGCAACTCGATCAGGCAAACCTATGACCTCCAAGAACGGCCGCGCCGGAACCCAACCGATGTGGCCGTTCGCGGATCTGCGCCCGAGAGTTATTCCGCGGGGAAGCAGTCTAAGGAACGGCGAACTTGAACCGAACGACCGCCGTGTGATGTGCGCGGGCCTTGACCTCCTTGCGTTGCATGACGCGCCCGCGGATTCGTTTGCCGTCACCCAATAGCTCAACCGTGTAAGTGCCCGGCCGCAGTCGCAAGCTGAAGCGGGCGTGCCGAGGCTTCTGCTGAGCGACGCCCCGCCCGTGCACGTCGAGAACCGCCACTCGGTCGCTCGTGACGCACGAGTCGGGCGTCTGGCAAATGCTGAGGGTCTCGATCACACAGGGTCCCGGCGCGGGTCCTCCACAGACCTGGACGTCACCCTCAACGGTCGCGTCGCGCGGTCGCGCCTGCTGGGCCGTCGCGCAGCCAGTCGTACACAGCGCGAACAGCGACGCGATGAGCAACGCGCGGCCAACATCGCGTCGTCGATCAGCCCGACGCGAACCGACGGCGCGCCAGCCGCGTGCGTTCTCCACGTCAGCCAGCTTAGCTGGATGCCGCCAGGATGCCGCTGACGGCTCAGTCCCCCTCTCGACGAATGAAACTGCCCTCTCGAAGCGTCTGTCCGTAGGTTCGGTTGATCCGGAACAGATCGCCTCTACCCGGCTCCGCGAACTGATACCGACCGACGTCGCTGATCAAACCCGCTGAAACGTGCTAAATCATGCGGGGCCAAATCAGGAATCACGCTCGGTGGTCCCGGACCCTCCCACCCCCAAACGGCGACACTCTGTCCGCCCGCAAGCCTCCACAACTACGATTGCGACGCTGTAACACCTGATGGTGCGCGGCATCACACCGGGGGGCGGGGTGTGTGCGTGCGTCTGGCCTCGACCGGGCGCTGCCTTCCTTGCGCTCCGGCGGTAATTGTCGGGCGGGAACCTTGACACCACCGGTGGGTGCTTGGTAGCGTGACACCTGTCGTCCCGTTTTGGTACCAAGAGAGGTGCTTGTTCACTATTAGCTGCTTAGTGCGGCGTTGCGCACCTCCTCGCCTTGTCGACGCAATAGACCAGTAACCGCGGGCCGGCAGGTATTCCTCGGCTTCAGCCTCTGGGAGCTTGCGTCCAGCCGCTCGGCTACGCACCTCAGATTGGCAATGAAGAATCAGTAGAGATAGCCATGGCTGATCCTCCCGATCCAGTGGACATCGGAGACGATTTGGTGATCGCGCCTGGCGGCCCGCGGCCGCGCGATAGCGTCCGTGCAGTCGGGCCCGGCCAAGCCGTCCGCATCGACGAGGAAGGAAAGGCGGTTGTTGTGTCAGGCGAAGAAGCATCAACAACAGACATCGCTCGGCCGGGAGCTGGTCACGAGCAATTGGGAGCGGCCACGATGGCCGAGGATCTTGTGCTGACGCCGGGTGGGTTCAGGCCCAAGTCGCTCGTACACACGATCGAGCCGGGGCATGTGCTCGACGGGACCGATGGCCGCCTACAGGCGATCAGCTCTTCCGGAGACGTAGTCGCCGATTTCGGAAAGCTTCCGTTTCGCCCCGGAGACCGACCCGTGATGCCTGCGAACGTTGCTCGCCTGCCCACGCTGGTGCCCACCCTTGGGAGTGGTTGGATTGCTTACGCTGACTGGACTAACAATACGGGCAATCCGATCACTTCATTTGCGACCACATGGGTCGTCCCAGCGGTGCCGAGAACCCAGTCTGGTCAGGTTGTCTTCCTGTTCAATGGGATCCAGAACGCGACGATGATCTATCAGCCGGTCCTCCAATGGGGAGTATCGGCTGCTGGTGGGGGCAACTACTGGGCAGTGGCGAGCTGGTATGCCGACGGCCAGGGCGGCCAATCGTTCCATAGCCAGTTGGTTCGGGTAAACCCGGGAGACACACTGATCGGTGTGATGACGCTCACTGGTCGAGCCGGTGGCGCCTTTAGCTACAACTGTCAGTTTCAGGGAATTGCTAACGCGGGTTTACCGATCCAGAATGTGCAGGAGCTGACCTGGTGCATCGAGACGCTCGAGGCGTATGGCATTACCCAATGTTCGGATTACCCCGCCACAGACGACACAGCGTTCCGGGAATCGCGATCCAGACGGGCGCGTCAACCCCGGCGCTGAGCTGGAGCCCCGTGAACGCCGTCACCGACTGCGCGCAACATGCAGTGGTCGTCAGCGATTCGAACCCGAACGGCGAAGTAGACATCTATTACCGCTCACCTTCCGGCTGGGCCAGCTGGTTCAACGTCTCCGGCGGCGCAGCGGCTCTCCGCTCTCCGATCAATGTAGTCGCGCGCAACCCCAACCATCTCGACCTGTTCGTGACCGGCACCGACGGCCGCATCTACTCGACCTGGTGGGACGCCACCGGCGGCTGGGCCAACTGGTTCAACGTCTCCGGCGGCTCAGCGGCTCTCGGCTCCCCGATCACTGCGGTCGCGCGCAACCCCAACCATCTCGACCTGTTCGTGACCGGCACCGACGGCCGCATCTACTCGACCTGGTGGGACGCCACCGGCGGCTGGGCCAACTGGTTCAACGTCTCCGGCGGCTCAGCGGCTCTCGGCTCCCCGATCAATGCGGTCGCGCGCAACCCCAACCATCTCGACCTGTTCGTGACCGGCACCGACGGCCGCATCTACTCGACCTGGTGGGACGCCACCGGCGGCTGGGCCAACTGGTTCAACGTCTCCGGCGGCTCAGCGGCTCTCGGCTCCCCGATCACTGCGGTCGCGCGCAACCCCAACCATCTCGACCTGTTCGTGACCGGCACCGACGGCCGCATCTACTCGACCTGGTGGGACGCCACCGGCGGCTGGGCCAACTGGTTCAACGTCTCCGGCGGCTCAGCGGCTCTCGGCTCCCCGATCAATGTAGTCGCGCGCAACCCCAACCATCTCGACCTGTTCGTGACCGGCACCGACGGCCGCATCTACTCGACCTGGTGGGACGCCACCGGCGGCTGGGCCAACTGGTTCAACGTCTCCGGCGGCTCAGCGGCTCTCGGCTCCCCGATCAATGTAGTCGCGCGCAACCCCAACCATCTCGACCTGTTCGTGACCGGCACCGACGGCCGCATCTACTCGACCTGGTGGGACGCCACCGGCGGCTGGGCCAACTGGTTCAACGTCTCCGGCGGCTCAGCGGCTCTCGGCTCCCCGATCAATGTAGTCGCGCGCAACCCCAACCATCTCGACCTGTTCGTGACCGGCACCGACGGCCGCATCTACTCGACCTGGTGGGGGACGTAGAGACAGTAACTCTAGGCCACAGGCAATCGGGGTTGGTCAGCTCGAAGCAGTAGACGTGCTCTCCACGCCAGTGCGGGCGTGCCAGACGTTTACGCATCGGTCGGTTCGGGCCGCGGCGATGAGTGTGCCGTCAGGGCTTACCCGTCACTCCCCGAACCGAGCCGCCGGGGTTGCATGCGCGCTCGAGCCGCCGTCGGCCTGCGGCGAACCGTCACCCCTAACCGCTCACGCGAGCTCGCGGGCGATTCTGCCTGCTCCCGCCAGCAGGGCGTCCCTGGCTGTGGAGAGCGGCTCGGGGCTGATGCCGAGCACCGCGAGGAAGCCCAGCTGCGACAGGGTGCTGTCGAGATCCCCGTCGGTCGGCCGCAGCGCGCCGGCTTGCCGGTAGGCGGCTGCGATCTCGAGATCTCCGCCTACCGGCCGCAGCGCGTCGGCCCGCTGGTCGCGGGAGGCGGGCCGCCCGCGCTCCCCCATCAGCAACTCGTGCAGGGCGCACTCGGCCAGCGTTGCGAAGGCCCAGTAATCGCGTGGATTGGACTCGCGTGCCACCCCGGCAGCCACTCGTACCGCGGGAAGCAGTTGACGGACTAGGTCGCGGGCGAGCAAATCGTCGTAGCGCAGGGCGAGCACGACGCCGATCGCCACAACGTTGATTCCCTCATAGTGTGCGTTGAGGTTGCGTTCGTAGTCGAGCCGATAGGACTCCATCGCCAGGAGGAGATCGCCGCGCCGCTCCTCGTCGCCGACGCGCCGACTGGCTCGCCGCTTCGCCACGGCCCCAAGCATTGCACGGACCTCGGGGTGAGTTGGACGCTTGAGGATCACCTGCCGCAGGATCCGCTCGGCCTCGTCATACGACGCAACGTCCGCATCGCGGGGTCGATACAGCGCCTGGGCGTAGTAAACGTAGGCGTCGGGGCGTCGGACATCGCCGTCGGCGGCGACCACCTCGCTCAGCAGCGCGCGGGCCGACTGGTAGCGCCCGAGCCGCACCAGCCCAACCCCCGCCTCGGCGCGAAGCGGCAACAGCTCATCGTTATCGAGATCGGCGGCATCGCGCACAACCGCGAGCATCAGGTCACCGTCAGCGAGGTCGCGAGCCAGCGCGAGCCGCTGGCGAGCCTCCTCCCAGCGCGGACTACGTGCGGGCCGGCGCTTGACCCTGCTCCACTGCTCGACATCCATGACTGCGTCCACGGGCGAGTCGCTGGCACCGCTGCTGCCGCCAACCGCCCTCAGGTACGGGGCCAGACGCGTCCACGCATCGTGCACTGCATCGTCGCTCAGACCCCGCTCGTCCTGGACGTAGACGACGTGGCGCAGCATGTTGAGGTCGAACGGAGCCGTCGTCCCTGCCGGCCTGATCAAGAGCGTCTGACGGGCCTTCATCAGGTGCCGCAGTCCCAACTCCCACCCGACATTGAAGTTCGCCGTCTGCAGGTCGCCAATCACCAGGTCCGCCTCGGCGAGCCACTCGATCATGGGCTCGAGCACCACCCCGGAGTCGATCTCCTCGTCGGCGCGCCGGTAGTTGAGCTGGGCGTTCTCCAGCGCCGGCAGCAGGATCCGCTGGTACACGAGATCGCAGTTGACCTCGATACGGCGCTGGGGGTCGAGCTTGCGCTCCCCGTATGGCATGGCGACGAAGACGCGCGGCCGATCGGCGATCACCACGCCGGGGTCAATCCGGAGCGCCGGGATCGACCGCAGCTGCGCGCCCGCGACGAGGTCCTGCACCATCGCGCCCTGGGCGACGGCGGCGATGGCGAGCACTGCCACGCGCTCCCCGTCGCGAGCGATCCCCTGAGCTTCGTCGAGGAACGCGACGTTGGCCTTGCGGTAGGCGTCGCTGCCGTCCGGCAGATCGAGCGAGCGGACCGAGCCCGTGTTCCGGCGACGGACCTCGGCGAGGGCGCGATCGAAGCGCGACCGCCAGTCGTCCGCGACGGACTGCTCCCGGAACACTTCTTCGCGGGTTGGCAGGACGACGTGCACGGCGGTGCCTACCAGCTGCAGCGCCGCCTCCACCACGAGCAGATCGGCCCCGTCGGCCAGCGCGCCGATCACCGCCCCGGGCCGCAGCGCGGCGAGGACGCGGCGGATCCGCAGCGATACCGGCTCAAGGTCACCGGCGATCGACTGGGCGCGGCGGCCAGCAAAGGCGAGCACCATGCCGCGCTCAGAACCCTCCGAAATGCTCGGGGACGACCTGGTCGGCGACCCGCTCCCCCACCTCGGACAGCTCCTTCATGTAAGCGGTCGAGTCCGAGCGCTGAACGTCTGACGCAACGATGTGAGGCAACCCGTTGCTGTTCAGCCACTCGCGTGTCAGCTCGGCGTTGTACCGCACGTAGGTGAACAGCTTAGGGTTGGCCGGGTTCTTGGCGCCGATCAGATCCCCGATCTCGCGGTCGAGAACGTCGCCGTGTCGGCAGTCGCCGAACACTCGGTACAACAGATCCTGCTCGTTCCGCGCAGCGAACATCAGCGCTGACGGGAGCGAGCTCGCGTTGTAGAGCAGGTTCATCTCGCCGGGCACCAGATCCTGGTTTGCCTTCGGGCTGGTGCCGGTGCCGATCGACACCAGCAGCATCTGGTCGGTGCCGCCGGCCGGCACAGGTTGTACGGCTCGACCGTCGCCATCAGGAACAGCATGAATGCGGGGTTGTTGTAGGTCGTCACTCCCCCGTCGCCCATGATGAACGGCTCGGGCCCGCCGGCATCGAGCAGCTCCGGCGGGAATACGCCGGCGCGGCCCTACTGGCACGCACGAGCTGCCACAGCGGCAGGTCGACGTTGCACGCCTTGCCGTCACCCGCGGCGTGCCCTCGAGCAGCCCGTCCTTGTCGACGAAGATGCGGAGTCCCTTGGACTGGAGGTCCATCGCGATTCGCCGCGCCCACGGCTCATCGTTCCGGCTGTAAGAAAGGAATGCGTCTGCATGAACGGCACAGGTTAAGGTGCGATCGCTAGGCCATGACCCTGCGTTGAGCCGCGAGCGCGTGGGTCATGCGCTCGGAGGCGCCGTGACCGTGAGCGTGAGCCCGTCGGTGCCGTTCGGGCCGGTGGCCGCGACCCCGTCTGCCCGCGTAGCCGTCACCTTGACTGGACCGGGCGCCACGCCGCTCGGGACCTCCACCACCAGCTGGTCAACTCCAAGCGGCTGGCTGAACGACGACACGGTCGCCGCCTGGCCGCCGACGCTCACCACTGCCGCGAGCGCGGTCCCGTCGCTGGCCGGCACGATCAGGTTCCGTCCCCACAATTCGACTGTCGATTTGGCGGACATCGTGCTGGGCGGTGCCGAGGGCGGCTGAAGCGCGGTCATCACAGGCGCGGCCTGCGTCAAGAGCTTCTTGGCCGAATACCCGGCGGCCGAGGTCAGCGTCAGCCCCGCGAGCAGCGCGGGAACGTCCGGCATTCCGTCTGAGAGGTGCGGCACGAAGGTTCCCAGGAACCACGCGATCGTGACAGCGTTGAACAGCACGTACTGAAAGTCGCCGAGATCGCCGTCCCCGTCATCGTTGGCGATCAGCTGCGAGGGCGTGGCACTCCCGATCGGCGCCACCGACTTGTTCGCCTGGCCTTGTGCCGTGGAGCTGGCGGTGTACTTCGCCAGCACAGCCGCAGCGTATGGCCCGCCGAGGAACAGTAGGTACTCCCCCTGAAGGCCCTTGTGGATCAGGATGTCGTACCCGGTCGGGCTGCCCAGCCACTTCGCCACGATCAACGCAACGATCCCGAACGTGATGGCAAACGTCCATGCCAGCGCCACCACCTTCGACGTTGACGTGCGATTGTCCGCACCCACCACTAGCGCTCTCAGGAGCGGCCGACGCACCGAGCGGTAGTCCTCGGAGAGCACCAGGGACACGTCGGCGGCCGGGATGATCGATCCCTTCTGCACGGTCCGCGCGACCCCGCCCGCCGGTGTGTAAGTGGTGTCGTTCGCCGCCACGGCGACGCGGCGGCCGACGGCCATCAGCACGATTAGCACGGCCACCAAGAACCCGGCGCTGATTAACTCAGCCGCCAACGAATGATCTGTCATCGTCGCCCCTCCGGTCGATGCGCGTATAGCAACACGCGACCCGACTTGGGTCCGTGCCGCGATCCACTGCGCCCGCCCATACCGGTCTACCCAAGGTAGTCTAGATGCCGCGCAGGGTTTTGTGGGAAAGCCTCACCCTTCTGTGAACAACGTCACTCCAAAGGCGGCGAAAACTCACAGGACCCTCACCCTTCCCGCACACCTGCTGATCGCACAAGCGCGCATCTGGGTGCTTGGCCCGGAGTCCGGTTTGGCCGGCAGATCGACTCGGGGGAGCGCCCGAAACGCGCCGGCAGTACAGCCGGGGCCGGAGGCGTGACCGCCGGCCCGGCAATAGCCACGTCGTCTTTCCGGTAATAACCCGAGCGGTAGTCGACCCGGACCGAGGCCGGCTCAACGCAGACCGCCTGCTGACGCAGAAGCGGTCGCTCCTTGCGTTCCGGCTATCGGCGACAGTCGGCTCAGCTGCGGCGATCGGACTTGGGTGAGCTATTACTCGCTATAGGTAGGAATTACCTGAATAACATGCGTCCGTATCCGCCCATACTGCAAGTGAATCCTGTAGGCTAGGTTGACGGTTATCCGGCGTCTAACAGGCGTCCGATTCGGGGGAGAAGTGCCGCAGTTAGGACCTGCTTTGTCGGCGGCTGAGCACACTGGCAAGTGTGGCTCATCCCCGCAGCCGCTCCTCGTTGATGTCGCCCGTTCCGGCACTTCCTTCAGTGGCCACGTTTTCGCGCCTTACTGCGTCAATTCCACGGAGTCGTGTTCCGAACCCCGGCGCCGTGGGACAAGGTTGGGGATCGAGGCATGCTGATGTCGGTTGGTGGCCGTAGTCAATGATGCAAAAGCTCTCGGCCGATCCCTGGGGGACAGAATGAAACGGGCTGACGGGAGTGGATCGAGCGGGGGAATCTGGATGGTCCAGCCCATGTTGCCGAAGGGGCGGCGGTGTCGACTGGGGTAGGAGATCCGACGTCACCACCCGGCGAGCCTCGGTTCAGCGGAGCGGCCTTCGCCGACCTGGCCGAGATGGTCAGAAGCGGGTTCTGCATCCTCTTCCTCGGCGCGGGCGTTCACTACCCTCCTGCGCCAAGCTCGAAGCAATACAGCTACCCGAAGGAGCAGCGTCCGCCGCTGGGGTCGGCGCTGGCCAAGCAGCTGGCGCCGGCTTGCGACTTCGCGAAAATCTGTCCGGGCGAGAGCGAGGAAAACCTTCAGCGTGTCTCACTCTGCTTCGAGCGCCAGCTCGGGCGTCAGAGGCTCGTCGATGAGGTCAGACGGGCGGTTGACACGAAAACTAAGCCGTCCGCCGCGGTCCGGGGCCTGGCCGAGCTTCCGTTCAAGTTCGTCATGACGACGAACTACGACCAGCTGTTCGAGCGGGCGCTCGGCCAAGTGGCGAAGCGGTCTATCTGCCGAATCTACAGCCCGAGAGGCGATGAACCGACCAAGGACTTCCCGGACGATGTCACGAGCGTCACCGAGGAGACGCCGTGGTTATTCAAGATGCACGGCGACGTCGACGACCCTGCGTCGATCGTCATCACCGACGAGAACTACATCAACTTCGTCCGCCGGATGACGACGATGGGCGACGACTATCCCATACCGAGCTCGTTGCACTACTTGCTGAGAAAACGGCCAGTGCTTTTCGTGGGCTACGGGCTGCTCGACTTCAACCTGCGGCTCCTGTTTCACACCCTGCGCTGGCGGCTCGACCAGGCCAATGCGCCCCGCAGCTTCTCGGTCGATGTCAAGCCGGACCCCCTCGTGCGCTTGTTCTGGTCCGACCAGCTCGGGCTCAGCTTCATCGTCGAGGATGTCTGGTCGTTCGTCCCTCGGCTGTACGAGAAGGTCTTCGGCCGCGAGATGCCCGGATGACGTCGTTTCTCGAGGAGGCTGTTCCTGAGGCGCTGCGGAGTATCGTCGATGCCCCGCGCACGGCTCCGGCGAAGCCGTTCCGGAGTCTCGAGGCGCTGCGATTTGCCGACGAAGGCCTGCTCGTTGCCCGTGGCCGGGAAATCGAGCAGCTGGTGCGCCTGGTCACGATGTACCGCGGCGTGCTCCTCTACGGAGAGTCGGGCAGCGGGAAGTCGTCGATCATCAACGCCGGCGTGCTGCCACGCCTCATCCGAGAAGGCTTCTGGCCCCATCGCGTCCGCGTACGGCGGCTGCCCGGCCAGGAGTTCGCCCTCGAGCCGATCGTCTGCTCAGACGCCGACGGCGAGATGTTCCTGCCATCCGCTTTTGCCGCCGCGACGGGCCATGGTCAGGTCGAGTACGGTGCGGGAGGCTTCGTCGCGGCGGTGGCCGCCGCGACCGAGCACGGGCCGATTTTGCTCGTGTTCGACCAGTTCGAGGAGCTTGCCACGCTGTTCCCCAGGGGTCCGGGGCTGTCCGACCAGCAGCAGGCGATCGTCGACGCGATCGTGACGTTGCTGCGCGGCCGGCCGCCGGTCGACCCGGGCGCCGAGGACGGGCTGCAGCCGGTCATCCCGGTCAAGCTGCTGTTCAGCTTCCGGGAGGACTACCTGGCCAGCCTCAAGCCGCTGTTCGAGCGCCGCCCGGAGCTGATCCACCAGGGCGTGCGGCTGACCGCCCCGCCCCTCAGCTGCGCCCCGGAGATCATCCGGGGTCCCTTCCAGGAGTTTCCAGGAGCCTACGTACCCGACCTGTCTCCGCTGGCCGAGGACATCGCGACGGCACTCGGCGAAGGCAACGAGTCCGGGGAGACGCCACTGTCGGAGCTCCAGATCGTCTGTAGCCGGCTCTACGAGGCGAAACGCGACCCGGCCGTGGAACTCGAGCGCGGGGTCAAGAAGCTGTTGGAGGACCACCTAACCGACGCGCTCGCGCAGTTTGAGGGGACCGAGCTCGACGCGGCGATCGCGGTCCTGAACGAGCTGGTGACGACCAGCGACACCCGCAACGTCGTCGCCCGGGAAACGCTGATCGAGGATGCATGCTGCCAGGAGCAGCCGGGCCTCGACAGGGCGGTCGTCGAGCAGACGCTCAACAAGCTCGAGCACCAATCTGGCCTGATCCGCCGTGAGCTTCGGCACGACGTCGAGCTCTACGAGCTTACGAGCGAGTTCCTCATCCCGTGGATCAGCGCCCAACGGCGGGAGCTAGAGGCGGAGCGCGAGCGACGCGCTCAGGAGAAAGCCCGGCGCGAGGCAGAGCGGCGCGCCCGCGTCCGGCAGCGACGACTCGCGCTGACGGGACTCCTCCTGCTCATCTTCGTCGCGCTCGCGATCGCGGTGTACGAGTCCGAGCGGAGGGCGAGTCATGACGCCGCGATCTCGCGGGACGAGCAGTTGCAAGCGACGGCCCAGAGCCTGCTCAACAGCGAGCCGGATGCCTCCCTCGTGTTCGCGCTGGCGGCCTACCGGGGGAACCCGAGTTCTCCCGCGGCAAGGGGTAGCCTCGTCGCAGCACTCGAGCAGGCCGCTCTCTCTCCGTCGAGTGCAATCCTTCACGGCTCGCTCAGCGCGGTCACCAGCGTGGCGTTCGACCCCAAGAACCCGCGACTGCTGGCCGCCGCCAGCGCCAGCGGCGAGATCCGGCTGTGGGACGTGAGCTCTCGACGGCGGCCGATGGCGACGATAGGCCCGCTCAGGAGCGGCGTCTTCAGCGTCGCCTTCAGCCCAGACGGCCTGACGCTCGCGGCTGGAACCGCAGACGGCTCCGTCCACTTTTACGCCGTGAAGCCGGCCGGTGTGAGCGGGCTCGGGTCTCCCGTCAAGGTCCAACGCGGGATCGTCGTCAGTCTCGCCTTCAGCCCCGATGACCGCCTGCTCGCAGCCGCGGGTCTCGACGAATCGGTGGCACTCGTCAAGCTCAAGCCGGGCCAGATCACCACCCAAGCTCCGGTGCGCACACTTGGCGTCGGGACGGCGGTGAGGAGCATCGCCTTCGACCCTTGGTCCGGTGCGCTTGCCTCGGTCACCAACGGTGGGTGGATCTATCTGTGGAACCCGATGACGCGGCGGCTGATCGTCCGCCACCGCATCAGCCACGCCGCGCTCTACTCCGTCGCCTTCAACCCGGCGTCGAGATCGGCTGGGCTGGGCGCGGGCGGACTGGACGGCAACGTGTACATATGGCGACCGGGGTCTCACCCGGTGACCGTTCCGGGCAGCGGTGGACGCGGCGCGATCGACAGCGTCGCCTTCAGCCCCGATGGAGCGAAACTGGCCGTCGGTGGGGCGGGCGAGACGATCCGGCTGTTCAATCTCCGTGATGGGAGGGCGGTCGCTGTTCCGCTGGCCGGCCATGAGGGGGTGGTGACGGCTGTCGCGTTTAACAGCCCAGCGGGGCGGATGCTCGCCTCTGCCAGCACCGACCAGACGGTCCGCCTGTGGTCGATTCCGGTCTCGAACCAGTTCGGTCGGACGCTGCCGGCGACGGTCGGCGCCGTCAACGCCGAGGCGTACGGCGCCGGCGGCCATGTCTTGGTCGAGGGTGGCGTCGCCGGGGTCGAGCGCTGGGCCGTCAGTGATGGAGCGCCGGTCGGCCCGCCCTTCCGGTTGTGGTCGGCGACGCATGTCCGGACCGTCGCAGTGAGCCCGCTCGACGGGACGATCGCGGCGGCGACGCAGCACGGCCTCCTCCGGCTCTGGAACTCCCACGGCCTGCCGATCGGCCCGGTGATCAACGTCCGCTCGCCGATCAACAGCGTGGCGTTCGACCCGGCGGCACGTCGGCTCGCGTTCGCCGGCAAAGATGGCCAGCTCAGGCTGTGGAGCTACCCGGCAGGCCAACCCCGTCCGCTCGGCCACGCCACCGACCGGATCTTCAGCGTCGCCTTCAGCCCCAACGGCCGGATCCTCGCCTCGGCTGGAGACGACCGCGTGATCCGCTTGTTGAATCCCGACACGGGCGCCGAGATCTCCCGGATGTCGGGAGACAGCGATGCGATCTTCTCGGTCAACTTCGATCCCACAGGCCAGCTGCTCGCCTCGGGCAGCGCCGACGGTACGGTTCGCCTGTGGAGCGTCACTAAAGGCCGGGAGATCGGCCTCCCGCTGCTCGGCCATCACGGCTTCGTGCGCAGCGTGGCGTTCGGCGACCGCGGCAGGATGCTCGCGTCCGGCAGCTTCGACGGCACGATCCGGCTGTGGGACGTCGTCACCGCCACTCCGATCGGCCAGCCGCTCGGCGGGGACGGACGTCAGGTTCAGGCCGTGGCGTTCAGCCCGAACGGACTCAACGTGGTCGGAGGTGGAGACGATGGCACCCGGGTGTGGCCGCTCATCTTGTTGCGCGGCTACCGAGCGATGCGCGCCCGGGTCTGCGGACTGCTCGGCGACGGTCTCAGCCAGGCCGAGTGGACGCAGTTCGCCCCTCACATCAAGTGGGAGAACCCGTGCTGAGAAGCCAGCGCCCGGTGGCTCGCCTCATCGCCAACTCAGGGTGACCGTCGCCCCGGCCGGCACGGTGTCGTTAACGGACCGCCCGCGCCAGCTCACAGCAAAGGGGATCGCATGGCGCGCCGTGTTGTGGACGAGCACGACGTCGGTGCCGTCGGGATTGCGGAACGCCACATCGTCGAGGCCTGCCGTGACGTAGTCGATGCGGGGCTTCGAGCGCGCCGCCTTGGTGGCGACGAAAGTGTTCGACGCGATCCGCCAGGCGCCCGGCGCCACGAACGAGCCGAACTGGCCGAGCTGGTAGTAGTCGGCCCCGTAGCGGACCGTGTGGGTGCGCTCGGAGACCGTGACAACGCCGGTGCAGCCGGAACATCCCCCGTTCGGCGGTTGGACCGGGCCCCCGGTCGGGTCGAGCGCGAGATTCCACAGGATGACCGCGCTCGCCCAGTGGCGGAACGCCGTGATCACCAGCTCGGCGGTCGGGCCCGGCGCGATGCCGCCCGAGCACTCGGTGAGCATCTGGTCAGCACCTGGCATGAGGCGATGGATCGCGTCCATCACCCGCGGGTTGCCCCGGTAGCAGTGCCAAGCGATCCCGGCGAGCGCCGCCCGGACCGGTGGATCACGGACAAGCGCCCGAGCGAAGGCCGCGTGCCGCCAGGCGAAATCGAGACCATAGATCCGTGTCCTCAAGCGGGCAGCGCGGAGAGCGGGCGCCAGGTTGCCGGCGATCAGCTTCGCCTCACCGGCCGCGGAGAGGTTGAGCCCGGGATATCGGGTCGCCTGGCCTGGCTCGTTCTGAGGCGTGATCGCGTCGATCGGCACGCCGCTCGCCCGGTAGGCCTCGATGAATCGCACGAGGTAGCGCCCGAAAGCGCCGTACGCATTCGGTAACAGCGTCCCGCGCCGGCGCCAATCCGACAGCGAGTCATTGGCCTTCATCCAGCCCGGCGGGCTCCACGGCGAAGCCAGCGTCTGGATCCCCGGACGCAGCGCCAGCGCCTCGCGCAGGGTCGGGAGGACGTAGGCGGCATCGTGGGCCACCGAGAATTGAGTCAGACCGGGGTCGCTCGCGCCCCTCGGGAGGTCGTCGTAGGAGTACGGGCGGCCGGTCCGGGTGAAGTCGCTCGCCCCGATCGGCACCCGCAGCACGTTCAAGCGGATCCCGTTCGGCCCGAACAGGTCGCGCATCAGCTGCTCCCGGGCGGCCGGCGGGAGCTCGTTGTGGATCAGCCAGGCGGACGTGTCGGTGATCGCGGCACCAACGCCCAAAACGCGCTGATAGCGGACGGAGTCGTCGACGTGGATCGTGTGAACGCCTCCGGGTGCCCGGCGGCTGAAGGCGAGATCGGGAAGTCGCTTCAGGGCCTCCCTCAGGTCGGCGGTCGTCTGCACGACCTTTACATGCACGGGCGCCGTTGCGTGCCCGGAGCACCCAGACAGCGCGCCAGCGAGGATCGCTGCGACGCAGCTCAGGAGAGCCGCGCGCCTCATGCATCTTTCAAGTCCTCCGGACTCCAGATCCCGTCCTTGTCGAGGTTGCGCACGAGCTGGACGAGCCGGCGGACCTTTCACAGAGGGTGAGCGAGGGGACTCGAACCCCCGACCGCCTGGACCACAAATAGGCGCAAGGGGTGTTTCCAGGTCGTTCATCTTGCTCATATTTGCGCTGCAAAAACGTGATTTCTGAGTTGTCGCGAGTGGCTCGGAGTTGAGGCGACTTCCGGCTGAAGTGGTACAACGAATGGTACGACGGAATGACTGCTCCGGATCCCAAACGAATGGCCGTCGCGCGCACTCAGCGCGGCGCGCGGTACGGCAGCGGGACGCTGATCCGGCGTGCCGGCCCGAAGGGCGACACGTGGATCGCGAAGTGGCGCGACGGCGGCCGCCAGGTGCAGCGTGGGCTCGGCTTCGTCCACTCCAAGCCGCACCCCGATGGGCTGACCCGCGCCGAAGCCGAGGCGGCGCTCGGCAAGCTCCGCGAACGGGTGGCGATCGAGCGTGCTTCCGAACGCGAGGCGGAGGCGGAGCGGGCCGCGGAGGAGCGGCGACGGCCGCTCGCCCAGATCGGCGAAGCGCTGATCGCCGCCAAGCGCGCGGCCGGGCGCAAGCCGTCGACGATCGAGGCTTACTCCTACTGGCTACGGATCCACATCGTCGACTTCTTCGGCCCGACGCCAGTCGGCGACATTAAGCGCGAGGACGTCCGCGGATTCTCCGCGGCGCTCGAGCGCAAGGGCCTTGCGCCGAAGTCCCGGGCGAACGCGCTCGGGACGCTCCACTCGTTGATCGAGTTCGCGATCGACGAGGGCTGGATGGTCGGCGAGAACCCGGTCAAGCGCGTCGAGAAGCCGGCTCTTGCCGAGACCGACCCCGACGTCCGTTTCCTCGAGACCGAGGAGGTCGAAGCGCTCCTGCGCGCCGTTCCCGATGACCCGCTTGGCCGGGTCGAGCGCGTCATGTACTTGACGGCCGCGATGACCGGGATGCGGCAGGGCGAGCTGTTCGCCCTGCGCTGGCGCGACGTGGACTGGACAGCGCGGCGGATCCGCGTACGGCGCAACTACGTCCGCGGCGAGTTCGGGACGCCGAAGTCCAAGCGCTCAGCGAGGAGCGTCCCGCTCGCCAGCCGGGTCGCCACCGAGCTCGAGCTGCTGTTCCAAGACTCGCAGTACAAGAAGGACGACGACCTCGTGTTCGCGCACCCGCAGACGGGAAAGCCGATCGACCGCTCGAGGCTGCTCAAGCGCTTCAAGGCCGCGTTACGCCGTGCAGATGTTCGCGCCGTTCGCTTTCACGACTTGCGGCACACCTTTGGAACGCGGATGGCCGCGCAGGGCGTCCCAATGCGCGTGCTCCAGGAGCTCATGGGACACCGCGACTTCAAGACGACGCTGATCTACGCCGACTACGCGCCCAGCGAACGCGAGGCCGAGTGGGTCGAGGAAGCCTTCCGCCCCGCCGGCCCAGTGACTCAGCCCGACGCCGGCCGGCTCGGTCAGCCCCGCTCGTAGCGCCGCTCCGCCAGGCGTGCGGCGAGCGGGTTGGTCTTGCGCAGCTCGCGGATTCGAGCGTATTCGTCGCGCGCAGCTCGGTAGTCCTCGCTGCGCGCAGCGCGCTCGCTGGCGGCTTGGACCGCGGTTCGTCCGATCGGGCTGTTGGGTGGGTTCGACATCGGGAAATCAGGGGCCGGGTCAAACGCGTGGTTAGGCTGCTGTCGTCGTGAGCCGCTTCGCGTGCGCGTAGAGCGTCTCCGGGGCGATGTCAGCGTCGTTCGGCCACACGATCGTGCCAGCCTCCTCGTCCGCCCGCAGCCGTCGGAAGTACTCGGGGTCCTTGAGCGGCTCGAACACCCCGCCGTACGCGGTGAGGTACGAGAGGTCGATGTCGCCCGCGGTCCCGTCCTCGAAGCGGACGCTCACGATGTAGGCGTCCCGCGCCGTGGCCTCGATCAGTAGTGGTGTGCTTCGCATGTGGGACAAATCGTAGAGCCTCAGCGAAGCGGCTCAATCCGGCGCAGCGGCTCATGCCGGCGAGCGCGATCCCAGTTCTCCCGCAGCTCATCCTGATGGTCTGAGGCCCAATCCCTGACGAGCCGCAGCGCACGTGGCGGAAGCTCGCCCGCGAGAACCTCGACCGTCTCAATCGTGAGGGATGCCTCGTCGCCGCCGTAGCGTGCATGGAAGTGAGGCCGGCCGAGGTGATGGATCTCGTCGTGGTACATCCAGATCACGATCCCGTAGAAGGCACTTATCCGCGGCACGCGGGCAGTCTCGCGATCGAGCCGGTCAGGACTGAGTGCCTCTCGGTCGCGACGCCCGGAGCTCAGCCGGCGAGTTGATCCAGCGCAACCACTAGGTCGTCCGGGCGCGACGCCATCGGAAAGTGGTCGGCGTCGAGTTCGATCACCGGGGCGCATCCGGCGGCCGCGAGCATTCGCCGCTGCAGCGCGGGCATGATCGCCTGATCCCGCAGACACATGACGTAGGCGCGGGGAAGCGATACGTGGTCGGCGCCGACTAGCATCACCTGGCGCTTCCCGGCGCCGGCCGGCTTGGGCTCGGGCTACAAGCTGCAGACCTCGTATCCACTCGGCGTCGGGGCGTTGGATCGGCACGCCGGGTCCGACGAGCGTCGAGCTGTTCCTAGAGTCGCCGAGCGGTGAAAGCCCACACGAAGCCAACGCGGCGAACCCAGTTCGGCAGCGCGATCGCGGCCCTCCTGGACAACGAAGTTCTGGTCAAGGTAGCCGCTCGTGGTGTTGTAGTAGGCCACCCACGTCCACTCGATCGCGCTGATCGGCCCGGCCGGGAATGACGCCGTGTTCGTGAGCGGCGGATTGGGGCGTTGAGACCTCGGTCGACGGGGTGCCCCTCAGTAGGAGGCATGCACCCCTTTATACGCCGACGCCCGAGGCGGGCGCTCCCCGATGCCTGCGTGTTCGAGCGCTTTGCGGCTAACCGCGTGCTGCCTGGCCGCGTACTGGCCCGCTGGGCCTGACGACGTCTACGTCTCAACCCGGCCACGGCGGTTCCGATCTGCGTCCAACTCGGCCTGCGCCCTGGCCGCGTCCCAGCCTCCCAGCACGCTGGTGACGACACTTGCCGACGGCCAATCTCCTTCCCGCAGTCGCTTGAGCGCCTCTCCCCCGCGCCGGCGCGCGTGTGTCCACGACCAGTCATACGACGACGGCAGCACTCCGTATCGAGCCCGCCACAACCACATCGCGGCGAGCACGCTCTCGCGCATCCAGCGCCGCTTAATCGCGCCCGGGTGGCAGGCCTTGCAGTACGCGTAGGCATCCCCTTTCCCGCCCCGCGGCTGGGTGTAGGCGCCGCAGCCCCGGCAGACGCCCACGTAGCGAGCCTTCACCGCGCGGGCCTTCTCGCCGGTCGGGTCTAATGCCTCTAAAGGGCGTAACGTGCCCGCCGACCGATAGGAGCGCACCGTGACCAGCAAGCCCCGCGCCGTAGCCGTCGTCCGTGTCAGCGCCCAGGGCGACCGCGCGGAGGAGCACTTCCACTCTCCCGACGTGCAGCTCGACAGCGCCAAGCGCTGGGCGCGCAAGCGCCGCGAGCGGTTCGTCGCGCACTTCCCCGAGATCGACGTCTCGGGCAAGCGCCCGCTCGTCAAGCGCCCCGGCCTGCTCAAGGCCGTCGAGATGGTCGAGGCTGGTCAGGCCGACCACATCGTCGTCGCCTACTTCGACCGGCTCGTGCGGTCGCTGAAGGTGCAGCTCGAGGTGATCGAGCGGGTCGAGAAGGCCGGTGGCGAGATCTTCGCGCTGGACCACGGCAAGCTGACCAACGGGACGCCGCCACTCGGCTGTCGACGAACATGATGGGTGCGGTGTTCCAGTACTTCGCCGAGGTGACCGGCGAGAAGGTGACGGCCGCGCAGGCGCGCGCGGTGGCGCGCGGGGTGCTGCCGAACTCGCGGATCGTGCCCGGGTACACGCGCGGCGAGGACGGTGTGCTGGTGGTCGTGCCCGAGCTGGCGCCGGTCGTGCGCGAGGTTTTCCAGCGCCGCGACCGGGGCGCCCCGATCGTCGAGCTGCAGGCGTTCCTGCTCGAGCGCGGGATCGAGCGGTCGGTCGCAGGTGTGGCGTCGATGTTGCGCTCGCGGATGTACCTCGGCGAGATCCATTTCGGCGATCTGCACAACCCGCACGCTCACGAGCCGATCATCGAGGATCGCGCCTTCTTTGAGCGTGTGCAGCGACGGACGGTCTTGCGCGGGCGCCAAGCCAAGTCCGAGCGGCTTTTCGCGCGTCTCGGTGTGCTGCGCTGCGGGACCTGCGCCTCTCGGATGGTGATCAACAGCTACAGCGGCAACTACCGCTGCGGCGACACGAGCGCTGACCGCTGCCAGCGACGAGCGGCGGTCAAGGCCGACCGCGTCGAGGAGATCGTGCTGCACGCCGTCCGGGCGTACACGGCCACGGCCGACGCGTGCGGACGCGCGTCGCGGAAGCAGCAGATCCGCGAGGCGGACGAGGCCATCGAACGCGCCAACGCGGATCTCGATGACACGATCCGGCAGCTCGGCGACCTTGGCTTGTTGGGCCGGCCCGCGAGCCAGCAGACCCTGCAGAAGCTGACCACGGCGCTCGATGACGCGCACAGCGCCGGGCCCGACTCGGCGATGCGGGCGAAAGCAATGTCATCGGTCCTGACGACATCGACAAGCTCCACGAACCCGCGACGCGCTTAGCGGCTTGGCGACGGCTGATCACCGACACCGTCGAGTCAGTCACGGTCGCGCCCGCGATGACGGCGGATGGGCGCCCAAGTCGCCTCTGGGACCCTCGCCGGATCGACATCAGATTCCGAGGCCAGCATCCATAGGGAGCCGCCCGCAGCGACTTCACCCGCTCCGTCGACACCGTCCGGTCCCACGACTCGCACAACTCCGCCGACCGTCGTGGAGTCGAACGTCGTCGTCGGACACGACTTCCGCGACCGCAAAAAAAACAGAGAGAAGATCGACGTCACCAATGTGGCGAGATTCGACCGCACCGGAACCGGGCTCGGCGCCGAGCGCCTGACGGCTTCGCCGGGCGAACGACGGTCAGGTGCGCTTGCAGGTCGCTGCGGATCGCTCCGCCAGCAAGCAGGGCGCGGTTACCTTGCAATCGCCCCAAAGCGAGCCTGCCGGCCGGTCCCGCCCGAGGACCCGACGGTCGAGCACGCGGACAGACTCGCGTCTGGCGAATAGGAGGTCCGGGCCAAGCACGTGGAGGACACCTGCACTGTCCCCGCGGCGGTAATCGACGAAGGCGAAGGAAGCCGTTAAGTTGCCGTCGACTCGAGGCATCGACATCTACCTGCTGGTACGCGAGCAGGGCCTCGACTCACTTGCGGCTGATCGCCGCCGCCCTTCTTGCCCAACGCTCTCACTCCTCGGCGTAACGCCGGACGCGCCGTGACTCAACTCGACGACGCTCTGCATGCTTCCGCTCGCGCGTCGAGCCTCTACAGTCGTGCCCGCCGCAAGGACACGACCGTAAGGAGCCGCGGGCCGTGAGACTGAAGGAACTCAAATCGGAGCACCACTCTGGTCCGACGGCCCGGGCATCGTCGCTTACTCGGTGCTCGCGGCTTGTACGTCTCCGCTGGGCTTCTTTGCCGGCAGGACGTAAAGGAAGGCGTAGGCGGCAGCGGCCCCGCCGAGGAAGTCCGCGAGCAGGTAGATCCAGATATTGCTCCACTTGAACAAGCCTGTGACCATCGCGCCTACGGCGATCGCGGGATTGAACGCGCCGCCAGAGATGCCCCCCACCGCGAACGCGCCGGTCACTACGGTAAACCCGATCGCGAGCCCGTAGAACGAGTTCCCTTCGGTCCCTTTCGCGGTCGCGACATTCAGCACGACCCACGCGAGCGCGAACGTGAACAGGAACTCGGCGATCAGCATTCTGCCCGCGCCGGCGACGGTGGCGTGCGCCTCATGACCACCGACCACGCGTGCGGTCAGGCCGGCAAGGATGGCCGCCACGAACTGCGTGACCATGTACGCGCGGTACTCGGTGGACTTCATTCTTCCCCTCAGCAAGACGGCTGTGCTCACCGCGGGGTTGAAATGCCCGCCGGAGATGTGACCACCGGCGAACACCATCACCATTAGTGCCGAGCCAATCGCGAGTGGCGCCAGCACACCGGCACCGGCCTTGTTCGTCGCCATCCCGACCGTAAAGACGAAAATGAACGTTCCGATGAACTCCACAACGAGCTTGCGGTCAAGCGGATAGCTCACTGCTGCCTCCTAGCGAAGTCGTTCCCAGACTTCGGTCATCTTCGACCCGGACGAGGATGGACCTTCCGCCACGTCAACTTGGCACCAGATGCCGAGTGGTCTCGTGCACCCGGATACTGGGCTCGCCGCGACCGGTCGCCGCTTGGTAGCTAGACGACCACGCGCCGCCCCGCGGCGGCTCGGCCCGCCCCACGTGGGAGGTCTCGCTTTAACGGGCCGGCGGATATCTGACCCTCCGCGGTGACTTACCTGCGCTGCGCGGCTTGCGGGGCGCCGGCGCCGCCAGGCGCTACGCGGCTGGCACCGGAGCCCCGCTGGTCTCGGGATCCGCGCGTTGGGGGTCTGAGCTCCTGCGCGGGATGAGTCTCGCGCCGTGTCGGAAGCAGGGAAGCTGCGCGGCAGGTTGATCGACTGTTTCTGGATCCCTGCCGGTCCCGAACCGGCGCACCGTATGTGCACCCGCTCGGTCAGCGGCCGGTGGTCTCCGCCTCGATTACCCGCAGTTGCGAGCGCATCACCAGGCCGATGAATGGCGCCAGTAGCCGCCAGTAGCGCATGAATCCCTGGCGGGCGGTCTCATCGGTCGCGAGGGTCCGGCATTCGTAGGTCACGAGTGTCCGGTCGGCGCCGTAGGGGCGCAGCGAGAAGTTGCAGGCGATCTTTCCGAAACCGGGCTCTGCGAATGCTTCGAAGTCGGCGGCGTCGATCTGCGCCCAGACGGTCTCCCCGGCCCAGAAGCGTCCGATAACGCCGAACGCGATCTCGCGGGGTGGGTCCTCGCCGAGAAGCACCCAGTCACCGTGGGTTGGCATGTCGGCGAGTCGCATGGACTCCGGTGGCGGTGGCTCGCGATGCTCACGCCGAGCGATCAGTGAGACGGCCCGCTCACCCAGGCCGCGGGCGGCGAACAGCAGCCGGACGGCGACGGACTCCCGCCAAGCGCGGATGAAGTCGGCGCGGCGAGTCGCGGCGTATACGGTTGCGATGTCGCCCGAAACGATCCGGTGCTCGGCGCGGACCGCGTCGTAGCAGGGCATCAACCGGTCAATCAGCATCGGCTCGCCGGCCGGCGAGCCGCCGGTCGTCGACTGCGCTGCCACTCGGTCGAGGGGGCTTGACCGATCCTCGATCGTCATCCGAACCTCCTTGGTAGCTGGAACCCAACGCTACGACGCGGACAGCTGCCTCGCCCACCGCAGTTCCCCGCCGGCCAAAGGACGGAGAAGCCACGCGGGGACGTCAGGCAGCTAGCGATCAACCGGGATTTCGTTGCGCCGCCAGTCGGCGAGCCACCACGAGCCCAGCGTTCCAGCCCGGAGCACGGCCACCGTCTGGTGGCTGGATCGACTCCGGATTCAAGCCGCTGCTGGCGATCAGCCACGAGATCACCGAGTTGGAGTTCCACATCTCGCCGGCGGCCAACTCGTCCCGACCCCAGACCGGCGTCGGGAGAGAGGGCACCAAGTCAAGCAGTCGCCGTGCACACTCTGCGTCATCCGTCAACCGCCGCGGACTATCGACCGCCTCGCCGACATCCGGGATGACACCATCGCGCCAGCGACGCACCTCGTAGCGGAAGATCCGAAAGCGCCCTGCACAGTGCGCGCCAACCGCGCCACCAGCGGCCACGCCACGCCGCGCTCCGTCACCGCCAGGGACAGGCGCTTGCTCAATCACGAAGCGCCCCTCCGGCACGCGGACCTCGAGCGCGGAGTGGTAGAGATCACATGCCGGCCGATGCTCGAGCCGCGACACCACCGCTTCGAACACGCGACCATTGAGACGCACGGAATGGCCACCCGCCCCCAACGGCAACCAGTACAGATCGACGCCAGCAACGGACTCACCGCGGCCGGTACGCGACTGCTCAATGTCGTTAGTCGTCATCCGACCAAAGGTTCTCACGACCGGACCGGGTCGATACTCAGCTGCGGACGTTCTCAGGATCTCGCTCGGTCAGAGACTCGCTGTCCGCGCGCCAAGCGAGGCAGTGAGGCGAAGGTCGCGCATAGTTGGTCGTCAGGATGCGCCAACTCGTCGGCGAGCAAGCTCGCTGGTTACCACGGTTGCGTCGCCCTGCCGACGTGCTGCTCGTTAGGTCGCGGTGCCGACGAGTGCTCCGATGCCGTAAGTGACAGCCATCGCGATAGCGCCCCAAGCCGTGACGCGCACAGTCGCGCGCGTCTGGTTGGCGCCGCCCAGGCGTGCGCCGATCAGTCCGAGCGCCGCCAACGCGATCAGCGTGACGATCACGATCGCCGGCGTGCGGAGCGATCCGCCCGCGACGATCGCCGCCAGCAACGGCAGGATCGCCCCGGACGCGAACGCCAGCGCGGACGATCCGGCGGCTTGCAGTGGTCGAGCACGGCGATCGTCCGCCATCCCGAGCTCGTCCCGGACGTGGGCGGCGAGCGGGTCACGAGCGGTCAAGGCGTCCGCGACTTGGCGGGCAAGCTCTGGGCTCAGGCCCCGGTCCTCATAGATCTCAGTGAGCTCTCGCAGTTCGCCGGCCGGGTTGCGGGCGAGCTCCCGCTGTTCGAGGACCACATCGGCGTTCTCGGTGTCCCGCTGGGAACTGACCGATACATACTCCCCCGCGGCCATCGACAGCGCCCCGCCGACCAGGCCCGCTGCACCCGCCGTGATGACGGCGGTGCGTCCGGCACCTGAGCCCGCGACACCAAGCAGCAGGCTTGAGGTGGACAGGATCCCATCGTTGGCGCCAAGGACGGCCGCGCGCAGCCAGTTCGACCGGTAGCTGAGATGTGACTCGGTGAGGGGGGCGATCCGTATCGGCATGACGCGAGCGTAGTTCTCGCAGGCCCGAAGGCGTCGGTTGCCGCGATCCGAGTCACATCACCGCTCGAACCAGATGATCAGCGGCAATCGCGCTCCCCAGCGGCCGGACCTGCTCGCCGCGCAAGGCAGGTTCGGGCGGAATCGTCGACGGGGTGCGCGTCCGGGGTGAAATGCGGGTCTGGCGGATGCGGTGGGCGGCCGATGAGTTCGGCTGCCCGCGTTGGTCTAATGGTCGGGGTCCTCAACAGACGAAGGAGAATCGTGACTATCGCTTTCCCAGGCGAATCAGCGGACTATCGAGGGGCGCGCGACCGGCTGCTTGAGCAAGAGATCGAGCTGCGCCGGGCGACGGAGGCGGTAGCGGTCTCGCGGCGCGCGCTGCCGCCGGGCGGATCGGTTCCGGAGGACTACGCGTTCCATGGCGCCGACGCGGACGGCGCCATGACAGAGGTGAAGCTGTCCGACTTGTTCGAGCCGGGAAAGCACAGCCTCGTGATCTACAACTTCATGTTCCCGCGCGATCCAGACGACGCCTCAGCTGGACCGGCGAACGGCGAGACGGCGCTGCTGCCCGTGGAGGAAGGCCCGTGCCTCTCGTGCACGGCGCTGCTTGACCAGCTCGACGGCGCCGCCGAGCACGCCGCGCAGCACATCAGTTTCGCCGTCGTCGCGAAGACGTCGCTTCCTCGTCTGCTGACGTTCGCTGAGGAGCGCGGGTGGCGTCGCCTCCGTCTCCTGTCCTCGGCCGCCAACACGTACAACCGCGACTACCACGGAGAAACTGCCGAGGGACTCCAGCGGCCGATGCTCAATGTGTTCCACCGTGACCCGGACGCTATCCGCCACTTCTGGGGGTCAGAGCTCCTCTACGCCCCGACCGACGACGACGAGGACCCGCGTCACGTCGGCAGCCTCGAGCCGCTCTGGAATCTCTTCGACCTCACCCCCGAAGGACGCCCGCGCGACTGGTACGAGCAGCTGAACTACTAACGAGCGCCTCCAGCAAGAACCATCCGGGCTCGCGCATGCCGCGCATGCCGCGCAAAGGCGCATAGCAGTGGTCTCGAGCCAAATGCCCGTGGGAGGAGCGAAGCGGGTCTTGGGGGCCTGGCGCCGCGCCACGGGATGAGCGCGGGACTGCTTGCGGCCTCGAGCGCGTCATGCTCGAGTCGCGCTAGCCCGCGATCGCGGCCGCCTTGCGCAGGAGGTAGTTCCGTTCCGGCCGGCTGGTCGTGAGCCGGGACGCGATGTGGTATGCCTCGGCGGCGGCGGCGCTGTCGCCGGCCAGATCGAGCAGGTGACCGCGGACCGCTGGAACACGATGGCTGGTCGCGAGGCGCCGGTCCTGCTGCACCTCGGCCAGCAGTTGGAGACCGGCCTGCGGGCCTTTGAGCATCGCGAGCGCAACCGCGCGGTTCAGCGTGAAGACGGGGTTGGGGGCGAGTTGCTCGAGCAGCTCGTACAGTGCCGTGATCTCGCGCCAGTCGGTCTCGGCCGCGCTCGGTGCCTCGGCGTGGACGGCCGCGATTGCGGCCTGGAGCTGGAAAGGGCCGACGGGACCCGCCGTGAGCGCCCGTTCGGTCAGCGCCACCCCCTCGGCGATCAGCCGGCGATCCCAGCGGCCGCGATCCTGCTCGGCGAGCGGGATCAGCTCGCCCGAGGGGCCGGTGCGGGCGCGATGACGCGCATGGGTCAGCAGCATCAGCGCCACCAGGCCGGAGATCTCGTCGTCGCCTGGCAGCAGCCTATGCAGCATCCGCGCCAGTCGGATCGCTTCGTTCGCGAGCTCGAGCCGTTGGATTTGAGCGCCGGAGCTGGCGGTGTGCCCCTCGTTGAAGATCAGATAGAGCGTGTGCCGAACGGCTGCGAGCCGACGTTCGTCCGGGCCCGTATCCGGCAGCTCGAAGCGCGCGCCCGCCTCCGCGACCGTTCGCTTCGCGCGGCTGATCCGCTGCGCCATCGTCGCCTCGGGAATCAGGAACGCGCTCGCGATCTCGGCGGTTGTCAGGCCGCCGACCGCCCGCAGAGTGAGAGCGATCTGCGATGGGGGAGACAGCGCCTCGTGGCAGCACAGGAACAGCAGCCCGAGCGAGTCATCGTGAGCCGGTGCCTCCTGGCGTGTTGTCCGAAGCGCGTCCCACCGTTCGCGTCGGCGCCGGGCAGCGTCGCTGCGGAACTCGTCGATCAGCCTGCGCGAGGCGGCCGTGAGGAGCCACGCGCGCGGGTTCTCGGGAACGCCCGTCTCCGGCCACTGCCTAACCGCTGCGAGGAGTGCCTCCTGGACCGCGTCCTCGCACGCGTCGAACGGGCCATAGCGGCGCACGAGCAGGGCGAGCACCTCCGGCGCCAGCGGGCGCAGGAGGTGCTCACGGGTCTCAGAGGTCGCCGCCGCCGACATCGAGGATCGGCCGGACTTCGATCGGGGCGAACCGTGCGCTCGGCCACTTCGCGGCAATCTCGACCGCGCGCTCATTGGTCTCGCAATCGACGATCAGGTAGCCGCCAAAGTGTTCCTTGGCCTCGGCGAGCGGCCCGTCCGTGACCACCGGCGGGCCGTCGGCCGGGCGCACTGTCTTCGTCTGCACAGGGTCGGCAAGCGGCTCAGTCGCGACGAGCTCGCCCGACTGCCTGATCTCCTCGAGCAATCCGTCCATCTCCTCCATCAGGTCGCTACGCGACGAGAAGATCTCGCGCATGTTGGCATTGTCGTACAGAAGGATCATGTATTTCATCGTCGTATCCGGCCTCATCCCACCCGGCGATAGCAGATGTGCGTCGCCAATGGGGAATGGAGGACCTCGGCGGGCTCGAAATCGAACTCGGCGACGCCGTTGAATATCCCCTCACCGGACCCGAGCAGAACGGGGGCGATGTCGAGCCAGAGCTCGTCGATGACGCCCGCCAGCAGCGCTTGGCGGACGGTCGAGGCGCCGCCCGCGATGTCGATGCCATCTGCGCCAGCAGTCTCGCGAGCCTGGGCGTAGGCGGCGTCGAAGCCATCGGTAACGAAGTGAAACGTCGTCCCGCCCTCCATCTCGATCGGCGCATGAGCATGATGGGTTAGGACGAACACCGGCGCGTGGTAGGGCGGCTCGGGCCCCCACCAGCCGGACCACTCCTCGTCCCACTCGCCGCGGATCGGGCCAAACATGTTGCGCCCCATGATGTAGGCGCCGCGGCGGCGCAGCAAACGGCGCTCGGCGGCATGGTCCGCCTCGTTCGCGCGCTCGTCGCCAAGATGCCAGGCGTGAAGCTCGCCGCCCCGCTTGCCGAGCGGGTGCTCGCGGCTTTGATCTGGCCCGGCGACGAAGCCGTCGAGGGAGATCGACATATGGCAGGTGGTGTCAGTCATTGCTCACCTCGTAGCCGTCGGTGCCGATACTAAATCGGGCGCTGATCACCATCATCAAAGCTCCTTTCGGGATCGTGTGGACCCTAGTCGGAGCCGCGACGCCGTTCTCGACACGGAGCCTTATCCGTCCCCACGCGTGGACGCACGGGGCATAGGGCTTTCCGTGTGGTCGGGGCACTGGAAACGCGGACGCCCGCGCTGGTTCGAAAACCACGTCCGGCGCCCGGGCCCGCTGCCGGGCCCTGCTCATCGCCACGAGCGCAACCCGCGGCATCACAGACGTCGCAACGGAGGCGAGCGCCCTCCCGCCCGCGCAAGGGAGGGAAGCCGACTGAAGCGGTGAGATACCCGTTGCGGGGCTGAAAGCGAGGCCCGCAACCCGGCGACGTTGTCCGGGTTGCGGGCGAGCAGGATCGTGAGTGGGCGGCTGAGCGGCTTCGTGTCCGAACGTTGCCGGGAGTGGTGACGAGGGTCATCTCGTCTCCTCTCAGATCGCGGTGCGGCCGCCGTCGACGTGGATGATCGCGCCGTTGATGTAGCCGGCCGCCGGGGTCGCGAGGAACGTGATGACGTCGGACAGCTCGTGCACGTCAGCGAGCCGACCGAGCGGAATCTGCTTGGCGAACTCAGTGGCCATCGCCAACCTTGGCTCCACTGCCGGGGTCAACGTCGGACCGGGAGCGACCGCGTTGACGCGGATGTTCTGCGGCCCGTATTCGGCGGCCCACGCCTTGGTGAGCAGTTCGATCGCCGCGCGCGAGGCGCCGTAGGCAGCCATGCCTGGCTGGCCGTAGCTCGCGACCATCGTTGAGACGTTGATGATCGATCCGCCGCCGCGGGCGGCGATCTTCGGGGCTAGCGCGGCGACCAGGAAGAACGGCGCCTTGACGTTGATCTGGAACAGGCCGTCGAACGCCGGCTCGTCGGTGTCAGCCGTCGTTGCGAGGGCGGCAACGCCGGCACAGTTGACAAGGACATCAATCTCGCCTGCCGCGTCGGCGACGCGCCCCACCTCGGACAGCTCCGAGAAATCCGCGGCGATGAACTCCGCCTCGTGTCCCCCCGCCCGGATCTCCTCTGCGGTGCTCGCGCCGCGGGTCTCATCGCGCCCGGTGATGATCACCGTCGCGCCCTTCTCTGCCATCGCCAGTGCGGTGGAGGTACCCATCCCGGATGTGCCACCGGTGATCAAAGCCCTTTTGTCTTTCAGGTCCATTGCGACACCCTTCGACAGTTGGAACGCACAATCCATTCGTGCTGACGCCGACCCTAGCAGAAATGGCTTGTCTGATCCAGTATGAGCCGATCTGGATATACCGCTCCGGGACAGCTTCCGGTAGGTCGTCGGTCCGAGCGCTCAGCGGTCGAGCGAAGTGCTCGTGGTGCTGCTGAGGGTGCCGATGCGCGTGAGCATCGCGTCGAGCGCGGCCGCGAGCGGTTCGGGGTCGCGCTGGACCTGAGCGAGCAGGAGGCCGCCCTGAAGCGCGGCAAGCGTGGCCAGCGCGAGCTGGCGCGGATCGTCGTCCGGCCCGAGTCGGCCAAGCGCCTGCATCCGCAGAAAGCCGGCCATGATGCTGGCCTCCCAGCGTTTGAAGGACGCCGCAACCACTGCCCTGGCTTCGGGCTCCGTCTCGGCGAGCGCGGAACCGAGCGAGCCGATCGGACAACCGCCGCGCCCGTCCGTGTTGCGGGCGTGATCGACCACGAAATCGCGCCACTCCCGGAGGCCATCGAGGGTGCTGAGGTCGAACCGCTCCTGCGTGCCGATCGTCATGTCGGCCTGGCGCTCGATGACTGCGCGGACCAGCGCCGGCTTGTCCTCGAAGTAGTGGTAGAGCTGCGAGCTGCTCACGTGTGCACCGTCGCGCACTTCCTCGACCGTCGTGCGGGCAACGCCCTGCTGAAAGATCAGCTCTGCCGCGGCGTCGACGATCCGCGCGCGCGTCTCGGCGCCCTTGCGCGTCAACCGCGGCCGACCAGAACTCGTTGAGGACATCGGGAAAGTATACCGACAAAAATGGCTTTGACATACCAGAAGATGTCTGGCATAGTGGATCGAATGTTCCAGTCTGGCAAACAAACCTCGGGGCTGCTACCGCCGGGAAAGCAAGAAGCCGCTGTGCTGGGCCAGGCCGAGCAGGGCCTAGTCGGCCTATCTGCCCGGCGGTCCGACCACACGATTCAGTCAGCCCTGGCTGGACCTAGAAAAGATGAGGGGTGAATTCCGATGAGCACAACCCCAGGAAAGACCGTGTTGATCACGGGCGCGAACGCCGGAATCGGCAAGGAGGTGGCCCGGCAACTGGCGTCACGTCCGGAGATCGCCCGCATCTACCTGGCGTGCCGGAACCAAGACAAGGCGACAACGGCGAAGGCCGAGCTCGAAGCGGAGACCGGCCGGCGCATCTTCGACATCGTTCTCATGGACGTTGCCGATCTGGACTCGGTCCGCGCCGGCGTAGCTGGCATCAACGGATCCGTCGACGCGTTGGTGATGAACGCTGGTGTCATTGGCCCGCAGTCGATGGCCTTGACCGCTGACGGGGTCACCACCGTGTTCGCGACGAATGTTCTTGGCCACGTCGTCCTCCTAGAAGGGCTCCTGGCCGAGGATCGACTTGGAGAGGTTGCGGTCCTCGCCGGAAGTGAAGCGGCCAGGGGACTTCCGAAGTTGGGGATGAAACGGCCATCGTTCGTCTCAACCTCTGCCGATGAACTCGCCACCGTCATCGACGGCAGCTACTTCGCCGTCGGAAAAGCTGACTTCAACCTAGCCTTCGGGCAGGCCAAGTACATCGGGGCCCTGTGGATGGCCTACCTGGCCCGCCAATACCCCGACCGCCGCTTCATCACCGTGAGCCCCGGCGCCACCACCGGCACCCAAGCCTCCAACAACATTGCGCTACCGCTGCGTGTAGCCGCCAAATACGTCATGCCCGCGCTAGGGATCTCCCACAAACTTGAAGTGGGCGCGAAGCGACTGGTCGACGGTGTCACCGACCCGACCCTGTCCAGCGGCGTGTTTTACGCCAGCGCGGCGAACAAGTTGAAGGGTCCCTTGGTCGATCAAACCGACATCTTCCCCGATCTGGCCAACCCGTCGTTTCAGGACAACGCCAACGAGGCCATCCACCGCTTCATCACCTCAAAGACATTCGCGTGACACCTCGCCGACTGGTTTCCAGAGACACCATGAAACTACTCACCGCTGAGGTGCCGCCGAACTGCATTGTGAGCAGCGGTGGCTACGTGAAGCGTCATGATCTCAAGCCAGCCAGCGATCTCTCGCCCCCGGCACTGATTGAGCTCGCGGTCGCGCAGGCAGCTCCTGAGATCCCAAGCGCAGATGCGCGAGTTCAGCTGTAAGCGCGTCTGTCGCAGGCAGTAGCGACCTTCCCTCGTATTCGCCAAACTTGGGCATCGCAGTGTCGTCGGGGGTGCGGCCGTCTGGCGGGACCGCCGAGCGGGCCTGCTTTGCTGAGGTTGCGGGAGTCGCGGAGGTGCTTGCCGGCGGCCCGATCCGCGGGGACCTGCAAGCACAGCTGCCTGTCTCTCGCGTGGCGGAGTGCTCACCTGGGCCCGCGCCGGGGTCGCTTGGCTCGCGTTTGCGGTGAGCGTCGGCGCCCCGTTCACAGAGGGCCAAGCGCAAGCGCGCGTCCGTATCTCAACGGCAACTGACGCGCAGGCGTTCAGGCGCCGTCGAAGGCGTCGGCGCGGGCCGCCGCCCAGGTCCCGTACAGATCGGTGACGGTGGACGGGGCGGGCCATGCTTCGGCTTGTAGTCGTGTGAGCGCTTCGCCGCCGCGCCGGCGTGCGTGCGTGCGCGACCAGTCATACGAGGACGGCGCGGCGCCGTAGCGCGCTCGCCATGCGCGCATCGCTTCGCGAACCCGTTCCCGGGTCCATTCCGGCGCGATCGCGCCGGGATGGCAGCGTTTGCAATATGCGTAGGCGTCGCCCTTGCCGTTCCGTGGCGCGGTAGGCGCCCCGCAGCCGCGACACACTCCCCTGTAGCGCGCCTTGACCGCGCGTGCCTTATCGCCGATTGGGTCGTAGAGATACGACTTGACGGTCGCTTCTGCGCGTCCCAGCCGACGAGCGATCTCCGCGATCGATAACCCCTCCTGGTCGCGGTAGTGGCGGGCGAGTTGCGCCGCGCGGCGCCGTTCCGTGACCCGGTCGAGCATCAGACGCAGCCTACCGGAGGTGCTGGACAGCCAGTCGAAGCGCAGGAAAAGCCCGCCGGCGGGGAAGGATTGCGCCTTGTGGTGTCGCGGCGGGCAGGTGACTCCGAGGTTGCGCCGCCGAGCATGGCGGCCTGGGTACTCCGCTGAGGCCGGGGCGACCTTGTGCCCGGGGAAGCGCTCGTACGCCGGCGCGCGTAGTGTCGAGGCCGGCGTTAGCGCGCGGGCTATCTATCATAGGTCTTTTGTTAGCATCAGACGGGTCGTAGAAGTACGCCTTGATCGTCGCGGGCGAGCGGCCGAGCCGCTCGGCGATCTGGGCGATCGAGAGTCCCTCCGACTCCCGGTAGTGCAGTGCGAGAGCCACCGCCCGCCGCCGCTCGGCCACTCGATCCACACCGCAGCACCCTAGTCCGCCGAGGTGGTGTTTTCGCCCAGGTGGTCGCCCTCCCGCTCCGCAGATGCGCACGCTCGTCGTCGGGCTTCCCTGCAGGTGGCGCGGAGACAAGGGCTGAGCGGGGCTGTGTCTTGCATTCGTGGCCGCGGGTCTTGACGGCGACGTGTTCGTTTAAGCCCCGCGCGCGCGAATGTTCAGCGGGCGGGTCTACTGCGACGCACGGTCTGCGGCTCCAGGCCGGAGCCGGTCGAGCGCGGATGCGTTCGGTGATGGATCGCTATTTGAGCTACGCGAAGTTGTACGTCGGAGTGTCGTTTGCCGCCCGACGGTGGGGGATGAGCTGACGCTCCCATGACGGTTCACGTCGAGGGCCCCGAGCCTCCCACAGCGCCATCCGTCGACGACAACTGCTGAGCAGAGTGTCGCTTTGATACGAGTAGCCGCTCAATCGCTTCCAGATCCCGCGCCGCCAGCCGACACGAGCCGCCCGCCGGAGGCTGGTCAGTGGCTTGCCAGGTGGATGAGACCGAGGCTGTCGAGGCCGTCGAGTACGAGTTGGACCGCGAGCGCCGCCAGCAGGAATCCAAAGATCTTCTCGGTGACGAGCATCCTGCTTTCGTCGAGATGGTCACTCACGCGGTTGGCCCACCGGAAGACCGCCACATCGAGGGCGAGCACCAGCGCGAGCAGGACGAGGACCATGGCGAACACGGCGACCGAGTCTGATTCGGCCGAGAGGGTCACGAGCGTGACGATCCCCGCGGGGTTCAACAGGTAGGGGATCGCGAGTGGAAACACCGCGATTCGCGCCGGGTCGCGTCCCTCCGCGGAAGCGTTGTGCTCCGTGGCGTCTGAGCCCAGGACCATCGTGACGGCGATGATCACGAGGATGATGCCGCCGGCAATCGATAGCGATCCGGTCGAGAAATGCAGCAGCCTCGCCAAGAGTTCGCCCAGCCCGACGAGGATGACCGCGGTCACGCTGGCCGTGGTGATCATCTTGCGGACGATGAGCGCCTTCGTCGCGCCGTCCATCGCGGTGGTGATTTCCAAGAAGGGCACGAGCGCGATCTTTGGCCCGATCCCGATCAGGAGGAGCAGGAAGGTGTCGATCACCAAGTAGATGTCGATCGAGGTGTGGTCCATCGGATTCAGGATTGCCGAGTGGCCTGGGGAGCCGGGTGACCGGCTGTCGTGAGGGTCGCGCTCATCTTTATCGCTCTGACCGCGCCGGTCGCGCCGGCTTGTAGCGTGAGTCCCAGGGCGAACACGAAGATCCCGGGTATGAACCAGAGACTGGATCCGAGCATCAGGATCCCCAGCCGTCCGAGGATGTACGGCGGCGTGCATACGGTCGCGCTGAGGACGCCCCCGACGACGCTTGATGAAAGCTTGTCGCGCCTGGACTGCTTCCGCTTCTCTGCCCCGATTAGCCGGGCCGGCACCGCCACGTAGCTGACCATCATTACGCCGACGACGATTCCCAGCGATAGCGCGAACCAGGGCCTGCCCCAGCGGGTCACGACGGTGGTTGAGAACGCCAGCAGCACGCCCGTGGTGCCTCCGTAAATCACGATCGGCATCCAATGGCGGCGCGCTCGCGCCACGGCCGGCCGGATTTCGACGCGGCCAGGTTCTGAGATCGCGAACGCGAACACGGCGTTGAGGAAGTAGCTCGCCACCGTGAGGGCCACGATCAGCAGGCCGATCGGGATCAGCACCGGGCCGCGGAGCACGTTGAACGATTGGCCGTGCAGGGTGTGGGCCTTGAGGTCGAACATCGCCAGCCAGATCCACATCGCGGGGAGGATCTGCACCAGCGTGAGCCGCCAGTTGGATACCAGCAGCCTGAGGCCCTCATACAGCATCACGAACGCGCTGATCGCGAACGCGAGCGGCGCGAACACGCGACGCGAGCGGCTCAGCCGGAGAATCGCCTCCTCGACCTTGGCCTCGTCGTTCTCCTCGATCGCCCGCACGAGCGCACGAACGCGGACCGAGAACGAGGCCTGACGGCGATCCTCGGCTGGCGGCGAGGGGGGTTCGCCCGCAGCAGCGTGATTGACTGGGCCGCCGTTGGTCTGCGAGCGCGCCACCGGCCTCGCCCGGCTCACTTCCGGCTCGAGATGACGGCAGTTGCGATCACCAGCGAGAGCGCGACGAGCACACCGAGCGCACTGAGCCAGTTGATCCCCGTGGTGTGGCGAACGTGCTGGGCGTAGCCAACGAAGCCAATCGGGATCGCGACCGACAAAAACAGGGCGGCGCCCCGCGCGATCGCACGCTTGTCATGACCGCGGTCATTCCGCGCATCGGCAGCCTTGATCGCCTCAAGCACGTTGTCGGCCTCGCCGTCGTAATAGAGAAGCGTTCTGCGACCGAGCTGGCGAGCATGCGACTCGCATCCCCAGGCCATCATGATCATGAAGGTGAGGGGGAGCACCCAGGTCATCGCCCAAAGCCCCACACCCAGGACGACCCCGAACACCGCCCTGACCTTGCCCACGGTACCTGTGTCTTCTTTGGCAACCGAGGGAGACATGAACCCGCCGAAGATCAGCAGCAGGTAGACGCTGTGAACCCATGTCCGCCACGATCGCCGCCGCGCCGGACGATCAGGGAGTCCCTTGTCGCGTACCTGAATCAGCGCATTCTCCGCAGCGTCGACGTTCGGGTGCACCCCGCGCAGCGCGAGCATCTCTGCCGACGTGCGCAGCTCCCGCGGGTCGCGTCCGTAGAGCGCGGCGGTGCGCAGCGTCATGCGCATCTCCTGCTGCAGATACGTGAGGTAACCCGGCACGAGTGCAATGAAGAAAGGGGTTCCCGAGATCGCACCATCGATCCGCGCGACGTGCGCCGACTGCGTACGCAACTCCTCAGCGATCTTGGCCACCGGAGTATCGGGGCGAGTACCCCGCACGGACGCAGCCCATTCCCGCGACGCCTCACCGAGCCGACCGGCCGTATACAGCGTGAGCCGCTCGGCGACGTGCTCGGGGTCGCGATAGACGACCCTCCACATCTCGCGGGAGCGGGAGAAGAACCGCTTGATGCGACCCTGCGAGGCCTGCTCCTCCCTGGAAGCGGGCGGGGCGACCCGGGCCTGCTCCTCGCTCGGCTCACCTGTGATCGATCCGGGCTCCTCAGCGGGCGGCATCGGGTGACCTCCCGGACGGCTGCTGCTCGAGTGCCGCTTCGATCCTGGCCAATCGGTCACTGAGCTCGCTGAACTGGCGCGTAGCGTCCTCTTCGGACTCGGCGGTGAAGCGTCGCCGGCTGCTCTCCACCAATGTGGCGGTGACCGCCGCGGTGACCACGGCGAGAAAACCGAGCCCGGTCAGCATCACGACCGTGGCGATGAACCGGCCGATGGCCTGCTTCGGCGTGACGTCCCCGTACCCCACCGTGGTAACTGTCTGCAGTGCGAACCACATCCCCCGCCCGATCGTCGGATACTCCTGATGGTCGAGGAACCTCTCTAAGAATCCGCCCGCCACCGTGATCGCCGCCGTAAACGCGGCGATGATCGCCGCCGCCCGGCGCGCGGTCAGCGAGTCACGGAGCATCAACCGGGCCGTCAGCGGGACCTTGCCGGACCCCCCCGCCGCGTTGCCGCTTCCGACCGGAGTTTGGGCATCAGCCTCGGTCATGCGATGCCGGTCCGGGGTCGAGTGACGGGATCATTTGATGGGGTGAACTCTTCCGAGTAGTGATCGCCTCGAGATTCCCGACGTTGCCAGTCATTCGCACTCAGCTGCATTTCGGCGACGCGGACTGGGAGAGGTCTGTGGTGGCCGTAGCAACGGCGGATATCTCAGCCGGCAGCGCGGCAAGCTGAGAGCCGGTGGGCGGACTCGACAGCTGCTTGACGCTAGCTGAAAGCGTGTCCACGGATGTCTTCAGGGCGCTGGTCTGGCTCGCGAAGTCGCTCTTGGCCTCGTTGACGACCACGTTTGCGTCAGCTTGCACTTTCGCCACGGCGGACTCCACGGCACTGGTCCCATTCTTCTTGATCTCGTCAACGCTGGGGATGGCCTTGACCGAGGCCTCCAGGTTGCTCAAGGCCGCACAGTAGGACGGCTTCGCGGACGCCGAGACGGCGGTCGTGCCGCTGCTTGGGCTGCTCGTGCTGCCGCTGGCGCTGCTCGTGCTGCTGCTGCCACAACCCACCAGCACGCTGATGGAGAGGATCGTCAGAGCAAACAGCGCCGGCATTCCGAACCGCCTATACACCAGTGACCTCCCTCGATGTGATCCCTCGCTCGCTCATCAGGAGCCTGCGGTCGCCGGGTGAACGACTGAGAGCCATCGGCTCGTACCTCCAGGCTCGGCTAGGCGCTGATGCCATGCGCTGTCGCGCCGTGGATGGCGGCCTCGTGCAGGGCCTTGTCGTCCTCGTGCCTCGCCGCGGGCTTGAGGTCGAAGATGACTTTCTTCACGGTGCCGGTGAAGGCGTACGGAGCCTTGGCTGCGTAGGCGCGGTCGACGACCAGGCCGTTGTCGCGGCCGACGTCCATGCCGGCGTAGCCGGAGAAGCGGAGAGCTACCGTCCTCTCCAGCCGGCCGTCGCCGATCATCTGGTCGTTGGCGTAGAGAGAGACCGTTCCCCCGGCGAAGCGCTCGTGACTGTCGGCGTCGAACTGCATGCGGACGGTGACGTCTCCGGTCGGGATCGGCTCGGTCGAGACCTGCTCGGTACTGCTCGACGCCCATCATCGAGTAGCTGTGGTGCAGCAGCCCCGTGTCGTCGACCCAGAGCGAGAAGCCGCCCATCTCATCCGCCTCGGCGACGATCACGCCCTCGGCTCCCCGCTCGGGCACCGAGAGCTCGGCCTCGATCGCGTACGAGTGCCCGTAGACGCGCGGGATCATCCCGGAGGCGATGTTCTCGACATCGCCGTAGAACGTGTACGTCGTGATCGTCGGCATCGGCGGCAGGATCCCGAAGAAGAACGAGAACGCGGCCAGCAGCGGCAATACGTTGTGCTTCTCGGCCTCCTCCCAGAAGAGCTCCTTGAGCTCTGCGAGCTTCTCGGGGTGCTCCGCGGCGAGGTCGCTGGCCTGCGTGAAGTCGTCGGGCAGGTAGTAGAGCTCCCATGTGTCCTGCTCGGGGTCGTAGGTTCCGGGCGCGAACCTCGCCATGGTCGGTGGCGACAGGTCCCAGGGGATGCGGTCGAGCTTGCACGCGGCCCACCAGCCGTCCTTGTAGATCGCCCGGTTGCCGACCGTCTCGAAGTACTGCACGGTGTGGCGCTCGGCCGCGCTCGGATCGTCGAAGCTGTACAGGAAGCTCGTTCCCTCCATCGGCTTCTGAGCGGTGCCGTCCACGACTTTGGGCTCTGGGATCCCAGCCGCTTCGAGGATCGTCGGCCCGACGTCGATGCAGTGGGTGAACTGGGAACGCAGCCCGCCGGCGTCGCTGATCCGCTCGGGCCAGGAGACGACCATGCCGTTGCGCGTGCCGCCGAGGTGGGAGGCGACCTGCTTGCCCCATTGGAATGGGGCGTTGCCCGCCCACGCCCAGGCGCTCGCGTAGTGCGGCGCGAACGCGTCGGTGCCCCAGGCATCCAGCCCGCCGTACTGCTCGATCAGCGAGAGCTGCTGCTCGGCGGTGAGAGCGATCCCGTTCTGCATCGTCAGCTCGTTAAAGGAGCCAGTAATCGTTCCCTCCAGGCTCGCGCCGTTATCGCCGAAGATGTAGAACACCAACGTGTTCTCGAGCTCGCCCATCTCCTGCACCGCCTCGAGCAGCCGCCCCACGTTCCAATCACAGTTCTCCTGGTAGCCGGCATAGACCTCCATCTGGCGCGCGTAGAGCTTCTTCTCGCTCTCCGAGAGCGAGTCCCACGCCGGGAACGCGTCCGGTCTCGGGGTGAGGACCGCGTCGGGCGGGATCACGCCCAGCTTCTTTTGCCGTTCGAAGGTCTCCTCGCGCAGCGCGTCCCAGCCCTGGTCGAACTTGCCCCGGTACTTCTCGCTCCACTCCGTCGACACCTGATGCGGCGCATGCGAGCACCCCGTCGAGTAGTAGATGAACCAGGGTTTCGTCTGGTCCTGCGCCCGGACCGCGTGCAGCCACTTCGCCGCCTGGTCGGTCAGATCGTCGGGCAGGTAATACTCCGTCCCATCCTCGCCCTCTGGGACGCCGAGGGTCGTGTTGTCCTGGGTGATCACGGGGTCGTACTGGCCCGTCTCGCCGCCGAGGAACCCCCAGAAGTGGTCAAATCCCCACGCGTTCGGCCAGCGGTCAAACGGCCCGGCCGCGCCCTGGACGTGATCGGGAGTCAGGTGCCACTTCCCAAACCCGGCCGTGCTGTAGCCGTTGCCCTGAAGCGCGCGGACAACTGGAGCGCAATCCTTCGGGACCGAGGCCGCGTAGCCAGGAAACGGGCCCGGCAGCTCGCCGATCGACCCGAACCCGACCGTGTGGTGGTTTCGGCCGGTCAGCAGCGCGGCCCGAGTCGGCGAGCAGACCGCGGTGACGTGGAAGCGGTTGTACGTGAGCCCCTGTTCGCCGACCCGCGTCATCGCCGGTGTGGACACCGGCCCCCCGAACGTCGACGGGTTGCCGAAACCCGCATCGTCGATCAAGACGAGCAGCACGTTCGGTGCGCCCTCCGGCGGCGACGGCGTCATGTTGATCGTCCAGTCGGCGACGGACGTGTCGAGCGTGCGCCCGACCGTCCCGCCGAAGTTCGGATCGGGGATCGGCAGCACCGTGCGATCCGGACTGAACTTCCCCATCGCCTTGGCAAGCGACTCCTTCAGCGCGGCGGTGCCCTGCTTGTCGCCCTGGACAACCGAGCGGATCAGCGCGCCTGCGAGCGCCTGCTCGACAGCCAGCCGCTCGCTCGTCGTCGAAGACGGCGATGATCCCCGCCGATCCCGCCGGCAGGTTCTCGCCGATCTTGTCGTGGATGTCGTGCTCGACCCGGTGGTCGACGAACTTGCCGATCACCCCGCCGGCGACGGCCCCGACGGCCGCCGACGCCAGCAGCGGCGGCGCGAACAGGCCAACCGCGACCCCGACCCCGCCGCCCCACCCCAACCCCTTACGACCGCGGTGGTCGCCCGTCTGGCGCACCGCAACGCTTCCATCGCGGTCATGCGTCACCAGGATCACACCCTCGATTGAAATCGCCTTCTCGCTGACGAGCGCGACGAGCGACTCGAAGTCCCGCGTGGCCTCGTCGATGTCCTGGTATCCCGCCACCAGCACGTCTGTCGGTGTCTCAGCCATTACGACTCTCCATTCCGGTCACACGTCAGCGATGAATTTGATGGCCGTGATGCTCGGCAGAAACACGTAGGCAGCGGCCTTGGTGGTAACGAAACTCGCGAGACCCGTCACCTCGATCGGTGGGCCCCCATTTGCCTGCGGCATGACGAAGATGCCCTCCCCTGGCGTCTGGGTGCCGATCAGTGGATCTTTCGACTTTGGGTGAAGCCTGACGGCTCCGGCGAATTCGCTGTCATTGGCCCACTGTCGTAGCACGAACTCGTACTGGTTCTCGATGTTCGCATTGATGAAGTGAAAGAGCATCCCACGCTCGATGCCGTCGTACGGTTTCGTCGGGTCATAGGTCGGCCCGTACGGCAGTCCGCGACGAATCAGCCGGTGGGAGTTGTTGCTCCCGCCGGGTATTCCCTGGCCGGCGACCGGCTGACCTCGCGGATTGACGCGGCGTATGTGAGCGCCGACGGGGCAGCGGATTCCCTTCGGATCGCCCGAACCATCGGCATCTACATATCCGAAATTGTTCAACTGGTCTGGTGACATCCCGCCCGCCGGGCGATCCGTCTCCGGTGACAGGGCGAGCGGAACGCCGTTGCGCCATCGCCCGCAGCATCTTCGCGGCCAGCAGCTCGGGATCGATCTTGTCCCTGTTGGACTGCAAGAAGTCCTCGAAGGCCACGACGTCGGTCTCGACCTTCTTGAACACCGCGAAGCTGCCGTTCACGCCAAGTTCTTGTCGGCTCCGGTACGTCGTAGTTCTCCGCGTCTTCGCGCAACACGAAGAGCCATGGCTCGCAGGGTCGCTGGTGATCGGGACGATACTGTTCCGGGCCGCCGCGAATCGTGGGCATCGTGATTCCGTCGGTGTACCCGAAGTGAATCTTGGACGTAGGCACGGGTTGGCCATCTTGCATGTCCATCAGCGCCATCCCGTCCTGGCGCCAGATCTCTCGAAAGGCATTTCCTTCGGAAAACCAGGCGGTCAGCCTCTCGCTGTAGCCCTCGCATCGCTTCTGGGCTCAGCGCGTGCAGCGTCACCAGGACGTGATCGCGCCCTGTTCCAAAATCGCCAACCCAGTTATCGGGCGAACTTGCTCCGGTTTCGCCGACCGATTCCGCTCGTTGCGCGGCTCCCTCGACGAACCCACCGAATGACTTGAACGAGAGCGTCGAGACCCGTTCGTCTAGCTCCAGCGCCACCAGTCCGGGCCATGTGACGCCGATGTTGAGGCAATAGTCGGGCTTGTGACCGCGGGCTCGCGGCGGGATCGTCCTCCGGTCCCGGCCCGAACCCCACGTGCCAGTCCTCGGCGGTCGTGATCTGTGGAACGTCGGATTCGTCGCCGCTCACGAGCCGTCCGAGTTGCGTTCGCGCTTGCGCCGGAGCTCCCACCGTCAACAAGAAGTGCCGCACCATCGGCATTCGGTAAGCGCGGAGAATGAACCCCTGAATCTCCGCGAGCGCGAGCGGTGATCCGTCGACGGCCGCAGAATCGCCATTGGCTCCCCGGTGTTCACGTCGGTCTCGACCGAGCATCCGACGAAGGAGCACCGGGCCCTTCATCGCCGGTGCTCCTCTTCAGCCTTACTCGTTGGCCAACGCCGAACTCGGGCCTGATCATCGTTCCTGATCATGTGAGACCTAGTCGCTAGCCGGCGGTGGCCAACTCTGACTTGCGATCGGCCAACAGGGCTCGGATGTCCTGAACCGAGAGCCCGGGATAGGCGCTGTAGAACCCGATGGGCGGATAGTTGTTGTCCAGTCCCCACTGATAGAACGCGTGGGCGTTCTTCGCGACCGGGGTCGGCGGCGCGCCAACCACATGGGGAAAGAGAGCATCGAAGACGTACGCGGCCTTGTCCGCAAAGTCCTGGAAGTACTTCTCCATATCACCGTCAAAGACGGTGAAGAACCCGATGTGGTTGTGCTCGAAGGGCACGAAGTGGGCCACATGCAGCGTCCCAATCGAATCCGACGCTTCATGTCCCTTCTCTCCGACCAGGGCCCCCGCGACCAGCTTCACTGCGAAGGCCTGCAGACGTGACTTGAAGGCCATGTAGGTCAGCAAGGACGCCTTGCGAAGTCTCGCCCGTAAACCCGGCCGCAGCAGCGCACGCCTTGATGTCCTGAACGGAAGCGTCGTCGTACGCAAAGTACGTATCCAGCGGCTCCCGGACGTGACGCTTCAGCCATTTGATGACCCTCTGAGGGTTACCGGTCACGGGCGTGGGCGGAGGGTCGTCCACGTGTTCGAAGATGACGTCAAGCACGGTGCCAGCGCTCTCGACGAGCCGCTCAATATGCTCGTCGACCTCGCCGTCGATGTCCGAGAGGAAGAGAAGCTTCTCGTCTCCCTCGACCATGAACCGGGAGAAATGGACCGTGCCGAGATCATCCTGCGCCTTCGCGAGATCAGGCATCAACCGAGGCAACTCCTCGGGCAGCGCCTTGGCGTTGGCTGGACCCTTAATCGGGAAGTCGACGACGAGATGGCTCTGGCTCATAGCGTTCTCCTTGGATCTCGGAGTGGTCACGTTCCCACCTGGAAGGCGAGGATCAGCTGCAGCTACCTAGAGGTCCACGCCTGTGATTGACAGGAGCTGAGCGCACGGGCGCGAACCTGAAGTGTCCGAGCTCGGCGTGCTAAGGCGTGACATCACCCCGTGGTGCCGGCGAATCGTGCAGCGGCTCGTTCGGTGGGTGCGATGAAGCCGCCGATGATCCACAGGATCGGGAGGAAGAACCCGATCCAGAACATCCAGTAATGGCCCTTGCGCCATGTGGCCATGCCGAAGTAGAGCCAGCACGCGACGTACAAGACAGCCAACAAGATCCAGAGAAGTGTCATGGGTTCAACGATCCCTTCACGTGAGCGCCGGGCTGAGCTCGCCAGCACCGGCTGGTGGTGTGCGGGCGACAGCAATCCCCACCATGCCTGATGTCGGCCCCGATTTGAAGCGGGCCGGCCCAGAATCACCCGGGTGATTGACTCGGCTCGAGCAGGCCGAGCGCTTCCGCGCGTGCGACAGCCTCGGTCTGCGACGTGGCGCCGAGTTTGCGGTACAGCTCGCGCGTGTGACTCTTGACGGTATTCAGCGAGATGTAGAGCTCCGCGCCGATCTCGCGGCGGGAGAGACCGGCGGCGAGGCCTCGCAGCACGGCGAGCTCGGCCGGGCTGGGCTCTTCGACGAGATCGCTGCTGCCGACGTCGGCTCGAGTCGCAACGAAGGCCTGCTCGATCCTGGCGGCGATCGCCGGCAACCGCCCCGGATCGGGAAACTCCGAGATCAGACGTTCTGCGCGCTCGAGGTCGCGGGCGGCGCGCGCGAGCCGCGCTCGCGCCAGGCGCACCTGGGCGAGGACGAGCAGCGCGTGCGCGTGGCCCACGGTGGGCTGTGGCGCGCGTCGGAGACGCTCGCCGTGGAGTGCCTCGCGCTCGGCCTCGTCGAGGCGTCCGGTCGCGGCGCAAGCGAGCGCCAGACCGAGGTGTGGCAGTGCCGCGACCCACGAGTCCGCCTGGAAATGCTCGCGCGCGAAGCCGAGTGCCTGACGAGCCCACGCCTCGGCGCTTTCGGTCCGCCCCTGCTCGGCGTCGACCAGCGCGAGCAGCCCGAGGCGTCCAACGTAGGCGTCGGGGACGTCCGGGCGCATCGGGTCGCTCGACCGCCTGCTGCGCGATCCGGCGCGTCTCGTCGAGCTCGCCGGCGAAAAACAACGCGTGCGCCAAGCACGTCAGGGCGCTCACGGTCAGCACATCCGCGCCCTCCTGAGCCGCGGCGACCGCGCCCCGAGCGTGCTCCACGGCAGCGCCCACATCGCCGCGTTCGATCACGTCCGCACGGACGACTTCCACGGCCGCCTCGAGGTACGGCGACCAAAGGTGCGGCCGCTACCTGGCGTGCCCGCTCCGCGATCGCCAGGAACTGCTCAACCTCGACCTCCGGCGCCGCGAGCATCGCCGCGGCCCCCGCCGCCGATGCCGGTAGCACGGGATGCTGCACGAGCAGCTCGGCGGGAAGCCAGCGCACCCAACCAAGGAACTGCCCGAGCCGCCCGCCCCAGATGAACTCGAGGTGGTGCTCGACCAGCAGGTCGGCGACCATATCGGCATCCTCGGCGGCAGCGGCGTACTCGATCGCTTCGTCCACGAACCCGTGCGCGTGACACCAAGCCGCCGCGCGGCGGCGGAGCTCGCCGGCGGCGTCGCGCCCGAGCTCGACCTGAAGAACCTCGCTGAAGAGGTGGTGGTAGCGATACCACTCGCCGCGATTGTCGAGCGCGACCAGGAACATGTTCGTGTGCGCGAGGTCGGCAAGCACCGCAACCGAGTCCTCGCGCCCCAGAACCGCGTCGCACAACTCCGGCGTGAAGCGCCCAAGCACCGACGTGCGCACCAGGAAGTCCTTGATCTCCGGCGCGAGCGCCGTCAGAACCTCGTCGGCCAGATATTCCCCAACCTGGCGGGCGCTGCCCGCGAACTCCCGCACTCCCTGGTTGGGGTCCCGCAGATCCCGAAGCCACAAAGCGGCCAGATAGACGCCCGCGGGCCATCCCTCCGTGCGATCGACAAGCAACTCCAGGCTCTGGGTGGACAAGCCGATCCCCTCACGAACGATAAGCTCGCCCGCTTCCTCGACCGTGAAAGCCAACTCCCGAGCGCGGACCTCCGTTAGCCCCCTGCGCGCCCGCAGACGCCCGAGGCCGATCGCCGGGTCCGAGCGGGTCGAGGCAACCAGGCGCGCATTCGCAGGCAACCGCTCGATCGCCTGCGCGATCGAGCGCACCGAAGCATCACTGCGGACGGCGTGCATGTCGTCGAGCACGATCGTCACCCGACGGCCATACGCGACGAGGCCATTCATCACCTCATCGACCGCCGACTCAACCGACGCGCCCCTGACCCCCAGGCACGAAAGCGCGCGCTGTCCAAAGCCCCCCCCGAGCCGCTCAACCGCCGTCGCCAAGTGCGTCCACAACCGCACCGGGTCGCCGTCGGCCGAGTCGAGCGTCACCCAAATCACCGCCTCGGGGCGCTCCACACACCACGACCGCACCAGCGTCGTCTTGCCATAACCCACCGCCGCGTTCAATATCGTGAACGAGGCCTCGTCACCGAGCATCTCGAGCAGGCGCCCCCGGCGCAGGGTCCCAGGGTGAACCCTGGGCGGCATCAGCTTCGGCTCAATGATCCGAGAAGCCGGGCTATCCACCTGCGTCGCGCCGGAGCTCACCCAACGCCCCCCAGTTTCCCCGCGGCACCCGACAGACGCGCGGGCGAGAGATGCAGCGGCCCTACCACGGCTCGTGGCGACAGATGGACGATGTGCGGTGCTTCCAAGCGGAAGACCTTCCCGGCCAAAGAGACCGACCCGGGCACTCGCGAATCCCAGTGTGCGGCCAGCATGTGACCGCAAAACGCGCTTCGCGCTACCAGTCGCAACCCCCAGAACGCGATCTACGACCGCCCACCGGGAATCGCTGTGCGCCGAACACTAGCGCCCCGCCGGAACCGGTACTCATTAAATCTTCGCTCTAGGCCCGACCAGCAGGGACTTCGGACGGCCTGCCCCACGATCGGAGCTCATCCTGGCAGCGCCGCGCGGATCGCCGAATGGGCATCAATCACCCGGGTGAATGTCGCTCCCGATCGATGACACGCGAGCTCATTGCCGCGAAGATACCGAGGAACGGCGCGTCACCGCTTGCGGGGATACCAACCCGCGGAGTGGGCCAATTCTTGGCTGTCCAATGCGATCGAGGTGTAGGACCCATTGATGGAGGACGAAGATGAATGACAACGATGTAGACGAGCTGGGGCCCGTCGATTACGTGGTGGTGGAGTTCCCGGCCGACCAGGCCAACTTCTCGGGTGAGATGGCAGCGGAACTCGAGGCGCTGGTCAAGAGCGGCGTTGTCCGCGTGCTTGATCTCCTGTTTTTGAGGAAGAACCCCGATGGTTCCGTGGAGGGGTTCGAGTCCCACGATTTCGGCGAGGGCGGGCTTGAGGAGCTGCGCGCGCTGGAGACGGAACTGGCGATGCTGCTCGCTGAGGAGGACATCGAATCGATCGGAGCCGCGCTTGAGCCGGGAACCGTCGCGGCCGTGCTGATTTGGGAGAACGTCTGGGCTGCGCCGTTCGGTTCCGCGGTCCGGCGGTCAGGGGGTCAGCTGGTGGCCAGTGGCCGGATCCCCATCCAGGCGCTTGTGGGCGCGCTCGAAGCAGATGAGGCAACCGCGAAGGAAGGAGTCTGAGATGCTAGGTAGAGGTCGGGTTGGCAGACCGGGTGTGCTCGGTGGACGACCGGTGGCGCGAACCGCAGCCGTGGCCGGCACCGCCGCCGTCGCGACGCGAGGAGTTCGCCGTCGAGGCGACCGACGCGAGGATCGGCGAGACGATCGCCAGGAGCGGCGTCCGTTCCGTTGACGAGCCAGGACGTCCGAGCCGACCGCGCCGCGGTCCGCACGGCTCGCGACGGCATGGTCGACATACCCGCGGGTTGCTTCGGGATGGGATCGGCCGGCTTCTACGCCGAGGAGAGACCCGTGCGCGAGGTAGAGGTCGGCGGCTTTGCGATCGACCGGGGACCGGTCACAGTCGAGCAGTTCGCGCGCTTTGCCGAAGAGACCGGGTACCTCACCGTCGCCGAGCGCCCGCTCGATCCGGCTGACTACCCCGAGGCCGATCCCGCACTCCTGGTCGAAGGCTCGGCCGTGTTTCACCCCACGCACGGGCCGGTTCCGCTCAACGATCCGAGCCGCTGGTGGGCCTATGTCCCCGGAGCCAACTGGCGGCACCCCTGGGGACCCAGCAGCGACAACTCCGAGCGCCATGATCACCCGGTCACGCATGTCGCCTACGAAGACGCCGAGACCTTTGCGGCGTGGGCAGGCAAGGTGCTACCGACCGAGGCCGAGTGGGAGTACGCGGCACGAGGCGGCCTCGAAGGCTCGACCTTCGCGTGGGGAGACGACCACCATCCCGGCGGTCGAGCTGATGGCGAACTCCTGGCAAGGAGACTTTCCCTGGCGCAACACCGGCGCGAGAGGATGGCGCGGAACCTCTCCAGTCGGGCTTTTCCCCGCCAACGGCTACGGGCTCTACGACGTGACCGGGAATGTCTGGGAGTGGACCACCGACTACTACTCGCCCCGCGGTGCGGGCTCGAAGAAGACCGAGAGTCCTTGCTGCACGCTGCCGCGAAACCCGCGCATCGACACCCCGGAGGCAAGCTACGACGTCGGCCAGCCCGGCGCGCACATTCCCCGCCGCGTGATCAAAGGCGGCTCGCATCTCTGCGCGCCGAGCTACTGCCTGCGCTACCGGCCCGCGGCACGCCAACCCCAAGCGATCGATACATCGACCAGCCACATCGGCTTCCGCTGCATCCTGCGCTAGACCAGCCGAGCGCGCCAGCCACGCGTCGAGCAGCTGCGGGCGGAGCCGTGCCGCTTGACGTGCGCCTAGCTGATCGGGACGGGTTCGAAGTCGCGGCCCGCCGGACCGTTGCCGAGGATGCGCGCGCCGTGCCGATGACCTCCGGCGCGTTCGATCAGCGCCTCTGTTCGACTCGCCTGAGCGACCCGAGCGCTCCGAGCGTGTTGCTGGAGCTCTGACGGCCGCCCGCTCTCGCTCCTGGTCGCCCTGACCACTCCGTGATCCTCACGGCGCTGGGAGCGGTCGTTCGAAAGCCGAGGGCCGCAGCTCAACGCTCATGCTGCTGCAGCGACACCCAGCGAGAGCAAGCCCGCGATGGCTAGCAGAGGCAGCTCCAATCCGACCACACCCGCCACGGTCTCCTTGTGGGACTGACCAACCGTGCGCATCGTGTCATCGGCGTCTTCGATCAGAATGTGGGCTCCCCGAGCGAGCAACAGCGTTCCGGCACACGCAAGCGTGACGGAGATCCACGCAAACGCATCCACCCTGTCGGCAGCGAAAGCAACCATCGTGCCCAATCTCCCAAGACCGCGAGCACGTGCGTCACAAGTGAGGGCAGCGGGACGCTGCCAGGCCACAGGGCCAGTGCTGCCACTAGAGCCCAATTGGCCAACGTGAGCCACTCCATCGTCGCTCCGAGTCTCATGCGCCGCTTCACAGCTCGCAAGGGTGTGGACACCGAATCACCCGGGTGATCCGTCGCCGAGGCGACCCAAACCGTGACCGTAGTAAGTCATGCTGCGTCACGGGCTGACGCTACACAGCCTCACCCCGCTGGAAGCTAAGAACCCGGGCACCTCGAGGCGACGTCCCAATCCTCAAAGCGCCGACGACAAACAAAAGACATCGAGAACTCGAGACTCATGACGAGCCAGGACGACTCGGAACTGACCGGCTCTGACCCGGACGACGGCGAGCCGGGTCTGGCAAATGCCGCGGGGACCGATGTACCGTCGCCGTCTGCGGGTGTGCCCCATACGACCAGGGCTCATCGCTTTCTCGTTCCGGTGCTGCTGGTGCTCGCGACGATCATCGCGATTCCTGCCGCGTTCGCGGTGTGGGTCAATCGCCAGGCGCTGAACACCGCCAATTGGACCTCGACGAGCAGCAAGGTCCTGGAGAACAAGCAGGTCCAGACGGCTCTCAGCGCCTACTTGGTGAACGAGCTGTTCCACAACGTCAACGTCTCCGCAGACCTGCAGACGGTGCTGCCCAAGCAGCTGGACCCGCTGGCTGGGCCGGCCGCCGCCGGATTGCAGCAGCTAGCCAGCGGGCTGGCTCCGAAGGTGCTCGCGAGCCCGCAGGCGCAGGCGGCGTGGGTTCAGGCCAACACGGCCGCGCACGAGCAGCTTCTGAAGCGTGCTGGGCGGGGGTGGGCACGGCGTCTCAACTAAGTCCGGGGTCGTGACCCTGAACCTGCACACGCTCGTAACGCAGCTCGCGGCGAGGCTCGGCTTCTCGAGCCAGCTCGCCGCGGTGCAGTCGAAGCTGCAGGGATCGACCGGCGCTTCGGCCCGGTCGACGGCGCAGAACAAGCTCGGGGTCACGCTGCCGCCCGCCAACGGCCAGCTGGTCATCTTGCGCTCAAATCAGCTCACCGCGGCGCAAGACATCGCCAATGCGGTCAAGCATCTGGCGATCGTGCTGCCGGCGATCGCGTTGTTGCTGTTCGCGTTCGCGGTGTACTTCGCACGCGGCCGCCGCCGGCGGACGCTACGGGCCGCCGGCTGGTGCCTCGTCGTCATCGGTGTCGTGCTGTTGCTGATCCGCAGGGTTGGTGGCGACGCGGTCGTCAACGGGCTGGTCAGGGTTCCGTCGAACAAGCCGGCCGTGCACGACGTATGGAGCATCGGTACGTCGCTGCTTTACGACATCGCGGGCGCGATGATCGTGTACGGGGTCGTGATCGTCGCGGCCGCCTGGCTGGCCGGCTCAACTCGGCCGGCGACCGCGATCCGGAAGCTCCTGGCGCCGTCGCTGCGAGACCGCCCAGCTATCGCCTATTCAGTGGTCGGCGCCGCGCTGCTGCTCGTGGTCCTCTGGGGTCCGCTGCCGGCATTCCGCAACCTCTGGTGGATCCTGGTGTTCGCCGCACTGCTCGCGCTCGGCGTCACGATGCTTCGACGCCAGACCGCCCAAGAGTTCCCCGGCATCGAACACGGGCAAGCGCTGGGCGACTATCGAGCGCAGCGAGCACAAGCCCGCACAGCCGCGGTGTCACCGCTCCCGGCGGCTCTGGTCCGCGAGTCGGGAATCGAGCACGAGTCCGCCGGCACGGCCGGCCGGGTACAGACACTCGAGCGACTGGCCGCGCTCAAAGACCGCGGTGCGATCACCAACGACGAATACCAGGCCGAGAAGACCTTGGTCATGGACAACGGCAACTGACCGTATGCCCGACGCGGCTACCCCCCCGGAGCTGTCGGCCGAGCAGGCTGACGCGACGATCCGCAGCAAGCAGTTCGTCGGCCTGCTGGTGGTGGTCGCGGTCATCGGCGTGGTCGTTTCGATCGCGGCCTGGCTCTTTCTGGAGGGCACCTACCAGATCCAGCAGGAGCTGTACGTGCACCTCCCGCATGCCGTCGGCTATCAGAACGGCCCGCCCAAATGGTGGTCGCTGCCGGTCCTCGCCGTTGGCTCGCTGCTCGTGGCGCTGGCGATCACACGCCTCCCGGGCGGCGGCGGGCACATCCCGGCCCGAGGCCTGGTGACCGGGGGTCCGTCGGGCCTGGACATCGTGCCGGGAGCAGTTCTCGCCGGCCTGGCAACGATCGGGTTCGGCATGGTGCTCGGCCCGGAGGCCCCCCTGATCGTGTTGGGAGCCGGAGTCGCGGGGGCGATGATCAGCTTGTCTCGTCGCGATATGCCGCAACAGTCGCTGACGCTGATAACGGCGTGCGGGAGCTTCGCCGCAATGTCGTTCATCTTCGCCTCCCCGCTGATCGCGGCGGTGATCCTGATCGAGGCGACCGCGATCGGCGGCGCCAGGCTGCGGCTCCTGCTGGTTCCCGGACTGCTGTCGGCCGGAATCGGGACACTCGTGTCGCTCGGAATCGGGTCGTTGTCAGGGCTGAGCACGCACGATTACGCGCTCGGGCCGATACCGCTGCCGACGCTGGCTCACCTGACGGGCAGTCAGTTCGGGTGGACGGTGGCGCTTGCGATCGTCGTCGCGATCGTGACGAGCTTCATCATGCGCGGCGGTCTGCTCACGTATCGATTCATCTCTCGCCGGCAGATGCTGGTGCTCCTGCCGGCGATCGGACTGATCATCGGCGGGCTCGCGATCGCGTTCACGCAGATCACCGGCAAGAGCGTGGACGAGGTCCTGTTCTCCGGACAGGACCAGCTCCCGGGACTCATCGGTCAGGCCGGAACCTGGTCGGTGGCCGCGCTGGCGTGGCTGATCGTGTTCAAGGGCCTGGCGTACATGCTGTCTCTGGGCAGCTACCGCGGCGGCCCCACGTTCCCAGCCCTGTTCCTCGGCGCCGCCGCGGGAATCATGTGCTCGCATCTCCCGGGCTTCCCGCTATCGGCAGCCGTGCCGGTAGGTATGGCCGTGGCGATCGTGGCCGTGCTCCGGCTGCCGCTCTCGGCGGTGGTGCTCGCGACGCTGCTGACCTCGCAGGTTGGACCGAAAGCCGAGCCACTGATCATCGTCGGCGTCGTCGTCTCATACGTCGTGACGGTCTTGATGACACGCCCGCCAGCGCCGACGTCGGAGCCAGCGGCGGATGCGACGGTGCCAGCTGCGAATGCGGCGGTGCCAGCGACGAATGCGACGGTGCCAGCGACGAATCCCGCGTCGACCCCGTAACGGTTGCCGATGGCATCACTCGAGCCCCGCGACGAGGCTCCGACTAGCGGCATGTGTCCACGGGTGGGGATGGCGTTGGTGACGGCTCGGTAGATGGGTTCCGGGCAGCCTGGACGTTAGGGAAGTGTCCTTCGTCGAGGAACCCAACCCCGCAGAGCTCGCCGTGCTGCGGTGCCTGGCGGCCGGTCTCTCGCGACGGGAGATCGGCACACGGCTCTCCATCTCGCCCCATACGGTCAAGACCCGCACACACGATCTCGTACCGCAAGCCGGGCGCGAGTTCCGAGCGGACGCGATCGCCCGCGCGGAAAGGCTCGGCCTGTTCGAACGGACCGAATCACCCGGGTGATCCTGGGCCCGACCCACCCACAGCGCGGCAGCCGTCGGGCATGCTGAGGCTCGCATGTCAGCGCACCGCTACCCGTCGTCGTCAAAGGAGAGCTCGGGCCGCGTTACGGTTCCGGCTTCGACGGGATGACGCTCTCAGCCCACGGCGGAATGACGGCGATGATCATGGCGCCGCTTCACCGGAGCTGCGGCTGGCGTTCGACGGTCGGCTGGCTGCACGTCGACGCGGGGCTCGATGAGAAGCCGCGCGACTTCTACGGCCGACAGCTCAAGGACCGGAAGGGCTCGGCGGAGATCGAGCAGATGACCACCAGAGGCATGGCCACCTACGGCACGCTGTGCGGCTGGACGCTCGCACGTGCGCACGCCCCGCAGCGGCGACCGGATCGCGATCGCGTCCTACCTCGGCAACGGAGACAGCTTCGACCGCGCGATCCAGGCCTACGCCGAGCAGAACGAACGCGACTACCAACAGCTCGCGGCGGCGGTGAAGTCCGGCCGGATCACGGCGGAGACGGGTCTTTGATGCCTGGCCGGGCGCTCAGCGAATCGCGAACGTTGTGCGGGAACGATCGACGCGCGTCGCGCGAGCGCTGCGCATCCCAGGCCGGCGTGTGGAACGCGACCGGCGCAGATTCGACCCTTGTCGTGCGGCTTCATCCCGAATGGGTTGATGCATCGCCGCCGCGACCGCCAACGATGTAGCACCGAACTTCGCAAGGGCAGGCAAGCGACCTTCGGAGCCGGCAGCCGGAGGCGAGAAAGGAAGCGCACATGAGAGGTACGGGTCGGACCGTGTTCGTCGCGATTCTGTTGCTGATCGCGGGCACGCTCAACATCATCTATGGCATCGGCGCGGTGAGCAACGCTCACTTTTTCGCGCACACCCAGTACGTGTTCTCAAGCCTCAAGACCTGGGGATGGATCACGATCATCGTCGGCGTACTCCAGCTCACCGGCGGGTTCTCCCTGTTCGGCGGCGGAGGCTACGGCCGGATAATCGGCATCATCGCCGCCACACTCGGCGCAATCGAGTCGCTGCTGTCGGTCGGCGGGACGCATCCGTTCTGGTCGCTGGGGGTCTTCGCGCTCTGCGTGTGGATCCTGTACGGACTGGTCGCCTACGGCGACGAAGAGCCGACGGGAACCTAGCCGCATGAACGTGCGCGCCGACGCGGTGGCTGAGCGCGGTCGGGCAATCCGGCATTCAGGCAAATCATGCCCGTGATGTGCCTCGCGCTTTGCTGCGGCTTGAGCCGGGCGGTGCCAGCTCAAAACGTCACGCGGGTGCTCCCCGGTTGACGGCTCGGGGTGGGTTCGCTGGCTTGGCACATTGTGCGTCCCGCCGGCTGGAAGGGTGATGACCAGTGGCCGTAGAGGCATCGCGGTTGCACCGGATGCGTCCGCATCGCCTGCCTCGACAGCTGCGCGCGCTGGCTTCTGACGTCGCAGGCGGGCGTCGAGTCGCGACCGAGCGAAGCGCGGGCTCACAAGACGCCGACACTCAGTCTCGTCTCGGTGCAGCGGTGGCTCTTGACCGCGGTCCGCGCCCAGGGCCTGCAGCGTGAACGGCGTGGCGGAGTGGGCGCGGTCGCTGCGTCCGGATCGCGGCACCTTCCGCCAAGATGCGATCGCCGGCGTTCCGGGCGCGATCGCGAGCGTTCCGGACGGGATGGCGTCGGCCGTGCTTGTGGGGGTGAATCCCGTCTACGGGCTGTACGCCAGCATGGCTGGTCCGATCGGCGGGGGACTGGCGGTCAGCACGCGGCTGATGGTGGTCACCACCACCACCGCCGCGGCACTCGCCGCGGGCTCGACGTTGGGCGCCTTCTCGGGGGCTGATCGCTCCGAGGCGCTGTTCGTGCTGTCAGCGCTGGCCGGGGTGATGATGATCGCCGCGGGCGTATTGCGCTGGGGGCGGTTCACGCGCTTCGTCTCGGTGTCCGTGCTGACCGGGTTCCTCACCGGCGTGGCGGTGAACATCGTCCTGGGCCAACTTGGCGACCTCCTCGGGTCGCCGCAAAAGGGCAGCCCAGCGGTGGTCAAAGCCTGGAACGTGATCACCCACCCGGGCGAGATGTCGCTGACAGCAGCGGCGGTGGGAGTGTCGGCGCTGGTACTGATGGTCGTGCTTAGCCGCACACGGATCGCGTCCGTCGCGTCCTTAGTAGCCATCGCCGTGCCGACGCTCGCGTCGCTTGGCGCGAACAACCTGACCCGGGTCGAGGATTCGGGCAAGATCCCCAGCGGGATCCCCACGCCGCACCTTCCGCACCTGTCGCTGCTCACCTCGCTCGATCTGATAGCTGGAGCGGCGGCTGTCGCGGTGATCGTGCTGGTCCAGGGGACCGGCGTGGCGGAGGCGGCACCCAACCCTGACGGCTCCCAGTCCGATCCGAACCGCGACTTCGTCGCGCAGGGGATCGGCAACGTCGCCTCGGGCTTGTTCCGTGGACAGCCGGTGGGCGGATCGGTCAGCCAGACCGCGTTGAACCTTGCCGCGGGCGCGCGCGGCCGCTGGGCGTCCATCTTCTCCGGGCTGTGGATGCTGCTGATCCTGGTGCTGTTCTCCGGGGTGGTCGGGGAGATCCCGATCACCACGCTCGCCGCGGTGTTGATCTTCGCCGCGGCCAGCTCCCTGCGCATCGGGCGGATCGACACCGTCCTTCGAACCGGTTTGCCCTCGCGAGTCGCGTTCGCAGCGACGTTCTTCGCGACGCTGCTGCTTCCCGTGCCGGCCGCGGTCGGCATCGGCGTGGTGCTATCGCTGCTGCTCCAACTCAACCAGGAAGCCGTCGACTTGGCCGTGGTCCGGCTCGCGCGCGGCGAGGACCGGCGCCTCGTGGAGGCGGCGGCGCCGGCGACACTTCCCAGCCGCGAGGTCACGCTCCTGGACGTATACGGAAGCCTGCTGTTCGCCGGCGCCCGAACGCTGCAAGCGCGTCTTCCGGACCCGGCCGGATCTGAGCTGCCAGTGGTGGTGCTGCGGCTCCGCGGCCGCACCACGCTGGGCGCGACCGCGTTCATCGTCCTCGCCGACTACGCCGAGCGACTGCGCTCGGCCGACGGACACCTGTTCCTCAGCGGCGTCGAACCCGACCTCCTCGACCAGCTACGCAGATCTCACCGCGTCGACCTCCGGGACGCCGTCACCATCGTCCCCGCGTCGGAGACGATCCTGCAATCAACCCAGCAGGCCTACGACGACGCCGAAGCGTGGCTCACCGCCCACGCCACACCCAGCCGCCGGTCGTAGTCGAGGCTGCCCCCTCGGATGAAGATGGCGGCAAGGGTCGAGCCAGGTCGCTTGCCACACCCCGGCCTGGGATGCGCACCGCTCGTGCGACGCGCGGTCGAGCGTTCCCGCGCGACGTCGCGCACCGAGAGCTGGTTTGCCGATCGCCCCGTCTTGCATCAGAGCCCCGCCTCGGCGGTGATCCGGCCGGAGTTGACTGCCGCCGCGAGCTGTTGGTAGTCGCGTTCGTTCTGCTCGGCGTATGCCTTTGAGAACTCGAGGATCGCGCGGTCGAAGCTGTCGCTGTTGCCGAGGTAAGACGCGATTGCGATCCGGTCGCCGCTGCGGGCGTGCGCACGTGCGAGCGTCCAGCCGCACAGTGTGCCGTACGTGGCCATGCCCTTTGGGACCATCTGCTCGATCTCCGCCGAGCCCTTCCAGTCCTTGAGCTGGCGGCCGTAGAAGTCGCGCGGCTTCTCGTCGAGCCCTGAGTCGACGTGTAGCCAACCGAGGAAGATGTCGCTGCTGGCCTGCATCAGCCGCTGACCGGTAACGACGCGCTCGCCGTGGTTTGAGAACTCGCTTGCGCCGAGGATCTCCTCCAGCACCGACGCCTCGGCCTGCTTCATCTGCAGGAATAGGGGGTCATGGCCGTCCCGACCGAGCAGCAGCGCGATCCACGCGCGAGTGCCGACACTCCCGACACCGACTACCTTCCGCGCGAAATCGGTCAGCTCAAACTGCTCGAGCAGCGTCCGCCGGTCGAACTCGAGCGTATCCCGGTAGCCGCGCAGCAACTGATGCAGTACCTCGAACATCTCGTCGCGCTCGTGGCCCGGCGCTAGCTGCTCGATCGGCACGATCAGCGGCGACTGATCGACGATCCGTACATCGCCGTTGACCGACTGCGTGAGCTTGGAGAAGGCCGCCATGCTGTCCTTGGTGCGAGCCTTCACGAGCGCCGTCTGAGTTCGCTTGACCATCTTCTGCTTGAACTGCGGCGCGAGCTCCTCGAGCACACTCTCGATTTCCAGGCCCGCGTACCACACGTCCAGGTTCTTCATCCCAGCGAACTCGGCCATCGCAGTCCGGTAGCGCGCAACCGTGTCGAGCACGATCCGCTCCCCGTCTTTGGTGCGGTAGCCCGTTGTCGCGCGCAGCGATCAGCATGCTCACGGCCAGCCGCTTGACGTCCCATTCCCACGGTCCCGGGAGCGTCTCGTCGAAATCATCGACGTCGAACACCAGCCGCCGCTCCGGTGAGGCGAACACGCCAAAGTTCGACAGGTGCGCGTCGCCGCAGCACTGCATATTCAGCCCCGAGCGGGGTGTCGGCCCGAGATCCTGCGCCATGATCATCGCCGCGCCGCGATAGAACGTGAACGGCGAAACGAGCATCCGGCCGTAGCGGATCGGGACCAGTTCCGGTACGCGTGTCTCGGCCTGGCGTTCGAGCAACTTCACCGGATCGACGCGGTCGGGTGACGGCTCAAAGACAGCATGGCGCGAGCGCGGAACCTCAGCCCGCGCCGCCTTGCCACGGGCGACCCGCTCAGCCACCGACAGATGCGGCACCGCGGCCGTGGCCCCCTTTGTCGATGCGCCCCGCGCGGGCCGCGTCGCCCTGGATGGGGTCGTCGTCATCAGCTCTCCAATCTTTTCCGCGGTGCGTTCGCGATCGCGCGCCTAGACGCCACCGGCGGCTCGTGCGGCGGCGCGTTCGGTGGGTGCGATCAACGCCCCGATGATCCACAGGATCGGAAGGAAGAACCCGATCCAGAACATCCAGTAATGCCCCTTACGGAACGTCGCCAGCCCGAAATAGACCCAGCATGCTATGTATACGATGCCCAACAGGATCCAGAGCAACGTCATCGGTTCACGATCCCTTCAGATGAGCGCCGGGCTGGCGTTCGCCCACACCGGCTGGCGGTAAGTGCATCTGCCACCCAGTGATCAGCGTCAGCGACCGAGACGTAACGACGGTCATACTGGCGCGGCTGGGGGCGTTCGGTCATGGTCGATCGGATTTCGTCGGTTCGGGGGCGTGTGCCGCCGCCTCGCCGTTCTCTGCATCGAGCGGGGTGACGCTGTGCAGGGTGAGACCGAGGCCGGCGATCCGTTCGAGCAGTCCCTGGAGGTGTGAGGGGTCGGTGATCCCGCCGGTTATCTCGGTGATTCCGTCATGGGCGGAGATCGCCATTTCCTCGAATGCCGAGGCGTAGCGGTCTCCTAGTTCGCCTTTGACGACGAGGCGATAGTGAGTGGGCGACATGCGAGGCCCAGCATGCCTGACGTCGGCCGCGATTTGGGCCGTGCGGGCCCAGGATCACCCGGGTGATTGACCGGGCTCGAGCCAGCCGAGCGCTTGGGCGCGAGCTACCGCCTCCGCTTGCGATGTTGCACCGAGCTTGCGGTACAGCTCGCGGGTGTGACTCTTGACGGTGTTGAGCGAGATGTAGTGCTGCTCGCCGATCTCGCGTCGGGAGAGACCGGCTGCGAGGCCTTGTAGCACGGCGACCTCGGCTGGACTGGGTTCTTCGCCAAGTTCGCGGCTGCGGGCGTTCGCTTGAGCCGCGACGAGGGTCTGCTCGATCGTGGCGGCGATCGCCGGCAACCGTCCCGGATCCGGAAACTCCGCGATCGCCCGTTTCGCGCGCTCGAGGTCGCTGGCGGCGCGCGCCAGCCGCGATCGCGCCAGCCGCACCTGAGCGAGGACGAGCAGCGCGTGCGCGTGGCCCACCGTGGGTTGCAGTGAGCGTCGCAGACGCTCACCACGTTGTTCCCGCTTCATCCCTGGGAAGTTCAGCTGGCACGTCCGGATCCATCATCTGCGTCCCACAGCTTATGGCAGAAGGCGGCGTCAGGACGTCCGTATCCCCACGGTCGTTTGTTACGGCGCCGTACAGGCACACCCCGGCATAGCGAGGTCCTCCTTGCCGGGGACCTCGGCCAACTGGCCCTCGAACGCCGCGACGATCCGCGCACGGTCCTCTTTGGTGAGCCGGAAGCCGGTGGGCACGAACACCCTGCCGGAGTGTTCGGCGCGGCCTGGAGCGATCAGCGCGGCGTGCAAGGGACGGAAGTCAGGAAGGTTGTTGGTCACAATCGGCCGTTGTTCGCCGCGACCGACGGAGACCAGCTCGGGATCTGACAGTGCCTGCCACTGCTGATGTTCCTTGCCACGCGCATGGCGTGGCCTCGTTCACACGAGGCGCTCGCGATCGCAGGCGAGAGTATCTCGTCGAGCACAAGCTTCACGAGCCGACCGCGGCACGGCCGGCGAGCTATGCGGTGTGTGCCTCCTCGCTCTCGCGTGCGTTGAGCTCAATCCATCTCGCTGGGGTAGACGTCGTACCAGGAGTAGAGCGGCTTGAATCAGACCCAGAGGCACCTGCAGGTAGTCGGCGGCTGGCAGGCTCATCGCGACGTCGTCGCGTACCGAAGCGATTGCCTGCCAAAACTTCGAGACCGGTGCCAACGAGGCGGGCGCGGCGTCCAGCGGGACCGTCGACGAAGCGCACCAACGGATGCTCATCCAATCGCAAGCCCTCCTCGACGTACCGCTGCGCCAGCGTCCGCATACCGATCCGGCACCGGCTGCCACGGTTACCGAGCCGGTCGACGGTTGTGTCAGTCAAACGAAGACTTATGGGTGGGCTCATGTGGACACGAACGACGTGACGGGAATCAGTGAGAGCTACGAGTACGTCGGCATGTCGCAAGGGACGACGCGCTGATGCTGTTCTCCGAACCAAACGAAACGATGCGGGACCTCACTCCAGGCGCAGATACCCATGGCTGAGGAGTACGACTACGACACTTGCACGGCCTGAAAGTACCGAGCGACGGCGTCCGCGCGGTTAGCCGCGCCCAGCTTGCGCAGGATGCTCGCAACATGGCTCTTGACCGTCCCCCGGCTGATCACGAGCTCCTCGCCGATCGTGGCGTTCGTCGCACCTTGCACCATTAGCGCGAGCACGCGACGCTCGCGCTTCGTCAGCAGGCCCATGATCGGGCTACCCGTCGTCGCCTGGCTCCAGCGCGGCTCGCCGGGTTCAGCCATAGCAAGATTGCCGCGCTGCGTGATGGGCTCGACCCCGACCTCTGGGTCGGCGAGCACCGCGTCGGTAGACCGCCAGAGGCTCGCGGCCAGATCTCGGCCTGCTCGCAGGCGCTCGTAAAGGATCGCGGCTTCGATTGCGCAACCCAGACCCTCCGCAAACGCCCCCAGCCGATCACGGTCGATCGCGTCCGGGGCACGACCGCTGTCGTACAGATCCGCGTGCAGAAAACCGATGGCGGCGCGCCCGCGGAAGATCGGTGCCGCGACATACGCCGACGCGTTCAACAGCGCGACGAACGGAGGCTGCGTGCGCTGCTCGACTGGAGCTTCGGCAACGAGAATCGGCGCTCGGCGGCGAATCATCTCTGCCTCGATCGGCAGCTGGTCTAGACACAGGCAATTAGTGTTGCCGAACTCAAGCGCTCGCGCAGCGAGCCCCGGGCCGCTCGCGATATGAACGCTGCGAACGACGACCGCTGACCGGTCGAGCCACGTGACCATCGCGCGAGCAAAGCCACACGCGTCGCACAGCTCGCCGCTCGCCGCTCGCATCATCGCCGCGGAATCCTCGATGCTCCGGAGCCGGGCGACGGCATCACGCACCTGTGCCAGGCCGTCAAGGTGGCGAGCAAGGCGCTCTGCGAGCAGCGCGTTGCTCAGTTCGTACAGCTCGAGCAGCGACGCGCACAGCTCCACGCAGAGCGACGGCCGCACGGTCGCGAGCGCAGCATCGAGCTCCGCCGGTAGTTCGTCCATGCCCTTTGCCAGCTCGACCTGATCAGGGCGAGTGCCGGTGGCGACAGCTTGGAGGATGGCGCGCAGCCAGGCGACCCGCTCGAGCCACGTCTCGGCTGGGCCTACCCGGTCCACGCCCGCCGACTCGCAGCGGCCGGCGTTGGGCAGCCTCCTCGTGCGCTTGTTCACCCCGCCATTCGCTCGGCCGGGGTAGCTCACAGACGACAAGCCGGCGCCGAGGACCAGGCCTCGCCTCGGCGGGCCCGCCTCGCGCATGAGCTGGTCTCGGTTGTGGGTCACGCCTTTCGTAACGCTCCCTTCCCTAACGCTCGATCAGCAGGCCAACATCCTACGCACCCACCTGCTATCCGGCAACCGTGGAGGCACCGAAAGGGAGGGAAGTTCAACCGAACTCCAAATAAGTGGTAAGAGCGCTTTGTGAGGTTTGGGAGGGTTCGATCGCCCGGTGACACATGACTCACGGATACGGCAAATCACAATCGGCATCAGTCCTGTCCACAGCCGGCGCTCTCAACCCGGCCCTTGTTGTCTGCTCGACGATCAGCGGTTTGGCCTAGGCATTCGGGGGCTATAACCGAATGTTGTGGCGGCGCCGGGATAAACCGGCATGGAGAAGTTGTGAACGCGAACGCGGGAGGCATGACGGATTGGTAGATGGTGGTCCCGCTGACTGCGGTGCTGTAGAAGCGATGGAGGTTGTATGGCCCTCCGGAGCCGCCCTTCGGGGGGAGGCTTCAAACCGCCCACAGGTGCATTGGCTGAAGACCGTTGTGCTGAACGTCGTGGGAAAAGGCGCGGCTCGATCGCGTCAGGTATGGGTCGGGAAGATGAGCGATGGACGCAAGTCCTCTGCCGTTGACGTGTCGAAAGCCGGAAAGACGACGTCGAAACCAGGGTTGCTTCTTCGTCCTGAGATGAGCCTGGGGGGCGCCCGTTTACTGCCCAGGCGGCGTCCGGCATACAGGCAGCATGATCCCGATCGAGGCGCTTCTATGGAACGCGTGAAGGCGTGCCCGGACACCGCTGCGGTGCCTTCCGCAGCGAGAGGAAGATCTCCAAGCGGCAGAATCCGCGAGGAGTTGAGTTGCACGCTTTCGACCGCGCGTTCGTGGCGCGGGGTGTCGGCACGCTCGTGCGTTATGCGGACGATTGGGTCGCGCTCTGCTCCAGCGAGCACGAGGCAAAGGACGCCGTGAGGGTCGCCGGCGAGATCCTGGCGGACCTAAGGCTGGAGCTGCATCCGGAGAAGACGCGGATAGTGGACCTCCGCGAGGGTCGGGAAGGCTTTGACTTCCTCGGCTGCCACTTCAGAGCTCGCGTGTCGGGCCGGATGCTGGAGCGCGGCGTTCGCCGCTATTACCTGCATCGCTGGCCCTCGCAGCGGGCGATGAGGCGCATCCGGGCGAGGATCAGAGCGTTGACCGATCGTCGTCGCTGCGCCGGGATCAAGGATATCCGCGAGGTGATCGCGGTCCTGAACCCGGTGCTGCGCGGTTGGGGGAACTATTTCCGCACCGGGAACGCCGCCGATAAGTTCACTGAGATCGACCGTCACGTCGCGTGGCGGCTCAAGCGCGTATTGATCAAGCGCAAGGGTCGCAACCTGCGTGCCGGGCAGGCCGATCGGTGGACACGCCAATGGTTCGTCGGGCTGGGACTACACCAGCTGATGGGCACCATCCGCTACCCAGGAGTCGCGTAAGCCATGCCAAGAAGATCATCGGTGAGCCGTGTGCGGGAAAACCGCACGCACGGACTCGAAAGGGGGATGAGGAACCGGACCCGTTAACGGGCACCGCGCCTCTGACTACCAATGGCTACGCCTCGCGACAGCATCGTCGCGGATCTGATCGCCGCCGAGCTCCAGGCGCGGCGCGATGAGCTGATCTCCAACGGCGTCGAGGAGATCAAGGCTCGCCTGCCGGCCTATGGGCGGTCGGATCCGCCCCTGCTCGAGGATCGTGCGCAGGCACATCGGCGAGCATCACGATCTGCTGTGTGCGGTCCTGAGCCTTGGGCGACCCGCGGCCGTGCGCCAGTTCCAGTTCGTGGGGTGGCATGCGGCGCTGCGCGCGCGCCGAGGGGTCGCTCTCCCGGACTTCCTGGAGGAGTTCCGCAGCTACCGCTGCATCGTCTGGGACGCCGTACTCGCCGCCTCCCGGCAGGAACGTGAGGCGGCCGACCAAGCGCTGGCGGCGGCGCGCACGCTGATCCGGCACATCGGACTCAGCACCGCCGAGGCAAGCGCCGCGTACCTCGAGGCGCAGCAACTGCTGCTCGCCGACAGCGACCGCGTGCGACGCGATCTGCTCGAGGACCTTCTCGCCGGCAGGCCTCCGGGAAACGCGGCGCGCCTCGCCGCAGCACAGGCCGCCGGGCTCGACCGCGACGCACCGGGGCTTCGTCGTGAGACCCGGCTGTCCTAGGGGGAGCGCTACACCACGATTTTCGGCTGGAGCCGTCGAGCGTGTGGCTAACGCGATCGGGCGCCGCTCTTGGCGGCGCCCGATGATCGTTACGCGGCTTGGTTTGGAAAGCCGGCGGGCGGTCAGGCCCCGCCGGAACCACCACCTCCTTCGCCCCCACTTCCGAGCTGGCCGCTCGGGAACGTGTCGGCCATGTTCCACTTCCAACCAAACTGCTCGTACTGGGCGACGAGCGCTTGCAGGCACGCTCCGGTCACGAACTGCCGGATGGTGCAGTTCTGGCCGTTCGGCGCCGTCAGGCCCATGCCGTTGTCCTGGGTGACCTGGAAACTTGCCGGGACCTGGTTGAACGGGAAGTCGGGAGGAACAGCGGGGTTACTGTAATAGCATGGCGCGCCCTGCGTCACCATGTTCGCGCTGATGGCGTTGGCCCAGCTGCTTCTCTGACCCTTCTCGCGGATCAGCATTAGGTTCAGCGGAATCGCTCTCGTCTTGACCCCTCCATGGAGGAGGTTCCAGCCGTTCGCCTTTGCGATCGCCTGGATCCGGAGGACCTGGCCCAGGTTCGCGCTTACCGGATAGATCACGAAGGTCGCGCTTCCGTCACCGTTCGTGGCGATCTCCTGATTCGCCAACTCAGAGTTCCGCAACACCCGCAGCGGACTTGGCGAACCGAACCCGAAGACCTGGCGATTCACCCCATACATGATCATGCTCCAGAAGTCCACGTCCTGGGCGTAGTTGCGCAGCGTGCTGGACGTCGCGCCCGAGTAGTTCGGGAAGGACGGCAGCTCGGGCACGTGAATCAGCGACACCTGGTTGTTCGGCAGGTTTGCGCCGACGTAGCCCCCGCAGGCGTCGGGATGCGTTGCGCCCGGACCAGCCGGCGCCGGGAGCTGGCTGACGTCTGCGTACGGGGCCTGGCTCGCCGAGTTGCGGAAGAACTGCACGTACTGGGGGTTGGGCGTCGGGGGCGCGAACGGCGGCGCGGACCCAACGATGAACCCGTTGTTCAGCAGGAACTGTGGGGGGTTGACAACCCGGACGATCGGCCGTGGAAGGATGGCGGCATTGATGATCGGCTTTCGGGTGACGTCATTGAACCACGTAGGGCGCGGAATTATGCTCTGAGCACCACAGTCACCGGCCGGGGTGTTGGTCAGCTCGCCCGTCTTTGGGTCCGTCAGGAACGCATGGACCGTGGGGAACGGCGTGTTCGTCGGTCCGCCGTAGCCGAAGCGGTCATAGTCCTTAAACGCGCCGCCATTGAAGCTGAAGGACCAGTAGCTACGCTGGATGATCGCCCAGGAAGCGGTACTCTCGCCATTGGGAAGTGTCAACATCGGTGTATGGTCGTTCGGCAGCTTTGCCACGTTACCAGCACCGAATTTCGCCTTCATGGCAGCGATCACGCTGTCAGGCGTGGTGTCTGGCATCAAGTACAGGTGGTACGAGCGCTTCGGTGTCAGGATAGGCACGCCTGCTTCGAACGGGTTCTGACTTCCGGGATCGGCCTCAATATTCTGCCGGAGGAATGTGTACGTCGGGACACCCGTGATGTTATATAGGTTCCAGGACATCCACTGCGAATACGGGAACTGTCCGGAAAGCACGAACCCCCAACGGTCTGTCGTCGAGTTGAATTTCTCCCATACGTTGAAGTAGCCAGCGTGGAAGCTCGGCTGGACCAGGTAGAAGTCCGCCGTCGGCTCGAAAACCATGGCGGGACACTGGTTGCCTGTCACCGAGGGAGCGGTCACGGCGGGAGGCGCCGCGGCTGCTTGGGCACGGGTCTGCGCTCGCGCGCTGGTGCCCGCCAATGCGAACACCATTATCACCAGCAACCCTGCGGCGGCCGCTACACCCGCGAACCAACCGGCGCGGTGTCTAGCTACGCTATTGCCTCTAGGCACTCCATACCTCCTTCGCAAGAGAGAGTCACGTCCGTACTTTCGATCTAAAAAGCACTTTGGCGGTGCGTCATGCCTCGCCTCGAGTGCTGAGCGCGACCGGCTGGATCTTCAGCTGACCCCCCTCTCGTCGGTGAGCTGCGTGGCGGTCAGGCTAGACCAGCGCGGACGGATGATCCATCGGCCGAAAGGCCGATCTTCTGGGCGCGCGACTCCGTCTTAAGGATGAATTTCAGCCCTCACGAGGTGCCTTCAGCTCGGTTCGGCGGTGCCTGACCCGACGCGCGGACGGCCCCACCAGCTGGTGGCGCCGTCCGTTCCTACCAGAGCCACCTCTATCTACCCAGGTGTCGCCAACGTCTTTTCGCGTCAGTCCACTAGCCAGCGGGATCGACCGTCAGCCAAGGCGGCGGACCGAGGAAGATGTCGATCATTACCCCTTGACGGCGAATGCCGCGCATTGGCCGCTACTGATGCCGGCGACCTGGTTCTTGTGGTACGGGGTAAGCACCCCGGTGGTGAAGGTGCCGTTGCCGTGGCATTCGAGGTTTCCCTCGATGTCTGAGCCGCCGATCTCGTTCGGCGCTCCCGCGTTGTTATCGAACGTGACGTTGCCTTGGACGGAGATCGGAAGCGCGCACGTCGAGTTCGTGAAGAACGGGGGGTAGTTGGTGCCGCCGATGTTCCAGGGTGCGGTGGGGCTACTGCCTGTGATCGTCAGGCTTCCGTTGATCGCGCTGGTGCAGATCGAATTAGCGGGTCCCAAGGCTGGAAAGATCGCCGCCACGCCTGGCGCGATCGCCGCGTTTCCGTTACTGGTCGTGCCCGTGATGGTCACATTGCCGGCGACGCTGCTGGTGAATAGGTAGAAGGCGCTCGCGTTGGTGACGTCGATGTTGCCGTGGACGGTCGAAAAGCCGACGATGCACCAGTGACCGGGTGTCACCGTCACATCTCCATAGCTGCCGCCGACGAGCAGCTGGTTTGAACAGGTGGTTTCGGTTGACGCACGTGCGGTGGAGTGCGCCATCGCTGACGCCCGCGCCCTGAAGTGCGCCATCGCTGACGCCCGCGCGGTGAGGTGCGCCATCGCAGGGCTGGCCGAGGCGAGGATCGCCGCCATCCCGAGCGCCCCCGCGATGAGAATTGCGCGGGCTCGAGCCCGGCCTCGGGTCCGATACAAGCGCATCGCCAAGGCTCGCCGCGCCGGAGCGTCGTATGGCTCCACTCCTCGCGCCCGGGAGCGCCAGTCCTGCGGTGGACGGCCGCCCAGATCAGGCGTAGCCCGTCCGTTCAGACGGATGCCTACATGCATGGGTTCTCCTCTCCTGCTCCTCCGCCGCCGTTTGGATCGGCGGCGCTTGCCTCAATTGATACACGTAGCCTATGAGCCCTTTGACACGCTGTCAATGACGAAACGTCAATGCCGGAGCGTCAATAGCGCCAGCATTTAGACTGCGGATCCATGCCCCCCACCAGGCCGATGACGCGGAGGCCGCAGACGCCCGAGGAATCGGAGCGCGAGATCCTCCAAGCGGCGCACGACCTCCTGCGACGCCGACCGTTCCACGAGCTGAGCGTCGACGCGATCATGGCCAACACCGGCCTGAAACGGCCGTCGTTCTACGTCCACTTTCGCGACCGCCACGACGTCGTGCTGCGCGTCCTCGCAACCGTGGGCGAGGAACTGCTCGTCATGAGCGAGCGATGGTTCCGTGACGAGTCGGATCCCGTCGAGAGCGCGCGCACAGCACTGGAAGGGATCGTCGATGTCTGGGTCCGTGATGGCCCGGTGCTCAAGGCGCTGGCGGACGCTGCCGCGGACGATCCGGACGTCGACACCGTCTACCACGCAATGGTCGAACGCTTTATCGATGGCGCGACACAGCACATCCTCCGCGAGCAGCAAGCAGGCCGCGCCCTCTCCGTAGACGCCGCGCAAATGTCCCGCGCGCTCGTGTGGCTCAACGAGCGATATCTCTGCGAGATGCTCGGCCGCGAGCCTCAAGGCGACCGGCAGGAGATCGTCAACACCCTGTACCAGATCTGGGTCCGATCGATCTACGGCGACGACCCCATCTGAGGCCATGGGTTCTCGTCGTACCTAGGGAGAGGTCGGTCAAGCTACCGTCGGGACTGATGTGCTGATGCGACCGGTCGTTGCGCAAGTTCAGCCTTTGGCCGATGGCGCGTGCGTTTCATCAAGCCCGAGACAGTCAGCCGCCGATCCTACAACCACTTCTCTCTGCGGAAAACTGTCGAGCCGTGTTCTGGCTTCCGTACCTCGGGTACGCGCAACAACGCGGCCTCCGCGCGTGCGGCCGAGACATGTTCACGGCAGCGCACTGACCGGCGGGATCCACACAAGAGCCCAGGACGCACCCGAAGGGCCGGAGCGGTCGGAGGCTCAGCCGGCGATCTCGCGCCCGAGTACGCGTCGGGCGATGATCCAGCGCTGGATCTCGTTCGCGCCTTCGTAGATCTCGCCGATCTTCGCGTCGCGGTAGATCGCCTCGAGGCGATACACGGTCCCGTCGGCTCCGAGCTCGTGGGTAAACCCGTAGCCGCCTAGGGCCTGGATCGCGTCGCGCGCGATGTCAACCGCGAGCGACGAACCTCTGAGTTTGGCCATCGCTGCCTCCGGCTCGGGGAACGCGATACCGCTGTCGAGCCGCAGCGCGGCCTTCAGGTAGAGGTTCCGCGCGCACTCGAGGTCGGTGGCGTAGTCGGCGAGCCGGAACTGCCAGTGCTGGAAGCTGCCGAGGTGCCGGTTGAACGCCTTCCGCGACGAGAGATGTCTGACCATGATGTCGAACGCTGCCTGAGCCATCCCGACGCCAGCTGCCCCGATGCCGATCCGGCCGTACGTCAACGTGCGCAAGGCGAGCTGGAGGCCCTTTCCGGGCTCGCCGATCATGCTGGATGCCGGCACCCGCACCCCGTCGAAGTGGATATCGGCGGTGAGCTGTCCGCGGTTGCCGAGCTTTCTGTCCGGACGGCCGACGGACACGCCGGCCGTGTCCTTCAACGGCACGAGGAGCAGTGACAGCTCTCCGTCGCCGGTTCTGCAGAGCACGACCACGAAGTCCGCGACCGGCGAGTTGGTGATCCATCGCTTCTGGCCGTTGACGATGAAATCGTCGCCGTCACGAGTGGCGATGGTCTTCACCGCGGAGGGGCTGAGGTCCGTGGAGGACGACGGCTCGCTCGTCGCGAACGCGCCGATGACGGTTCCCCGCGTCAGCCGGGGGAGCCACTGGGCGCGGATCTGCTCGCTGCCGAAGCTGACCGCGTGTCCAGCGAGGATGCAGTGCACGTCGTAAACGGCCGCGAGACTATTTGAGTGGTACGCGAGCTCCTCGACGGTAACGGCTGTCGCCGTCGCCGGGTGCCGAAGCCCGTCGCCCTCCGGCGCCGCGAACGGGATGCCGAACAGCCCGCCGGCCGCCATCTCGTCGAACCCGCGGCGCGGAAATCCGTCCGCGACCTCATCACCATGTGCGATCGCATCCGCCAACGGCTGCAAGCGGGCCCCTGCGAACTCCCGCACGCGGCGACGTACCGCCTGCACCTCGTCCGGCGTGAACAGGTCGTGGAACAGGCGCTCGTCGTTCCGAACCGGCGCCTGCGCCGCGAGATCTGTTTGCTCCACTGTCTCCATCGTCACCAGGCGCGTGCGGCTACGACGCACACGCGGTCCCGTCGGGTGCGTGGCCGGTGGCATCACAAGCCTGCACCCGCGGCAGCTGCCAGCCCGAGCCGTCGAGCACGCCAGAGGTCGCGCGGTCGAGGTCGTACAGGCGCCAAATCAACCGGAACCCGAGCCCGGGCGCGGGCGCCGGCAGCCAGTTGCTCGCCTGCGCCGGCTTCGACGGCCGGTTGTGCTGGACGTAGATGTCGCTCGAACCGTCCGGATTGGTGTGCAGGGGCGAGTGGCTGTTGATGAGGTAGCGGTTCAGCGGGTTGGGAACGAAGAACGAGTTGGTGTCGTATATCGTCAACGACCAGAACGCCTTCACCGGGATCGGCAGGCTGCTCTTCTGGATGTGCAGCACGTAGCGCTGCGATCCCGCGAGGGGAGCCTTGGTGTCGTCGATCAGCGCGACAGGGTAGGTCGCGATGCTTGCCCGCTGGCCGCCGACGCCGAGCCGGTCACCGATCGCGCGCAAGGTGTAGTTCGTGCCCCACGCGCCGAGATCGGTCACGAGGTATCCGTTGTGCTTGGCGAACTGCTGGAAGTAGAGGTCCAGCCCGGCGGACAGGACGTTGTTCGGGCCGTGCGTGATCGCGTCGCGCAGGCCGCGGAGCGTGTCGGCGCTGAGGTACGCGTTCGCGGGACTGAGCCCCGATCCGATGCCGACAGCCCTGAGCTGCGCGAGCAGCGGCTGATCGGCTGCCGGAGCCGGGAACTTCAGCATCTCCGTGCCGAGCGCGGCATAGAACGCGAGCGGGTCCTGGCCCGGCTGGGTGCCGGGGATCGTCGCGACGGTTGACTTGGTGATGATCTTCTTGGGCCGTGGCGGCTGATACGGGGTGCCGAACTTCGACAGTGGCGTGACCGAGTATTCGTCCTGGATCCGGTGTACGTTGCCAAGATCCTTTGGGCCGCGGAGGTACGTGCGGCCGACGACCCATACCCGGTCATAGCGCGAATTCACCCGGATCACGCCGCGCGGCAGCTTGCCCTTGAAGCCGGGGCCTACGACTGCCCAGTTGCCGCCACGGGTGACGTTGAAGTCGCCCGCCCCCATCTTCAGATGTGCCGACGTGATGTTGAAGAAGTCGTTGGTCCACGGGTCGACGAGCTCGAACTCCCAGAAGCGGTTGCGGATCGGCGGGGCGTGGAGAACTTGTGGTTGCTTACTGAGGTCGAGCCACGCGAGCGAGTAGGGCGTGTCGTTGTTGGGCGCGTTCACGGTTCGCTCGGTGGCGGTTGCAAGGTTGCGAATGGCGCAAAACTGGTTCACCGGTCCGTGGGCGGTGATGTGATCGCACACCGTCACGCTCGTACTCGACTTAAAGATCCGTTCGGTATCGAGCAGCGGCACGCCGTATTGGTAGGCCTGGGTGCCGAGCGTCAGGCCGGCGCTGTAGTCAGACGTCGGGTCTGCGAACGCGGCTGCAGCCGTGGGGAGGAACGCTGCAGATGCGAATGCAACGAAGCCCGCTAGGCGGCGCAGTCGCGACGTGGGTTTCTTCATGACGGATAGATATCTCCTGGGTTCCGTAACGGTCGACCAGCAGGCTACGTCCCGATCGCGGGCCCTGCTCGTCGGTTCCCAACGAGCGGTCCGGCCGCGATTGTGCGATTGCTACAACCTCGTCAGCCAGTTTGATCGCGGACGACGTGCGCGAGCGCGAGCGCGACGCGCAGCTCGAGTGTGCCCTGATCGACGCTGCGGCCAAGGATCTCCTCTGCCTGCTTGATCCGGTAGCTGACGGTGTTCTCGTGGATACCGAGGCGCTTTGCGGTGCGGCTGCGGCTGGCATGCTCGTCCAGGTAGGTGCGCAGCGTAGCCGTAAGCCTGGCGGTGAGATCGTCCTCGCCGGCGAGGCCTCGGAGCTCGCGCTGCACGAACGCGCGGGCCTGGTCGAGGTCGGCGGTTGCGATCGCCGCGAGCGCGACGCTGGCATACCTCGTGACCGTGCCGGACGGTCGAGCTGCCAACTCCGCGACGCGCCGGGCCTCTACGGCCTCGTTGTGGCTCTGGCGAAACGCAGCGATGCCGTGCCCGGGTTCACCGATCGCGATCCGAACTCCGGGTGAGGCCTGCGTGTCGAACCGGAGATCATCCAGCTCGCGGGGCGAGACCCCGCCGCGAGCAGCGATCCACGCTGCGATCGACAGGAATCCGAGCGGGTGGACGAGCGCGCGTGTGGCACCGAGACGATCGCGGAGCTGTGCGATCGCGGCCTCGATCGCGGCAAACGTGTCTTGCCCTTCCTGTGTGCTTGCAGCCACGCGATGACAGCGATGTGCTGACGCTCGAGTTCATACGCGAGGCGTCGACTCGCCACTGTTGAGTCGATCGGCTCGCCGGCGAGGATCGTGCGGATCGTCTCCGCTCTGGTGGCCGCGGTGCTCCGCACCCAGCGTTCTCGCTCGGCACTGTAGAAGTCCTCCGCCAGACACAAGGCTGCGTCGACATACGCGAACAGCCATGCGGAGCAGAGCTCGGTCGCGATCGCCCGCTGCTCTGCGTCGCCGGCGTGGGGCGGCAATCAGGGTCGTGACTCCTTCCCAGGCGGCAGCGTGTCCGAGTCGGTAGCTGCGGATCAAGGTGGTGAGCGGGATCCCGCGTTGCGCACTTTCCTGCGTGTAGGCGAGCGTCGCCGCGCCGAGGCTGGTCGCGGAACCTCATCCCCCACAGGAACGTTGGGTTCACGAACAACGCCCAGATGTTTGTCAGGACCGCGTGGCCGGCCTTGTCGATCCTGTAGCCGACGGGGTTCTGCATCCACGAGTTGGCCATCAGGATGAACAACGCCGACAGCATCGTCCCGAGCGACACGGCCCAGATGCAGGCCAGGTGCACGCCCTTGGGGAGCCGGTCCCAGCCGAACAGCCACAGTCCCAGGAAGGTCGATTCCAGGAAGAATGCCGCCAGGCCCTCCATCGCCAGTGGCGCTCCGAACACGCCGCCGACGTACCGCGAGTACGTCGACCAGTTCATCCCGAACTCGAACTCCTGAACCAGGCCGGTGACCACGCCGACGGCGACGTTGATCAGCAAAAGCGTCCCGAAGAAGCGGGTCAGTCGCTTGTACTCCGGGTTGTCGGTGCGGTACCAGGCGGTCTGCAGAATCGCCACCAGGAACGCCAACCCGATCGTCACCGGGACAAAAAGGAAGTGATAAACGCTGGTGGACGCGAACTGCCAGCGGGCTAGCTCGTTCGCCATGGGCTCACCAGCTCATTGCGCGGTCGAGCCGGAGCCGGTCACGGGCGTCTGCGCCGCGACTGGTCGCTCTATGCCCTGGAGCTCGCCCTCCATGACTCGGCTCTCGCGCGATCCGAACAGTCCTTGGAGCATCGTCAGCGCGACGCCGATGCGCCGTCCTCCGACGCCGCCGAGGTAGAACAGGTGCACTCCGATGTACATGAGGAAGGCGATCGGCCCGGAGAGCCGGTGACCCCTGACCTCGCACACCGCCTTGCCCCGGCCGACCACCGCGAGGGCGCCCTTGTCGAAGTACTTGAACGGCTTGGAGGCACCGGGTTCACCCTGTCGGATTGCGTCGGCCACGTGACGCGCCTGCTGGATGGCCGTCGTGGCGAGTCCCGGAAGCGGCTTGCCGTCGGCCCCCGCGAGCATTGCCGCGTCGCCGATCACCGAGATCTCAGGGTGTCCCGGCAGCGTCAGGTCGGGGTTGACCTCGACGTGTCCGGCCCGGTCGGTGCTGGCACCGGCAGCTCGAGCGACCATCTCGGCAATCCCGGCTGTCCGCACGCCTGCGGCCCAGATCACCGTCCGGGCGGCGATTCGCTCCGTCTTGTCGGCGACCTTTACCGTCACGCTGCGTGCGTCGATGTCGGTGACCAACGCGTGCTCGCGGACGGTGACGCCAAGGTCGCCCAGCTCTTTGGCCGCCTTGGCAGACGTCTGTTCGCTTAGCGCCGCGACCACGCGCTCGCCAGCGTCGAGCAGGATGACCCGAGCGGCGCGGGGGTCGATCCGCCTGAAGTCGCGTTTCATCGTGTGGCGCGAGAGGATCGCCAACTGCCCGGAGATCTCCACACCGGTTGGGCCGCCGCCGACCACGACGAAGGTGAGCCACTCGTCCCGAGCCGCCGGATCGTCCGCCCGCTCGGCCTCCTCGAAGGCGCCGAAGATCCGGTCGCGGAGGTCAACCGCATCGCTGAGCGTCTTCAGCCCGCACGTCACCTCCTGCCACTCGTCGTGGCCGAAGTACGACGTCTCACCGCCGCAGGCGACGATCAGGCTGTCATAGCCGAGTCGGTCGCCGCGGTCGAGCACGACCTGGCGGCGTTCGACGTCGACGTCGGTCACCGTGGCCATCAGGACGGTGGCGTTGGCCTGCCGCTTGAGCATGTGCCGCTGCGGCGCGGCGACCTGACCGGAGGCCAGCGCTCCGGCCGCCACCTGGTAGATCAGCGGCTGGAACAGGAGGTGGTTGTGGCGGTCGATGACCGTCACCTCGACGCCGGCCTTCTTCAGGCGCTTGGCAGCCTCCATCCCGCCGAAGCCGCCGCCGACGATCACCACGCGGTGCCGGTCTCTCCGGGCGCCGTTATGCGACATGGGCGAGCCCCGATTCAGGTGACCGCACGTCCATGCCCTCCACCTGAGGCTCACGGGTGAGCCAGTCACCTCGCTCGCGCAGCAGCCTCCGCTTGCCCGACGGAGCCAGGGGGCGAACCGGCGTGCCACCGCCGGCGCCGCTCCCGATCACGATTACGTTGTATCTGTCGCTCATCCGGTTATCTCTGCTAGGCGGTCGGCCAGGATGATTCGTGCAGCGGCCTCGACCGCGGCTAGGTGGGAGAACGCCTGGGGGAAGTTGCCGAGGTGTCTGCCGGTGTCCACGTCGAACTCCTCGGCGTAGAGGCCGAGCGGCGAGGCGACCTTGACCAGGCGCTCCATCAGGTCGCGCGCCCGCTGAATCTCGCCGACGATCGCCAGCGCCGAGACCAGCCAGAAGGAGCAGATCACGAAGGTCCCCTCCTTGCCCGACAGGCCGTCGTCGGTCTCATCTGTGCGGTAGCGCAAGACGAATCCGTTTTCGGTCAGCTCATCGGCGATCGCCAGCACGCTCGCCTTGAGCCGCGGATCGTCGGCCCGGAGAAAACCGAAGATCGCTGCCAGCAGCGTCGAGGCGTCAAGCGATTCGGTGTCGTAGTGCTGGCGCAGCACTCCGCGCTTGTCCGTGCCGTGGGCGAGGATGTCGTCTTTGATCTCGGCGGCCGTCTCCGCCCAGTCGGTGGCCATGTCACGGTTGCCCCGCATATCGGCGAGCTTCGCCGCGCGGTCCATCGCCACCCAGCACATCAGCTTCGAGGAGACGTAGTGCTGCGGCTTGCCGCGGGCCTCCCAGATCCCCTGGTCGGGGTTGCGCCACACGGCTTTGGCGCACTCCGCTTGGGACTGGATCAGCGGCCACAGCCGCCGCGGGAGCCGCTGGCTGCGCCGGGTATGCAGAAGCACCGAATCGAGCGCGGCGCCGAACACGTCGTTCTGGCGCTGATCGAAAGCGCCGTTGCCGGTACGGACCGGGCGCGCGCCGGCGTAGCCCGAGAGCTCGTCCAAGAGGACCTCGGTGAGATCTCGGCGGCCGTCGATCCCGTACATGATCTGCAGCGCACCGTCCTCGCCCAGCTCGAGGTCGGCGATGAACTGCATGAACTCGTTGGCTTCCCAGTCGAGGTCGAGGAAGTGCAGGGCCTGGAGCGTGAACGTCGAGTCTCGGATCCAGGTGTAGCGGTAGTCCCAGTTGCGCTCGCCGCCCGGCGTCTCTGGTAGCGAGGTCGTCAGCGCCGCGACGGTCGCACCGGTCGGCATGTAGGTGAGGCCCTTGATCGCCAGCGCCGAGCGCTGAATCAGCGGACGGAGCTCATGATCGGGGATGCGGGCTCGGGAGAGCCAGTGGCGCCAGAACTTGCTGGTGGCGTTGAGCCGGGCGTTAGCTTCCTCGACGTTCGCCGGCGAGCTGATCGCATCATCCCAGGAAAGGGCGCAATAAAGCTCCTCGCCCTCCCGCAGCACGTGACGAGCCCGCACGTGATTGGCCTCGATCCCGAGGAGCATGTCGGTCTGAAGCACGATCTTCTGACCGGCGCCTGTCACCTGGGCACGGTGGCGATCGGTCGACACCGACCATTCGCCGGCCGCCCGCCCGTAGTCGAAGCCGGGCTCGCATACGAGCTCGATCTCGACGCTGCCCTCCACGCACGTGACGGTCCGCACGAGGGTGTGCTCGGCGTCCTCGTCCGCCGGCGGCCTGGTGTGCGGTGTGACTGTATCCTCGCCGTGGCGGGGTCCCATCGTGAGCCCTTCACGCGTCGTCGCCCAACCGGAAGGCGTCTTCCACGACGTGATCAGCGTGTTCGTGCCCGGCTCATAGGTTCGCCCGCTCGGCACATTGATCCCAAACGGCCCGAGGCGAAAGGCGCCAGCGCCTCGGTCAAGCAGCGCGCCGAACACGCTCGGCGAGTCAAACCGCGGGACGCACAGCCAATCGATCGTCCCGTCCGGTGCGATCAGCGCACCGGTATGGCAATCCGACAGGAAACCGTATTCCGCGATCGGAGTGAACGGTGAGGGCGCGGCCGCGCTCTGCGGCATCGCCGCGGTCTTCCCGTTTGGCTGTCCGTCTGGCTTTGCGGCCGGCTCGCGACCGTTGGCTGTCCTACTCGCTGTGCGCTTGTTTCTGACTGCAGTACTCATGTCACCACCCAGGGTTGATGCCAACGCCGTAACCGGCAACGACCTTCTGCAGAGGTCATGGTCCAGTCCTTTAGCGCGTGGTCCGTTTGCGATGTTGCGTGTGCGATCTCGCGCCTACACGGCGCCGGCGGCGCGCGCGGCCGCGGCTTGAGTCGGTGCGATCAGCGCTCCGACGATCCACAGGAACGGGAGGAAGAACCCGAGCCAGAACAGCCAGTAGTGCCCTTTGCGGAACGTCGCCAGGCCGAAGTAGACCCAGCACGCCACGTACACGACGGCCAACAGAATCCAGAGGAAAGTCATGATGCCTTCACGGTTCCCTTCGATTAGCGCCAGGTCGGCGTCGACTCCGGCTGGTTGCGTCTGTGTCTCGATGCCCAGGCGGTGACATTCGAGCCCAGCATGCCTGACAGTCGCCGCGATTTGGGCACTGTGGGCGGATGATCACCCGGGTGATTCGCACGAGATCGAAGGGGGTCCCATCGTCTGGTCGATCCACGCCCCTACCGGTGGGCTTCGCCGAACCTGCGTTGCAGCTCGCCGCCGGCTCGAGCAGCGCCCCCGAGTCACAACGCTCGCCGGACGTAGAACATCCCCAGCCCGGCCGGTGTGGGGAGATCACGTGAGTCCGATGATGCCCTTGATGATCATCAGTACGCCAAACAGGGTGAGTCCCCTGACGGCGAATACATGGGAGTGCCGGGAGACCCAGACCTTGGCTCGCTCGATCGCCCGGGGGGTCCACTCCGGAGCGATCGAGAAGCTGACGAGCGGGACCTCCAGCAGCCAGAGCATGACCAGGTTGAAACCGATCACGATCAGCACGGTGACTGTCGTCGAGTACTGCAGCTTGTGGATCTCGTCCAGACCCGCGAGGTAGGAGGCGCCAGGGAGGGTGAGCAGCATCCCGACAAGGAACGTGGTTCGCGGAGATCCCTTGCTCAGCTCCCGCTGCCACCTTGGTGGCCCCTTGTCGGGCTTAGCCGCTTTGCGCGCTCGCCTGCGCTCCCTGAAGCGCTCGTGACGTCCGCTCCAGACGACCCACGCCGCGACCAGCGCGATCGCGCCCAACGCGATGTCGACCGCGGGACTGAGGGTGTTCTCGGTCGTGCTGGTCGTGCTCGAGTTAGACGCCGAGAACACGATCACAAGCCCGAGTGTGATGCTCGTCAGGTACGCCCCGAGCAGATAGCCCAGCATCAGCCTCGCCGGTTTCTCCAGCAGCAGCATTACCGTCGTGGCGGCCACCAGCGTCGGGTTCAACGAGGCGGTCAGCGACAGGAGGACGACTTGGCCCACTGGGCTATCGCGCGGGGGTTGTAAGGGAAGATCTGGCCGGCTTTGCGGCTATCGCCTCAGCAGCCCGGGTCCGGGTCGGCGGTCGCGACGGTTCTCGCGGCGGTCGCCGCGGTCATCGCGGCGGTCCTCGCGTCGGTCGCCGCGGTCATCGCGGCGATCTTCGCGTCGGTCATGACGCCGCACGGGGCCAAGTAGGGCGGGTCGGTCTCCTCTGTCTTTGAACAGTCCCATCTTCATGCTCCTTTCATTGCCGTCTCGCGGTCCGCTTCGACCGCGGCGATGAGCGCCTGCGTCGGGATCCGGCCGCTGCCCAGCAGCTCGCCGCCCGACCTGCGCACCGCCGAGCCGAACGGCGCCGCCCAGGTGTTCTCCCAGATGAGCACCGCGGCCGCGCTGCCCGGCTCAAGCGTCTCCCCGATCTGCTCGATGTCCTCCTCGGCGAGCAGGATCGCGAGATCACGCTCCAGCGCGCGCAACTCGCCGATCTCGCTGTCGTCGGCATCGCGCAGCTCGGAGGCCGCCACCGACCCGTCTTCGCCCTTCGTCACTATCACCAGGTCGAGCACCCGAATGGTGTGGCTGTCGATCAGCGCCTTGAGCTCGGTTTCCATCTCGCCCGTGAAGTTCGCCTTCTCCGCCGGGAAACCGACCACGAGGTAGTCGACGGGCCCGATCTCGTCAAGGTTGATGTCGGTCATGTCTGCTCTCCGATCTGTCGCCCGCACCAGCCGCCTCGACGAAGTACGGCGGGTGAGCAAGGGGGTTGTCGTGACATCATCGCCCGAGGGCGGCGGTGTGTGATCGGCTCGGAGTGATGTTCACCCGGGTGATTGATGTCGCGCACTGATGGGGCGACGTGAGAGGACCGAGGTCACGCACCTCAGCTCGTCGAGGGCCCAGCCTCGGCCGCGGTCGACGTCATGCAAGGCGCTGCGACCGGTCTCTCCGGCGTGAGATCAGCGCGCGACGCACAACATCTGGGTGACCGCCGCCAAGACCGACTCCCGCGAGCCGGACCGCACGCTGGGAGTTATCGCCAGCGGATGGGTGGCACACGCGAAGCGCTTGGCATGCTCCAGCTCACCGAATCACCCGGGTGATCCTCCGCCCAAGACGACCCATCCGCGACCACGGTCAGCCATGCTGAGAGCCCCATGCCACCGACTCGCTACCGCATCGTCGTCGAAGGAGAACTCGGACCGCGCTATGCCTCGGCGTTCGACGGGATGACGCTTTGCGCACATCACGGCGAGACGGAGATCACCGGGCCAATCATCGACGACTCGCACCTCCACGGGCTGCTGGAGCGGATCGCCGGGCTCGGACTGAGGCTGAGCAGCCTCAACCGACTCGACACCGAGCACGCCCGGTCAGGCGCGCCAACACAGGCACGACCAGCCGCGGTCAACGACCACCGCCCCGGCACCAACTCGAAAGGACCGTGACCCCATGACCCTCCTCTGGATTCTGTTGGCCATCGTGTACGTGGCGTGCTGGGTCTACTTCGGCCTGGCGACGTTCCGCAAAGGGCACTACCGGCTGTTCTGGATCGGGTTCTTCCTCCCGTTCCTGTGGATCATCGGAGCGCCGATCGCACCCACACAACGCGCCGCCGGCGCCGCGTAAGGTCGTCACTGGGCAAGGAGCGGCCAGGCTGAGAGCTGACAGAGGTTCCGTTCGTGCTGATTCTGGTTCTGGTGGTCGTCGGCGCGCTCGCGTTCGATTTCACGAATGGCTTTCACGACACCGCCAACGCGGTCGCGACGTCGATCGCGACGGGGGCGTTGAAGCCGCGGGTCGCGGTGTTGATGTCGGCGGTGCTGAACTTCGTCGGGGCGTTCATTTCGATCAGCGTCGCGGCGACGATCGCGAAGGGGATCGTGAACCCAGCGGTACTGGCTGGTGGTGGGGGGCTGGTGCTGGTGTTGGCGGCGTTGATCGGGGCGATTCTCTGGAATCTGATCACGTGGTACCTGACGATTCCGTCGAGTTCGAGTCACGCGTTGATCGGTGGGGTGATTGGAGCGACGATCGTCGCGGCCGGCTCGGGCGGTGTCAACCTTCACAAGCTGGTGCAGTCGGTGATCGTTCCGGCCGTGCTGTCGCCGTTCATCTGCGGCGCGGTCGCGTTGCTTGGGACGCTCGCGGCGTATCGGTTGATCCGGATGCTCCGCGCAGGTGAGGCGGTGAAGGGATATCGGCTTGGGCAGATCGGCTCGGCCTCGCTGGTGTCGCTCGCGCATGGCACCAATGATGCGCAGAAGACGATGGGCGTTATCTCGCTCGCCTTGATCGCGCACGGCGATATCAGCGCGACGCACTTCTATGTGCCGCTCTGGGTCAAGATCGCTTGTGCGCTCGCGATCGCGTTGGGGACCGCGGCGGGGGGTTGGCGGATCATCAATACGATGGGTAACCGGCTTACCAGCGTCGAGTCGCCGCAGGGTTTCGCAGCGGAGTCCTCGAGCGCGGCGGTGATCTTGGCCTCGTCCTACTACGGGTATCCGCTCTCGACCACGCAGGTCGTCTCCGGCGGGGTCACGGGCGCTGGGCTGGGTAAGCGCCTCGCGAGCGTGCACTGGGATGTTGTTGGCCAGATGGTCGCCGCCTGGATCTTCACGATCCCCTCGGCGGCGTTGCTCGGAGCCGCCGCCTGGGAGATCTCGGACCTGTTCAGCAGCAGCGCGGCCGGCTCGGTCGTGATCGCGCTGATCGCTGCCGCGGGGGCGGCGGTGCTGTACACGCTCGCACAACGCAACAAGATCACTCCCGACCAGCTCGACCGCACCACCGTCACACCCGACGTCGGCCTCACGCGGCGCGGGCACACCGCACCGGCGAACGCCTGAGCGATCGAAATGAGCCCTATCGCCGCCGCGCTGGTCAACTGGACTGAGCTCTGGAGGATCATCCTCACAGCGCTCGTCGGCGGCACCGGTGTCGTGATCGTCTTCGGGCTCTTCCTGCTCGGCATCTCGCGCGGCAAGACCGCCACAAAACCCACTGCGCGCTACGGGCTCTACGCGCTGAGCGGACTGTGCGGCATCCTCGTTGTCGCTGTCGCGGCCACGGGCATTTACGCCATGACAAGCAAACCTTCGCCTGCAAAGCCCAAGCCCAAAGCAGCAGCCGCAAAGCTCGGCCGGTCCAGCACCACGCGGCAACGGGCACCCGGAATTGCGTACATCGTGCCCCCGATGCAGTGGGCAGCGCGTCCGTGCCCAATCCGCGTTGACCGCATCGGGGCATCGGACTGAGCTCACGGGAATCCGACGCAGCTTGGAAGGGCTGCGCAAGGCGGGAAGCGCGGCTGATGCGTCTGGTCCGGATTGGGCGCCCGTACCGATGAGCGCAACGCTCACGGCAGGGCGGCGTCCCAGTGGGGCCCGGGCGAGCAACTGCTGACAGCAGACGGTCGGCCGACATCGCGGGTGGTGGTCGAAACGCGGCGCAGCGGCCTTCAACCGTTTTTTTGGTGAGGGGCCATCGGGCCTCGCGCAGTGACCCCCTGAGTCTCGGCAAGCGCTCGAGCGGGAGTGCGGCGGCGACTCAAGCTAAGACGCGGCGGCCGCCCGACACGGACTGGGGAGCCCTCAGAGTCCCCGCGATGAGCGCGGGACTCACAGAGCCTTGCGGTACCAGAGGACGTCGGCTCCTGATGGGAAGTTCTCGACTCGACCTACCAGCTCATAGCCGTTGCGCTCATAGAGGCCGCGAGCCTGAAAGTCGTAGGTGAAGTGGACGGTCTGCGAGCACCCTCGCGCCGCCGCCTCGGTTTCGGCGGCAGCGATGAGCCGGGTCGCGAGGCCGCGACCGCGGAGACTCGGCTGCACCCAGAGGCTCTGCAGCTCGCAGCAGTCGCCCCAGGTCCATCCGCTGATGCCGGCCACGATCGTGTCGGCGTGGCGGACGAAGATCGCCAGCTCGGCTTCATCACCGAGTCCCATTGCGGCTGACGCTTCACGGCGAATCTGCGTTTCAAGAAATTCGACTTCGAGCGGATCCGGATCGTCCTGGACCGCGAACTCCACCGCAACCGACTCCTCAGGCGCCGACGATCTGCTCGATCAGCGAGAGATCGTCGAAGTACGTCCGGTACGAGCGGATCTTCCCGTCGCGGAAATCGGCGACGGTGACGCCGGGCAACCGAACATGCCGTCCCGTTGCATCGATCGCCGCCTCGTCGCCGAGGACGAGCGGCCCCGTGTGATCGGCTTCGATGAGCCATTCGGCGAATGCCTTGTTGCCCACCTCGTCGACGCCTCGGAACATGATGACGACGTTCGAGAACGCGTCTTCGCGGAGGCCCGCGAGCCCGGCGAGTGCTTCCAGCCCTGACACCGTCGCGTACGGCGACCACCCAACGACGTCGTCGGTGAACAGGGTGCCCAGATCAGCCGGTGCGCCACCGACCTCGGCCTCGAGCGCTTTCGATAGCACGTCTTTACGCGATTCACTCATTGCAGCTCCCTGTCCCCCCGTTGTCGAGTGTGCTGAATGTCCTTCTGGCAATCCGTGTTGCGTTCAGGTACCAAGGATTTTCGCCTTCGCCGCCGCGAACTCTTCGTCTGTCAGCACGCCCGACTCGTGCAACTGCCCGAGGTGCTCGAGCTCGTCAGCCGGGTCCGCCGGTGGGGGCGCATACGCCGCCTGCTCCTGGTCCGCGGGCGCCTGCTCCTCGGCAGGCGGCTGATCGTAGGCCTGCTGTTCCTCCGCGGCCTTCCTGCTCTCGTGGTGCGCCAGTGCCCCTCCGGCAACCGCTCCGGCCACGAGGGCCCGCCGTCTTGTCCGTCGCCTGAATCCCATACAGAACCCTTCCTTTCGTTGGCGGTCACATACGCCTCTCAGGATGGCTGACCAAGTTCGCGGTTTGGGTGGTGCGGGCCGACGATCACCCGGGTGATTCGGCGAGTTCGAGCTAGCCACCACCTACGGCACTTACAATGCCCGGCGTGCGGACGCCGATCAGGAATCCGCCGGATCCGATGTACGCGGAGTTTGAGGTGCATCGCACGATGATCCGCGACCGCGTGCGCACCGAAGCCTTCCAGCGCGCAATCGACTCGGTGGTGCGACCTGGGGACAGCGTTCTCGACATCGGCGCGGGAAGCGGCATCCTGAGCGTGTTCGCGGCGCGCACCGGCGCTGCCAGCGTCTACGCGGTCGAGCGGACGTCGATCGCCGTGCTGGCGGAGCAGCTGGCGGCCGCGAACGGGGTCGCGGAGATCGTCCACGTGATCCACGGCGACGTGATGGACGTCGAGCTCCCCGGACCTGTCGACGTGATCGTCTCGGAGTGGCTCGGAGGGTTCGGGATCGACGAAGGGATGCTCGCTCCGGTCATCGCCGCCCGCGATCGCTGGCTCAAGCCGGGCGGGGTCATGATCCCCTACTCGGTGACCGCGTGGACCGCGCTGGTACACGACCGCTGTCTCGCGGAGACAATCGAGTTCCTGAGCGATAACCCGTTTGGCCTCAGGCTCGATGTCCTGGTGGAGAAGACCGTCAACGAGATCATCTATTCCGGCAGCTTCCGGCACCTCGCGGCGGATGACACGCGCTCGGAGCCGAGTCGATTGTGGACGACGAACACGGACCGGATCCCACTCGAGCAGGCGCAGGCGCCTCACCAAGCCGAGACGCTGTTGGCAGTCCACGATCACGGCACGGCCAACGCGCTCGCCCTTTGGTTCAGTGCCGAACTCGCGCCCGGCATCTCGCTCTCCGTAGGACCCGGCGATCCACCGACGCACTGGGGGATGACGACGGCACCGCTGCGCTCGCCCGTCGAACTCAAACCCGGCACAGTCGTCCGCGCCAGAGTCAGGACCGCCCCGGCTCGACCGATCGGGACGTGGACAAGCTGGGGCGTCGCGATCCCAGGCGCCGACTGGGAGGAGCACGACGAGCAGTCGGTCTGGGAGGAGATCGACGACTGAGCGAGTCTTAGGAGCCCTGCGGAGCTCCCCGGCACCAGTGCCCACCGGTCGCCTCGCCTGCATTGTGGTGAAGCTCTCTGCCAGGGGCAGTTGGAGTCAACGTCACGGGAATCGTCTGTGAGCACGGGCCAGCGGAGGCTGTCGAACAGCGCCGGCAACGCCATGTCAACACCGGGAGCTATGAGGTCTCGGCCCTGCCGGCTGTCGGCATCTGGTCGTCCGGCGACCCACCCCAGCCGACCGCGAGCTGCGCGACGCGGCCGTTCAATGCCAGCGCGAGCTGACAGCGACGCCGCGTCGACGGGAAGCTCGATGCCGGCTAGCTCCGATGATCGGCGGCTTGCCCGACGGTTTGTGCCGCTCCCTTGAGCAGGGTGCGCCAGCCGGTGAGGAGCGCGTGCACGGCGGCGGCACCGACGATCGGCTCGTGGGGAACGGGCAACTCGACCGGGTACAGGATGAACGGCCTGGTCTGCGGGCCGCCGAGCCCGCCGTGGAACGAGATCAGCTCCTCGAATGCGCAGCCCTGTTCGAGGTGGGGGTCGTAGAAGCTGTTGACCATGATGTCGGCGACATGCGCGAATCCGTCGGTGCGCCGCAGGTGTGTCGGCGGCATTGGGAGAGAAGGGCTCGAGCGGGTCCTGTCCCTCGATCCGGCCGGTCGCCAGGTAATGCGTGCCGCCAGAGCCGACGGCGATCGGGCCGTGCTTGGACGAGCGCATCAGCAGGAATCCGATGTGAGGGTGAGAGCTGAGCGCTTCGATCAGGTTGGGGTGGCGCTCCTGGATCTCCTCGGCGCTGAGCCTGCGCTTCTCTTCCATCAGATAGACGAGGCCGAGGTTGCCCGAGCCCAGCACAATCGCGTGCTCGTCGCTCGTCCCGTGCTTCGCTTGCTTGCCGCTGCGGCCGGTCGCTTCGTTGAACGCCTGCCCGACCGCGGCGTCGTGCTCGTCGCCGCCGCTCATACCCCTCACCTCGCCGCGCGAGAGTGAGCGCTGGACGAGGTCGTCGAGCCCGTAGCCGTTGCGCTGCTTGAACGTCATTCCCTGCGTCTGACCGTGATCGGAGAGCACCACGAGCTTGTACGGCCGGGGCGCGTAGCGTGCCGCGTTCTCGATCCGTCCGAACTGCTTGTCGAGCTTGCGCAGCGCCTCCAGCGTGTCGGTCCGCTCGAGCCCCGAGTGGTGGGCGACCTCGTCGTAGCTGGAGAAGGTCGCGTACACGGCGGGGCGGCCGCGCATCATGTCGGTCACGACGCCGAATGCGATCAGGTCGCGGACCACGACGCACAGCGCCGCCCGCAGGAACGGGTAGCGGCCGCCCCGGTGCCCGCGGGGGATCACATCGCGACGTCGCTGCCGGGCCGCCGCGGACCATTCGAGCCCCACCTCCCAGCAGAACAGGACAAGCTCGCGGGTGACGTTGAACCCGTTGGCGAGGAACGCGCGGTAGCCGGGGTTCGCCTTCTTGTCGGCTTCCATCCGGCTGACCGTCAGGATCACTTCGTCGGCCTCGCCGGAGAGCAGGTTGCCGCGGCTGGCGCCGCCGTCGATCAGCAGGCCGACGCCGCTGGCGCGATCGCGCTCGATCTCGGCACAGTCATCCGGCGCCGAGCACGTCACCAACCTGCCCGTTTCCTTCTGGACCCAGCGAAACGCCGGGATGTCGTCGTTTGAGCCGAGCAGGATGCCGGCCTGGCTGGCTCCCGTCTGCGAGGACAGGTCAGGCTCCCACTCGATCAGGTCGTGGCTGCCGTCAGCCAGCCACCGAGCCAGCACCGGCGTGTTGCCGTCGCGCATCGCGCGGCGAAGCACCGGGCCCGCGAGCCCGTCGATCTCGAGAAAGATGATGCCCGGCACGTCGGTGCGCGCCGCTGCCCCCTGACGTTTGGCCACCCGCTGAATAACCCGCAGCGAGTAGATGTCATCGTCATCGACGCCCAAAAACACCTGCAGCACCATGCTCGCGGCAGCCATCACCAGCGCCGCGAGCAACGCCCACCCGAACGAATCGACCTTGAAGTCGTTCGGCGCGAGCTCCGAGACGAGCAACAGGATCAGAGCATCGACGATCAGCACCGCCAAGAACCCGATGATCAACATCAGCGGCAGCCGCAGCGCCGCCACCAGCGGCGGCAACGCCGCGTTCAGCACCGCAATCAACGCCGCCGCCTCCAAAGCACCGAGCAACGTCTTGATGTGAACCCCCGGGAGGATCAACCCCGACACCCCGACCGCGACAGCACCGACGAGCAGCGCCAGCACCAGACGGAGCGGACTGAACCGCGGTCGAGCCGCCTTCCATCTCACAGGCTCGGCGAACGTCGCCTTCGGGTCCTCGGCCATCACGTGATCGCGATCGGCTTGTCCGTCGCGCGGAAATCGCCAAACCGCCGGGCCTTCCGCCACCTTAGGCCCCACGCTTGTGAAATGCTCCGACCCCGCTGCAACCCGCGCCCGCCCGACCGATGGCATTCGACGCGGAGCTCTGGCCACCTTCCTCCCGATCCCCCGAAGCCGCGACAGAACATGCTTTAGGTCGTCGGAGCTCGAGGCTGGCTGCGCGTCGCGGCTGCGGCGCTCGTGATCAGCCCGGCGCGGCGAGTGACCGTGACCGGCCGTGCGAGGAGTTGGCTGAGCTCGGCGTCGAGGCGATCGACGAGGGGGAGGTTCCCGTCGACTCGCCGCAGCATCGCGAGGCTGGCGCGGTAATGGGCGAGCTTGGCGCGGTTCTCGGGTCTGTTCCGCAGCTGCGACACCGGCAGCAGCGCCAGCTCGCGGACCTTGGCGATCTTGTCCGCGGCGAAGACCGCGCAGGCGGCAGGGCCCGCGTGCGCAACCCGGTCGCGCAGCTCACGCTTGCGGGACTTGTAATCGCGAAGCGATGAATCGTCTGAGACCGACTCGACGAGCCGAGCGATGTCGGATCCGAACCGGGCGCGGAGCTGGGTGCTGGTTGTCGCTGTCTTCTCGAGGACGTCATGGAGAAGCCCGGCGGCGATGACTTCGTCTTGCTGACCGTCAGCGCGAAGCAGGCGTCCCACCTCGACCGGATGGGCGATGAACGCCGTCTGGTCAACCTCCCGGCGCTGGCCGGCGTGGCGAGCCCGGGCGAACCGCAGCGCGGCCTGCGACCTCGGCAGCCCGGCGAGCCAGTCCGCGCCGCGCAGGGCGGTGGCGGTGTCAGGAGCCGTGTCGTTGTGGATGTGCTCGATCACTGTGCGATCACGCCCTGAGATAGCCACTCGTTACCGTTCGCCGTCCGGGGTGTGTTCGTCGGTCCGAGCCCGGGCGGCACGACGTCTCCGGCGTCGATCTGTTGTGCGAGCTTCGCCTTTGCTCTTGGCGACCGGGGTGAGCACGCCGGAGCCGGCGGCGCGGGAATCGGGTCGCCGCTCGGGCCGCGGAGGATGATGGCGCAGCCGACGGCGATCGCCGCCCCAATCAACGGGCCGGCGAGGTAGACCCAGGCGGCCCTCCAGTCGCCGCTGACGAGCGCCGGTCCGAACGAGCGCCCCGGGTTCATCGAAGTACCGCTCACTGGCGCCGACCACATCCCGACGAGCGCGATGTTGCCACCCACGCCGAGTGCGCCGATCGCGCCGACGTTCTGCGCGGCGGCGGGCGGTGCCGAGGATGACGCTGACGGGCAGTCCTGTCAACACGATCTCCATCAGCAGCGCCTGCCAGTCGTGGTAGCCGGGGCCAGGCAGTGTCGCCCCGAGATGCTCGATATTCCCGAACATGCCAGCAGGAACAAGCAGGCGAGCGTCGAGCCGAGCAACTGCACGACGATGTAACCGGGCACCCGCTTCCAGGGGAAATCGCCGCGAGCTGCGAACGCCAGCGATATGGCCGGGTTCAGGTGAGCGGCGGAGACGGCGCCCATGAACAGGATGGTCGCGAGCACCATCAATCCCGGGGCGACCACCGCGGCTTCCAAGCTGACCTTCCCCTGGCCATCGAGGATGCCGCCCGCGGCCACGAGCACGAGCATGGCTGTGCCCAGCAGCTCCGAGAACAACCGACGGTACTCGAGCTGCGGATCGTCGGATTCATTCCGGTCCCCGAACTCCAGCATCAACAGATGCTGCGACCACGGAGCATCGTGCGCGATGAGAGTCGAAGGTTCCTGGACCGGCATGGTCCTCGCTAGAGCCCCATCTCCGCTTGGACGTTTCCGGTCTTGACGGCGGCACTCAGTGCCGCGTAGTCGAGTTCGTTCTGATCGGCATACAGCTCGGCAAACTCGGCCAGCGCCCGATCCATCGCGTCACCTGAGCCGAGGTAGGCGCCGATCGCCACCGCGTCGCCGGAGCGTGCGTGAGCGCGGGCCAGCGTCTGCCCACAGATGTGGGCATACGCGGCCAGCTCTTTTTGCTTCATGCCCTCGATGATCGCGGAGCCCTTGTTGTCCCACAGCTGGCGCATGTAGAAGTCGAGCTTGGTGCCGTCGGGGGCGCTCACGCGCTCCCAACCGAGCATGATGTCGCTGGCCGCCTGCATCAGCCGTTGTCCCTCGACCACGCGCTGGCCGTGATTGGCGTGCTGACTCTTGCCCAGGAAAGGCTCAAGCACCGATGCTTCGGCCTGCTTGAGCTGCAGAAACAACGGATCCTCGTTATCGCGGCCGAGCATCAGGATGATCCACGCGCGCGTCCCGACGCTGCCGACGCCGACGACCTTGCGCGCCGCGTGCACGTAGCGAAAGCGCTCCAGCAGATGCTTCCGATCGCCCTGCAGGGTGCGCCGGTAGCCCCGAATCACGCCTCGCGCGAATGCTTCGACATCTCGCCCGCCGGCGAGGTCCTCGATCGGCACGATCAGCGGCGGGTCGCCGACGATCCGTGGCTCACCGTCAACCATCGTGGTCAGCTTGTCGAACGCCCGTACGCTGTCCTTGGACCGCGTCTTGGCCAGATTCTTCTCCATCACCTTGCGGCGCTTGGAGCTCGCGCCACCACGAAACTGATCCAGCAGTGCCTCGGCGTCGACCCGCGAGTACCACAGATCGAGCGTCTTCATCGACGCCAGCTCCCGCATCGCCGTTCGGTACGAGCGCGTCACCTCCAGATTCACCGCTTGGCGTTGATCGGCGTGAAAGCCGAGGTCGCGCCCAGCGACGGCGAAGCTCGCCACCAGCCGCTTGAGATCCCACTCGAACGGCCCGGGCAGCGTCTCGTCGAAGTCGTTGACGTCGAATACGATCCGCCGGTCCGGCGCGGCAAACCCACCGAAGTTGGATAGGTGCGCGTCCCCGCACAGCTGCACGTCGAGCCCGGTCCGCGGCGACCGCTCGAGATCCGCCGCCATCAGATACGCCGCACCCCGATAGAACGTAAACGGCGAAACCCCCATCCGCCCATAGCGGATCGGCACCAACTCCGGCACACGCGACGCCGCCTGCTCCTCCAGCATTTCAACCGGATCACGACGGCCCGACGGCGCCACCCACTCCCCATGCACATTCCGCGGCACCCCGGCCCGCGCCGCCTTCCCGCGCGCTGCCCGCTCCGCCACCGACAGATGCGCGACCTTGCCGTTGCCACCGGATCCATGCGCCGGTGCGCGAGTTGCGACCGGGGGGTCGTTAGCACTAGCCGATTTGGCACTCATGGCAGTCATGTGTGTGGCTCCTTTGACGAGAGGCGCTCGCTGTGAGCTTGGATGAGCGCCTGGGTCGTTGTGGTGACATCCGAACCCTCAGCATGCATGATCGTGGGCGTGATCTGGCTCGTGTGGGCCGAGGATCACCCGGGTGATTCGATCAGCTCGAGCGCCCTCAGCGCTCGGCTTGCGCGACTGTCCCTCACGTCGCGTCGAGTCGTTCGCGGGCCCACGCTTCGGCCTCGCCGCGCTTCCCGCCCGGGAACAGCCTCGGGTCGCCGACGCGCGCTCGCGTCTCGACCCGATCGGCGGGCTCGAGGATTGGCGGCATCGTAGCTGCCCGTTGTGGGCACGCTGGAACGACGAGCTGGGGCTGCGATACACACTCGGCGTCGAGGAGGAGGTCATGCTGCTGGAACCGTCTGACTGCTCGCTGGCCCAGTCGAGCGACCACGTCCTCGCGCAGCTCTCGGAGGAGGTCTCGGCGCGCACACTCGCTGAGACCCACGCGGCGGTGATCGAGCTCGCCACCGGCATCCATCCCGACGTGGACGGGGTCGTGACAGAGCTGGCCGGGCTGCGTAACCAGCTCGCGCACGAGTTGGACGCGATGGGATTGAGTGTCGCTTCCGCGGGCATGCATCCACTGACCGTCGGGGCCGAGACCGAGGTCTCAGGTGCGGCGCGCTATCGCGCTCTCGAGGACTCGCTGCGCGTGCTCTCGCGGCGCGAGCCGACGATGGCGCTGCACGTGCACGTTGCGCTCCCGCTATGAGCGCTGACGACGCCGAGCACTTCTCGCCCTACCCGAGCCAGCGCTTCGCTTTCGCGCAACACTCAGGTTCGGCTCGGCTCCTGCCTGGGGGAGCGCGACGACTGCATCACATCCTCGGGGCGCTCGACAGTCGCGAGCCGTGCCCTCAGTCGCCGGTTCTCGCGTTCCAGATTCGCCACGCGGCGCCGCGCCACCACCAGGTCCTCGGCCATTCTGCGCAATGCAGTTCCGATCCGCGCCTCTCTGTCACCCATGGTGCGCTGGCCGAGCAGAGCGTGCGAGGACGTGCAAACAGGCCGGCACGTTTGCCCGTTGGAGCCAGCCACCCCTATCAGCTTCTAACCCGTCCCAAACACATGAGCGCAACGCTGGTGGTCACCCAGAAGCGTGGGTGGTAGGTAGCGTGTGCTCACTTCGCTTCGAGGAGTCGTGGAAGTCATCCGCGCGGAGCTGCTCGTGCGCTGCGACGCCGCTGCGGTCGAAGCTCGCCGCGCGGTCATGGCCGCTCCGGCGGGCGGACGGTCTAAGCCGTCGGCATCTTGGGAGTCTGTCGCAGGCGGTCTTCTTCGCCGGTGACCTCGACGGGTCTCGTCCGATCGCGGCGAGGCTGTCGAAAGACCGGATGCTCCCGACGTTCCCGACGGCGACGTCGGCAGCCTTGGGTTACTCACACTGGTGGAGGCCAAACAAGGTCTACACGAAAGCGCATATGGGTGGGCTCGTGAGCCGATCGGCTTCGCACGACGGCGATTCCTAGCGGACTGTTGGTATGTCAACGTCGTGCTCGCCGTTCTGTGAGGGGCCGAGACGCGAGTTGTTCATGTGCCAATCGGCGTTGCTTCGGGTTCCGCGCCGATCAGGACACCAGGTGGGTGATGATCTGTACCTGGATTTCGCCGAACAGGAATCCAAGCGTCGCGCCGAGCGCGACGACGATCCACTCGTCGTCTTTGAATGCCGGGCGGAGCAGGTTCTCGTAATCGTCGGTGTCCATCATTCGCATGCGTTCGACGATCGTGTTCTCGATGTCGAGGCGCTCGGCCGCGTAGGCCTCCACCTGGCGCGAGGTCTCGGGCATCTTGTCGATCACGCGCTGGGCGGTCGCTTGCTTCATCGCGTTGTATCTGTGCGAGCCGATCGTGAGGGTGATCAGGTGCTTCGCGACGCCGCTCTGCTGGTCGATGGTGGTCTGGATCTCGTCCCGGATGATCTCGAAGAACTTGTCCGACATCGGCCCGGTGAGCAGGCTGTCGATGATCGCGGCAGGGGTGATGATGTCCTTGGCGAGGAGCGCGCCGTAGTCGCGGGTCACCTGCTCGCGCCGGTTGTGGAACAGGCCCTGCCACTTGATTCCCGGTGCGATCCGCTTCTCTTCCTTGGGGCGGAAGATCATCCTCAGCGCGATGTAGTCCGTCAGCCCTCCCGTGATCAGCCCGAACAGTGGCAGCACGAAGTGCGCCCCCGTGATCCCGAACACGGTTACCTGAACCAGTCCGATGTAGAAGCCGAAGTACAGGCCCGACCTGATGAGGAACTGGAACGAGTCGGCGCCCGCCTCTCGGAACATTCGGTTGAGCACACGCTTGTCGCGGACCAGGTTGGAGACGACCATGTATTTGAGGTCGAAGACCTGATCGAGGTTCTTGCGCAGCTCGGACAGCAGGTTCCTCGTCGCCGCAGGTGCTCTGTGCTCGACGTTGGCGACCACGGCGCGCTTGGCGGCGCCGGGCATCGCGGCCCATAGCCGGGGCTGGTACTCGGTCATGATCTGCTCGACGATGTCGTTGATCGCGTCGTGCAACGGGCGTTCGAGCTCTTTGGCCAGGTCGTCGGGATCTATTCGGGCGAACAGCTCCTCGGGCTTGAGCACAGTGGCGGTGATCGAATCGATCGCGATCGCGGCCATCTTGGCTGCGCGCTTGGGAATTTGACCTTGCCAGCCTAGGTACGGGCGGATGCCTTTGAACTCGATCGGGTAAAAGATCATGTTGACCGCGACGATCTTCGTGGACCATCCGACGACGGCCGCGGCGATCGGGATGGAGATGTACACCCAGAGCGGCTCGTTGAAGTGCAGAAAGCCGAAGATCTTCATCGGCGGCTATCTGCGGCCGTCGCTCGTGGACGTCGCGGAGCGCGGCCTGCGCGTCAACCAGTGGGGACGTCGGGTTGGTCAGCACCGAGGTTCTGCGACGAACGCGCTGCCTCCCACAGCTCGCGCCCGAGATCGGAGATCCGGACCGTCCGGCGGATGATTCGCGGACCCAGTGGGCCCTTCCCGATCGAAGCGATCGTCTCTCGGAGCTTGGGCTCGGTGAGCAGGATCTCGTACTGGTCCTTGAGCGAATGATCCTCTGGCCCTGACTCGACCAGGCCGAGCCGGCGCAGATGGGAGACGTAGAGATGGACACGATCTGGCAGCGCCACGCCGGCCGCGCGCCCGACGCTCGACGCGTTCTCCAGGACGAGCTTCTGATATCTCCCGACTCCGGGCTCGGCGATGTGCACCAGCGGATACCTCGAGCCGTCCGACAGCGCGGACAGGATTCTTGCCTCGTCGGGGACGAGCTCGCTGACCAGGAGCTCGTGCAACGTCTGGCGACTCTCGGCGGGGGTGTTTCGCAACGAACGCTTGAGGAGCTCTTGCAACCTGTCTTCGATCGTTGGCCGCCAGGCGCCGGTCCGCGCGCTCGGTCCGTCGGAAGCCGGCGCGGCATGGATAGGCAGCGAATGCCCGGGCGCGATCGACGGAGGGTCGATCTGGTCGAGCCGACGCTTGATCTGTCTCAGGAGAAACCGCTCGCCGGCGTTGGCCTGGGCCTCGATCAGGCTCACACCAGGGATCGCGCGAGCGGCCCGACGAATCTCGCGGGTCAGGGCTCCTAACGCTCCCGCAAGGGCCTCCAGCTCGCTCCGGGGCCGATCGGGCTGGTGCTCTCCGTCGCTCACATCAGCGGAGTCTCCCATGTCCCGCTGCACCGGCCGCTGAGGGCACGCGCCGTGGGCTTGGGAGGTCCGGACCCGTTCCCCGAGCCATTGACAACGTACCTCACCCGGACTGGCTTGACACCGGCTCTTCGTGCGCAGATGCACCGAAGCGGCCCTCAGGCGCGGCGAACGAAGGGTGGGCCTGATCGAGGTACCAACCGAAGCTTCGATCGATCAGCCATTGACGTCCGATCAGCCGAAGCACGGACATCAAGAGCCGCGGTGGCAGCGCGGGAATGATCTGCTGCAGGCGCCCTGCGATCGCGAACGCCCGCGCATGGCCGGCACTAAACGACGCGTAGCGCTCGAGCGCCTCGGCCCGCGAACGCCGCTGCTCGAGTACGGCGCTCAGCTCGCGACCGCAGGCGATGCCGAAATAGAAGGCCGTGCGGATACCCTCACCCGAGAGCGGGAAGCAGTGACCGGCCGAGTCTCCAACGAAAAAGATCGAGTCCTCGGTGGCGCGACGCAGACGATGAGGAAACCAGTTGCCCTGGTAGCGAACCGCATCGAGCTCCAGACGCTCGGCCAGCCCGACGGTCGGCCGGCGCACGCGATCGCCGGGCGCGTAGGAGGCGACCCCGACGCGAACCTCGCCAGCCGCCGGCACCCGCCAGCCGTACCCGCGTCGTACGAGCGAGCGCTCGATCCAGACATCGAGATCCTCGCCCTGACCCTCCGGGTGGACCTCCAGCCCCCGTGACAACGGCGCACTGGGAGGTTGGTAGCCGCTGCGACCGAGCAGGCGCCGCCAACCCAAAGCGTCGACCACCAGCGGCGAATGCAGTACGCCACGGTCGGTGACAACCGAGATCGCTTCCCGGGCAACCGGCCCGTCGACCCGCAGGCACCCCTCAACCTTGGCCGTCTCGAAGCGCGCGCCACTCTGCGCGTAGAGGAGCTGACAGAGGTGGCGGTAGTCAAACGCTGACCAGCTCCAGGGCAGTCGGTAGCGCACTGACCCGTAGGGCGTCGTGAACCGCATGTGCGGGATCTCCTGACGGATCGCATCGTCCAGGCCAAGCGCTTGCAGCCACGGCGTCGGGGCCGCGCACGCCGAGGTCGCGCGCTCGCCGATCTCGTAGCGGTCCACGAGCAGTACGGAGGCCCGGCACCCCGCAAGCTCGCGCGCCACGGCCAAGCCGGCAAAGCTGGCGCCGCAGATGAGCACGTCCACCGTCATCCCGTCAAGCGAGCTACGCCTCGCGCCCCGGGCGGTCGCCCGAACGGTCACCTAACGCTCACCGGCTCAACCCAAACGGCCGCTCGGCCATCGATTCGCGTGGCCAGTGCGGCGATCGCGCCAGCCCGGGGTTGACAATGCGGCAAGCGCCGCCCCACCCAGCTGCCACGGAGGCACCCGGATGGGACGGCGAAGGACGTCGAAGCCGAGCGCCTCGACGCGATCAAGGACGCGCTCGTACACCGTGCGCGCTAGGCGAACTCCTGGTCGCGTCGAGGGATAGAGCGCCTCGTGGAGGATCGCGGTGCTCGCGAACATGTCGCGAGCCCGCGCCACCTGCGCCGCCAACAGCGCGCGCAGGCCGTCCGTCGTCCGTCGCTCGGCGATATCCGAAACGGTCACGCCGTGGCGAGCTCGCAACTCGCCAGGAAGATAGACCCGATCGAGCTCGAAATCCTCGCGCACATCACGGATGAAGTTCGTCAGCTGGAATGCCGTGCCGAGCTTGGCCACGGTCGAGTGCAGCTCCGGCGGCGCGCCCAGCAGCGGCGCCATTATCAGTCCGACCGCGCCGGCACTCCCGCGCATGTACCGGTCGAGCTCGGCCGAGGTGGCGACCCGCACAGGACCGCAATCCAACCGCATCGAGTCCATGTACGCCGACAGCTCGGTAAGCGGCAAGTCGTGCCGCCCCCCGGCGTCCACGAGTGCCGCGATCACCGGATGGCGAGAGGACCGGGTCGCGATACCGCGTTCGAGCTCGGCCTGCCAGCGGTCCAGCGCTAGCCGGCGCGCAGCCGGATCCGGCGAGCGATCGGCCCCGTCGACTAGCTGATCCGCTCCGCGCACGAACCCGTACAGCGCGTGCACTGCAGGGCGCACTTCTCGGGGGAGGCTCAGCGTGGCCCAGTAATAGGTCGGATCATGCCGACGCTGCATGCGCCGACAGGCGCGGTAGGCCGCACACAGATTGCGATCGTCACCCAAATCCATTCCCGGCATCCCTCCCAACAAATGAAACCAGACGCGCGATCGTTTGCCCACTGGCCGATTCTGCCCTCCGGCAACAGCGGCGCGTCGTTGGACTTGCGACATCCGTGGGGGTCGAGTGCGCGTCGTGGTTCTTGTCGCTGTACCGTCCCGGGATCGTCCTGCTCCCGGGGCTCAGCCTGTCGCGATGGACACGCTGCGACCATGCCGGTCTTTGCGCGTGTGTGTCTCGACGCCGATCAATCCGAATCACGCTCGCTTCGTCGCGTCGTTCGCCGAGTGATTCGGACTCGAAGAGCTCTCCCCACCGCCATCGATCGATTGAAAACGGGCAGCGGCCCGCGCACTTCCCTCCTGATGCCAACCAGCAGTCCACTCACACGACCGCCTCCGAGGCGGAGGAGGATCACTCTGATCGTCCGCTCCTCGCGCTCCGCTTTTGTCGCCAGTGTGTGCAGTTCCTAGCCGTGGGCGTCCGTCCCGCCAAGCGCGGAAAACTCAGGACTCCCGTCGGCACGGACGACGATGTTAATGCGGCTGATCGCGTCCGAAAGCTGATCGACAACCGCACGCACCGGACCGCTCGATCGGAGCGTCCGGAACGTTGCGCGACGGCGTCTCAGTACCCAACGCCTACCGCACACCAGGCAGCGGCGTCGAGACTGCTGGGACTCGAGGAACGAGACGGACTAAGGGCGCTCGTGCAGGAACCAAGTCTCGCGACCAACCAGGACGCGGGCATGTTCGCGCAGCGACACCCCCGGAAGAATCGTCGTGGCGGGCGCGATCACGTCTGCTCGATCGCCAACTCGAAAGCCTTCTCGAGCGTCTGAGGTGGCCTGGTCACGACGAACTGCAACATCGTGCCCCAGTTCGCGACGAGCTCGGCGCCGTAGCGCCGATTCCATGACTCCACGATCGCGACTAGGCGCTCCGGGGTGGCGCCGGGGAGTTCCTGACCCCAAAACGACAGAGCCGCAACCGTCTCTGCACCAGACCCGAACGGAAGGAACAACAGCCACGCCGGATCTTCGAACCACCGGAGATAGATGCCATCCGCGTGTCCGGTCGTGGGCCCACGACGCTCCTCCCAATCCATGAACCACCGCTCCACGTCTCGCTTGGGCGCGTCAGCCGAAAGCGCCGGCAACACCTCGTTTCGATCTGGCGTAGCGCCAACTCGCTCCCAGCGCCATGCGGAGAGGAGGTACTCGAGGCGCTGCTCGAGTGGCTCTGGGGGCCACTGCTGAGCACGGCAGGCCTGGACTGCAGCAACCGCGTCGCGCCCGGCGGCCACGGCGTCCTCATCGCTGGCCGTGGCAACGCCATCGGGCACGTAGAGCTCGGGATGAACTGAGTGCTCCCATGGGTGCCCACTCGGAATGGAGTTGGACAGCGCCGGCCAGCGGCCTGTCTGATCACGCAGCGCACGCCCCGCGCGCCAGTCATCCAGCAGCTCTCCCGGTACCGCGTCGACGGCAAACCCCGCTCGACCCCACGCATCAAGGGCGACGTTCCGGATCTCTCGCCCGGCCAACCTCGTCCCCCGCAGCAATAACTCAAAGCTCGGATCGTCCAGGCTCACAACGCCTCAGCTTGCTCCGCGGACCGCAAGCCCTGAGTGTCGCAAAGGGCTTACTGGTCAAGCTTGGGTGGTCGGCGGATGCCGGGAGAGCGCCTCTTTGGGCTTGCCCGTGCAGAGGGCGATCGTGACTGCCGCGCTGATTCGCGGGATCGGCTAGGTATTGAGGCCGCTGTTGCCGATCACCAGCCGACGGCAGATCGCGCGATCCTGATGGCTGGTTCGTGACCGAGCACCCGCACTCCGGCTCGGCCGGGGCACCGCAGGACGATTCCGACCCGGTTGCCTTGATGCGCTCACCCGGGTTTTGGGTGCTGATGCGCTACGCGGCGTTGTTCGGGGTCGTGCTCGCGTTCGCGGCGCTGGCGTCATTCCCGTCGGCTTGGTCGCCGGCGCGCTCGCGCTGATCACCCTAGTAGCGATCGGGGCGATGACGAAGCTCACCGCCCCGCTCGCCAGGCGCACGATTCTTCGCTCGGCGCTCGGGGGGATCGCGTTCGGGCTCGTGGGCGTCGCGCTTCCGCTGACGCTGTTCACCGGAACTGATCAGCTCACGACCGTGATCCACGACGGGGCGGCGCTCGGCGCGGGCCTGCTAATCGCGGTCGTGTTCGCGAAAATCTTGGTGTTCGCGTTGTGCGAGGCAACCGGGTTTGTCGGAGGGCCATTCCTGGTGATGCTGTTCATCGGCGGCACGGCCGGGCGTGTGCGCCCACGTGCTGATCCCGGGGCTGCCGGAGGGACTCGCATTCACCGCGATGTTCGCCGCGCTTCCAGCATCGCTTGTTGCCGCCCCGTTCTCGCTGATCCTCCTCGGCGCGCTCACAACCCAGATCGGCACCCTGCAGATCGCGCCGGTCGCCATCGCAGTCCTCACCGCCTACCTCGCCGTCTCGGGCTCGGGTCTCCTCATGGCCCTGGCGAACCGCGTACGCAAGGCCGCCACCCCCGCCGGGAAGCCGGCGACCGAGTCCACCCCACCAGGCTGACATTCACCCACGCCGATGTCGAACTTCATGCATGACATTCAGGCGCCGACAGATGAGCGGTCCAACCACATAGACCCGGCAGGCGAATCGACGCCGGCGGATGCGGATCGCTACGAGCGGGCGATCGCGCCGATTCTGTTCGTGGCTCCGTGGCGCGCGCGGAACACGACGCGGTCAAAATCGCGCGAACCCGGCGTCGAGACGATCCACCACGGTGGCTTCCCCGGCGGCTTGGCAGAGCATGCGAGGCTCGCGCCGTAGTTGGTGTCGGCGCCGAAATCCCGTTCAGGGCGCGTTTTCACCCGCATGCCGGATCGCCCGTCCAGGTTCTTTGGCATCGCCCTCGTTCCCATCCTGTCTCCTCGCTCGCATCCCGTCTCGACGACGGTTCGCGCTATCCGGTCAGCGGGGTGTCAGCTGGGTTTGATCATGCCGATGAGCTCTTGCCCTGGCTTGAGTGGCGGCCGGTCGCCGGCGGCGAGGACGTGCAGGTCCTTCCCCGGAGTGAGGATGAACATCGGGATCCCGTCGGTACCGAGGCGCGCGCGGAGGTCCGTCGCGCTGTTCGCTGCCGCCGGCTGAGCGACGGTGACCCCGTCGCCGGCCTCGATCCGCGCCAAGAGCTCGTCGTGCGTGGCGGAGTCGTCGAACAGCACCGGCACCCTGGTGTAGAAGTCCGCGGCCCGTCCGCCGGTGACCGCTAGCTGGAAGACCCGGCCGCGACCGAAATACTCGGAGAGGTCGGTCGCGATCATCGCATTGAGCGCCTCATCGTCACCGACGGCGAGCGCGGTGTCGAGCCCCTCGAGATCGGACGGAACACCCGAGGTGAGGTCCTCGGTGAGATCGCCTTGGTACAGGGTGAGTCCGTCGGCCTTGGCAGCCCGCGCTTGATCGTCGTTGCCGGTCCATAGCACGACGGTCAGTCCCCGCTTCTTCAGTGCCCGCCCGATCGCGCGCCCGACCGGGGTTGAGCCGACCAACAGAACCCCGCCCGGGCCGGTGCTCGCGACCCCGAGCGCGCGAGCGACCGGGGCCCCGCTGAGCCCGTAGATCAGCGCGGTCGCGACGATCACGATAAATGTGATCGGGATCAGGTTCTGCGCCCCGCCACCGACGCCGGCCTGGCTGAGCCCAAGCGCGAACGTGGACGAGGTCGCGGCCGCGACGATCCCGCGGGGCGCCATCCACGCGATGAACGCCCGCTCGCGTGTCTGAAGCGACGAGCCCAGGGTCGAGAGCGCCACCGCGAGCGGCCGGCCGACGAGCACCAGCACAGCGATGAACGCGACGCTCACCCAACCGATCTGGGCGATCTGGTGCGGCGTCACGCGGGCGGAGAGGATGATGAACAGCATCCCGATCAGAAACGTCGTGAGCGTGCCGATCCGTTCTCGCAACGCGCGAAGGAGCTTTGCCCGCTGGATCACCAGTCCTTGTGGCTCAACCCCGCGCGGCGGGCGGTTGACGAGGATCGCGCCGATCACGAGACCGGTGATGAGACCCGTGTCATCGTGGAGCAGATCGGCGCCGACGACCATCGCGACGACGAACATCAACGTCCCGGGCAGCGCCTGCGACGGGGTGGGCTTGAACCAATGCACCCAGGCCAGCACCAGGACCGCCCCGGCGATCCCGAGGCCGGCGCCGATCACGATCGCCAGGAGGAACTGGAAGATCTCCTGCCCGGCCTTCGCATGGCCGGCGACCACCGCGTTGAATACCACGACGCCGAGCGTCGCGCCGATCGGGTCGGCCAACGTGCCCTCCCACATCAGCACCGAATTGACCGTCTTGGACGGCCGGATGAAATCGAGCAGCGGCCCGACGACCGTCGGCCCGGAGACGACGAGCACCGCGCCGAGCACGAGCGCGACCTCGAAGGACAGATCGAACAGCAGGTACGCGGCGAGCGTCCCAACCGCCCAGGTCACGAGGATCCCCACGCTCACCAGCCGCCGGTAGACCCGAGCGACGGCGCCGGTGAGCTTGCTGAGCTTCAGGCCGAGTCCCGCTTCGAAGAGGATGATCCCGACAGCGACCGACACTACGGCGGAGATCAACTGCTCGCCGAGCAGGGCGTTGGGATCGAGGGCGCCGATCGCGCCGGCGCCGAACCCCAGCGCGAGCAGCAGCAGGATCGATGGGAGCCGCAGCACCTGGGCGATCAGCGGCGCTGCCGCTGCGAGGACCGCGATCAGGCCGAGCTCGAACAGCGTTCGTGACTGGCTGAGTGCCGCCACCGGGAGCGAGTTGAGCAGGGCGATCATCGTCGCGATCCGCGCGCTCCGCGATTGGACGAGGGACGCCAGCGAGCGCAGGCGCAACCGCTAGTCGAGAGACGGTCGGTCTTGGCCCGCCGGCGTGAACCCGGCATGTACGGAGTATCCGCCGCGCTGCTCGACAACAACTCATCCCGTTCGGGTGATGAGCGAAACGCACGCGCCGCTTGTGGGCGTGTGGTCTTGGCCCTTCGATTGGGCGTTTCCCACAAGATTCGAGTGCGTCTCCCGGAAGGAGGTCGAGAGCGGGCCTGTCTCCTGCAAGCGCGATGACGGACGCTCGACGTTGGCCTCGGCGAAGTTGCGAGCCTCGTCCAATGTGAGAGCGAGATTGCGGTCGGGGTTGGCTACCCGCTCGGGGGGAGCCGGGCTCGAGGCTGCTGCTCGGCCTCGGCGAGAAGCAGTCGCGCGCCCGGGCCTCACGCCCTTCGAGGCCGTGACCGCCTCACGAGCCGACACCGCTGTTCGGAAGCGACCGCGCTCAGCTCCGCCCGGCGCGGCCGGCCGCTCTCCCATCAGAACAGGTGCGCGCGTTCGATTCGCCAGCCTCCCTGTTGGTGGCGACGAGCAGGACTTGCGGCGAAGGGCGGCTTAGTTCTGCATCGCTGTCGAGGCGGGCATATCCCTGCTTCTCCATCGGCTCGAAGGCGCACCGTGGTTTGCGTCCCGGTCGTCTGGCGGTCTCAGGCTGCCTGCGGCGTCGGCGCTTTGGTCGCGCGCTTGCGGAGTTGGGTCGCGATGAGCATGACGAGTACGGCGAGTCCGACGCCGAGGAAGGTGTAGAGCACGCGTAGCGCTTCGTGGGTGAAGTTGGTTGGGTGGGGGAGGTCGATCGCGATCAGGACGGCGGCGGCGATCGCGGCGGTGTAGTGGGCGTAGTTGACGCCGTGGATCGCGATCCCCAACGTGAGGAGGACAACGACCGCGGCTTCGAGCACGTGCTTGTTATCGACGGTCAGCAGTAGAGCGGCCGCGACCAGGGCGCCGAGGGTCGCGCCGGCGAGGCGCTGCTCGGCAACCAGCGTGGACTGTTCGAGGCTCGGAGCCATCGCGATGAGTGTTGCGATCGGCATCCAATCGGCATTTGGCAGATGCAGTCCGAACGCGATCGCGACGGCGATCGCGATCGCGATCGCGCGGATCAGCGCAAACAGGATGATCGGCGGGGTCAGTTTCCTCGGGGAGATGTCCCCGGGGATCTCGGAAACGGCGCGGGACGCGGTTTGCGCCCGTGCGCCAGCCATAGAACGCCGGCGGACGCGATCCACAGGACGCACCCCGCGAGCCAGGCCAGCGCCTGTGACCACGCGTGGGTGCTGACCCGGTCGAGCTTGTATTCGACCGGCAGCGTGATCGCGATCAAGAACCAGGTGTTGAGCAGCGTCCCCGCGGCGAACCTGCGCAAACCGTACTTGACCGCCAGTCCGCTCCCCAACGTGACCACAAACGCGGCAAGCACCACGAGCCCCCAGCCCCCGCCACCGACTCCGAATCCCAGCAAGGTCACCAGCGCGCCGATCACCGCGAATTCGCCCATCCGCACCGCGCCAGACCCGAACTCGCCCCGGGATCCACTATCGCGACGTACAGCACCGCGAACACCACCGTGGTCACGTACTTCTGTTCGTCGATCACCTCGAGCACGATCACCACGATCCCGAGGACGACCACGACCGCGACGGCTCGCGACAGGTTGAGCTCCTCCCGGTCGAGCTCGAACACCTTCGCCATCGAGCTCATGACCTCTCCCCGTTGGACCGGCTCTTGTACTCGCGGCACGTGGGGCGTACCGAGCAGCCATCGTATGCTGTGGCGCTCGCCTCACGTCCGGGCCCGGCGGCTCATGAAGTTGCCGATCAGAACCCCGATGACCGTGACGAGGTAAAGCTGCCCGGTGAGCATCTCGATCACCGCGATCGCGTGGCCGGTCGGCGTTGCGGCGGAGAAGTCGCCGAAGCCGGTGGTCGTCAGCACGGTGAAGCTGAAGTAGACCCGGTCTCCGACCGTGCCGTCGGTGTGCTGCGCGAAGTACGGAGTCGAGCTGACGTGGGTGATGAAGCCGATGATCCACGCGAACACGAGACCGACCGAAAGGTAGATCGCGAGCGCGCCCGCCACCGCTTGGACGGTGACGCCGTGCTCGCGCACCAGGCGCAACACGCCCCGCACGATCACCACCGGGATGGCTGCCGTGACGACCGCGTTCGCGGCCGTCGATGAACCCGCGGGGGGCGGCGCCGGTGGCGACGAGGACGATCAGCACGATCATCGCCACGCCCACGATCACCGCGTTGCGGTAGCGAATGTCTTTGCGCTCGCGTGCCGTCGCGACCGCGACGACCAGCGCCGCTCCCTCGATCGCGAGCGCTACGGCTCGCGACCAGTTCGCGCTCGGCGCCGCGATCGCGAACACCGCCAATGCCAGCACGAGCAGGAACACGACGCCGTACCGGAACTGCGCCGGCCGATCAGACACCGATCCCCGATCCAGCACAGCGTCGCTCTCGACCGCCACCTCGCAGCACCCTCACCCCGCCATGAGCAACGGCGGACACCGCCTGCAACCCACACTCTGTAAGGCCTTGCCCATGGCGGTAGCTCACTCGCGCACGAAGAACCAGGCGCGCGCCGATCGGCGCGCAACCGAACCGTCCCAGCCGCCCGGACGCCCTACATCATCCGCATTGGGTGACGAGCGCGCTGACGATCTCCAGCCGCCCCGCCCTCGCCCGCCCTCCGGCGCGGCGAATGACGCGTTCAGCAATAGCGCGTCGGCGCCGAGCTTCGTCGCAGATACGCTATGACGCCGCGAGTGACGGACCGACCGATGTCGATGTGGATCGAAGCCTCAGGACAGGATCAGCACTCAATGCGGTCAGCTGACGCCGCGCACCGGCGCGCTCTTCCGACGGTTACCTGTGCGCCGGTCTGTCGGTCCTGCCACGACGGGTGTGCCTTGCCCGCGCGTCGGATCACCCTGATCGGGTGATGCTCGTTTCGACCGGCTCGGGTCCGATAGTGTCGCAGCGCTATGTCGACGCGACGGCACGGCCGGGGTAGTCGCGCTCCACGTTCGGCTGGAGCGGGCCGAGGGAAGGCGCAGGCGCCGGCGCCGGCAGTTCCGGGCCGACGGGTTAGCGCTGTGCACTGGCCAAGACGCCGCGACAGCGGCGCGACAACGAGGCTGAGGCGAGATGGGCGAGGTCGTTCTCCTGGCCTTCACGGCAGCCTTCAATCCAACAGAGGTAGCTGCCACAACGGTGATGCTGCTGCTGCCGAGTCCCGAACGACTGCTGCTCGGCTACTGGCTGGGCGCGATGATCACGGGGGTCGCGTCCGGGTTGGTGATCGTCTTTGCGCTCAAGAACACCGGAGCCGAGCACACGACCACGCACACGGTGAGCCCGATCGTCCAGCTCGTGTTCGCCGCGCTACTGATCGTCGCCGCGGTCGCGCTCGCGAAGGGCGAAGGCAAGCGCGTGCGCGAGCGCCACGACGAGCGCCACGAGAAGAAGGAAAAAAAGGACAAGAAACCGCCAAAGTGGCAGCAGATGCTGCAACAGGGCAACCCCTGGCACACGTTCGTCGCCGGCATCCTGCTGTCATTTCCCGGCGTCTCCTACCTCGCGGCTCTAGATCGACTCATCCACCTGCACTACTCGGCGTTCGTCACGGTCCTGATCGTGATCGGCTTCTGCCTCGTGCAAAACCTCTTGCTCGAAATCCCGATGCTTGCGTTCAAGATCTGGCCCACGGAGACCCCGACCAAGATCGACAGTACAAAAGCGTGGGCTGCGAGCCACGGCAGGCAATACGGCGCCTCGGGGCTGGCGATACTCGGCGTGGCGCTCGCGATCATAAGCGTCATCGGCCTCCTGTAGCGATGACCCGGGCCACCGGCTCCGACTTCGACAGCACCTGCGTGGGAGCCCGTCTGTGGTGCCGATGCGCGGGGTCGTGCTTGGGGCGGGGTGGGCGTCGTCGACGTGGTGGTCGACAAGTCGATACACCTACCGGCCGGCCGGACCTACTCGGCGTCGACGGCGAGCATGTGCGTGCCCACCCTTCGCTTCCGGGCTGACGGGCAAATCGCTAGACCCGCGGCGGATGATGCCTTTTCATGCGCCCGAGAGAGTCCGCTCCGAGGGCACAGCAGCTAGATCCGACGCTCTGGCGGCGGCGTGCTGAGTCCGCCCGACGGTGGCTGACCTGCTTTCAGTCTGCGACGTGCATCTCGGCGACATCTGCGCCAGTCCCGCTAAGCGCGAGCACGTTCGCGTCGCAGATGCCGATCGGTGAGCGCACGCTCCGGAAGTCCGATCAGGGCGTCCGACGCAGTCGAGGTTGAGCGTCTCAGCGGGGAAGGGCTCTGCGAACACTGCCGAAGTACGAACCCGCTCGTGTGCGCGGGGTCGTTGAGTCGATGAACGGCGCGCGGTTCGTGCACGACGAGTTGGTCACGTATGGCTGGGAGGTGCTCGTCGCCGAAGCGCAGCAGGTCAAGGGGCTGGCGCCGTTGGCGTGCAAGACCCCAAGATCGACGCGCGGGTGCTGGCGGAGCTGTCGTTCCGCGATCTGGTACCGGCGATCTGGTTGCCCTCGCCGGAGCTGCGCGCCGAGCGGGAGCGCTCGCGGTGGCGGCTGCATCTGGTCAAGCACCGCGATCATCGACTGGCTGAGACCCGTGGCGACGGCTCGCCATCGACGCCGCCGCCGAGCGCTTCAACACCCTCTCGACGACCTCGACGGAAGCGACCTCGGGGAACGCTGCAGGAGAGGGAGCGTTCACGGGACCTGACTTCACCATGCGAGTGTGCCCCGCGGCCCCTTGAACGGCCCGATCAGGTCGGCGGTGATCCACCCTCCGTAGAAGTCGCCCTGCTGGGCTTCAACGCGCTCGTCGTCTAACCAAGCCGCGTCGACACGACCCGGGTAGAAGGCGACGTGATCGCGCAGCGCCTCGTACCCGGGCGAGGGGTCCGGGTAGCTCCAGCCGACCGTCTTGAAGCGTCGGCCGTGAACGATCGCGTCCAGGTATCGCGCTGGGCCCTTGAACTCGCACCAGGTCGAGCGCGCCTCGCTCTCGGCCAGGAGCTCTTCACGCACGTCGGCCAGCGGGACGTAGACGGCCGGTGGGTGGCTAGTCTCGAGCACGCGCAGGGCGCGGGTGGAGTCGGCCAGCACCTCGCCGGCTAGCTCGACCCGGACGCGGCGCTTGCAGGGCACTACGACCGGCGGGCGGGGGTAGTCCCAGACTCGCTCCATCGTCAGCTCGGGCCGTCCGGGGTGTCGGTGGCTGCCAACGCCGCCGGCCGTTCGGGGTGGCGCTCGTCGGCGCGCGGCACGGAGTCGGCCTCGCCTCGCCGGTACCGCGTTTCCTCTTTTCGGGCGAGGGCACTTGGCCACCACACGCGAGGGCCGATGTCGAACACGAGCGCGGGCACCAGAACCGAGCGCACGATGAGGGTGTCGAGCAGCACCACGAAGGCGATCGTGAAGCCGAGCTCGGTCAGCGTCTTGAGTGGCAGCGTCGCAAGCATCGTGAATGTCCCGGCGAGCACGATCCCGGCCGAGGTGATGACGCCGCGCCGGTCACCGCCAGCCCGCGCAGCATCCCGTGCAGCGTGCCGTGGCGGGGCGCCTCCTCGCCGGCTCGCGCCATCAGGAAGGTGTTGTAGTCGACCCCGAGCATTACGAGGAAACGAACGCCAGCAGCAGCAGCGTCGAGGCTCGCCCGGGTAGCCGAAGAGGTGGTCGAACACCGCCGAGGAGACGCCGAGGGCGGCGCCAAAGGACAACATCCTGGAAGCGCTGCGCGAACGAACCGCCCAGCCCACCGAGAACGAGCCAGACGACGATGATCCCGATGCGGGCGGGACGCGAGCCGAAGAGGTGTTCGAGGACTCTCATGTGGGCGCAAGTTCGGGGTCGTCTGCGACGGCGCGTCGGAGCGCTTGGTCGAAGCTGATCGGCTCGATGTCGAACAGCGCCATTCCGGAGGGGTCGGTGACGACCGTCGGCGCGGCGAGTCCTTCGATCAGCGGCCTCGCTACGCCGGCGTCGACCGGCGTGACGAGCCCGATCCACAGTGAGGAGAGCCACGGGGTGATCAGCGGCACCGGGATCCGCGGCCGGCGGCGGATGCCGAGGACCTCCGCCATCCGGTCGAGCATCTCGCCGTAGGTGAGCACGTCGGGACCGCCGATCTGAATCTCCTTTCCCGCCGACGCTTGCACCGTCAGTGCCTCGATCAGATAGCTCAGCGTGTCGTCGATCGCGATCGGCTGAGTGGCGTTCTCAAGCCACGCCGGAGCGATCATCGCCGGCAGCCGCTGCACGAGGTAGCGCAGCGTGCGGTAGGACTCGCTCTGCGGGCCGACGACCATCCCGGCGCGGAAGTAGGACAGCGGCGGGCCGTGCTCCCGGAGCGCGAGCGCGGTCTCGTGCCGGCTGCGCAGGTGCTGGGACTGCGGGCGGTCACCGAGGCCGCCGAGGTAGATGATCGCGCTCGATCCCCTCCGCGCGCGCCATCCGGGCAAAGGCAGTGGCGGCGGCGCGCTCGCTGGCGGCGAAGTCCTTGGGCCCACCTCGACCCATCGAGTGGATCAGGTAATACGCCACGTCCACCCCGCGGCCCGCGCCGCGCAGCGTTTCCGGGCGCAGCACGTCACCCTCGCGCAGATCAAAGCCCGCGCGCTGGAGCTCGCGCGCGCGAGTCCCGCCGCGGTCGCGCACCAGGCACCGCACCTCCCGTCCAGCGCTTGCCAGCGACGCCGCGAGCCCGCCCCCGATGAAACCGGTCGCGCCGGTCACAAGCACCGTTGCGCTCATGCCGCGCTAGCGCCCAACGACGGCGTCGGCGCGAGCGCGGCGGCCAGCCGCTCGGCCTTCTGTTCCTCGAAGCCGCCGACTTCGCTGGCAACTACCCGGCCGGAGCGCTCGACGATCAGCACCGCGATCGTGTCCGTGCCGGCAAGACCGAGGTTGTCAACGACCTTCCCGACGTCGGTGTACACGGTGATCGTGCGGGCGCGGGCGGCGGCGTCCGGGATCCCGCGCGTCATGCCACCGTCGATGAACCACCGCGCCGGACCGTAGACGGACGACAGCACTGGCAACTCGTACACGGCGACGTCGGAGCGGTGCTGCTCGAGGTCGATCAGCCACGGCAGCCACCGATCGACGACGCGCTGCTGCTCGCGGTGGAAGGCAACGACGAGGAAGTTCTGCTGCTGGGGGAGATCGCCGGGAAGCTCGTACTCCGTGCCGTCGAGAGCGCGTCCGGACAGTGGGCGCAGCGTCTGCGGCTGCGAGGGGGCGAGCGTGCGTCTGAGACCGGCCAGAGCGCGATCGCCGACACGGTAGAACGCGAGCGCCAAGAGTGGGTCGGCGATTCGGAGCAGGCCTTTCAGCGCGAGGTCCGCGTCGTAGGTGAGGCGTGTGCCCGCGGCGGTCGAGTCGAACGTAATCCGGTCCCGCGAGACCACGGTGGCGTTCTCGCCGAGGAAGGTAACCGCATGCGGTGGGTCGTACTCGACGATCCGATAGGTCAGCTCGTTCTTGCGGCCGAGGAACTCGGCGACCAGCCGGAACTCGGTTCCCTCGCCCACCGTTTGACCGTTCAGACGCTCCGCCTCGACCACGCCGGGATCCCATTCCCTGGTTGTCGAGAAATCGCTGAGGTAGGCAAAGACCTCCTCGCCGGGTTGCTGGATGTCGATCGATGCTCGGTAGTGGGCCATCACGATTCTCCTTCTGGTATTGACGTCGACGCGGGCGGAGCGGGGGTGTCGTGCCAACCGCTGAGCCGTGCGCACTCGGCGAGCAGCCGCTCGCGCTCCTGGCCGGTCTCTCTCGTCCGCGGCAGCAGGTGTGTGGGGCGCGGTCCGCGGTCGTGCCAGAACCGGCCAGAGCAGCGACCCGGTTCGGCGGCGGCACCGAGCCAGACGATCGTGTCGGCGCCCTGCGCGGGCGTTCTGAGCAGCGGTCGTGTCACCGTGTAGAAGCGAGGCAGCGAGGATCGCACGCCGGGGGTGTCCGCCCACCCGGGGTGCATCGCGTGGACCACGACGCCGGTGCCGGCCAGCTGCTCTGCCCAGAGCTCGGTGAGGATCACCTCCGCACGCTTGGTGCGCGCGTACGCCGTCGGCCCGTCGAACTCCCCGCGCTCGCTCTGCAGGTCATCAATCCTGAGCTTCTGCGTGTACATGCCGCCAGAGGACACGTTGATGATCCGCGCCGGGGCGCTGTCCTTGAGCAGTGGAATCAGCAGGTTGCTCAGCAGGAACGGGCCGACCACGTTCGTCGCGAGCGTGAGCTCGATCCCATCGGCCGAAACACCGCGCGCTTCGGTCATCACCCCTGCGTTGTTGACCAGCACATCGAGGCGCGAAGCCTGATCTCGAAAGCGTCCGGCGAACTGCCGAACGGACTCGAGCTCGCTGAGATCGCAGACCTCCACGTGCACGTCGCCGTTACCGGACCGCTCGGCGATCCTCGCGCGCGCGTGCTCGCCGCGCTCCCGGCTGCGGACGACGAGCCAGACCGTGGCGCCGAGACGCGCAAAGCCCTCCGCGGCGGCCAGACCAAGCCCGGAGCTCGCGCCCGTGACCAGCACCACCTTGCCCGGCATCGGGCGCAGATCCGAAGCGTCCCACCCGCGGCTGCGGATCCGATAGCCGACGTTCGTGAAGCCGGCAACCACGGTGCGGTCGAGGACATCGTCGAGCAATGCAGTGATCATGCGCTCAGCGAGAGGTCGGGCTGCAGGCTGTGGTCAGAGCGCTGTCGGTACGTGCGCGATGCGATCCGCGACCGGGGCTTGGTTAGCAGCAGCTGGACGTCGCAGATCCGCCGCTCCGCGAAGCCGGCTTCGCAGTAGGCGAGGTAGAGCGTCCACAGCCGGCGGAAGCGCTCGTCGTAGCCGCGCTCCGCGAGCTCGTCAGCATCGGCCGTGAAGTTCTGGCGCCAGCGCCGCAGCGTGTCGACGTAGTGCGGCGTCAGGTCCTCGAGCCCCACTACCTGCAGGTCGGTTCGCCGGGCCACGTTGCGGGCGATCACCTCGAGCGAGGGCAGGCATCCGCCCGGGAAGATGTAGGTGTTGATGAACGACTTCGCCGCCTTCTCGACCTCGTAGGCGCGGTCGTCGATCGTGATCGCCTGCAGCAGCATCGCGCCGTCGGGCGCCAGCAGCTCCGAGCACTTGGCGAAGAAGGTGCCGAAGTGCCGCCAGCCCACCGCCTCGATCATCTCGATCGAGACGAGCTTGTCGTACCGGCCACGCAGCTCGCGGTAGTCCTCCATCAGCACCGCGACCCTGTCGGTCAGTCCCACGCGGCGGACCTGCTCGACGGCGTAATCGTGCTGCTCGCGCGAGATCGTGGTCGTGGTCACGTGGCAGCCGCGCGTTGCGGCGGCGTGAAGCGCGAACGCGCCCCAGCCTGCTCCGATCTCGACCACGCGATCGCCGGGCCCGAGGTCGAGCTGCTCACAGACGCGCTCGAGCTTCGCGACCTGCGCCTGCTCGAGCGTCATCACGTCCCGCTCGAAGAGCGCACACGAGTAGCTCATCGTCGGATCGAGCATCCGCGCGAACAGCTCGTTGCCGAGGTCGTAGTGAGCGGCGATGTCGCGCCGGCGCCGGCGCTTCGTGCTGCGGCGCAGGAGCGCCCCGGCCCGCTGCAGCGGCCACCACACCAGCGCAAGACGCGAGCGGAGCCTGTCCAGGCCGCCGGCGTTGCGCGCCGCCAGCCTGATCAACGCCACCAGATCCGGCGAGTCCCAGAGGCCTTGGGCGAAGGCCTCAGCCATTCCGCGGCTGCCGCGCAGCAGCATCCGCCACGTCCGCGAGGAGGTGGTCCGGACAGTCGCGGCCGGTGGACCGGAGCCGAGGACGAGCCGCTTATCCCCCTCCACGACGATCAAGCTGCCGACCTTGATCCGTCTCAACAAGAGCAAGACGAGCCGGCGTGAGAGCCAGACGCTCACGTCCGTGCCGCCTGCGGATGGGCGTGGACGGGCACGCCCGCGAGCTTGAGCCCGAGCGCGCGTGCATAGATCAGCGCCAGCACGCGGGCGGTTGCGAGCGGGTAGCGCAGGGTGATCCCCGCCATCGACGCACGCGTCAGCTCCCGGCGGCGCAGCGTCAGCGTCGCGTCGAAGACCGTGACGCCGGCACGGCTTGAGGCGATGTGGACCGACAGGGCCTGGGCGGGCGTGGCCGCCCGGGCGTCGTAGCGATGATCCATGCCCATGAACGGCGAGACGTGGAGCGCCTTCTCGAACTCACCAGCCAGCGCCGCAGAGTCACGCTGCTTGCCCTCGATGACGTAGGCGTGCCGTTCCCCCCAGGGTGTGTTCGTCACCTCGGCGACCAGCGCCTGCACGCGTTCGCCGCCCGGCTCGAAGCAGTAGTAGAAGCTGACGGGGTTAAAGCAGTGCCCGAACGAGCGCAGCTGCGTCAGCAGCCGGATCGGGCCCTCGGGCCGCGCACCGGTCTGCTCCTCCACCACGTCACGCACAGCGCGGTGCAGCGGCACAGCGGGATCGCCCAAGTAATCGCGGCGGCGAAAGCGAGCCGTTCCAGGCCGCGGGGCGACCAGTCGGCCGTCCAGCAGTGTCGGGAGCTCGTCCAGGTCGAGGTAGGCCAGCGCCAGCCGATGGCTGAACTCGCGCCGGGGCTCGAGGCGCCGGTGGCGAATCGTGCCCTCGTAGATGCAGCTCGCGCTCACAGCCGCGCTCCGAAGCGCTCGCCCACCCGCAGCGCGCTGCGAACGCCGTCCTCGTGAAATCCCCAGCCCCAGTAGGCGCCGCAGAAGTGCGTCCGGTTGCGCCCGTCGATCTCATGCACTCGTGCCTGCGCGTTGACCCCCGCCTCCGTGTACACGGGATGGGCGTAGGGGATCGTGCGGATCACATGGGCCGGGTCGATCGCCTCGGTGCGGTTGAGCGTCACGCAGAACTCGCGCTCGGCGCGCAGCGACTGAAGGCGGTTCATGTGGTAGGTGACGGTGCTCGCGGGCCTCGGCTCGGCGAGCAGGTGGTAGTTCCAGCTCGCCCACGCGCGCCGGCGCCGGGGCAGCATCCGCACATCGGTGTGGAGCACCGCCTCGTTAGGCTGATACGGGATCGCACCGAGGATCTCGTGCTCACGATCGCCGGCATCGGCAAGCAGCGCCAGCGACTGATCCGAATGGGTCGCCAGGACCACCTCGTCGAACCGCTCTGCCTCACCACCACGCGGCTTGACCAGCACGTGATCAGGGTGGCGCGTGACGGCATCGACCGGCGTGCGCAGCCGCAGCCGACCGGAGAACGACCCGATCAGCGCCTCCACGTACCGGGCGGAGCCCCCGCGAACCGTCCGCCAGCGAGGCCGACCGCGGAACGACAGCATCCCGTGATTGTCGAAGAACTCCACCAAGAAACGGGCGGGAAAACTCCACATCTGGCGCGGCGCGGCCGACCACACCGCCGACGCCTGAGGCACGATCAGCCGCTCGATGAACGCCCGCGAGAAACGATGACGCTCCAGCCAGTCTCCAAGCGAGACGTCCTCGGCACGATCGCCAAGCAGCTCTCGAGCGGCATGGTTGAACCGGCCGAGATCGGCAATCATGCGGTGAAACCACGGGGTCAGCAGGTGCGCGCGCTTTGCGAACAGGCCACTGGGAGACGCACTGCTGTACTCGAAATCCCCGATCCCGTCGCTGACGCTGAAACTCATCGTCGACCGCTGCGAGCCGACCCCCAGGCGCTCGAGCAGCCGCTCGAAGTTCGGATAGTTGCGGTCATTGAACACGATGAACCCGGTGTCGACCTGATGCGTCTCGTTCGGCGTGTCGACGCGGACCGTGTTCGTGTGCCCGCCCGCATAGCCATTCGCCTCGAACACCGTGACGTCATGCGCCCGGTGCAGCAGATGCGCCACCACCAGCCCCGAGACCCCGGCACCTACCACAGCGACCCTCATCTCAGCGATCACCCTTCGTCAAACCGGGCTCGACGGACGCTGGCGGAGCGGCCCAGCGAGGGCGCTCAGTGCCTGTCTGCCTCAGGATGGGCGACACCGGCACGAGGGACCCAACGCGCCGAACCGGATGGCGCCGTCCGCGCAGTCTCTCGCCGGCGGGCGGATGTGGAAGGGTGAGTGTCGTCATCGTTGCTTTTCCGTACGGCCGGCCCCGGTCCGTAGGCCCTACCCCGGTCAGGGCGCCGCAGCGGCGGCGCCCTGAAGAGGTGGGGAGGGTCAGCGCGGGATCAGCACCTTGTTGATCACGTGGATCACGCCGCTGGATGCCGTGACGTTGGCCTTGGTCACGCGCGCACGGTTGACGTAGACGTTGCCCGCGGGTTCGGATCGACAGCGTGCCGCCCTCTAGCGTCGTCAGCGACTTCTGCTTGACGACCTGGGCCGCCATGAAGCTTGCCGCTCACCACGTGGCAGAGCAGGACGGCCTTCAGCTTCGACTTGTCCTTGGCGAGTGAGGCGACCGCACCCAGTGTCATCGCGCCAAGTAGGGCGACGGCTAGCGCTGTGACGAACGAACGACTTCCTCATTCGAGGAACTCCTTTGTATAGAGACTGTCCAAGGACCGTACATAGTTGTCCTGATCTTGTCAAGAGTCTGTCCAGAGTCTGTACACTTATCGCATGAGTGCTCATGAAGCCGAACTCGGGCCCGTGCGGATCGGGGAGCTGAGCCGCCGCGTCGGGGTCACGCCGGAGGTCCTCCGCGCGTGGGAGCGTCGGTACGGGCTCCTGTCGCCCACTCGCACCGAAGGCGGATTCCGCCTCTACGGCGAGGACGACGAGCGGCGGATCCGTCGCATGCTCCAGCACCTCGAGCAAGGCCTATCGGCAGCCGAGGCGGCTCGGCTCGCACGAGCCGACCCGCCGGCACGACTTGACCCCGCCGCCGGAACAGATGACGGAAGCGGGGCACCGACGGCAGCTGCGCTCGGCGAGCAGCTGCGCCATGCGCTCGACCGATTCGACGACGTCGGCGCGCATGCCGTACTCGACCGGCTCCTGGGTTCCTACCCGCTCGAGAGCGTCCTGCGAGACGCGATCCTTCCCTACCTCCACGAGCTCGGCGAGCGCTGGGCGCACGCTGAGGCATCGGTCGCGCAAGAGCACTTCGCCACCGCGCTGCTGCGCGGCCGCCTGCTCGCCCTGGCGCGCGACTGGGGGCGCGGTCGGGGTCCCCACGCACTGCTCGCCTGCGTTCCCGGAGATCAACACGATCTCGGGTTGATCTGCTTCGGGCTCGCGGTCCGCGCTCACGGCTGGCGGATCACCTACCTCGGAGCCGATACTCCGCTGCTCACGCTGATCGAGACAGCGAATCTGCTGCAGCCTGCGCTCGTCGTCGTCAGCGCCGCGATTCCCGAACTGGCTCAAAGCGCTCTCGGCGGCCTGCGCGAGCTCGCCTGCGTCGCCCCCCTCGCGCTCGCCGGTCGTGGAACCGATGCGAGCATCGCCGAGACCATCGGTGCTCGATGGCTCAACGAAGACCCTGTCGCAGCCGCGGCGAGCACCGCTGCGTCCGGGGCTGACGCGAACCGCATAGATAACTGATTCGTGTGCCCAGAGGTCGGCGGTCGTGCAGTACACGACCTGATCCTGACCTGCTCTCGTGTTGGCACGGGCATCTTGCGCTCCGCGGCCGCCGGCCGCTCCCTTGCGCGGCAAGCAGGACCCGCCGGTGATCCACTGCGCGTCCGCAGGCCGATGGTCCCGCGGACGCTTTTCGCGTCCGTGTGGACGCAGCTCGGCGGTGCTTCTTGCGGCGGTCGAAGCCGGCTTGGGCCACCGGTGTACGGCCGTCGTGGTCGCGTCAGGTTGGGTCGTGTCGGGATCGGGCGAGCTCGCGGTAGATCGTCGCGCGACTGACCGAGAACAGCTCTGCGAGCTCAGCGATCGTGTGCCCGCCTGCCTGCGCGAGCCCCAGGACGTGGACGCGTTGGCGGGCGCTCAGCTTGGGCGCCTTGCCTCTAAGCCTGCCGTTGGCCCGTGCGATCGCCATTCCTTCCCGCGTGCGCATCCGCAACAAATCGACCTCGAACTCGGCGAAGGTCGCCAGGATGTTGAAGAACATCTTGCCCATCGGATCGGTGGGGTCATACACCGTCCCGCCGATCGACAAGCGCACCCCGCCAGTGGCCAGCGAGTCGCCAATCGCGCGCGCGTCGGGGACCGAGCGCGCGAGCCGGTCTAGCTTGGGCACCACGAGCGTGTCACCCTGGCGCACGGCGGCCAGGGCCTGCTGCAGGCCGGGACGGTGGCGATTGCGGCCGGTCATGCCGTGATCGAGATACACCCGCTCGTCGCCGACCCCAAGCTGGCGCAGCGTGTGGCGCTGGGCGGCGAGATCCTGCTTGTCAGTCGAACAGCGCGCGTAGCCGATCAGCACGCCGGAAGCAGACCCAAGCGGGGTACCGGGCTGCCCGCCAGAGCTCAGAGGCGCGACGGCGATCGGTGGGCTCGCCATGGGCTGACGCTGATGCGAGGCAGGCAATCGGACCGTCCATCCGCTCTGACCCGTGCGACTGTCCAGGACGACCCGTCGCTGCCCCCGGCCGCCCCCGGCCACCGCCGCCGGTCCGCCGGCGGCGATGACCACAGGCAAGAGCGCAGCGCGGAACACCTCATCCTCACTACGTTCATACCGCCGGCCCCATCACGCAGCACCGCCAATCGGACGCGTCCGGACACGACGGGTGGCGCCCGCTGAAGCCGTGCGCGATGGTCAATCGGACCGTCTCACAACCGAACGCTGAGTGGACAGCGCGCCGGACTCGCTGCACCCGCTCACTGAGGCGAATACGAGGGCCGTGTCACGTACGCGCAAGAGACCTGCGTCCGTCCGAGCGCGGTACTCCGGGTCGATGCCGTCGACGCGGTCGAGATCGTTCCAAAGCGCAGGGCTTACGAGCTCGGATCTGGCCGATCGAGACTTCTCCGTTCGCCGATTGAAGCAGCGACCCACGGGGAGCTGGCTGCTCGCACGGGTCGTCCGATTCAGGCATCTCAGCGTCGAGCGTTGACATGCTCGTGGTTCGTTCTGGAGTAGTGCTCGTTGCTTGCCCTGACGGGTCGGCGCATCGTGCTGAGTACGGCGCGAGCGCGTCGGGCTCCGGACAGCGAGGGCTATCCCGCCGACGCGTTCACTGCCGCTCCTGGCAGCTCCAAACCGCCGTTAACGCGGAAGTCCCCGGTGGCCTGCTCGACCAGCAAGCGTACGGCTTCGCGATCTGCTTCGGGCATCGCCTGCAGCATGACCGCGATCCCGCCCGCGAGTTCTGTGACGTACCGCCAATACTCGGCGAAACGCTCGAAGCGCCACCACACCTCGACTTCCTCGAGCCGCGGCTCAGCGAAGCCCGCGTCCCGCAAGAGCGAGCGCACCCGCTCGGGATCCGCCATCGCGAAGATGCCCGGGTCTTCTGGACTCGGCGGCGGCGCACCGGTGTGCTCCATCAGCGCTTTGGCCGGCACAGATGCCCACGGGTTGCGCTCCGCGGCGCCCCACACAGACAGCGACAGCCGCCCGCCCGGGCGAAGCACGCGCCGGGTCTCCGCCAGCGCCTTCGCGGGATCGGCCATCAGCATGTAGCCCCAGCGGCAGAGCACGCCGTCGACGCTGTTGTCGTCTAGGTCCATACGCTCGGCGTCCATTTCGCGATGCTCGACGTTGGCGAGGCCAACGCGCTCCGACTCGCGCCGCGCGGCCGCGACCATCTCGGGCGCAAAGTCCGTGGAGATCACCCGCCCCGTGGGCCCAATCGCGCGGGCAGCGACGAACCCCGTCTCGCCGGTGCCTGCAGCCAGTTCGAGGATCGTCTGGCCGGGCCTGGGCCGCAACGCTTCGAGCAGGTTCTCCGAGACGGCGCGCGACGCCTCCCACATCCAGTTCCGCTCGCGGTCCCACCCCGCCGCCATCGCCTGCCAGATCTCGTAGCTCGCCCTGCGGTAGTCATCGGTCGCCACGGGCGCCATCGTATTCGACTAACCCCGCGCTACGAGCACGCGGATGTAATGCTCCGGTGCTCCGAGGCATCAGCCCTGGACGCGCGACGACAGCGCCACCCTGACGCACGCCAGCTCCGCTATTCACAGCGCGAAGTTGCGCTCGTGAGCACGTTCAGTTCAGTCGCGTCGGCGCGCGGTCGCGCGGCACCTGCTTCCGCGGTGCGACGTATATCTCGCGGTGGCCGGTGCGCCCGCTTGCGCGGCAAGGAGGACCCGCCGGCGAGGCACCCGCATCCGATTGCCGATGGACGGCGAAGACTGTCTCGGTTCATTCCATGCCATGCTGGCGACCACCAACGCGGTCGGCGCGGACGACAGCTGCGTGACCACGGGAGAATGGGGCAAGGAATCTGGTCGATGGCGCCCACCGAAACCCAACAACTGCGGATGCTTGAGCAGCTGCGGCAGGCGGGCACGCAGCCGATGACGCTCGATCAGTTGCGCGCCGGTGGGATTGACTTTCCCGCCGTCGTCATCGGTGAGCTCGAGCTCAACGGGTTCGTGATCGAGCGGATCTACGAGAATGGCAAGCTCCTCGGCGTCCGGCTGCTCGAGGCCGAGGCCCCCGATCCACCAACCACACGTCGGCGCCGGCGATGGCGCCGCCAATATTCGCGATAGCCACGCGGGCGCATCAGCGGTAGGTGTAGAACGACGGCCCGATCGCAGCGCGTCGCTGCCAGCCGGGCTCCGCCGGCAAGCCCAATCGAAGAGCGGACGCGCTGCAGCCCGATCAGGCAGTCGACCCGCCGGAGCGCCTCCGATGCCTCACGACGGCATGGAAGAGCCAGGGAGCGAGCGCCGTAAGAGGAACGCTCTGCGAACGCTCCGAATAGCGATCCTGCAAGGGCGCCACGGACGGCGGCAAGGGGTGCGTGCGGCTTGCGATTGCTCTCTCGTCGGGATGAAGATCGCCTATGTGTTCTCCACGTCCGGCCACACGGCCAGCTACAAGCTTGGGAGGATGATCCTTCCGCAGCTGGAGCAAGGGACGCACGGGGTCGAGGTCGTCGGAATGTTCGTCTTCGACGACAACACCTACGTGTTGCGAGCGGGCGACCCCGTCGGCGAGCGCCTTGGTCGTGTGGCCGCCGAGCGTGGAATGTTGCTGATGCTCTGTGATCAGTGCGCGTTGGAGCGCGGCTGGCCGAGGGGGAGATCGGCGCAGCGTTCCCGGCGGGAACGGTCGCGGGCGTGCGGGTCGGTTGCTTTCCCGACCTGTACGAGGCGCTGGCGGGCGACCCGCCGGATCACGTCATCACGTTGTGAGAGGACCGAACTGGCCCTCGGTGGGCTCCGCTCAGCAGAACCACGGCTCGGTGAGCCGTGGCCTCCCCTCGGTCGATCCCATCGGGATGGCCTGCGGCTCCGCGCCGCACGCCTCGCCGTTGGCCTCGCGTACCGCCGCGCGGATCCGCGCGAACGTCAGGCCCGTCGCCTCCTGCGCGGCAGCGCTCTGCTGGACCAGCGCGCTGAGGCGGCCTTGCAGCCGGTCGGCTGCAGGGTCCGCTGAGCGCCACGGATAGCTGAGGCGCTCGGCGTCGTATGGGCCGAGGTGCTCGCGAAGCTCCTCGCTGTCCAGCAGCAGCGAGCCCTCGGGTACGAGCAGCCGAATTGTGTACTGCACCGGGTCGACGTTCGCGACCAGGTCGTGGGCGGCGACGAACTCGACGATCTCCAGCACGTCACGCGGGGTCGTCCACGGGGTGAAGGGCATAAATGAGGGCCGGGTCTCGATTCCGTGGTCGCGCAGCAGGTCGAGGGCTTGGACCGCCTCGGCGGTGGTGTGGCCCTTCTCGAGGCGGACCAGGATCTCGTCGTTGACGCTCTCCAGCGCGCAGACGACGAACAGACAGCCCGAGGCGACCATCTCCTCCCACACCCCGGCGTGCTCGAGCACGTGCTCGACCTTCGTCGTGCAGTCGAACGTCAGCTCCGGGTGGCGCTCGTGCAGCGCGCGCACGATCGCCAGAGAGTGGCGCCAGCCATTGAGGAAGTCCGGGTCGCCGAACGTGATGTGGCGCGCGCCCATGCTCGCCAGGCGCTCGACGTCGCGCAGGACGGTCTCGGCCTGCACGACGCGGATGCGCCCATCGTAGACGGCGGGGACAGGGCAATGCCGGCATCGATGCACGCAACCATGACTGGCCTCCACATACCCGACCAGCCGCTCCTCCCCATCCAACGCCAGCCGGGCGTAGCGCTCGAGTCCGGGCAGCAGCTCGCGCGCCGGCGGCTCGAAGACGCCGCGCTGAAGGTGGATGATCGGCCGTTTGGCGACCAGTCCGGGCACGTGCGTTGCCGCCTGCTCGTTCACCCAGGCGGTGAGCGCCGGTTCGTACTCGCCGGCGATCGTGCGCGCGGCGAGCTCACGCTGTACCAGCTCGTGGCTGACCGTGGCGTAGAGCCCGTAGAAGCAGATAGGTAGCGCGGGGTGCTCGCGGCGTACTCGGCGCGCGGCGCTGAGCGCCAGGCGCATGGCGGTGTGCATCGGCACCGAGAAGCCAACCGCCTGGGTCCACTCCAGAGCGCCTGGATCCCATGGCTGTACGCTGAGATCCAGGCAGCGGACCTGGTGCCCGGCGCGTTGCAGCGCGGCTGCCGGCGAGGCGACGTGCAACGGCTGGTGGCCCAGCTCGTAGGTTGAGATCAAAAGGACGCGCACCGCTGACCCACGCTAGCGCGCGCGGACCGGCTCGGGTGCATGCGGCTCGATCCGGATTCGCAGCAGGCCGTGCGCGGCGCGGAGGGCGCGCTCGACCGCGTCGGCGCTCGCTGCGCGCGCGAACATGAACCCCAGGTAGCGGTCGCCCTCGGGCAGCGGCACCACGGGGCGGCCGCGGGCGATCGTGATCTCCAGCCCGCTGATGCCCTCCACCGCCCGCGCCTGCTCCTGCCCCTCGACCGCGCGCAGCACGCCAGCCCTGGGGATCGGGATCATCATCACGCCTGACGCCGTCGACTCCCGCGCGAGGTCCTCGAGCCCGAGACCCAGGGCGTGGCGCAGGATGACATGCTCGAGGCTGACGCCAGCGCCGAAGCGCAGCGCTCGCGAGCACAGGCCGCCGATCGATCGGGCCGCCAGCTCGAGCACGCTGACCCGCGCGCCGTCCACGCGCAGCTCGGCGTGGATCGGTCCCTCCCGCAGCCCCAGCGCACGCGCCGCCCTCGCAGTAACCGCCTCGACGTCGGCCAGGACGGCGCTCGGCAGCCGCGACGGCGTTACGTACAGCGTCTCCTCAAAATACGGCCCTTCGAGCGGATCGGGCTTATCGAACACCGCCAACACCTCCAGCTGACCCCCGCGCAGCAGCCCCTCGAGCGCCACTTCCGCTCCCGGCAGGTAGCTCTCCACGAGCAGCGGCACCTCAGGCGGCTCTTGAGCCTCGGCCAGCATGCCCCGGACCCGCTTGGCGGCCGCCCGGGCCTGCTCGGCGTCATTCGCCCGGATCACGCCGCGGCTGCCGGACAGCCCCAGCGGCTTGACGACGCAGGGAAGGCCTACCTCGCGCGCCGCAGCCCCGGCGTCTGCTCCGGGGGGCAGCAGGGCGAACCGCGGCTGCGGGACGCCGGCCTGCGCGAGCGCCCGGCGCATTGCCGCCTTGTCACGGGTGCGGGCGACGGCTCCCGGTGGGTTGTGGGGTAGCCCGAGGCGCTCGGCGCCCAGCGCGGCGGCGATCACGCCCTGGTCATCGACGCCCACGACCGCGGCGAACGGGGTCCGCAGGGCGCGCTCGGCGATCTGCTCAGCCGCCCGTGGCGGGTCCGACAGGCGGAGGGTGAGCGTCCGTTCGCCCATCGCCGCCGACATCGCCGCTCGGCGCTCGGACGCCACCGTGACCGCGACGCCGAGCTCCCGCGCCGCCGTCATGAAGTCCGGCGCGCGGTAGGTGGCCGACGGCAGGATCAAGAGAAGGCGCTCCACAGCGCTATCGTAGATCGGTGGCCGATCCTGCCCCACCGCTCCTCGCGATCACGGCATCGGCCCTCGAGCGGGTGCGCAAGTTTCTCGCGGCCGCACCCGACCCGAGCGATCGCGTGCTGTTCGTGCGGGTCACCGGCGAGGCCGACGGCAAGTACGTCTGCGCGCTGTCGCTCGAGCCGCTCGCCAAGGTCCGCGCCAGCGACACCGTGCAACACGAGGGGGATATCGCGATCGTTGTGGCCAGCGACAGCGCCGCGAAGCTGCGCGGGGCCACAGTCGACTGGAGCGAGGACCGGCTGCACAGCGGCTTCGTGGTCATTAACCCGAACAAGCCTCCTCCCGCGCCCCTCGTCCTTCCCACCCTCCCGATGAGCCCAGCTACCGGGCGCGCGGTCCGCCCTCCGCCTCCACCTACGATGCCCGGAGCCGGCCTGGGCACCGACGTCGCCCGTCGCGTAACGGCCGTGCTCAACCGCGATGTCAACCCGAGCATCGCCAGCCACGGCGGACACGCCGAGCTCGCGGGCATCGAAGGGTCCACCGCATACCTGCGCCTAGGCGGGGGATGCCAGGGCTGCGGCATGGCCACAGTCACCCTCAGCCAGGGCATCGAAGTGGCAATCACCCAGGCGGTCTCCGAAATCGACCGCGTCGTCGACGTCACCGACCACGCCTCCGGCACCAACCCGTATTTCGAACAGGCCAAGAAGTAGCCGACCCGCACTTCCGGGAACGAGCCGTCACGCGGTCCCGATCACCTCCGCGATCGTGACCGCGGCCGCTGGCGCCCACGACCAGCCACTCGTCGTGTACCACGCCGCCTCGACGTTCATCAGCTTCCTCGTCGGCCTGCTCTCGATCGCCGGCCTCGCCCGCCCGGGAATGCCGACACAAACCGTTCGTCATAAACCTGATCGGAGCGATCGTCGTCGCGTTCACCTTCATCGTGCAGCACGGCAAGCGCTCGGCATCGCTTAGCAGTCAGCGCACTACGAACACGACGCCTGCCCGCCGTGAGCGCGCGGTCGTCCTGGTAAGCCGCGCCCTCGCCTCCACCGCTACCGAACCGGCCTGATGGACGGAAGCAGCTGGCCGGTACGCTGCGCGATCGTGGGTGAGATACGTAGCCGCGCAGCTGGCAGCTGGGCGGCGGTCCCACCGTCGCACGAGAGGAGCCACGGATTCGGTCGCGTCGATGCGTCTTACGAGCAGTGGGAACGGGGCCGTGCCGCGTCGGCGATCAGGCGGGCCAGCACGTTCGGGTCGCTCGGCAGCGAGAAGTGGTCGACGCTGGGATTGTCCGTGAGGCTGAAGTGGAAGCACGGCATCGCCTGCCAAGCGAGTACGGCGTCGTTCGTGATGTCCTCCTGGTTGATGTCACCGTCGCGTGTGAAGACGGGAGTAGATGCGTCGAGCAGTTGGCCGACCGTGAGGTCGTGGAGCCCGAGCCCGACGACCGTCTCGATCCCCGAACCCTTCGCTGCGTATACGTCGACGTCTGGATATGAGGACGGATCGGACATGTGCAAGAAGCCGATGTAGTAGTCGGCGATTTGCTTTGCCCACGGCAGGCCGGCGTCGAGGAAGAGGCGGGCATAGTCTCGCGGCGTGTAGGTGCGACCGGTGGACTGGTCCTGGACAACGGTCTCCCGGTCGCCGAACACCCGGGGATCGGCGGCACTGATGTAGCTCGATGGCGCGCTCAGGTACATGTGGGCGCTACTCCGGGCATTCTCGAGCGTCGTAGGAAAGCTGAAGTCCTGCACGTTCAGGCCTGTGAACAAGATCGAGTAGAGCGCTCCCTGGCCTGGGAAGTTCCCTGCGATCGGCGTGAAACCGTGGATGTATTTGTCCTTCCACGCCCGCGAGGTATGCGTGAGCAGGTACTCGGCATAGATTGGCCCGTTCGAGTGGCCCACGAGGTGCACTGGCCGGTCGCCGTTGTCGCGGTACGTGTCCTCGATCAGCTTCTTCGTTCGTTGCAGGAAGTTGCCTTGGTCGGGGGCGAGCCGCGCGTCGTAGCCCGCGACGCGGATGTTCTGGTCGCGCACGTATCCCGCGGCCTCGAGCGCCTCGTACATCGGCTCATAGAAGGGTGCGCTGTCCGTCTTCCGGTAGTCGATGATCCGAACGCTGACGCCGCGCTGGTTGGAGAACCGCTGCGGCATCGGCTTCGCGGGGTTCTGGTCGTAGCGAAGCGTCATGAGTTCGTCGCGGCAGACCTGCGAGAACGTCGTGCTCGGGTGGTCATTCAGGAACCAGTCCTCGAATGTGCCCGAGCGCGGGCATTTCGGGTCGACCGTCTGGTTGCGAACGGTCACGAGCAGCCTCGTGAAGTGAAACGCCGGGAAAAGCACGATCGGCGTCCGCAGCGTCGCCTGATCGGCGCGGGGCGCCGCCGTCGCGGCGGAGGTGATGACGGCGAACGCTACCGCCGCTAACAACGTGACCCGTGTCACGATCGTGCGCACCGCGCGCGAGCCTACTGTGACGGTGCCTTGGTCGCAACACGCAGGCACGGGCCACGCGGGCTGGCCGGATCCCGTGACGCATGATCCCGTGCGAGAGCCGATCGGCTTGTGCGACGGAGATCTGCGATCCGTGGGTAAGGCGCCAAACAGCCCAAAGGGCGCTGCCCGCGGGGGCGGGTTAGGCTGCAATCCGGCTCGTGATGAGCCGTAGCCCTACGTCCAGTTCGGACCGTTCGAGGAGGTCGCCGTGGCGCTGCTGCCACGTGCCGTCCTGAAGGTCGCGTTGCAGGCGGGTGAGCGCTGCTTCGACCGTCGCGGCGGGCAGGTCATACCAAGGTGACGTTGCCGCGCGGGTCGCGGGATCAAGAAGCGCGTGCGGTCGTGCCCACAGTGCCGAGAGGAAGCCGTCTGTGCAGTCGCGTGGCACGGCGAGCACCTCCGCCGTCGAATTTGGGAGCAGCTCGCACAGCCGCTCGATGGACGGGAATCGAGCGGTGTGCTGGCCGAGGAACTCGGGGAGGTAGTCGTCGATGATCCAAAGGCGCGCGAGCACCGGGACGTCCATGGTTACGATCACGATCCGCCGCCTGACTACCCGGAGCAGTTCGCCCAGGCCCGCTTCGAGGTCCGGCCAGTGGTGCATGGTGAGAATGGCCATCGCGCCATCGACGGTGCGATCGGCCAGCGGCAGATCTTCGGCCGAGGCCTGCAGCACGGGAGCCGCGTCAGGCGGTCGCTGATCGATCATGACGCCCGACGGCTCGACGGCCAGAACCCATCGGTCGACAGGCTCATAGGAGCCCGCGCCGGCGCCGACGTTGACGACGGTTTGGCAATCACCGAGCGCGTCCGCGATCTTGCTGGCGAGGCGCGGGTCGGGGTTCCGCACCGCCCGGTATCCACGGCCTATCGTGTCGTAGGCAGGCTGCTGTACGTCGGAGTCCATAAGTCGCGCAATCAGGAGTTGTTGAGCACGGGGCTTCGGTGTGCGCGCTGATCGTGACACGTCGGTGCAATCGAGGATCTCTTGAGATGCCACGCCACGAGCAGGGCTGCGCAACGTCAGGCACGGTGTGCGGCGGCCCTTGGTCAGTGCGCCGGGGCTGACACACTCGAGATCGTGTTGATTGAGTCCGCCCGACCGGCCGATGGCGCGGCTCTGCACGATCTGCATCTCGAGACGTGGGTTGCGACCTATCGTGGTCGTCTCTCTGAGGCGTTCTTCATCGAACGCGTCGCTGCGCACCAGGCCCGGGACTGGGTCGAGCTGATTCGAGCCCAGACGGCGCTGGGTGGCGGGGTCCTTGTCGCTCGAGGCGGCGGTGGCGTGTGTGGGCTGTGTCAGTACGGGCCGACCAAGGACAGCGACGACGACCCGACCCGCGTCGGGCATATCGACCGGTTGTACGTCCATCCCGATCATCAGCGAGCCGGTGTCGGTCGATCGCTGCTTGTGGAAGCCGCCGACCGGCTGCGTGCCCTCGGGATGTCGGCTGTCACGTTGTGGGCACTTCGCGATGACGGGCGCGCCCGGGCGTTCTACGAGCGGCTCGGGTGGCAGTTGGACGGCGCATCCAGGTTCGATGGGGCTGTTGACGTCCGCTACCGATCCTGACCCATCGACGCGCCAACAGCCATCCGATCACCTCGCGCAGCGAACCCGATGACGCACTCGTATCCACGCCGCGCGAGACAGCAGCATTGTGGTCGGCTTCATGTTCATGGGTTTGCGCATCGGCTCGTCCGGACGGTCGCGCGGGCTGTCTGCGGTGTCCAAGATCTTTCCTGCGAGCGGGCCTAGGGTTCCGCGTAGTCCACGACCGATCGGTCGGGTCGCGAACCTTCCTACGCGGGCTGGGATGCGTCGGTGAACTCGCGGAACAGGCCGGTCACGACGAATGCGGTCTGTTCGGCGATGTCGACGGTGTTGTCTGCGATGCGCTCGATCGCTCGGGCGACGAGGATCATGAACATCGCCCATTCGCGCAGTTCGAGGTCATCGCCGATCTCGACGGCGCGGCTGAAGATTGCCCGGTTTAGCCGGTTGACCTCGGCGTCTTGACGAACGAGGTCCTGGGCGACGGCGACGTCCCGCTCGGCGAAGGACTCCTTGGCCTGCGACACCAGCGATCGGGTGAGGCGACCCATTCGTTCGATCGCGTCGACGATGTCCTTGTCCTTTGGCGGCTCGAAGCCGGACAGCGGAATCAGTTTGGCGATGTTCACACATTGGTCGCCCATCCGCTCGATGCATCGAATCATGTGCAGCAGCGCCGCAACGAGCCGCAGATCGCCCGCGACCGGCGCCTGACGCGCGATCAACGACAGCAGACCCTGATGGACTTCGAGGTAGCGCCCGTCGATCCGGTCGTCGTCGGCGACCACCATCCCGGCGAGCTCGACGTCCTGATACATCAGCGACTCCAGCGCGCGATCGAGTGAGTGGGTCACCATCTCGAGGCCACCGAGGGTTTGGCGCTCGAGCTCTGCCAGGTCTGCTCGGAACTGATGACGCGTCTGTTGCACGCTGGCAACGGTATCTGACGGTGCGACGTCGTTTCGCGCCTCCGCTCGGGGGTGAGTCGTGCCTCATCTGGCTGCGTTGATGCCGGACCGGTGAAGAGATCGGGCAGGCAGCCTCGTTCACAGGAGGTTCACAACTCCTTCACATCTGCGCTGCGCGCCCGGCCTATGCTGCGCCGTCACCGGTGCGACCACCGGTACCGGTGCGACCATCGGTACCGGCATGGCCGGTCGCGGTGGATTGCCGTGACCGGGGGCAGCGCCCGCCAGTTCTGGACTTCTTGATGACTTCGATCGCAAACCTGATCCGCGGCACTGGTCGCGAGTACTTCGAGCTGTTTGAGCGGGCTGGAGCGAACGTCGCGCGTGCTGGCGACCTGCTCGACCAGATGCTCGCTGGGTTTCCCGACAGTCAGGGGCTGGCGCACGACATCCTGGTCTGCGAGCGCGACGGCGATCAGATCACCCACGAGCTGATCAGCACGTTGAATCAGACGTTCGTCACGCCGATCGACCGACAGGACATTCTCGATCTCGCCTCGTCGCTTGACGACATCGTTGACTACACCGAAGAGGTCGCCGACTATCTCGGCCTGTACAAGATCGAGGCGCCGATGGCGCAAGCCCAGAGCCTCGCGCATGTCCTCGCGCAGGCGACCCGGGAGATCGCGCTGGCGATCCCGCTGCTGCGCGGCTACCAAGACATCAGCAAGCACACGGTGGAGGTCCATCGACTGGAGAACGCGGGGGATCGGATCGTGCGGGGAGCGATCGCCTCGTTGTTCGAGGCGGACATCGACCCGATCGTCGTGATCCGCTGGAAGGACATCTTCGAGCGTCTGGAGCACGCGATCGACTCGACTGAGCGGGCCGCGAACATCCTCGACGGGATCGTGATCAAGAACGCGTAGGGCATGAGCGCGGACATCATCCTCGTGATCGTCATCGCGACGGCGCTGACGTTTGACTTCACCAACGGCTTTCACGACACCGCCAACGTCGTCGCGACGGCCATCTCTACGCGCGCGATCGCGCCAAAACCGGCCGTTGCGATGGCGGCGCTGCTGAACTTCGTCGGGGCGTTCCTGTCTCTAAAGGTCGCCGCGACCGTCGGCCAGGGCTTCGTCGACGCCGACGCGATCACGACGACCGTCGTGTTCGCCGGGCTGGTCGGCGCGATCGCATGGAACGTGATCACGTGGTATTTCGGGCTGCCGTCGAGCTCATCGCACGCTCTGATCGGCGGTCTGGTCGGAGCGGTGATCGCCGCGCAGGGATTCGCTGCGGTCAACGGCGACGGCCTTCTCAGCAACCTGATCGTCCCGGCGATCATCGCGCCGCCGATCGCGTTCCTTGTCGCAGGTGGAGCGATCCTGATCGTCTACCGGATCGTCGGCAAGCAACGTCCCGGGCCGGTCAGTCACGGCTTTCGCCTCGGTCAGCTCGCCTCAAGCGGCCTGCTCGCGCTGTCGCACGGCACCAACGATGCCCAGAAGACGATGGGCGTGATCGCGCTCGCGCTGGTCGCTCACGGCGACATCCCGGCCAACGCCTTCTACGTCCCAGACTGGGTCGTGATCGCGTCCGCGACCGCGATCGCGCTCGGCACCTTCGTCGGCGGCTGGCGGATCATCAAGACGCTCGGGACACGGATCATCAAGATGGACGTCGCGCAAGGTTTCACAGCGCAATCTGCCGGCGCCGCGGTCATCCTCGCCGCCTCAAGCGCCGGCTACCCGCTCTCAACAACGCACGTGATCTCCGGCGCAATCATGGGCTCCGGCGCGGCCAAGAAATTCTCCGCGGTCCGCTGGGGCGTCGCGGGGAACATCGTCGGCGCATGGACGCTGACGCTTCCCGCAGCCGCAACCATGGGAGCGGTCGTCTACGCCATATCAACCCTCTTCGGCCACGGAGCGACCGGCCCGCTCCTCATCAGCCTCGCGCTGCTCCTAGCCCTCACCGGCGTGTTCATCCGACGCCTGCAACAAGCGACCCCGGCACCAGCCACACCATGATCGCCGCCGCCATCAACACCCACGCCCTCGTGAAGATGATCTACTCCTCCGTAGCAGCAGGCCTCGCCGTCGCCGTCGTTTTCTCAATCGCAATTCTCGGCGCGACCCGCTCAAGCGAGATGCGCCGCGAACACCGCACCGGCGCCGCCGCAGCCTACACCGCACTCGCGGCCGCCGGCCTGCTACTCGCCGCGGCGATCGTGGCCTACGGCCTCATCCTCGTCGCACACAAGACCTAGCGCGAGCGTCAGCGTGCGCTTTGGTAGCGAGTAGCGCGCCGGCTACCGGTACTAGCGTCGGGAGGTTTTTTCGCGGCGGTGGCCGCGTGAGTTAAGGTCGCCGGGGAGACTCTGTCGGTCTGTACTGAGGGGAGAGAGAATGAGACGTCGTCGCGTGATTTGGGGATCGACCCTGGTCCTCAGTTTGCTGGTCGCTGTGATCGTGGTTGCGAGCGCTGGCGCGGACAGGTCCGTGAGATCGGGCGGTGCGACGGACTCTCAAGCCGGTGGTGGGGGAGGGAACCTCGAAGCCGGCGGCGGCGACCACGGGGTAGGAGGGAAAGGTCTTTCGCGGATCAAGCATCTCGTGGTGATCTTCCAGGAGAACGCGTCCTTTGATCATTACTTCGGGACCTATCCGCATGCCGCGAATCCCCCGGGCGAGCCCGGCTTCGTGGCTGCCCCGGGGACTCCGCAGGTCAACACGATCCCGCCGGTTCTGATGACAGCGAATCCAAATGGCTTCAATCCGCAGCGGTTGGGGCGCAACGATTGGCCGCTGTGCGACATGTCCCACGATTACGACCCCGAGTTGCGTGAGTGGAACGGCGGCAAGATGGATCGCTTCGTTACCGAGTCGGTCGACTACGAGCGCAGTGACGACACTCGGTCTCCGTCGACGTACGGGCATGTCTCGCCGGGCGTGACGGGCGGCGTGACCGCCGGAAACTGCACCACGCCGATCCCGGGCCACGCCGCGGATCAGGCGACCAACAAGCAGGTCATGGATTACTACGACGGCAATACCGTGACCGCGCTGTGGAACTACGCGCAGCATGGAGTGCTGTTTGACGCGGCCTTCGGCGCCACGTTCGGGCCGTCGACTCCTGGCGCGATCAACCTCGTGTCGGGACAGACCGGCGGAGTCCAAATCCCGCCGGGCTCAGATGACAACCACAGCTGCACGGACATGGTGTGGGTCATCGACATGGGCCTTGACTGCATGGCACCCAAGGGCATGCCCACGCTGTTCATCGGCGACACGGATGTCCGCAACGGAACGCTGATCGGGGACGCCGATCCCGCCTTCGACGACTGCGCGTCGACGAACAGGGTCTACTTCACCGGGCGCAACATCGGCGACATCCTCAACCAGCAAGGAACCACCTGGGGATGGTTCCAGGGCGGCTTCCGGCCCAACGTACCGGCCACGGCGACCAGTCCGGCTCAGTGCACCCAGAAGCACCAGGTCCAGAGCCCCAACGGCATCCTGGGCTCTAACAAGAAGGACTACAACCCCCACCATGAGCCGTTTCAGTACTACGCCTCTACCGCCAACCCGCACCATTTGCCGCCCAGCTCGGTGGCGATGATCGGCCGGACCGACCAGGCGAACCATCAGTACGACCTGAGCGACTTCTCGGCGGCGCTGGCGGCGCACAAGATGCCGGCCGTGTCGTTCCTGAAGGCCCCCAACTACCAGGACGGCCATCCCGGGTATTCCGACCCGCTGGACGAGCAGCGCTTCTTGACCGAGATGATCAACCAGATCCAGCGGTCATCGTTCTGGAGGTCGACGGCGATCGTGATCGCATACGACGACTCCGACGGTTTCTATGACCACGTTCCCCCGCCGATCCTCAACTACGACAGCGAGAACGTCGCCGGTCCGGTGGTCGACGGGCAGCAGTGGCCCGGCGATCAGTGCGCGCCGCCGGTCCCGTCGACCGGGCAAACTGTCGACCCGAACACCGGTCGGTGTGGACTTGGTCCGCGGCTACCGCTGCTCGTCTTCAGCCCATGGGCCAAGGTCAACGCGGTCGATCACACGCTGGTCGACACCACCTCGATCCTGCGCTTCATCGAGGATCGCTTCGGCGCAGGGCAGCGGATCGGCGGAGGCTCATTCGACACGCGGGCTGGAAGTCTCGCTTCGGCGTTCGACTTCCGCCGCCCGCACGACCAACGCCTGATCCTGGATACGGCGACGGGACAGCCCACCGGAGGCTAACCACGACGAGCGCTGATCCCAAACAGGGCGGGAGTGCACCCACGCGCTCCCGCCACGACGGAGCAGAACCGACATGCCCAAGGAAGGCCCACACCCACAGGCGGCCTGACGGCAAGACCGCGATCTGCGGACAGACGAGGGGCTTATGGTTGGCAGCGACGGGGCTCAGGTGCGGCGCGTTCCTAACGAAGGCAGGCGCTGCGGGCGCGGCGGTGCTTGGGGGTTCAGTGTTGGCGAGCTCGCCGGCGGCGGCGCGGGCGAGCCGCTGGCGCGAGGCGCCGATACGCAGCTTCGTGATCTCGTGTTCAGCCGAATATGGTCGTTCGAGCCGCGAAACCTGATCATCACCGACCGGCGATGATCAGATCCGCGCTCTCAGATGCGTTATTTATTGGCGGCCGAGTTGCGGGTCGCTGGTCAACCGGGCGCCGGACTCCAGTCGACCCGCCAGCTGGTAGCTGAAGGTGCTGTCGCTCGGGGTGCTGAGCGCAATGTCGTACCAGCCGCCGGAGCGGCGGGTGTCGATCGTGATCTCTCTTGTGCCGCGCAACTTGATTTCCCGGTCGGGACCGTACGCGTCGGCGATCTCGACGACCACCGGACGCCGGTCGTGGCCGCCACCGTCGGCGAGCCTGAGCCTGAGCCTCCCGGCCCTGTGGTCGGTGTCCACCTCGACCCGCACGACCGTGTCAGGAGAGCCCGCGAAGTGGCGGAAGAAGCCGTTTGGACCGTGGAGGCTGAGGTCGTATGTGCCCGGGTTCGGCACGGCTGCGCGCAACTTGTCACCGGCGCCGATCGTGTAGCTGAACGGCGCGCCGGGGACCGTCAGCGATCGTGCCTGGAGGTGAACGCCAAGGCCGCCGTGGTTCTTGACAGCGAGGTTGAGCGTCCCTGGCTGGGCGTCGAAGGCGACGTCGAAGCGGTAGCCGAGCCGGCGCGATGGGCGCACCCCTCTTTCCTGGGTGGGGACCGATCCGACCGCCGGCGGCATCCGGGTGAACTGGAGGTGGAGTCGGCATGCTCGGGTCGGGCGTGTCGACGGTGGGCAGCGGTGGGACGCGATCCGATGCGCTCTCGAAATCAAACGCCGAGGTCAGATCGCCGCAGACAGCGCGCCGCCACGGCGTGATGTTCGGCTCGTCGACGCCGAACCGCGCCTCGATGAAGCGGATCAGCGAGGTGGCGTCGAACACCTCCGAGCAGACCCACCCGCCCTTGGTCCACGGCGAGACGACGAGCAACGGCACCCGGACGCCGAGGCCATACGGCCCGATGACCCCGTTCGTACCGCCCGGTGTCCCGGCCGTGCCACCGAACAGCTCGTTGTCGAGCGGCACGGTCGACTGGCCGGCGAGCGCGCCGACGTTGGGGTACGGCCCGACCAGGTGGTCAAAGAAGCCGTCGTTTTCGTCCCAATTGATGAACAAGGCCGTCTTTGACCACACCTCAGGGTTGCTGGTCAGCGCGTTGAGAACTCCGGCCGTGTAGAACGCGCCGAAGTCAGCCGGCCAGGCCGGATGCTCGGTGTACGCCTCGGGGGCCGCGATCCACGACACGCTAGGCAGCCGGCCGCTCTTCACGTCCGCGGTGAGGATCTTGAACAAGTCGCCGGGGCTGTCCTTAACGACGCCGCCGATGTCCTTAACGTCTGTTCCAGTGCGAGCCCGCTCATACAGCGGGCTGCCCGGGGCCGCGTTCTGGTAGTTGAAGAAGTACAGCAGCGAGTTGTCACCGAAGTTTCCGATGTACGGATCCTTGACGTAAAGCCCCAGACACCCGCCGCGTCCAGGCCGTTGCCGATGTCCTGATAGATCTTCCAGCTGATCCCCGCCGCCTGCAGCCGCTCCGGATAGGTCTGCCAGCCGTACCCGAGCTCATCGTTGGCGATGACCGGCCCGCCACCCCGCCCATCATTGCCGTCCCAGCCGGTCCACATGTAGTAGCGGTTGGGATCGGTGGGACCGAGCACTGAGCAGTAATAGCCGTCACACACGGTGAACGCGTCGGCCAGCGCGTAGTGAGACGGAAGGTCCGAGCGCTGCATGTGCGCCATGCACGTCGTGGTCTTTGTCGGCAGCCACTGGTCCCAATTGCCGCCGTTGAACATCTGATGCGTCTTGTCCCAGGTGTGGTCGAGGTCCTCGATGAACGTCTTCGCCAGGTTGTCGGCCGGCGGCTCGGGAACGGGGCGAAACGGCGGCACCACGGTCGCGCCGTCAGCCTGGAACCAGACCGGCCTGCCGCTCGGAAGGGTCGCGGGATGCGGGTCCCCAAAGCCGCGGACGCCGCGCATCACGCCGAAATATTGGTCGAACGACCGGTTCTCCTGCGTCAGCACCACAATGTGCTCGACATCCAGCAACGAGCGAGTTGCACGGTGCGCCGGGATCGCCAGCGCGCGAGCGATGCTGTCCGACAGCATCGTCCCCGCGACGCTACCTCCCGCCAGCTGCAGAAACCGACGCCGATTGAGGGGCCGCATCACCATCACCTACCTCACATCCACGGGCAACGCCCGAACGCCGCCCTGGTCTGAGCAACCCCCAGAGCCTAACGACCGCTCAACGCCCGCGGCACGTTTTTTTGGAGGCGACGGGATCGGCAAACCGGGCAAAAAACAGGACGATCGTCCCGAACAGTGGGGGAGACACTCCGATGTCGGCCGCCGTAATCACTGCGCCCTCCACGAAGCACGAGCAGGGCTGTCCACCTTCGACCTTCGACCCCGCTGGATCCGGTAGAGGACAGGAACAGGTCAACGGCCAACGGCCAAGGTCCGGCTTTACGCCGAGGACGAAAGTCATCGGCGCGTTGAGGTCTCCCTCCTCCGCGCGGCCAGCAGGGCCGACAGAAGACAGCTCCGCGTCCGCAAGCCGATCGATAACCGCGCACGCGCCGATCTCTCAGTCGGCCACGGCAGCGGCCGTGAGCTCGTGTCGCAGTTAGCGTGTTCGCACAGCATTCGCACTCACCGGAGCTATACGTACGCGCGTCGAGAAGCTTCGCCACCATCGTCCCCGAGCCGCGCCGCCGACCGTGTGTGCGCCTGGCCTCCAACGTCGGTCGAGACCCGGAAGGACGCATCGAGGATGGAACGCGCAGTCGCTGGAACGGACCGTTCCGCTCGCGCACGGATCAGGGGCCGCGCGTCCGTGCGCGGCTCGGACATCGCGCGCGGCGCCCGGACTGCCGCCGGACCGCATCGCAGGCGGTACTTCGCGTACCAGCCCGGCCCGCGCGCCCGCTCGACGCGAAAGACGTGACCTGTCGGAGGCCGCAAGTCCCTTGCCACGAGACGAAGGGCTACGCCGATCTCGGGACATATTGGGGACACGCTTCAGAACTGGCACAGACTCCGAAACGAGAGAACCCCGCCGCTGCTCGTGCTTTGGCAGTGGGCCGTGGAGGACTCGAACCTCCAACCTTGGGATTAAGAGTCCCCTGCTCTACCAGTTGAGCTAACGGCCCTTGGCGGCGATGTTACCCCGGCTGCGCCGAGGCTGGAGGTCAGCAGGACTCGGCGACCGCAGGATTCGTCTTGGCCCCTGCAAGGGTCTGCTTGATCGAGAGCCGTTGGGCCTTGGGAATGAGGCTGAGCGCTTTGGCGGTGGCGAGATCGCCCTTGCGGGTCTGTTTCGCAGCGTAGGCATTGGCGGCCAGGCACTCGAAGCCGAGCGCAGCGGTTGGGTTGGCGGCGGACTGGATCTCCCAGGCGCTGGCTGCGCCGGCGTAGTTGCCGAGCTTGGCGTAGGCCCGGGCGGCAAGGATCGCGACGTTCGGGTCGGGCTTGGTGGTGAGCTTCTGGTACTGCTGCCAGGCCTGCGTGGTTGCGGCGAGCTCCTTCTTGCCGGCGGCGGTGAACGCGCCGGTGTTCGGGTCGAAGTTGGCGCCGTTGCTGGCCGAGCTGTAGCGGGCCTGGACCAGGGCCGCCCAGGCTGCCGGGTTTGAGGGGGTCTGCTGGGTCTCTCGCAGGGCGGTCTTCTCCTCTTGGCTGAGCGCCTGCTTCTGGGCGCCGCTGGAACCCTGGCCGGTGAACGCGTTGAGCAGGCCGCCGAGGCCGTTGCCGGCGCCGACGCCGAACAGCACGAGCCCGCCGCCCATGAGGATCGCGAGCGTGAGGTAGACGCCCTGGACGGTGCGGCGACGGCCGCGACTACGAAGATCGAACAGCAATTGGTTTCTAGGTGGGGTCGAGGCCGTCGCCGAAGGGCTCAGCCACTTCCGATGCCGCGCGGGCCGCGGCGCGGCGGTCGGCAATCTTCAACAGGACAATACTGGCCAGATACAGGACCACCAGCGGGAGCATCTCCAGCCCGGTTGTCACCGGGTCGGCCCCCGGCATCGCCGCGGCGATGACCGCGATGAGCACGATAGCGTAGCGCCAGTTTTGGGTCAGGGTCCGGGCGTTGATCACCCCGAGGCGCTGCAACGCGAGCAGCCCGAGCGGCAGCTGGAACGCAAGGCCGATGCCGAGCATCGTCAGGATCTCGAACGAGTAGTAGGTCTTGGCCTGCACGAAGATGTCGAACTGCTCGCTGTTGTATCCCTGCAGGAAGTGGACCGCCGGCGGCAGCACGATGAAATACGCAAACGCGACACCGGTCAGGAACAGGGCGGGCGCGACCGCCATCACCGGTAGCGCGACTCTTCGCTCGTCGGGATTGAGCGCGGGGATCACGAACGCGTAGCCCTGATAGATCAGGATCGGCAACGCGAACAGCAGCGCGAAGTAGGCCGCCACGGTCAGCGAGGTCGTGAACGGCTCGCCGACGCCGAGCGTGACCGGCAGTCGTTTCGGAACCGCCTGGGGCAGCGCGTCGGCAGCGGCAGTCGCACCCTGCGCGAGTTGCGTGAAGTGCGCGCGGTCGGGCGGCGATTGATTTGCGGATTGGGCAAGTGCCGCGGCGGCGGCCGCGACCGTCCTCCACGCCTTGGACTCCTTGACGTTGTCGCCTGTGAGTCCGGAGACGTGGTTCTGCGTCGTTGCCGGCGTCGCGGGCAGCGATCGGTTGAGAACCTTCAACAGCGCCTGGTTCTGCCAGAAGCACACTGCGAACGCGACCGCCAGTGCGACTCCGCAGATGATCAGCCGCGTCCGCAGCTCGTCGAGGTGATCGACGATGCTCAGGCGATCTTCATGACCAATCGGCCGCAGGACCTTCGACGACATCCCTGGGAGTCCTCCGGCGCGCTAGCGGTGCTGGTCGGCAGACTCGCGGACCGGCTCTGACGCGCGCTCGGCGGTCGTGGCGACCGGGGGAGCGCTGGTGCGCGCGATCTCAGGGGCGGGGGGCTGTCGTCGTCGTCGTCCTTCGAATCGCCGGTGATCGACTCCTTGAACTCGCGCAGACCCTGACCGAGCTGCTTTCCGAGTCCTGGCAGACGCTTCGGGCCGAAGATGAGCAGCACGATCACCAGGACGACTATGAGATCCGTGGTTGGGTTGCGGAACATGCTTGCCTCCGGGTGGGGTGCTCCAAGGGTAGCGGTCGGTCGGCCGAATCGGTACCGAATCGGTCCCCACCATATGGAATTCGTAATCAGCTTATGAGGCGGGTAAGAGAGGGCTCAAGTGGCTCAGCGAGCGCGCCGATAGATGCCACGATCAAGCAGTTATGCCCCCTATGAACCAGAATCCAGAACGTCACTCCGTCCGCCGAATCATTCTTCCCAGCGGGAAGTCGATCGAGGTCGTCCGTTTCCACGACCGCGAGCAGACTCCCGAGACCGGACTACACCTCTGCCCGGAGTGCAGCTCCGACCTCGTGCAGCCCGTCAGCTGGGCGGAGGCCGAGGGACAGCGGTGGGAGCTGACGATCGAGTGCCCGAACTGCGGCTGGCTCGAGGACGGGATCTACGAGCGCGAGCAGGTCGACAAGCTCGAGGAGAAGCTTGACGACGGCCTGGCCGAGATGCTCGGCGACCTCCAGCGGCTGGCGCAGTCGAACATGGTGGACGACATCGATCGTTTCATCGCCGCGCTCGACGCCGATCTGATCCTCCCCGAGGACTTCTAAGCCGCTCAGGCGTAGCGCTCGACGACTCCGTCGGCGACCAGTTCCAGCGCGACCCGCTGCCGATCGGGCAGCACCGGCAGGATCGCCTTCGCGTCGGCCACCATCTCAAGCGCGCGCGCTCGCACGAGATCGAGCGCCCCGCTCGCTGTGATCTGCTCGCACACCGGCAGTGCCCGTTGCGCTGTGTCGATCTGCCGAGGGTCCAGTGCCGCGAGCTGCGGATCGCGAGCTCTGGCGACGATGAACGGGAGCGTGATCGTTCCGTCGAGCAGGTCCGCGCCCCTGGGCTTGCCGGTTCGCTCGGGCGGCCCGACGACGTCGAGCACGTCGTCGAGCAGTTGAAACGCAACACCGATCTGCTCGCCGAAGTCGCTGAGCGAGCCTGTCGGCGATCCGCCCGCCAATGCGCCGAGCTCGCAAGCGGCGCGGAACAGGACCCCGGTCTTCAGCCGGCAACGCTCGAGATAGCGCTCGACGCCGACGTCCGCGCGCCACGAGTCCGCCCGCTGCATCAGCTCGCCGGACGCCAGCTCCGAGCTCGCGCGCGACAAGACCCGGACGGCACGCACCGAGCCGCCCGCCGCAAGCTCGGCGAACGCCCGCGAGAACAACAGGTCGCCGGTGGCGGTCGCGAGGCTCCGGCCGGCGGCGGCGACGACGGTGGGCCGGCCGCGGCGCAGCATCGAGCCGTCGAGGACGTCGTCGTGCACCAGTGTCGCGCCGTGGACGAGCTCGACCGCGACGGCCGCGCGGACAACCTCGTCGGTATCGGGCGTCGGCACACCGGCGGCGAGGCACACCAGCAGCGGCCGCAGGCGCTTACCGCCGGCGGCGATCGTCTCCCCCGCGTAGTGCCCGAGCAGTTCCCCGTGGCCGCTCGCGAGCTCGCCCATCCGCGCCTCGACGCGCGCCATCACCCGCGTGGCCTCGGCGCCCCCGGCGTCCACGACTGCCTGGACGGCGCCGGTGCTCACCCCGCCACCTCCCCGACGTGCAGCGCGATGATGCCGCCCGCAGTGACGATGTAGCGGATCTCGACCAGGCCGCAGCGAGCCATCAGCGCCGCGAGCGCCACCGGCTCGGGAAACCGCTTGACCGAGCTCGGCAGATAGCTGTAAGCCTCGGCGTCGCCGGCGATCCGCCCGAGCGCCGGCACGACCCGGTCGAACCACAGCTCGAAGAACGTCGACAGCGGCGGCCGCTGGGGCGTGGTGATCTCGAGCACCACGACGCGGCCGCCGGGCCGCACGACGCGGGCCATCTCGCGCAGGCCGGCGGCGAGGTCGGCGAAGTTCCTGGCGCCGAAGCCGACGGTGGCCGCGTCGAACTCGTGGCTGCGGTACGGCAACGACAGCGCATTGGCGGGCTCGAACCGGACGGCCGCCGCGACCGGCCGCGCCGTGGCCTTCTCGCGGGCGATCTCGAGCATGCGCGACGAGAAGTCGGTGGCCACCACCTCGCCGCCCGGCGCGACCCTGCCCGCCAGCTCGAACGCAAGGTCTCCGGTCCCGGTCGCCACGTCCAACACCCGCCCCCCGGGCGAGACGCGCGCGAGATCGGCAGCACGCCGGCGCCACTGATGGTGCATTCCCGCCGTCATCACCGTGTTCATACGGTCGTACAACCGCGCGATCCGGTCGAACATCGCCCGGACCTGCGTCTCCTCGAGCACCCCGGGCGTCGCCGCCGGCCGGTCTTGAGCGGTCGCCGTCACGCCAGTGCAAGCACGCTTGACGGACGCCGTCTCAAGGCCGGTCCCGGTTCCCCGCTACTGCAGCTCGGCGAGGAAGTTGACGAGGTCGCTGAACTTCTGCGGAGACTGCTGGGCGAGGCCGCTGAACGATGGCATCGGCGAGGTTGGGTTGCGCAACGTCGATGCGATCGCCTGGGGACGCAGCTTGGACCCGATGTGGGTCAGCGGCGGCCCGGGCCCGTTGTTGCCGTTGTCGCCGATCACGTGACACGCAAGGCAGCCCGACTGCGCGACGACCAGCTTGCCGGCGTTGAACGTCTCCTTCTGCGCGGCCGTGAAATTCGCGGGCGGCTGAAGGTCGACGCTGTTGGGCGACCCGGCGGCGGCACCCTCGTAGGTCAGGTAGGCGATCACCAGGATCGTCGCGATCCCCGCAGCCAGCGCGATCGGGCGGCGCTCGATCCGCCGCTCCGGGCTGCGGTCGTAGAACGGCAGCAGGAACAGCAGGATCATGCAGATCGTCGGCACGCCGATCGTCGCAAACGGCGTGAACACCGGCGGCTTGATCACGCGCAGGACCTCGAACAGGAAGAAGAAGTACCAATCGGGTCGCGGGACGTAGGTGGTCGTGGTCGGATCCGCCTGGGGGCCGATCTCGGCGCCGAACATCAGCGACAGGAAGATGATCACGAGGATCACGATCAGGGCCATGATCGAGTCCTTGGCGACCGCGTACGGATAGAACGGCTTGCCCTGGCTCTTCAGAATCGAGTACTCGCGGAGGTACTGCTCCTTCTCGGCCTGGTTCATCGACGACGCCTCAGACTTCCGCCTGGTCGAGCTCGAGCTCGGGCTCCTGCTCGGCCTTCAGCCACGGCGGGGCCGAGATCCCGAGCTTCGTGATCAGGTACAGATGCGCCCCGATCAGCGCGGCGATCGCGCCGGGGACGAGCAGCATGTGGATCGCGTAGAACCGCGACAGCGTGTTCGCCCCGAACTCGGGGCCCGATCGCAGGAAGTCGCTGAGGTACGGACCGATGAACGGGCCGGTGCCGTTGATGTTGACGCCGACGATCGTGGCCCAGTAGGAGCGCTGGTCGAACGGCAGCAGGTACCCGGTGAAGCCCATGATCAGCGTCAGGATCAGCAGCGTGACGCCGATGATCCAGGTCAGCTCGCGCGGGTACTTGTAGGCGCCGAAGAAGAACACGCGCGCCATGTGCAGGAAGATCAGGATCACCATCACCGACGCGCCCCACTTGTGCATGCCCCGGACGAACTGGCCGAGGAACGCCTGGTCGGTGATGTAGCGGATCGACTCGTACGCGCCGCCGGTCGCGTCGGGGCGGTAGTACATCGCCAGGAACACGCCGGTGACGGCCTGCGACAGGAACGCGAACATCGTCGCCGAGCCGAGCGTGTAGAACCAGTTGATCCCCTTCGGGACCTTGCGGAACAGCATCCAGCGCAGGCCGCCCGACAGCGACGTGCGCTCGTCGAGCCAATCGACGACGGTGATCGCGCCCTCGGCGACCGGCCCGTGCTCGGGCGGCGCGCCGTTCTCGGTGCCGGGGCGCTTGGGCTTGGGCTTCAGCGCCTTTGGGAGCGGGGGGGCGGGGAGACGCGGCATGGCCGGTGATCAGTCGCTCGGGAGCACCGAGGTCGAGAAACGCTTCGGATACAGGTACTGGCCGATGCCGTCGAGCGGCTCACCGGGGTCGCGCGGCGAGAAGCGCTGAAGCTCGGAGTTGACCGAGTAGCGCGGGCCGATCTCGACCAGGCCGCTGGCCGGGTTCAGCCGCGTGTAGAAGCGGTCGAGCGGCCGGACCGGCGGCCCACCGGTGCGCATTCCGCGGAAGTCGTAGACGCCGCCGTGGCACGGGCAGATGAAGCGCCCCGCGGCGGGGGTGAAGCGCACTGGGCAGCCGAGGTGCATGCAGCGCGAGGACAGCGCCACCCAGTGGTTGTACTTGTCCAACGGCTCGGTGTCGATCGCAGGGTCCCGCGCGCGGACGTAGGCGATCGACTTCCCGGTCTCGCCGATGCCCGGCACGATCGTGACAACCACCGTCACGTACGTGTTGTTGGGGAAGTCCACCGGTTTGCCGATCGGCTGCCACTCGAACGGCACGCGGCTGAACAGCGGCCCGATTGCGAATCCGAGCGCCGGCAGCGTGAACGCGGCGACCGTCATTATGCCTGCGCCCTGGACCGTGAGGCCCATCATCCGCCGGCGCGTGACGGTCTCTCCCTCGAATGCGCCTGGGATGTTGCGACCGGCTGTGGTCTTGGGCTTGGCTTCTTTGTGTCGGTCTGCCACGTGCGTCTCTACCTAAACGGCACCTGAATTGAACGGCTTGGCAAGCGTATCGTCAACATCGAGACGAGCGTCACGATCCTGCGCCCGCGGCGATTGCATCCAGCGCCGCCTCGGCACGTTCGTCGCCGGCCCTCGCCAGCCGCTTCGCGGCCTCGTGCGCATCGCCCCCGCCCCAGCCGATCGCGACCGCGCCGGCCCGCCAGACGGCGGCGGCGAGACTTGCGTTGCCGGCGGCGTACGCCTGCGATACCAGGGAAATCACGTCCGCCAGCTCGCCGACGGCGTCGACATCGCCGAGCGCCGCGAGCCTCGCCAGCCCGAGCGCGTACAGCTGATCGCCGAGCAGCAGCGCGAGGTCGGGATCGTCGGTGCGGACCGCCCGTGGCGTGTCGTAGTGAAGCCTCGAGCCCTCGAGGATCATCTCGATCAGCACCTCGTACTCGGACTCGTTGCCGGCCGCGCGGGGGCCGGCGGCGGCGGCCTGGGCGGGGCCCGGGGCGACCACACCGGCGTCAGCGGCGACGTCGTCGACCACGTGGTCGCCGAGCGCGCCGCCGTGGGCGCGAAGCGCCGCGGCCAGCACGCTCATGCGAGCTCCTCAAACGCTTCGCGCGGCGGCCTGCACCGTGCGGGCGATGTGCTCCTCGCCGTGGACCAGAGACGGAAACCACGCCTCGAACTGCGACGCCGGTGGATACACGCCGCGATCCAGTAGCGCTCGGCACCAGGCTCCGTAGGCGTCGAGGTCGCACGCCGACGCGTCGGCGTAGTTGCGCACCGGGTCCGCCGCGAAGAACACAGTCAACAGCCCCGGCACGTCCTGCACCTGGACCGCGCGGCCGGCGCCGGCGGCCGCGTCCCGCAGACCGTCGGCCAGCGCGCGCGTCGTCTCGGCGAGCCGCTCGTAGGCGGCGGCGTCGAGCAGCCGAAGCGTCGCCAGCGCGGCGGCCACCGCGAGCGGATTGCCCGACAGCGTCCCGGCCTGGTAGACGTCGCCGGACGGGGCGATCCGCTCCATCAACGACCGGGCACCGCCGTACGCAGCCGCCGGTAGCCCGCCGCCGACGATCTTGCCCAGCAGCGTGAGATCGGGCTCGATCTCATATAGCTCCTGGGCGCCGCCGCGCGCTACGCGAAAGCCGCTGATGACCTCGTCGAACACCAGCAACGCGCCCGACGCGCTGGTCAGCTCGCGCAGCAGCCTCAGGAACCCCGGCGCCGGCGGGACCACGCCCATGTTCGCTGGGACCGGCTCGACGATGATCGCCGCGAGCTGATGGCGGTAGTTCGCCTCGACGACCGCGCGCTCATCGTTCCACGGCACGATCACGGTCGCGGCGGCGGCGGCTTGCGGCACGCCGGGGCTGGCCGGGATGCCTTGTGTTGCCAGGCCGGAGCCTGCCTGCGCCAACAACCCGTCGACGTGGCCGTGGTAGGCGCCGGCGAACTTGAGCACGATCTCGCGGCCGGTCGCCGCTCGGGCCAGCCGCAATGCGCTCATCGTCGCCTCGGTGCCCGAGGAGGTCATCCGCACCATCTGCACCGACGGGATCCGCTGCGTGATCTGCGCCGCCAGCTCCACCTCGCCCGCAGTCGGCGCGCCGAAGCTGGTGCCGCGAGCGGCGGCGTCGGTCACGGCCGCGACCACCGCCGGATGCGCGTGCCCGAGGATCAGCGGGCCCCACGAGCTGACCCAGTCGATGTACTCGTTGCCGTCGACGTCGCGGATGATCGCGCCGTCGCCGCGGGCGATGAAGATCGGATCGCGGCCGATCGAACGCATCGCGCGCACGGGGGAATTGACGCCGCCCGGCAACAGCGTCAGCGCTTGCTCGTACAGCTCGCCCGAGCGGGTGGTGCTCCGCGGCGCGCTCACACGCCGGCGTGCTCGCGTTCCCAGGCCCGGTGGTCCTCGGTGAAGTACAGCAGCCGGATCTTCTTGAACTCGGTCGAGGAGTAGAGCGTCGAGCGCTCACTGATCCCGGTGTCCTGCGCGATCGAGTCGAGGATCGCGTCGCACTCCTCCTTCGAGCGGCCGTGGGCCATCGTGAACACCGAGTAGGGCCAGTCCGCGTAGGTCGGACGCTGATAGCAGTGTGAGATGCCGCGGAACGCCGCCATCCGCGGCCCGATCTCCATGATCTGATCGTCGGGCACCTTCCACACGCCCATCCCGTTGGCGCTGAAGCCGGCGCGGCGGTGGTACAGGATCGCGGCGACGCGGCGCAGCAGCCTGCGCTCCTGCATGCCCCGCAGGTGCTCGAGCAGGCGCTCGACGGGGATGCCCAGCTGGGCGGCGGCGGGCGCATACGGCTCGGGCACGACCGGCATGTCCCCTTGCAACGCACGGATCACGGCGATGTCGAACTCGTCGTAGGGCTGGCGCTCGGTCTCGGCCGGCTCGGCCGCCTCGGCGGCCTGTGCCAGCGCCTCGGTCCCGCCCTCCATCTCGAGGTCCATCCGGATCTTGAACAGCTTCAGCGTCGGCAGCTGGCGGATCGAGTCGGCGCCGGCGAGCCGCGCGAGAACCTCGAGCGTGCCCTCGAGGCCGAGCTTGGAGTCGGGCTCGGTCGCGACCGTGAACCAGATATTGAACTCGTGGTTGCGCAGGTAGTTGTGCGAGACGCCGGGATGGGAGTTGATCACGGTGGCGGCGCGCCACGGGTTCTCCGGATCGACCTTCGCGGCGACGAGCATCGAGGAGTAGCCCAGCGCGCGCGTGTCGAAGATCGGGGTGACCTGCCGGATGATGCGCTCGTCGAGCAGCCGCTGGACCCGCGCGAGCACTTCGGCCTCATCCAGCTGCGCCTCGTTAGCCACTGATGCGTATGGACGGAGCGTGATCGGAAACAAGCCCTGCATCAAATTGAGCACGCGCTTGTCGACGTCGTCGAGTGGAATCGCGGCCCCCTGCTTGCGGGTCCGCAGCTTCGGGCCAAACGATGAGCTCGTCGGTTCTACTGCAGCCATCTCGCGGCGTCCTTCGCGTGGTAGGTGATGACGATGTCAGCGCCGGCGCGCCGAATCCCGGTCAGCGCCTCGAGCACGGCGGCCCGCTCGTCGAGGTATCCGGCGGCGGCCGCGGCCTTGATCATCGAGTATTCGCCGCTGACGTTGTAGGCCGCCAGCGGCATCTCGGTCTCGTCCTTGATCCGGCGGATCAGGTCGAGGTAGGGGAGCGCCGGCTTGACGATCACGATGTCGGCGCCCTCCTCGACGTCCAATTTGGTTTCGCGCACAGCCTCGTTGCCGTTGGCCGGGTCCATCTGGTAGGCGCGGCGGTCGCCGAACGCGGGCGCGGAGTCGGCGGCGATCCGGAACGGCCCGAAGAACGCCGATGCGAACTTGGCCGAGTACGCCATGATCGGCATGTCGGTCAGGCCCTCCTCGTCGAGCGCGGCGCGGATCCAGCCGACGCGGCCGTCCATCATGTCGCTTGGGGCGACGATGTCCGCGCCGGCGCGGGCCTGGGAGACGGCCGTGCGCGCCAGCAGTTCGAGGGTCGCGTCGTTGTCGACGCGGAAACCGTTCCCGCCCGCCCTCACGACGCCGCAGTGACCGTGGCTCGTGTACTCGCACAGGCACAGATCGGCGATCACAAGCAGATCGGGGTGCGCGTCCTTGATCGCCCGGGTCGCGAGCTGGACGATCCCCTCGTCGTCCCAGGCGCCCGACCCCTCTTCGTCCTTGGCCGCTGGGAGCCCGAACAGGAGCACGGCGGGGATCCCGAGCGCCGCCGCCTCGCCCGCCTCGTCGACGGCGTGCGCGATCGAGAGGTGGTCGATTCCCGGCATCTCCGCGATCGGCTCGCGGCGGTCGATCCCGTGCGCGACGAACATCGGGTAGACGAAGTCGCTCGGGCTCAGCTGGGTCTCGCGAACGAGCCCCCGCAGCGCGTGGGTCGTGCGCAGCCGGCGGAGACGAGTCTGCGGGAATCCCATCGTCTTCGAGAATACCGGCGCCGCCAGGTCGCGCCACGCAGGTGCGCGTCACCCGGCCGCAGCGGCGTCATCGCCTGGCCCGCGGCGCGACACCCCTCAGGGGATCGGAGCGACGAGGGGATCGTGGTCCCCGCGCTTGGCGCGATACAGCGCGTCGTCGGCGCTGGCGAGCAGCTCCTCGGCGGACGCGCGCCCGTCCCACTCCACCATCCCGACGGAAAATTGCGCCTCTGGAAGCGAGGCACGCATCCGATCGACGGTCAACTCTCCGGCGCCCTGGGTGCAATTCGGGAGAAGCAATCCGAACTCATCGCCACCCCATCTCGCCAGGACATCCGTTTCTCGCACTGCGCCCCGCCACGCTGCAGCAACCTCGACGAGGAAACGGTCGCCTGCAAGATGTCCGTGCTCGTCGTTGTACTGCTTGAAAAGGTCGAGGTCCACGAGCGCGAGCGTCAGCGGGTCGCCCGAGCGCTGCGACCTCGTGAGCTCATGGTCGAACAGCTCCTGCCAAGCACGCTTGTTTGGAAGCCCAGTGAGCTCGTCGCGGCTCGCGAGTTCCTGCAGCTTGTGAACCAACCGGCCGACACGCTCGAGCAGCTGCATGATCGCGAATCCAGTTGCGGCGGCGAGGACGGCGAGCAGCATCCCCGCGCGCCACCCGCCCGCCGGGTACTGCGGGGGGCCGATCAGCAGTGTCGGGAGGAAATACACCGCGGCGACGCCGACGACCGCGACTCCGAGCTCCACCCGCCAGCCCTGCAGTGCCGCCCAGACAACGGGAAGGAGCACGAGGGGCCCATATCCCGAGGTCGGCGGGGCTCCGTCACGCAGCAGCGCGACGGACAGCAGGTACGCGACGATGCCAAAGATCGCGATCCCCATCTGAGGGGGGTTGCGCTGCAGATTGAGGCCCAGGAAGATCGCGACGATCAGCTGCAATGTGAGCGCCAGCGCGATCTCAGCCCACTCGATCTTCCCGCCGACTGGCAGCAGGATCAGCACGATCGCTCCACACAACAGGTAGGCGACGAAGAACCCGGAGTCGAACCCGGAGCGGTTGTGGATCGCAGGTGTGTCTCGGTGCATCATGATCGCGAGGGCAGCGCTTGGCAGCGCAAGTGGGCCATCTTTCTGCGCTTACTTAGATATCGGCAGGTCCGCGACTCGATTGAGAGCGCGACGGCGCGCGGAAGGCCTGCTCCCGATCGGTTAAACGAGGTTCCAGCGCTCGATCCGGCGAGCCGTGACCAGGCCGGCGGTCACGTACGGGTCGGTCCGCGCAAACTCCTCGATCTGCTCGGGGGCGACGTCCTCGAACACGATTGCGGCCCCGTGCGGCGGGTCGCCGAGCGCCCCGGCCAGCGTCACCCGCCCGGCCTCGCGCTCGGCGCCGATCTTGGCGAGGTGGGCCTCGCGGTAGGGCGCCCGGCGCTCGGCCATGTTCTCGACGTAGTCGTAGAACAGGATGTGATGTGTCACAGGATCGCTCATGTCCCTTCAACCCTACGCCCCGCGGCGCTACGCTGGTGGCGTGGCCAATATCGAAAAACGTGGCAGTTACACCCCGAGGCGGGCCCGCGAGCGCCGCGCCTATCAGCTGATCGTGGTCGGCGGCGTAGCCGGGACGATCGGCGTCGTCGGTCTGGTGCTTGCAGCGGTCGGGGCGGTCGGGGCTGGGTGGCCGATCATCGCGCTGATCGTCGCAGCGATCTGCGTGCTGATGTTCCGGCGCCAGGTCGGGCGCTGACACGACGCGCGGCTGACGGCGTCTATTAGGAGGCGAAGCGGCGCAGGCCGAGGCGGGCCAGCGCGCCGAACGCGACCGTCAGCACCGCCAGGTGCACGAGCGGCCATCCGATTCCGGGAGACGTGCCGCTGAACGCGTTGTTGACCGCGTCCAGCGCGGCGCGGAACGGGAACACGAATGCGATCGCGTCGAGCACCGACTTCAACGCTCCGGACACCGCGCTTGCGGGCACGAGCGCGACGAACGCCATCGGCAGCGACAACAGGAACGCAAGCAGCGACGCCGCGCTGACCTCGCGCGCCGCCGCGCCGATCGCGACGCCGACCGCGCCGAACGCAAGCCCGCCGAACGCAAGCGCCAATACCCACAGCGGGAAGCGCCCGAAATCCAAATGCACGAACAGGCCGACGATGATCGCCATCAGCAGCGTCAGCGCGCCCGCGCACGTCGCCGACAGCGACACCTTCTCCGACAGCAGCTCGCTGCGCGAAACCAGGCCGCGCACGAGCCTCGAGTAGGCGTTCTCCGAGCGCTCGAGCGCGAGCATCCCCGCCGCGAGCAACATCGCGACGAACATCAGCGACACGATCACCGCGATCGCAGCGGCGTAGGAGTCGGTCGGCGTGGTGCGGCCCGCGAGCTCCGTTTGATCGACCGTCAGCGGCGTGCCGATCGAGCCGAGCACCGGGCTGGCGAAGCCGAGGCCCTCGATCGCGAGGCTGGAGAAGGCGACGACCTGCTTGAGTGCCGAGCGGACGTCGCTGTTCTTCGGCAGCGAGCCGATCGCCCCCTGGATGATCGTGCGCGAGTTGCGCAGCCCGAGCAGGTTGACGTTCTCGCCGAGGATGTTGATCGTGCCGCCGTTGAGCACCTGCTGCAGGTCGCTGACCGCGACCCGGAGCACCTGCTTGGAGACGGCCTGTTCGACGTCGTTGAGCCTCGACTTGATCGCCTGGTCGACGAACTGGCGCTCGAGCGGATCCTTGGAGTTCAGGAACAGCTCGACGGTCGGGTTGCCGACGCCGTTCTGGACGAGGTTCTGGATCTGCGACGGGATGTCGCTGGGGATCACGAGCGCCGCCAGCGCCTCGCCGCTCTTGACCTTGGCGATCGCCTCGTCGCGCGAATTGACCTTGATCGGCTGGATCGACTGAAACAGCTGCTTGGCGTAGCTGGTGACGTCGATCTGCTGGCTGCCAAATTTGATCTTGCCCTTGCCCGGTGGAACCTCGCTGTAGAACGCAACCTTGGGCTTGCCCGGCGGGCTGGACAGCGCGAACCCGATCATCAACGCCAGCGCGATCGGATACACGATCAGCAGGCCGACCAGCAGCGGCGAGCGCCGCAGGATCTGGAGGTCCTTGACCCAGAGCCAGCGCATCGGTGCCTCAGTGGCCGCGCTCGTGCAGGAAGTGGACGAACGCCGCTTCGAAGTCCCTGGACGCGCCGCCGACGGTCTGCTCGAGCTCGGCGGGCGTGCCGGTGAACAGCAGCTCGCCGTCGACGAGCACGAGGATCCGGTCGGCATAGCGCTCGACCTCGGCGACGTTGTGGGTCGAGAACACGACCGTCGTGCCGCGGCCGGCGAGGCCGCCGATGAACTCCCACAGCCGCTCGCGCTGACGGGGATCGAGCGACGCGGAGGGCTCGTCGAGCAGCAGCACGGGAGGCTCGCACAGCAGGCCGATCGCGATGTTGACGCGTTGCTGGTTGCCGCCGGAGAGCTTGCCGACCTCTTCGTCGGCGCGGTCGGTCAGTCCCGTCTGCTCGAGCATCGCTCCGACCGTCGCCTCGGGATCATCGACCTTCTCCAGGCGCGCGAACAGCCGCAGGTTCTCGGCGACCGACAGCTTCGAGTAGAGGGCCGGCTGTTGCGGGACCCAGCCGATCTCGCCGGCGGTCTTGGTCACCTCGCCCGAAGTCGGCTCCAGGATGCCCGCGAGGATCGAGAGCAGCGTTGTCTTGCCGGCGCCGTTGGGACCGATGATCCCGATCAGCTCCCCGGGGTGAAGCTCGAAGCTCACCTGCTGGAGCGCGGCGCGCGAGCCGAATCGCTTGGTCAGCTCGCGAGCTGCGAGGGTCGCGCTGTTCTGCCCCGTGGACGCGGCGGTGGACACCGCGCCGGAGGGTAGTGGAGGGGGCGCGGATCAGGGCCGATCGGGAAGCGTCCTAACCGGGCGTACGCACGTGCGGTTCAAGCGAGGCGCCGCAGGCGCGGCAGAAGGCGTCGTCGGCGCCGGGGGCTGCGCCGCAGTCCGGACATCGATCCTGCGTCAACGGCAGGATCGTCGACCCGGGCGCCGCGCCGGCCGCGCCGGCCCGCCGGCCCCGCCTGCCCCGGCGGTGGCGGGCGGAGTGGTCCCGGCCACCGAGATCCCTGTCGCTGGGACGATCACCCGCCACGGCTCGAGCACCAGGTGTGCGCGCAGGTACACGACCGTCTGGCGGATCACGGTGGCGACCGGCAACGCAACCAGCGCGCCCGCGATCCCGTATAGCTGATAGCCGATCAGCAGCGCGAGGATGATCAGGATCGGGTTGATTCGCAGCGAGATCCGGAACACCTGGGGCGCGACGATGTGCCCTTCCAGTTGCTGGAGTCCGATGAACAAGATGATCAGCCAGACGGCGGTGATCGGGTCGTTGAACAGGGCCACGAGAATCGCCGGTAGCGGGCCGATGATCGGGCCGATGTAGGGGATGAACTCCATCAGCCCGTAGAACGCGCCGAAGAACACCGCGTAGTTCGCGCCCTGGGGGAAGATCCCCACCACCCCGAAGATGTACAGCGCGAGCGCGGCGCTGGCGCCCATGATCAGGCTGAACAGCAGCTGCCCGCGCACGTAGCCGAACACCGCCTGTTGCACGAGCAGCGGGAAGTCGTCCTCGGGAGTGCCGTCGCCCGGCGGCATGATCCGCCGGACGAGCTCGCCTATCTGTTTTCCGTAGACGAGCAGGTAGATCGACAGGACGAGGACCAGGATCAGATCGAAGGAGATCGTGACCAGTTGCGTGAGCAGATCGCGCGAGAACGAGACGATGTCGCCTGAGCGCTTGAGGATGTTCTTCTGCAGCGTCTGCAGCGCGGTCTCGCCCTGCTTCTGGATGTGGACCTTGATGCCGTGGCTGTTGAGCCAGTTCTGGAGGTTGGTCAGGTCCTTGTTCGCTTGGCGGACGAGATGCGGGACGTCGTCCTGGAAGCGCGTGATCTGCTTGCTGATCGGGTTGGTCAGCAACAGCCCGATCCCGACGAGGATCGCGACCCCGGCCAGGTAGACCGCGAGGATCGCGAGCCCGCGAGGCACCCTTCCCTTCTCCATGACCCTGACCACCGGGTTGAGGATCATCGCGACGGTGCTGGCCGCGATCAGGATCAGCAGGACCGGCCCGGACGCTCGCGCCAGCGCCCATAGCCCCAGCAGCGCGAGCGGGAGCACGACCAACTGGATCCAGCGAGGGACCACCGATGGGGGCGGCGGAGTCGCCGGCGGGGGCTGCGCCTCGTCATCGGGCGGCGGAGTCGCGGGCCGGGGATGCGCCTCGTCATCGGGCGCCGCGCGGCCCTCGTCGTCGTGCAGCGCGGGACCTTCGTCGTGGGGTGCCGCGCGGTCCTCGTCGAGGGGGGCTGCGGGGTCGTCGTCGGGGTGCTGCGCGGTGATGTCCGCGCCGGCGGCGTCCTCGTCAACGACCCGATTGCCCGGCCGACGCCAAAGCCTGCCTCTCATCACAAGTGAAAGTATGCGCCGGAGAGGACATGACAAACCATTCCGAGGTCAGCATCCTGTTCGTCGGCGACATCGTCGGCGGCATCGGTAAGCGCGCCCTGCTGGCGCTGCTGCCCCTCCTGCGTGAGCGCTTCACGCCCGATTTCGTCGTCGTCAACGGCGAGAACGTGGCCGGCGGGATGGGGATCACGCCGAAGATCGCCGACGAATTGTTCGCCGCCGGGATCGACGTGATCACGCTGGGCAACCACACCTACCGCCACCGTGACATCTACCAGTACCTCGACACGCACGAGCAGATCCTGCGCCCCGCCAACTTCCTGCGCAGCCAGCCGGGCCACGGCTCGTGCGTGGTCTCGCACGATGGGGTCCGCCTCGGGGTCGTGTCGCTGTCGGGGAACCTGTTCATGAACGCGGGGCGTCCGGCGTTCGCGGAGGCCGACGCCGCCCTACACGCGCTTCGGGGCAAGGTCGACCACTGCCTGGTCGACATGCACGCCGAGGCGACGAGCGAGAAGATCGGGATGGGGTGGCACCTCGACGGACGGGTGACCGCTGTCGTCGGGACGCACACCCACGTGCCGACCGCCGACGCAAGGGTGCTGCCCGGCGGCACCGCCTACATCACCGACGTCGGCATGACCGGCCCGCGAGGCGGCGTGATCGGCGTCAAGCGCGAGCTGGCGCTCGAGGCGATGATCACGAAGATGCCGATCAAGTTCGAGACCTCGACCGAGGACCCGTGGCTCAACGGCGTGCTGATCCGCGCACGCGAACCGATGCGAGCAGAATCGATCGAGCAGGTGCTCGAGCCCGCGCCGGGGATCACCTGACGGCAGCCCGCCGGGCAGAGCCCCGCCAGGCCTAAGCCGGGGTCGGTACCTCGCGGCGACGTGGTAGCCGGAGGCGGCGCGTCGGGGCGGCGGGCTCTGGGGCGGCGGCGAGGGCCGGCTCGGGGTGGGCCCCGACGAGCGCGACGATCACGAGCGGGAAGAACCACGGGATGTACAGGTAGAACCAGTGCGTGAGGCAGCACTGCAGGGCGATCGTGACCGCGGCGCCGAGCGCGCTGACCTCGATCAGCCCGCGCCGGCGCGGCACGAACGCGACGGCGAACGCGAGTGCGATCGTCATTCCTTCGACGAGGCGCTGCTCGTACCGAAGGCCGCCCCATAACCCCCAGATCGAGAACGGCGACGTGCGGCTGATCTGGGCGTGTACGGAGTCGTGCCAGAACGCGCCGAGGTTGCCGTCGAGCACCACCGGCAGCATCGTCACCACCACAGTCAGCGCGACGGCCACCACGTAGGCGACCAGCGAGCGGCGCCGTGGCCAGTCGCCCTCGCCGCGCATCATCAGCGGCCCGAGCACGAACGGCACGAACTTGGCCATCCCGGCAAGTCCCAGCGCCACCCCCCGGGCCGGCGCCGAACGGATCACGAGCAGGCACAGCACAAGCAGCAGCGCGACCAGTGAGTCGTTGCTGTTGGACGTCAGCGCGTAGAGCGTGAACGGGTAGGCGGCCCACGCGTAGGCGAGCACGACCCCCATCGTCGGGCCGCGGATTCGCCGGCCGAGGAAGTACAGCCCCAGCAGCGTCAACAGGTCAAACGCGATCGCTGCCGCATGAGCCGCGGGGAGGTCGTCCCAGATGCCGCTCCAGCCGAAGGTCGCGACCGCCGGGACGTAGGCGTAGTAGTTGACCGGCCCGTAGGTGTCGCCCGAGGCGTTGTCGTGCGGCCAGTGGCCGTACAGATGCTGACCGTGGAGCACCTTGTCGGCGCCGATCACGCCGGCGTAGCCGACGTCGATCACGTTCGAGTTGGTCACGTTGAGCCCGACCCGGAAGCCGACCAGGAACACAACCGCGACCGCGAGCCACGAGACCGGCACGATCAGACGCAAGGGCTCGCGCGGGCGGCCTCGGCCGCCCGCCAGCAACAGCATCCGCACGAGCAGATACAGCAGGAACGGGTAGGCGAGCGGCACCGACAGGCCGATCTTGCCGTGGTTGAAGAACGCAAGCGAGATCGAGAAGCCGAGCAGCACAAGCAGGTCGAGGTGCCAGAGCGTCGGTCGCCGTCGCCATGGCAAAAACGGGGCGACGAACAGCACGCACAACGGGATCCACACGTACAGCGCGTTGACGCGCCGCCCGAACGCGCCCGGGTATCCGCGGGCCATCGTCCACGCGACCTGGAACCCGGTCCAGGCCTCGGTCACCGTGCCGCTGGCGTCGTCGACGTACACCTGCGCGAGCTCGGGGCCGTTGGCCTGCGCGCCAAACCAGCTGATCTGCCAGCGTCCGGATCCCTTCGTGTACTCGTACACGCGGGCGTGCGGGTGGCGGTGAAGCTCCGAGACGATCGTCGGCGAACGGGCGGCGATCCGCTCGGCCTGTAACGGGGTCAGCCGATAGCCCGGCGGAGGTTTGTGCTCGTCGCTGATGAGCACCGGCGCGTTGGGATCGGCTGCGACCGTGCTCGTCGAGGCCGAGGTCGAAGCCGAGGTCGAGGCCGAGGTCGAAGCCGAGGTCGAGGCCGAGGTCGCAGCCCTGGCCGCGACCGGCGCGAGCGCCGGTGTCACCAGCGCAACGAGCAGCGCCGACAGCGCGACGAGCAACGCCCGCCGCGCCCCCCAGCCTGCGCCCCGGCTCAGGCCCGAAAGCTCCAAAGCTTCTGCCCGAGGAACGACAGCGGCGTCCCGGCCGCGATCGCGATCGCCTGCGCGACAACCTTGCTGAGGCCCGCGTTGACCAGGAGAACCAGCACCACGTAGGTCAACGCAAACGCGATCAGCGATACGGTGAAGAACCGGACCGCCTGGAAGATCGGGCGCTCGTGCCTGGCGCCGAAGGTCCAGTGGCGGTTGAGCCAGAAGTTGTTCATCACCGAGACCACGAACGCGATCACGGCCGCGACCCGGTAGTCGATCCCGAGCACGTGAACGCAGGCGGCGAACACCGCGAGGTTGACGACGTAGCCGCTGGCGCCGACGGTCACGAACCTGATCAGCTGCAGCCAGTTGTGCGGCTTGCGGACCCCGTGCCGGACGCGCGCGCGGAACGGCAACTCGACGGTCGTGGTCAGTTCTTCGGGCACTGGAGACACTGTAACGGCGCGATGACGAGCAGATCGTAGGTAATAACGGCGGCTAACCGCGGGCTAATGGCCCGATTCGGAACACTAATCGGCGTCCTGCAGCCCGAAATGCTCGCGGACCATCGGCGTGACGTCGCGCAACGACCATTGCTCGCGGTGCTCGCGCGAGTCCGGTCCGGTCCCGCACCACAGCAGCGCCCCGAGCGAATCTGAGCGGTGAAGCGACCCGTGGCTGCCGCCGCCGACGTGGTCGGCCCCACCCCAGTCGACGAACTCGTAGCCCGGCTGCGCGGACAGCAGCAGATCGCCCGCGGTCTGACAGTGCAGCGCCGACCACACCCGTGCCAGCGCGTCGGGGTAGTCGGGGCTCAGGAAACGGCCGTCGCGGACCTCCGCGCCGAGCGCGGCGAGCTCGCCCTCGACGCTCCAGCGGTAGCCGCGCAGGTCCTCGAGCTCGCCCCCGGCGGTGAATCGCAGCTCGCCGCGGGCACTCGAAACGACGGCCTCGCGGTGCGAGGCGCCGGCGCCGTTGGGCCCCGACAGCCACAGCACGAGGTCGACTCCTTCGAGGCCTCGAGACCGCCTTGATCGAACGGGCGAGCACCTCCTCGCGGTTGTCGGGATCGAGCGCGTAGACCATCGCCGAGCGCTGGGCGGGACTGAGCGCGACCTCGGCCCCATCGGACCGTGCGCTCCCGCCGGGGGTCGCGACCTCGAAGTCCGAGAACGCCTGATCGAGCTTGATCCGCTCCTCGACCGTCGCCTGGGAGTGGTCGGAGCAGACGATCACCGCGTGCTCGGCGAGGAACGCGTCGGGGCCGCCGGCGGCGTGCATCAGCCGCTCGATCTGACGATCGGCGGCGGCGATCGACGTGACCTGGGCGTGCGGGCCGTTCTTGTGCGACCACGCATCGTTGTCGGGCAGCGAGAACAGCAGGAAGTCGAACAGGTCGTGCTCGACCAGGTAGGCGCCCACGCAACCGGTGTGCTGGTCGCGGATGCCCGGCATCCCGAGCTGGCCGCGGCACCCGGTCTTCCGGCTCGCGTACAGGTCGGCGTAGAACAGCTCCTGGGGCCCGTCGATCGTGCGCCGGAACAGAGTCGAGGTCACGATCCGCGCGAGCGCGGTCTCGTTGGCGACCTCGTGGTGATGGCGCCCGCGGTAGATCAGATAAGTCGTCCCGGCGGTGCGGATGTCGGCGTCGTCGAGGGATTCGAACACGGTGTCGACGTCGTGGGAGAGGTGCTCGGCGTTCATTCGGTAGACGGTGTCGGTCAGCGAGCGCAGCACGCCGAACTGCCGGGAGGCCGAGAAGCTAGAGCCGTACTCGACGTAGCGGGCCTCATCGCGGTGATACCAGTTCATGCTCGGGATCAGGTGCCGGTCGGGCCCGACCCCGGTCGTGATCGTCGCCGCGCAAACGGGCGTCACCGAGGGAAACGCCGCCACGCAATCGTCGACGTAGGCGCCCTCGCGTCTGATCAGCTCGAGCGCGGGGGCCCGGCCGGTCGCGATTGCGCGGTCGAGCATCTCGGGCTTGAGCGCGTCGATCACGACGAGCACGAGCTTCTTGGCCGCTGGCGTGGCGTTCACAGCTTCGCCGGCGCCGCCACTACTTGAGGATCCGCAATCCGGCGTATTTCTGGCCCTCGCGCCGGCGCCCCGCGAGCAACAGCCACAGCAGCAGCGCCAGGCCGACCAGCCCGACCGGTGGCGCGACGACGGACAGGCCCGCCAGCAGCACCGCAAAGCCCTCGGCATACAACGGCAGGGCCACCGCCGTGCCGGCGTCGAGGCGTGCGCGAGCGCGGGCGAACAGCGGCCTGGTCGCGGCGATCCCGATCAGGGCGCAGATTGCCCCGCCCACGTATCCCGGCCAGACCGCGTAGTTGCCACGGGCGAGCGAGCCGGCGAAGAACAACGCTCCGAGCGCGATCGAGATCGCCCCGAGGATCCACAGCGCCGGCCCGTGCTCTAACCGCTCGAACCCGAAACGGCGCTCGGCGAACGCGAGCGCGATCGCCGCGACCGCCATCGCAAGCAGGAATGGCGCCCCTTGCAGGAAAGAGTAGTCCGTGCCATCGAAGTGGATTCCGATGTCGCCGGCGGCGAGCGCACCGACCGCCAGCGACGGGAGGAACGGGCGGATCCCGACGGCGGCGGCGATGCCGATCCCCTGGAAGATGTCGAAGGCGAGATGCACCGTGCTGTACCGTGACGGGACGTGACGATAGTGCAGAGACGCCGATGAGCCGTGGCTCCGGTGTTGACGGCGCGGGTGCTCCCCCCAGCAGACGCCCGCGGTCTACAGCACGGGACATCGAGCGCTACGCCTCGCTTTTCGCCGAACGCACGAAGGTGATGAAGTCTTCGGCGATGCGGGACCTGATGGCGCTGACCGAGCGAGATGACGTGATCTCGCTCGCCGGCGGCCTGCCCGATACCTCGACGTTCCCGCCCGACTCCTACGCGTCGGTGATGAAGACGGTCGCCGCCGAGTCGTGCGCGCGGGCCCTGCAGTACAGCCCGACCGAGGGGCTCACAATCGTCAAGGAATGCATCGTCGAGGTGATGCGGGCCGAGGGGATGGAGGTCGACGCCGACGAGCTGCTGGTCACGACCGGCGGCCAGCAGGTGATCGATCTGGTCTGCAAGACGCTGGTCGACCCCGGTGACGTGATCGTGACCGAGGCGCCGACCTACCCTGGCGCCGTGCCCACGTTCTGCGCGTATCAGGCCGACGTGGTCCAGGTGACGCTCGACCGCGACGGGATGAGGATCGACGAGCTGTCCGAGACCCTCGACGAGCTCGAGCGCACCGGCCGGCGGCCGAAGTTCATCTACACGATCCCCAACTTCCACAATCCGGGCGGCGTCACGATGTCGCTGCAGCGCCGTCGCGAGCTCGTGCAGATCGCCGCCGAGCGCGAGCTGCTCGTGCTCGAGGACAACCCGTACGGGCTGCTTCGCTACGAAGGCGAACCGCTGCCGACGCTGCGCTCGCTCGACGACGAGTTCGTGATCTACGCGAGCACGTTCTCGAAGATCCTCTCGCCCGGGGTGCGGCTCGGTTGGACGGCGGCGCCGGCGCCGGTGCTCGCAAAGATGAACATCGGCAAGCAGGCATCGGACCTGTGCTCGTCCTCGATCTCCCAGTACTTCGTCAGCGCATACTTCGAATCCGGACCCTGGGAGGACTACGTCCGCTCTCTGGTCGAGATCTACCGGCGGCGGCGCGACGTGATGCTCGACTCGCTCGCGGAGCATTTCCCCCGAGAGGCGGAGTGGACCCACCCCCAGGGCGGTCTGTTCATCTGGGCGACGCTGCCCGATTACATCGACACGACGGACCTGCTGGCGCGCGCGCTGCAGGACCACGTCGCGTTCGTTCCGGGCCGGGCGGCGTACGTCGACGGCCGCGGCGGCTCGTCGATGAGGCTGAACTTCTCCGGCGTCGGCGAGGACGAGATCCGCGAGGGGATCCGCCGGATCGGCGAGGTCGTGCGCGAGCAGGTCGCCCTCTACGGCACGCTCACCGGCGCCGCCGCCGACGCCGGCACGCCGCGCGGCGCCGAGGAGAGATGGCTCCAGCCCGAGCCGCCCGACCTCAAGGCACCGCCGCAGGCCGACGAGCTCGCCAAGGTGCTGCGGTTGCCGCACAAGCGCGCGGGTTAATCGCCTTGGGGGCGATTACCCCGGGCCGGGGAGGGGCGAGTGACACGGGTCGCGGTGCTGAAGGGTGGGCGCTCGCTGGAGCGCCAGGTCTCGCTGAAGTCCGGGGCGCGCGTCGAGGACGCGCTCGAGCGCCTCGGCCACGAGGTCGTCCCGATCGACGTCGGCGCCGACCTGGTCGACCGCCTGACCGCCGCCGAGCCGGACGTCGCATTCGTCGCACTGCACGGCCGCGACGGCGAGGACGGGACCGTCCAGGAGCTGCTCGAGGTGATGGGGATCAGCTACACCGGCTCGGGCGTCTCGGCGTGCATACGCGCCGCCGACAAGGTGATCGCCAAGCACGCAATGCGCGATCGTGGGATTCCGACGCCTGACTTCTACGCGTTCAACGAGACCGCGTTCCGCGACCTCGGCGCTGGTCAGGCGCTGCCGGCGATCGAGGACCGCCTCCAGTTCCCGATCGTGGTCAAGCCCGCCGGCCAGGGCTCCGCGCTCGGAATCAAGTTCGCGCGAACACCGGCCGACATCCCGGCCGCACTGGTCGCCGCGTTCTCCTACGACCGCAAGGTGCTGCTCGAGCGCTACGTCCCCGGGCGCGACCTCGCGGTCTCGATCATCAGCGACGATGGCGCTCCGCGTGTGCTGCCGATCGTCGAGGCAGTCCCCGAGCAGGAGGACTTCTACGACTTCGAGTCACGCTATGAGATCGGGCGCACCCGGTTTGTGTGCCCGGCCGCGCTGGCTGATGACGTCACGGCCGCCGCCGGCCAGATCGCGCTCGACGTGTATGAGCTCCTCGGCTGCAGCGGCTTCGCGCGCGTCGACCTGATGCTCGAGACCGGCAGCGACAAGCTGTACGTGCTCGAGGCCAACGCGATCCCGGGGCTGACCGAGACCTCGCTGCTGCCGCAGGCGGCCGACGCGGCTGGGATAGGGTTCGACGAGCTGATCGCGCGAATCCTCGACGCCGCGCACCCGTGAACATCGAGACCCAGAGGGCGATCCTGCGGCGCTTCTTCGAGCTGCGCGCCGCGCACACGACGACGATGGCCCCGGCGGTGTTCCGGCAGCGAGCCGACGTCTACACCGACCCGGGACGTCTGTTGGATGAGGAGGCCGCCCTCCTTCGGGGGCGGCCTCTGGTTGTGCGCCGTCAGTGCCGACCTCCCCGGCACGGGCGACTGCCTTGCGACCGAGGTCGCGGGCGTGCCGCTGCTGCTGGTGCGGGGCGAGGACGCCGAGGTGCGGGCGTTCCTCAACATCTGCCGCCACCGCGGCGGGCGCGTGTTCACCGGTCGCGGCCGACCGGGGCGGGCGCTGAAGTGCCCGTATCACTCATGGGCGTACGACCTCAACGGCGAGCTGCTCGGGCAGCCACTCGCGCGCGACGCGTTCGCGGAGATCGATCGCTGTGACCTCGGGCTGGTGCCCGTGCCGGCGGCCGAGCGGTACGGGCTGATCCTGGTGACGCTCGGACCAGCCTCGACAGAGCTCCGGGATCGGGGCCTGCCCGATGTTGAGGCATGGCTCGCCGGGCTCGGCCCGGAGCTCGGCGACTGGGGCTTTGACCGCTGGCACTACTTCGACGAGCGAACCGCCGTGTTCGATGCCAACTGGAAGCTGATCCGAGACACGTTCCTCGAGAGCTACCACGTGTTCTCGCTGCACCACGACACGCTTGCTGCCGACGTGCTCTCGACCCCGTTCGTCGGTGACGACTTCGGCCCCCACACGCGCGGCGCCGTGATGCGCAAGGAGGTGGTCGGCCTGCTCGAGCGACCCGAGTCCGAGTGGGAGCTGAAGCCGTACGCGTCGATCGTGTACATCCTGTTCCCGACGCGCGGTGTTCAACCTGCCGATGAGCGGGCACGCCGAGCTCTGGGAGATGTACCCGGAGCCCGAGGACCCGCACCGCACGAGCGTGTCGGTGCGCTTCTTCATCCCGCGTCCGGTCGGTTCCGACGAGGAGCGTTCGTTCTGGGAGGCGAATGTGCGCTTCACAAGTCGGGTCGTGTTCGAGGAGGACTTCGGCCAGCAGCAGGACATCCACCGCTCGCTGCGCTCGGGACTGATGCCCGAGGTCGTCTACGGCCGCAACGAGCCGGCGCTGATCCACCACCACATCGAGGTCGATCGAGCGTTGGCGGCGGCCGCGCAGCGCGCCGGCGCGCCTACTCGCCCATGAAGTCTTCGGGGGTGACCCGGTCGAGGAAGTCCTTGAACTTCTCGACCACCTCTTCGGTGTCCTCGACCTCGTGCTCGAACTCGATCGCCGATTCGGCGATCACGTCGTCGGCGGCGAAGATCGGGGCGCCGGCGCGGACGGCGAGCGCCAGCGCGTCGCTGGGCCGCGAGTCGATCTCGAGCTCGCGGCCGTTGATCCGCAAGCTGATCGACGCGTAGAACGTGTTCTCGCGCAGCTCGGTGACGGCCACCTTGGTGCACTCGACCTCGAGCTCGCCGAGCATGTCCGACAGCAGGTCGTGGGTCATCGGGCGCGGAGTCGAGGCGCCCTGGAGCTTCATCAGGATCGCCGCAGCCTCGGGGTGGCCGATCCAGATCGGCAGGAACTTGTTGCTCTCGACGGTCTTCAGCAGCACGATCGGCTGTTTGCCGACCATGTCGAAGCTAACGCCGTAGATCACCATCTCCTGCACGGGGTGCACTCCTGTCTGCGGGTCTGGGCAAGTATAGGCTCCCCGGCCGGTCGCTCGGCCAAGCCGGTCACACCCGCCGCCGGCGCTCAACCTGCGTCCTGAGCGGGTCGATGACCAGGTCATGGACGCTTCGGCATATGCCTTCGTGCGGGGGATTCGCGCCACGCGGACGACCCTTTCGGCCTGGAATCTCCGCCCCGGACCGGTGCTCGCCGGTTGGCTGCTGGGCAGCCTTGCGGCGGCTACCGGGCTGCTGATCGCCGTCTGGGCGATCGCCTCGATCAGCCGAGGTCACGGTGGGATCACGCTCGGCCATCCCCCGCTCGTCGTCGGCGACTGGAGCGACGTGGGACGGATCCTGTACCGAAACTCGCTCGTGCTGGCCTTGCACGCGATGGCGTGCGTCGCCGGCTTCATCGCGGGCAGCTCACTGCCAGAGCAGGCAGACCGCCACAAGGGCGCGATGCGCGCGATCCACCAGCACGGCGGGCGCCTGGCGATCCTGTTCGTGATCACGGCGACCACTTTCTCGCTGTCCGTGCAGGCCTACGTCCTGGGTACGAGCGTCGCCAACGTCGCGTTTGTCCTCGGCACGTCGCCGAGCCTCCTGCTCCTGTCGCTGTTGCCGCACGCGGTCCCCGAGCTGGTGGCGCTGTTCCTGCCACTGGCGGCGTGGATCATCGCCAGCCGCCGGGCTCAGTGGGACCAGCTGCTGGCCGCGACCCTGGTGACCGTCACGATCGCCGTCCCGGTGCTGTGCATCAGCGCCCTGTGGGAGGTGTTCGTCGCGCCCCACATCGTGCAGGCGCTGCTCGGCTACTGACGGCGGGCGCGCCGGAGTAGCGGGCTCGGCGTAAGCTAACCGGTCACACGACGATGACTGGTGAGACTGGTGGCTGGCTGATCTCGTCCTCCGTTCAGCCCGGAGGCCGGCCGCCCGCGCCTGGGCCGCTGGCGCTGGTGCAGTCCTTCGTCAACAGCCACTACGACCTCGAGATCGACCACGGCGCCGATCTGTTCGCGACTCCGAAGGCGTTGCGCAAGTGGCTGCTGGCACGCCGTCTGGTCAGCGCCCGGGCGCGGGTCGGCAAGTCGGATCTCGAGCGCGCGCTGGCCGTCCGCGAAGGGCTGCGCGAGCTGGCGCGCAACGGCGGCGACCCGGCCGGCGAGATCGGGTTGCTGGTCGACAGGGCGGCGATGGGCGGAGGTGTCGCGGCGGCGCTCGGGCTCGTGCTCGGGATCACCGCCCAGGCAATGCTCGACGGCAGCTGGTCGCGGTTGAAGATCTGCCCCGGCGAGGATTGCGGTTGGGCGTTCTTTGACCACTCCCGCAATCACACCGGTCGCTGGTGCTCGATGTCGGTGTGCGGCGGCCGCGCCAAGGCACGCTCGCACTACAGCCGCCGCCGGGGAGGCGAGTGAGCTGGCGTCCGCGCGCGCGATTCTGAGGCTCGTCGGGTCGCGCGCTCGACGGCGACCCGGGCGCTGGCTGTTGACCGCGCTCGGCGTTGCGCTCGCCGCTGCGTTCGCGGGAGCGATCGCAAGCGAGAGCACGATCGCGGCCGACAAGGCGGCCCATGCCGCGTTGAACGGCGTCGACGCGGCCGACCGCCCGGTGCGGGTCACCTGGCAGGGCGTCGTCACCCCTGCGGTGCAGCGCCGGGCGCGGGCGCTACTGCATAACCTCGGGCTGGGGGCGGTGACCGAGGTCGTGCTGCTGAACCCGGTGCGGCTGAGCGGGGTGGTGGTCAGGCCGGCCGCGATTGCCCCGCTGGCTCGGTGGGTCCCGCCCGGGTCGCCAGTCCCGGGTCCGTGCCGGGCGGACTTGTGCCCGATGCTGTTGGTCGGCGGCGCGCCGCCGACGCCGGCTCGGGGGGGTGCGACCCTCACCGCGGCAGGCGTTCGGGTGCCCGTCGCGGGCGCGAGTCGGGTCGTGTCAGCCGCGCCGCTGGGGTTCACGCCGGGCCAGCCGCGCGGCCAGCCGCCGGTCCTGGTGAGCGGCGACCCCGGCGGACTGGAGTCGCTCGCCGGCCTGAGCGGCGTGTTTCGCTCGCACAGCTGGCTTGCACCGCTGGCGGTCGGGCAGCTTCACTCCTGGCAGCTGGCGGCGACCGAGCGCCGACTGCAACAGGCCCAGACGGCGCTGTTGTCGAGCAGCAGCTCGTTCGACCTGGTGGCGCCGTTTGCCGCGTTGGACCGCGCTCGAGCGCAGGCCGCGGTCGCGCCGCACAGGTTGCTGCTCGCGGGCGGCGGCGCGCTTGCCGCGCTGGCGATGTTCGTCGTGCTCGCGGTCGGCGGGCTGCGCCGCGACGTCGACGCCGAGCTTGGGCGGTTGCGGGCTGCCGGCGCTCGCAGTGCGCAGTGCGTGTGGTTCGTGGTGGCGGAGGCGGGAGCGCTGTGCGGCGCGGCACTGCTCGCCGGCGCGGTGATCGCGGTCGCGGTCGCGGCGTTGCTCGCGCAGGCGGCCGGCGCGTCGCCCGCCGACGTCCTCGACCACAGCCTGCTGACCGTGCCGGGCGCCCTTGCGTTGGCGGTCGGATGGCTGTGCACGACGGCCCTGGTCGCAGCGCTGCTGTTGGCGCGCGGGGGGCGGACCGGCGACGTGTTGGCCGCCGCCGCCGTCGCGGCGCTGGTCCTGGCGCTGTGGCGCGGCGGCGGCGCGGAGCGGACGGCGGGATCGGCGGGGTCGGAGGCGGCGCGGTCGGAGGGGTCGGAGGCGGCGGCGATCCGCTCGCCGTGCTGCTGGCGCCGCTGTGCTGCCTTGCCGCCGGCGTCCTGGTGTTCCGGGGCGCGTCGGCGTTGCTTCGGGCCGGCGAGCGGGTCGCGCGGCGCGGGCCGGTTCCGGCGCGGCTTGCGTTCGTCGGACTCGCCCGCTCGCCCGCTGCCCCTTCGCTCGCGATCGCGTTCATCGCGGTCAGCATCGGCCTCGGGGCGTTCGCGCTCGCCTACCGCGCGACGCTGGTGCGCAGCGCCGCCGACCAGGCCGCCGATCAGGTGCCACTCGACGCGACCGTCGCCGCAGGCCCGGACTTCACGACGCCGCTGCAGGCCGCCTCGAGCGAACGATGGCGCGCGCTCGCCGGGGGCGATGTCTGGCCCGTGCGCCGCACCGACGCAAGCTACGTGAGCGGGGGTAGCAGCGTGACCGTGCCCGCGCTCGGTGTCCCGGCCGCGGCGCTGCAGCAGATTCACGGCTGGCGGACGAGCGACGGCTCGGCATCGCTGGCCGTCCTGCGCCGGCGGCTGGTGCCGCCCGGTCCGGCGCGCACACCCGGGCCGCTGCTGGGCGCCGGCGCGAGGTCGCTGGCGCTGGCGGTCTCCTCGCCGGCACTGGCGGTGACGGTGACGGCCGACCTGCGCGGCCCCGGTGGTTCGGTGACGCGCACAGTCCTCGGCCAGGCCGGGTCGGCCCCGCGTACGCTCCGGGCGAGCCTGCCGCGGACCGGCGGCCCGTTCGAGCTCGACGGACTCGAGCTGAGCGAGCCCACCGGGCTGCAGGCGACCAACGGCCATCAGAACGCCGAGAACGGCGCGGCGGCGACGCAGTTCGCGGCCAGGCTGCGGATCGGGCCGGTGTCGGTGCTCGGGCCGTCTGGGGAGGTGGCCGCGCGCGTCGGGGTCAGCAGCTGGCGCGCCGTTGGTGCCGCCACCGCGCTGGGCGGGAGCGGTGCGGGCAGTCCGGGCGGTGCCGGCGGGAGCGGTGGGCTGGCCGTCCGTTTCAGCACGACCGGGCTGGTCGGGCTCGTTCGCCCGCCGCAGCCAAGCGACACCCGTCCGGTGCCGGTCCTCGTCGATCCGCAGACCGCAACGATCGCCGGACGGCCCGGTCGGCTCGCGCTGACCGTCGACGGGGAGCCGGTCGATGCGCGCGTGGTCGGCGTGCTGCGGCGGTTCCCGACGATCGGGGCGGACGCCGCGGGGTTCATCGTCGCCGATCAGCAGACGCTGTCCTCCGCGCTCGACGCGCAGTCGCCCGGCCAGGGCCGCAGCGACGAGCTGTGGATCTCCAGCTCGAACGCCGCGCCGCTGCGCGCCGCCCTGGCGCGAGCGCCGTTCGCGCAGCTGACCGCGATCATTTCGCGGCGACGTCGAGCGCCGGCTGAGCGGGGCGCCGGTCGCGCGGGCGGTGCTCGGGACGTTGATCGGCGCGGCGGCGCTGTCGGGCGCGCTTGCGGTCGTCGGGCTGCTGGTCGCGCTGCTGGGCGCAGGGCGCGACGAACGGCTCGAGCGCGACCTGGTCGCCCAGGGGATCGGGCCGCGCGGCCTGCGCCGCGAGCTGGGAATCCGGCTGATGGTCGCCGGCGCGCTCGGCGTGCTGGCTGGGCTCGCGATCGGCGTGGTGCTGACCCGGCTTGCGGTCGTGACCGTCCGCGCTGCCGGGTCAATCGCTGTCCCCCGCCCGGCGTTGGTGACGGTCACGCCGTGGGCGCAGCTTGTGCTCTGGGCCGTCGTCGCGCTCCTGGCGCTCGCGGTCGCCGCCATGGTCGCGAGCCGCTCGCTGATCGGGAGGGCGTCGTCGTGACCACGACGCTCGGAACCCGCGACGAGGTCGGGGTCGACGGCGGCGAGCGACCGATCGTGGCCCTGCGCGACGTGTTCTGCGTGCACCGCACGAGCGAGGGCGACGCCGCCGCGCTGCAGGGAACGACGCTCGACGTCGACCGCGGCGAGCTGCTCTGCGTGCTCGGGCCCAGCGGTGCCGGCAAGAGCACGCTGCTGCGCGTGATCGCCGGCCTGCAGACGCCCTCGGCCGGTGTGGTGAGCGTTCTCGGCCACGACATCGGCCGCCTCCGTGGTCGCGTTCGCGCGCGCCTGCGGCACGAGTCGATCGGCTTTCTCGGCCAGCAGGCGGAGGCGGCGGTGGCGCCGGACCTGCGGGTCCGTGACGTGGTCGCGCTGCCGCTGGCGTTGCGAGGGCAGGACGGCGCCGCTCAGCGTCACCGGGTCGCGGAGTTGCTCGAGTCCGCCGGGCTGGGCGACCGCGCCGGCGCGCGTCCGGGCGAGCTGTCAGGCGGCGAGCGTCAGCGCGTGGCCGTGTGCGCGGCGCTCGCGCACCGTCCGTCGCTGCTGCTCGCCGACGAGCCGACCGGCGAGCTCGACGCCGTCAGCGCGCAAGCCGTGCTCGTGCTGATCGCCGAGCTGACCCGCGCCCACGGCACGACCGCGATTGTCGTCTCCCACGACCCGGCGACCTCGGAGTTCGCCGATCGCAGCGTCCGCCTGCGCGACGGCCGGATCGTCGAGGATCGCCGCGGTCGTGACGGCGGGCTGGTGATCGGGCGCGGCGGTTGGCTGCAACTACCCGCCGAGCTGCTCGCGCGCGCCCGGATCGGAGATCGCGCGCGGGTCACGCCCGGTCCCGACGGCGGCCTGCTGCTGACGCCGGCCGGGGATGACGCGGCACGGGATGGCGCGGCAGGAGCGGCTGGGGATCGCGCGGCGGCGGATCGGTCGGCTTCCGTCAGTCCGCCGGCCGCCCCGCTGCTGCGATCGTCGATGCCCAGCGATGGGGCCGGTTGGGAGCCGGCTGACGTGCGCGTGCGCGAGCTGACTCGCAGCCGAGGACGCGGGGCGGCGCGGCGCCGGGTGATCGCCGGGATCGACCGGCGGTTCGCGGCCGGGCGCGTGACGGCGATCACCGGCCGGTCCGGTTCGGGCAAGACCACGCTGCTGCGGATGCTCGCGGGTATCGACGTGCCCGATTCGGGCGAGCTGCTGCTCGACTCCCGCGAGCTGCATGCGTTGGACGCCGAGCAACGCGCCGCGATCCGGCGCGCGTGCGTGGGGTACCTGCCGCAGGAGCCGTCTCCGGTCGCGTTTCTGAGCGCCGAGGAGAACGTGGTGCTTGCGCTGCGGATCCGGGGATGGAGCGTCGCCGCCGCCGCTGACCGTGCCGCGGCCGTGCTCAGCTGGGTGGGCCTGGCCGAACGCGCGCGCCAGCGGGTCGCGCGGCTGTCGGCCGGCGAGGCCCAGCGGGTCGCGCTCGCGCGGGCCCTGGCCAGCGCCCGCGGCCTGCTGATCCTCGATGAGCCGACCTCACGACTCGATCAGGCGGGCTCGACGACGATCGCCCAGCTGCTCGCGGCAGCCGCTGCGCACGATCACCAGACCGTGATCTTCGCAAGCCACGATCCGCAGGTGATCGCGCACGCCGACGAGGTGCTGTCGCTGGGGGGCTAGCCAGGCGCTGTTTCACCGAGGTGGTCGAGAAACGGACGCATGCTGTCCGTTTCTCGACCACCTGGGCTAGCTGCCACCGTTAGATCGCCCCCTCGTCGGTGAGGACCTGCTTGGCGACGCGCGAACGCGCGCGTTGGCCGCGGGCACGCCGGCGTAGACGGCGGTGTGGAGGATCACCTCGCGGATCTCGTCGGGCGTAAGGCCGTTTCGCAGCGCCGCCCGGACGTGCATCCCGAGCTCGTTTTCGGCGCGGAGCGTCACCAGCGCCGTGAGCGTGATCGCGCTTCGCATCCGGCGGTCGATCCCCGGCCGTGACCACACCTCGCCCCACGCGCAGCCGGTGATGTAGTCCTGAAATGGCTGGTCGAACGGCACGGCCGCCGCCGTGGCGCGGTCCACGTGCTCGTCGCCCAGCACTTCCCGGCGGGTCCGCATGCCGGTCTCGTAGTCGCTCATCGTCACTCCTGTGTCATTGAGGGATGCGGGAGTCCGCTATCGGCCGGCGAGGTGGCGCTCGATCAGCTCGCCGACGACCTCGGGCTGCTGGAGGTTCGCGAGGTGCGCGGCGTCGGGGACGACCTCGAATCGCGCCGCGGCGATCCCGGCGGCGATCGCGCGTCCGTGCTCGGGCGGCGTCGCCGGGTCGTCGCGGCCCGAGATCACCAGCGTCGGGGCGCGCACGTCGGCGAGGACGCCGCGCAGGTCCATGTCCGCGAGCGCCTCGCAGCAGCCCGCGTAGCCCTCCGTCGCGATCGACACGAGCGTCCCGCGCATCCGCTCCATGAGGTCGGGACGTGCCGCCCGGAAGTCGTCGGTGAACCACCGCTGCAGCGCCGCGTCGGCGAGCGGCTCCAGCCCATGAGCCCTGACCGCTCGCGCTCGCTCGCGGTAGGTGCCCTCGGGATCGAGGTACGCCGAGCTGCAGCAGACGACCAGCCGCGCAACCCTCTCGGGAGCGTGCGCCGCGACCCAGATGCTCGTCATCCCGCCGATCGAGAGCCCGACCAGAGACGCCCGCTCGATCTCGAGGCGGTCCAGCAGCGCGAGCAGGTCGCCGCCGAGGTCGGCGATCGAATACGGGCCTTCGGGCACGGGCGAGCGGCCGTGGCCGCGCAGGTCGTAGCGCAGAACCCGCAGGCGCTGTGCGAGTCGCCGCGCCTGCGGCTCCCACATCGAGAGCTCGGTGCCCAGCCCGCACGACAACGCCACAACCGGCGCGCCCGCGGGCCCGCTCAGCTCGTAGTGGACCTCGCACGCCATCGTGTCAGCCCTCCCGCGTTGCCGGCAGCGCCCGCCGGTGTGCCGCGAGCGCACGGTCGATCAGCTCGCCGGACACGCCCAGGTAGCGCTGCGGATCCAGTGCATCGTCCAGCCCCGCCTCGCCGAGCGCCCCGGCCACATCAGCGTTTTCGAGCAGCAGCGCTCGCACCGACCGGCCCTCGGACATCGATTGGCCGACCACCTCCTGCACAAGTCGCTGAGCGGCGCTGCGCCCCAGCTGCGGCGCGAGCGCGGTGACGATGCTCTCGGTCATCACCAGCTCGCCGAGCAGGTCGAGGTTTCGGCGCATCCGCTCGACGTGGACCTCGAGCCCTCCGAGCACTCCGGCGAGCGAGCCGGCGGCCGCGCCGGTCAGCCCCAGCAGCTCGATCAGCGTCCCCCACTCCGACTGCCACGCGCCGGCCGCGCGCTCGTGCTCCTGCGTCATCGCCGAGATCACTGTCGCGACCAGCCCGGGCCCGCGCTGCGCGCAGGCGAGCACCGTGACGGCGCCGACCGGGTTGCGCTTATGGGGCATCGTCGATGAGCCGCCGCGCCCGTCGCCGCCGCCGTCGCCGCCGTCGCCGCCGCCGTCGCCGCCGCCCTCGGCGGCCTCGCCGACCTCGGTCTGCGCGAGCAGGACCACATCCCGCGCGACCTTCGCCATCACGCCCAACGCGGCGCCGAGCGCGTAGGCCAGGCGCGCCGGCCGCAACCGGATCGTGTGCCACGGCAGGCCCGGATCGGTCAGCTCCAGCTGCGATGCGAGATCGGCGGCGACGTCGAGCCCTTTGTCGCCGAGCGCCGCGAGCGTGCCGACCGCGCCCCCGAGCTGGACCGCGAGCACGCGCTCGCGCACGTCGACAAGTTCGCCGCGCGCGCCGTCGAGCCCGGCTAGCCACTGCGCCGCCTTCAGCCCGAACGTCAGCGGCAGCGCCTGCTGAAGCAGCGTGCGGCCGACGATCACCGAGTCGCGGTGGCGGTCGGCCAGCGCGGCGCACGCATCCCCGGCGCGGGTCAGCTCGTCCAACACGCCGCCGAGCGCGCGACGGGCGACGAGCATGATCGCCGTGTCGACGATGTCCTGGCTCGTGGCGCCGCGGTGCAGGTGCGCCGCGGCTTGGTCGCCGACTCGCTCGCGCAGCGCCTTCAGCAGGCCGGGGACGGGCGTGCCCTGCTCGGCAGTGGAGCGCGCCAGCGCGTCGAGATCGAACGCCGACGCGTCGCACGCCGGGGCGAGCTCCGAAGCCGCCTCGGCCGGCGCGAGCCCGCAGTGGACGAGCGCCCGCGCGAGCGCCAGTTCGACGTCGAGCATCGCCTGCACGAACGCGCGATCGCTCACCTGGTCCTGCATGCAGCCCTGCCCATAAACGCCCGATAACAGCCCGCTCATAGCGCGATGTCTACCTTCCTTGCATGCAAAATATCTCTAGTGTTTGCCGGGCACGCAAGCACACAGGCTACGAATGGAGAGCGGATGGCGACGACGGAGCTCGCCCGACAGCAGCTGCTGATCGGCGGTAACTGGACCCAGGCGACTTCTGGAGACACGTACGAGCAGGCGTTTCCGTTCACCGGCGAGCCCGTCGGGGTGGCCGCGGCTGCGAGCCGCGAGGATGCGCGGGCCGCCGTCGATGCCGCAGCTGCCGCGTTCGCGCAGTGGTCTCGAAGCGCGCCGGCGATGCGCCGGGAGATCCTCAACAAGGCAGCCGATCTGATGATGGAGCGCCAGCAGGAGATCGCCGGGATCGTGACCGAGGAGACCGGCGGCGTGTTCGGCTGGGGGATGTTCAACGTCCAGCTCGCGGCCGGGATGCTGCGCGAGGCCGCCGCGCAGGCGTACGGCCTGGTCGGTGACGTGATCCCATCGGACGTGCCCGGCAAGCTCGCGATGGGCGTGCGCGCGCCTGCCGGCGTGGTCGTCGGGATCGCTCCGTGGAACGCGCCGGTGATCCTCGGCACGCGCGCGATCGCGACGCCGCTGGCGTACGCGAACACGGTCGTGCTCAAGGCCTCGGAGATCTGCCCGCGCACGCACGCGACGATCGTGCAGGCGCTCAGCGACGCGGGCGTGCCACCCGGCGTCGTCAACCTGATCACCAACGCTCCGCAGGACGCCGCCGATGTGGTCGATGAGCTGATCGCGCATCCAGCCACGCGGCGGATCAATTTCACCGGCTCGACCAAGGTCGGGCGGATCATCGCCGAGAAGGCCGGCCAGCACCTGAAGCGAGTGCTGCTGGAGCTCGGCGGCAAGGCGCCGATGGTCGTCCTCGCCGACGCCGACCTCGATCGCGCCGCCGCCGCCGCAAGCTTCGGCGCGTTCTTTCACCAGGGACAGATCTGCATGTCGACCGAACGGATCGTGGTCGACCGGACGGTGTCCGAGGCGCTGGCCGAGAAGCTCGCCGACCGCGCCCGCGCATTGCCTGTCGGCGACCCGCGCGAGCAGGCCACCGCGATCGGGCCGCTGATCAACCAGGCCGCCGTCGAGCGCGTGACCGCGCTGGTGCAAGACGCCGTCGAGAAGGGCGCCAAGGCGCTCAGCGGCGGCGAGCCAGACGGCCCGTGCTTCCCGCCGACGGTGCTGTCCGGCGTCACCGACGATATGCGCCTGTACAGCGAGGAGTCGTTCGGCCCGGTCGTCGCGGTGATGTCCGTCGACGGACCCGACGAGGCCGTTCGGGTCGCCAACGACAGCGACTACGGCCTGTCCGCCGCGGTCTTCAGCGAGAACGTGCCGGCCGCGCTCGAGCTCGCGCAGCGGATCGAGTCCGGGATCTGCCACATCAACGACACGACCGTCCACGACGAGCCGCAGATGCCCTTCGGCGGCGTCAAGGCCAGCGGCTACGGCCGCTTCGGTGGCCGCGCGGCGCTCGAGGAGTTCACCGAGCTGCGCTGGATCACCGTCCAGGAGCTGCCCCGCCACTACCCGATCTAGACAGGCCCCACCTGCCAGAGGCTGCTGCGACCTCAGGGCCCGGGGCTGACGACGCCCGCCGCGCCGCCGCCGCGGCGGACCGGTTCGGCAGCCGCCTCGACCCTGCCGCCGCCCAGAACCTCTAGTGCGGACGCGACGCCGATCGTCGGCGCGATCTTGATCGTGGGATCGAGCGGCGAGGTGTCGCTGATCGAGAACTGCTGCCCCAGCTGCTCGAGGCCCGGCGTCGTCGGCAGCGCGATGAAGTCGGGCTCGGCCTGCGTCGTGGCGCCGTTGCGCTGCGACGCGCGCGGGGCGGCGAGCGCTTGCGGCAGCGGCATGGCGCGGTCAATCCTGTCCATCAGGATCTGGAGCACCGTCGTGATGATCGTCGCGCCGCCGGCGGCGCCGACCGCGAGGAACGGCCGCCTGTCGCGCAGCACGATCGTCGGCGACATGCTCGAGCGTGGTCGCTTGCCGCCCGCGGGGAGGTTCGGATCGGGGGCGCTCCCCTGGGTCGGCGTGAAGTTGAAGTCGGTCAGCTCGTTGTTGAGCAGGAAGCCGCGGTTCGGAACGACGATGCCGCTGCCGCCGAGCTCCTCGATTGTGTTCGTGTAGGAGGCAACGTCGCCGTAGCGGTCGGCAACCACGAGGTGATTCGTGCTCGCCCCGTCGTTCTGCATGCCCGCGGTCGTCGGCGGCTTCGGCGTGCATCCACCCGAGCCGGCCAACGGGTCGCCTGGCGCCACCGGGCTCGTCGCCGCCCTGGTGGGATCGATCAGGCACGCGCGCTGGCGGCCGAACGGCGGGGAGAGGAGCCCGGCGAGCGGCACGTCGACGAACCGCGGGTCGCCGATGTAGCGGTTGCGGTCGGCGTATGCCAGCCGGGTCGCCTCGAAGAAGTGGTGCAGCTGCTGCACCGGGGTCATCGCCGCGATGCGGAAGTTCGAGAGGATGTTCAGAGACTCGCCGACAGTGGTGCCGCCGCTCGAGGACGGCGCCATGCCGTACACGTCGTAGCCGCGGTAATCGACGTGGGTGGGTGCGACGAACGGCGCGTCGTAGCGCGCTAGATCCTCGAGCTGCATCTGACCGGGGCGCGGGACGAGCGTCGCGCCCGCAGCGAGCGGAAGGTGCGCAACCGTGTCGACGACGTCCTGTCCGATCGATCCGCCGTACAAGGCGCCGACGCCCTGGCGACCGATCTGCTCGTATGTCCTCGCGAGGTCGGGATTGCGCATCGTCGAGCCGACGACGGGGAGCTGCCCGTCAGGGAGGAAGATCGCGCTGGTCGAGCTGAACTGGGCAAACCGCGCCGCGTTCTCCCGGGTCTCCTCGCGGATCGTCGGATCGACCACGAACCCCCGCGACGCGACTTGCTCGGCCGGCCGCAGGTCGCGGCCGAGCGTGAACCGTCCGAAGCGCTTGAGCGCCCGCTGCCACGTCATCAGGTTGCCCGGCACGCCGACCGACAGACCGCTGGTGACGGCCGTCGGGAACGACAGCGGCTGACCCGTTTGCGGGTCGATGAACAGGTTCTGGTTGTCCGCGGCCGGCGCCGTCTCCCGCCCGTCGATCGTGTAGACGCGGTGGCTGCGTGCGTCGTAGTAGACGAAGTAGCCACCGCCGCCGATCCCGGCGACGTAGGGATCGCTGACCCCGAGCGTGGCGGCCACCGCGACGGCTGCATCGGCCGCCGTGCCGCCCCTTCTGAGCACCTCGAGACCGGCGCGGGTCGAGGGCAGCGTGTCGGACGCGACCGCGCCACCGCTGCCGATCGCCGTGGCCTGCTTGCCGATCGTCGGTTGCGCGACCGCGACCGCTGGGAAGGCGCCGGCCGTGCACAGCGCGAGCACGGCGCCGATCAATGATCTGCGCACGGCGATCATGCGATCAAACTGCCCGTTTCGCGGGCGCGCTAACCGCGGCCGGCGCAAGTGCTCGTGTACGGTTCGCCGTCCTGACACCCTGATCGCCGGAGGCGAAGATGACAACCGGGGCAGTGACCGACATGGCCGGGCTGCGCGACAGCGTCGGGCGACATCTCGGCTACAGCGAGTGGCAGGAGATGACGCAGGCTCGCGTGGACCAGTTCGCCGACGCGACCGACGACCACCAGTGGATCCACGTCGACCCCGAGCGCGCGAAGGCCTCGCCGTTCGGGGGCACGATCGCGCACGGTTACCTGACGCTGTCGCTGGTCGCGCCGATCATGCAGCAGCTGCTGCGGGTCAGCGATTCGAAGATGGGCGTCAACTACGGCCTCGACCGTGTCCGCTTCCCGGCGCCCGCTGCCGGTTGGCGCACGATTCCGTGGCGGCGCCGAGCTCGTCGAAGTCACCGACGTCACGGGCGGCCTACAGGCCAAGGTGCTCGTCACGATCGAGGTCCAGGGCTCACCGAAGCCGGCGCTCGTCGCCGAGTGCCTGGTCCGGATGTACGGATGAGCCAGTCCGCGGCGGCGATCGATCTCGAGCGGATCGTCGCGATCGACGTCCACACACACGCCGAGCGCAACACCGACGAGCCGCAGGATCCCGTCACGACGGACCTGCTCGACGCCGCGGGCCGGTACTTCGGCGGCAAGCCTCCGCAGCCGACGGCGCAGGAAGTCGCCGACTACTACCGCGAGCGCAACATGCTCGCGGTCGTGTTCACCGTCGACGACGAGGCCGGGATGGGGCGCAGGCGGATCGGCAACGAAGAGGTGCTCGAGACCGCCCGCGCGAATCCCGACGTGCTGATCCCGTTTGCCAGCGTCGATCCACACAAGGGCAAGCTCGCTGTCCGCGAAGCCCGCGAGTTGGTCGGGGACGGTGTGCGCGGCTTCAAGTTCCATCCCAATACGCAGGCGTTCTGGCCAAACGACCGGACGTACTACGCGCTCTACGAGGTCATCGCGGAGGCCGGCCTGATCGCGCTGTTTCACTCGGGTACGACCGGGATCGGAGCCGGCATGCCAGGCGGCGGCGGGGTCCGCCTGAAGTACTCAAACCCGATGTGCGTCGACGACGTCGCCGCGGACTTCCCGGAGCTCGACATCATCCTCGCCCACCCGTCGTTCCCGTGGCAGGACGAGGCGCTCGCGATCGCCGTCCACAAGCCGAACGTGTATATCGACCTGTCCGGGTGGTCGCCGAAGTACTTCCCGGAGAACCTGATCCGCTACACGAACACGCTGCTGCGACGCAAGATGCTGTTCGGCTCGGACTTTCCGCTCCTCACCCCCGACCGCTGGCTGGCCGACTTCGAGCAGCTGCCGATCAAGGACGAGGTGCGCCCGCTGGTGCTCAAGGAAAACGCGGCGCGGTTACTGGCGCTCGGCTGAGGGCGCTCGCCCGAGACGCGCTCAGCTCAGCGACGCCTCGCGGTGCACGGTCCTGACGGCGGCGAGCACCTCGTCGGCCACCTGTTGCTGGCGCTCGCGCGGTGCACCCGGCTCGAGCCCGTAGCGCATCGGCATCCCGTAGCGAACCGTGACCTGCGGAAACTGGAGCCGCCGCCAGTTTCGAGCGCGCTCGGAACCGTGCACGGCGACCGGCACAACCGGGGCGCCCGACTCCAGCGCCAGACGGCCGAGGCCCGGTCTCGCCGAGGTCCCGATCGTCCCGCCGCGCGAGCGTCCGCCCTCGGGGTAGATGACCAGCACACCGCCGCGGCCGAGAATCGTCAGCGCTGTCGTGATCGCCTCCTCGTCGTGGTGGCCGCGGCGAACCGGGAACGCGCCCGCATGGGCCATGATGAACTCGAGGAACGGCCCCTTGAAAAGCTGCGACTTGGCCATGAACCGAACCTGGCGGCCGAGCATGATCCCGACGAACCAGTGGTCCATCCCCGAGAAATGGTTGGGGGCGAGGATCACGGGGCCGTCGGGCGGGACCAGCTCGACCTGCTGGGCGCGCAGCCGGAACGCCAGCCGGCAGTAGGGAAACGACACGACCCTGATGAACGTGTAGACCCAATCCGGGTCGCGCGTCCGCGCCCGCTCGTGAAAGCGCGTGAAGAACTCAGCCGGGCGCGGGTCCAGGTAGACCTGAGGCTTCATCGGCACGAGCCGTGACCGGTCCATCCAACCTCGTACCCCACAGCCGCCACTAAGGCACGCGGCCGGGTTCGCGGGCACGTTTGAGGCCCCGCCGGTAACCGCGCGCCCGTTTCGGCGTTATCTCCGGGGGTAGGTGTGCGCTACTCTAAGAACGGGGTAGTACGACGATCGTCGTACGATGCTATACTTCGACGTACAACGAACCATCACGAACCCAATTTGGAGATCGAGCTGAACAGCTTTGAAACCGGTCGCTCTCGTAGCGACCACACCGAAACCAATAACCGCAGCGGACGTTCCCGGACGGGTGCCGCAGCTCCAAACGGACGCCAGCGCAGGCGTCGCGAAGCCCACGCTGCAGACCGTCCCGTTTCTGCTGCCCAGAAGGCGCGCGGCACCAACGCCGCCGGCGCTCCTGAGTCGCTGGACCTGTTCCTGCGACAGGCTCGTGTGCACCCGCTGCTAACGGCAGCCGAGGAGATCGAGCTCGCCAAGCGGATCGAGCGTGGCGACCTCGAGGCCAAGGAGCGCATGATCAACTCGAACCTGCGGCTGGTCGTGTCGCAGGCGCGCCGCTACCAGGGGCACGGACTGCCGATGGAGGACCTCGTCCAGGAGGGAATGCTCGGACTGATCCGGGCGGTCGAGAAGTTCGACTGGCGGCGTGGATTCAAGTTCTCGACCTACGGAACGCTGTGGATCAGGCAGGCGATCCAGCGCGGCCTGCAGAACCACGGACGCACGATCCGGGTGCCCGTGCACGTCGCTCAGCGCCAGGTCAAGGTCCGCAAGATCGAGAGCGAGCTCAACACGAAGCTCTCGCGGGAACCAACCGACGAGGAGATCGCCGCAGTGGCCGAGCTCCCTGTCGAGGAGGTCGCCGAGCTGAGGGAGTTGAGCCGCGGCCTCGCGAGCCTCGATCAGCCGGTCAGCGAAGACGGCGAGACCGCGCTCGGGGACCTGCTTGCGAGCGACCGGCCCGAGCCGGTCGAGGAAGTCGCGACCGCCGATCGCGAGCAGCGGATCAGCGCCATCGTCGAGCAGCTGCCCGAGGATGAGCGCAACGTGATCCGGCTGCGCTTCGGCCTCGCCGGGGATGAGCCTCGGACGATCCGCCAGACCGGGACCGAGCTCGGGATTCCCGCCGAGCGGGCCCGCCAGCTGGAGGAGCAGGGACTGAGCCGGCTCGCCGGCAGCGCCGAGCTCGAAGGCCTCGGCCAGGCCGCGTAACCGGCCCTTGGCACCCCAGCGGGAGCCGCTTTCGCCGGGCGCGAGCGCGTGTCGCTCGCGCCCGCGCCGCGTAAATGACCGGGTGAACTACCGACGCGATCTCGGATTTGTCCCGATGCGGGCCGCCCGCTCAATTGCTGCCATTCCCAGATGCGCATCCTCCGGGAGCCACGAACGCTGCTGACCCGTCCGCGTGATCGCCCTCGATCCCGCGGACTCGCGGCGGTGGCCCCTGAGCTACCGGTCCGCCGGTGGATCGAGCGCAGGTCGGTCGTACTCGGCGCCGCGGCCGCCGGCTTCGCCGCGGTGTTCGCCGTGCGCCAGGCGGTATCGGGCGAGGTCGAGACCGTGGGCCTGGCGTACGTCGTCCCGATCTCGCTGGTCGCGCTGGAGCTCGGCGCGGCGGCGGGAACGATCGCGGCCGCGTTCGCGTTGTTGCTCGTCGCCGTCTGGTCGCTCGGGTCGGGCGTCGACCTGAGTCCGATCGCATTCGTGACCCGGGGGGTCGCGTACCTGCTGGTCGGCGTGCTCGCCGGCCGCTTCGGCGAACGGATGCGAGACGTGCACAAGCGGCAATTCCTGTTGCTCGAATCCGGACTGGAGCTCGCGCATCTGGAGCACGCGGACGATCTTGCGGCAACGCTCGCGCGCCAGGTCGGCGACGTTGATGCCGGCGTCCTGGGTCCGGGCCGAGTTCAGCGACGGGCCGGTCGCCGAGGCCGGCGTGCCCACCGGCAAGGGCGTCGAGGAGCGAATCCCGATCGAAGTCAACGGCGTCAGCTTCGGCACGCTGACGGTGAGGCGGGCGCGCCCGACCGGTGGCGAGGATCTGGCGACGCTCGAGATCCTGGCGCTCCAGGCCGCGGTCGCAGCCGAGAACAAACGGCTGCTGGCCAGCGAGCGCGAGCGCGCGGTGATCCGGGCGGAGCTACGCGACGCCCAGTTGCATCTGGCGGATCGAGGCGGCCAGCTGCGCGAGTTGATCGACCGTCAGGAAGCCGAGCGTCATCACCTCGCGCACGAGCTCAGCGAGCAGGCCGCGCAATCGCTGGCGGCCGTCCTGCTCGGGCTCGGCGCGGTCGAGCGCGAGCTGGGCTCCGACGGCGGACCGCCGCGCCTGGGCGCGCTGCGCGACGACGTCGATTCGACGCTGCGTTCGCTGCGATCGCTCGCGGTCAGCCTGCGCCCGCCGGTGCTCGAGCTTGGACTGCAGACGGCGCTCCGGCGGCTGGCGGACGCGGCCCCGGCGCGCGGGTTCGAGCAGGTCGACGTCGCGCTGCAGAACTCCGGTCGCCTCGCGCCCGAGATCGAGACGATGGTCTACAGGGTGGTCGAGGAGACGCTGGCCGCGGTCGGCGCCGCCCGCCGGATCTCAGTCCGCAGCATTGCCGACAGGCACGAGCTGCTGATCGAGGTCACCGGCGCCGCGCACGAGATCGCGCACGAGCGCCTGGCGGTCCTGAGGGCGCGCCTGGAGCTGGTCGGCGGAACGCTGACGGCGACGGCCACCGAGCTGCGCGTGGTGATCCCATGGCGACGCGAAGACGAGCAGGACGAGCTGCCTGACGGCGATACCGCACCGGCCGACGACCCTGCCGACGACCCGGCCGCCGACTCGGCCGCCGCTGTGTAGAGTCGGCTCGGTGATCGTTCGCTGGGGCCTTGACTCGCTCCCGGGCGTGCTCGACGAGCTGGGCGTCAGCCGGCCATTGCTGATCAGCACCGCACGCTGGCGGACGTTCGAACTGCCGGTCGCGCGCCGCTTCCACGGTGCGCTGCCGCACGCGGACGTCGCCGGGGTCCGAGCCGCCGTGCAGGCGGTCGACGACGCTGACGGCCTGGTCGCGCTCGGGGGCGGCAGCGCGATCGACACCGCCAAGGCCGTGTCCAGCCAGACCGGCCTTCCAATCGTGTCGCTTCCGAGCACCTATTCCGGGGCGGAGTGGACCGCCGGCTTCGGGATGCGTGATTCGCAATCCGGCACCAAGACCGGCGGCGGCGGCGCCCGGACGATGGCGATCGTGTACGAGCCGTCGCTGACGCTCGATCTGCCCCCCGTCGACAGCGCCGGTTCGGCGATGAACGCGCTCGCGCACTGTGCCGAGGCGCTGTACGCGCCGGGCCGCAGCGAGCAGACCGACGAGCACGCGCTGGCCGGGGCGACGCTGATCGCGGCGTGGCTTCCGATCGTTGTGCAGCGAGGCGATGACCTCCAGGCGCGCCGTGGGCTGCTCGAGGGCGCGATGAACGCCGGCGCGGCGCTACGAGCGGGCATGGGCATCGGTCACGCGATGGCACAGGCGCTCGGTGGTCGCTACGGACTGGCGCACGGCGCGATGAACGCGGTCTGTCTGCCGGCCGCGCTGCGCTACAACCGCGAGGTCGCAGCCGAACAGATCGCGCGGCTCAGCGCCGCAATCGAGGGCCGCGGCGACCCGGCGCAGCAGGTCGCCGACCTCGCCGCGCTCGCTGGACCGACGCGCTTACGCGACTACCAGGTGCCGCGCGACGAGCTCGGCGCCGTCGCCGAGGCGACGGCCACGCGGCCCGCGGCCAAGGCCAATCCCCGTCCGGCGCCGGCGCCGGCGATCCTCGAGCTGCTGGAACAGATCTGGTAGCGACAGCGGCTAGGCCGTCGACGACGCCGAGGACTGCTCGAGCGCCTGCAACCCGGCGACGCCGAGCGCGATCCCGAGCAGCGCCGGGGCGGTGACGAGCACGGTCGAGACCTTCGACAGCTGGCCGTTGCGGCCCGCGATCAGACCGGCGACGGCGTCGGCGGCGTCGCAGGCGATCCCGAGCTGGAGCCAGAGCCTGCGACTCTGTCCGCTGCTGAAGCGCAGGCCGGCGCCGAGCGCGACGTCGCGCACCCCGAACAGGCGCCCGAGGTAGGGCAGCTGCGGATTGGCGACGGCGTCGAGGCCGAACAGCCGCCCGGCGAACCCCGGCGCGACCCACGATCCCGCGCCGATCGCCGTACGAAGGCCGATCAGAAGACCGTCGTTTGCCATCGTGGCGATCCTATTGGAAAAGAGTCTGAAAGCGAGGCAACGGTGAGCACGGTCCCCGACACGATCCCGAGCGTGGAGCTCAACGACGGCAACTCGATCCCGCAGCTGGGGTTCGGGGTGTTCAAGGTACCCCCGGAAGAGACCGCCGGCGCGGTGCAGACGGCGCTTCGGGTCGGCTACCGCCACATCGACACCGCGGAGATGTATCGCAACGAGCGAGGCGTCGGCGAAGCCGTCCGCGCGAGCGGACTCGACCGCAATGAGGTGTTCATCACCAGCAAGCTCGACAACGGCTCTCACCGCCCCGACGACGCGCGCCGGGCGTTCGAGCGGACGCTGTCGGAGCTCGGCGTCGACTACATCGACCTGTTCTTGATCCACTGGCCGCTACCCACGCTCTACGACGGCGACTATGTGTCGACCTGGAACACGCTCGTCGAGTTCAAGCAATCCGGCCGGGCGCGCTCAGTCGGAGTGTCGAACTTTCAGGTCGAGCACCTCGATCGGCTGCACGCGGAGAGCGACATGCTGCCCGCGGTCAATCAGATCGAGCTGCATCCCTACCTCCTCAACGAGCGCGTCCGTGAGCACGGCGAGAAGCTCGGCATCGCGACCGAGGCGTGGTCGCCGATCGCCAGGGGCAATGTCCTGAGCGACCCGACGGTCACCGAGATCGCGCGCCGGCACGAGCGCACGAGCGCACAGGTTGTCCTGCGCTGGCACATCCAGCGCCACCGGATCGTGTTCCCGAAGTCGACGACGCCGGCGCGGATCAAGGAGAACTTCGAGCTGTTTGACTTCGAGCTCGCGCCGGACGACCTCGCCGCGCTCGAGACGTTGGACAAGGGCGAGGACGGTCGCACAGGCCCCAACCCGGACACGTTCGCCTTCGTCCGAACCTGATCCGCCGCCGAGCCCGGTCAGGATATGAGCACCTCGCCGCCGCGGTGAGGCGTCACGACGAGCATGCTGCGCTGCGCGCGCTCGGGATCGCGCCGGATCGGGCGGATCGTGATCCGAGACGCCGCCCGCAGCACCTCGCGCATCTCCATCTCGGCGAACGGCGCGCCGGCACATCGGCGCACGCCTCCGCCGAAGGGGATCCACGACGCGGTACTCGGCGGCGTATCCGCCAGCCAGCGCTCGGGCATGAATGCCGAAGCGTTGCGCCACAGGTCCTCCCGGCGCATCGACAGCCACAGACAGGCGGCAACCTGGACCCCGGCCGGCAGCGACCACCCCGCGATCGAGACCGGCTGATGCAGGCGTCGCGGGGCGATCGTCAGCGCCGGGCGGGCGCGCAGGACCTCCTTGACGACCGCGTCGAGGTAGCGTGGGTCTCCTGAGCGAAGGCGCTCCTGGACGCCCGGATGGCGTGCGAGCCGTTCGAACGCCCACGCCAGCGATGCAGCCGAGCTGTCGTGCCCGCCGACCAGCAGCGCCACGAGCTGATCGCGCAGGTGCCGGTCGCTGGGCGGGTTGCCGTGCTCGTCTCGCTGCGACAACAGCACGCTCAGCATCGAGTCGCCGCCCGGCTCGGCCCGCCGACGTGCGAGCAATTCGAACAGCAGGGCGTCGAAGCGCTCGACCGCTAGACGAAAACGCCCCCAGGGACTGCGCGGCCCGAGGTCGCGACGGACCACCGCCATCGCCAGGATCCGCGGCATCGAGCGAACGCCCGCGAGCGTGCTGTCGATGACCTCGCGGAGCTGCGCGAGCTCATCGTCGCCGCGAGCTCCGAACACGACGCGCAGGATGATCTGTAGCGTCAGCTCGCGCATCCGCTCGAGCGTCACCACGCGGCCGTGCCAACCGCTCAGCTCTCGCTCCGCGAGCTCCGCGACAGCCGGCGTGAACGCCCGCATCTGCTCGCCGTGAAACGGGGCCACCATCAGCCGCCGCTCGCGCAGGTGCTCGTCGCCGTCGAGCAGCAGGATCGAGTGCGCGCCCGCGAACGGACGCACGAACTCCCAACTCTCACCGGCGGGCGCGATCGCCGGATCGAGCCGGAACACTTCGCGAACCGAGTCCGGATGCGAGAACAGGACCATCGGCTCCTCGGTCCAGTAGGTGCGAATCGTGGCCGGGTCGCCGTACCGCTCGTACACGCGGCGCATGAACGCCCCCGGCCGTGCCATCCACCCAATCGTCTGCCAGGCGGCAGGGGCGCGCGGGCCGGGCGGCAGCTCCATGCGACGAGATCGTACGCGACGCTCACACGACCCCTTCGACCTCGATCTCGACCTCTCGCCCGAGGTTGCGCAGGCGGAAGCGCGGGATCTTCGACGTCCCGCCCGTCCGGAGTGTCGCCAGCGCACACGCCAGAAAGCACGCCGCGCCCACTGACGTGTTCCAGTTCGAAGCCGCCAGGTCGAGCATCTCCCCGGTCGCCGGAACTACATAGCCGGCAATCGCCGAGATCCCGAAGAAGATGCAGCCGAGTAGGTTGACCATTGGCTCCCACCAGCCGGCGTCGGTGCTCTGCGGCAGCCATCCACGCCGCGGCGAGGCCACGTAGGCGATCGCCCCCGAGACGAGAAAGCACACCGAGCCGACCGCGTCCGGCCGCCACACGAGCCGGTTGTAGTCGGCGCTCGGCAACGCGGTGTGAAGGGCCTGGTATGTGGTGACGTTGAAGGCCAGCGTGCCGGCCGACTGGATCACAGCGGCCCGCCAGGCGGCTCGGCCGCCGGCCGGCGAACGGCGCTCCGGGTACGCCAGCCACGTCTGCAGGCCGCCGCCGATCGTGAAGAAGATCGAGCCGACGAAGAATGTGATCGAGGTGACGACGTCGCCGACGGCCTGCTCGTAGCCCGGGAACGGACCGACCAAGAAGCAGATCGAGCCGATCGCGAAGAACAGTGCCATCCAGCGCGGTCGCGTCATCTGCCCGGGAATGCCGGCGGATCGGCTCGTTACAGGTCGGTGTGCCGCGGCGCGTAGCGGTGGTGCAGCATCAGCGCGTTGCCGTCGGGATCTGAGAAGACCGCCATGTGGCAGACGCCCGTGTCCAAGGTCTCGCCGTGGAACGTGACACCGCGCGCTTCGAGCTGCTTGCGCGCTGCAGCGACGTCGTCGACGCGCAGCGCCACCGGGTTGGGGTTGGCGTTGTGTGCCATCCCCATCTTCTCGGCGTTGTAGACGCTCAGCGTCAGGTTCCCGGTCTCGTACTCCGAGAAGTGTCGGTCCTCCATGTAGACAGAGCGCGGCAGGCCGAGGGTCTCGCCGTAGAACTTTGCGGCGGCCGCGATGTCACGGGTCGGGATGCCGACGAAGTCGACACCGCTCACGAACTCCGACGTGGTTCTCAAGCTGGCCTCCTGGTCTGGTTGGGCTTCGATGGTAAAAGACTGGCTTGTCCAGATCGCAGCAACGGGCCTCACTGGCTGCAGCCAAGGCACGCCTGGACCCGCTCGCGCTGTACGCGCGTCCGGTCGCGATCAGCCGTGTATGGATCCTCGCCCCGCGCTGGCTGTTCAGGCTGCCCTGGTTTCGCCGGTTCGACGGCTACACGATGTGGAACCTGATCCTGCTGCGCAGCCCGAAGCTTGTGCGCGACGAGGACCTGATCTGTCACGAGCTCTGCCACGTGTGGCAGATGCAGCACCACCCGATCGCGATGCCGTTGTCTTACCTGCGCTTCGGGTACGCGAACAATCCCTACGAGGACCAGGCCAGACTCGCGACGACGCGGTCACGCGGCTAGCCGGTCGCCCGCGTCAGGGTCCGCGTCCGCGGCCGGCGCGGCCAGTGCGTCGGCGACGACCGTGTAGACGGCCGGGTTGACCGACATCCCGACGTGCGTCGAGCGCACCTCGACGAGCCGCGCGGCCGGATCAAGGCATGAGCGCCAGTCGACGATCCCGTCGCTTCGCGAGTAGACGGAGGTGAACTGCACGTCATCCGGAAAGGCGGCCGACAGATCGCTGTTGGCCTCAGCGCAGCACCCGTCGCGGCAGCGGTGCGAGAACACTCCTTGCAGCCCGATCGTGCCGAGCAGCGCGACTACGTTCACCTGCATGCGGACGAACGGATGAACCGCGAGCTGGTCGACCAGCGGCGACCCCAGGCACACGATCCGATCGATCACGTCCGGGCGACGCACTGCCAGGATTCGCGCCATTGTGCCGCCGCGGCTCTGGCCCACGACCGCGACGCTGCGCCCGTGCCGGTCGGCGAGTTCGTCGAGCTGGCGCTCGAGCCGCTGCACCGCACGGGCCGTGCAATCCACGTTTGCGCGGATGCCGGCGGCGCACGGCCGATAGCCGATCCGCTCCAGCCACTGCGCCATCGCTCCAAGCGACACGTCGCCCGCCAGGAACCCGGGGATCAGCAGCACCGGCTGCCCGCGCCCGCGCCCGACGCCGCGGCCTCGCCACACCGGATCCCCGGCGAGGGCCGCCCGCTCGAGCGCAAACAGCCCTTCGCGCCAGATCGGGATCGTCAGATGATCGAGCGCCAGCACGAGCCGCACTCTATTGGCGGGCCGCGACGAGCGAAATGCAGCTGCCGAGTCGGGCGGTCATGACGACCTGTCGTTGCCGTCCTCGGACAGGAACATCAGCGTCGCCTTGACGCGCCGGCTCACATCATGTGTCTCGGGCAGGTTGAGCTTGGCGAAGATCGAGTTGACGTGCTTCTCGACAGCCCGCTTGGTCAGCACCAGCGACTCGGCGATCGCGCTGTTGCTCTTGCCGGCGGCGATTTCGGCGAGTAGCTCCCGCTCGCGGGGCGTCAGCTGCGAAAGCCGAGACTCCTTGGCCCGCGATTGAGCCGCGACGAGCGCCTCGACGACGAGCGGGTCGATCACCGATCCCCCGCCCGCGACTGTGACGATCGCGCCGATCAGCTGGTCCTTTCTGCGGATCCGCTCCTTCAGCAGATACGCGCGGCGGCCGCTGCCGTGTTCGAGCAACCCCAGCGCATACGCCGGCTCGGCGTACTGGCTGAGGACGACGACGCCGATCTCGGGGTGGGTCTCGCGCAGCGCTGCGGCGATCCGAATCCCTTCGTCGTCACCCGAGGGTGGCATCCGGATGTCGGTCACGATCACGTCGGGGCTCCACATCTCGATCGCGGTCTGCAGCTCTTTGCCGTTGGAGCAGACGGCGACAAGCTCGACCTCCGGAGTCGCAACTGAGCGTCTCGGTAAGGAACTCGCGGATCAGGTACGAGTCCTCGGCCACGGCGACCCGGATCGGCGTGTCCCGGCTTGCCGCCGGCTCGCCGATCGACGAGGTCTGCTGCTCCAGCCTAATGCTCATCTGATCGCTCCCTTGAGCATCGTAGGATCTACCTCCGCCGCACGCGCCGCAAGGGAGCGGACCTGTCTGGTGCAGTAGGTGCGCACTACTCGCGCCGCCGCTGCGGCGCGGGCCGGTGGTATCGTCATCACCCGAACAAAATCGCTGCGTCCGCAGTCGTAAGGGGTGTGGAGGCGCGGCGGGGTCCAGATGTGACGAGTCCTCAAAGCGCGTTAGCGGATGCCGTGGTGGGCGATCCGTGAGCCAGACGGAGCCAACATGTGGCGAGATATCTCCGAAGGCAGGCTGCGAGCCTCGCGCCATGGACTGCGTGTGCTGATGCGTCAGTCGCTCGACTGGCCGCTCCCGGACTCTCTGTTGCCCGACCGCGTAGGCCGCGCGCTGGCGACGCTCACGGAGCCGCCGACCCCGCAGTGGCGGCGGCGCCGCACAGCGATCCTCGGCACCGCCGCCGCGGCCACCGTCGGATACCTCACGTTCGTCAATTCCCAGGCGGCACCCGAGAACATCGCGACCCCGTACCGGGTGTTGATGATCAGCGCCCTGATCGGGGTTGGCATCTACGCCGAGACGAGCCCGACTCAGCATCGGCTGGGCGCGTGGCTGATCGCCGGCGGTCTGTTCTCATCGCTATGGCTGCTGAACGGTTCCAGCGACCGGCTCGCATTCAGCGTCGGTGTGCTGTTCACCGGGCTTGCCCCAGTGACCTTCTGCGCGCTGTTGCTCTTGTACCCAACTGGACGGCTGGCTTCGCCCGGCGACCGGCGATTCCTGGCGGTGACCGGCGTTGCGATCGCGGTTCTGTGGTCCGTCGTGGTGCTCACCGGCGTCCAACCGCCGGACCACACGCCGTTGCTGCGCTGCGCCCCCAACTGCCCGGAAAACGCGTTGCTCGTAGGCTCGGGCGCTCCGGGTCTCGCCTCGGCGCTCATGAGCGTCGTGACCGCGCTGTGGGCTGTGCTGGCCTGGGGCACGGTGGTTTCCGTCGCTCGCCGATCGCACGCGGCGCCGGCAGCGCTGCGCCGGCGCTTCGATCCCGTACAGGTCGCCGCGATCGCGTTCGCGACGACCCTGACCGCGTACGTCGCCGCGCGCGCGGCGGGATCGCCGCTTGCGACCAACTTCGGTGAGGCATCGGTCGAGATGTTGATTCTGGTGCCGTTGGCGATCCCGATCGGCTTCGGGCTCGAGCGGCTGTTTCTGGGGCGGGCCCTGGCGGACTTCGTCAGCGCGCTGAGTGAGCGCCCTGAGGCCGACCCGCAGACGCTGATGGCGTCCGCGCTAGGCGATCCGTCACTGCGGATCGGATATGTCAGACCTGGAGCGGGCGGGTGCGTCGACGCGTCCGGGGCCCCGGTGCCGACCTCGGACCTCGGCGACTCGCAGGCGGTTGCGTGGATCGAGCGCGACGGCCGGCGCCGCGGCGCCGTCGTCTACGACGCGGGCCTGCGCGACGGGGAGCCCTTCGTGCAGGCCGCCGGAGCGGCCGCGCTGATGCTGCTCGAGCGAACCCAGCTCGCCGCGGACCTCGAGGTCTCGACCGCGGACCTCGCGGCGTCGCGAAATCGTCTGGTCGAGACGGCGTATGCGGAGCGCCAGCGGATCGAGCGAGATCTGCACGACAGCATCCAGCAGGACCTGGTCGGCTTGCGGCTCAAGCTCGACATGGCCGCCGAGGTGGTGCTCAAGGAGCCAGAGCGCGGCGAACGGATGCTGGTGTCCGTCGGCAGGCAGATGGACGACATGCTCGACGCGCTCCGTTCACTGGCGCGAGGCATCTACCCGTCGCTGCTGGAGCAGCGCGGCCTCGCGGAGGCCCTGAAGTCAGCGGCGCGTCGGACGCCGCTGCCGGTGTCGGTCGATGCGCGTGGGATCGGCCGCTACCCGAAGGACGTCGAGGTCGCGGTGTACTTCTGCTGCCTGGAGGCGCTGCAGAACCTCGTCAAACACGCGGGCCGGTCGGCGGTCGGGTCGATCCGGATACGCGAGGAGCGCGACCGGCTGTGCTTCCAGATCAAGGACTCGGGCGCCGGCTTTGAGCCGGCGGAGATCGCAGGCGGGCGCGGGCTGATAAACATGCGCGATCGGATGGAGACCGTCGGCGGGACGCTCGCGCTCAGCTCACACAAGGGCCGCGGCACCGCCGTGCGCGGAACCGCGCCGCTGGGCCCACGCCGGCGCCCGACCCGGCAACTGTGAAGATGCTGCGCAGACCGCAACGAAAGGACGCCCACCGATGAACCGTATTGCGCTGCGATCGGGGATCGCACTTGCGCTGCTCGGCCTGCTGATCGCGGGCTGCGGCTCGAGCAAGCCGTCTTACTGCTCCAGCGTGAGCGACCTCGAGAAATCCGTCAAGGATCTGCCGAACACCAACGTCATCCAGAACGGCACGAGCGCGCTGACTTCCGCCCTCCAGAAGGTGGAGTCCAGCGCCAAGGCCGTTGCCAGCTCGGCAAAGAGCGACTTCCCGACGGAGTCGCAGGCGCTCACGAGCTCTATCGACGCCCTCGTTCAGTCGGTCAAGAGCCTCAGTTCCTCGCCGAGCGCGTCGCAGGTCGCATCGGTCGCCGCCGGCGCCGCATCGGCCGCTACCGCCGTCAAGAACTTCAGCAGCGCCACTTCCTCCAAATGCGGCTGAATCGGTTCAATCGGGTGTCACCCGGATCGGATGATGAACGACCAATGTCGGCTGAGAGCATCGCCCAGTGGTAAGAGTCGCCAAGCGCCCAGCAGCGACCCCGGTACCTCATCTGACGGTCGCTGAACGCATCGCGCGCGGCAAGGCCGCGCGCGCCGAGGTTCCGCGCACGAGCCACGGCCTGTACGCGCCCGCCGACGACCGGGTGGACCCGATCGGGCTGCTCGAGCAGCAGGCGCGGACGCGCGTGCCTGAGCTGGTTCCGATCCGCTACGGACGGATGCTCGTCTCGCCGTTCACGTTCTACCGCGGTGCAGCGAAGCTCATGGCGCACGACCTCGCGGCCACGCCGCGGTCGGGGCTCAACGTGCAGTGCTGCGGCGACGCGCACCTCTCGAACTTCGGCGTCTTCGCATCTCCCGAGCGCCGGCTCGTGTTCGACATCAACGACTTCGACGAGACGCTTCCCGGACCATGGGAGTGGGATGTCAAGCGGCTTGCGGCCAGCATGCTGATCGCCGCGCGCGACAACGGCTATGTCGCCAAGATCCAGGATCAGATCGTCTACGACACAGTCGCGCAGTACCGCACGGCGATGCGCGAGTTTGCGGCGATGACGAACCTCGCGGTGTGGTATGCGCACCTCGAGATCGAGGCGGTTCTGCAGGAACAAGGGCCGCAGCTGAAGCCCGCCGCCGTGCGGCGGACCGAGAAGGCGCTCGCCAAGGCTCGCACCCGCGACAGCATGTCCGCGTTCGCCAAGCTGACCCAGTCGGTCAACGGCACGATGCGGATCGTCGATCAGTCGCCGCTGATCGTGCCGATGGACGTGCTCGTAACCGACACCGAACGCGGCGAGTTGCTCGACTGGCTGCATCGACTGATGCGCTCCTACCGCGACACGCTCGAGCTCGATCGGCGAGTGCTGCTCGAACAGTTCAACCTGACGGACTTCGCGCGTAAGGTCGTCGGCGTCGGCAGCGTCGGGACGCGGGCTTGGATCGCGCTGCTGCTCGGCCGCGACGACACCGACCCGTTGTTTCTGCAGATGAAGGAGGCCGAGGCGTCGGTGCTGGAGGAGCACCTCGGTCGCAGCGAGTTCAAGAACCACGGTCAGCGCGTGGTCACCGGGCAGCGCCTGATGCAGGCCACGAGTGACATCTTCCTCGGGTGGGTTCGCGTGCCCGCCGGGCTCGATGGTGTCGCGCGCGACTTCTACGGGCGCCAGCTGAAGGATTGGAAAGGGTCGGCCGAGATCGACCAGATGCGAGCCGAGGGCATGCAGGCTTACGGCAGGCTATGCGGATGGACGCTCGCGCGCGCACACGCCCGCACCGGCGACCGCGTCGCGATCGCGTCCTACCTGGGAAACGGCGACAACTTCGAGCGCGCGATCGTCGACTTCGCCAAGGCGTACGCCGACCAGAACGAGCACGACTACAAGGAACTCGTCGCCGCGGTTGACTCGGGCCGGATCACCGCGCAGGCCGGGGTCTAGCGTCATGACCGGCAGTCGAGGGTGGGCGCTTGTCGCCATCGTGCTTGTAGCAGCCGCGGCCGTGCTGGCAATCGTGCTGGCCATCACCTCGTTTCCGCGCGGGCTGGCCGCGCTGGCGTGCGTCGCGCTCGCCGCGGTGTCCGCCTGGTTCGCGATCCGGCGCCGAGGCCCGGCACGGCTGTTGGGCCTGATCGCAGCGGCCGTGCTCGTGGCGGGGACGATCGTGCTGGTGATCGTCGAAGGCACGCCGATTCTGAGCGCACTGGTGGTCGTGGGGTTCGTCGCTTCGCTCGACGCCGCGCGGCGCGCGCTGGCCGTGCACGTCCGGTTGCCGCCGGCGCCGGCTCCGGAGCACCCGGTGCTGTTCTACAACCCGTTGTCGGGAGGCGGCAAGGCGGAGCGTTTCAACCTCGCGCAAGAGGCGAGGCAACGGGGGATCGAGCCGATCGAGCTTCGCCAGGGCGACGACCTCGAGCAGCTCGTCCGCGCCGCCGTCGCCGATGGAGCCGGAGCGCTGGCGATGGCCGGCGGCGACGGTTCGCAGGCGATCGTCGCCAAAGTTGCGGCGGAGCTCGACCTTCCGTACGCGTGCATCCCGGCAGGAACCCGCAATCACTTCGCGCTGGACCTCGGGGTCGACCGCAATGATGTGGTCGGGGCGCTGGACGCGTTTGCCGACGGCGGTGAGCGGCGCGTCGACCTCGCCGAGGTCAACGGGCGCGTGTTCGTCAACAACGTGTCGCTCGGCCTCTACGCCGAGGCGGTGCAGCACGCCGGTTATCGCGACGCCAAGATCCGCACGCTGCTCGACACGGTCCCGGACGTGCTTGGGCCGGAGGCCACGCCGCCGCATCTGCATTGGGACAGCCCCGGCGGGGCCGCATCGGGCGCCGCGCTGCTGGTCTCCAACAACGTCTATCGGCTCGGACGGGCGCTGGGATCGGGGACGCGCCCGCGGCTCGATCAGGGCGTCCTGGGGATCGCAATCATCGGGCCGACAAAGCGAACCGGCGACCGCGTCCATACCTCGGTGTTCTCGATTGATCAATGGGCTGACGCGACGTTCGAGGTCCAATCCGACGGCCCCGTGGCGGCCGGGATCGACGGCGAGGCGACGATCCTCGACCCGCCGTTGCGGTTTCGGATCCGCCCGGGCGCGCTACGGGTGCGCATCGCCCCAAGCCACCCCGGGGCCTCCCCGTCGGTGCTCGAGTCCGACTCGCTGCCTGGGACGCTCGCGGCATTGGGACGGATCGCTGTCGGGCGCTCCACGGAGTCAGAACGCCCAATCCCCGCCCTGCACGGGGCCGGCCAGGAGTAGCACCGCGCGGGCGCGGCGGCAGCACGATGCGTGTCGCACCCGCCATCTCCGATCGCGCGTCAAGCTCTCGCCGCGGGCGCGAGCGCTACGGCCTGCTGCTGGGCGCGATCGTGACGGCGTTCGCCGTGCAGGGAATCGCGAGCCCCGGGCCATGGGAGCAGGTGGTCGTGTCGGCGCTGCTCGGAGCAACGCTGGTGCTCGCACTCCGGGCCGGCGACGTGCGACCCGCGATCGCACAGCCCTTCGCGCTGATCGCGGCCGTGATAGTGCTCGCCAGCGTGATCGAAGCAGCGGCGGGGAGCGTCGACGGCCTAGCGTCGCGGTTGGCCAACCTACTGCTGGTGACGCTCGCGCCGCCGGCAATCGTGGTCGGGGTCCTCCGCAGCCTCCGAAGCCGTCAGCGGGTGACGGTCGAGGCCGTCTTTGGCGTGCTGTGCATGTACATCCTGCTCGGCATGTTCTTTGCGTTCACGTTCGGCGCGATCTACCACATCACTGGGAACTTCTTCGCCAACGGCGCCTCCGCCACCGTGGCCCACTGTCTGTATTACAGCTTCACGACGCTGACGACCGTGGGCTACGGAGACCTGACGGCGGCCAGCAATCTCGGCCACACGCTGTCGATCTCTGAGGCGCTCATGGGCCAGATCTACCTTGTCACCGTCGTCTCGCTGATCGTCAGCAACCTGGGCCGGGGCCGACAACCAGAGCTGCCAGATCGGAGCGAGCATGGCTTTGAACCGAAACCCACCACCGACGTCTGACCGGCACTCTCTCGGCCCGTGGGTGGCGGAGGCCGAGCGGGTCGATCACGCGGTCTACGCGGCTGTCGCGACGACGCCGACGCCGCGACTCGACGGAGCGATGCGGCGACTCTCGGATGCGGCCAACCACTCGAAGCTCTCGCTCGCCGCGAGCGCGGCGCTCGCCGTCTTCGGGGGCAGGCGCGGGCGGCGGGCAGCGACCTGCGGCCTGGCCTGTGTGGCCGCCACCTCCGGGGTCGTCAACTTAGCGGTGAAGCCGCTCGGACGGCGCCGACGGCCGGATCGCGAGGCAGTGGAGGTTCCCGAGGCGCGGCACGTGCGGATGCCGATGTCGCGATCGTTCCCTTCAGGGCATACGGCCGCCGCTGTCGCGTTCGCGTCAGGGGTTGGTAGCGTGATGCCGGTCGCGGGCCTCCCGCTGCACTGTCTGGCGATGGCGGTCGGCTACTCGCGCGTGCACACCGGAGTTCACTACCCGGGCGATGTGCTGGCCGGAGCCCTGCTCGGCGCCGTTGTCGCCGACGCCACCGCGGGCGCGCTCGCCAAGCTCACGGGTGCGTCGACCGTCGCCCGCGCGTGAGGCGGCGCGCCGATCGTCAACAGCTCGTCGATCAGCGTGAGCACCTGTGCGTGCGATCTGTCCGTGTGCTTCGGAATTGCGCGGACGGCGCGGCCGCCGACCGACTCAGGCTGGGCCCCGACGGCCATCGTGCGCAGCCGCCACGCCAGGAACATGCGGGTCCACCGGCGGGGCTGGAGCTCCGATGCCCATGCGCTCAGGCGCTCAGCGCGCGCGCGCTGCACGCCTGCCGAAGAGCGGCTGGCCACGACTTTCGCCGCGTATGCGTACAGGTCCTGGCGTCGCCTGTGATCGATCGAGTCGTTGTACGTGCGCAGGAACGAGCCGATCACCGGACAAACGGAGACCGGATGATCGCTGAACGGCTCGCCGCCGAGCATCGACGCGAGCTCCATCACGCAGGCTCCGTACTCCGGGCCCGTGTGCTTGCCCTTGCCGAGCTTGATCGTCTGGTGAGTCACCGGTGCCATCGACTTCCCTCCCATCTGGCTGTCTTGCAACTGAGACGACGATACGCTCTCGGCCGCGCAACTCCATCATCCGATTCGGGCGATCAGGCCCAGTGTCCCGACCCTAAGACGCTCGGATCAGCTCGATCAGGCCCTTGAGGATCAGCAGTGCCCCGAGCACGGTGAAGCCGCCGACGATGAACGCGTGCGCCCTGTATGCGACCCACCGCTTGGCCCGCTCGATCGCCTTCGGCGTCCACTCCGGCGCGACCACGAAGGCGATCAGCGGGACCTCGAGCAGCGCGAGCATCACGATGTTGAAGCCGATCACCAGCAGCGCGGCGTCGGCGCCTGTGCCTGCCTGCTTGCTGATCCGGCTGAGGCCGGCCAGGTAGGACGCGCCGGGAAGCGTCAGCAGCGCTCCGATTACGAACGTGACGCGGGGAGAGCCCTTGTTCAGCGCTTGCTGCCATCGCGGCGGGCCCTTGTCCTCGCGACGCTCGCCGCGGCGCCGTCGTCGGTCCCTGGAGCGGTCGCCGTGGAGCACGAACGCGATCGCCAGCGAGATCGATCCGAGCGCGAGGTCGGCAGCAGGGCTCAGTGCACTGCGGGTCGTGCTGACGGCACCGGACCCCGACAGCGTCTCGACGATCACGATTCCGAGCGTGACGCTGGTGAGCATCGCGCCGAGCAGGTACCCCAGCATCAGCTTCACCGGATTCGAAAGCACCATCATGATCGTCGACGCGGCGACCAGTGTCGGATTGAGAGCGGCGAGCAGCGCGAAGAGGAAGATCTGGCCCATTGGCGTCGGCTGCTAGGAGGAATGCTGGGGTTCCGGTGACGGCTCGGTGGCGGATCTGACGGTCTCTTCGCGCTGCGCCGCGGCTCCGCGCCGCGACCGGCCGTGGTCGAGCATTGCGGCATTCAGCAGCGGGGCAGCCACCATCAGGCGGCCGACAACATACAGCCAACCGAGCACGACAAACGACACTGCGAGCGATCCATACAGCGCCGACTGGTGCTGGAGCTTGGGGCCGACCCAGTTGGCGGTGACGGCTTGTAGGACCGCGAAGCCAATCCCGACGACGATCGCCCCGGGCAGGAGCGCCGGCCAGCGAACGTCGTCGGGATGCGGCAGCAACCACGAGGCGCCGAACCACGCCGAGCCGGCAACGAGCGCCAGCAGCGAGGAGGCTCCAAGGCCGAGCACGAGACCTGCTTCGGAGCGCGCGCGGGTGGCGAGCCCGCCCAACATGAACGCGATCACGACGCCCCCGAGGAAGATCATCCCCGCCAAGCCGCTTCGACGCCAGCGCGCGATCGGGATCCCCCATGCGAGGGCGTGGATCGCCCGCAACGTCGCCGCGGTCGTGCGCGCCCCGCCCAGCAGCCCGATGACGCCGAGCAGCAGTACCACCGTCCGGCCCGGATCGCTGAACGACGCCGAATGGTTGATGGAGCTTGCCAATACGCCCTTGATACCGAACTGCTTGACGGCCTGAGACGGATCGCCCCCCGCCGACCTGAGCAGCCCCAGGCCGACGACGGCCACCAGCGACAGCGGAAGAAGGGTTAGAAACAGCCGAAACGCCAGTGCCCCGGCGAGCACCGAAGCCGCCGTCTGTCGGCTGCGGTTGAGGATCACGAAACCGAGCGCGACGATGTAGCGCCGCTCGCGCTCGCGCTCGAGCCGAGCCTGCGCCCTCGCCGCGGTGCGCCGAGCCCTCGCGATCGGTCCGCGTCCCGGTGGCGGGGGGCCCCCACCGGGTTGATCAGCCATCTGGTGCCGGGCCGTCCACCATCACCGCGTCGCTGGCCGGATCAGCCGGCGGTCGCCGCGCCCGCTGCCCGCTGCGCCTCTGACTCGTGCGCGGCTTTGCGAACGACGAACGCGAGTGCGATCGCTCCGAAGCCGTTGAGGACCAGCCAGATCCCCCCGATGATCGCGAGCGTCGAGTAGCCGATGTGCGGCTCGGACACGATCACGATTCCGACGACGATCTCCAGGAGCGCAATCAGGACGCTCAACAACACGTGTCCGCCCAACGCGATCGTGCGAACTAGGCGAATCACGCCCGCCGCGACGAGCCAGATACCGATCAGGATGCCGATCGCCTCGACCCCGTGGAACGGGTGCCGGATCAGGACGATCCCGATGACGATCCCGAGCACGCCGAGAATCGCTGCCAGCGCACGGTTCTCGGTGTGCGATCCGAACGACATCAACAGCTCGACGATCCCATCGACGAGCAGGAAGATGCCGAACACGACTGCCAGCACGGCAAGGCTGTTGCTCGGTTTGGCGATCAGGATCACGCCGGCCGCGAGGCTCACGGCGCCGGCGATCAAGAACAGCCACCAGGCGGCGGCAAGCCCGGATGCCCGATCTCGGGCCTCATCCATTGAGCGCATCTTCACTCCTCCGCTTCGATGTCGTAGCCGATCGCCGTTGCCAGCCGAGGAGCGGAGGAGACCACGCGGGCAAGCCCGACCGCGGGAGCCACCGCGATCAGCACGCCGACTATCTCCGCTTCGGTGGCGCCGGCCTCGATTGCATGATCGACGGTTGCCCGGAGCGAGGCCGTCGCAGCACCGAGCGCCAGCAGCGCGCCGAGACGCACGAGCAGGTCCTCCTTCGGCTGCAGCGCGACCGCGGCCTCCGATGCGCCTCCCCGAACGAGCACCTTCTCGATGGACTCCTCGTCGTTGACCGCCAACCGGCGAAGAAGGCGTTCCACTTCGTCCACGAGACGAGCCTAGGATCGGCTGGGTCGCGCGCATCGTCCGAACCGGGTGATGAAGCCCGGTGCTCGTGGGTGGTGCGGGCTTCACCGAACACACGCAGGCAGGCTTCCTTGCCCTGCGAGCGACGATGCGGCAAAACCTCTGTTGGGGACGCCACCGACCCCTGCCGATTCGCGAACTAGATGCCAACCGCCCGAGCAGCCGCGCTCCTACGCCGTCCGGCCACTGCGTGGTGCCCGGCCGCACACGCGGGCGGGGAGATCGAGCTGAGGGAAGCCGGGCCCGGGTTTGCTCCGGAATTCGTACGGCGGCCCGAGCTCGTGGATCGTCTCGCCGGTTCGCCGCACGGGCTGGCCCTGATCGTCGCGCCGCCGGGATACGGAAAGTCGAGTCTGCTGGCCGAGTGGGCCGAGCGCGACGAGCGTGCGTTCGTGTGGCTCGGATCGTTCTCGCCGGCCGCCTCGGACCAGGCCGCGGCGGAGGCGGACGGCGACTCCTTGGTCGAGGTCGTCCGCTCGCGTGACGAAGGCCGCGGGTGCGTCGTCGTGCTCGACGACGCCGATCTTGTGGCGCCGGCGGCGATTCGCGGGATCGTCGAGGCGGTGCTGACCGGCCTGCCGCCCGGCTCGATGCTCGCAATCGCGTCGCGGACCGAGCCTCGACTTCCGATCGGACGGCTGCGCGCTCACAAGCAACTTGTCGAGATCCGGATCAACGATCTGGCGATGAGCTGCTCCGAAGCGGACGCGCTGCTGACCGAGGCCGGATTCGAATTCGAGCCCGAGGCGATACAGGCGCTCGCCGGCAGGACGGCGGGCTGGCCGGTCGCGCTGTACCTGGCCGCACTGTCGCTGCGCGAGCATCGCGATGCACCCGCCGGCGTCGCGCAGTTCCGCGGCAACGATCACCTGCTGACCGAATACCTCCACGACGAGGTTCTGTCGGCGCTTCGGCCTGATCTGCTGACGTTCCTGATCAGGACATCGATTCTCGACCGGCTGTCGGGTCCGGTGTGTGACACGGTGCTGGGGCAGACCGGCTCGGCGCAGACGCTCGCTGACCTGGCGCGGGCAAGCCAGCTGTTAGAGCCACTCGACCCCGCGCACGACTCCTATCGCTGGCACCCCCTGTTCCGAGACAGCCTCTACGGCGAGCTTCGGCGAGTCGAGCCTGAGCTCGAGCCCGACCTGCAGTTGCGCGCGAGCGTCTGGTACGCCGACGACGGAGACGCCGATCGTGCGATCGAGCACGCCTGCGCCGCCCGAGACGCGCAGCGCGCCGGGGATCTACTGTGGGACCGGATCGTCTGGTACCTGACGCACGGACGCAGCGGCGCGGTCCGCCACTGGCTGAGCTTCTTCAGCCACGACCGGATCGCTGAGATCCCGAGCCTCGCGCTGTGCGCGGCGCACGGCTGCCTGGCGATCGGCGACGTCGACGGCGCCCACCAATGGGCGCTGACGGCAGCCGCCGCGTGTGAGCGCGACGGGACGCCGCCGCGCAACGAGTCGATGGTCGTCGGTGGCTTGGTGATCGAGGCCGCGGCGGCGCGGGCCGGCGCAGCTGCGATGTCGGAGGCGGCCAAGCTCGCGGTGCAGCGGGTCGCGGACGACAGCCCCTGGCGCCCGGTCTGCTTTGCGCTGAACGCGGTCGCGCGCCACCTGTGCGGCGACAGGGAAACCGCGGCGCGCCTGCTGTCGGAGGCGATCGACCTTGGCGGCGACACGGTCCCGGGAGTGACCGCGGTGTGCCTGGCACAGCACGCGATGCTCGCACTCGAGCAGCGGGACTGGGAGCTGGCCGCGGAGCTCGCCGACCGCGCCACGGACATGATCGTCGACTATGAGCTGGGCGCAGCTCCCACGGCGGTGCTGGTGTTCGCCGCGGCGGCGGCATCGCGCGCCCATCAGGGTCGCGTCGACGAGGCCAAGCGAGATCTGCGCAGCGCCATGAATCTTCTGACCGAGCTCGGCGATCTGGTCCCGTGGTACGGCGCGGAGGCTCGGATCCTTCTGGCGCACGCGTCGCTGTGGTTGGCGGACGTGGTCGGCGCCCGGACGCTGCTCGCCCAGGCTTCGCGACTCTCGCGCAAGACGCCGGACGCAGCCATGTTCCAGCATTGGTTCGACGACGCTTGGTCATACATGGACACACTCGCTGAGACCAGCCTCGCGGGGCCATCGGCGCTGACGATCGCGGAGCTGAGGATCCTGCGATTCCTGCCGAGCCACCGCTCGTTCCGCGAGATCGCGGCGCAGCTGGGTGTGTCGGCCAATACCGTCAAGACCCAGGCACACGCCGTTTATCGCAAGCTCGGGGCGGCGTCCCGATCGGAGGCAGTGACGCGGGCGCAGGACGCGGGCCTCCTCGGCCAGTAGTCAGGATCCATCCCAGCCGTCGACCTCGAGATCGAACCCGAGCGCGAGGGCAAGGCGCGCGGCGCTCGAGACGACCTGGGCAGACCCGGCCGCGGGCGCCGCCGCCACCAAGACCCCCACCATCGCGTCGTCGTCGACACCGGTGCAGCACGCCTGGTCCACCGCCCAGCGCACCGACGTCGTCGAGGCGCCGACCGCGAGCAGGGCGGCGAGCCGGACCAGCATCCGGGTCTGGCGATCCAGCGCCGGCGAGCTCCACGCGTGGCTGGGCGCATACTCGGGGGTTGGGGCCAGCACCGTGCGCAACGAGCGCTCGTCGCTCGCCGCCAAGCGACGGAGCAGATCCCGGCACGACGCGTTCATGTCTGGTCCGCCGACGGATCCCCTTGCGGGCGCAGCAGCGCTGCCTTGGCGGCGTCGTAGTCCTCGACGCTGATCTTGCCGGCGTCGCGCATCTCGGCGAGGCGCCCGAGTTGCTCGGGGAGGGACTCGGGCGCCGCGACTGCGATCGGCGCGCGGGCGCGCTGACGGCTCTCGCGCATCGCGTGCATCCGCGCTCGCACCGCCGCCGTGGCCTGCCCACGCTGCGCGTCTGGGAACTCGGTGGCAGCTTGCCGACGGAGCATCTCGGTGCCGAACAGCGCCAACGCCATGAACACGATGATTCCGGCCGGGGTGCCCGTCGCCGGGATCGGCTGCCAGATGAAGATCAGGATCATGACCACGGCCACGATTGCGAACGTCGCGGCCGCGTGCTCTCGCATGAACGGTGCGATCGCGCGGCGCCCCGACGTTGCGAGCTTCGCCGGCCCTGCGAACCACGCAGACAGGACGACCACGAGTCCGACGACGATGAACGCTTGCGCGATCGTGCGCAGAATCGACGTCGCGATGTCGAGGGTCGCCAGCGACGCGGGCCGCAGCGTGGCGTCCTGGACGAGCGAATTGGTGACCTGGTTCTTGAGGATCGACCGGCCCGCGAGGCCGATCACGCCCGCGACGACGATCGCGAACCCGACGGTCATCAGCGTCCGCCGCCGGTGACCGCGGGCGAGGAAGATCGCCAACAGCCACAGCAGCGGGACGAGGATCGTGAGCCACAGCGCGAGCCCGCGGATCGCTTTGCCGCCGTTCTGCACGAGCTTGAGCTGGTCGGACTTGAAGATCTTCAGGTTTGCGACATCCGGCGGCAGCTTCGAGCTCAGGTCCGCCGGCAGCCCGAGCCGAGTCGCGACCTGGTCGACGATCGAGGCGAGGTTGAGCGACACGACGCCGTTGTTGGCGTTCACCGCTCCCTTGCCGCCGTTCACGATCGAGACAAGCGTCTCGTCGGCTGCGCGATTGGCCCTTGCCCACAGAGTCTGTATTCGGGGCCGGGTGAGCAGGAGCTTGACGGCGTCGGTGGCGGCGTTCTGCAGCGCCCCGGCCGCCGGGCCGGCGAGCGGCTGGAACCGGGGCGGCAGCCCGGACTTCAGCAGCCCGGCGACGTCAACATTTGCGTAGATCTGGTCGACAACGTAGTTCGCGGTCGCGGTGCGGATCGCGTCGTTCTGCAGAAGCTGCGTGCTCGCTTGTTCCCAGTTGGCGGGATTGAACAACAGCCGGTTGGCAAAGATCGCCAGGATCCCGACGACCGCGAGGATCGTGCTGACGACGATGATCCCGTCGACGAGAATCAGCCGGCGGCGCGAGATCGACTGCGCCGCCGGGGCCTCGACGGTCGACGGGCTGCCCGTGGCGCCCGGTTCCGTTCCTACTTCGCTCGGTGTGTCGTCGGCGGTGCTCATCTCCCTCGGCGTGATGCTGTCGGTCGGCCAATCCCGACACATCGTCCGATTGGGGTTAAGCGCGGGTCGCTCGTCCTGCGAAGATGTTGCACGAAGGAGAGAGATGTCCGAGCATCAGAACAGCAGCCCAGCTACGCGCGCCGTGCGCGGAATCGTGGGCGTCGGGGGTCGAGCGGCCGCGATCACGTTGAGGCCGCTGTCGGGCGTCGCCGGCGCCGCAGTTGACGCGGGAATCGGCCTCGAGCGGCGGGCCGTGGACCGCGTACTCGATAGCCCCGAGCTCGAGCGGCTGATCGACGCCGCGGTAAACAGCCCGCGGCTGCAGGCCGCGATGAACAGCCCGCGGCTGCAGGCCGCGATCCGCAATGCGCTTGCAAGCGATGGCGTCAAACAGCTGATCGACAGCATTTTCGAAGCCGGCGTGTTCGATCGGCTGGTCGATCGCCTGCTGGCGAGCGACGCGCTGTGGCGCCTGATCGACGAGGTCGCCGCCAGCCCTGCCGTTACGGCAGCGGTCGCTCAACAGAGCCTGGGCTTCGCCGATCAGGTCGGCGACGAGGTCCGCGCCCGGTCCCGAAGGACTGACGACTTGCTCGAGCGTGCCGCCCACCGTCTGCTGCCCCGGCGCCAGCGCAACGGCCCGCCGATCGGCGAGCCGCCACAACCGGACCTGCCGTGAGCCCGCGGCCGGTGCCGGCCGATGCCACGCTCGCCGCGGATGCGACGCCGGTCCGGTACGTCGGATTGGCGACGCGCACGATCGCTTTCGCGATCGACGCCGCGATCATCAACTTGGTCGCGCTGGTCGTCGATCTCGGCGTGGCGCTGATCCTCTCCCTGCTACACCTGCCGCGCGAGGTCAAGACCCTTCTGCTCGCGATCGGCGGAGCCGTCTACCTGCTCTGGACCGTCGGCTACTTCGTCGTGTTCTGGACAACCGCCGGACAGACCCCCGGTGCCCGGGTGATGCAATTTCGCGTCGTCGCGGCGAAGGGCGAACGACTTAAGCCGCGACGGTCACTGTTGCGGTTCATCGGGCTGATCCTAGCTGCGCTGCCGCTGCTCGCAGGCTACGCGTTGATCTTGTTCGACCGCCAGCGCCGGGGGCTGCAGGATCGGCTCGCGCGCACGGTCGTCGTGGAGGCGCGGCAGCAGTCGCTCGCCGGGATGCGGCGAACCCAAGCGGCGGCGACGCGGGCCGATGCAAGGCGGGCCGAGGGGGCATCCGCGCTCGCTCAGACCCCGCGCTCACCCAATTCGGGTGATGACCGGGATGGCTCGCTCCCGGAGGCTGCGCCGGAGCGTGAGCGTGTCACGCCTGGGTCGTCTGCCCAGACATGAGCGGCGAGCCAGAGTCAGAAAGCGAACGGAAGGAGTAGTCGGTATGGCGACACTAGTTGCGATTGGCTATCCCGATCAAGGCACCGCCGACCAAGCGGTGCAGACAGTCCATCAGCTGGAGGCCGAGCTGATCATCCAGGCCGACCAGGTCGCCGCCATATCCCGCGATCTCGAAGGCAAGTACCACGTCAACACCACGCACGGCGGCGCTTCGGCGGGCGGCGGCGCGATCTGGGGCAGTTTCTGGGGCCTGCTGTTCGGGATGCTGTTCTTCGTCCCGTTCGCCGGACTCGCGTTGGGCGCCGGGTTCGGAGCGCTGTTCGGCCACCTCGGCGAAAAGGGCATCGACAAGGCCTTCCAGCAGCAGGTGCGCGACTACCTCAAGCCCGGTACGTCGGCGCTGTTCATGGTGATCGAGCAGGCGACGCCCGACAAGGCGATCGCGGCGCTCGAGCAGTACGGCGGCACGGTGATCAGGACATCGCTGTCGGACGAGGACACCCAGAAGCTGCAGGAAGCGCTTACGCCGAACCAGCCGGCTCCCACTTCCTAGTCCGTAGTTCCCTAGTCCGCTTACGGATCGAGCGAACAGCTGCCGGCCGCTGCGGCGCCGGCAGCTGCGTCACGGCTGCGCTGCCACCTCGCGCAGCAGCGCAACGGCCTGCGCGATTTGTGCGGCGTCGGTTGATTCGCTGACCGCCTCGGCGCCGCCCATCCTCCTCACCGCCTCGTCGAGCGCCTGCGCCCAGGCATGTTCGATCAGCACCGCGGCGATCGCGACGCCCGGCTGCAACTGCTCGCCGAGCGTTCGCACGATCTCGCCGGTGGGACCCTCTAGCGCCCGCTGCGTCGCCGCTTGGCGCTCGCCGGCGTCGAGGCGAAAGCTCAGGAGCCTGCCGATCATGCCGGCCGAGCCGCCGCTAAGGGACACAGCGGTCACCTCGCCGGTATCGGGCTCGCGCCCGATGAACAGGGCGTCGACGATCCGCAGCGCGCCCCCGCTCTCGATGCGCTCGAGCGCCCCGACGAGCTGTCCCTCATAGGACGACTCGGGGCCGAACTTGTAGGCCAGAAGCTGGCGCGCGGGCGCGGTCATGTTGTTCTCCTGAGATCGGGTGGCGTTGCACGGTACGAACGACGACGTGGGCCGTCATCGTCTGAATGGGGTGAGCCGACCGCCTCCCCTCACCCGTTACGGGTGACGAATAAGTACCGCCGATGCTCGAACTTACCGCCCAAAGTGACCTAGGAGGAGTTGACCATGGACCAAGTGAGAGGCCTCGGCCGGGCGATCTTCGCGGCCGTGCTGCTGATGATCGGCGGTGTCCTGAACATCATCTACGGGATCGCCGCGATCGGGAACTCGAAGGTCTTCGTGCACAACACCAAGTACGTATTCGGCGATCTGAAAACCTGGGGCTGGGTCACCCTGATCCTGGGGATCCTCGAGGTCCTCGCCTCCGTGTCGCTGTTCGGCGGCGGCGCATACGGGCGCTACTTCGGGATCTTCGTCGCGTCGCTTGCGGCGATTGCGGCGCTGCTCGAAATCCCCGCGTATCCGTTCTTGGCGATCGCCATTTTCGCGCTGAGCCTTTGGATCATCCACGGACTGGCCGTCTACGGCGACTCTGAAGAGCTCTCTGAGCCGCCAGGATCGGCGGCGACCCAAGCGATGGCGGCTCGGCCGCCACGGCCGCCGATGTAAGCGGCGCGTATCCAGGTGTAGCCGGCGTAGGCTCGCGGGGCGCTACTCCGCGAGCTCGCCGAGCTCGCCGAGCTCGATCTTCAGGTCGAGCGCGCGGACGAGCTTGCCGGCGGCCGAGACGACACGTGAGGTTCCGACGATCGGCGCGACCGCCGCGAGCACCCCCTGCACGTCTTCCGAGGTCACGCCGGCCGTGCCCGCCGCGGCCAGGTTCAACATATAGGACGCCGGCGGCGCGTCGACGGCGATCAGCGCACCGAGGCGGACGAGCATCAGCGTCTGCGAGTCGAGGTCCGACGCCTCCAGCGAGGCAGCGGTCATCGTCGCGAGCAGATTCAGGACGGGCGTTTCTTCGGGTTCAGTTGCCACCGGTGGGCTCCTTTCGATTAGCGGCCGCCAGCGTTCCAAACGCCGTGTGCGCGCTCATCATCCGAATGGGGTGAACTGGTGGCGCACGGGGTCAGCGCTCCGAGTCGCTCCCGTCCATGCCATCCTTGGCCGTATGCCTGGCTTCTCGTTGACGGGGAGCGCGCCTTCGGACCGGGGCGGCTCTGCACGCCGGGAGCCCGCGGGCGGCCTGCTCGCCGGCATGCAGACCAGCTACCTCGTTTGGCTGATCGCGCTGGTGGCGCTGTACTACGCCGCCGCGCATCTCGGTTTCGCGTTCCAGTTCGCGGGGCCGGTCGCGGCGATCGTGTGGCTTCCCGCCGGCGTCGGCATCGCGTTCCTGTACATCGCCGGGCTTCGGTTCTGGCCGGGTGTCGTCGTCGGCGACCTGCTCGTCAACAACTACTCGGCGCTGCCGCTCGGCGTCGCGCTCGGGCAGAGCTTCGGCAATCTCCTGGAGATCGTCGTCGCCGTCATGCTCCTGCGTCGGCTGAAGTCCAACGGCTCGCCGCTGCGGACGGTATCCGGAACGGCCGGCGTGGTCGCCGCGATCGCGATCGGGTGCGCGGTCAGCGCCACGATCGGGTCGCTGTCGGCTTCGATCGGCAGTGTGGTCAAGGGCGAGTCGCTGTTGCAGATCTGGCGCACCTGGTGGCTTGGTGACTTCACGGGCGCGCTGATCGTCGTGCCGACGGCGATCGCGTGGCTGATCGGGCCCAGGCACGGGTGGATCCGGCCCCGGGCGGTTGAAGCCTCTCTGCTCGTGGTCGTGGTCGTTGCGCTCAGCGCCGTCGGCCTCGACAACAGGCAGCCGCTCAGCTACATCGTGTTCCCGGCGCTGATCTGGGCCGCGCTGCGCTTCGGCCAGCGCGGGACGACGCTTGCGATCACGATCGTGTCCGGGTTTGCGATCTGGGGTACGACGCATTACGGCGGCCCGTTCGTGTTTCACTCGATCACGCGCAGCGTGCTCAGCACTCAGCTCTACATCGCCGTCGCCGCGCTGTCGTCGCTGACGCTCGCCGCGGTGGTGTCCGAGCGGGAGTCGCTGGCCAGGCGGCTTCGCAGGTCTCGCGCGCGGCTCGTCACGGCGGCAGACACAGAACGCAGGCGGCTCGAGCGAAACCTTCACGACGGAGCTCAGCAGCGGTTGGTCGCGCTCGCCACCCACCTGACCCTCGCGACGAATGCGCTGCGCACCGATCCGCCGCGCGCGCAGGCCGTGCTCGAGTCGGCAAAGGCCGAGCTCGAGCAGGCGATCGATGGGCTTCGGAGCATCGCGCAGGGCATTCATCCGCCACTGCTGTCGCGATTCGGGCTCGAGAGCGCGATCAACTTTGCCGTCTCCTCGTCGGCGATCCCAGTCGAGGTGGTCGGCGCTCCCGCGGTGCGACTCGACGACCGCGCGGAGACGACCGCCTACTACGTCGCGATGGAAGCGATCGCCAACGCGTCCAAGTACGCTGCCGCGTCTCGCGTCCAGGTTCGCCTAGCCCTGAACGCACACACGCTGGCGATCGAGGTGCTCGACGACGGCGTCGGTGGCGCGGTCGAGCAGGAGGGGCGCGGCCTCGAGGGCCTGCGAGATCGGGTCGAGGCGATCGGCGGCAGGTTCGAGATCGACAGCTACCCCGGACGCGGCACCACGATTGCCGCGGTCATACCCTGCGCCGCGCGATAGCGCCAGTCAGGGCCCCGGGGGCGACCGCCGCCCGTCGGCGAGGAACATGAGCGTCGCCATCACGCGCCGGCTCACGTCGTCGGGGTTACCGAGGTCGAGCTTCATGAAGATCGCGTTGACATGCTTCTCGACCGCTCGCTTGGTCAGGACCAGCGAGCCGGCGATCGCGGCGTTGCTCTTGCCCTGAGCGATTTCTGCAAGCACGTCCAGTTCGCGCGCGGTCAGCTGTGACAACTGTGATCGGACCGCTTGCCTGCGGGCCTGGATCAGCGCGTCGACCACCATCGGGTCGACGAACGACTCGCCCGCCACCACCGCGTCGATCGCCTCGATCAGGTGTGCGGGTTCGCTGACGCGCTCCTTGAGCAGGTACGCGCGCCCCGCCGATCCCGATTCGAGCAGCTCCAGCGCGTAGCTCGGATCGGCAAATTGACTGAGCACGACGACTCCGACCTCGGGCGCGGTCTGACGCAGCAGCCGTGCCACCTGAATGCCCTCGTCAGTGCGCTCGGGCGGCATCCGGATATCCGTGATCACCGCGTCGGGCCGGAGCTCTTGCACGGCATCGAGCAGCGAATCGCGGTCCTCGCAGCTGGCGACGAGTTCCACGGTCCCGATCTGGTCAAGGATCCGCTTCAGCGCCTCGCGGATCAAATACTCGTCGTCGGCGATCACGAGCCGCCGGCATCGGGCCGGCCGGTCCTCAACGTATGGGCTCGTCGTTGTCAATGCGCTCCATTGTGTCGTCACGCCCCCGACCCGCTCAACCGTAGCGGGTCGCGCCTTTGGCGATCCCGCGGCTGGTCGGGGTCCGGAGTGCGCACGACGGCGAGGGTGTTGCGCACACTAGCCACAACTCGGCCATCCGCCGCATATGCACACTATTGACCGGCACCCCGCGATCACCGAGTGTGTGGCACACTCAAAGTGAGTTCCCGGCCGCTCCATGCGCTCCGGGGCCGAAACCCGAAAAGGAGCGGTTGGATGTCTGAGGTCAGAGGGCTCGGCCGGGCGATCTTCGCGGCGGTGCTGCTGATGGTGGGCGGCGTCTTGAACGTCATCTATGGGATCGCCGCGATCGGGAACTCGAAGTTCTTCGTGCACGACACCAAGTACGTGTTCGGCAACCTCAAATCGTGGGGCTGGGTGACGCTGATCATCGGGATCCTGGAGATCCTCGCCTCGATCTCGCTGTTCGCCGGCAACGCCTTTGGACGGTGGTTCGGGATCGCCGTCGCCGCGCTGGCCGCGATCGCCGCGCTACTCGAAATCCCCGCGTATCCGCTCTGGTCGATCGCGATCTTCGGACTGAGCGTCTGGATTATTCACGGGCTGGTTGTCTACGGCGAGGACATCGGCGCAACTGACGGTTAGTCGCCGAGGTTCGGCCGCCCGGGCGGGGCGGGGCGCGGGTCGTTGCGCGCGCGCTCTGCTACCTGGGCGCTCGCAGCAGCGTCAGCGAGCGTCCGATCAGCGTGACGGGCGCCGATGAATCGATCGGGGTGCCGACCACGCCCGGGTCGGCGGTGTCGACCTCGAGCTGCCAGGAGAGGCTGCGCAGCGACTCTGGCACGGCAAACTCGAGCGGCTCCCACCAGGCGTTGAGCATCAGCAGGAACGAGTCGTCCGGACCCGTCCGGTCGCCGGCGTCGCCGCTCAGCGCGAGCATCACCGCTCGGGCGTAGGCGGCTCCCCAGTCTGCCCCCGTCATCGCGTCTCCCTCGGGCCGGTACCAATCGACGTCGTCGCGGACTGCGTCGGGCGCCGGTGCGCCGCGAAAGAACTGGCGACGGCGGAACACGGCATGGTCTTCGCGCAGTCGGCACAGTCGTGCCGCGAACTCGATCAGGTCGCGGTTCGCCGCGGCGACGCCCCAGTCGAACCAACTGACCTCGCTGTCCTGGCAGTAGGCGTTGTTGTTGCCGCCCTGCGAGCGCGCGAACTCGTCGCCGCCGAGCAGCAGCGGCACGCCTTCGGACAGCATCAGCGTCGCTAAGAAGTTGCGCCGCTGGCGCGCTCGCAGCTCCAGCACCGCGGGGTCGTCGGTTGGGCCCTCCACGCCGCAGTTCCAGCTGCGGTTGTCGTTGTTGCCGTCGCGGTTGTCCTCGCCGTTGGGTTCGTTGTGCTTGGAGTCGTAGCTGACGAGATCGCCGAGCGTGAAGCCGTCGTGCACGGTGATGATGTTCACCGAGGCGGTCGGCCTGCGGCCGCCGTGGCCGAACAGATCGCTCGAGCCGCTGATTCGCGTCGCCACGTCCGGCAGGAGACCGGGCGTGCCGCGCCAGAAGTCGCGCACGGTGTCGCGGTACTTGCCGTTCCACTCGCTCCAGCCCGATGGGAACTGACCGACGTCGTAGCTGCCGATGTCCCACGGCTCGGCGATCAGCTTCACCCCGGAGACCACCGGATCCTGGCCGACGGCCTCCAGGAACGACGAGTAGGGGTCGAAGTCACTCGTCGACCTGCCGAGGCTCGCGGCGAGGTCGAACCGAAACCCGTCCACGTGCATGTCCTGCACCCAGTAGCGCAGTGAATCCATCACCAGCCGCAGCGCCTGCGGTTGGTGCACGTCCACCGTGTTCCCGACACCCGTGTCGTCGACGTACCTCGAGCGATCCTCCGCGAGTCTGTAGTAGGCGGCGTTGTCGATCCCGCGGAAGCACAGCGTCGGGCCGAATTCGCTGCCCTCAGCCGTGTGATTGAAGACGACGTCCAGGATCACCTCCAGGCCGGCCGAGTGCAGCGCCCGGACCATGTGGCGGAACTCGTCGACCTGGCCACCGTTGTCGTGTGCCGATGCGTACGCGTTGTGCGGCGCGAAGTAGCCGATCGACTGGTAGCCCCAGTAGTTGCGCAGCCCGCGCGCGACCAGCTGCTGATCGTGGACGAACTGATGCACCGGCAGGAGCTCGACCGCGGTGACGCCGAGCTGCTTGAGATGGGCAATCGCGGCCGGATGCGCGAGCCCCGCGTACGTGCCCCGTAGCGGTTCGGGCACGTCGGTCTTGAGCTTGGTGAAGCCCTTGACGTGGATCTCGTAGAAGATCGAGTCGGCCATCGCCCGGCCCGGGGCGCGGTCGTCACCCCAATCGAACTCTTCGGCGACGACCAATGAGCGCGGCACATGCGGCGCCGAGTCGTTGCCGTCGGCGCGATTGGGATCGTCCGGCACGTGCCCGAACACGGCGGGGTCCCATCTGACCTCGCCTGAGATCGCGCGGGCGTAGGGATCGAGCAGCAGCTTCGCGGGGTTGCAGCGTGCGCCGGCGCCGGGGTCCCACGGGCCGTGGACGCGAAAGCCATATCGCTGCCCCGGACGCACGTCGGGCAGGTATCCCTGCCACACGAACCCGTCGCCCTGGTCGAGGCTGTAGCGGCGCTCCTGGCCGGACTGATCGAACAGGCACAGGTCGACGGCGTCGGCCACGCTGCTGTACACCGCGAAGGTCGTGCCGTTGCCGTCGTGGCGGGAGCCGAGAACCGCCCGGCCGGGTGCCTCGAGAGTGTGTGCGACTGAGTTCACGGTGGTGGCGGCTCGGTTGGCAACGGTGCACGCGGATGGTTGCACTGCACGCCGGCCTGGTCTTCATCCACAACGGATGATGTCCTCATCCCTAGGATCTAAAGAGAATGTCGAGGCGGTGGATCTTCCGCGCTCGATATCCCCAACAGCGACCCATATCGCGGAGGTACCGACATGACTGATGAAGAAGAGCTCGGCCCGGTAGACGTCGTCGTCATCGGTTTCCCGCCGGACGCGCCGATGACCGGAGAGGCGGTCCCGATTCTGCTCGACCTCGTCGACCGCGGGATCATCCGCGTGTTCGACGCGCGCTTCATCAAGAAGGAGGAGGACGGCACCTTCTCGGGCTTTGACATCGCCGATCTGGACGAGGACACCGCCGGCCACTTCACCGCCTTCACGGGAGCCTCAACGGGGTTGCTGGGCGACCAGGACATCGGCTTGGCTGCCAATGAGATGCCGGCGGGGACCGCGGCCGTGATGATCGTCTATGAGAACCGCTGGGCGGCGAAGCTCATCTCCGCGGTCCGCAGCAACGGCGGCGAGTTGATCGCGTCCGAGCGAATCCGTGTCACCGACCTGATCGAGGCCCTCGACGCCGTCGAGGCCGCGGCCTGAGATAAGGGAGACAACATGCCAGGACTACTCCGCGGAATCGCCCGCACCGCCGTCATCGCCGGAACCGCCACCACCGTCTCCAATCGGGTCAGCCGGCGTCAGTACAACCGCTGGTCGCAGCAGGACGAACAGCAGTATGCGCAACAGCAGCAACAGCAGCCACAGCAGCCAGTGGCGGCCCCCCCGCCGGTGGCGAGCGCCGGCGACACCCGGATCGAGCAGCTCAAGCAGCTCGGCGAGCTGAAGGCCCAGGGGATCCTGACCGAGGAGGAGTTCGCGGCCGAGAAGGCGCGGGTCCTCGCCGCTTAGGTTCTCGGGCGGTGGTCGGTCCGGCGGTCGGTCCGGGAGTCGGTGCGGCGGTCGGTGCGGGAGCGCCGCGGCTAGCCCAGTTCGTCGGCGACGATCCCGGGGGCCTCGCGCTCGGCGAGCGCGGCGCCGCCCAACTCGAACAGCAGCGCGACCGTACCGGTCCAGCCGGTCTGGTGGCTGGCGCCGATGCCCGCGCCGTTGTCGCCGTGGAAGTACTCGTGGAACGGGATCAGGTCGTGCCAGTGGGGGTCGGTCTGGAACTTCTCGATCCCGCCGAACACCGGGCGGCGGCCGGTGGCGTCGTTCGTGAAGGTGCTGACCAGCCGGGCCGCGATTTCGGTCGCGACCTCGAGCAGGTTCAGCTGCCGGCCGGAGCCGGTCGGGCACTCGACCTTTAGACCGTCGCCGTAGTACCGGTCCAGCTGGTACAGCCCTCGCAGGATCACGAGGTTCATCGGGAACCAGACCGGGCCGCGCCAGTTGGAGTTGCCGCCGAACATGCCGGTGTCGGATTCGGCCGGCAGGTAATGGACGTTGTACTCCTGTCCACCCCAATCGAACACACACGGCTGGTCGAGGTGACGCCGCGAGATCGCGCGGATGCCGTGCGCGCCGAGGAATTCGTCCTCGTCGAGCATCACCGCGAGGATCCGCCGCAACCGCTGCTCGTCGACGAGCGCCGTGATGCGGGCGCCTGCGGGGTTGGGACCGGGGAGGTGGGCCAGCTCCGGAAGCGAATCTGAGAACCGCGCGATGAATTGAGCCAGCCGTTGCTCGAACTGCGGAAAGCGCGCGGCCATCTCGGCGTCGAAGACCGTCGCCGCGCACAGCGGCAGCAGCCCCACGAGCGAGCGGACCTTCAGCCGGATCGAGGCGCCGTCCGGCATCCGCATCACGTCGTAGTAGAAGCCGTCCTCCTCGTCCCACAGCGCCCCGTCCCCCCCGGGCGGGTTCATCGCCACGGAGATCCACTCGAAGTGGGTGATGAACTTCAGCGCCATGTCGGCGTACTCCGGATCCTCCTTGGCCAGCTCGACCGCGATCTGCAGCATCCACTGGCAGTACAGCGCCATCCAGGCGGTGCCGTCCGCCTGCTCGAGCGTCCCGCCCCCGGGCAGCGGCGCCGATCGGTCGAAGATCCCGATGTTGTCCAGGCCCAGGAACCCGCCCTGGAAGAGGTTGCGGTCGTCGAGGTCTTTGCGGTTCACCCACCAAGCGAAATTTGTCAAAAGCCGGCCGAACACTCGCGCGAGGAACTGGCGATCGCCGTGCCCTCGGATCGCAGCCTCGCGCTCGTATACGAACAACGCCGCCCACGCCGTCACCGGCGGGTTGACGTCGCTGAAATTCCACTCGTACGCGGGGATCTGGCCATTGGGGTGCTGGTAGCGCGTGCCTAGCAGCAGCTCGATCTGGCTCTTGGCGAAATCAACGTCGACCAGTGCCAGCGGGGCGCAATGAAACGCGAGATCCCATGCGGCGAACCAGGGGTACTCCCACTTGTCGGGCATCGAGATCACATCACCCGCGATCATGTGAAACCACGGGACGTTGCGCACCGAGCTGGCCGGCGCGTTCGGATCCCACGGATTGACACCATGTTCCCGAAGCCACCGGTGCACGTCGTATTCGTAATATTGCTTGCCCCATAGCAGGCCGGCCAGCGCCTGGCGCATCACCATCGCCGCGTCCGCGCCCAGCGCCGGCGGGATCACAGTGGCGTAGAACTGATCCGCCTCGTTGCGCCGCGCGTTCAGGATCCGATCGAACGCGGCGCCGAGCGGGTTGCCCGGGTCCTCGCCTGCGCTCGCCGCGGTCTCCGGGCCGGTCAGGTGCAGCCGGATCGTGGCGCTCTGTCCAGGGCCCAGCTCCAGCAGGTGATGAGCAGCGACCTTCGTCCCCGTGCGCTCGGGGTTGACCGCGTCAGCGTTACCACCGACCACGAAATCGTTGATCGCGTCCTTGGGGTGGGGCGAGGTATTGGGCGCGCCGAACAGCCGCTCGTTGTTGGTCTCGTTATCGCAGAACAGCAACCGCGCCGACGCGTCGGCGGTCAGCATCCAGTCGCCGAGCTCGGGATGTGCAGCGCGGGCGCTGGTGGAATCGTCGGCGCCGTCCACGGCCGTGATGCTCGGCTTCGGCGTGTCGTCGCCCCACGACCACGTGTTACGAAACCAGAGTGTTGGCAGCAGGTGAAGCGTCGCGCGATCAGGCCCGCGATTGTGTGCAGTGACCGACATCACGATGTCGTCGGGGGCGCCCTTGGCGTACTCGACGATCACGTCGAAGTAACGGTCCTCGTCGAAGATCCCCGTGTCGAGAAGCTCATACTCCATTTCCTGCTTGCTGCGGCGCCCGTTGGTCGCCAACAGGTCCGCGTACGGAAATGCAGCCTGTGGATATTTGTACTGACACTTCAGATACGAGTGCGTGGGAGTGCTATCCAGGTAGAACCAGTACTCCTTGACATCCTCGCCGTGGTTTCCCTCGGAGTTGGCAAGGCCGAACATCCGCTCCTTCAGGATTGGGTCGGCGCCGTTCCACAGCGCGAGCGCCAGACACAGGCGCTGGCGCTCGTCGCAGAGACCGGCGATGCCGTCCTCGCCCCATCGGTAAGCGCGCGATCGCGATTGGTCGTGATTGAAGTAGTTCCACGCGTCGCCGTTGGCGCTGTAGTCCTCGCGCACGGTGCCCCACTGGCGCTCACTCAGGTACGGGCCCCAGGCTTTCCACTCCGCGGCGCCGGTGCGCGCCTCCTCCAATCGCCTGTGCTCCGGAGTGTTGTACTGGGGCGGAGTGGCAGCCATCGCCGCGCAGTATGGGGCTCGCGAGCGGCACGCGCAATCGTGCCCGCATCCGAGCGGCCCGGGTGGTCACCGGTGTGCGAGCGCTTTGGCCTCAAAGTCGGCGAGCAGCAGCATCACGAGGTATGCGACCACGACGCCGACGATGATCAGCGGCTCATCACCCGTTCCCGATTGCGATGTGAGCACCGTCGCGATCACGATCCCCGACAGCGGCAGCTTCAGCACAGCTGCGGTCGCCGCTCCCATCCCGACAGCCATCGCCGGCTCGAGCGCGAACCCCGGCAGGTGCGACGCCAGCACGCCGGCCGCGGCGCCGAGGAAGATCGCCGGGAACGTCGGCCCGCCGCGGAAGCTGCCGAGCGATATCGAATATGCGATTCCCTTGAACACGAGCACTAGCACCAACGCCGACACCGACCACGTCGACGCGTTGGCGGCGAGGGCGGGCAGCTGGTCCTGGCCCGAGAACAGGACGTTGTCGACGTTGTGCCCGGTGATCTTGAAGAAGGCGATCGCCAGCCCGGCGACGATCAACCCGACGATCGGCAGCGCGGCGATCAGGCGCTTGGACACGAGCTGGTAGGTGGCCATCCCGCCGGTCACCGCGAGTCTGGCGATGACCGCGACCCCGATCGCAAGCACGATCGTCCACCCGAACTGCCCGATGGTGGGATGGCCGAACTGCGGCAGCGAAAGCGGCCCCAGCGCGTAGGCGCTCGAGCTCAGCCCGGTGAACGACCCGATGCCGAGCGAGACGAGCGAGCCGATGCCGGCGGCGAGCAGGCCGGGAAGCAGGATCAGCGGCAGCCGCGGGCCGCCGATCCCCGCCGCCTCGATCAGCAGCACTGCGGCGATGATCGGTGAGGCGAAGATGAACGAGATCGCCGCAAAGCTTCCGGCGGCGCCGATGATCAGCAGCGCCTGGGGGGCCATCTTCCGACGTGCCAGCCCGATCGTCAGCAGGGCGACGCCCGATCCGAGCGCGATCAGCGGGGCCTCGGGGCCGAGCACCAGCCCGAACCCGATGGTGGCCAGGCCCGCCAAGATCACGCCCGGGAGATCGATCGCGCGGGCGGTCTCGCCGGCGGCCAAGCCCTTGGCCGGGAGGTGCCCGCCTTCGCCGGGCAGGCGCTTGATCGCGAGGGCCACGAGCAGGCCGGCGACCCCGAGCACGGGCAGGTACCACCACAGCGGCGGTCCGTTGTCGTAGCCGAGCGCGTGGGGCAGGTGCGTGAACAGCTCCTGCTGGAGCTGATGGATGAGCTCGAGGAAGCACCAAGCCGCGACTGAGACGACGACTCCGATGATCGCGACGACGACGAGCAGGACGATGAACGGCTTGCTGCGCATCGTCTGCGCCGCCTGCTCGGCCGTCACCTCCGGCGCCGCGGCCCCGTCAGCCATCGCGAGAGCTACCTCCCTGTCAGTCGATCACGAAGACGACGGCCCGGCGCCGGGAGCCCGGGCCGAGCCGTCGCCATCTGAGCGGATAACGGGTCTTGGCGTCAGAACGCCAGGGTCGAGATCCGCTTGCCGTGAGCCACCAGCCCGTAGATCGCGAGGATGTCCAGCGCGAAGATCGATAGCGACCAGAATGGGTAAGCCGGCATCATCATCAGTTGTGCGATCGCGTTGAGCGAGAGGATTGCCACTCCGGCCCAGCGCGACAGCTGGTTGCGCACGAACACGCCGAGGCCGACGCAGACCTGAACCACGCCGATGACCATCGCGACCCAGCCCCAGGTGTTGAGGCTGCCCGCGATGTAGTGGGTGTTCGCTACGAAGAAATGCGCATTGCCGACGGCCGCGATCCCCTCGATGAAGTTGAGCGTGCCGACGAGCAACAGCAGCACACCGGAGAACACGACCCATCCGTAGCCGCGCTCGTCCGCGTCGTCATACATCGCCGATGACGCCTGGGCTTGTGAACTTGCATGAACCGCACTCATTCGGCCCTCCACGTGATAGGTCGGCTCGGCGACCGAGCCGCGCCGCAATACGAGATCAATGTTGCACCCGCGTCGAGCACCCCGGCAATAGTGCCCTCATGCCTGTTCCAGTAGGCGGACACCCCTCACGTCAAATGCACGATGCCCCAGGCCGTCAAGGTCAATCCGGCCACGAACACCAGCGGTGCGACGACGAGCGGCCAGTTCTTCGAGATCCAATCCCCGATCGGCGTCAGGACCCGGGCGGCCCGATCTCCCATCACGGCCGACGCAATCGTGATCGCGATCAACGGCAGCACATAGACAACGTTGTAGAGGACGATCAGGAACACCTTGCTGCCCACCGAAACGTCGGACCCGATCACCATCGCAAGCGCGGCGAAGTAGGGGATCGCGGTGAGGAACTCGAAGCCCGCGATGCCGGCTCCCATCGCCGCGGCCGAGCTACCGCTGACCTTCGAGTCCCGGTGGCGCGGATCGTCGCTGCCGAGCGCCTCCCGGCGCCACCAGATCACCGCCCCGCCGACCACGAGCAGGACCCCGACCGCGATCATCAGTTCGTACTTGAGCGTCCTCGACGGCTTCGGCACCACCGACAGGATCAGGTCGCCCAGGCCGATCGCCACGATCAACCCGCCCGCCAGCGTCGCCGCAAACGCCCCAACCGTGAACGCCGCGATCCGACGCGTCGCATGCGGCCCCAGCGTCAGGTAGACGGCGCCGACGATCAGCGACGGGTTCAGCGAATCCGGCAGTGCGATCGCGACCACGGCCAGCGCGAGGCCGAACATCCGATAACAGTCGAGCGCCGTCGGCGCGGCGCATCATCCCGATCAGGTGAGGCCCGGCGACGGAGCGTCGCTTAGCTTGCCGGCATGTCCTCGATGAGCGATTACAACCAACGGGTCATCGACGAGTTCCGCGCCAACGGCGGCGAGGTTGCAGGCTGGGGCGAGGTTTCACTGCTTCTGCTCCACCACCGCGGCGCCAAATCGGGCGTGGATCGGGTCAACCCGGTGGCCTATCTAGCGGACAACGGGCGCTTTGTGATCTTCGCTTCGAAGGCCGGCGCGCCGACCAATCCCGGCTGGTATCACAACCTCAAGGCCAACCCGCAAACGACCATCGAGGTCGGCAGCGACACCGTCGCGGTGACGGCGCGGGAGGCCTCGGGCGACGAGCGCGAACGACTCTTCTCCACTCAGATGGAGAGGGCGCCGGCGTTCGCCGAATATCAGGCGAAGACCACTCGCGTGATCCCGGTCATGGTCCTCACGGCCACTGAGTGAACCACCTGGGTGGCGTGGAGTCGGTGGCGTGGATGTCGGTGGCGTGGCTCACGTCTGCGCGTCCGCAGACTCACTTCTCGGCGGTATGTCTCGGGCCGCGGGCGCGCTGTTCGGATGCCGGGACGCTCTCCATCGCGGGACGCTGGGATGGGTGGGATTCGTACCAGCGGGCGTAGCGCGCAGCGAGGGGGGCCGCGGTGACTCCGTGTGCGAGCACGGACAGGCCGATCGTGAGATACGTAGTGAGCAGGATCGTCTGGGTCCCGGGAAGGTGGGCTTCTTCGACGACGATCACCGCGAACACGATCGACGCCAGGCCCCGCGGTCCGAACCATCCGAGAAACCCGACGGTCGGTCGCGCTGCGCCGGTGCCGATCAGCGCGATCGCGACCGGCAGCATCCGAACCAAGGTCAGGCTGAGCACCGCGTACAGAGCAATCTGCCAGCTGATGTGCTTCAGAGCGGGACCGAGCAACACCGCGCCGAAGATCAGAAACGTGACGCCGCCGAGTACGCCTCCGATTTCCTCAGTGAGGCGCGACGCCTGCTCGGATTCGCGGCTGACGAGTGCTCCAAAGATCCCTCCGGCCACGAAAGCCGCGATGAAGCCCGAGCCGCCGAGAGCGGCGGCGATTCCGTAGGCGAGGGCGGCGCCGGCGATCGGGATGACCTGGAGCCACGGTCCGCTGATCAGGTTGCGGCGATAGGCGAGCCCGACGACGGCAGCGGCGGCCAGCCCGGCCCCCGCCCCGCCGAGGATCCCGTAACCGATTTCCTCTACCACGATGGTGACGGCGTGGTGGCCGCTGGCAGCCTTGTCTTCGACGTCGGCAGCGGCGAGTGCGATCAGAAGCAGCGGCACGCAGATCCCGTCGTTGAGGCCGCTCTCGACGTTGAGCCCCTGCCGGATGCGTGAGGGCAGCCGCGGCTCGGTCACCACAGCTTCACCGAGCGCGGCATCCGTTGGCGCCAGCAGCACCGCGAGCACGAGCGCCTCGGTGACGGTCAGCTGATCGAAGACCACGGCCGCCAACGCCGTACCCGCCGCGATCGTCAGCGGCAGCCCGATACCAAGCAGACGCAGCGGCACCGCGGACTCGCGCTCGAGCACGCGCAGGTTGATCCGCGAGGCATCGGCGAACAGCACCACGGCGAGCGTCGCCTCGGCCACCGTGCGGACGGCCGTATCCGTCGGTGGCGGCGTCACGTCGCCGATCACAAGCGGGCCCACCAACACTCCGATCGCGACAAACACCATCGCCGGCGTAACCGGCGTTCCCGTCAGCAGGCGGGAGACTCCTGCCACGGCGAGCACCGACGCGGCAATGATCGCCAACTCCCATTTCATGGGCTCAGCATCGTCTCATTGTCCGCGGGCGACATCGCCCGAACCAGATGAACGGCGACCGACCACCCCGAGCGCAGAGCCGCCGACTCTTCCCGTCGTGGACGCGGTGTCAGGCGAGTGGGCGATCCAGGACTCGAACCTGGGACCTCTTCCTTATCTCCAGGACTCGAACCTGGGACCTCTTCCTTATCAGAGAAGCGCTCTAACCGACTGAGCTAATCGCCCATATTCCGGTGCGATGATCTTGGCGGCGATGGGGCCGCCGATCTGGCTCCGGCAGCGGATTCTACCGGCGGGGCATCAGGCTGCGGCGCGGACTCGCAGCCGGCGGATCAGGTCCTGAGCCGCCTCGAGCGAGTCGAAGCTGAGCTGGGCGCGGTAGCCGCCACCGGCGGCGCTGACGTCGACCTCGCAGCCGAGCGCGGCACCGAGCGCGTCGGTGAGTTCCGTGATTGCGGCCTGTTGGTCGGGGTGCAGTGCGCCGGCGCGGCGTGATCGGCGGCCGGGCCGCTTCGCGGTCGGCGAGGAGGCGGCGCGGGCGCGGGCCTCGAGCTCGCGGACGGACCAACCGCCTGCTACCGCGTCGCGCGCGAGCCGGCGGCGGTCGGCGTGGTCCTCGGTGACGAGCAGCGCGCGGCCGTGGCCTTCGCTCAGCTCGCCGCGCTCGATCAGCTCGATTGCCTCGTCCGGGAGGTCGAGCAGGCGGATCAGGTTCGAAACCGACACGCGGCTGCGGCCGACGCGCAGGCCGACCTCTTCGCGGGTCAGACCGAGCTCCTCGACCAGAGCGGCGCAGGCCCTGGCCTCCTCGATCGGGTTGAGGTCCTCGCGGGCCATGTTCTCGATCAGGGCGACCTCGAGCGAGGCGGCGTCGTCGCGGCGGCGGACGACAGCCGGGATCGACTCGAGCTCGGCAATCTGTGCGGCGCGGAGCCGGCGCTCGCCGGCGATCAGCTCGTAGCGGCCGCCGACGATCGGCCGGACGAGCACCGGCTGCAGGACGCCCCGCAGGCGGATCGACTCGGCCAGCGCGACGAGCGATTCCTCGTCGAAATTGGTGCGCGGCTGGTGGGGGTTCGCCGAGATCAGCCCGAGCGGGATTCGGCGCAGCTCCTCGGACTCGTCCTTGGGAGCAACGGCCAGGATCGCCGCGAGCCCGCGCCCCATTCCCTTCTGTCGTTCAGCCACGAGCAGCTACCTCCTTTGCGAACTCGAAATACGCGTCGGCTCCGGCGCAGTGGGGATCGTGATGGATGACGGGCTTGCCGAAGCTCGGGGATTCGCCGATCCGGACGTTGCGCGGGATCACCGTATCGAACACCAGTTCGGGAAAGTGCTCGCGCACCTCGCGCTCGACGTCCTGGGCGAGACGAGTGCGGCCGTCGTGCATCGTCAGCAGCATCCCGGCGATCGTGAGGCGCGGATTGAGCTCGCGCTGCACGAGCGAGAGCGTGTCAAGGAGGCCGGCCAGGCCCTCCAGCGCGAAGTACTCCGCCTGAACCGGGACGATCACGCGATCCGCCGCGACGAGGGCGTTGACGGTCAGCGGGCCCAGCGACGGCGGGCAATCGAGCAGCGTGAACGCGTAGCGCTCGCGGATCGGCTCGAGTGCGTCGCGCAGCTTCGTCTCCGAGCCCGCGACCCGCGGCAGCTCGACCGTGGCGCCGGCGAGGTCGGGGCCGGCGGGCGCGACGGTCAGGTTGGCGATCGCCGTCGGCACGAGCACGTCCTCGAGCGAGGCCGCGCCGGCGAGCACGTCGTAGACGGTCGTGGCAGCGTCTTTGCTGAGCCCCAGCCCCAGCGTCGCGTTGCACTGCGGGTCGATGTCGACCAGCAGCGTCTCGTACCCGGCCTCCGCGACGCACGCGGCAAGGTTGACCGCGGTCGTCGTCTTCCCGACGCCGCCCTTCTGGTTGGCGATTGCGTAGACCGTGGCCATCGGCATCCAAGCTAGCGATGTTCGCGGTCAGACGGTCGGGCAAGGCGCCCGAGCGGCCGCTTCTGCGCCGCACCCGGGCGCCTTGGGAAGCGGTCCGGTGTCGGGCTGACCTTCGAGATCACGTGCAGATATCGATGGTCGGCGCCCGGGTACGGCGTCACCGCGCGCGGGGGTTCGACCTTCATTCCAAGCTGCACAGCGGCCCGCTGCGCCGCGGACTCCGCGGCCGGATCGCGCCGCCCCCGCCAGACGACGAGCGAGCCCCCGAGCGCCAGCAACGGCGCCGCGTACTCGGTGACCACGTCGAGCGGCGCGAGCGCTCTCGCGGTCACCAGGTCCGCGCCGCCGATCCCCTCGGGCCAGGCCTCGGCGCGCGCATTGACCACCTCGGCGTTGCCAAGCTCGGACGCGGCGATCGCGCGCTGCAGAAACATGCACTTGCGGCCGTTGGCCTCGACCAGCCTGACGCGAGCATCGGGCCTGGCGATCGCCAGCGGCAGGCCCGGGAAGCCCGCGCCGGAGCCGAGGTCGGCGACGGTCGAGGCGGTTCGGACCGGTTCCAGCTCGAGCGCCACCAACGAGTCGGCGAGATGATCGTCGAGCACCTTCCGCGGCTCCCTGACCGTCGTCGGCGCGAGCGCGTCGCTGACGACCAGGTCCAGCAGGGCGGCGAGGCGAGGGGCGGTCCCGGCCGGGAGGTCGTAGCGGCCGGCGAGCTGTTCGATCCGCTCCCTCAACCTAGGGCTGACGGTGCTCATCGCCTCCACGCTCCCGCGCGCGCTCGCGCTCGATATAGCCGGCGTAACGGTGCCGCATCTGCTCCAGGCGCTCCGCCGCGTAGGCGTCGAGCGTGTCGTCGAGCTCTGCTTCCAGCAGCGGCAGCAACTCCGACACGAGCGTCCGTCCGCGCGCCATCCACTGGTAGTAGGACCGGCCGCCGTGATGGTAGGGACCGTACAGGCGCGAGTTCGGGATCCGCTCGACCAGCCATTGGAACAGCGCCTCGTGCCTGACGTGCATCCGAAGCGTCACCTGCGGCTGCTTGCCGTCACCGCCGAACGACCCTTCACCGATCAGCAGGCCGACGATCACTCCGCGTTCGAAGTCCGAGAGGGTGGCCATCAACTCGGTGTTGTAGCGGGTGCACCGGCTGTTTCACCGCCAAGAAAAACGTGAAACGCCGGGGGCAGGCCCGCCACCCGCGGATCTCTGCCACGCGCGGGTTTGGCGCTAGTCGACCAGCGGTGCGACGACCAGACGCCTCGAGGGTTCCTGCCCCTCGCTGTAGGTCTCGACGTCGTGGCGGGTCTTCAGGTGCTCGTGCACGACCTTGCGCTCGAGCGCGCTCATCGCCTCGAGCGCGACTGGCCGGTGGTCGTGCACGGCGGCCTCGGCCGCCTGATCGGCCGCCGCCCGCAGCGCCACGGCGCGGCGCTCACGATAGCCCGCCGCATCGACGACGACGCGTTTGCGCTCATCGAGCCCCCGGAACGCAATCCGGTAGGCGAGGTGCTGGATCGCATCGATCGTCTGGCCGTGGTGGCCGATCACCAGCCCGAGGTCGTCTCCGTGAAACTCGGCGGTGACGGCTTCGTCGTCCTCGCGGACGTCGATCGTCGCCTGAAGCCCGAACTCCGTGACGATCCTTTCCATCAGCTCGCGCACTCGCTGCGCGGGCTCGTTCACTAATTCCGCCATCGCCTACCTCCGACGCCCGGAGCGCTTCTTCTTCTTGCGCGGCGGCCGCGGTGGTGGTCCGCCGGCCTTCTGCCGATCGCTTGCGCCGACGGATGCCGGCTCCTCGGTCTTGAGTCGCCCGCGCAGGCGGGCCCCGATGCCGCCGCCCTGGGCTCCGTTGGGGCCGGCGCCATCGGCGCCCTTGTCCTTGGGCGCGCTGGGCTTACCGTCTGTTGGTGGAGACGATTTGCCAACGGCGGCCATCGCCCCGGCCGCCGCGACTGGGACCGGGGTGGCTGGCCCTAGTCGTCTCTTGACGACGTATTGCTGGCCGATCGTCCATGTGTTCGTGGTGATCCAGTAGACGATCACGCCCGCGGGGAAGCTGATGATGAAGACGACGAAGAACAGCGGCATCAGCAGCATGATCTGGCGCTGGGTCTTGTCCATCGTCGGGCTGGACATCATCAGGCTCGACAGCAGCTGGGTCACGACGTAGAGCACGATCAAGACGATCAGCACTGCGCCCGTCGCCTTGTTGGTCAGATCCGGGATGAACAGGAACTGCGCGCCGTTGTTCGGCCCGCACGGCACCGTGTGCGCGTGGCTGAGCGGCGAGCCCGGGGTGACTAGGTGGTTCGCCAGCTGATACTTCAGCTGTGTCTGCGGACAGATGTCGATCCGCAGGCTCGAGCGCAGCATGTAGAACAGCGAGATGAAGACCGGAATCTGCGCGACCAGTGGCAGGCACGAGCCCAGCGGGTTGACGTTGTTCTCCTTGTAGAACTTCATCATCTCCTGCTGCTGGCGCTGCTTGTCCTCCTTGTACTTGGCCTGGATCTCCTTCATCTGCGGCTGAAGGCGCTGCAGCCGCTGCATCGAGTGGAACTGCTTGAGCGTGAGCGGCAGCAGCAACGCCCGGACGAAGATCGTCAGCAGCACGATCGACCAGCCCCACGAGCCGCCGATGACGCCGTGGATCCCCTTCAGGACCGCCTCGAAGACGTCGATCAGCGGCTGGAAGATGTTCGCGAGAACAAACATGGGTCAGGTGCTCCGGACCGGTCTGGCGGACTTGAACAGCCGCTGGTCCTCCACGGGATCGAAGCCTCCGCGACTCCAGGGGTTGCAGCGCAGCAGCCGCCAGCCGGCCAAGACGAGCCCGCGCAGTATGCCGAATCTGGAGATCGCCTGCGCGGCGTATTCCGAGCACGACGGGTAGTACTTGCACCGCGATCCCACCGCCGGCGAGATCAGCCGTTGATACAGCCGGATTGGCAGGATCGCGATGGCCCTGACAACCCTCATCCCGGCTCAACCTCGGCAGCGACTGGCGCTCCGCGATCGCCACCCGCACGACCGACGAGATCCGAGAGCGCACGGCGGATTCCGGCCAGGCCCTCACGCTCAGCTAAACCGTTGGCGTCGCTCCGGGCGACCACCACGGCGTCGGTTCCGGCCGGAAGCCGGCCCGACTCCAGCGCGAATGCCTCGCGCAACAGTCGCTTGACGCGATTACGTTCGACGGCACCGCCGACCTTGCGCGACACCGACAGCCCGAGCCGCGGCGGCCCATCCCCTCCGCGCGGGAATACGTACAAGCACGAGCTCGCGACCGGCGTGCGATCGGCCGCTTCGAAAGACGCGGTCGAAGTCGCCGCTGCGCGACAGCCTGCCTCGCCCCGGGCGCGGCCGTGCGGCGGCCGACCTGGACATCAGACGGTGAGCCGCTTGCGGCCCTTGGCGCGCCGGCGCTTGAGCGTGAGCTGACCGGCGCGCGTCCGCATCCGCGCGCGGAAGCCGTGGGTGCGCGCTCGCTTACGCTTTTTCGGCTGATAGGTGCGTTTCATGACTCACGGCCCGTGGTGGGTCGAGAGCCAGTATACGCACGGCCGGGTCCTGCGATCCTCGATGAGCCCGGGCGTGCAGCGCGCGATCTGGCGCCCACGGGCGACGGTCGCGGACCGGAACGAGCTGCCAGAAGGTACCTTCTGCTTTTTCCCGCGCTTTGCGTCAAGGCCCAGTTTCTTCGCCGATCGGGCCCGGCCGCCGCTGATATATTCGCCCGCTCGGGGGTTCGTCGCCCTGACCTCATCAATGTTTCCCTGAACGCTCCCGGAAGGAGTCGCTTGGAGCTGCCTGCACCTCTCGAGCCCTCATCGGCTTGGCACGAGATCAGTGTCGAGCTGCGACGGATGGTCGGCGAGTCGACGTACGAGATCTGGCTCGCGCCGCTCGAGGTCAAGGCGATCGACGGGGCTCAGTTGCTCCTCGAGGCGCCGCCGGCGACCCAGGCGTGGGTCGCCAAGCGCTTTCAGCGGATCCTCGAGACGTGCGCGCGGACCGTCGTCGGACCGTCGGTCAACGTCGCCTTCGCCGGCTCGTCGACCGGGGCGACAGGCGCAGGCGCCCCCTCCTACACCTCCTCCCAACTCGCCGACAACCAGTCCTTCAACCCTCGCTACAGCTTCGACCAGTTCATCATCGGCGACGGGAACCGGCTCGCGCACGCCGCATCGCTCGCGGTCGCCGAGCTTCCGGGACAGGCGTACAACCCGCTGTTCCTGCACGCCCCCCCGGGGCTGGGCAAGACCCACCTGCTTCATGCGATCGGCAACTACGTGGCGGCGTTCGGCGGCGGCGCGACCGTTCGCTACACAACCGTCGAGTCGTTCACGAACAACTTCATCTCCGCGCTCGGGTCCCGTTCGCTCGAGCGGTTCAAGCGCGCCTATCGCGACGCTGACGTGCTGCTGATCGATGACGTCCAGTTCCTCGCCAGCAAGGCCAAGACCGAAGAGGAGTTCTTCCACACCTTCAACGCGCTGTATGAGACCGGTCGCCAGCTCGTGCTGACGTGCGACCGCCTTCCTCGTCAGCTCCTGGCGGTCGAGGAGCGGCTGCGCGAGCGCTTTGAGTCGGGGCTTGTGGCCGACATCCGCCCGCCGGACTTCGCCACCCGCGTCGCGATCCTGCGCAAGCGTGCGGCGCTCGACGACATCTATGTCGCCGACGAGCGCGTCCTGAACCTGATCGCCGAGCGTGTCACCGACAACGTCCGCGCGCTCGAAGGCGCCCTGATCCGTGTCGTCGCGCACCACTCCCTCACCAACCGCCCGCTCGACCTTCAGCTTGCCGCCGATGTGCTCGAGGGCATCCATCCCGCGGCAGCGCCCGATGCCTTATCGATCGCCGAGATCCAGGCCGTCGTTGCTTCCTACTACGAGATCTCGGTGACCGAGCTGGTCTCGTCCAGCCGCACCGCCCGCGTCGCCCGGCCCCGCCAGATCGCAATTCATCTCACGCGAGAGATGACCGAGCTCTCGCTGCAGGACATCGGCGACGCATTCGGGGGTCGTAATCATGCAACGGTCCTACACGCCTGCAAGCGCGTAGCGGAGCGTATCGACGGCGACCCAGAATCATCAACAGAGCTACGAGAGCTCACGCACCAGCTCCGTCAGCTGAAAGTCGACCGAGGCTACTGACACACTTGCCTGTCCTTCTCAAGCGACAACTTCTGCGCTCGTTGCGGACGAACACGGACTTCTCCACAGCTTCTATTCGCCTATGACTCCTACCTTCCTCCTGAGGTATTCATCGTGAAGATTTCCCTTGAGCGAGACGCACTGCTCGGACAGCTCCAGACGGTCAGCAGAGTCGCGTCTACCCGCAGCGCGATCCAGGCGCTCTCGGGAATCCAACTCGCGGCCTCGTCTGAGCGCTGCGAGCTGCGTGCGACTGACATGGACGTCGGGCTCCGCGTCCCGCTCGAGGCCGACGTCGTCAGGGAGGGGGTCGTCGTCCTGCCCGGGAGGCTGATCGTCGACGTCGTGCGCTCGCTTCCGGCTTCCGCCGTCTCACTCGAGCTGCGCGCCGCCGAGCAGGACGTCGAGATCGTGTCCGGCAAGGCGACGTTCCACATTCGTACGCTGCGGACCGAGGACTTCCCTCCCTTTCCGGAGCCGAGCGACGAGGGCACGGTGTCGCTCCCTGCCGGTTCGTTCGTATCGACGGCGCTGAAGGTCGCCGGGTCAGCCTCGCGCGATGAGACGCGGCCGGTGCTGACCGGAATCCTTGTGTCCGCCTCCGAGAAGGAGTTGCGGATGGTGGCGACCGACTCCTACAGGCTGAGCGTCAAGGAGACCACGCTCGAGTCGCCGCTTTCATCGAGCTTCGAGGTCAACGTGCCCGCCCGGGCCCTGCAGGAGCTGGCTCGGATCGCCGCCCACTCCGAGGACGAGCAGATCAGCGTCAGCGTCCAACACAACCAGGTCCTGTTCGTCCTCGGCCGGGTGATCCTCTCGTCGAGGTTGATAGATGGGCAGTTTCCGAACTATCGGCAGCTGCTGCCAGAGGGCTTCGAGCACGAACTGCGGATCGCCGGCGGCGAGCTGACCGACGTCGTTCGGCGGATGAGCCTCCTTGCCCAGAAGAATGCGCCGCTGCGCCTGTCGTTCGAGCCCGGCGAGCTGACGGTGTCGGCGCAGACGCCCGACGTCGGCGAGGCGCGCGAGTCGCTGCCGGTCGCGTTTCAGGGCGAGCCCCTCGAGATCGGCTTCAACCCTGAGTTCCTTCGCGCCGGCCTCGAGGCGATCGAGGAGGGAGACGTCCTGTTGAAACTGATCAGCCCGCTGCGGCCGGGTCTGATCGAAGCGGCTGACGAAAGTCGCTTCCAGTACCTGATCATGCCGATCCGGCTCAACGTGTAGTGAGTCGCGACACTGGTCGACGGTGATGCAGGTGGTCGGCGTCAGCTTGCGCGATTTTCGCGGCTATGCCGAGGAACGGGCCGCCCTGGGGGACGGCCTGACGGTGATTTCGGGTCCCAACGGCGCCGGCAAGACAAACCTGCTCGAAGGGCTGTACTTCGGCTGCACCGGCCGCTCGTGCCGCACCAACAACGAGCGTGAACTCGTGCGGTTCGGTGCGCCGGCCGCGCGAGTCGTCGTGACCGCGCGCGGGGAGGACGGCCCACACGAGCTCTCGGTCGGGTTCGTCCCCGGCCAACCAAAGCGGATGCGCGTCGACGGGGCGCCGGTCCAGCGGATGCTCGATCTGGCAGACCGGCCACTGGTGAGCGTGTTCCTGCCCGATCGGCTGGAGCTGATCAAAGGTACGCCCGCACTCCGTCGTGGTCATCTCGACCAGTTCGTGGCGGCATTGTGGCCCGCGCGAGCCGCGACCCGCCGCGCCTACGGCCAGGCGCTGGTGCAACGCAACGCGCTCATCGCCCGCATCCGCTCCGGTCGCGGCACACGCGAGTCGCTGACCACCTGGGACACTCAGCTCGCCCGCCTCGGGATTGAGCTGATGTCTGACCGCAACCAGGCGGTCGAGACGATCACCGAGCCGTTTGCCCGCATCAGCGCGAGGCTTGGCCTCGACGGCGGCGCGTCGATCGCCTACCGCCCGCGCAGCCGCGCGCACGGTGCAGACGAGCTGGCGGCGGAGCTGGCGGAACGGACCGACCTCGACCTCGACCGGGGCTTCACCGGACATGGCCCCCACCGTGACGATCTCGCGATCGCGCATGACCGCCGCGAGCTTCGCGCGTATGGATCGCAGGGCCAGCAGCGGCTGGCGCTGCTGGCCCTGCTGCTGTCGGAGCGCGAGTCGATCGCGGCTACGCGGGAGTCGCCGCCGCTGATGCTGCTCGACGACGTGATGAGCGAGCTCGACGGGATCCGCCGGCAGGCGCTCGTCTCGCTGCTGCGCGAGTGCAGCGGACAGTCGTTGATCACGACGACCGATCTCGATCACGTTCCGGGTGCGAGGGAGACCGGCGTCGTCCGGATTGCGATCTCCGCCGGCACCGTCCTCCAGGACGCGCTGGCCGCGTGAGTCGGGTTGCGCATCGTGCCGGCCGGCGGGGCGCCGCGGAGACGGCCACCACGGCCGCCGCGACCAGCACGGCCGCCACGGCCAGCACGGCCGCCGCGACCGCCGCGAGGCGTTCTTAGATGGGGTGGCGCCGGAGCCCTCGGCCGATCGCCACCGCGATCGACAATTTACAGGGGCAATGGGAGCCGGACACGCTGCTGGCCGAGGTCCAGCGCGCCTGGGCGAAAGCCGTCGGCCCCGTCATCGCCGCCGAGGCGCGCCCCGCCGCGGAGCGCAGCGGCGTGCTCACGGTGTCGTGCTCGGGCGCGGTCTGGGCCCAGGAGCTGGACCTGATGGCGCCGGCGATCCTCGAGCCTCTCAACGCCGGTCTTCGCGGCGGCCGGATCGTGCGTCTGCGGTGCGTCGCGACCCCCCTCGCGGATCCATGATCGGGCGTCCGTCCGACCGCTGTCGGCCCCGCCTCAAAACGCCCTTCCGGACCCCGGACTTGTTACGACTTTTCGCGCGATTTGCAGGTAAATTGCCCTCGTGCGAGCGGCGGTTTCCGGGGGTTATTGTGCTATCCTTCTGTACACCAGCCTTCGACGCCCCGGCGCGCCGCATGTTGCGCGGTTCCGGGGCGTCTCAACGTCATCGGAGGATCGTTGGCGAACGACGACGGCGCCCAACGGCGCCCTAAGCAACCAGATAGCTACGACGCGCAGGACATCACCGTGCTCGAGGGACTCGAGGCGGTCCAGCGCCGTCCTGGCATGTACATCGGATCGACCGGTCAGCGCGGACTGCATCACCTCGTTTACGAGGTTGTCGACAACTCCGTCGACGAGGCGCTCGCGGGCCACTGCGACGAGGTCACGGTCACGATCCATCCCGACAACTCGGTCACGGTCGTCGACGACGGCCGCGGAATTCCGGTCGCGGTGATGGATAAGGAGCAGCGCCCCGCGCTCGAGGTCGTCCTGACCGTCCTGCACGCCGGCGGCAAGTTCGGCGAGGGCGGCGGCTACAAGGTGTCCGGTGGTCTTCACGGCGTCGGCGTGTCGGTCGTCAACGCGCTGTCTGAGTGGCTGAAGGTCGAGGTCCGTCGCGACGGGTTCGTGTGGACGCAGACATACGACCGCGGCAAGCCGCGCGCCGACCTGCAGAAGGGCGAGCCGACGGACGAGACCGGCACGACGATCACATTCCTCCCCGACGCCGACGTCTTCGAGACGCTCGACCTCGACTTCACGACGCTCGAGGAGCGCATGCGCGACACCGCATTCCTGACGCGCGGCCTGCGGATCAAGCTCGTGGACAAGCGCGGCGAGGGCCACGTCGCGGAGTTCCGCTACGAGGGCGGCATCGTCGACTTCGTCAAGTACCTGAACAGCAACAAGGAGCCGCTCACCAGCAAGGTCATCTCCTTCGAGGGCGAGAGCGAGGAGGGGGCGGTCGAGGTCGCGATGCAGTGGAACGCCTCCTACCAGGAGTCGGTGTTCTCGTTCGCCAACAACATCAACACGATCGAGGGCGGCTCTCACCTGAGCGGCTTCCGCTCCGCGCTGACCACCGCGCTCAACAAATACGCGAAGGACAAGGGAGAGCTCAAGGACAAGGACGACAGCCTGACCGGCGAGGACGTCCGCGAGGGACTGACCGCTGTCATCTCGGCCAAGCTGACCGATCCGCAGTTTGAGGGCCAGACCAAGACCAAGCTCGGCAACCCCGGCATGGAGGGCTTCGTGCGATCGGTCGTGTATGCGCGACTGTCGGAGTTCCTCGAGGAGAACCCCCAGGACGCACGTCGGGTCATCCGCAAGAGTGTCGACGCAGCCCGTGCCCGTGCGGCCGCTCGAAAGGCCCGCGACCTCACGCGCCGCAAGTCGGCGCTCGAGAATTCGGCGCTGCCCGGCAAGCTCGCCGACTGCTCGGTCAAGGACCCCGCGCTGGCCGAGCTGTTCATCGTCGAGGGCGACTCGGCCGGCGGCTCGGCGGTCAGTGCGCGCGATCGCAACACCCAGGCGATCCTGCCGCTGCGCGGCAAGATCCTCAACGTCGAGAAGAGCCGGATCGACAAGGTGCTGCAGAACCAGGAGATCCAGGCGCTGATCACGGCGATCGGCACGGGAGTCCGCGACGAGTTCGACCTCGAGAAGGCGCGCTACCACAAGATCGTGCTGCTGACCGACGCCGACGTCGACGGCGCTCACATCCGCACGCTCGCGCTGACGCTGCTGTTCCGCGAGATGCAGTCGCTGATCGAGGCCGGCTACGTGTACATCGCCAAGCCGCCGCTGTATCGCCTGACCAAGGGCCAGAAGCACCGCTACATCGAGCGTGAGTCAGAGCTCGAGGACATCCTGCTCGGCGACAAGTTCGAGAAGATCGACATCTTCGATCGCTACAACAAGCAGTTCAAGCTCACCGACACGCGTTGGAAGCGCTTCAAGCGGCTGCTCAAGCAGTACGAGGGTTGGGCCTCGGCGCTGCGCGCCGCCCACGGCCACGGGGTGATCAATTTCTTGCAGCAGGCACGCCTGCTCGAGGAGCAGATCACCGATGTCGACGCGCTGCTGCGTCACATCGCAAGCGACGGCAAGAACGGCGAGGCGTTCAGCACCGAATTGCTGTCGCAGAACGAGACCGAGGTAGTGATCCGCACGGTCGAGACCAAGACCGGGCTCGCCACCACGCATCAAGTACCGCGCGCGACGCTCGAAGCGGAGGAGTACCGCCGACTGGCCGACGTCCACGCTGAGTTGGTCGCGCTCACCGGCTCGCCGCCGTTCCACGTCCGTCTGGGAGAGAACACCAAGGACGCCCCCACGTTCGAGGAGCTGCGCGAGTCCGTCCTCAGCATCGCGCAGCGCGGGATCGAGTACTACCGCTTCAAGGGCCTCGGCGAGATGGATGCCCACGAGCTGAGGGAGACGACGATGGACCCGGCCTCGCGCACGCTGGTCCAGGTGACGATGGAGGACGCGGCGTCCGCCGACCTCGTGTTCTCGATGCTGATGGGCGACCAGGTAGAGCCGCGCAGGGCGTTCATCGAAGAGAACGCTCGGCTCGTCTCGAACCTCGACGTCTAGGAGGCGGCGATGGCATCGATTGACACCATCGGCGGCGGCAACATCGAGCCTCGCGGGCTCGAGGAGGAGATGCGCTCGGCGTATCTCGACTACGCGATGTCGGTGATCGTCGGGCGCGCGCTGCCCGACGTCCGCGACGGCCTCAAGCCGGTCCACCGCCGGATCCTGTACGCGATGAACGAGCTCGGCCTGCGGCCGCCGCGCAGGCACGTCAAGTGCGCGACGATCGTCGGCGAGGTGATGGGCAAGTACCACCCTCACGGCGACTCCGCGATCTACGACACGCTGGCGCGGATGGCGCAGGACTTCTCGATGCGCTACCCGCTCGTCGACGGCCACGGCAACTTCGGGAACATCGACGGCTGGGGGGCGGCCGCGATGCGCTACACCGAGGCTCGCCTCGACTCGTTGGCGACCGAGATGTTGCGCGACATCGACCAGGAGACGGTCGACTTCGCGCCCACCTACGACGGCACCAAGCAGGAGCCGTTGGTGCTGCCGGCCCGCTTCCCGAACCTGCTCGTCAACGGCGGTTCAGGCATCGCCGTCGGCATGGCGACAAACATCCCGCCGCATAACTTGCGCGAGGTGATCGCCGGCGTGATCGCCTACATCGACGACCCCACGATCGACACCGACGGCCTGATGAAGTACATCAAGGGCCCCGACTTCCCCACCTCGGGAATCATCCTCGGTCGCGACGGGATTCGCGAGGCGTACCGCACCGGCCGTGGCCGCGTGCGCGTCCAGGCCAAGGCGCACATCGAGCCGATCGGCCAGGGCAAGGAGGCGATCATCGTCACCGAGCTTCCGTTCCAGGTGCGTCGGGGGGGCGACGGCGGACTGATCGAGAAGATCGCCAACCTCGTCCACGAGAAGAAGCTCTCCGAGATCTCCGACATCCGCGACGAGTCCGATCGGCAGGGGATGCGGATCGTGATCGAGCTCAAGCGCGACGCGATCCCGAAGGTCGTGCTCAACAAGCTGTTCAAGCACACGCCGATGCAGGTCACGTTCGGCGTCAACACCGTGGCGCTCGTCGACAACGTCCCGCGGACGCTGTCGCTGCGCGAGGTGATCGGCCACTACGTCGATCACCAGCGCGAGGTCATCATCAGGCGGACAAAGTACGAGTTGCGTCGCGCGGAGGAGCGCGCGCACGTGCTCGAGGGCCTGCTGATCGCGCTCACGAACCTCGATGAGGTGATCGCGCTGATTCGCGGGTCCCAAGACCCCGAGACCGCCCGCACCGGCCTCGTCGAGCGCTACGAGCTGACCGTCATCCAGGCGCAGGCGATCCTCCAGCTGACGCTCAGCAGGCTGACCGCGCTCGAGGCCGACAAGATCAAGGAAGAGCATGCCGACCTGCTCGAGCGCATCAAGGAACTGCGCGAGATCCTCGGCGACGAGAGCAAGATCAACGCCCTGATCAAGGAGGAGCTGGCCGAGATCGCCGAGACATACGGCGACGAGCGACGCACCGAGATCACCCACGCCGAGGGCGAGATCGACATCGAGGACCTGATCGCCGACCAGCAGATGGTGATCTCGATCACCCATTCCGGCTACATCAAGTCGCTGCCGCTTTCCACCTACCGCCAGCAGCGGCGCGGAGGGGTCGGCGTCACCGGGATGGACATGAAGGACGACGACTACATCGAGCACCTGTTCATCAGCTCGACGCACGACTACCTGTTGTTCTTCACCAACCGGGGGAAGGTGTATCGCCTGAAGGTGTACGAGCTGCCCGAGGCATCCAGGACCGCGAAGGGACGCGCGCTGGTCAACCTGCTGCCGCTGCGCGAGGGCGAGCGGGTGCAGTCGGTGCTGGCCACCCGCGACTTCACCGAGGGCCAGTACCTGGTGTTCGCGACCCGCAACGGCACCGTCAAGAAGACCGCGTTCGGGGCCTACAACACCCCGATCAAGGCCGACGGGATCATCGCCATCAACATCCGCGACGAGGACGAGTTGATCGCCGTTCGCCGCACCAGCGGCCACGACGACATCATCATGATCTCGCGCTCGGGACAGGCGGCTCGCTTCAGCGAGGGCCAGGTCCGCCCGATGGGCCGCGACACAAGCGGCGTGCGCGGCATGAACGTCTCGCAGAAGGGCAATGCGGTGCTCGCGATGGACGTCGCCCGCGACGACCAGGAGCTACTGGTCGTGACCGAGAACGGCTACGGCAAGCGCACACCGATCTCCGATTATCCGGTCAAGGGCCGGGGCACGATGGGCGTCAAGACGATCGCGCTGACCGAGAACAAGGGCCAGCTCGCCGGCGCGCTCGTGGTCCGCGAGCATCAGGACCTCTTGTTCATCTCGCAGAACGGGATGGTCCAGCGCACATCGGTGCGCGGCATCAACCGCTACGGCCGCGCCTCCCAGGGCGTGCGCGTGATGAACATTCGCGACGACGATCAGGTCAGCGCCGTCGCGCTGGTGGTCGAGTCCGAGGCCTCGACGGCCGCGGCGGTGCTCGAGGACGACGTCTCGCCCGCGGATACGGCGACCGAAGGTGTTGCGCCCGAGGAGCCGACCGCCGACGGCGAGGTGGCCGACGGTGAGGTCGTGGACGTGGACGAGGTGCCCATGGACGACGAGCCCGTGGACGACGAGCCCGTGGACGACGAGCCGGTGGGCGACGAGCCCGACGGTCAGCCGGAAGGCTAGCGGTCGTAGAACGCCCCGAACGCCCCGAACGCCTCGGGATCGACGGGCGTGCGGCTCAGCAGCTCTGAATCCGCGGGGCCCGAATGGCTGACGTGGGACATCACATCTCTCTATTCCGGCCGGCGGCGATCCTGTGACGAGAAAAGCGTTGGGTTGCGTCGTCCGGCTTCGCTATCCTGCCTCCTACCAGAGAAAGGAGGTGGTCCGCCTGTCTGAAAGTTCTTGTGGGACCCTGGAGGTGTCCGGCTGCTAAGTCGGAGGCTGACCCCGCTTAGCGGAGTCCCCCCGAGACACCGTCGTTGTGGGTGCCGGTACTAGTCCCTCCGGCATAGGCAAACCTACTTCGATAACCAGTCAGCGAAGTTGAGCGAGGGGCGCCGCCGTCGTCGGCGCCCCTCGTTTTCGTCTTGGCACACCCAAGATGCGTCCCGCCACGAGGACGAATCGAAGGGTCCGAGTGCTGGTCGAGAAACGGACGCATGTTGGCCGTTTCTCGACCACCTACCTGCTGAAACGAGGCGCCGGCCGAGGACGCGACGGTGCTCGGAGTTGCTCGCGTACGCCAATCACTACGCTTCGTTGCATGTGCCGAAACATCCGAACGCTGTACAACTTCGATCCGCCGGCGAGCAAGGAGGAGGTCCACGCCTCCGCCCTTCAGTACGTCCGCAAGGTCAGCGGCTTCACGAAGCCGTCCCACGCCAACGAAGCCGCGTTTGAACGCGCCGTGGAGGCCGTCACCAAGGTCTCGATGGACCTCTTGAACGAGCTTCAGACCAACGCGCCTGCCAAGAACCGGGAGGAGGAGGCGGCAAAGGCCCGCGCCCGCTCGGCCGCGCGCTACGCCGCCTGACGGACCGCCGGCAAGGCCGACGCTCGCGCCCCCGGGCAGGATCCAGGGCTACGCGGCCAGGTACTGCTGCCAGGCCGCCGGGATCGTCGGGCTGGCGACCTGGATGAAGACGTGTGGGCTCGGCGTCCGCGGTTGCTTGAGGAGCTTCATGCCGACCTGACGCGGCAGCGAGTTGCCCTTGCGGCGGTTGCACGGCGCGCACGAGGCGACGATGTTGTCCCAGCTCGAGGCGCCGCCCTTGGAGCGCGGGACGACGTGATCGACAGTCAGGTTGGAGCGCGAGCCGCAGTACTGGCAGGTCCAGTCGTCGCGGGCGAAGACGGCACGGCGGGTGATCTTGCGCCGGTGCGCGTCGCGCGGGATCCGGACGTAGGTGACCAGCCGTATCACGACCGGCCGCGAGATCGCGGTCGTCGCTGAATGGAGCTCCCAACTCGCGTGCTCGATGACCTCGGCCTTGTCCTTGAGCAGCAGCACGACGGCCCTGCGCACGGTGCAGACGTTGATCGGTTCGAACGTTGCGTTTAGGACGAGCACCCGGCCAAGCTCAGGCCCGCGTCGCTGGTGCTCAGGAGGCGACGCGGACCGCGCTGGCGCTGGCGCTGGGATGGCCATGGCAGGCGCCAGTGTACCGACGGTGCAACGCGGACCCGCCGGACCGGCTCACGCCGCGGGGAACGAGCCAAGCACCCGCAAGACCTCGACATGATCGCGCAGGCCGTACAGCGCGGCGGCGACGTGAGGGTCGTTGTCGCGGCCCTCGAGATCGGCGAAGAACATGTAGCGGCCGAGTCCCTGCTTGCGCGGCCGCGACTCGATGCGCGTCAGATTTACGTCGCGGCTGGACAGCTCCGACAGGCAGCTCACGAGCCAGCCGGGCGCCTCCGAGCCGACGCCCCAAAACACGATCGCCGTCTTCCACGGGCCCCGCACCGGCTCGCCGAGATGGGGACCGCCCGGCGGCGAGCCGGCGGGCGCCAGCCACGCGAAGCGGGTCTCGTTGTCGGCCACGTCCTCGACTCCCGCCAGCAACACCACGCATCCGTACAGGTCGGCCGCCAACCGGTTGCCGAGCGCGGCCCAGGCTCCGTCGTGCTCGGCGACCATCCGCACCGCCTCGGCGGTGGAGCTGCCGGGGAGCACGCGCGCCTGCGCGAGGCGCGTGCGGATGAAGCGCGCGCACTGGGCGTTGGCCTGCGGATGGGAGACGACCGCCTCGATCTCGGACAGCGGCAGCTCGGTACGCGCGATCAGACAGTGGCGGATCGGATGAACGACCTCCCCGACGATCGCCACGTCCTGGGTCTCCATCGCGATCGCGTCGAGGGTTGCGTTGACCGAGCCCTCGAGCGAGTTCTCGATCGGCACCAGCGCCCGCTCGACGCGGCCGTCGTGAACCGCCATCACCGTGTCGTAGATCGTCGGCAGCGGCACGAGCTGCAGCGACGCGGTCGCGGCCCCGCGCCCGCCGGTCGCCTCGATCAGCGCCTCCTCGGTGAACGTGCCCTGGGGCCCGAAGTAGCCGACGCGCATCTAGTGTGCCATCGAATTTCCGAATCGGGACACTACAGCGGCTTCGCGGAACGGCCGCCGGCGCCCTTGAGCGCGAGCTGGATCGCCTCGTCCTCCTCCGGCGACAGCTCGAGCTCGCCGCGGCCCTCAAACACCTGCTTGGCGTACAGCCGCGCTTGGTCGCGGTGGTGGATCGAGGACAGCACGATGCCCGATCTGTGCGAGTCGAGCAGCGCGATCGAGGTCGATTGGCGCCCCGACATCTCGCCGTAGGCGTCGTAGCGCACCAGCGCGCGATAGGCGACCGCGCCGTCGAGTCGGTCCTCGGCGACCTTCATCCGCCCGTCCAAGCGGGCCGCGGCGTCCTGCACGTACCCGGACAACGCCTCGAACTGAGCCTCCAGCGAGGCCGCGTGCGCGACCAGATCCTCTCCCCGGCCGGCTAGGACCACGCGCTGATTGGCCCGGACACGTCGTAGTGCAAGCGCGAGGGCGATCGTGCTTGCGAGGGCGACGACGGCTACCGCACCGGCGGCGATAGCAACGATGCCCGCCGTGCTGGTCAGGTCGTGCACCTCGCCAGTGTAGGTCGCCTGCCGCCCTCCATGTCGGCTCGCAACAGCCGCGCTGAGCGCCTTATTGGAAGGTGATCTGGAACACCTGGGTGTTGTTGCTGGTGTTCTTTTCGCCCAGGCACCGGCTGGACCGTAGCCGTGACGGAGTAGCTGCCGGCGGGGGGTGAGGAGGTGAGGGCGACCGTGCCGGTCGTGGATTGGCCTGGGCTGGTCTGGGCGACGACCGACTGGGCGTTGACGTGGGCGCTGGGGATCAGGATCTTCAGGATCACGCTGTGCTCGACGTTCTGTCCGCCGTTGGTGAAGTGGAACGTGAACGTCGGTGGCGGGGTCCTCGGGAGCGTGCTGGATGCGTTGGGCTGCAGGGTCGTGCCGCTGACGCTGACCGAATCGAGTGAGTGCCCGTGCGTGCCCGGCGTGGGCTTGCCGCCCGGCGTCGAAAGCTGAGTGTTGAGCAAGGTGGCGGCGGTCGTCGGGGTCAGCCAGCCGAGGTTGGTCAGGAACTGGCCGCCCTCGATCGGGATGCCGTTGATTCCGCCGACCGCGATGCCCGCGCCGCGTAGGGCGCCGACCATCAACGGCACTGCGTAGTCCTTGTACAGCACGTCGGAGGCATAGAAGCGCGCCATCTCGGCAGCGATGCGGTCGAGCGCGTCCTTGCTGACCGTGTGGCCGAACGCCGGCTGGACCTGAGTGGCGATGTTCCCGATTCCGTCCAGACGCATCTGCAGCGTCTGCAGCAGGTCCTGCTGCGTCGCCTTCATCTCGTCGGGAACGTTGAGCTTGCGTGCCGTGCCGAGCTGGCTCTGCGCGTTCACGCGAGTGTCGTTGATCTGGTTCTCGATCGTTTGGGCGTTGGCGCCGCCGCTGGTTCCGCTCTGGAGTTGCTTGAAGAACGTCGAGCCGGTGTTGACCGACTGCTTCTCGAGCGAAGCGACGTTGTTCGCGTAGTCCTTCAGGGCACTGATGCGGGCGCTCTGCTGGCAGCTGTGGACGAACACAATGATCAGGATCAGCACGACCAGGATCACGCCGGCAGCAATTGCGCGGCGGATCATGATCGCCTGCGAATCGGTCGGGGGCCGGCGGCCGGTTCCCGACGGACCGCGTCCGCGGCGTTCGGTTCGCGGCGTTACGCTGGGCTCGTCCGCCTCGTCGAAGAACGACAAGCTTCTCGCTCCTTGCGGGGTACGGAAAACGCCAGTATGACCGGCCCCACGGCCAGATAGCGAGCACGGCCGGCCAACGCCCGCCTTCGCCGCCGCCGATCGGTGTCCGAGATTTCCCGCAGGGACGGGGCGAGCGACGTGGAAAAGCGCGGAGATGAGCACGAGCCGCCTGCCCACCGCCCGCCTCTCCCGGAGCCCCGCGTCGCCTCCCGCAACGCCGGTCGGCGAGCCGTCGCTCGTGCTCGAGCGATACCGGTTGGGACGCCGTCTAGGGGCCGGCGCGTTCGGCACTGTCTGGATAGCGCGCGACGAGCGCCTGCAGCGCGAGGTTGCGGTCAAGATCGTCCCCCGCGAGCGCGTGATCGGCGGCCGTTTCGAGCGTGAGGCACGAGCGGCTGCCCGCCTGACGCACCCAGGCATCGTGACGCTGTACGAGGCGGCGGTCGACGACGATGCGGCATACCTGGTATCCGAATTGGTCCGCGGCGGCACGCTCGCGCAGCTGTTTGACGCGGGCCTGCTGTCCGATCGCGACGTCGTGCTGATCGCGATCTCGCTGTGCGAGGCGCTTTCTCACGCGCACGCCCAGGGGGTCGTGCACCGGGACGTCAAGCCGTCGAACATCCTGATCCCGGAGCGACCTGCAAGTCCCGCCCATCCGGCCAAGCTGACGGACTTCGGAGTGGCGCGCGTGATCGGGGGAGACTCGCTGACGCGGACCGGCGACGTCGTCGGCACAGCCGCGTACATGGCGCCCGAGCAGGCCGAGGGACGCGAGGCGGGGGCGTCGGCGGACCTGTACTCGCTCGCGCTCGTGACCTATGAGGCATTCACGGGCGTAAACCCGGTTCGGGAGGGAACCGCCGCGACCCGGGCTCGCCGGCTCGGGGCCTACCTGCCGCCGCTGCGGCGCGGGCGCCGCGATCTGCCACGCGAGCTCGGCTGCGGCATCGACCTGGCTTTGCGTCCGCGTCCGCGCGAGCGCGGCAGCCTCGACGAGCTGCACGGATCGCTGTCTGCCGCGCTCGAGCAGGTCGCCGACACGCCGGGTGTCGTCGCAACGCCCCGCCGCCAGCGCGCCGGCCGCGACGCCGACTCCCGCCAACCCGCTCCGCGCGCCCCAGCCGACCGCGACGCCGACAGCCACCGCGACCGCAGCCACCGGGACGCCGACAGCCACCGCGACGGCAGCCACCGCGACGGCGACCGGCCCGAGCCCGACGGGCTCCCCGCTGCCGACGCCACCCGCGACTGGCCCGCCCGAGCGATCGCGGCGACGATCACGGCTGCCGCCGCCGGCTGGCTCGCCGCCCACCTGCTCGCGCCCGGCTCGCTGCCGCCGCCCGCGGTGGCAATCGTCGCGTGGGGCCTCGTCGCGACGATGCCGCGCATCGGCTGGCTGACGGTCAGCCTCGGACTCAGCGCCGCGGCGGCGATCCAACACCGACCCGGCGGCGCGCTGCTGCTGCTGGGCGCGGCCCTGATCCCCGTGGTCCTGCTTCCGCGCAGCGGCACGTACTGGCCGCTCGCCGCGATCGCTCCCGCGCTCGGGGCGATCGGACTCGCCGGCGCGTGGCCGGCCCTGGTCGGACGGCTGACCGCGAGCGCGTGGCGCCGGGCCGCGCTTGCGGTCACGGGCTGGCTGTGGCTGGTGCTGGCCGCCGCCGTCGCGGGCACTGACCTGTACACGAACCGGCCCCGAGGCGCACCTCCGCCAGACGTGTGGATGTCGTCGCTGAGCATCACGGCGAGCGCGCTGATCAAGCCGATCGCCACCTCCGGAGTTCTCGCCGGAGCGCTGGTCTGGGCGCTGGCGGCAGTCGTGCTGCCGTGGCTCGTCCGCGGGCGATCGCCGGCGCTCGACCTGGTCCTCGTCAGCATCTGGGCCGCGATAACGGTCTCGGCGACCTCGGCCGTGATCGCCCTCAGCAGCACCTCGCACAGCGCCACCGGAGTGCCGACGGCGGTCGGCGGAGCGCTGGCGGGCGCGGTCGTGGCGCTGGCGCCGGCGCTTCGCAACGCATGGGTTAACGGGCGTCACCAGGCGAATCTTGCCCCCGAAACTCCGTAGCATGACACTGCCGTTGGCCCCACCCCATGAGCGTTCTCAGGAGTATCGAAAGCAAGATCGCTGGCCTCGTCGAAGGCACGTTCAGCCGTGCCTTTCGGTCGGAGGTGCGGCCGGTCGAGATCGCGCGCAAGCTCGCGCGCGAGATGGAGGAGCACAAGTCCTTCTCGGTCTCGCGCACCTACGTGCCGAACGAGTACCGAGTCTTCCTGTCGCCGCGTGATCGCGAGCGCTTCGCGTCCTACGAGGAGGCGCTCGCCGGAGAGCTCGCGGGCTATCTGCTCGAGCATGCCCGCCGCGAGCGGCTGGCGCTGCTGTCGCGTCCGGTGATCGAGTTCGAAACCGACGACCGGCTGGGACTCGGTGAATTCGGGATCCAGACCCGCGTCGTGCAACCCGAGCAGGAGCAGTCGCAGGAGCCCCAATCCGACCCCGAGGCGGGCAGGACGATGATCTACAGCAACGCCGGGCGCGTCGCCGAGCCGCTCGAGGAGCGCGCCCAGGCCCGCCAGGAGACCGCGCTGCTGCTGATCGACGGCAAGCGGATGGTGATCGGCCCCGCCGGCGCGACGCTCGGGCGCAGCCGTCAGTGCGACATCGTGCTCGACGATCCCAACGTCTCGCGCCAGCACGCCGAGATTCGTCCTCGCGGCGGCTCCTGGGTGCTGACCGACCTGGGCTCGACCAACGGCTGCTCCCTGAACGGAAGGCGGATCGAGGGCCCCGAAGTCGTGAGGTCGGGGGACGAGATCGAGCTCGGCACGTCGGTGATCAGGTTCGAGCTGGAGTAAGCGATGCTCGAGCCAGTCTCGGTCGGACTCAAGTTCGGGTTTCTTGCGGTCCTCTATTTGTTCCTGCTTTGGGTCGTGCGCAGCTCGCTGAAGGACCTGCGACGGGAACGCGGCGGCCGCGAGCCGGCCAGTGAGCCGGCGCAGACTGACGCGACCGGCCTGTACAACGCGGCCGACGGGCTCGGCGCCCTCGACGCCGAATTCGAACCGCGATTGCTGGTCGAACGCGCCGCCGGGCACGAGGCCGGCATTGCCTACGACCTCACCGGTGGCGCTACTCTCGGCCGCGGAGACGTGGAAATCCGGCTCGATGACCCGTTCGCGTCATCGCGGCACGCTCGGATTTCGAGACAGGGTCACACGCTGGTGATCGAAGATCTCGGATCGACGAACGGCACCTATCTGAACGAGGAACCGCTGACCGGGCCACAGCCGCTGCACATCGGGGACCGGATCCGGATCGGCGACTCCGAGTTCGAATACCTGCAATGACTGCTTTGAACCGCTGACCATGCTGCGCGCCGCCGACTACGTGCAGAGGACCGATACCGGCCGCCAGCGCCGCGGCAACGAGGACTCGTCGCTGGCGCGTCCCCCGGTGTTCGTGGTCGCAGATGGGATGGGGGGCGCTCAGGCCGGCGAGGTCGCGTCCCAGATCGCGGTCGAGGCGTTCGAGCACGACCTGCCCGGATCGGGGTCCGCTGAGGAGCGGCTCGCAGGTTGCGTGCAGGAGGCCAACCGCAAGATCTACGAGCGATCTCGCGTCGACCACGAACGCGCGGGGATGGGAACGACGCTGACCGCCGCCTACCTCGACGACGCGCAGGTCGCGATCGCCCACGTCGGCGACAGTCGCGCGTACATCTTCCGGGACGGGACACTGACGCGGCTGACCAAGGACCACACGCTCGTCGGCGCCCTCGTCGACCAGGGCAAGCTGACCGAGGAGCAGGCAGCCGAGCACCCGCAACGCTCGATCATCACCCGTGCGCTGGGGCCCGAGCCCGAGGTCGAGATCGACCGCTTCACCTATCCGGTGCGAGCCGACGACGTCGTGCTGCTGTGCAGCGACGGCCTGACCTCGATGATCTCCGAGAAGCAAATTGCGGAGATCCTGGAGTCGGCCGAGTCGCTTCAGCTGGCGGCCGATCAGTTGATCGACGAGGCCAACGCGGCAGGCGGCCGCGACAACATCACCGTCGTCCTGTTCCGACTCGAGGAGGTCGGAACCGACGCGCAACTCGATCAGCCGACGATGGTCGGCGCCCCCGCCCCACAGGCGACCGAGCCCTCGTCCGTGGCTCAGACCCCGGCGGACACGGCCCCGGCGGACTCGGCCCCGGCGGCCCAGACCCCGGCGGCCCAGACCCCGGCGGCCGCGGCCCAGGCCCCGGTGCTGACCCAGGCGCCGCCGTCAACGCAGACCACGTCTGCGACGCCCGCCGCCAGAGCGCCGTTGGCACGCACGCAGGGCAGGCCGTCAACCGAGCGCGAGGGCGGACGCCGGCGCCGGTTCGTCAAGCCGATGGCTGCGCTGCTGTCGATCTTGATCGTGCTCGGCCTGATCGGAGCAGGCGGCTACCTCGCCAGTCGCCAGCTGTACTTCCTCGGCACCAACGGCCAGGGGATCGTCACCGTCTACCGTGGCTTCCCCTACGATCTTCCGGGGGGGATCCACCTGTATGAGACGTACTACGTCTCGGGGGTGCCGGCCGCCGAGATCCCGCCCGACCGGCGCGCCACGCTGCTCAACCACAAGCTGCGCTCGCAGGCCGACGCGACCAGCCTGATCAACACGCTCGAGCTCGGGCAGCTTTCGCGATGAGCGCCCGCAACCGTGAACTCGTCGGGCTGATCCCCGCGTCGCTGCTGGTGATGGCCGGCTTCGCGGGCGTGTTCATCCAGCGTTCGAACACGATCCCGAACCTGACGCTCACCTACGGGGCGATCTTCCTCGGCCTGTGCGTCGCCGGCCATGTGTTCATCCGGATCACGCTCCCGAACGCGGACCCATACATGTTCCCGCTGGTCGCGCTGCTGGCGTCGTTCGGGATCGTGATGATCTACCGGATCGACCCGACGCTGGCGCGCCAACAGGCGCAGTGGTTCGTGCTCGGGCTGATCCTGTTCGCGGCGACTGTCGTGGTCTTCCGCGACTACCGCAAGCTCGAGCACTACCGCTACCTGATCGTGTTTGCGTCGCTGGGGTTGTTGCTGCTCCCGCGGCTGCCGGGGATCGGCGATCAGGTCAACGGCGCGTACCTCGGCGTCCACATTCCCGGCCTGTTCGTATTCCAGCCCGCGGAGTTCGCGAAGATCGGGCTCGTCATCTTCCTGGCCAGCTATCTGCGCGACACGCGCCAGGTGCTGGTGATGGGGGCACGCCGCGTGCTGGGCGTGACGATCCCGCCGATCAAGCACTTCGGTCCGGTGATCGTGATCTGGGGGATCGCGATGCTGATCATGGTCGTGCTGCGCGACATCGGCTCGTCGCTGATGTTCTACGGCGGCCTGCTGGCGATGCTGTACGTCGCCACCGGGAGGCTGTCGTTCGTGGTCATCGGCATCCTCGCATTCGCGATTGGGGCGTGGTATCTCGGCACCCACATCCCGCACGTCCACGACCGCGTGATGGCGTGGCAGCATCCGTTCAGCGCCGCGCTCTACAACAAAACCGGCGGCAGCTACCAGCAGGCCAACGCGCTGTTCGCCCAGGCCGCGGGCGGGATGTTCGGGCAGGGCTTCGGCGAGGCGACGCTGACGATCCCCGGGACCCACGCCGGCTCGCTGCTCCCCGCCCCGCAGACCGACATGATCTACGCGGTCATCACCGACGAGCTCGGGCTGTTCGGAGCAACCGCCGTGCTGCTCACCTACCTGCTGTTCATCGCGCGCGGGTTCAAGACCGCGGTGCTGGCGCGAGACTCGTTCTCGAAGCTGCTGGCGGTCGGCCTGACGTCGGTGTTCGCGTTGCAGGTGTTCGTGATCGTCGGCGGGGTCACCGGCGTGATCCCGCTGACCGGCGTGACGCTGCCGTTCATCTCCTACGGCGGCTCCTCGATCATTGCCAACTTCGTGCTGCTGGCGCTGCTGCTGCTGATCTCCGACCTCGCGCGGAGGCCGACGCGATGAACGCCCAGATCGTGCGGCTGTTCGGATTGATCGTGGTGCTGTTCGCGTTGCTGATCGCCTACACGTCGCGCTGGACGGTGTTCGAGGCAAGCTCGCTGGACAACAACGCGCTGAACAGCCGCACGCTGATCGACCAGCTGAAGATCAAGCGCGGCAAGATCCTCGCCGACGACGGCGAGGTGCTGGCCGAGTCGGTGCCCGGGCCGGCCGGAACGTGGGGACGGTTCTATCCGACTCGTTCGCTGTTTGCGCAGCCGGTCGGCTACTCGATTGCGAGCGAGGGTCGCGCGGCCGGGCTCGAGCAGTCGCGGGGCAACGCGTTGCGCGGCCTGCAGACCGGGCTTGGCTCGATCTTCGGTCAGCTCAGTCCTCACCGCGTCGGCGACGACGTGCACACGACGCTCGACCCCAAGGCGACACGATCCGCGCTCCAGCAACTGGGCGGCCGGGCGGGATCGGTCGTCGCGCTGGACCCGCAGACCGGCGCGGTCAAGGTGATGGTCGCGCTCCCGGGCTACGACGACAACAATCCGCCCCCGAAGGGTCCCGGGAGCAGCTTCAACCGCTCGACTCAAGGGCAATACCCGCCGGGCTCGACGTTCAAGGTCGTCACCGCAACCGCCGCGATCGACAGCGGCCTCTACACCCCCAACTCGATGGTCAACGGCAAGTCGCCGATCAAGGTCTCCGGCGTGCCGCTGTCAAACGACAACAACCAGACGTTCGGGCTGATCGACCTGACGACCGCGCTGACGTTCTCGGTCAACACGGTGTGGGCCCAGGTCGCCGAGCGCGTCGGCCGCGCCACGCTGACCGAGTACATGAGGCGCTTCGGGTTCTACGCCAAGCCGCCGCTCGATTACCCGGCGGACGAGATGACCTCGAGCCGGCCGTATACGAACCGTCTGCGGCCGTTTGCCCCCGGCAGCCGCAACGAGGACATCGGCCGGATCGGGATCGGCCAGGGCGGACTGCTGGTAACGCCGATCCAGATGGCGATGGTCGCAGCCGCGGTCGCCAACCACGGCACGCTGATGAAGCCGCGCCTGACCGACACGATCGTCGACCAGGACGGACGCACCGTCGAGACGATCAACCCGAGCGTCTATCACCAGGTGATGAAGCCCTCGACCGCGCAGGAGCTGACGCAGATGATGAAGAACGTCGTCGACGAGGGCACCGGCACGGCGGCCCAGCTCGGCGGGATCTCCGTCGCCGGCAAGACCGGCACCGCGCAGGTCGGCCTCCCGGGGTCGGGACTGACCCAGCCGTGGTTCATCGGGTTCGCCCCCGTCGAGAATCCGAAGGTCGCGATCGCGGTCACGATCGAGCGCTCCCAGGGAGGGTTCGGCGGAACCGTCGCGGCTCCGATCGCCCGGACCGTGATCCAGACATTGCTGTCGGAGGGGCACTGAACGATGACTGACGCGACGATCGGCGCTGTAGTCGACGGGCGCTACCGCGTGCTGTCGCGCCTGGGCACCGGCGGGATGGCCGACGTATTCCTGGCCGAGGACCAGCAGCTGAGCCGCAAGGTCGCGCTGAAGTTGCTGCACCGTCGCTTCGCCGAGGATCCCGGCTTCGTCGAGCGCTTTCGCCGCGAGGCCCAGGCGGCCGCCGGGCTGCAGCATCCGAACATCGTCAGCGTGTACGACCGGGGCGCGTTCGACGGCACCTACTACATCGCGATGGAGTACCTGCCGGGGCGGACGCTCAAGCAGCTGGTCCGGGAAGAGGCGCCGATCGACCCGGTACGCGCGATCGACATCACGATCCAGATTCTGAAGGCGGCCCGGTTTGCGCACCGGCGGGGGGTGATCCACCGCGATCTGAAGCCTCAGAACGTGCTCGTCGACGAGTCAGACCACGTGACCGTCACCGACTTCGGGATCGCGCGCGCCGGCGCGTCGGACATGACCGAGACCGGCTCGATCATGGGCACCGCGCAATACCTCTCCCCCGAGCAGGCGCAGGGCCACGCAGTCAGCGCCGGCTCCGATCTGTACTCGATCGGCGTGGTCCTCTACGAGCTGTTGACCGGTCGCGTCCCGTTCGATGCCGAAGCGGCCGTGACGATCGCGATCAAGCACGTCTCCGAGGCGCCGACGCTGCCGACGGCACTGAACCCGAACATCCCGCCGGACCTCGAGCGGGTCGTGATGTGGGCGCTGAACAAGGGTCCCGCCGACCGGCCGCTGGACGCAGACCAGTTCATCAACGCGCTCGAGCAGCTGCGGGCGATGATCCTCGCGGGAACCGCCGGCGAGCACACCGCCAGCTTCGCTGCGCTCGCCTACAGCACCGGCGCCGCGACCGCTGTGTCCGACACGACGCCGCCCGGGACGGGATCTTTCGTCGCCGGTCCCTGGGGCCCGCCGGGCATGCCACCCGAGGACCAGCGCCGCAGGCGGTGGTGGCCGTGGGTCGTCGCCGCGCTTGTGTTGTTGATCGCCGCCGGCGGAGCGGCGGCGTACCTGCTGACCCGCCCGGCGAAGAAGGTCGTCCCGGCGGTGGTCGGACAGACCCTCCAGACGGCCAGCGCGAACATCCAGAACGCCGGCTTGAATCCGCAGGTCATCCAGGTCACCAGCGGCAGGCGGGCCGGCATCGTGATCCGCCAGGACCCGCAACCGGAGATCAAGGTAAACGAGGGCTCGACGGTCACGCTGACGGTGTCGCAGGGCCCGGGGACGACGACCGTCCCGTCGGTTTCGGGCCTGTCCGAGGCGCAGGCCCGGCAGTCGATCACGCACTTCCGTCTCAAGGTCGAGCGGACCCAGCACGAGACCTCTGACACGGTTCCCGCGGGCAGCGCGACCCGGACCGATCCGGGCGCGGGCGTGCAGCTGCCGGTCGGAGATCCGGTGACGCTGTTCATCTCCAAGGGCAAGCCACAGGTGCCCGTGCCCGACGTGCGCGGCCAGACGCAGGCATCGGCCGAGACAACGCTCCGCAACGACGGCTTCACGGTCTCGACCAGCAACCAGGTGTCGACGAGCGATCCGCAGGGCACTGTGATCTCCCAGACCCCGGCCGGCAGCACCAACGCGAACCCGGGGTCCAACGTCAACATCGTGATCGCGCAGCCGCCGCCGAAGGTCGGCGTCCCGTCCGTGCAGGGGGAGAAGGCCGGCGCGGCAACCAGCAGGCTGACGGGCCTGGGGCTGACGGTCAACAAGCAGACCCAGGACGTCACCGACAAGACCAAGGACGGCGTCGTGATCTCGCAGAACCCCGGCGCAGGATCGCAAGTCGACAAGGGCAGCACGGTCACGATCACGGTCGGTCACTTCGTCAAGCCGACGACGACGACGACCTCGACGACGAGCCACACATCGTCGGCGACGACGTCATCGACGACGAGTTCGCATACGTGAGCCCCTGCCGGATCGCAGTGCTGGGCGGGGGCCGCTCGTCGGAGCACGAGGTGTCGCTCGCATCGGCGGCGTCCATTTCAGAGGGCCTCGAGCGCGCCGGCCACGAGGTTCGCCGGATCGAGATCGGACGCGACGGCGTCTGGCGCGAGGCCGGCCGGGAGATGACGCTTGCGCCCGGCCGCGGCATCGAGGGCGTCGACGTCGTGTTCCCGGCGCTGCACGGCCCGTTCGGCGAGGACGGGACCCTCCAGGGCCTGCTCGAGTGCGTCGACGTCCCCTACGTCGGCGCCGGCGTGCTCGCGTCGGCGCTGTCGCATGGACAAGGTGGTGTTCAAGGACCTGATGGCCTACGCCGGAATCCCGCAGGTCGACCACCGCGCGGTGCGGCTCGAGCGCTACCGGCTCAACCAAGCGGTCGAGCTCGAGCGACTGGCGCCGCTCGGCCTGCCGGTGTTCGTCAAGCCCGCGCGGCTCGGCTCATCGGTCGGGATTGCTCGGGTCGCGGAGGCAGCGCAGCTGGCGGGCGCGCTGCAGGCCGCGTTCGAGCACGACCCGCTGGCGATCGTCGAGGCCGCCGCACCGGGCATCGAGGTCGAATGCTCGGTGATCGGCGACGACGAGGCGATTGCGTCGCAGCCCGGGGAGATCATGCTCGGCGCCGGCGAATCGGGCTGGTACGACTACGAGGCCAAGTACACGCCGGGCGGGATGCAACTCGTCTTCCCCGCGGGCATCTCCGACAGCGCGCGCGAGCGGGTGCGCGAACTCGCGGTGAACGTGTTCATCGCGGTCGGCTGCAGCGGCCTGGCCCGCGTCGACTTCTTCGTCGACGGCGAGCAGGTGCTGGTCAACGAGCTCAACACGATCCCCGGGTTCACCCAGACGAGCGTGTTCGCTGCGCTGTTCGAGGCAAGCGGGATGTCGTACACCGAGGTGCTCGAGCGACTGGTTGAGCTTGCGCTGGAGCGCTACGAAGCCGAGCGCCGTCACCGACATTAGTCTTCCGGTCTGTGAGCGGTAACTCGGGGATCGAGTCGGTGGCCATCGTCGGCGCCGGCTTCATGGGCTCCGGGATCGCCGAGTCGGTGGCGATCGCCGGCATTCCGGTGGTGGTGCGCGACGTCGACGAGGTCAGCATCAAGCGCGCGGCCAGCCGGCTCGACACCTCGCTCGGGCGCGCGGTCGAGGGCGGCAAGCTCGATCAGGCCCATGCCGACGCCGCCCGCGACCGGATCGAGTTCGATACCGATCTCGCGGCGATCGTCGCGGCCGACCTGGTGATCGAAGCGGTCCCCGAGCAGGCACGGCTGAAGCTCGAGGTGATGCACGAGATCGACGCGACCGTGCGCGAGGACGCGATCATCGCCTCCAACACCTCATCGATTCCGATCGCCGAGCTCGCGCAGGCCGTCCACGCTCCGGGTCGCGTGCTCGGGCTGCACTTCTTCTCGCCGGTGCCGGTGATGAGCCTGGTCGAGATCGTCGTCGCGCTCGACACCAGCGACGGGCACGCTCGCCAAGGCCAAGGCGTTCGCCGCGGAGATCGGCAAGACCCCGATCGAGACCAAGGACCGCTCGGGCTTCATCGTCAACATGCTGCTCGTCCCCTACCTGATGGCGGCGGTGCGGATGTTCGAGGACGGCTTCGCGACCCGCGAGGACATCGACACCGGGATGAAGCTCGGCTGCGGGCACCCGATGGGCCCGCTTGCGCTGTGCGACCTCATCGGGCTCGACGTGCTCTACGCCGTGTGCGACTCGCTCTACGAGGAGTTCAAGCGCGACGAGTACGCGCCGCCGCCGCTGCTGAAGCGGATGGTCGCCAGCGGCCGGCTCGGGCGCAAATCCGGCCGGGGCTTCTACGACTACGACTAGCGCTGGCTGGCTCTGCCCGGCGGGTGCGGCCTGGCCCGCTGAGTACGCTACGCGTGTAGAGCGCCGATCTCCTTGATCGCGACCTGGTCGTTGTGGCCCAGCGACGTGATCCACACCAGGTAGTACCGGTACCGGGCGCCGTTGGTCAGCAGCCGCACGTCCTGGCGTGCCTTGACGTGCTGGACGGCGCGCGACCTCCTGCCAGCCGTGAATCGGGCCAGTTCATCGGCGGGGGTCGTGTTGCGGACGAAGATCTGCACCGAGAAGCCCGGGGTCCCGGTCTCGATCCGCATCGTCTGCGCACGGCACTCCCGGGCTGGCGTCGACGTAGAGACCGACGCCTGGCTTGCCGAGCTGGTCGCCCTGGTAGGTCTCGGTCGTCCAGCCGTGTCCGGCTGGCTGTCGATCGCGAGGCCGATCTGGTCTGGATGCTCGGCGTGGTTGTCGCCGAGTGGGTCGAAGTCGTGCGCTGCGTTCTGGCGCAGCGGCACCTGCTGGTGGGTGGCCGCGGGCTTGCGGTTGCGCGAGCTTGCCGGTGCCGTGGTGGGTTCGGCCTTGCAGCCACACGGCGCCGGCGACGATCGCCGCGATGACCGCCAACGATGCGAGCACAGCGGCGATCCGGTGGCGCAGGCGGAACGGGACGCGCCGCCGGGTGCTCGAGGGCAGCGTGCGCAGCACGCTCGTCACCTCGCCGGTGGCGCTGCCGGCACGTGCGGTCTCGATCGCGAGCACGTCCTCGAGGTCGGCGATCAGCTCGGCGTCGTTGGCATAGCGATCCTCCGGGCGCTTGGCGGTCGCGTTGTCGACGACGGCGGCGAGCGCGGCCGACAGCTCGGGTCGCTTGGCCTGGACGTCCGGGAGCGAGTCGCGGACGTGCTTCATCGCCACCGCGACCTGATTGTCGCCCTTGAACGGGACCTCGCCGGTGAGCATCTCGTAGAGCACGATCCCGAGCGAGTAGAGGTCGGACTGACCGGTCACCGGCTGCCCGAGGGCCTGCTCGGGCGAGACGTAGTCGGTCGTGCCGAGCACGCGGCCGTCGGCGGTCAGGCCCTCCTCGTCGAGCGTGCGCGCGATCCCGAAGTCGGTGACCTTGGCCGAGCCCTCCTCGTCGATCAGGACGTTCTGCGGCTTGACGTCGCGGTGGACGATGTGGCGGGCGTGCGCGGCGCCCAGCGCGCGCGCGATCTCGATCGCGTACGCCACGGCCTCGGCGATCGGCAATCGGCCGACGCGACGGATCCGCTCCTTGAGCGTCTCACCCTCGACGTACTCGAACACGATGTACGGCCTGCTCTCGTCCTCGCCGGCGTCGATCACCCCGACGATGTGCGGGTGCGAGAGCTGCGCGACCGCCCGCGCCTCGCGCCGGAACCGCTCGAGCTGGTCGGAATCGGTCGCGACCTCGCGGTGCATCAGCTTGACCGCGACCTCGCGCTGGAGCGTCTCGTCGAGCGCGCGGTACACGGTGGACATGCCGCCTGACCCGATCCTGGCCTGCAATCGGTAGCGGCCGTTGAGCGTCGTACCGAGGATCGTGCTCATGTGTGGCCCTCTATTCTGAGGCACATGGCACCCGACTTGGGCCGGGGTCGCATCGCGGCCTTCGGCCTTCGTGGCATTCGCAGTCCCCGGCGTGCTACCTCGCGACCGCCGGGGACCGCAACCGCCGTGACCGCCACAACCGCCTCGTGACCACGGCCGCAAGCCCCGCGCGGTAGAGCGCGTAGGGCAGCAGCGAGCGGTCTCGTTCGACCTGATGGATCAGCCACGTCGACCCGAGCGTCGATGCGAACGACGCCGCCGCACCCGCCGCAAACGGGATCGCCATGCCGGCGGGCACGCCACGCTGACGCAGACGGACGCCCTTGAGCACCGTCGCGCCGACGATCACCGGCAGCGCGGCGTGGCGAGACAGGCGGTTGGCGTCCTCGCGGGTGAAGCGCCGAAGCCGCGCCGCGGCCAGCGTGACGCCGTTGCGCGAGACCCCGGGGATCAGCGCCAGGGCCTGGGCGAGCCCGAGCCACAGCGCGTCGCGTGCCCCGGCCTCCTCGTGACGGCGGGTCTGTGGCGAGCGGTCGGCCCAGGCCATCAGCACGGCCCCGCCCAGCAGGCCGGCGGCGATCGTGGGCGGCGTGCCGAGGCGGGCCTCGATCTGGCGCTCGAGTGTGTAGCCGGCGACGGCCGGCGGCGCGAACGACAGCGCGATCAGGGACAGGCGCCGCGCGTCGAGCCCGGTCACCGCCTCGCCGACCTCGCCGCGCAAGGTGATCAGCAGGGCCGCCGCCGTCCCCGCGTGCAGCACGACCTCGAACGACTTGCGTAGCTCGTCGTCGAGCTCGTGATAGTCCCAGCCCAACAGCCACGGGACCAGCGCCACGTGGCCCGAGGAGGAGATCGGCAGCAGCTCCGCGGGGCCGTGCAGCGCGCCGAGCGCGAGCGCCTGACCGACCGACAGCCGCCGCGCGGGATCGCCCGCAGCCAAGACTACTTCGAGGCGACGTCGGCGGCGGCCTCGGACTGCTGCCGGCCGCGGAGCCGCCGCACGATCAGGTACACGACGGCCGCCGCCACGAGCGCCACGATCGCGTAGTCGACGTACTCGAGGTTATGCCGCCAGCTCGGCCAGTTGCTGCCGACGGCCTGCCCGAGCACGGCGAGCCCGCCGATCCAGATGACCGAGCCGATCGCCGCGAACAGCAGGAACCGCCAGAACGGCATCTCTGCCACGCCCGCGGCGTATGGGAACACCGCACGCACCAGCGGCAACAAGCGCGAGATCAGGATCACCGGCTCCCCGTGGCGCTCGAACCAACTGTGGGCGAGCTCCAGGCGCGCCGGGGTGACGTGGAACTTGCGGCCGTGACGCTCGAGCAGTTCGACGCGTCCGAAGTAGCCGATCCCGTACGCGATCGACGCACCGAAAAGGTCGCCGGCGACCCCCGCGACGATGATCCCGGGCAGCGTCAAGTTGCCGTCGGACACGTTGAAGCCGGCGAACAGCATCGTCGGCTCGGTACCGGGCACGCCGATCACGCCCGAGGTCATTGTCAGCAGGGCGACGCCTGCCAGACCCAGGTCGTTGATGACGTTCGTCGCCAGGTCGACGAGCGAGTTGGTTACCGAGGCGGCGAGAAGCAACGCGGCCAAGCGTAGCGGCCGGGGGGCGATCGCCAGTGCCGGGTAGGGTGGCGCCGATGAGGATCCACTCATGTTCGGCGCCGTGAAGGTCTGGATCGACCTCACCAACTCCCCGCACGTGCTGGTGATGCGCCCAGTGATCGAGGATCTGCGCGCCCGCGGCCACGAGGTCTCGGTCACCGCCCGGGACTTCGCTCAGACGCTTGGGTTGTGTGAGCGCTTCGGGATCGAGCACACGCCGGTCGGACGCCATCGCGGCGGCGGGCTCGCCGCCAAGGCCGCGGGGCTCGCGACGCGTTCGTTTGAGCTGACGAGGTGGGCGCGTGGCCGGCGCTTCGATCGCGCGCTCGGCCACGGCTCCAACGACATCACCGTCGCCGCCGCGGTGTTGCGGATCCGCTGCGCGACGATGTTCGACTACGAATGGGCCACGGTCCAGCATTCGATCAACTGTCGCCTCGCGCAGGGGGTCGTGGTGCCCGAAGCGATCCCGCCGGAGCGGCTCTATCGCTACGGCGCCAGGGGCAAGATCCGCGCCTACCCCGGACTCAAGGAGGAGTACTACCTCGCCGACTTCGAGCCCGACCCGGCGATCCTCGACGAGCTCGGCCTCGATGCAGGCGCGCCGATCGCGGTGATCCGGACCCCGCCCGACGTCTCGCTCTATCACCGCTTCGAGAACGACCTGTTCAGCGACGTGCTCGATCGCCTGCGCGGCTCGCAGGCCGTGGTGCTGCCGCGCACGCCGCAGCAGCGCGCGCAGCTGCTCGCGGCCGGCGGGCTGATCGTGCCCGAGCGCGCGATCGACTCGCAGTCGCTGATCGCCTATGCGGACCTGGTCGTCTCGGCCGGCGGCACGATGAACCGCGAGGCGGTTGCGCTCGGGACCCCGGTGTTCACGCTGTTCGAAGGCCGCCTCGGCGCGGTCGACGAGCGGCTGATCGCCGAGGGTCGACTGCGGCGGCTGCAGAGCGCCGACGACGTGCAGCTCGTAAAGCGGGCGCCGTCGCAGACGCCGCTGCGAGTACGCCGCGATCCGGCGCTGCTGACGGACCTGCTGATCGCGTGACCCCCCCACGAGTCTGTTGACGGACTGTTAGCGGCCGCCCGCGTCAGCGTCACCCCATTAGAATCACCGCCTGCATGCGCCGGCGGATCAGATCCGCGGCCTTTCCCGTTCACCGCCATTCATTGCCCCAGCTGCTGGTGGACGGTCTTCTGGTCGCGCTCGCTTACTTTCTCGCCTTCCGGCTGAGGTTCGACGACGCTGTCCCGCCTCGGTACGAGCACCTGCTCGATGCCACGATCCTGTGGGTCGTCCCGGTCGCGCTAGTGGTGCTTGCCGCGTTCGGCCTGTACCAACGGCTGTGGACCTACGTCGGCCAGCGCGACTACGAGGCGGTCCTCAAGGCCGTGGTCGTCGGCTCGCTGGTGGTCGTGGGGGCGATCACGCTCGTGCATCCGGTGTACACGCCGCATGGCAGGCACTTCCATGGAGTGTCCACCGCTGTGACGCTGCCGGCCGGGGTGATCGCGCTGTTCGTGCTGCTGGAACTGGCGCTGCTGGTCGGTGCTCGCTTCATCGTCCATCTCGTGACCGAGGGGCGCGTTCGCAGCTTCCACGTCGGCAAGGGCGCCCGTGACGTTCTGATCGTCGGCGGCGGCGACGGTGGCCGTCTGGTCGTACGCGAGCTGATCCGCAACCCCCAGCTGCGCCTGCGGCCCGTCGGCTTCGTCGACGACGACCCGCGCAAGCTGCGCAGCAAGGACGAGCACGGGCTCAAGGTGCTCGGCACGACCTCGACCGAGGACCTGACGAGGATTCTCGACGAGGTCGAGCCCGACGAGGTCGTGATCGCGATCCCGTCAGCGCCGGGGACGCTGCGCGCGCGCGTCGTCAGCGCCTGCCGCGAGCGCGGGATCCCGGTGCGGACGATGCCGACCGTGTTCGAGCTGCTCCAAGATGGATCGGGGCAGCTGAAGGTCACACGCCAGCTGCGCGAGGTCCGCGTCGAGGACATGTTGGGCCGCGAGCCCGTGCGGATGGAGTTGGCCCGCGTCGGCGCTTACCTGCGTGGCGAGGTCGTGATGGTGACCGGCGCCGGCGGCTCGATCGGCGGCGAGCTGTGCCGGCAGATCGCACGCGTCGGGCCGCGGCGGCTGGTGCTGGTCGACCACGCCGAGGACAATCTGTTCGAGATCGTCCGCGAGCTCGAGGAGGAGCGGCACGTACGCACCGCGGTCCCCGTGCTCGCCGACTGCAAGGAGGAGGAGCGGATGCGGGAGGTGCTCTCCGAGTACCGCCCGGCGATCGTGTTCCACGCCGCCGCGTACAAGCACGTCGCGATGATGGAGCAGAACCCCGTGGAGGCCGTCCGCAACAACGCGCTGGCGACGCGGCTGGTCGCGCGCGTGTGCGGGGAGGTCGGGGTTGGCACGTTCGTGCTCGTCTCCACCGACAAGGCGGTCAAGCCCGCGACCGTGATGGGCGCCTCCAAGGCGCTCGCGGAGTGGGCGGTCGAGGCCGCCGCGGCCAAGCATCCGAACACGACCTATGCGACGGTCCGGTTCGGCAACGTGCTCGCGTCATCGGGATCGGTCGTGCCGATCTTCCGCCGTCAGATCGCCGCCGGGGGCCCGGTGACCGTCACCGACCCGCGCATGCGCCGCTACTTCATGACGATCCCCGAGGCGGTGCAGCTGGTCATCCGCGCGGGCTCGCTGACCGAGGGCAGCGGCGAGGTGTTCGTGCTGGAGATGGGCGATCCGATCAAGATCATCGACTTGGCCGAGACGATGATCCGGCTGTCGGGGCTCGAGCCGGGCCGCGACATCGCGATCGAGATCGTCGGGGCGCGGCCCGGCGAGAAGTTCGACGAGGACCTGTTCAACACATACGAGCGTCCTCAGCCCACGCCGGCGCAGAAGATCGTCCGCGCGGAGCGCGAGACGCTCGACCCGGCTCAGGTTGAGGAGACTTTCTCGAAGATCAACCTGCTCGTCCTGGAAGGCAACGCGCCGGTACTGGCGGAGCACGTTGCGCGGCTCGCGGCAGCGCGCGCGCTGCCCGAGAGTTCAGGCGCCCGGATCGCCACGTAGACTCCGAACGCAGCTATGCGAGCAGTTCCCTTCGCCTTCTCAGTCCATCACTTCATCAACTCGGTGGGCGCTGACGCCGGTTTTGCGGCGATCATCGGGCTCGCGATCCTGGTCCTGTTGTACTTCGCCCAGGCGCGCGAGACGTCATCGCTGCGCGAGCAGCTCTACGAGTTCGCGCAACGGGCGCAGCAACTGGAGGCCCGCGTCACCCAGCTGGCGCGCCAGCAGGCGTCGATGCAGACAGCGCCGCCCGCCGTGCGCGCGGTCCCGGCCACCTCACACGCGGTCCCGGCCGCAGCCGCCGTAGCGTCTCACTCGGCGGCCCCGATGCCGGCGCCCGCGCTGGCGGGAGCCCCGGCGGGCGTGGGCGCACCCGCGCTGACGGCAGCGACGAAGCTGATTCCGACGCTTCCCGACGTCGCACCCGAGCCGATGCCCGCCGCTCCGGTACCCGCCGGTGAACTGTCGCCGGACATCACCGGCTTTGTCTCGCCGCAGCCGGTGACCGCCGCCGGCGCCGCGAACGGATCGTCGCACGACAACGTGGCGCCGGCTCCGGCCGCGGCGGCGACGATGCCTCCGCCGCCCCCACGAATCCAGATCCGGCAGGGGGCGACGCCTCCGCCCGGACGCCGGCAGACGCAGCCGCCGCGCAACCAGCCACAAGGTCCCGAACGCCGCGGCCGGCGTCGCGGGATCGCGTTCGTGCTCGTCGGGCTGCTCGTCGCCGGCGCGGCAGTCGCGGCTGTGCTTGCGACCAACAGCGGCTCGGGTACCAAGCAGCCTGCCGGCACCGGCTCCAATCCCGCCAATGCCTCGACTTCGACGCGCCATCGCGCCAAGGCCGCGCAAGCTCCGGTCAACCCCTCCTCGGTCACGGTCGCTGTCCTGAACGGCACCGTCACCAGCGGGCTGGCCGGCCGCGTGTCGCAGAAGCTGACGACCGACGGCTTCAAGGCGGGCCGCATTGAAACCGCCGCCGACCAGACCCGGACCGCGACGCAGATCGCGTACCTGCCCGGCTACAAGCGCGACGCCGTGCTGGTCGCAAAGAAGCTCAACCTCCCGTCGGGCAGCGTCCAGCAGGCCGATCAGAGCGCGCAGCAGGTGGCCTGCCCGCCACCCGCGGCCTGCGCCGCCAACGTGATCGTGACCGCCGGCACCGACCTGAACGCCACGCAGTAGCCGACAGCGTCGATGACGGACCTACTCGACCTCCCGCAACGGAGCGCCAAGCCCCGGCAGCAGGGAATCACCCATGTGCTGGATCGTGGGCTGTCGCTGGCCGAGGTCGATGGGTTGATCGAGGTGGCGGGCGAATTCGTGGACCTGGTCAAGCTCGGCTGGGGCACGGCGCTCGCGACGGGCAACCTCGAGGCGAAGCTCGAGCGGTATCGCAGCTACGAGATCCCGGCGATGCTCGGCGGAACTCTGACCGAGCTGGCGATCTCCCAGGACCGGCTCGATCGATTCGTGCAGTGGTTGCACGAGCTCAAGCTCGAGCACATCGAGATCTCCGACGGCACGATCACGATTGCGCACGAGCACAAGCTCGAGTTGATCGAGCGCCTGTCGAAGGAGTTCGTCGTGCTGTCGGAAGTCGGATCGAAGGACGACACGCGGATCATGGCTCCGTACCGATGGGTCGAGCTGATCCAGAAAGAGCTCGAGGCGGGCGCGTGGAAGGTGATCGCGGAGGCGCGCGAGAGCGGCAACGTCGGGATCTTCCGTCATGACGGCGAGGTGCGGATGGGCCTGATCGACGAGATCGCGCACGCTGTCGCGCACGAGAAGATCCTGTTCGAGGCCCCGCGCAAGGACCAGCAGGTGTGGTTCGTCCGCAGGTTCGGCCCCGACGTCAACCTCGGCAACATCCCGCCCGAGGACGTGCTCTCGCTCGAGACGATCCGGCTGGGCCTACGCTCCGACACCGCCGGCGCAGGCGCGGTCGTTGCACCGAATGAATGAGGGCGACAACGAGATCTTGCTCGCCCGCCACGGCGAGACCGACGACAACCTGGAGCCGCTGCGGTTCCAGGGCTTCCGCGACACGCCGCTGAACGACACCGGGCGACGGCAGGCGCGCGAGCTCGCCGAGCGCGTCGCGGACCGCGGGACCGCCTCGCTGTGGTCCTCGGATCTGTCGCGGGCCAGCGAGACGGCGGAGATCGTCGGAGCGCGCATCGGGCTGCATCCCCGCCTGGACGCGCGGCTGCGCGAAGCCAATCGCGGTGTCTGGGAGGGGAGGTTGTTCAGGGACGTCGAGCGGGACGAACCCGAGCGCTACGCGGAGTGGATGCGTGCCGGCGCTGGGTTCAGGTTTCCGGGCGGAGAATCGCTCCAGGAGCAGTCAGACCGCGTGGAGGCGGCGCTGCAGGACGTCCGTGCAAGCGGCGAGCTTCCCGCGCTGGTCGTCTGCCACGGCGGCTCGATCCGGGTGATGTTGTGCCGCCGCGACCCACGCGGGCTCGACGCGTTCCAAGATTTCAAGATCCCGAACGTGGCGGTCGTGCCATGGTGAGCAAGCTGCCGGTGATGGCGTTCGGCGCGCTGGTCGCCGCGACAGTCGGGGCCTTCTTCGTGACCCAGCACCTGAAGGTGTCGACGCCGCTGATCGCCGGTTCGCCGAGGCCCTCGCCGGCGTGGATCTCACCGGCCGGCCGTGGATGCGCAGGCCAGAACCGAGTCGCGAACTTCTCCTTCTACCTGCAGCACCGCGCCGACGACGTCGAAGTCGACATCGTCGATCAGAACGGGACGATCGTCCGCACGCTCGCCTCGGGACGGCACATGCGGCGCGGGGTGCGGATCCCCGACGGCGAGTTCCCCTGGAACGGCCGCGAGGACAACGGCACGATCGCTCCCGACGGCAAGTACTACTACCGAATTGCGCTGCTCAACCAGGGACGGGCCTACGAGTACACCGACAAGCCGGTGACGGTCAGGACGGTCGCTCCGCGTCCGGTCGTGACCAGCGTCACGCCGTCGCTGATCCCGGCCGGTGGCACCCCGGTGGCGATCACCTACAGCGGCGCCGAGCACAACGGCGGCTCCGTGCTGATCTATCGCACGGACCTCCCCTCCGGCCCGAAGCTGGTCAAGAGCTTTACGACCTCGGGCAACGGCCACAGGATGTGGGACGGTCTGATCGGCGGTCGGCCCGCGCCCGCGGGGACTTATCTGGTCGGCCTGCGGATCACCGACAAGGCCTGCAATACCGGCTATTTCCCCGCGACGATTCCGCCCGCCAACGGTGAGACCGCACACGCGGGCGTGACCGTCCGCTACCTCGCCGCGCAGCCGCCGCTGTACCCGGTGACGGCCGGCTCGACCGCGACCGTGTTCGTGGACTCGCGCCGGCGCCCGTACCGCTGGGCGTTACGGAGGGCCGGCACCCGCAAGGTGGTCGCGCACGGCTCGGTCCGTTCCGCCGCGGGCGGCGTCTCACCGGCGCTGCGCGTGCGGATCCCGGCGGCCGGGGCCGGCCTGTACGAGCTGGCGGTCCGCTCCGGCCCGCACCGGACCCTGGTGCCGCTGGTAGCGGCCCGACGCAACCCCGGGGCCAGGATGCTGGTCGTGCTCCCCGCGCTCACGTGGCAGGGCGAGAACCCGGTCGACGACAACCACGACGGCATCCCCGACACGCTCGCGCGCGGCGGCCCGGTCAACCTGCTGCGGCCGCTGGCGAACGGGCTTCCCGCCGGATACGAGGACGAGGCCGCGTTCCTCGCGTACCTCGACAAGGCCCACCTCGGCTACGACCTGACCACGGACCTCGCGCTGGCCGCCGGCGGCGGGCCGCCGCTGAACGCGTCCCGTGCGGTGGTGTTTGCCGGCGACGAGCGGTGGCTTCCGGCGAACCTCGGGCCCAGGCTGCGCTCGTATGTGCAGGGCGGCGGGCGCGCACTGTCGCTCGGCGTCGACTCGCTGCGGCGCCGCGCAACGGTGACCACGACCGCTCAGTCGGCCACCGCGCAGCACCCGGTCGGGCCGTTCGGCACGGACATCTTCGGGGCGCGGCCGGGGTCGCTGGTCACCAACAACCGGGACTTCATCCTGACGATCAAGGACGGATTGGGTATCTTCGCGACGACCTCCGGCGCGTTCTCGGGCTTTCGCACGTTCCAGCCGTTCGGCGACCTCCCCGCACCCGCAGGACCGATCGCATCCGCGGCGGGCACCAGCAATCAGACCCCGAGCATCATCGGCTTCCCGCTCGGACGCGGGACCGTGGTCGAGGTCGGGCTGCCGGGCTTCGGGATGAGCCTGGCCGGCGGTAACACCGACGCGCAGGAACTGGTACAGCGCCTGTGGACGGTGCTGTCACACTGAGCCGGCCGACGTGACTGGTTACCTCAAGCGCCTGGTGAGCTCGCTGGCCGCCTACCAGGTGGCCGACGTCGTGTCGAAGTTCATCGCCGTTCTGCTGCTGCCCGTCTACACGAGGTACATCAACCCGAGCGGGTATGGCGTCGTCGAACTGCTGGCGACGAGCGTGATCTTCGTCAGCATCATCGTTCGCTTCGGGATCATCGAGGCGTTTCTGCGCTATTACTTCACCGACTCCGATCAGGACCGGCGCGATGCGCTCGTGCGCCGTTCGGTGCTGTTCCTGCTGGTAACCAGCACGATCGCCGCCGTTGTTCTCGCGGCGTTCGCGGAACCGCTGTCGAGGCTCGTACTGGGCCGCGGGTTCGTCACGATCTTCCGGATCGCCGTGCTCGGGCTGTGGGCTTTCACGAACCTCGAGATGGCCTACGGCGTGCTGCGCGTGCAGGAGCGCCTGCGGATGTTCACCGCCGCCTCGCTGATCAACGTCGCGATGACCGTCGCCGCCTCGCTCGTACTGGTGGTCGGCTTTCACCAGGGCCCGCGCGGCCTGCTGCTCGGCAATTACGGCGCCTCGACGATCGTCCTGTTCGGGCTGTGGTGGACGATGCGACACCGCTTTGCACGCCGCACCGGCGCCGGCGAGAAGCTGTCGCTGCTGCTGCGCTTCGGCCTGCCGACGATGCCGGCCGAGATCTCCGTGTATGCGCTCAGCATCGTCGATCGCTTCTACATCTACCACGCACGCAGCCCGCGCCAGGCCGGCCTGTACTCGATTGCGGTTAAGCTCGCCGGCTCCGTGGCATTCATCGTTCGTGCGTTTCAGTACGCGTGGCCACCGCTCGCCTACTCGATCACCGACGACCGCGAGGCAGCGCGGCTCTACGGCCTGGTCACGACCTACTACGTGCTGGTCAGCGGCTGGGCCGTCGCGGGGCTCGCGCTGCTGGGCCGCTGGGTCGTGCGGCTGCTGACGGCGCCGTCCTACGCCGGCGCGTACACCGCGCTGACGTGGGTCGCGCTCGGGTGGGCGATGTACGGGCTGTGGGTTGTGTTCCTGGTGATCGCCGGCCGCGCGAAGGTGACGACCCGGAACTTCCCGGCATCGGCGGCCGGGCTCGCCGCCAACGTCATCCTGCTGCTCGCGCTCGTGCCGTCGCTCGGGATCGCCGGCGCGGGACTGGCGCTTTGCGGCGCCTACGTCGTGATGCTGACGGTCATGCATCTGCTCACGCGCAGAGCATTCAAGGTCGAGTTCGAATGGCGCCGCCTGGCCCAGATCGTGATCGTCGCGGGTGCAGTGGCGGCGGCGGGCGAGCTGCTGCTGCCGACCCACGGAGCGCTCGGGCTGGTGACGCGGATCGTCGCGTTCCTGACGATCCCGGCGCTGTTGTACGCGACGCGGTTCGCACACGAGCAGGAACTCGGAGCGCTCCACCAGCTCGTGCGCCGGCTGCGCCGCGGCGCCGGCCGTCCGGCGGGTGATGCCGCGTGAGCCAGGCCGCCGCCGGCGGTGCGGCACGGAGCCGCCCGGCCGTCACCGTGGTGGTGCCGTTCGCCGGCGACGCAGTCGCCGCCGCCGACGCGATCGATGCGCTGCTCGAGCTCGAGACACGGCCCGGAGACCGGCTCGTGCTCGCCGACAACTCCGGCGTGGCGCCGGCGCGTCCTGGGGTGATCGTCGTCCGCGCCGAGGCCGAGCGCTCACCGGCGTACGCCCGCAACGCCGGCGCGACACACGCGACGACCGACTGGATCCTGTTCCTCGACGCCGATTGCCGCGCGCCACGACGCCTGCTCGACGCCTATTTCGCGACCGAGGTCGGCTCGAACGTCGGCGCACTTGCCGGGGAGGTGATCGCCGCGGACGATGCCGCGACGCTGGCGGAACGCTACGGCGCGGCGCGGAGCTTCCTCAGTCAGGAGGCGCACCTCGCGCATCCCTACAGGCCTCGTGCGGTCGCGGCGAACCTGATGGTCCGGCGCGCCGCGTTCGAGCAGGTCGGCGGCTTCTACGAGGGGGTCCGCGCGGCCGAGGACACGGACTTCAGCTGGCGCTTGCAGCAGGCGGGGTGGCGCATCGAGCTGCGACCGCGGGCCCGTGTCGAGCACACATACCGCGCGACGATCGGCGAGCTGCGACGGCAGTGGCGGGGCTACGCGGCCGGCCGGGCGTGGCTGGCACGTCGCTACGACGGCTTCGAGCCCGAGCCGGCGGTGCGCCGCGGCGCCCGGCGCGGATGGCGCCGGCTCCGTTTCGCAGGAGACGCCGTCCTGTCAGCCGCGCCGCCACGCGCACGCCCGCGCGGGCCCCACGGAATCGCGGTCGGGCGGCTGGAGCGGGGCCGGTATCTCGCGCTCGATGCCCTGCTCGCCGCGGAGGAGCTGACCGGGATGACGCTCTCCAACCGTCCGGTCAAGCAAGGATCGACCCGCGGCGACTCGGCGCCGGCGCGGGTCGTGCTCGTCGCGGGGCGCTTCCCCGCGCGCGGCGACCCGCTCGTCGAGTTCGCGCGGACGCTCGATCGGGCCCGGGTCGAGGCGGCCGCGCGACCCGAGGTCGTGGCGGTCGAGGTCGCGCGCGAGCTCGAGATCGACTACCGCGAGGACGAGGGTGTCGCGGCCCGCACGATTGCGCTCGCCAGGCTCGCGACCCGGCATCCTTTGCGGTGCGTGATGGATCCGCTCCACCGCAACCCGGGCGCGCCGCGGCTGTCGGCGCTGGCGCCCGCCGCGGTCAGGCTCCTGCATGACCCGGGAGCGCGCGTGCACGCGCTCGGCGGCGAGGACGTTCACGCCACCGCTCGGCGGCTGGCCACCCTCAGCGGCCGGCGGCTCGAGGACCGACGCAACCGCGGCTGATGCGCGTCCAGATCGTCGACCCGCCGGCGTTCACGCCGCCGTATGACCACGCACTGTGCGCGGCGCTCGCGCGAGCGGGCGCCGACGTCGAGCTGGTGACGAGCCGATTCGCCTACGGGGCGGTTCCGCAGCCCGACGGCTATCGCGTGCGGGAGCTGTTCTATCGCCACGCTCGCGGCGCCGCCGGATCGCAGCTTCGCCGCGCGACCAAGCTTGCCGAGCACGTCCCCGACATGCTCGCGTACCGGAGGGCCGCGGCAGCCGCCGAGGTCGTCCACTTCCAGTGGTTCGGAGTGCCGTGGGTCGACGCGCGGCTGTTGCCTTCTCGCCCGCTCGTGATCACCGCTCACGACCTGCTGCCGCGCGAGCCTCGGCCGGGCCAGGCGGGCGCGCAGCGCCGGCTGTACGAGGCTGCCGATGCCGTCGTCGTGCATTCTCAGTACGGACGCCGGCAGCTCGTCGGGGGCGTCGCGATCGACCCGGCCAAGGTCCATGTGATCCGCCACGGAGCGTTCGAACACCTGACCGCGCTCGCGGACGAGCGGCCGCTGCCGGACTCACTGGCGCACGTCGATCAGCCGGTGGTGCTGTTCTTCGGGCTGCTGCGCCCATACAAGGGCATCGACACGCTGCTTGAAGCCTGGCGCGGGATCGACGGGGCGCAGCTGTGGATCGTGGGGCGGCCGCGGATGGCGATGCAACCGCTGCGCGCCGTCGCGCCCGCCGGCGTGCAGTTCGTCTCGAGGTTCATCGCCGATGCCGAGCTGCCGGCGTTCTTTCGCCGCGCGGACGTGATCGTGTTGCCGTACGCGCGGACCGAGCGCTTTGACCAGTCGGGAGTGCTCGCGACCGCGCTTGCGTTCGCCAAGCCGATCGTGGTGACCGACATCGGCGGCTTCGCGGAGGTAGCGGAGATTGGCGCGGCGCGGCTCGTGCCGCCCGGCGATCCGACCGCGCTGCGCGACGCGCTGGCGGGTCTGATCGGCGATCCCGCGGCGCGCTCGCGCCTGTCGACCGCGGCGGCGGCTGCCGCCCGCGGGCCGTACTCGTGGGACGAGGCAGGACGTCAGACGCTCGCGCTGTACGACGGCGTCCTGGGGCGCGCGGCATAGCGGCGGGCGGGAACGCCACAATCGCGCCTGATGACCGCTGTCGCGATCGTGTTCTGGGCCTGCACCGGCCTGCTGATCTACACGCACGTCGGCTATCCGCTCCTGCTGGCGTTGCTGATGCGCGTCAGACGAGGTCGCCCGGCCGCCCAGCGGCCCGGCGCCGAGCCGGCGCAGCACCCATCGGTGTCGGTGATCGTCGCCGCGTACGCCGAGCAGGACGTGATCGCCGCGCGCGTGCAAAACCTCCGCGCGCTCGATTACCCGGCGGATCTGCTCGAGGTGATCGTGGCGTGCGACGGCTCGCCGGACGCGACCGCGCAGCGAGCCCGAGACGCGGGCGCGGACCTCGTGCTCGAGCTGTCGCGCGGCGGCAAGATCCGCGCGCAGGACGCCGCGGTGCAACGCTCGAGTGGGGAGATCGTCGCATTCTCCGACGCCAACGCGAGCTGGGAGCCGGCGGCGCTGGGGCGGCTTGTCGCGCCGTTCGCGGCCGATCCGAGCGTCGGGTACGTGTGCGGGGACGTGCGCTTCGTCAACGACCGCGGCACCAACCAGGAGGGCCTGTACTGGCGCTACGAGATGGCTGTGCGCTCGCTCGAATCGAGCGTGCGCTCGGTCACCGGCGGCAACGGCGCGATCTACGCGACGCGCCGGGAGAGCTACCTCGTGGTCGACCCGATCATGGGCCACGACCTGTCGTTCCCGTTCAACATGGTCAAGCGGGGCTGGCTGGCGTTGTATGTTCCCGACGCCCGCGCCAGCGAGAAGATGGTGCCGACGATCGAGGGCGAGTTCGCGCGCAAGCGCCGGATGATGAGCCACGGCTGGCCGATCGTGGTACGCGGGGGGATGCTCTCGCCGCGCGGCTATGACCCCATGTATGCGCTGATGATCTTCTCCCACCGCGTCCTGCGCTATGCGTCTCCGTTCCTGCACTTGATCGCGCTCGCGACGAGCATCGCGCTGATCGGCTCAGGTCCGGTGTACGTGGCCGCGGTGATCGCCCAGGCCGCGGTCCTGCTCGCCGCGCTGCTGGCGCCGCTGGTGCGCTTCCGCCCGTTCCTGATCGCCCGTTACTACGTGCTGACGACGGCCTCGCTCGCGGCCGGCCTGTGGGACTGGCTGACGAGCGGCACGCCCGCCGGTTGGGAGCCGGCAGAGGGCACCCGATGATCAAGCGCGCGCTGGACATCATGATCGCCGGGATCGGCTCGATCGTGTCTGCGCCGGTGGTCGCGGTCCTGGCCGCTGCGATCAGGCTCGAGTCCCCGGGCCATCCGATCTACCGGCAGACGAGGGTGGGCAAGGACGGCGAGCCGTTTGCGATCTACAAGCTGCGAACGATGGTCGCCGGCGCCGAGTTCACCGGGGCCGGCCTCGCGATCGAGGAGGGTGACGATCGGATCACGCGGACGGGCGGCGCGCTGCGCCGCTATTCGCTCGATGAGCTGCCGAACCTCTGGAACGTGCTGCGCGGGGAGATGTCGATCGTCGGGCCGCGCCCGACCGTCCCCGTGCAGGTGGAGCAGTACTCCGAGCGCCAGCGCGGCCGGTTGGCGGTCAAGCCCGGGCTGACCGGATGGGCACAGGTCAACGGCCGGGCCTCGCTGCCGTGGCCCGAGCGGATCGAGCTGGACCTCTGGTACGTCGAGCACCGCTCGCTCGCGCTGGATCTGAGGATCCTCGCCCAGACGGTCGGGATGGTGCTCACCGGCAAGGGGCTGTACAAGGGCCAGACGGGCGGATGGCAGCCTCCGGTCTAGCGACACCGGGCGAGAGCAGCGGATGAGCGCACGCGTGGGGGTGCTGCTGACGGGCGTCGGCAAGCGCTACGACATCGTCTCGGCGTTTGCACAGCACGCCACTGTCGTGGCAGCCGATCCGAACCCGCTGGCGCCCGCTCAGTACGCGGCGCACCACCGGATCGCGGTGCCGCGGATCGACGATCCCGGGTACGTCCCGGCGCTGCAGGAGCTGTGCGAGCGCCACAACGTGGGCGCCGTCGTGCCGCTCACCGATCTCGACATCGAGGTGCTGGCGATCGCCCGCGCGGACGGAGCGCTACCGGCGTTTGTGCCGGATCCGGACGTCGCGCGCGCGACGTATGACAAGTACGAGGCGCACCTGCTGCTGCAGCGGCTTGGCCTGCCGTCACCGCCGACGGTGCTGCCCGGCGAGCCGATCGCAGGCTTTCCGGTGATGGTCAAGCCGCGGCAGGGGTCCGGAGCGCGCTCGATCCACCGCGCCGACGACGGCGCAGCGGCTGACTTCTTCGTCCAATACGTCGACGAGCCGACGATGATCCAGCACTGGTGCGACGGCCCGGAGTTCTCGATCGACTGCCTCTCGGACCTCGGCGGCCGCTGCCTGAACGCGATTCCACGAACGATGATCGAGTCCCGCGGCGGCGAGTCGATCAAGGGGACGGTGATCGCCGATCGGGAGCTGATCGACCTCGGCAGGCGGGTCGTCGAAGCGCTCTCGGTGCGCGGCCCGTGCACGGTCCAGGTGTTTCGCGACAAGCGAATCGGACTGGGGATCACCGATGTCAACACCCGGTTCGGCGGCGCCTTCCCGGCGCCGATGTACGCGGCGCTCGCGGGCCGCACGTACCCGGAGCTGATCGTGCGGATGGCGCGCGGCGAGGAGGTGCAGCCCCACGTCGGCGAGTTCCGCGACGGCGTCACGTTCACCCGCTACTTCTGGCAGCTCGAGCTCGACGAGTCGATGCAGCCGACGGGCCGCGACATCGTGACGCCCCCCGGACCGCCGGCGCCGCGCTGAGCGCCGCCAGGGCCGCTCGACTGCCATCCAATTCATGAATCGGGACACTCACTCGGAGCGCGGATTCGTGTGATTTGCGCAGGTCTGCAGCGGATTTGATGCTCCGAGCACGGGAAAGTTGGTCGGCAATTCGCTTTTTGCTCCGGCACCGAACATAATTGCCGGCTATGGAAGCGTCGACGGTGCCGCGGCTGGCACCGGCAGGGGTCTCTGTCATCAATTCGCCGCAACTACTGCGGCTAGCCTCCGACCAGCGACTGGTTGCGCTGGTCCGTGAAGGCCGTAGTGCCGCGTTCGAGGCGGTCTACGATCGTCACCATCGCGGGATCCTGTCGTTCTGCCGCCACATGCTCGGCGATGCCCAAGAGGCCGAGGACGCGGTTCAGCACACCTTCCTGGCGGCGTACAACGACCTGATCTCGTCGCGCAAGCCGATCCACCTCAAGGCGTGGCTGTTCACGATCGCCCGCAACCGCTGCTACTCGATCCTGCGGGCGCGCCGCGAACAGCCGGCGGCCGACCTCGACGAGGCGGTCACCGAGGGCCTGGCGGTTCAGGTTCAGCGCCGGCAGGACCTCAGAGATCTCGTCGTGGACATGCGCAGCCTGCCCGAGGACCAGCGGGCAGCGCTGGTCCTCGCCGAGCTCGAGTCGCTCAGCCACGAGCAGATCGGCGAGGCGCTGGGAGTTCCGCGAGAGAAGGTCAAGGCGCTCGTGTTCCAGGCCCGCGAATCGCTGGTCGCCAGCCGGACCGCGCGAGAGACCGACTGTGGCGACATCCGCGAGCAGCTGGCGACCCAGCGCGGCGGGGCGCTGCGGCGGGCGAACCTCCGCCGGCACCTGCGCGACTGCGCGGGCTGCCGGGAGTTCCGCAAGCAAATCGAGCGCCAGCGCCACCAGTTGGCGATTCTGCTGCCGGTCGCGCCGACGCTGGCGCTGAAGGAGGGTGTGCTGGCGGCGACGGTCGGGACCGGCGCGACCGTCGGGATCGCCGGCGGCAGCCTCGTGTTCACATCCGCGCTCAAGAGCGGCGCGCTGAAGACCGTCGTCGGAGCCGTGCTCGCCGGCGTGGGCACCGCCGGAACGATCGTGGCCACCCACGGCCAGTTGCTGCCGTTCGCCGCACCGTCGTCGTCGACCGCCGGCGGTCGCGCAGACGGCGCCGAGCGCGACCGGCCAGGCGCTGTCGGCCGGTTCCGGCGCGTCCTCGGACTCGACGGGCCGAGCGATCCAGATCATTTGGCGCGCGCGAGCTCGCGCGACCGGCCACCCCTGCCGTCACCGCCGGCGGCCGGCTGGCGCTGCCGACAGGCGGCGCGTCGTTCAGCAGCAGCGCGGCGGGCGTGACGCTGCGCTCCGTGATCCAGAGCACTGCGGCGACGATCCACGACCTTCCGATTCCAGGCAAGCGTTCGACCGGCGGTGTGTCGCTGGCGGCGCCCGTGCCGGCGCCGTCGAGCGCCGGGTCGGGATCGAGCGGGGAATACACCGGCACCCAGACCGCACCGACGACGCCGGCGGCCAGCACCGGGACGGCGAACGGCACCGGCCAGGCGGGCACGAAGTCGTCGAGTTCGACTCACCGCCCGTCGCCCAGCCACACGGGCAACGACGGAGGCTACGGAGTCGGTGCCAGCAGCCACGGCGCCGGCAGCAGCGGCGGCTCCACGCGCGGCCAGGGCAGCGCCAACGGCCCTGACGCCGTGAATCCAGGCAGCTCATCGGGCTCCGGTGAGGGCGGCGGCGACGGCGGCGCCGGCATCGCCTCGACAGAACCGTCGAGCAGCAGCGGCTCGGGTTCGGTTAGCGGCTCTGGCTCTGGCGGCGCGGGTATCGGCAGCTACACGACCGTCGACACGCTGCCCCCGCTGAGCCCGTCGGATTCGGGCACCACGACCGGCACCGGCGGTGGGACCACGGCAAGCGGTAGCACCGCCCCCGCACCCGATCCGACGGTCGCGGGCACGACCGCCCCCGCACCCGATCCGACGGCTGCCACCACGACCCCCCCGGCGGCCGCGTCGAGCGGCACGTCGGCAGGCACTGGCGCCTCCGGCGCCTCTGGCGCCTCCGGATCGTAGTCGCAAGCCGTCGAGTGTCGCCGCGAGCGTCGTCGAGGTACTCTCGCGTTCCGCGCGATACCGTCTAGTACGGCACCCACACCTGTCCGTCGCACGGACCGCACCAGGAGGAGGCAGTTTTCATGGCGAAAGCCCTACGATCGCTCGGCGGCCAAGTCGTCGCAGTCACGGGCGGCGCCCGGGGTATCGGGCGCGCGACCGCGGGCGCGCTGATCGCTCAAGGCGCACGCGTCGCGATTGGCGACATCGATGCCGATCTTGCGCAGCGCACCGCGCAGGAACTGGGCGCAGGGACGATCGGGCTGGCGCTCGACGTCACCGACCGCGCCAGCTTCGACGAGTTCCTACAGGAGGTCGAGACGCGCCTGGGGCCGCTCGACGTCCTGATCAACAACGCCGGGATCATGCCGATCGGGGAGTTCGCGGGCGAGAGTGACGCGACAGCCAAGCGGATGATCGACATCAACCTGCACGGCGTGATCTACGGCTCCAAGCTGGCGCTCGAGCGCTTCCTGCCGCGACGCCGAGGCCACCTCGTCCAGATCGCCTCGGTGGCGGGCAAGGCCGGGTTCCCGGGCGGCGCCACCTATTGCGCGACCAAACACGCGGTCGTCGGCCTCAGCGAGGCGATCCGAGCCGAGTTGCGTGACACCGGCGTCGACATCAGCGTCGTGATGCCGGTCGTCGTCAACACCGAGCTTGGCTCGGGGTTGCCGCAGACGCGGTCGTTCAAGCCGATGCAGCCCGAAGATGTAGCGGACGCGATCGTCGAGGCGCTACAGACCGGGCGCTATGAGGTGTTCGTGCCCAAGGCGGTCGGCGGCTTCATGCGCGTCAACGCGCTGATGCCGCGCAAGTGGGTCGAGGCGATCGGCCGCGCGATGAAGAGCGACCAGGTGCTGTCTCAGCCGGACCACGGCCAGCGCGCCGCCTACGAGGCACGGATGGTCGAGACGATCTCCGGCGGAGACTCGGTGCAGGCCGACGAGTCCGACCGCGATCGCGAGAAGCAGGCCGTTTAGCCCGCCAGCCAGTCTGCGATCAGGGCCCCGATCTCGGGGCCCTGATCTTCTTGCAGGAAGTGGCCGGCGTCGGCGATCACGTGCGCGACCTCGGTGCCGAGCGCGCCGGCGAAGCGGCTGCCGGTCTCCAGCGGCAGCACCGGATCGGAGTCGGCCCACAGGACGAGCTTCGGTCTGGTGTCGGAGCGCAGCGCGTCGAGCACGCGCTGGCCGGCCTCGGCGCCGGGCATCTGCGGATCGGTCGGCAGGAACAGCGGGAACGCACGGGCGCCCGCCTTCGAGGCCGGATTCGGGTACGGCGCGTCGTACGCCGCTGCGACCGCATCGCCCGGGTCCCGCTTGCAGCCGCGGCGGACGAGCATCCCCACGGGCAGGTCCTCGGTCCGCTGCACAAAATCGCGAAACGCAAACCAGGCATCGTTCATCTTCTGGCGCCCCGTGAACAAGCCGGTGTCGAGCGCGACCAGCCGGGCGACGCGATCGGAGTGCTCGACGGCGAATCGGAGTCCGATCGGGCCGCCCCAGTCGTGCACGACCACCGTCGCGTCGCGGACGTCGAGCGCCTCCAGCAACGACGCAACGGCGTCGGCGTGGCGGTCATAGCTGTACCAGGACAGGTCGGTCGGCTTGTCGGATCGGCCGAAGCCGGGAAGGTCGGGCGCGATGCAGCGGTGATCGCCGTCGCGTACCGCCGGGATCACCTTGCGCCATAAGAACGACCACGTCGGCTCGCCGTGGAAGAACACGACGGGATCGCCGTCGCCCTCGTCCAGGTAGGCCAGTCGCAGCCCGTCGTAATCGTGGAAGGAGGGCTCGAACGGGAAGTCCGGCAGCCCGGCGAGCAGTTCATCTGGGGTTCTGATGGCGTCGGTCACGGCCGGGAAGCTATCTGGATTCTGCGGCGGCCGATGCACGTCCTCACGGCCCGTTGACGATCACCCTCGAGGCATCGGAGGCGACGGTCACGTCGATCGTGCTGAGCGTCCGGTTCCAGGCGATCACGTTCAGCGATTGCAGCCGGTCGAGCATCGCCTGAAACGCCGCCGCCTGACGGTGGCTGACATACCGCCGAGCGATCTGGAAGGAGTAGCCGGTGGCGGCCTGCGGATCGTCGAGCCCGAGCTTCTGCTGGTAGCGGCGGTCGCTGACGGTGCTCGACACGGTCAGCGGCGCCGTCGTGCCGGCGAGCGCGCGAACCCGCGCCGCGAGCTCGACGAGCAGGTCAAGTGCAGCCGGGCGCAGGCCGCGGTACAGCGCCGCCGGCGCCCCTACCTGGTTGGCCTGGGATCCCATCGCGGGGTCATAGGCCAGCCCCAGCGTGCGCGCGTTCGCAGGCAGCGGCACCAGCTCGCGGCGCGAGTATGCGGCCGCGAGCGATCCGGGATCCGAGAACGACGGCGTGCGGTCGGGCGGGTGCAGCACCTGCTCGGTCGATCCGCCGGCGCGCTGCAGCGAGTCAAGCCGCGTCAGCGCGGCCCGGTCGGAGCGGTACAGATGCATGATCGCGGCCGCCCCCAGGACTCGCCAGTAGTACAGCGAGGATTGATCTCCGAAGCCCGCCAGCATGTTGAACGTGGACGCGTTGTGATCGGGCCCCGAGTCGAAGTACAGCTGTGAATACGCGACCGAATGGCCGCCGTCGTAGGTGCGCAGGACGTTCTGGAGGTTGCCGATGCCCATGTGGTAGGAGACGACCGCGAGGTCGGCACGCCCGAACCGGCGTTGTGCGTCCTGCAGGTAGCGAACGGTCGCCGCCAGCGCCTTGCGCGGGTCGAAGCGATCATCGGCCTTGGCCAGTTGCGCCAGCAGCCGCGGTACCTGAGCCGGCGAGGTCGCGTTTCCGATCCGCCGCAGCAGCAGCCGGCTGCGACGCAGGTCGATGTGCATGCCGAGCAGCGATTGGCCCGTCTCCGCCAGGATCTGTGTCAGGCCCGCCGCCGCCGACGGGTCGGCGCCGGCGATCACATCGGGCCGTCCGGCGCTCTCGACGAACACGATGCCCTCGAGCACGTCGGGATCGATCCCGGTGCCGGCGACCGCGGCGTCGATGATCGGGCGCCACGCTGCCACGCGGGCGGCGGTCGCCAGCACGCCCGAGGGGCTCTTGACGAACAGCACATGCCCGTCGCCGGCGATCGCGCGTGCGACGAAGTCGGCCTGTCGCGACGGGCTGTAGGCGAACGGGTCGCCGGACTTGGGCGGCCGCCCGATTCCCGGCAGCGGGGCTTGGAGCTTTGCGTGGCCGCCGCCCTGCCAGATCGCGACGATCACCGCCACCGCGAGGACCGCCGCCGATATCAGGAGCAGCCGTCCCGGGCTGCGGATGCCGGCGATCGGTCCTCGCCGCGCCGTGCTCACGAGCGAAACGTCAGGCGCAGGCCGTGGCAGTGAGGCTCAGAGGCGGCGGTCACGTGGCTGGGGAACACCCGCCAGCCGTTGTGCAGCGGGTAGAAGTCGACGGTCGTGAACGGGTGCAGGGCGTAAGTGTTCGGATTGACGTAGAGCGCACCGATCCTGATCCCGAGGTACCACGCGAGGACGCTCTGGTAGCCGATCGGCATCCTCGGCGTGCCACAGCCGAGGATGTGCGCGGCCCCGAGCCGGCTGATCACCGTCGACAGGCGGTTGATCTCCTTGGCGCGCGCCCGCTCGTGCTTGAGGTCGCCGCGTTCGACGCGCAGCCGCGAGCGCGCGGCGGGAACGAACGTTCCGGCGATCACCAGGACGAGCACGCCGGTGCCCCAGCCGATGATCTGGGGGGAGAGGCGCGGGACCGCCCGCGCCAGCAATGGCGGCAGGTCGAGGATCACCCGCCCGACGAAGATCCCGGCGAGCACGCACGCGAGGCTGACGGCTTCAAACAGATACCGCGGCACAGCCGGCCAGCCGTGCAGCGCGAACGCGATCTCGACCACGACCCAGGCAACGGCGCCGGCCGCGATCAGCAGGACGTAACGCTGGCGCCGGTACACCGCCATCGCGGTCGCCGCCGCCGCCGCGATCCACAACGGCGTGGTGTGGAGCGCGAAGAAGCGGTCGATCGTGCCGGTGATCTTGTTGCCGTGAAGCTCGCGCGGTGAATGGAGGGCGTTGCTGCCGGCGATGAACGCGCTCTTCGCTGTCAGCGCCGGGATCCCGAACCAGAACACCGGAATCAGCACCAGCGACCAGGCCATCATCCGCCGCATCGCCGGGATCGTGCGCCACGCCCAGACCACGTAGAGGCCCAGGAACGGCCATGCCTCTGGGCGGCCGAGGGCGGCGAGCATCCACATCCAGAACGCCCACCGCGGTCGGCCAGAGAGCTGGCAGTCGATCGCCGCCAGGCACAGCGCGACGATCATCGTGTCGGATTGGGCGCTGAGGATGAAGTGGGTGTAGTCGGTGATCCCCAGCAGGGTGACGCCCGCGAAAGCGCCGGCTGCGTACGCCGCGTAGCGGCGCTCGGGCGGCGCCTCGGTCAGGCGGAACGCGATCCGCCAGGCGAACACCACACCGCTGAGCGAGATCGCGACCGATGTGATCATCCACAGCCACAGCGCGTAGTGGCCGACCAGCGCGTACGGAGCCGTGAACAGGAACGGCAGCGGCTTCCACGAGGGTGCTCCGTTGGTGTCGAGCTTGGCGTGGATCAGCAGCTTGCCCCACACCAGCCAGCCGTACGGGTCATAGCCAGGGCGGGTTCCCGCCCACAGCACCAGGAGCGTCGAGATCGCCAGCAGTGCCAGCGCCCCGAGGATCCACGGGTAGCGGGCGGCGAGCTGCAGCGCGCCCGGGCGCCGATCCGGGCGCTCGGCGTGCGGCGTTTCGGGGACGCGAATCTGGGGTGCTTCGACGGTTTCCTGTGCCACGGGTCGAGCGCGAGATCGAAAAGACGCGGACCGGCGGGCACGGTAGCAGCAGGGTGGTGTGGGGTGGGCGGGTGGGCGGGATCAGTCCCCCGCGGCGGCGATTGCAGCTACCCTCACCCGTTTATGCGGATCCTCGTTCTAGGCGGCGACGGCTATCTGGGGTGGCCGACCGCTCTGCACCTGTCCGCGCTCGGTCACGCCGTCGCGGTCAACGACAACTTCGCCCGGCGCGGCTACGACCAGGAGATGGGGGTCGAAAGCCTGGTGCCGATCGCGACACTCGAGGAACGGGTCGCGGCCTGGGCGCAGATCAGCGGCACCAAGATCAAGAGCTACATCGGCGATCTCTGCGACGCGGGCTTCGTGCACGGGATGGTCGGCGACTTTCGCCCCGAGGCGATCGTCCACTACGCCGAGCAGCGGGCCGCCCCGTACTCGATGATCTCTCAGGCGCACGCCGTCTACACGCAGACCAACAACGTCGTCGGCACGCTCAACGTGATGTACGCGATCGCCGACGTCGACCGCGACATCCACCTGATCAAGCTCGGCACGATGGGCGAGTACGGCACGCCCAACATCGACATCGAGGAAGGCTGGATCGAGATCGAGCACAACGGTCGCAAGGACCGCATGATCTACCCCAAGAAGCCCGGCTCCTTCTACCACCTCTCGAAGGTCCACGACAGCCACAACATCGAGTTCGGCTGCCGGATCTGGGGCCTGCGCGCGACGGACCTCAACCAGGGCGTGGTGTACGGGGCCGACACCGAGCAGACCAAGCTCGATGATCGCCTCGCAACCAGATTCGACTACGACGGCGTGTTTGGCACGGTCCTGAACCGGATGGTGATCCAGGCGGTGCTCGGACACCCGCTCAGTGTCTATGGCAACGGAACGCAGAAGCGCGGATTGATCAACATCGTCGACACGGTCGATTGCATCCGCCTGGCTGCAGAGAACCCTGCCGACCGCGGCGAGTTCCGCGTCTTCAACCAGCTCACCGAGACGATGTCGATCAACGAGATCGCAGCCACGATCGCAAGGGAGTATCCGGGCGACGTGGCGATCGAACACGTTGCGAACCCGCGCGTCGAGGCCTACGACCACTATTACAACGTCGTGTACACCGCTCTTGAGGGGCTCGGGCTGAAGCCGACCCTGTTGTCGACGACGCTGATCGACGACCTGTTCTCTGTCGTGGAGCGCTACCGGGAGCGGGTCGACGAAGCCGCGATCATGCCAACCGTACGCTGGGCCGAGACCTCGAGCGAGCTGCCCCAGACCACGAGCGCGCTCGCCCCAACGTGAGCGCCTCTCACCCTCGCTCAGTGGCCGGGCAGCGGATCCTGGTCACCGGCGGCTCTGGATTCATCGGCAGCCACGTGGTCGCCGACCTCGCCGCCGCCGGCGCGCACGTTCGCGTCGTCGATCTCAAGCCACACCCCGACCCGAGCGTCGACATCGTGATCGGTGATCTTGCGGAGCAGGAAGTGCTTTCTGCGTCGCTGCAGGGCGGCTTCGACGCGGTCGTGCACCTCGCCGCGGTTACCTCGGTGCTGCGCTCGCTCGAGCGGCCCGAGCTCACCTACCGGACCAACGTCGCCGCCACCGCAGCGCTGCTCGAGGCGGCCCGGCACGCCGGCGTCAGGGCGCTCGCCTTCGCCTCGACCTGCGCCGTCACCGGGCCCAGCGAGGCGCCGGCGATCACCGAGGCCGCGGCGCTGAGGCCGCTGACGCCGTACGGCTCGACCAAGGCCGCGGCCGAGATGCTGATGTCGGCGTACACGGCGTGCTACGGCGTGCGGTGCGCGTCCCTGCGGCTGACCAACGTCTACGGCTTGGGGATGCAGGCTAAGGACAGCATCATCGCGCGGTTGATGCGTGCGATCCGGACCGGCGGCTCGTTTGAGATCTACGGAGACGGGCGGCAGGTCCGCGACTACGTGAACGCGAGCGATGTCGTCGCCGCGTTCCGGCTCGCGCTCGCGAGCGAGAACTGGGCCGGGCCGACGGTGATCGGTACGGGCAAGTCGCTGTCGGTGTTCGACGTCGTCGAGGCCGTTCGGGTCGTGACCGGCGCAGGGCCCGAACTGAACGTCCGCCACGGACCGGCCAAGACAGGCGAGATGCCGGCGGTGATCGTCGATCCCAGCCGCGCCCGCGGCAGCGGTTGGACGCCGCGGATCAGCTTCGAGGACGGCCTCGCGGCCGTCTGGGATGAATGGTCTCGCGCCGATCTCGACGCGATCGCCGCCGGTGCCCCGGCGGCACCGGTGACGGCGGGAGGGGGAGCGTGAGCTCGTGCTCGTCAGAGCAGCCGTTCGCCTCGCGTGCAAGGCGCGCGTACAGCCGTGCCGGGCGCTAGCGTTGCCGCCTGGCTGTGCGCCTGCTGTCTGCCTCAGATCAACCCGCGCTCGACGACGATCTGCTGATCGCCGGCGACAACTTGACGACGCTCGCTCGGATGCCGGAGCGGGCGTTCGATCTGATCTACATGGACCCGCCTTTCAACACCGGCCGCGCGCAGGCGCGTCGGACGCTGTCGGTGGTCGCTTCCGGGGACGGGGACCGGGTTGGCTTCGGCGGCCGCCGCTACCGCTCGCGGCTGCTGCAGACGCTCAGCTATGACGACGCGTTCGCCGACTATCTGGAGTTTCTGGAGCCGCGTGTCCGGCGCTGTCGCGAGCTGCTCGCGGATCACGGCACGCTGTATTTCCACATCGACTACCGCGAGGCCCACTACTGCAAGCTGCTGCTGGACCAGATCTTTGGGCGCGACGCGTTCCTCAACGAGCTGATCTGGGCCTACGACTACGGCGCCAAGCCGCGTCGCCGCTGGCCTGCCAAACACGACACGATCCTCGTCTACGCGCGGATGCCGGGCGCGCATCATTTCGACGCAGACGCGGTCGAGCGCGAGCCGTACATGGCACCCGGGCTGGTCAGCGCCGAGAAGGCGGCGCGGGGCAAGCGGCCCACCGACGTCTGGTTTCACACGATCGTGCCCACCAACGGCCGCGAGAAGACCGGTTATCCGACGCAGAAGCCCGAAGGCGTGCTGCGGCGGCTGGTCGCGGCGTCGTCGCGGCCTGGCGGCTGGTGCCTTGACCCGTTTGCCGGCTCGGGCACGCTCGGCGCCGTCTGCCAGGTCCTCGGCCGCCGGTTCGTGCTGATCGACGACAACCCTGTCGCAATCGAGGTCATGAGCCGCCGTCTGGACCCGAGCCGTGCACAAGCGGGACGAAGCGCACCGGCTCCATCCGGATCCGCTCGAGCGTCTGACCGCGGCGCCGGGTGACGATCAGGTACTGCTCCATCGAGCCGACCGGCGCGACCAGGCGGCCGCCGTCGGCGAGCTGCTGCTCGAGCGTCGCCGGGGGAGATCTGCCCGTCGCCGCTGCGACGTTGATCGCGTCAAACGGGGCGTGGTCGGGAAGGCCGTTCCAGCCATCGCCGACGAAGAACTCGACGTTGTCGAGGCCGAGCAGCGCGATTGCTCGCCGGGCTTGGGCGCTCAGCTCCGGGTGGCGCTCGATCGTCCAGACGCGGCCGGCGAGGATCGCCAGCAACGCGGCGTGATAGCCCGAGCCGGTGCCGACGTCGAGTACGCGGTCGGTCGGCGCGAGCTGCAGCAGCTCGAGCATTCTCGCGACGACCAGCGGCTGCGAGATCGTCTGCTCGCAGTCGATCGGTAGCGCGACGTTCTCATACGCCCGCCGGCGCTCGGTGTCGGGGACGAACAGCTCGCGTGGGATCGCGGCGATCGCGGCGAGCGCACGCTCGTCTGCGACCGCTGGGCGCAGGCGCTGCGCGAGGTCAGATGCCAACGTCATGTTATGAGGCAATTGTTCCCGCTTGGGTCGGGTGCAGGCGAGCAATTGCGCAGTCCGTCGCTCTGACAAGATGGATGCGATGAGGCCGCAGCGGTGGTTGACGTGCGGCGCGGCGCTCTCTGCGTCACTGCTGAGCCTGTGCGTACTGAGCGGTTGCGGCGGGGGCGCGCGCAGCTCCACCACGTCCAGCGCAGCACCCCCCGTCACGATGACTCCACGATCTCCGACGCAGCGGATCGTCAGGTCGACTCGCCTGCCCCGCCGCTACAGCGTTCCGCCGCTGCTCGATCCCCACAACGTGTATGCCGCCGACGGCCCTTCGGACCTGGCGCCGGTCACAAGGCGGTTTGCACCGCTGGTCTACGTCCCCAACAGCGGCAGCAACACCGTCTCTGAGATCGATCAGCGCACGTTCCGCGTGATCGGGCAGTACAAGGTGGGAGACCTGCCCCAGCACGTCGTCCCCTCCTACAACCTGCGCACGTTGTGGGTAACGAACGATCTCGGCAACAGCCTGACCCCGATCAATCCCGTGACGGGCGTCCCGGGCCGTCCGGTCAGCGTCGAGGACCCGTACAACATGTACTACAGCCCGGACGGCCGCTACGCGATCGTGATGGCCGAGCAGCTGCGGCGAATCGATTTCCGCGATCCGCGCACGATGAGGCTCCACCATTCGCTGTCGGTCCCCGGATGCAACGGCGTCAACCACGCCGACTTCACCGCCAACGGTCGCCTGATGCTCGTCAGCTGCGAGTTTGCGGCGAGGATGATCGTGGTCGATGTGGCCTCGGAGCGCCTGGTGCGGACGCTGAAGCTGCGGGCCGGGGCGTCGCCCCAGGACGTCAAGCTGTCGCCCAACGGTCGCGTGTTCTACGTTGCCGATCTGACCGACGGAGGCGTGTGGAAGATCGGCGCCCGACGGTTCCGGCGCCTCGGGTTCGTCAAGACCGGCGCCGGCGCGCACGGGCTGTACCCGAGCCGCAACGCCAAGCGCCTGTACGTCTCCAACCGCAGCGCGGGTACGGTGTCGGTGATCAGCTTCGCCAGCGGCCGCGTCGTCGCGACCTGGTCGATCCCTGGCGGCAGCCCCGACATGGGTGGCGTCTCGGCGTCTGGGAAGGTGCTGTGGCTGTCCGGGCGCTACGACGCCTCGGTGTACGCGATCAGCACCCGCACCGGCAAGCTGCTGCACCGGATCGCGGTTGGTTTCGGGCCCCACGGGCTGTGCGTGTACCCGCAACCGGGCCGCTATTCGCTGGGTCACACCGGGGTGATGCGATGAGTGACGACGAGCGCAACGGGGCCTCCGGACTGCCAGAATCGCGGTCGATGCTCGCCACGCCGACGCAGCGCCTGCTGCTGCTGATCCTCGTCTCGCTCCTGGCTGCGATCGGGGTCGTGTTGATCGCCAGGAACTCCTCCAGCGTGCCCCCGGCGCAAGCGACAGGGCCCCACTCGCAGTTCGACGGACCGACGATGCCGCCAGGGCTCAGGGCCGCCAACTTCTCGCTCACCGATCAGAACGGGCACCGCGTGACCTTGTCGCGCTACCGCGGTCGGGTCGTCGTGCTGACGTTCATCCACTCGCTCTGCCACGACACGTGCCCGTTCATGGTCGAGCAGATCAAGGGCGCGCTCAACGACCTCCCGGCGTCCGGCGCCGGCGTCCCGGTGATCGGCGTCAGCGTCGCGCCCGGCGAGGACACACCTGCGCATCGCCGCCAATTCCTCGCCCGCCACCAGATGACCGGGCGGATCGCGTTCGTCAGCGGCTCACCGGCGGCGATGCGACCGGTGTGGCACGCCTACGCGATCCAGCCCGTGACGCCCAAGATCGACCACTCCACGTTCGTGCTGCTGATCGACAAGCGCGGGATCGAGCGGATCGGATTCCCGGCCGATGAGCTCACGCCCGAGGGGCTGTCGCACGACATCGGCGTGCTCGAGCGCGAGCGGGCCTGAGCGCGAGGATTACCGGCTGGCGCCGCGCATCCCGTGTCGCTCGAGCAACGGGTCGAGGTGCTCGCGCAGCTCGTCCGGGTAGACCGACGGGATCTCGAAGCTCGCGTCGCCGTGGCCGGCGCGAACCACCAGATGGGCGCGCGGCGACCGCCGCCGGCGCAGCAGGCCGCGGGACGGGGGAACTTCGAGATCGTGGATCTCCTCCCAGCCCAGCCGCCCGATGATCTCGCCGCCGTGCCGGGCGATGTCGAGACCGTGCTCGGACAGCCTCAGCTCGATATTGCTCTCGCCAGGCTTGAGGTTGGTGACGCCACCGAGATGCGTGGCTGCCATCCGCAGGGGGTAGTCCGGCGAGGCCGGGGTGCGGATCCGGATCGGTGCGGTCCGGGCGCGCACGGCGGTTGACGGGGCCCGCCCGGGTGACGGCTCCCGCCCGGGTGACGGCTCCCGCCCGGGTGACGGGTCGCGCCCGACCGAGGGCGGGCGCGCCGCCACTGCGGTCGCAGCCCGCGTCGCAGCGGGCTCGGCGCGCGGCGTGGCCCGGGGTGGCGGAGGCTCGTTCGACTCGGGCTCATCGCCGGTCTCCGCGCTCCGTGCGACAACCGCCGCGTACGTCACGGTTCGGGTCGGCATGCTCGTCGGCACTGGGCCCTGGGGCCGCGGCGTCGGCGCGAGCGGCGCGGGCGGCGCGGGCGGTGCCGACGGCGCTGACGACGCTGACGACGCTGGCGGCGCCGCCGGCTCTGCCGGCGGTGAGCTGCGCACCTGCCCGCCCTCGGCATCCGCGCGATCCGGCTGGGCCGGACGATCCAGCTGGGCCGGAGGCTCCACCGGACCCGAAACCGGCGGGGCCGCCGGCGCATCCGCGCGCGGCCGCACGGAGGCGAGGCATTCCTCGTAGGACGGAGCCCCGATGATCACTTGAGCGCGCTCGACGGCTGGGTGGCCGAGGGCTTCGCCGAGGCCGATTCCGAGCTCCTCGCTGGCGACCGATGCAAGCGCTCTTCGCCACTGCAGCCCGTCCGCCCGATCGGCGGCGCGTTGGACCATCTGCTCCAGCTGCTGGTCGTCGAGCTGGATGATCTCGGCGCGCGCGCTGGCGGCGTCGGCAAATGCAGGGCGCAGGCGGGCGACGAGCGCGTCGCGCCCCCGGTCGGCAATCCGTTTGGCGGTGTGCTCGAGCGTGTCGGTCACGCCGTGGCCTCCTCGAGGTGGGACTTGATCAGGGTAAGGAACGTCGCCGCCTGGGTCCCGTACAGAATCCGGTGGTCGCAGGCGAGCGTGATCGTCATCAGATGGCCGGGGACGATCGTCCCGGCGCTCACCACGGGCGCTTGCCGGATCGCTCCGGCGGCCAGCGCAGCTGCCTGCGGTGGCACGATCAGCGGTGTGGTGCTGGCGACCCCCAATGCCCCTGGATTGGACAGGGTGAACGTCGCCCCGGCCAACTCCGGCGGGGCGAACTCACCTTCGGCAGCGCGCTCGGCGAGCCGCTCGGTCTCGCTCGTCAGAGCGTCGAGCGACTTGGTGTCGCAGTCGAACACGGTCGGCACGGTATAGGTCGTGCCGGTCGCAAATGTCACGCCGATGTTGATCCGCGAGTACAGCTCGACGCGGCCGTCGCGGTATGCGCCGTTGGCTTGCGGAACCTCGCGCAGCGCGGCGGCGCACGCGCGCAGCAGTAGCGCCGTGACGTTGCAGCCGGCCCGCGACGCCAGCGCCAGGCTCGGCTCCATGTCGACCTCGGCGCTCAAGTCGAGGTCCGGGACCGTCGCCCGCGTCTCGGCGCTGCGGCGGGCGATCGTGCGTTGTGAGCGGTCCGGCTCGTAGCTGCGGACCTCGCCCTTGACGCCGGCGGCCGCGGTCTGGATCGCTGGCTGATCGGCCATCACCCGGCAACATAGTGGCTGGCGGCGCCTCCGTGACGCGCGGCGTCGTTGCGCTCCCGCCGTCGGTCAGCTCCCGCCGTCGGTCAGCGCGCGGCGTCGTTCAGCCGGGGTCGTCGGCGTCGGCGCCCTCCCACGTCTTGATGAACTCGTCGGCATCCAGGTTGACGAGGTCGCTGCGCAGAAGCTTGAGCAGTCGCGACGCCTTCTTGGCCGGGAGATCCCAGTACAGCACCACCTCGCCGTCGTCGATCGACACGACCTCGATTCGGTCCAGGCGGTCGCGGTCGGCGAGGAACGCCGGCTCGAGACCCTCGCGCGAGACGATCAGGTGGTATGCCCGGTTGGCCCTCACGCCGCCGCTCCCAGCGCCCGCGCGGCGTCCTGCACGCACTGCCCGCCTTCGAACACACGCGAGCCGACCTGGATCGCGGGCAGCGAGCGCACGCCCGCCGCCTCGGCGCGCCGGGCCGCCTGGTCAAGAGCGTCGGCGACCGAACGCAATCCGATCCCCTTCAGCACGGCCGTGGGATGCATCTCGCAAGCCGCGGCCGCGATCAGCACGTTGTCGCGCCGGCCGAGATCGCGTCCGCCCGCGAACGCCTGGCGAAACGCGGCCAGCGAGAACGCGACGGCCCGCCCGACCCGCTTGGCGTACGTCGCGGCGAGCATCGCCTCGCGGGTGTCGGGCGGCCACGCGTCGGGCCAGCGCAGCGGCTGTAGCCCCAGCTCGTCGACACGCCGCGAGATCAGCTCGATCGCGGGCGCATCGGCGCTCCCTAGCGAGCCCGCAAGCGAGGCGCCGAGCGAGCTGTGCAGCGCCGGCTCCCACTCCGGGACGATCGGCAGCCCGGCCATGATCGTCTCGGCGACGAGGTAGCACTCGGGGCTGCCAAGGTCGTAGTAGAAGATCGGCTGGTCGGCGTCCACGACCGAGCAGGCAGCGCCTCGGCTACCCGTGGATCAGCCAGCCGTCGGCGGCCCGCGCCGCTTCCATCACGGCCTCCGACAGCGTCGGATGCCCGTGGACGATGCGGGCGACCTCGGGATAGCCGCCTTCGAGCGCGCGGATGTTGACCAGCTCCTGGATCAGCTCGGTCGCCTTCGCTCCGACGATGTGCCCGCCGAGCAGCTCGCCGTACTTCTTCTCGCCGACGATCTTCACCAGGCCGGTGCGGTCCCCGTAGACGGTGCCGGCGCCGACGGCTCCGTACTGGAGCTTGCCGACGACCACGTCGTGGCCGGCCTCGCGCGCCTGCGCCTCGGTGAGCCCGAATGAGGCCACATTCGGGGTGCAGAACGTGGCGCGCGGAATGTCGATGTACTCGAGCGGGTGCGTGGGCATCCCGGCGGCGTCCTCGACGGCGATCACGCCCTCGTCGGAGGCCTTGTGTGCAAGCGCCGGGCCATGAACGAGGTCGCCGATCGCGTAGACACCGGCGGCGCTCGTGCGCATCGCTCCGTCGACCTCGACCAGGCCCGTCTCGCCGAGCTTCACCGCGGCGCTGTCGAGCCCGAGCCCGTCGACGTCGGGGCCGCGTCCGGCGGCGATCACGAGCCATTGCACCTCGCCGGACGCCTCACCGTGGCTGAAGGTCACGCTCGAGTCGCCGGAGGTCACATCGCGGACCAGCGTGGAGGTGTGGATCTGCATCCCCTGGCGCTTGAGGCCCCGCTCGACGACCTTCGAGATGTCGGCGTCCTCGGTCGGCACCACCCGATCGAGCGCCTCGAACAGCAGCACGTCGACGCCGAGCCGCGCGTACGCTGACGCGATCTCGACGCCGGAAGCACCTGCGCCGACCACCGCCATCGTCTTGGGCAGCTCGGCCAGCGCCCAGGCCTGCTCGGTCCCGATCACCCGCCCGCCGAACGACGTGCCCGGGATCGGCCTTGGCACCGAACCGGTTGCGAGCACGATCGTCTTCGCCGAGATCCGCTGGTCGCCGACGCTGACGACCCCGCTCCCGGCCAGCGCGCCGACGCCCTCGATCAGCTCGACCCCGTTCTTCTTGAACAGGCCGGACACGCCGCCGGTCAGCGTCTTGACCACCCGCTCACGGCGCGCGATCACCGCGGCGTAGTCGACCTCGGGCTCTGACACCTTGATCCCGAACTCACCGGCGTCGCGCACCTCCGACAGCACGTCGGCGACGCGCAGGACCGCCTTGGCGGGAATGCACGCGTAGTTCAGGCAGCGCCCGCCGACCGCGTCCTTCTCGATCACGGCGGTCTTCATCCCGAGCTGGGCGGCGCGGATTGCCGCCACGTAGCCGCCGGGGCCCGAACCGATCACAACGCAGTCATAGGACGATTCAGCCATACATCTCCAGCCTATCCAAGTTCGTCCGCTCGGCTCAGCGGCCGGGCGGCGCGGGCATCTGGACGCGACTGAGGACGCGCACGAGTTTGACGAACAGGAACCCTCCGGCGCCGATCACGACCAGGCACACAAGCGCCCACTCGACGCTGGCGACACGCACCAGCGCCAGGCAGAAGCCGACCACCCCGATCGCCAGCAACGTCTGGAATCCGAGCAGCGCCCAGTAGCGCATCATCCACATCCCGCCCGCGCACGCCAGCATCAGCCCCGTGAACAGCAGGATCTCGATCAGATGCGGCTGCCGGCCCCCGACCCTCGGCTTGGCGCCCGCGATGAACAGCACGAGGTTGGAGAGGCCGAGCACGACCGCGAGCACGACGCTGACCTTGACCGGCCAGGGACGCTCGCCGGGCGCAATCGGCTTAAGTCCGGCCCGGACCTCCGCGTTGCGCTGCTCCGGGCTGCGGCGAGGGGACCGCGAGGCCGCCGGCGCCGCGGCCGATGCGGCCGAACGCCGCCGCCGGCCCCGCTTACGGCTGCGTTGCGCCAACGCGCTCCTCCGGCCCCCCGCCAACGCGCTCCTCCGGCCCCGCGCCAACGCGCTCCCGCGCCCCGGCGCCGACGACAGCCACGAGCAGCGTCCGCGCTGCCCTCTCAGGGTCGGCGGCCTCGGTCAGCGCCCGCACGACGGCGACCCGCCGCGCGCCGGCCCCCGCGACGGCCGCGACGTTCTCCGGCGTGATCCCGCCGATCGCGAAGAACGGCTGCGTCGCGCAGGTTGCCGCGTAGCGCACCAACTCCAGACCGACGGCGGCCCGCCCCGGCTTGGTCGGCGTCTCGTGTACCGGCCCGACACCGATGTAGTCAACGTCGAGCCCGGCCGCGATGTCCACCTGCTCCGGCGTGTGCGTGGAGAGGCCGACGATCCGATCGGGGCCGACGATCGCCCGCGCCGCCGAGACCGCGACGTCGTCCTGCCCGACGTGCACGCCGTCGGCGCCGGCAGCTGCGACGAGGTCCGGGCGGTCGTTGAGGATGAACAACGCACGGTGCGCCGCGCACGCCTCGGCGTAGCGCCGCCCGGTCGCGACGATCCGCTCGTCGCGCGCGTCTTTGATCCGCAACTGCACGATGTCGACACCTCCGCGCAGCGCGGCCTGCACAAACGAGTCCGGCTGCTCGCCGCAGACGAGGTACAGATGCGCGCCGGCAAGGCGCTCCGCGCGGTTGACCATGGCGCAAGTCTGGCACGAGCCGGGCGCTGGTACGGCCGGAACGCAACTGCGTAGGGTCGTACTAGCATTGCACTCAAACGGGAGCCCTGACCTGGGCTGAGAGGGCGGACCAGAGATCCGCCGACCGTCAGAACCTGACCCGGGTCATGCCGGCGTAGGGAGATCGATTTGCGGAACTCCACCAGATCATTTGACGTAGCCGTCGTCGGCGGCGGTGTGATCGGGCTCGCGGTCGCATGGCGTGCCGCCCAGCGCGGCCTCAGAGTGACGGTGCTCGAGCGCGGCGAGCCGGGGGCCGGGACTTCGCGCGTCGCGGCCGGGATGATCGCGCCGATCAGCGAGGCCCGCCACAGCGAGCAGCCGCTGCTGCATCTCGGTCTGGCGAGCGCGCGCGCGTACCCAAAGTTCGTCTCGGAGCTGATCGACGTCTCGGGCCGCGACCCCGGCTACCTGGCGTGCGGGACGATCGCGGCGGCGAGAGACCACGACGAGGCCGAAGCGCTCGATCGCGAGTTGGCACTGCGCCAGAATCTCGGGCTGCCGGTGCGCCGCCTGCTCGCCAGTGAGGCGCGGCGCCTGGAGCCGTCGCTGGCCCCGGCACTGCGGCTCGGGCTCGAGGTCCCCGACGACCACGCGATCGATCCGCGCAGGCTCACGGCCGCACTCGCGCAGGCGGCCGCTCGTGCAGGCGTCGAGCTTCGCAGCGGCGCGGACGTCGCCGAGGTCATCGTGGCGAGCGCCGCAGACCGTGTCCGGGGCGTCCGGTGCAACGACGGCGAGGAGATCGCCGCCGAGCGGGTCCTGGTCGCCGCCGGTGTCTGGTGCGGCGAGCTGGGCGGGATTCCGGACGACGCGCGGGTGCCGATCCGGCCCGTCAAGGGCCAGATCCTCCGCCTGCACGACCCGAGCGGGCCTGGCCTGCTCACGCGGGCGCTGCGGATGCACCGCGGGTACGTCGTGCCCCGCGGCGACGGCCGCTACGTGCTCGGCGCCACGACCGAGGAGCGCGGCTTCGACACGACCGTCACCGCGGGTCCGGTGTTCGAGCTGCTGCGCGACGCGATCGAGCTGCTGCCGGGGTTCTCGGAGCTCGTCATCGACGAGCTCTCCGCCGGCTTGCGGCCCAGCACTCCTGACAACGCGCCGGCGCTCGGTCCCGCCACGCTGAGCGGCCTGCACTGGGCCACGGGCCATTACCGCCACGGGATCCTGCTCGCCCCGATCACCGCGGAGATCGTCGCCTCGGCACTCGCCGGCGAGAGGCCCACAGAGCTGGCGAGCGCGTTCGCCCCGACTCGGTTCACGGCAGCGGCGCCGACGCTGGCGGCGAGCACATGACGTTGACGATCACGGTCAACGGCGAGGCTCAGAGCATTGCGGCCGGAGCGACGGTCGCGAGCGTCGTCGAGCTGTTCAGCGCCGCGCCGCAGGGCCGCGGCGTCGCCGTCGCGGTCGGCGGGGAGGTCGTGCCGCGCGGCGCCTGGGCGCAGACCGAGCTCGCCGAGGGCGCCCGGGTTGAGGTCGTGGCCGCAGTTCAGGGAGGATGATGGGGTGAGCACGCCACTGCGGATCGCCGAACACGAGTTCCGCTCGCGCCTGATTCTGGGAACCGGCGGCTTTGACAACCACGAGATCCTCGCCGATGCGCTGCGGGCATCGCGGACCGAGATGTGCACGGTCGCACTGCGGCGGCTCGACCCGGCTGCGCGCGGCTCGATCCTCGACGTGCTCGAGTCGGCCGGCGTCAAGGTGCTTCCGAACACCGCGGGGTGCTTCACCGCGCGCGATGCGATCGTGACGGCGCAGCTGGCCCGCGAAGCATTCGAGACCGACTGGATCAAGCTCGAAGTGATCGGCGATGACCGCACCTTGCTTCCCGACGCGGTCGAGCTCCTGACCGCGGCCGAGGCGCTCGTCGACGACGGCTTCATCGTCCTGCCGTACACGACCGATGATCCGGTCCTGGCGCGCAGGCTCGCAGGACGTGGGCTGCGCCGCCGTGATGCCACTCGGTTCGCCGATCGGAAGCGGCATGGGCATCAGAAACCCCTACAACATCTCGATCATGATCGAGCGAGCGGAGGTGCCGGTGATCCTGGATGCGGGCGTCGGGACCGCGTCGGACGCGGCCCTCGCGATGGAGCTCGGCTGCGATGCGGTCCTTTGCGCCAGTGCAATTTCACGCGCGCACGATCCCGTGGCGATGGCCGAGTCGATCCGCCTGGCGGTGCACTCGGGGTTGCTGGCAAGGGGCGCTGGGCGGATCCCGCGTCGGCGTTACGCGCAAGCATCGACGCCCGATGAGGGCCTGCCCGTATTCGACGCGCCGGGCGCCGGCGCGTGACCGTCGACGAGCGGATCGACGCGTCGTGACGGTCGACGAGCTGATCGACGGCTGGGAGGCCGCGTGGACGGGCAAGGACGCCGAGGCGTTCGCCGAAGTCTGCTCGCCCGAGGTGCACTACGAGGATCCGCTAACGAGCGAGCCGCTCGAGGGGCTCGACGAGCTCGGGCGACACGCCGCGCGGCTGTGGTCGGGCTTCCCCGACGTGCGGGTCCAGTCCACGGGTAAGCGCCTGTCCGACGGCCGCTACGTCGCGGCCCCGAGCAAGCTGCTGGCGACGCACAAGGGACAGCTCGAAGGGCTGCCGCCGACGAACCGGTTCATCGTCGTCCACTGCATCTTCTACTGCGAGCTTGCACATGAGCGGCTGCTGCGAGTGCGGGCGTTCTTCGACGTGTACGACGCCGCGACCCAGCTCGGCGTCCTGCCCGCGCGCGGGACGCTCGGCGAGAAGGCACTGCTGGTCCTGCGCGGCTTCGGCTTGCGCGCGGGCCGATCGAGCCCGTAAACGGCGTTGTCAACCGCAGCCGGCGCGCGGACAACTACGGGTTCGCGCCCGAACTGACTACGCGTCCTGCCCGGCGGGTCTTTACCTCCTGGCTACAACGCCGAAACATTCTGCGTGAGTTGGTTCTCGATGGGTCGACGGTACGGCGTTGGGCGCGTTTCGCGCGACAGCTCGCGCTCGGCGCTGCTCGCTCGCATCGAGTCGGCCCGCCACGCCCGCCGCGCCTTCCGCCGAGCGCTGACGCGACGCCTCGAGCACGCCTCGACCCCGGACCACGTCCGCGCGCAGCGTGAGCTCGTCCGTCTCGCGGAGGCCGCCGAGCTCGGCACCGACGCGATCATCTCGATCGATTTCGAGCAGCGGGTCCGCCACTGGAATCGCGGGGCCGAGCGCCTGTATGGCTTCAGCGCGCAGGAGGCGATCGACGAGCGGCTCGACAAACTGATCGCGAGCAACGACGAACCCGACGAGCAGATCCGCCGGCTGCTGGCCGGGACGCAGTCCTATCAATACGAGACGCGGCGGCGCCGCAAGGACGGCACCTTGATCGACGTGCTGCTGACCGTCTCGCCCTGGCACGAGGACGGCCAGGTCGTCGGCGTGACAGGGATCGGAATCGATCTCTCCGAGCGCAAGCAAGGCGAGCGCGACCGCGACCGCGCACTCGCCGATCTCGAGGAGGCGCAGAGGATCGCGCAGGTCGGGTCGTGGTCGTGGGAGCCGCGCACCGGCGCCGCCAACTGGTCGCCGCAGATGTACGAGATCTACGGTCGCGATCCGGCGGACGGCCCAGCCATCAAGGAGGCGTTCATCGCATACGCGCACCCTGATGATCGCGGGCGCCTGGCTTCTGCACTCGCCGGCGCGTTCGGCGCCGGCGGCGCGTTCGAAGTCGACTACCGCATCGTCGCCGACGACGGATCCGAGCGCGAGATTCACGGGCTCGGCCGCGCCGATCCAGCCCGCCCGGGCTCGTACCTGGGCACAGTTCAGGACGTCACGGCGCGGCGGCGCGCCGAGGCCGAGCGCCGCCACAGCGAGGAGCGGCTGCGCACCAGCTTCGAAGGAGCGCCGACCGGCGTCGCGATGGTGCAGGCGCAGAGCCCGTTCAACGTGCTTCAGGTCAACAGCGCTCTGACCCAGATGCTCGGCGTCGACGCCTCTGACCTCGTCGGTGCAAGCGCTCTGCGAATGATCGACGAGCCCGGGCGCCCCACCGCGCAACGCAGGCTCGAGCGCCTGGCGCTCGGCGAGCAGGGGCCGTTCGAGTACGAGTTCGAGCTCCGCGACGTCCCGGCGGGGCCGTTGTGGGTAAGCCTCCGCGGCGCGGCGATCACCGGCATCGACGGCCGCCCCGAGCACGTCGTGCTCCACCTCCAGAACATCACTGTGCGTAAGCGCTACGAAGCCGAGCTTCGCACCTGGGCCGAACGCGATCAGCTCACCGGGCTGCTGAACCGCCGGCGCCTGGGCGAGGAGCTCGAGCGGGTCGTCGCCGAGAACGCGAGGTACGGCACGCCCGCCACGCTGTTGATCTGCGATCTGGACAACCTCAAGCTGGTCAACGACACCCTCGGCCACAAGGCCGGCGACGAGTTCATCACGACTGCGGCGAACGTCCTGCGCGAGCGCATCCGCGACGCGGACATCCTCGCTCGGACCGGCGGCGACGAGTTCGCCGTGCTGCTGCCGCACACCGGCCTCGACCAGGCGCGGGCGATGGCCGAGCGGCTTCGCGCCGCGGTACTCGAGCTCAACTTCGCGGTCGGCTCGCAGCGGCTGCACCCGACCCTCAGCATCGGCGTCGCTCCGGTCGGCGAGGGGCTCGGCGCCGAGGACTCGCTGGCCGCCGCCGACCTCGCCATGTTCGAGGCCAAGCGCCACGGCCGCAACCGGGTCTCGACCTCCACCCAGGCCTTCAGCGCCGACGTGATGACCCAGCAGCTGGGCTGGCTCGCGCGGCTGCGCTCGGCCCTTGCAGACGACCGGCTCGAGCTCCACGCCCAGCCGATCGTCGACGTGCGCGACCGCGTGGTCAGCCATCGGGAGCTGCTGGTGCGGATGCGCGACGAGGACGGGGAGCTGCTGATGCCGGCGGCATTCATCCCCACCGCGGAGCGGTTCGGGATGATCGCCGAGATCGACCGCCGGGTCGTCCGCGAGGCGATCAGGATCGTCGCCGCTGACCCCTCGAGCGGGATCTGCTACGCCGTCAACCTCTCGGGAGTATCGGTCGGTGACCCCGAGCTGCTGCGCCTGATCGAGTCCGAGATCGTGGCCGCAGGCGTCGATCCCACGCGGCTGATGTTCGAGTTCACCGAGACTGCCGCGATCGACGATCTCGGCAGATCTCGCGAGTTCACCGAGGAGCTCAACCGGATCGGGTGCGCGTGCGCGCTCGACGACTTCGGCTCGGGCTTCGGCTCGTTCGCCTACCTCAAGCACCTGCCCGTGCGGTACCTCAAGATCGACGGGGAATTCGTCCGCAACCTGCCCGGCAACCACGACGACCGCGTGCTCGTCAAGGCGATCGTCGATCTCGCGCGCGGGCTGGGCAAGCAGACGATCGCCGAGTTCGTCGGCTCCGAGGCCGCGCTCGAGCTGCTGCGCGAATACGGCGTCGACTACGCCCAGGGCTACCACCTCGGCAAGCCCGAGCCGCTGCCTGCCGCTCAGTAGGAGACCCCGCGGCTGGCAGAAATCGTCTGGTGGCTGGCATTGCGGCCAACGGGCGTCGGCCTCATCATGGTCGCCGTGAGCAACCGCCGCCGGATCGTGATCGTGCTCTTCGACGATGTGCAGGCGCTCGACGTGACCGGGCCCTCGGAGGTGTTCTCACTCGCCCACCGGGCCGCCGACCGAGGCGCGTATGAGCTCGAGTTCGTCGCGGCCGGAGCCGCAGGCGCGGTCGGGGTCCGTACCTCGAGCGGGCTGCGTCTGGTGCCCGAACGCGCCTTGCGCGAGTGCCGCGGCCCGATTGACACGCTGATCGTCCCCGGCGGGCTCGGCACGCGGGCGGCCGCCGACGACCACCACCTGGTCGGATGGGTCGCGCGGGCGGCGCGACGCTCGCGGCGAGTGGCTTCGGTGTGCACCGGCGCGTTCCTGCTGGCGCGGGCCGGGCTGCTCGACGGCCGGCGCGCGACCACGCACTGGGCTGCGTGCGCTGCGCTCGCGCGCAGCCATCCGTCGGTGCAGGTCGAGCACGATCCGATCTTCGTCCGCGACGGCAACGTCTACACGTCGGCGGGGGTGACCGCGGGGATCGATCTCGCGCTCGCGCTGGTCGAAGAGGATCTCGGCCGTGCGGCCGCCCTCGATGTCGCGCGTGCGCTGGTGCTGTTCATCCGCCGCCCCGGCGGCCAGGCGCAGTTCAGCTCCGGCCTCGCCGGCCAGGCCGCGGCACAGCCGGGCATCCGCGAGCTTCAGAGCTGGATCGCCGACCACCTCGAAGCCGACCTGTCGGTCCCGGCGCTCGCGGAGCGCGCGTTCATGAGCCCGCGCAACTTCGCCCGCGTGTTCTCGCGCGAGGTCGGGATGACACCGGCGGCGTACGTCGAGGCGTTGCGCGTCGAGCGCGCCCGGACGCTGCTCGAGACGACCTTGTTGCAACTGGAGGAGATCGCGCGCCGCTGCGGGTTCGGGACGGTGGAGACGATCAGGCGCGCCTTCGGCCGCCGTCTCGGTGTCAGTCCAAGCGACTACCGCGCCCACTTCGCCGCACCCGGCCCGGCGACCGCGCAGGTCGCCGCGGGCGTGCAGGACAACCGCAACGTCATCCCGATCAGGAGGACCGTCCCATGAACATCGCGATCCCGATCTTCGACCAGCTCACGGCGCTGGACGCCGTCGGCCCCTACGAGGTGCTGTCTCGGCTGCCCGGCGCCACCGTGCATTTCATCGCGCAGGAGCCGGGCCCGAAGCGAACCGAGACCGGCATGCTGGCGCTGCACGCCGACGCCACGCTGGACGAGCTCCCCGACCCGGACGTGATCGTCGTGCCCGGAGGCTTCGGGACCCGCGCGCTGATGGAGGACGACGCGATGCTGTCGTGGTTGCGCGCCGCGCACGAGGGCTCTCAGTGGACGACGTCGGTGTGCACCGGGTCGCTGGTGCTCGCGGCCGCAGGGATCCTCGACGGGCTCGAGGCGACCACCCATTGGCTGATGCTCGATGCCCTGCGCCCGTTCGGCGCGACGCCCGTGGAACGCCGTGTCGTCCAGCAGGGCAAGGTGATCACCGCCGCCGGCGTCTCCTCGGGGATCGACATGGCGCTCGGGCTCGCGGCGCAGATCGCCGGCGACGATCTCGCGCAGGCGATCCAGCTCGGGATCGAGTACGACCCGGAGCCGCCATTTCACGGCGGTAGCACCGCGAAGGCGCGCCCGGAGATCGTCGAGCTGGTCCGCGAACGCGCGGCCGAGCTCGCCTGACCGGCCTCGCTCGGGCAGTAGCCCTGCCAGCAGCCGCTCAGGTGGTCGAGAAACGGACAACATGCGTCCGTTTCTCGACCAGCACCCGGACCGCCACGCCAGGCGAGCTGCACCAGCACCCGGACCGCCACGCTAGGCGAGCTGCACCAGGACTCGGACCGCCACGCTAGGCGAGCTGCACCAGCACCGGCGGGTGATCGGACAGGCGGCCGCTGTCGAGCGCCGAAGCCCTCGCGGTCACATCAACGCCCCGCACGAACACGTGGTCGACGTCGAACCCACCCGCCCATGAGAAGCCGTGCACCGCGGGCGCAGCAAGGTTGAAGTCGCCGCCGAGCACGGCCACGCCGCGACCGGCCCAACCGCCGATCGCCGCCGCTGCGGCCCGCGCCTCGCGGGCCGTGGCGGGATCGTTGCCGCCGGTCAGGTGCACGTTGCCGACCCATACGCCGCCGGGCAGCGACAGCCGAACTCCGAGCAGCCACCGCCGCTCGGGGAATCGGGCCAGCCGGAGCGCTCGATGCTCGGCGATTGAGACCCCATCGCCGCGGCGCACAAGCACGGCGTTGCAGCCGCCGCCGTTTGACTTGATCGCGTCCGGCCACCGCGTCGCGAGCGCGCGCCGCGCGGGCAGCCAGAAGTTGCGCGAGGTCAGCGCCAGCCGCCAGTCGGCATCGAGCCGCTGCCCGAGCAGCGAGGGCCACCACGGGGGGACCTCCTGCAGCAGTGCGAGATCCCACTCCCAGCCCGCCAGCGCCGACGCGAAGTCGTCAAACAGATCGCGGCCGGCCGATGGAACCGCTCGCCCGTGTTTGAGGTTCCAGGTGAGAACGCGTGACGTCACCACGGTCAACGTACAGTTTCCGGGCCGCCGCGCCACTTCCTGACCGCGCGGCGGTGCAGGCGCGCCTGGACAGCGGTTCGGATAGGCTCGGGCGCGAGGCACAGGTCCAGGAGGAGGTACAGACATGCCCGCACCGAAGTCGCCGGCCTCCGGCTCCCGCGCCCCGAGCCGCGCCAAAGCGACCGCCAACACCAAGGCGACCGCGAACGCCAAGGCGACCGCGAACACCAAGGCGACCGCGAACGCCAAGGCGACCGCGAGCGCCCCGGCCGGCGACAGCCTGGCCGCGATCACCGAACAGCTCGTCAACCGCGTGATCAAGCCTCTGGGCCTGGTGCTGCTCACCCGCGAGCGGATCCAGGAGACGCTCGACGAGGCGGCGCAGCGCGGACGCGTGACCAGGACCGACGCCAACGAGCTCGTCGCTGAGCTCGTCCGGCGCGGCCGCCAGCAGACCGACGACGTGTTTGCGGACTTCGAGCTGTTGCTCGAGCGCGGCCGCGACCAGCTCGTCCGCGGCGCCGATCGCGCCCGCCGGACCGTCGGGGCCGGGGCCGGGCCCGCCTTGCCGATCGCAGGCTACGACGAGCTGACCGCGGCCCAGGTCGGCAAGCGCCTGAACGGGCTGACGGCCGCCGAGCTGCGTCGGGTGCGCGACTACGAGCGGCGCCACGCAAACCGCAAGTCGGTGCTGGCGGCGGTCGAGAAGTCGCTGGCGTGAACCCAGACTGAGCCAGGACACTAGAGCCCGAGGTCCTCGACGAGCACGCCGAACTCAAGCCGCTCGCCGGTGAGCCCGTCCAACAGCTCCTCCGGCGTCTGGCGCTGGCCTTCGCGCCAAAGCGCCAGCAGCGCCTCGCCGGCGGCCGCGGACTGAAACCACGCCGGCCCGAAGCGGTCGCGCAGGTACCGCCGCAGGTGCGTCTCCAGCGCCCACGCCCGCAGGTAGCACGTGCAGTAGAACCCCGTGTCGACATCGGCCAGGAACGTCTGCGACGGCCACTCGATCTGCAGCGCGCCCGACAGCAGCTGCGAGTAGCGGCCCGCGAGCGCTCCCCAGTCGCGATTGCCGCCGCCGTGCAGCTCGAGCTCGTAGGACAGCTTGGCGCAATAGCGCCGCAGGTAGACGAGCCGATACGCGCGGGCGTACCCGGCGATCGCCTCGGCGTCGTCGATCCCGAGGTGGCGCGCGAGCCAATGCGGGTCCTCGATCAGGTGCTGCAGCAGGAAGGCGAACGCCTCGGTGACCGCGTTGTCGCCGAGGTGGCGAAATTCGAACGCGAGTGCCGGATCGACGTTGGCGTAGTGCTCGGTGTGTCCGGCCTCGTGAAACAGCACCGAGAAGTCGTCGCGGCCGCCAACGGGTGCGAGCACGAGGTACACCTCGTCGGGCACGCGCACCGGCGCGCAGAACGCGCGCGGGCTCTTCTTCGGGCGCTGCGCCACGTCGAGCCGGACCCCCGGTTGAGACTCGACGTCGAAGCCGAGGTCGCCCATGGTCGCGCGAAAGCTCGGTAGCAGCGCGGCCGCGGGAAACTGGCCGTCGAGATCGGGCGCCCTGAAGAAGCGCGGCAGGTCCGCGCGGCGCAGCCGCGCCAGCCCGAAGCCCACCGTGCGCTCGAGCTCGGGGTCGACGACGTGCGGATAGCTCACCTCCGTGCGCGCCGCAAACGCTTCGGTCTGGGCGTGGAGCGCGGCCAGGTCGAGCTGCTTGCAGTCCTCGCACAGCTCGCGGTAGCTGACATAGCCGAGCTCGCCAGCGAGTGCGTGCTGTCGCTCGATCAGCTCGCGGTGCAGCGGCGCCAGGTGCTCGTCGATCGCCTCCAGCCGTGCCTGCTCGATCGCCTCACGGCGGGAGGGGTCCGGCTCGTTGGCCTGCACCACGGCCGATTGCCGAAACGGCAGCTGCTGTCCGTCGGCGTCGATTACGAGCGCCGCCTCGCGCGCCGCCAGCTGTTCTTCGGTGTGCTTGGTCGCCTGGCCGATGTGGCCCTCGACGGCGAAGTCCAACAGCATCATCACGCGGCGGCGCTCCTCGCCGCCTGGCGCCGCCGCAGCGGCGCGCCCGCGGAGGTCCTCGATCGCGCCGGCGCCGAACAATTCGCTGTGGCGCGCGTAGATCGGCTCGATCTCATAGCTGTCCTTCAGCCCCGCGTAGTGGCGGTAGTACTCGGCGGTCAGCGCGCTGACAAACGACTCCGCGGACCGACGGTAGGCCTCGATATCCATCGCCGTGGCATGCTAGACAGGTGGACCCAACCGCCCCGATCGCCACCACAGACAGCCCGACGACGAGCAGACGGGCCCGCAACGGCGACGAGCTCGAGCTGACGATCGACTCGCTCGCCTATGGCGGGGCGGGCGTGGCGCGCCTCGACGGCTACGTCGTATTCGTGCACGGCGCCATGCCCGGCGACCGTGTCCGTGCGCTGGTCAGCAAGTCCAAGCGGGCCTATGCCGAGGCCCGGGCGGTCGAGATCGTGGAGCCCAGCCCCGAGCGCGTGGCGCCGCTCGCGGACCACCCCGGCGCTCCCTGGCAGGTGCTTCCGTACGAGCGCCAAATCGAGGTCAAGCGCTCCCAGGTCGACGACGCACTTCGCCGGATCGGCAAGCTCGACGGCTTCGAGCTCGAGCCGACGGTCCCGGCGATCCAGCCCTGGCGCTACCGCAACAAGCTCGAGTACTCGTTCGGCGCCGACCCCTCCGGCCGCCTGGTGTGCGGCTTTCACGCCCCGGGCCGCTGGAACGAGATCGTCGAGATCGGCGACTGCCTGCTCGCGTCCGAGCCCGCCAACGTCGCCCGCGAGGAGGTCGTGCGGTGGTGCCGGGAGCAGGGCCTGACCGCCTATGACCGCCGCAGCGGCGAGGGGTTCCTGCGCAACCTGGTCGTCCGCGAGGGCCGGCGCACCGGCCAGCTGCAGGTCCGGCTGGTGACGAGCCCCGGCGCGCTTGACCGGCAAGGGCTCGCGGCCGCCGCGACCAGCGCCGATGGCGTCCTGTGGACTCAGGTCCATGGACCCGCGGAGATCACGCACGGCGGCGAGACCGAGCTGCTGCACGGCTCAGACCGGTTGGAAGAACGGCTCGGCGAGCTGCGCCTCAGAATCTCCTCGCAGGCGTTCTTTCAGACCAACACCGAGATGGCCGAGCAGTTGTTTTCCTCGGCGATCGAGCTGGCCCAGCTGCGCGGGTTCGAGCGCGTCTACGACCTCTACTGCGGGATCGGGACGATCGGGCTGCTGATGGCGCCCCGCGTCGCCGAGGTCTGGAGCCTCGAGCTCGTCGAGGAGGCGATCGCCGACGCGATCGCAAACGCCCGCCGCAACGAGATCGAAAACACCCACTTCTTCGCCGGCGACACCCGGCTGGCGCTGCGCGAGCTGCGAAGCACCGCGGGCGCGCCCGACCTGCTGGTCGTCGACCCGCCCCGCGCCGGACTGTCCCAGAAGGTCGTGCGCCGGATCATCGAGACCGGGCCGGAGCGGATCGTGTACGTCTCGTGCAATCCGACCACGCTCGCGCCCAATGCCGCACAGCTGGTGGAGGCCGGCTACACGCTTGAGCGTGTTCGCCCGGTCGACATGTTCCCCCAGACACCGCACATCGAGTGCGTGGCGGTGCTGAGGCGTGGGTAGTGTTCGCGCCCGATGCGCGCCGTCACGATCCGCGACACCCAGCTGATCCTCGAGGAGCACCCCGACCCGAGCGTGGGCGCGGGGGAGGTCTTGGTGCGCGTCAAGGCCGCCGGGCTCAACGGCGCCGACATCCATCAGCGGGGTGGGCGCTACCCGGCACCGCCCGGCTCCCCGCAGGACATCCCCGGGCTCGAGCTCGCCGGCGAGGTCGTCGCTCTGGGCCCCGGCGCGATCCGCTTCAAGCAGGGCGATCGCGTGATGGCAGTTGTCGGCGGCGGCGGCCAGGCGGAGCTGGCGGTCGTCCACGAACGGATGCTGATGCCCGTTCCCGACAACCTGAGCTGGCCCGAGGCCGGCGGCCTGCCCGAGGTCTTCACGACCGCGCACGACGCGATCTTCACACAAGCCGGCCTCGCGCTCGGCGAGCGCCTGCTCGTCCACGGTGGCGCCGGCGGCGTCGGCACTGCTGCGGTCCAGCTCGGCGCCGCGGCGGGCGCACGGGTGACGGCGACGGTCCGCAACGCGGACCTGCGCCCGCAGGTCGCGCAGCTCGGCGCCGACGCGATCGCGCCCGAGGGCTTCGGCGAGCGCGGCCCGTTCGACGTGATCCTCGAGCTGGTCGGCGCCCCCAACCTGCCCGACAACCTCGCCGCGCTGAACACCCTCGGCCGGATCGTCGTGATCGGCATCGGCGCCGGCGCCAAGGCCGAGGTCAACCTCGGGCTGCTGATGGCCAAGCGCGGCACGGTCCGGGCCTCGACCCTGCGCCCGCGCCCGCTCGAGGAGAAGGCGCTGTGTGCCCGCGCGCTCGAGCGCTCGGTGCTGCCGCTGATCGAAAGCGGCGCCGTCAAGGTGCCGGTCGCGGCGACATTCCCGCTCGCTGAAGCCGAAGCGGCCTATGACCGGTTCACCGGCGGCGGCAAGCTCGGGAAGATCGTGCTCGTGACCTAGTCAGGCCTCCGAGGCGCGAGTGCTGAGGCTCCCGCTACTGCCCTTCGATGAACCCGGCCTCGTCCGCCGCCAGCCCCGGTTCATCCTCCAGGGCGTGGATCGAGCAGAGCGCCGGGCCGCCCGACTCCATCGCGGCCTGCAGCTCTTGCGGCGTGAGCTTCGCGCCGCACTCCTCGCAGCGGTCCCCGAGCTGGTCGTGGTTGGACTCTTCTAGGTTCATAAACGCCGAGTCTACCCCTGCGCAGTAGCGCGCTTCGGGAGATTTGTGTCCAGAAACGCGCACAGATATCCCGCGGCCGCGAGCGCTGCAGAGCCGCTAGTACGGCGGCAGATCGGCCCACCACTGCCCCAGCACCCGGAACGCCGTCCAGAACTCCCGCTTGGCGTCCTCCTCGTCGAGCGAGTCGTCGATGTCGGGGACGTACAGGGCGTCGATCGAGGGGGTGAAGCGCTGCACCTCGCCCAGCGCCGGCGACAGCTCCCGCGCGAGCGGCACGTCGAGCTCGTTGACCACGCCCAGCGCGTCGTCGCCCATCACGACGATCATCTTCGGCTGCACGATCGCGAGCTCCTCGATCAGCCGCGCGACGCACCCCGGGTCGGCCATCACCGGGTCGGGCACCGGGCACTTGACGCACAGCGTCCCGTACACGGCGAGCGGATCGATCGACAGCCGCTTCAGCGATTTCATCAGCGCGTTGCCGGTGCGCCCGTAGAACGCAACCCCTTCCTCGACCTCCGAAGGGCGCGCCGAATGTTTGATCAGGAAGATCTCGGCCTGCGGGTGGCCCGAGCCGAGCACCGGCATCAGCTGGCCGCGGGGACACTCCGAGCAGCCCTGCAATTCCCGCGCGAATGCGTTGAGCTCGCGGATCGCGCGCTCCAGATACTTCTCGCGGATCTCGTCGTCGGTCGCCGGCATCCCCCCCGGATTGGACGGCTCTCGCGCTTGTCCTTGCGAGTGCATCAGGACTTGCGCGTGACGCGGCGCACGCGGCGGTCGCGCGAGGCGCGCCGGGCGGACACCGGCAGCGCCTTGGTCTGCAGGAACTTCAGCGCCTGGACGTACAGGAGGCTGGCCGGGTTTCGCGTGATGTCGGCGTCGCGCAGCGACTGCAGGAACTCCTCGGGACCGTCGAAGTCGCGCATCCTGATCCGCACCGAGCCGAGTCCCTGGGGCACGTGGGCGTCGGAGCCCGCGCCCGCCGGGATCCGGTACTTGGCGGCGAACCGGACGGCCTCGTCGTTGAACTCGGCGATCGCGACGCGGGGGTTGAACACCTCGATCGCGTCGACGTCGTCGATCACGGCGAGCAAGTGCTCGTAGTCGGGCACCGAGTGCAGCCGGTCGAACGGGTGGGGCACGTACACGATCCCGCCCTGGCGCTTGATCTCGGCGATCGTCTCCTGCAACGTCATCCCACGCGGGATCTTCTCCTCGATGAACAGGCCGATCACCTCGCCCTGCTCGGCGGTCTTGACCTCCTCGCCGACGATCACCTTGACCCCGTTGGCCTGGGCGCGCGCCGCGTGGGCGCCCGAGATCTCGTTGTGGTCGGTGACCGCGATCGCCCCGAGGCCCCGGGCTCGGGCCTCGGCCAGCAGCACCTCGACCGGTGTCGCGCAATCGTAGGAATGGTCGGTGTGCATGTGCAGGTCGACGTCGATCAGCGGGCGCGAGGACAGGCGCCGGCGAACCTGACCGTCCGCGCGCCCATCATGGCGCCGGGCGACGAGCCGCTCGTAGATCGCCGAGACCTCCTCGGCGACCCGCGGCCAGCGCAACGTCGCGCGCAGGTCGACGGCCTCGTCGCGGAGCCGCTCGCGCAGCGCCGGCTCGTCGATCAGCCGCCCAAGGTGGGCCGCGAGCGTCTGCACGTCGAGCGGCTCGAACTCGAGCCCGTAGCGTCCCTCCGCCAGCAGCTCCTCGTACGGGGCCAACCGCGAGGCGACCGGCACGACCCCAGCCGCGAGCGCGCGCAGCAGCGTCCCCGGCGCGGTCCTGATCCCCTCCGAGGCCAGCACGACCGCGTCGGCGCCGCTCAGCACCTGGTCCTCGCTGAGCTCCTCGGCGTCGACGAAGCGCACGCGCTCGCGCAGCTCGCGCCCGAGCGTCGCCGGCGCCGCAAGCGGCCGCGACGACCACACCGTCGCGCGCCAGCGCAGCCCCGCCGGCAGCAACCGCAGCGCCCGCAGGAACTGACGCAGGGCGCTGCGCTCCTCGCGCACGATCATCGCCAGCTCGATCACGTCGTCGTCGCCGCCCCGGCCCTGCAGCTCGCAGCCCGGCATGATCACCTGATAGTCGGCGGGGAAGAAGCGCTGCATCAGCTCGCGCGTCGCCTGGTAGCTGGCGGTGCGGGCGTCGAGCCGGCTGAACAGCAGCCGCGTCAGCGGCCGCGTCAGCTGCGTCGAGAGGATCCGCTCGGTCGGGGCGTGGAAGCTGCCGACGTTCAGCGCCCGCGAGTGGCGCAGCGCGACGCTCGACGCGCTCGGGGCGAACGGCTCGTGCACGTGGACGACGTCCAGAGGCAGCGCGCTCAGCGCGTCCTCGATCGTGCGCGCGACGTCGACCGGCAGCGACGCGGTCCGCCGCCTGGTCGGCGAGAACGGCAGCACCTCGCCGACGCCCAGTACCAGCGGCTCGCCGTCGCTGCGCGCGAGCAGCTCCTCGGCGCTGCCACGCAGCGCCCGGCGGCTGTCGCGCACGAGCGTGCCCGATTCCGAGGGGGCGATGATCAGCACCCGCTGCCCGCGCGCGGCGAGCTCGTGCGAGATGCGCGCGACGTAGTCGTTGACCTCGTTCGGCGCCTCCCACGCGAACGGGGTCACCTGCGCAATCGCGAGGTGCTCTGCGGGCACGACCGGGAGTGTATTTAGGGGGCCGCTTGCGCGGCCCTGTGGTTTACGCCTTACCGGCCTTCTTCTTCGGCGAGCCGACCGCCTTGCGCGTGTACTTCGCGATGAACGCCTCGGTCATCTCGCGCGCCTCGTCGTCGGGGCGCTGATGCATCGGCGACTTCATCAGGTACGAGCTGGGGCCATCGAGCTGGCCGGCGAGGCCGTTGTTGAGCGCCAGCTTGCAGCAGCGCACGGCGTCGATCACGATCCCGGCCGAATTGGGCGAGTCCCACACCTCGAGCTTGAGCTCGGCGGTCAGCGGCACGTTGCCGAACGCCTCGCCCTCGAGGCGGATGTGGGCCCACTTGCGGTCGGTCAGCCATGGCACGTAGTCCGACGGCCCGACATGGACGTCGTCGGCCGGCAGCGTATGACCCATGATCGAGGTCACGGCGTTGGTCTTGGACTCCTTCTTTGACTCCAGCCGCTCGCGCTCGAGCATGTTGTAGAAGTCCATGTTGCCGCCGACGTTGAGCTGCGAGGTGCGCATCAGCTTGACGCCGCGATCATGGAACAAGCGCGCCAGGCCGCGGTGCACGATCGTCGCGCCGACCTGCGACTTGATGTCGTCGCCGACGATCGGCAGGCCGGCCTTCACGAACCGCTTGTTCCAATAGCCCTCGCGGGCGATGAACACGGGGATGCAGTTCACAAACGCGCACCCGGCCTCGAGCACCTGCTCGACATACCACTTGGTCGCCTGCTCGGAGCCGACCGGCAGGTACGAGACGACGACGTCGGTGCGGGTGTCCTTGAGGATTCCGACGATGTCGGCGGTCGGGCCCGGGGCCTTGGTGATCTTCTCCTTGAGGTACTTGCCGAGGCCGTCGTGGGTCATGCCGCGATGCACCTCGACGCCGAGCTTGGGGACCTCGGTGTCGAGCTTGATCGTGTTGTTCTGGCCGGCGAAGATCGCCTCGGACAGGTCTTTGCCGACCTTCTCCACGTCGATGTCGAACGCCGCGCTGAACTCGACGTCGCGGACGTGGTAACCGCCGAGGTCGACGTGCATCAGGCCGGGGACCTGCTCGCGCTGGTCGGCGTCGTGGTAGTAGTGGACGCCCTGCACGAACGAGCTGGCACAGTTTCCGACGCCGACGATCGCGACGCGGACCTTGTCCTGCTGGTAGCGCGCGGCGCCGTTGCTGGAACCGTTGGTCGTGCTCACAGTGAGGATTCCCTTCTCGAAGATCAAGCCTGCGCGCCGATGACGTGGCGCAGGCGCCGATCTAGGTATTCCGCTTAGGGCGGTTTGTTACACCGCCACACTTACTATAGGGTGGCCGTGGGATGCCGGGGATCGGGCTTGCGCGGGGACTGGCAGTGGCCGTTTCGGTGCTGGCGTTTCCGGCAGCCGCAGCCGCCGCGGGCCCGCTGCACTTCTCGGCGCCGCAGCTGATCGACACCCAGACGCCGCCGGGGACGATGCACGCGATCGAGGCGATCGACTGTCCCAACGGGCTGCTGTGCGTCGCCCTGGACGACGCCGGGAACGTCCTCACCGCGAGCGATCCGACGGCACCTGATGCCTGGACGCTGCGGCGCGGCATCGACGTCAGCGGGACGCCCCAAGCGGTCTCGTGCTCCTCGGAGAAGCTTTGCGTCGCGGTCGACAGCGCCGGCGGCGTGGTCTCCACCAGGTCGCTGGGCCGCACCTGGCGGCTCATCACCGGGGTGGACCCGCACGGCGACCTGAGCGGGGTCAGCTGCCCGTCGAAGCGGTTCTGCGTCGCGGTCGACGGCCACGGCAACGTGCTCACGTCCACGAACCCGACGGGCTCGAAGCGAGCGTGGCACCTGCGCCGTGTTCTGGGGGCAAAGCAGGCGTTCCGCGACGTCGCTTGTCCCTCTGCGTCGGTGTGCGTCGCGCTCCACGCCGGGGGCCTCGCGACGACAACGAACGCAGGACGAACATGGCGTACAAGCCCGTACCCCCGTCACCTCAGGGCCCAGGAAGCCGATCAGGTTCACATCTCCTGCCCGAGCAAGGCGCTGTGCGTGGCGATCATCAGCGGCGACGCCAACCACGTGATGACCTCGACCGATCCTGGGTCGGGGCGCAGCTGGCGGGTTCGGGCGACACGGCTGAAGGGCGAGATCTCCCGGGTGACCGGGCTCGCCTGCCCGTCATCGACGCTGTGCGTCGGGGGCGATGAATACGGAAACGTCGTCGCCGGCCCCCCGGGAGGGGATTGGCACTTCACGAAGGTCATCAACCACATGGCGCAGCTCGGGGCGATGGTGATGACGTGCTTCACGACGACCGAGTGCGTCGGCGGAGACTCCAGCGGCGTTGCGATCACGAGCAACGACCCGGGCGGGCCCCAGGCGGTCTGGGCGCAGACGCCGATCGACCAGAGCGATGCGATAACCGGCGTGTCGTGCACGTCGGCGATGTTCTGCGCGGCGGCCGACAACGCGGGGAACGTGCTGACCGCGTCCAATCCCGGTGGCGGCGCCGCGGCGTGGACCGCGACCCATCTCGCGGGCTCGGGAGAGGGGCTCGGCAGCATCGACTGCATCCCCGGCCCGCTGTGCGTCGCGGGAACGACCGGCGCTCCCGTGGTCCAGGCGTCGACCAATCCCACCGGCGGCGCGGCCGCGTGGCACAGCGCCCTGATCGACAACGAGGCGACGCAGATGAACGGCGTCTCGTGCCCGTCGGCCACGCTGTGCGTGGTGGCGGACTTCGGCGTCTACACGGACTCGAGCTCGGAGTTCTCCTCGGTCGACTCCTCGACGAACCCGACCGGCGGCAACACCGCGTGGACGAGCACGTTCGACCAGGGGAGCTTCCAGGACACGGCCGTGCTGCAGGGCATCTCGTGCCCGACGACGACGCTGTGCGCGGCGGTTGACGATCGCGGCAACGTCGTCACCTCGGCGAATCCCGCATCCGGGCGGTGGCAGATCAGGCGGCGTGACGGTCACAACGCGCTGAGCGGGATCTCGTGCCCGACCGCGTCGCTGTGCGTCGCCGTCGACCGGGTCGGCAACGCGGTCACGGCGACGAATCCGATCGCCGGCCCCTGGCACGTGCACAGCATCGACGCCCACAACAAGCTGAGCGCGGTCTCGTGCGCGAGCGCGTCGCTGTGCGTCGCCGTCGACACCGCCGGGAACATCCTCACCTCGACGAGCCCGGCCGGCGCGGCGAGCGCCTGGCAGCGGTCCGGTCACGTCGATCCCGACCTCACCGCCGTGTCGTGCACGGCCGGCCCGTTCTGCCTGGTGGCAGACGGCTACGGAAACGTTCTAACCGGCACCGTTTGACGACTGCGGCGCGAGCTTGAGCTGCCCGCGGACGTAGACGATCCGCTGGATCGTCGTGAACACGGTCAGCGCGGCGAGCACGTACACCGCCGGCGCGAGCAGCTCGAAATGCCCGAGCGACGCGCCCTTGGCGAACACCAGCCCGATCGACAGGATCACGACGCGGACCGGGCGCGTGGCGAGGCCGACCTTGCAGGCGACGCCGAGGGCCTCGGCGCGCGCGCGGGTGTAGGACACCATCAGCGAGAACAGAACCGCCGCCACCGTCGCGGCGACGGCGACCTGGTTGTGGCGCGAGGCGAAGTACGCGCCGACCGCGATCAGCACGATCCCCTCCTCGAGCCGGTCGAGCGTCGAGTCGAGGAACGCGCCAAACGGCGTGCCCTTGCCCGACATCCGCGAGTAGCGGCCGTCGAGCGTGTCCATCACCGAGCCGACGATGAACGCAATCCCGGCGAGGAAGAACTCGCGCCCGACGATCAGCCCCGCGGCCGCCAGGTTCAGCGCAAAGCCGGTGAGCGAGATCGCGTTCGGGGTCAGCCGCGACTCGATCAGCCGTTCGCGCATCAGCTCCTGCGTCGTCGGGCGGTCGCCGCCCGGGCGCGTGCCGCGCGCGCGGGTGGGGCGGGCCGGGTCTGAGCTGCGCCGCGGCGACTCCTGGGTCTGGTCGGGCATCGGCTATGCCGGGGCGAGCGCGTCGGCGTCGTCGAGCCCGCGCTTGCCGTCCTCGAGCCCATGGCGCTCGGGCCCGCTCGTCGTCGGGCTGAAGCTCCATACGTCCGGCCTGGCCCGGGCGAGCACCCGTTGTGCCAGCAGCGCCGAGAAGCCGGCGGTCAGCGCGCCGAGGAACACGTCGGTGAAGTAGTGGTTGCCGGTCGCGACGACGACGAACGTGATCACCACCGGATACAGCCGCCACGCGACCTTCGCCGGCCAGCGCCGCACCAGCAGCGACATCGGGATCCCGATCATCAACGCGAAGCAGACATGCATCGACGGGACCGCAGCGTACAGGTTCAGCAGGGCGCTACCGGCGCCGCGCTCGACCGTGATCCCGGTGAACTGCTGGATCGTGTCGGTGAAGCCCCACTCCGGCAGCAGCCGCGGCGGCGCGGTCGGATACAGGGCATAGCCGATGAGCGCGATCGCCATCGCGATCATGAACATGTTGCGCAGGAAGTAGAAGGACCGGTTGCGCCGCACGTAGATGAACACGAGCGCAGAGGTCGTGACGATGTAGTGCGCGTTCAGATAGGTCCAGTCCGCGATCACCGTCAGCCAGTGCGCCTTCAGCGTCCACGCCTGGATGCTCGGCTCCACGAACACGTGCAGCAGGCGCTCGAAATTGATGATCTTGGTCGCGTCGCCAAACGGCTTGTAGCCGGGAGCGACCGCGTTGCCGGCGACGATCGCACGCACCAGTTCATAGAGCGTGTAGGCGGCGGCGGCGAGCAGCAGTTGACGGATCGCATCCGTCCAGCCGCGCGGAAGTACCCGCGCCTCGATGAGACTGAGTCGACGCCGCATGGCAGACCGACCATCCTACCGAGGGCGACCTCTCGGCTTCACGACATGTTCACGAGCAACGGGCCGAGCGCGCCCGGATCCGGCCCAGCGAGAAGTCCGTCACGAGCCGCACAGTTCCCGGGGCGCGCAGCCGCAACTCGGTGAAATCGCCCGCCGGTGCTACGCATCCGGAGCCGCTTGCGAGCGCCCAGTAGGGCGTGAACCGGACCCGCACGAGCACGGTGCCGGCGCGCTTGGCCGCTACCGTCACCGAATCGGGACCGAGCGCGGTCAGCGTCGCCGGTCCCTGCACGATCGGGGTCGGGTCGCTGACCGCGTACACGCGCCAGTGAGGCGTGCGCAGCACCAGATGCAGGTACGGCAGCCCGCGCTCGATCAGCGCCGTCTCGCGCAGCGCCGAGTAGTCCAGCCGCGCGTCTGACACCGCGACGTACCGGACTGCCATCTTGTGCAGCCACGCCCGGTAGCTGGCGGCGTTCAGCGCGCCGCCGTAGAACAGGTGGTTGTACTTGATGTCGAGCTGGCGCTCCCAGCCGCGCGCGAGCGGGAAGCGCGGCGCGACGTCGTACGCCTCCCAGTGGAATTTCGTAAACGGGATCTCGACTCGGAACGGCGGCCCGTCCTGACGGGACAGGAACGCCAGCAGCGGCTGGTAGTAGGAGGCCAGGACCGACGGGTCGTTGGCGGTGATGTAGACGTCGCGGATCGGCGCCTGCCACTGCAGGTACAGCAGCGGCAGGGCCGTCGCCGCCAGCAGCCGCGCCCGCTTTGGCCACCACAGCATCGCCGCCAGCGGCCCGGCGACCAGCGCCCCCAGCCTCGCCGCGTTGCTGCCGACCGGGGTCGGCACCGCAAACGCCGCGATGCAGCCGAGCAGGTACAGCGCCACGCCGGCGCGCAGCGTCCATTCGCGCCGCGGCAGCGCGACCAGCGCGACCAGCGCGACCGCGACCTCGGGCGCCAGCGTCCCGAACCTAAACGGCTCGCTGCCGCCCTCGGGAAACGCAACCGACAGCGCCAGCACCGGCGCGAGCGTCGCGACGATCACCGCCACGCCCGGCCAGGTCGCGGCGAGCCGGCGCTCCCTGGTGTATGCGCCGATCGCGAACGCGGCGGCGCCCAGCGCCGCGAACAGCGCGGCGACCGGGCTCGCCAGCGCGGTCAGGACCCCCAGCGTGCACGCGAGCCATCGGCGCCCGCGCTGCAGCGCCAGCATCGCCCCGACCGCCGGCAGCAGGCCGAACGCGAACGCCAGGCGTCCGGTGAACAGGTTCGTCGCCGTCGCCGCGCCGAACCAGGTGGCGCCGAGCCAGGCGTCGGGGCCGAACTGCCGCCGCGCCAGCAACTCGAACAGCGCGGCGGTCGCGGTCGCGGCGATCGCCGCCGCCAGTTGCGGCGACAACAGCGCGGACACGGGCGGGAACAGCACGCTGTAGCCGAGCGTGTTGTGCCCGCCGTACCACCAGTTGTTCCACAGCCCGAAGCCCTCGGAACGGAACAGCTGGGCGCGCAGCAGGTGCGCGGCGAGATCGAAGCTCGGCGGCGAGACGATCACGTAGACGGTCGACAGCACGCCGGCGATCACGGTCGGGGCGGCGCGTCGGTAGTCGATCGGGCGGCGTTCGATCGGGCGGCGCACGTCCATCAGCGTAGGAATGCCGCGACTGAATCGATCACGTCGGGGCGCTCGAGCCACGGCCAGTGGCCGGCGTCGGGCACGCGCTGCAGTGTCGCGTCCTGCAGGGCGCGCGCGTAGGCCTCGCCGAATGTCGCCGGGATCCACGGGTCGCGCTCGCCGAAGACGATCAGCGCGGGCATCGCCAGCGCATCGAGGTGTGCCCCGGCCGCGGCCAGTTGCTGCTCGGAGGCGCTGCGGTACAGGCGCAGAATCGCCCGTTGCGTCCCCTGGTCAAACTGCCGGTACACAGACCGGACGCGCTGATCGGGCCAGCAACCCGGGTCGACCGATCCGCTGCGCAGCGCGCGGCCCAGCACCCAGCGGAACGTGAACCCCATCGCGAGCTCGCCGAGGCCGTTGGTCCGCAATAGCCGGGCGAAACGGTGCCAGTGGAATCCGGCCAGCAGCGGCAGCGGGTTGAGCAGGACCAGGCGGGTGATCCGGTCCGGGTGGCGTTGCGCGAACGCGAGTCCCGCGGCCGCGCCCCAGTCGTGTGCGACCAACTGCACCTGCTGCACCTCGACCGCGTCCAGGAACCGCTCCACGAAGTCCGCGAGTCCGCCGATCGAGTAGTCGAGGTTGCCGGCCTTGCCCGACCGGCCAAAGCCGATCAGATCCGGCGCAAGCCCGCCGGTGCGCGCGAGAAAGCCGCTCCAGTCATCGGAGCTCGTCGGCACGCCGTGCAGGTACAGCGGCGACACGCCCGGCGCAGGCGCGCTGCGGTAGTACAGCGGCGATCCGGCGAGTTCGATCGTATGCTCGTCGACGCTCAACCGGCCGCGAGGATAACGTCCGCATGTGTGAGCGAGAGCCGACCAGACCTGGCGACATCGCCGTTGCCGACCCTTTGTCTCGGCGAAGCGCTGGTCGACCTGATCTGCGAGCGGCCGGTTGCGTCGCTGGGCGAGGCCGATGTACTAGTGCGTCATTTCGGCGGCGCGGTCGCAAACGTCGCGGTCGTCGCAGCGCAGGCCGGCGCTCCGGTCGTGCTGGCGGGCGGCGCCGGGCTCGACGACTGGGGCTGGTGGCTGCGCGAGCGGCTCGCGCTCGCCGGCGTCGGCCTTTCGTTCTTCGAGCTGATCGAGGGCCGCCAGACGCGCGTGGCCGCCGTCACCGTCGACGAGCAGGGTGACGCCAGCTACCAGATCTACGGCGAGCCACTCGAGCCCGTCGCGCACGCGCTCGGCGAGCGCATCGAGGAGGCCGTCGACGCGTCCGGCGCGCTGTTCATGAGCTCCAACACGCTCGTCTCCAGCGCCGAGCGCGCGCTGACGATGGGTGCCCGAGAGCTCGCGCTGCAGCGCGAGCTGCCGGTGATCTTCGACCCCAACCTGCGCCTTCACCGCTGGCGCTCCAAGGCCGACGCCGCCGCGAGCGCCAACGCTTGTGTGTCGGGGGCGCTGCTGGTCCGCGCCAACCGGGCCGAGGCGGCGCTGATGACCGGCGAGGACGACCCCGAGCGCGCGGCGACGTCGCTGGTCAAGGCCGGCGCCCGGATGGTCGTGATCACCCTGGGGCGCCACGGCGCGATCCTGCGGGGGGAATTTCACGACGACGTCCCGGGAGTGCCGGTGCAGGTGCTGAGCACGATCGGCGCCGGCGACGTCATGACCGGGACGCTGCTGGCGCGGCTGGCGGCGACGAACTTCTACCCGGCGGCGGTCCCGGCCGGCCTGCGCGACGCGGTCGCCGACTCGGCGCGGGCTTGCCAGAGGTGGGGCGCCCTTGAGTAAGGCCCCGGCCACTGCTGCGGCCGCGTGGCGCCGCCCACCGCCGCGGCGGGTGCGCGCGATCCGCGACCGGCTGCGACTCGTGTACGGGCGACCGTTGGCAGAGCCCCACGGCCACCCGATCGCCGAGCTGATCCTGACGGTCCTCTCGCAGTCGACCAACGACCGCAACCGCGACGTCGCCTACCTCGCCCTGCGCGAGCGCTTCCCCACCTGGGAGGCGGTCCGCGACGCCCCGGTCGACGAGCTCGAGGAGACGATCCGCCCCGGGGGGATCTCGCGCGTGAAGTCGGCGCGGATCAAGTCGATCCTGCGCGCGATCACCGACACGGCTCCCGGACACGAGCTGTCGCTGGACTGGCTGGCGCAGCGCAGCGTCCCCGAGGCGCAGCTGTACCTGACCGGGCTGCCGGGCGTCGGACGCAAGACGGCTGCCTGCGTGCTGCTGTTCGCGCTCGGGATGCGCGACGTCCCCGTCGACACCCACGTCTCGCGGGTCGGCAGCCGCCTGGCCCTGTTTCGCCCGGGCGCCCCGTTTCAGGAGCTGCACGACACGATGCTGGCGATCACCCCGCCCGGCGAGGAGCTGGAGCTGCACCTCAACCTGCTGCGCCACGGCCGGCGCACCTGTCACGCCCGCCGCCCGGACTGCCGCAACTGCGCGCTGCGCCGGATCTGCCCGAGCGCCGACACGTTCGACTGACCGCGCGGCGGGGTTGTGCTGGATTTGGCGCGTATAGCACCCCAAATCCAGCACGACGCGATCACCGACCTCACGCGGTAGCGCAGCGTGTACTCTCGCTGGACACGGTCTGCAGGGACCGGCGAGCACGATCTTCTCGGCCGCACGCCAGATCATGCGCGCGCCCGTCCTCGACGTACACCGTCGAGCGAGGCGATCGCCGAGTAGATCAGCTTCGCCATGGCGTGTCATCCTCGTTGCGCAATTCAGCTCTCCCGATCGATGGCCACAGTGGCCGCGGCCTGGGCCGCACACGTTCAGACCGCGGCGACCCACCGAATTCGACCGGTCGCGTCGCCGAACAGAGCCCTGACCCGAGCCCAAATCTGCTACGCTCCCGCTTAGATTTTTGTGAACGCAGAGGAGTAGAACGCATATGGGAAAGACGATCGGAATCGATCTCGGAACGACCAACAGCTGCATGGCGGTGCTCGAGGGCGGGGAACCGACGGTGATCGAGAACGCCGAGGGCGCGCGCACCACGCCGTCCGTGGTTGCGTTCACGAGCTCCGGCGAGCGCCTCGTGGGCACCGTAGCCAAGCGCCAGGCGGTGACCAACCCGCAGAACACGGTCTTCTCGATCAAGCGCTTCATGGGCCGCAAGGAGGCCGAGGTGCGCGAGGAGGAGCAGATCGTTCCTTACAAGGTTGTATCGGGCCCCAACGGTGACGCGCGCGTCGAGGCCGGCGGCAAGCAGTACTCGCCGCCTGAGATCAGCGCGATGATCCTCGGCAAGCTCAAGGCCGACGCCGAGGCGTACCTGGGCGAGACCGTCGACAGCGCGGTGATCACCGTCCCCGCGTACTTCAACGACGACCAGCGCCAGGCGACCAAGGACGCCGGCAAGGTCGCCGGGCTCGACGTCAAGCGGATCATCAACGAGCCGACCGCGGCGTCGCTCGCGTACGGGCTCGACAAGGAGTCAGACCAGACGATCCTGATCTTCGACCTCGGCGGCGGCACGTTCGACGTGTCGGTGCTCGAGATCGGCGACGGCGTGTTCGAGGTCAAGGCGACCGCCGGTGACAACCACCTCGGCGGCGACAACTTCGACAAGGCACTGGTCGACTGGCTGGTGGCGGAGTTCAAGAAGTCCCAGGCGATCGACCTGAGCGCCGATCCGATGGCGCTGCAGCGGCTCTACGAGGCGGCCGAGAAGGCCAAGATCGAGCTGTCGACCACCCAGGAGACGCAGATCAACCTGCCGTTCATCACCGCCGACGCCAGCGGCCCCAAGCACCTCGACATGCGCCTCACGCGCGCCAAGCTCAACGAGCTGACCTCCGAGCTGCTCGACCGCACGGTCGCGCCGGTCCGCCAGGCGCTCGATGACGCCAAGGACAAGGGCGCGGACAAGATCGACCACGTCGTGCTGGTCGGCGGCATGACCCGGATGCCCGCTGTGCAGGAGAAGGTCAAGGAGCTGACGGGCAAGGACCCGCACCGGGGCGTCAACCCCGATGAGGTCGTCGCCGTCGGCGCCGCGATCCAGGCCGGCGTGCTCGCCGGCGACGTCAAGGACGTGCTGCTGCTCGACGTCACCCCGCTGACGCTGGGGATCGAGACCAAGGGCGGCGTCATGACCAAGCTGATCGAGCGCAACACGACGATCCCGACCCGCAAGGGCGAGGTGTTCTCGACCGCCGAGGACAACCAGCCGTCGGTCGAGATCCATGTCCTGCAGGGCGAGCGCGAGATGGCCACATACAACAAGTCGCTGGGCAAGTTCCAGCTGACAGGCATCCCGCCGGCGCCGCGCGGGATCCCGCAGATCGAGGTCGCGTTCGACATCGACGCCAACGGGATCCTCAACGTGTCCGCGAAGGACCTCGGCACCGGCAAAGAGCAGAAGATCGAGATCAAGGCCGGCTCGGGCCTGTCCGACGATGAGATCAAGCGGATGGTCACCGACGCCGAGTCGCACGCCGAGGACGACCGCCGTCAGCGCGAGCTGGCAGAGGCCCGCAACAACGGCGAGAACGCCGCCTACCAGGCCGAACGCCAGCTCAAGGATCTGGGCGAGACCGTCGACTCCTCCTCCAGGGAGCAGATCGAGGCGGCGATCAAGGAAGTGCGCGAGTCGCTGACCTCGAGCGATGCCGACGACATCAACGCCAAGACCGAGGCGTTGCAGTCCGCCTTCCACAAGGTGTCCGAGGCGATGTACCAACGGGCCCAGGAGCAGACCGCCGGTACGGCGAGCGACGGCGACGGTACCGCGCACAACGGCGCGGGTGCCGAGGAGGACGTCGTCGACGCCGAGGTCGTCGACGAGGGCAAGTAGGCGATGAGCACCGATCGCAAGCACCACGGCCAGGGTCCAGGCGCACAGCGCCCGGGCCCGGCCGGCCAGTATCCGGGCCCGACCCGTCCCCAGGCGCACGGGCAGCGGCACGCCGCGCACGCGCAGCCCGGTGCCCCTGGTCAGCAACCGGGTGCCGACGAGGATGAGCGCGCCGCGGTCGCCGCTGCCGAGCCCGAGAACGAGCTCGGACCGTCGGAGCGGGCGACCACGACCGACGCCGACCACGACCAGGTCAAGGACGACCTCGAGGCGCTGATCGCAAAGGCGCAGAAGGCGGACGAGTACCTGCAGCTGGCGCAGCGAACCAAGGCCGACTTCGAGAACTACCGCAAGCGGGCGATCCGCGACGCGGCGGCGGCACAGGACAAGGGCGTCGCCAAGCTCGCGCTCGAACTGCTGCCCGCGGTCGACAACCTCGACCGCGCGCTCGAGGCCGCCGACGCGACCGCCACGACCCCTGCGACTGCCGCCGGTGTCGGCGCCGGTGGCAGCGCTCAGGCGGGCGAAGACGGCGCCTCATCGCTGATCTCGGGGATCCGGCTCGTCCACGCCGACGTGATCGCCGCGCTCGCGCGGGTCGGGATCGAGCCGTTCTCGCCCAAGGGCGAGCCGTTCGACCCCCAGCACCACGAGGCGATCGCCCAGCAGCCGATCGAGGGCGCGCAGCCGGGAACGGTCGTCGAGGTTTACCAGCGCGGCTATCGCCTCGGCGAGACCGTGCTGCGGCCCGCGCGGGTCGTCGTCGCGGCGTGACCGGGAGGCGCGGTGGCCGAGCGACCTGACTACTACAAGATCCTCGGGGTCGGCAAGAACGCCTCCGACGAGGAGATCAAGAAGGCCTACCGCAAGCTCGCGCGCAAGCATCACCCCGACCGCAACGCCGGCAACAAGCAGGCCGAGGAGCGCTTCAAGGAGATCTCCCAGGCACACGACGTCCTGTCCGATGCCGAGAAGCGCAAGGCGTATGACCGCGGGTCCGGACCGCTGGGCGGGTTCGGCATGCCGGGCGGATTTGACCCGGGCTCGTTCGGCGGCAGCTTCAGCGACATGCTCTCCAACCTGTTCGGTGGCGGAGGCGGTGGTGGCGCCGGCGGGGCCGCCGGCGGCGGCGGGGCGGCGGGCAGTCGCGGCGGCGTCCGCGGCGGCCGTGCCCCACAGGCGCGCGGGCGCGATCTGGAGACCGAGGTCTCGCTGAGCTTCGACCAGGCCGTCAGCGGGGCCCAGGTGCCGCTCGCGGTGCCGACCTCGCAACCGTGCCCGACCTGCAACGGCACCGGCGCCAAGCCCGGCACCAGCCCCAAGGTCTGCCCGGCGTGCAACGGCCGCGGCATCGAGGCCCAGAGCCAGGGGATCTTCTCGATCTCCCAGCCCTGCTCCAACTGCCAGGGCTCCGGCACCGTGATCGAGTCGCCGTGCCCGACCTGCGGTGGCAGCGGCGCCCAGCGCAGCGTGCGCCGGATGCGCGTGAACATCCCGGCCGGAGTCCGCGACGGCAGCCGCATCCGGCTCGCCGGCAAGGGCGAGCCCGGAGTCCGCGGGGCGGACCCCGGCGACCTGTACGTGATCACGCGCGTATCGGACTCGCCGGTGTTCAAGCGCAACGGCGACAACTTCGAGGTCGAGGTCCCGCTGACGATCCCCGAGGCGATCCGCGGGGCGGTCATCGAGGTGCCGACGCTGAGCGGCTCAAAGCGCCTGCGCGTCCCGCGCGGCACCAAGCACGGCACGATCCAGCGGCTGCGCGGCGAGGGCCCGCCGCGGCTCAGCGGCAAGGGACGCGGCGACATCCACTACCGGTTCGTGATCGACGTGCCGGCGTCGCTGTCGGCGGAGCAGACCGAGGCGGTCGACAGACTGTCAGAGGTGATGAACGGCGATCCGCGCAAGGACTTGTTCGGGCAGCAGACCGGGGGCGGATCCTGATGTCGACCAGACGGATCCGGACCGCCCGCGTCGAGGTCTCCTCTGATCGCGGCGTGTTCATGATCTCGGTCGCGGCCGAGCTCGCCGACATGCACCCGCAGACGCTGCGGATGTACGAGACGCGTGGGCTGATCGAGCCCAAGCGCTCGCCGAAGGGAACGCGGCTGTACTCCCATGAGGACGTCGAGCGCCTGCGGCGAATCCAGGAGATGACCGCCGAGCTGGGGATGAACCTGGCCGGCGTCGAGCGTGTGTTCGAGCTCGAGCAGGAGCTCGCGACGATGTCGCGCAAGGTCGCCGCGCTCGAGAAGCGCGCGGCCGAGCTCAAGGCCGAGGTCGAGCGACTGGAGGCACTGCGGCGCGAGCTGCGCGCCGAGATCGTTCCCTATACCAGCAGCGGCGAACTGGTCCGCCGCGTCGACGCGCAGCGGTTCAAGATCAAGATCGAGCGGCCGGCGTCGTAAATCTCGAAATCGAGCGCCCAGCGCCCTAAGCTTGCAAATGGCGCGTGTGAAAGGATTCGAAAAAATGGGCGGCAGGCGTAGGAAGGTTCGGGACCGAGGGGCGGCGACGGCGCTGACGTTGTCGGCTGCGCTGACGATTGCGATTGCGATTGCGCTGGGAGCGTCCGCCACGGCGCTGGCAGCAGCGCCGACGGCTCAGATCGCCAGGGTCGGCCCGGCGCCGGCGGCGCAGCCGCTGCAGCTGATGCTCGCGCTGAAGTCAGACCTGGCCGGTTTGCGCAGCCAGGCGCTGGCCGTCAGCACCCCGGGATCGCCACAGTACGGCGCCTACCAGCCGATCGCTCAGCTCGCGCTGCGCTACGGGGCGACGCCGAGCACCCGCGCGCAGGTGGCCTCATACCTGCGGCGCGCCGGCGCACGCCGCGTGTCGATCGACTCGACCGGGTTGTTCGCGCACGCGACGGTCAGCGCCGGGCTGGCCGCGAGGCTGTTCGGGACTCCGCTGGCTCAGTTCCAGACCGCCCAGGGCGTCCGCTTCATCGCCCCGATCGGGGCCGTCCAGGCGAGCGCGGCCGGGGCGCGGCAGATCCCCGCGGGTCTGCGCGGACTCGTGACCGGCGTCGCCGGCCTCGACACCCGTCCGGTCGTATCGTCGCGGGCGCGTGCCGTACCCGGTCGCGGGCTCGCGCACATCGCCTCGCAGACCACCTCCGCGGAGCCGCGGTCGGGGACGCCGAGCGGCTGCGCCGCGGCGCAGGCGTCCGGCGGATTTACGCCCAACCAGTATCTGACGGCGTACGGCTATGACCAGTTGCACGCGGCCGGCATCACCGGAGCCGGCGTGCGGGTGGCGCTGATCGAGATCGACGGCTTCAAATACTCCGACGTGAAGGCATTTGCCCAGTGCTTCGGCCTGGGGATCCCCGAGATTCGCGAATTCACGGTCGGGCTGCGCCATCCGCTCCCGCCCGGCGGCGAGTCGACGCTCGACCTCGAGGTGCTCGACACCGCGGCCTCGGGGCTGCGCTCGATCGACGTGTTCGAGGCCGGGGCCGGGGCGTCCGATGCGCTGCGGGCGCTCACCGCGCCGCTGCGGGTCGCCGCCAAGCCGCAGGTGATCTCGATCTCGCTGGGCCTGTGCGAGCAGTCGCTGCGGCGCGCGATCGGCGACCAGGCGCTGTTCTCGGCCGAGGGCGCGCTCGAGATGGCGACCGCGAGCGGGATCACCCTGCTGGCGGCCACGGGCGATCAGGGCTCGGCCGCTTGCATCGGCCCCGACGGCGCGCCGCTTGACATGCGCGCGGTCAGCTACCCGGCGTCGTCGTGGTGGGTGACCGGGGTCGGCGGCACCAACCTCGTGCTCAACCCGGCCAACCAGATCGCCTCGCAGCTCGTCTGGGACGACGCGGCGGAGCAGCCCGGGTCGGCCGGCGGCGGCGGCGTCAGCCAGCTGTTCTCGCGCCCCAACTACCAGAACGGGATCAGCGCCGCGCGCGGTCGGGCCGTCCCCGACGTGTCGATGCTCGGCGACATCCTCCCCGGCTACGCGATCTTCTGCTCGGTCGTGGGCGACTGCATCCGCTCGGCCGGCAGCTCTCCGTGGGTCGGGATCGGCGGCACCAGCGCGTCGACTCCGTTGCTGGCGGGTGGGGCCGCGCTCGTCGACCAGGAGTTGCAACGCAGCGGAAAGCGACTGCTCGGGCTCGCCAACCCGCTGCTGTACCTGCTGGCGCGATCGCCCTCGGCGCCGAACGTGTTCTCCGACGTGACCTCGATCGGCAACGACGTCGGTCCCGACATCCCCGGCGACCACCGTCCGCTGGGATGCTGCGCCGCAGGGCCCGGCTACGACCAGGCTTCCGGTTTCGGCAGCGTCAACCTGGCCGGTCTCTCGGCCGCGGCGGTAGCAACCGAGCCGTCCGTCGTCGGCGTCGCGCTGTCGCTGGCGCACAACCAGCACCCGCTGCGCAAGCGGGCGATGCTCGCGACCGTCTCCTGCTCGGGGCCCTGCAAGGCCGGCGCCTACGCGTTGGTGCAGATCGGCCACGCGCGCACCTTCGAGGTCGACTCCAACGTGGCGACGCTGGCCGCCGCGGGCCGCGCCACGGTCACGATGCGGTTCTCCGCCAAGCAGCTTCGCAGGCTGCGCTCGGGCCACGCCTCACACAAACGGATCGTCGCCACCATCCGCGGCGCGCTGATCGATCCGGTCACGTTCGGCGTGCTGCCGCTGGCCGGCGGCTCGATCGAGTCGCAGACCGGCGGGCAGTCGCTCAAGATCACGAGCTAGCGCGGGAGGTGGTCGAGAAACGGCCAACATGCGTCCGTTTCTCGACCAGCAGCGATGATCGTCGGCGGTCTTGCGCGCCGTGTCATAATCTAAGTCAATCAGACTTAGATCTTGACGCTGAGAGAGCGAATGCAACCAGACAGATTCACGATCAAATCCCAGGAGGCCGTCCAGGCCGCGCAGCGGCTTGCGGATGAGCGACGCAATCCGCAGACGACCCCGGAGCACCTGCTCGCGGTGTTGCTCGAGCAGGACGGCGGCGTCGTCGGCCCGGTGCTGCGCAAGCTCGGCGCCGATCCGGCCGCCGTGCGCCGGGCGCTGGGGCCGGCGCTCGATGGGCTGCCAAAGCTGAGCGGCCCGAACGCGTCGGCCGAGCCGGCCGCTGGCTCGAGCGAGCTCGTGCAGGTGCTGCGCACCGCCGAGAACGAGATGCGCGAGCTGTCAGACGAGTACGTGTCGACCGAGCATCTGGTGCTGGCGATCGCCGCGCATCCCGGCAAGGCGGGCGACGCGCTGCGCGGCGCCGGCGCCACGCGCGAGGCGCTGCTGCAGGCGATCGCCGACGTGCGCGGCAGCCATCGGGTCACCGACCAGAACCCCGAGGACAAGTTCCAGGCGCTGCAGCGCTACGGCCGCGACCTGACCGAGGCCGCCCGCGAAAGCCAGCTCGACCCCGTGATCGGTCGCGACGACGAGATCCGCCGCGTGATCCAGGTGCTCAGCCGGCGCACCAAGAACAACCCGGTCCTGATCGGCGAGCCCGGCGTCGGCAAGACCGCGATCGTCGAGGGGCTGGCGCAGCGGATCGTCGACGGCGACGTGCCCGAGGGCCTGCGCGACCGGCGGCTGATCTCGCTCGACCTGTCGGCGATGGTCGCGGGCTCCAAGTACCGAGGCGAGTTTGAGGACCGGCTGAAGGCGGTGCTGAAGGAGATCGCCGACGCCAAGGGCAACATCATCATCTTTATCGACGAGCTGCACACGATCGTCGGGGCGGGTGCGGCCGAGGGCGCGATGGACGCGGGCAACATGCTCAAGCCGATGCTGGCGCGGGGTGAGTTGCGTGCCGTCGGCGCCACGACCCTCGACGAGTACCGCAAGCACATCGAGAAGGACCCGGCGCTCGAACGCCGGTTTCAGCCGGTGCTGGTGCGCGAGCCGACCGTCGAGGACACGATCGCGATCCTGCGCGGGCTCAAGGACCGCTACCAGGTCCACCACAACGTCCGCATCCAGGACTCGGCGCTGGTCGCCGCGGCGACGCTCAGCCACCGCTACATCGCCGACCGCTTCCTGCCCGACAAGGCGATCGATCTGGTCGACGAGGCGGCCTCGCGGATCCGGATGGAGATCGACTCAAAGCCGACCGAGATCGACGAGGTCGACCGCCACATCATGCAGCTCGAGATCGAGTTGCGCTCGTTGGGCGCCGAGGACGACGATCCCGGCACCGTTGCGCGCCGAGAGCAGCTCGAGCGCGCGCTCGCGGAGGAGCGCGAGCGCTCGGCCGCGATGCACGCCGAGTGGCAGCGCGAGAAGGACTCGGTCGGCGCCGTCGCCGAGCTGCAGAAGCGCATCGAGCAGGCCAAGATGGAGCTCGAGCGCGCCCAGCGCGAGGCCGACCTCGGCCGCGCGGCGGAGCTTCAGTACGGCACGATCCCCGAGCTCGAGAAGCAGCTGGCAGCGGCCGCCGAGGCCGAGGCCGAGGCGGACGCCGACCCCGGGACCGGGCCGAGGTTCCTCAAGGACGTGGTCGACGCCGACGACGTCGCCGAGGTCGTCGCGAAGTGGACCGGGATCCCCGTCTCGCGCCTGATGGAGGGCGAGATCGAGAAGCTCGTGCACATGGAGGAGCGCCTGCACCGCCGCGTGATCGGTCAGGACCAGGCGGTCGAGGCGGTGTCGGCGGCGCTGCGGCGCTCGCGCGCGGGCCTGCAGGACCCCGATCGCCCGATCGGCACGTTCCTGTTCATCGGCCCGACCGGCGTCGGCAAGACCGAGCTGGCGCGGGCGCTGGCCGAGTTCATGTTCGACAGCCAGGACGCGATGATCCGGATCGACATGTCGGAGTACATGGAGAAGCACGCGGTCTCGCGCCTGGTCGGCGCGCCGCCCGGCTACGTCGGCTACGACGAGGGCGGCCAGCTGACCGAGGCAGTCAGGCGCCGGCCGTACTCGGTGGTGCTGCTCGACGAGATCGAGAAGGCCCATCCCGACGTGTTCCACACGCTGCTTCAGGTGATGGACGACGGCCGCCTGACCGACGGCCAGGGCCGGACCGTGTCGTTCAAGAACACGGTGCTGATCATGACCTCGAACATCGCAGGCGGCCTCGCCGGCGTCGAGGCGCACTTCAAGCCGGAGTTCGTCAACCGCCTCGATGACATCGTCGAGTTCCACTCGCTGACCCGCGAGCAGATCAGCGAGATCGTCGACCTCCAGGTCGACAGGCTGATCGCGCGAGTGCGCGAGCGCGAGATCGAAGTCGAGCTGACCGACGCGGCGCGGACGCTGCTGGGCAACCTCGGCTACGACCCGACGTACGGGGCGCGGCCGCTCAAGCGCGTGATCCAGAAGCGGCTGGTCGACCCGCTGGCGCTGGCGATCCTCGAGGGGCGCTTCGCCCCCGGCGACACCGTCAAGGTCGACGCCGCCGACGGCGAGATCGTGCTCGAGCGGGCCGAGACGGTGACCGAGGCGCCGGCGGCGGCGTAGGCCCGGCGTAGCCCGGCGATACACAGCGCGACCAGGGCCGCCCCGCCGAGCAGAGCCCCCTCTACAACCCGTTCTGGTCGCCGTCGACGGTGAACAGCCGCCACTCGCCGGGCACGCCCTGCAGCGCCTCGCTGCCGCGGTAGTGAAAGCCGATGTTGGAGCCGACGACGAGGTCGCGGACCGTGCCCGACACGAGCACCTGCGCGGGCGCCGCGAGGTCGGCGATCCGCGCGCCGATGTGGACAGTCACGCCGGCGAGGTCGTCGCCGGCGAGCTGGCACTCGCCGGTGTGCAGGCCGGCGCGGATGTCGACGTCGAGCTTGCTGGCCGCGTCGACCGCCGACAGCGCGCAGCGGATCGCGCGCGCCGGGCCGTCGAACGCGGCGAACACGCCGTCGCCGGTGCTGCGGATCGTGCGCCCGCGATAGTCGGCGACGTGGTCTTGCATCAGCCGGTCGTGGTCGGCCATCAGGTCGTGCCAGCGGCGGTCGCCCAGCCGCGCGGCGTGCTCGGTCGAGCGCACGATGTCGGTGAACATCACGGTCGCGAGCACCCGGTCGGGGTCGTGGGTCCCACGCGAGCCGGTGACGAACTCCTCGATCTGGTCGAGCAGCTCATCGGCGTTGCCGGCGAAGTAGATGTGATCGTCGCCGGGCAGCTCGGCGTAGCCGGCGCGGGGGATGTTGGCGGCCAGGTAGCGGCCGTTGGCGACATCGACCAGGCGGTCGCCGCTGCGGTGCAGGACCAGCGTCGGAACCCGGATCGCGGGCAGAACCGCGCGCACGTCCATCTCGTTGATCGTCTCGATGATCGGCGCGACCATCCCGGGGCGGACCGAGTGGCGCTCGAACCGCCCCCACCAGCGGCGGAAGCGCTCGTCGCGGGCCAGGCTCGGCGCGAGCACGTTGAGCGACGCGCCCGAACCCCAGCCGTCGATCCAGATCTTGCCGTAGGCCTCGGCGATCTCGCGCGGACGGCCCTCCGGGTAGTCCTCTGCCTGCAGCCACCGGGCGCAGGCTGCGTACAGGATCAGGCTGACACAACGGTCCGGGTAGGTCGCCGCGAACAGCGCCGCCATCGGCCCGCCCTCCGACGCGCCCAGAAGCACCGCGCGCTGCGATCCGGCCGCGTCCATCACCGCCAGCACGTCGTCCATCCGCTCCTCGAGCGTCTGCGTCTCGCGTGCGGCGTCCGACAGGCCGGTGCCGCGCTTGTCGAAGATGATCAGCCGGCTGAACGACGCGATTCGCCGCAGGAAGTACGCGGCGGCCGGGTGCTCCCAGTACTGCTCGATGTTCGACAACCACTGCGGGACCAGGATCACGTCGAGGTCGCCGCTGCCGACGACCTGGTAGGCGATGCTCAGCTCGCCCGCCTTTGCGAATCTCGTCTCTGGCGTCACGCGCCGCGCTCGGCCTTCATACCCCGGCGCCATGGTACAAGTCGCGCTGGACCGCGTCGAGAAGGAGCCTGACTATGCCGACATACATCATGCTGACAACGCTTACCCCCGACGGCGTACAGACGATCAAGAACAATCCTGGCCGCATCCGCGAGGTCAACCGCGAGATCGAACAGCTCGGCGCGACCGTCAAGGCGCAATGGGCGACGCTCGGCCAGTTCGACTTCGTCAACGTCGTCGAGGCGCCCGACGAGAAGACGATCGCGCGAGTCTCGCTCGAGCTGGGATCGCGGGGGACCGGCAAGTACGAGACGCTCGTCGCGATCCCGATCGACGACTTCATCGGCGCGATCTGAGCCTCGGCCGCGCGTGACAGCTTCAGCTTCTCGGCCGCGAGTGCTGGTCGTCGGCGGCGGCGGCCGCGAGCACGCGATCATCCACGCGCTCGCGCGCTCGCCGCGGGATCCCGAGATCCTGTGCGCGCCGGGGAACGCGGGGATCGCGGCTGACGCGCGCTTGCTCGACGTCGGGGCCGAAGATGTCGACGGGATCGTCGCCGCCGCGACGAGCGCCGGGGTCGATCTGGCCGTGATCGGGCCCGAGGCGCCGCTCGTGGCCGGCGTCGCCGACGCTCTCGCCGATGCCGGTGTGCGCTGCTTCGGGCCGCGGGCGGCCGCGGCCGCGATCGAGGGCTCCAAGACGCTGTGCAAGCAGGTGATGGAGGCGGCGGGTGTGCCGACGGCTGCCTACTCGGTGGTCACGAACGTCGCCGACGGGCTCGCGGCGGTCGCCGGCTACCCGACCGTGATCAAGGCCGACGGGCTCGCGGCCGGCAAGGGCGTCGTGATCGCCTCCGACGAGGCGCAGGCGCGCGCGGCGCTGCAGCAGTTGCTGGTCGAGCACCGGTTCGACACCGAGAAGGTCGTCGTCGAGGAGCACCTCGAGGGCGAGGAGCTGTCGTTGCTTGCGTTGTGCGACGGTCGCACCGCGCTGCCGCTGGCCTCCGCCCAGGACTACAAGCGGATCTTCGACGGCGACCGGGGACCGAACACCGGCGGGATGGGGTCCTACTCGCCGGTGCCGGCCGTCGACGCCGACCGCGCTGCCGAGATCTGCACGGCGGTGCATCAGCCGGTGCTCGACGAGCTTGCGCGCCGCGGCGCTCCGTTTCATGGGGTGCTCTACGCCGGGCTGATGATGACCGCCGAGGGGCCGAAGGTGCTCGAGTTCAACGTCCGTTTCGGGGATCCCGAGACGCAGGCGATCCTGCCGCGGCTGCGGTCCGATCTACTCGGGTTGCTGGAGGCCGCGACCGTTCGTCGGCGGGCTGTCCGGCGCGCGGCTGCGAGTGGGCGGCGGATGTGCGCCGTGACGGTCGTGCTCGCCAGCCGCGGCTATCCGCAGAGCTCGTCCAGCGGCGACGTGATCACCGGGCTTGACGCGGTGCCCGGCGATGTGTGGGTGACCCACGCCGGCACGGCTTTTGTTGATTCGGGACAGATCGCGACGGCCGGCGGGCGGGTGCTGAGCGTGACCGCGCTCGGTCACGACGCGGCGGCAGCTCGGGCGTCCGCATATGCTGCCGCCGACATGATCGAGTTTGCGGGCAAGCAAATCCGTCGCGACATCGCCCTGCGGGCGGTCGGCCGGTCATGAGCGTGCAGGAGCCGACGGGCGCCCAGCCGCTCGCCGAAACGGCGCTCGAGCTAGCGGGCCTCGACGTCGACGCGCCGGTGGTCGGGATCGTGATGGGCTCCAAGAGCGACATGCCCGCGATGGAGGCCGCGGAGAAGGAGCTGACCGACCGCGGGATCCGCTCCGAGGTCCGGGTGATGTCTGCCCACCGCGAACCCGACGCGGTCGCGCAGTACGCCAAGAACGCGCGGATGCGCGGGCTGCGGGTGATCATCGCCGGCGCCGGGTTGTCGGCCGCGCTGCCCGGCGTGGTCGCTGCGCACAGCGACTTGCCGGTGATCGGCGTGCCGCTGACCAGCCGGACGTCCGTGGCGGGCGGCCTGGATGCGCTGCTGTCGATCGCGCAGATGCCGCCGGGGGTGCCGGTGGCGTGCGTCGGCGTCGACAACGCGCGCAACGCGGCTGTCTTGGCTGCCCGGATTCTGTCCGCGTAGGGCCCGGGGCGCCGCGTGGGGCGCATGCCCCGGCGTGGCGCGCGGGCTGTGGTTGGCGGCCGCTGCGGTAGGCGCCGCAAGCCACGCCTGCGCATGCACCCCACGCTTGGCCTTGGGCGGCCGGACGGCGGATCTTGGCGCGGCGCCGTGGGAGATCTTTGCCCCCAGAGGGCATACGATCTCCCAAGGCGTCGCATGCCGCGCCGGGTGCCGCCGATCACCGCTACCCGCCGCCCGGCCCCCCGCCTGGCGCGGCGCCGTGCGGGCCGCCGCGTCCGCCGCATTTGTGCACGTCGCACGGATACTTCGGGAACGTCTGCGTCTGTGTGCCCGAGGGCGTCATCAGCTGCGCGGCGGCGAGGTGGTGCGCGCCCGGCCACCACGCGACAGCCCACCCGTTCTCGACGGTGGCCGTGACCACGGTACGGTCGTCGAGCGTGATGTTGGCGCCGGTGACGTCATCGGCGGCCTGGGCGATCATGGATCCGTACGACTGACCGTCATTGGACGACACGTGGTCGGTCCACAGATACAGCCGGCCGGCGGGGACCGTCACGGGCGGCGAGGTGCTCCACCCCGACGCGTTTCGGAACGACGGACCGATCGTGCAGAAGTCGTTCGAGGCTGCCGTCGGAGTACACCATGAACGTGAACGGCCCGCGCGCGTCGATCAGCTTCAGCGGCAGCCCCGGATCCGGCACGTTCTTGGCGCAGTAGGCCTTCGCGGCCGCGAGCTGCGCCGCGGTCGGCGCGGTCGGCTGGGCGCTCCAGCCCGCGAACGCGTTGCCCGCTTCGCCGGCGAGCGAGAGCACGGCAGCGAGCACGCCGGCGACGCTCAGCGCGGCGAGTCCGCCGGCGCCGAGCAGTAGGGGCCGCTTGCGCAGCCGCTTGCTGCGACGCGCGGGGACGGACCCGAGGGCGACGCGGTCGGCGTCGTGCTCGTCAACGAGCCGTGTCCAGAGCCCATCGTCAAAGGCAGACATCGCCTAGTTCCTTTCGTAGTCGGTTGTGCGCGCGGAACAGCCGGACGCGCAGCGCGTTCGGCGACACCCCGAGCACACGGGCGGCGTCTTTCGGCGTCAGCCCCATCAGGTCGACCAGTTCGAGCGCATCCCGCTCGAGGCCGGAGAGGCACGCGGCGCGCTGCAGCAGCGCCTTAGCGTCGCGCTGCGCGTCGATCCGCGCCGCCAGGTCCTCGACCTCGTCATCCGCGAGGACGAGTCGGCCGCCGAGCTGATCGATCAGATCCGCGCCGGCCGCCTGGTCGCTGAGGTGCTTGGCATAGACGCGACGAGCGATCGCGATCAGCCACGCTTTCGGCGTGCCCCGCCCCTCGAAGGTGTCGGCTGACTTGATCGCCTCGACGAACGTCTGCGAGGTCAGGTCGGCCACGTGCTGGGGATCGCGACAGCGCCGGGCGAAGAAGGCCGTCACCGGCCCGATGTTCTCCCGGTAGACGGCCTCGAACTCCAGTCGAGCTGAGGCATCGACCGGACGGACCTCGCGCTTGATGTTCGATGTGGTCACATATCTATAAGTGGGCCCTTGTGCTCATCGCATTACACAGGCCCACGCTTGACAGGCGCCCACTACGTCAGCACGAAAACCTGCTTGACCGACCTCCCGACGCGGTGGGAGTGCCTGCCGGTCGTGAACACCTTCACGACAAGGCTGTAGCTGCCGGACTTGACGCTCTTGGGAACGTTCAGGTGCACGGTCTTCTTGCCGTGGCGGATCGTGACCTTGAGCGTCGCGAGCGTCTTTGACCGCTTGTGCCTCTTCGCGATCGTGACGAGCGTGATCACGAACTGGCGCGGCTTGCTCGTCTTCAGCACGACCGGGATGAATCGGCCCTTGCGGCCCTTGACGGTGACGTGCCTGAAGATCGTGATCGTGGCGCCGCCTGTGGTCGTGCTGGTCGGGTTCGATCCTGACGGCGGCGGCGCGACAGCACCGGTCACGGTCACGGTGAAGGTGGCGGTGCCGGGGTTGCCGGCGAGGTCCTTGAAGTTGACCGTGAGGGTGTACGTTCCGGGAGCTCCGAACGCGAAGTGCGCCGTGGTTCCCGGCTGGTCAGGCTGCCCCGGCGTCGACCAGACGAAGCTGGAGGCATCGACGCCGCTCCCGCCGGCGTTGTCGGCCGCGCTGACCGTATAGGTCCCGAACTGCCCGGCGACGAGGTGCGCTGGGCCGGTGATCGCGCCAGTCGGGGGAGTCGTGTCGGGGATCTGATTCGTGCTGCTGCTCGTGACCAGCGCGCCGCCTTCGCCGCCGACCCAGGCGGTGTTGGCGTTCGGCACGGCAACTGCGCGCCAGTTGGTCGTCGTGTTCGGCGGCCCGGCGATCTGGCGGTAGAAGTTGCGACCGTCAGGGCTCGTGTAGATGTCACCGCCGGTGCCGACGGCCACGACTGTTGTGCCGGACGCGGCGATGTCCTGGAGTGCGACTTGGTTGTCGTCGTACATCGGTGTGGTCCAGTCGTTCCCGCCGTCGGTCGTCATCTGGAAGTAAGAGCCGTTCATCGCTCCGCCAGAGACCGCCCAGGCGTGGCTGATGTCGGCCGAGTCGACGGCGAGTTGGTCGCGGTATGTGAACCCGTTGGCGCCGATGGTCTTCTTCGTGGCGGTGGCGAAGCCGTTGTTGGTCGACCACAGCGTGCCGAAGTCGTTCGAGAGCAGGTAGCCGGTCGACGCGTTGAGCCAGAAGCTGTCCGAGAATTCGGCCGTCGAACCGCCTGGATCAGCCACACAGGCAGTATTGGACTTGTTCACGTCGACGAAACTGGCGCCCGCGTTCGTCGACTTCAGCACGTCGTCGTTGACGCCCGTCACATATACCGTCGTTGCGTCGGCGAACTTCACTGAGATTAGGTCGCCCGCGTAGCTCAGGGTCGTCGTAGCGCCTGGCGTAGGACATGATCCCGTGTGCACGGCGCCTATGGACGCCTGACTCCACGTGTGCCCCGAGTCTGTGCTCTTGTAGATCTTGCCGCCGAGCCCGACAGCGACTCCCTTGCTTCCGTCCGCAGACATCGCCACATCCGTGAAGCCCGACGGATTGGCCGGAGTGACGACCCCCGACTTGAACGTGGTGCCCGACACCAGATAAATGATCTGGCCTCCGCTCGTCACGAACACGACGCTGCTCGTGCTCGGGGCTGAGATCGCCGTGATCGTCTGGGTCGTCCCGCTGTTGACCGGGGTCCAGATCGCCGCCGCCCGCGATGCGGCAGCAGGTGCCAGCACCATCAGCACCAGCGCCATACGGATTGAACGACCCACCATTGCTACCTCCCCGATCGACATCGTGTCAGCCCCACCGTCCATGGCGGGTCAGGAGCAGAGTACATGGCGTTGCCAGGCCGCCGTCACCCGCCGGACAAAGGTTCTGCGCGGACCGTCGTCGCCCGCGCCGCGATAATCGGGGTCGATGATCGAGCGCTACACACGGCCGGAGATGGCCGAGATCTGGTCTGACCACGCGCGCTGGGAGGCGATGCGGCAGGTCGAGGTCGCCGCCTGCGAGGAGATGGACGGCCCCACCGAGGCGGAGCTCGACGCGATCCGCGCCGCCACGTTCACGGTGGCCGCGATCGACGAGCGCGAGAAGGTCACCGACCACGACACCGCCGCCTTCGTCGACGTCCTGGCGGCGTCGGCCGGGCCCGCCGGGCGCTGGATCCACCACGGGCTGACCTCGAGCGACGTGCTCGACACCGGGCTTGCGCTCCAGCTGCGCCGGGTCGCCGAGGTCGTGCTGCCCGACTCCCGGACGCTGGTGCAGGCGCTCGCCGCCCGCGCACGCGAGCACGTCCACACCTTGTGCGCCGGTCGCACCCACGGGATCCACGCCGAGCCGACGACGTTCGGGATCAAGCTGGCGGGATTTGCGTTCGAGGCAGATCGCAACGCGCGGCGGTTGGAGCGCGCGTTCGCGCAGGTGATCGTCGGCGCGCTGTCGGGGGCCGTCGGCACGTACTCGGCGACCTCGCCGCAGTTCGAACAACGGGTGCTCGCTCGGCTCGGGCTCGAGCCCGAGCCCGTCTCCACACAAGTTGTCGCGCGCGATCGCCACGCCGAGCTGCTGCAGGCGATCGCGCTGGCGGGAGCCGGGCTCGAGCGGTTCGCAACCGAGCTTCGCCACCTCGCGCGCACCGAGGTGGGCGAGGTCCGCGAGCCGTTCGGCGCCGGCCAGAAGGGCTCGAGCGCGATGCCCCACAAGCGCAATCCGATCAAGTCAGAGCAGATCAGCGGCCTGGCACGGGTGTTGCGCGCCAACGCCCAGGCGGGCCTCGAGAACGTCGCCCTGTGGCACGAGCGCGACATCTCGCACTCGTCGGTCGAGCGCGTGATCCTGCCCGACTCGACGATCTTGCTCGACCACGTCCAGCGGCGCGCGCTGTCGCTCGTCGAGGGGATGGTCGTCGACGCGGCCCGTATGCGCGAGAACCTCGAGCTCACGCACGGCGCGCTGTTCTCGCAGCGTGTGTTGCTCGCGCTCGTCGAGAACGGGATGTCGCGCGACGACGCCTACCGGGTCGTCCAGCACCTCGCCCAGGCCGCGCTCGACCGGCGGATCGCGCTGCGCGAGCTGCTGGGAGCTGACCCGGCCGGCGCTCGGCTCGACCTCGACGCGATCTTCGACTATGCGCCGTTCGTCCGCTGGGCCGACGAGATCGTGGGGCGGCTGGACGCGATCGAGCCGGCGGCGGCCGAGGTCGTGCGCGCCGGGTAGCCGGTCGCCCGCCCGCGTGGCGGGCGTGGGCTGAACGGTTGACAAATGTCACCCCGCCGGCCCCATCCTTCGGTATAGCTTGACCCTGGCCGCGAGACAGGAGGATGGGGGATGGCACGCAGTGGTGGCCTACTGGTACAGGGCTCGGCCGGGCAGACCGGCAACTTCGAGGTCGTGACGCCGCGCGTCGGCGGCGGCTTCTGGCACTTCTGGCGCAACAACGACCTCCCTGCGCACCCATGGCACGGGCCCGACCTCGCGATGGGCAGCGAGGACGACGTCAGCGCGGTCGTGCTGATCGAGGACAACCTCCACCCCGGCGAGCTGGCATCGCTGCGTCGCGAGGGCAACCATCTTCGCTGCGCGGCCCGCGGGCATGTGAACGTGCATGGAGTGATCCGCCCGCGCTGGGGCGCCTCGGACGAGCTGCCCGGCGGAGCCGTTGCGGCCGGCGCGCCCGGGTTCGTCCAGAGCATGGGCATCCACGGCAACTTCGAGGTCGTAGCGCCGGTTGCGAGCGGCGGCCTCGCGCACTGGTTTCAGAACAACGGCGTTCCCGCCCGGCCGTGGCACGGCCCGACAGGTTTCGGCCACGGCACGTTCAGCGCGGCCGCGTTGGTCCAGAACGACAACGGGAACCTTGAGCTGATCGCCGTGCAGGGCTCTCACCTCGTCCACTTCTGGCGCGATCCTGGGCACGCGTGGCACGGCCCGACTCCGATCCCCGGACCCGGCACGGTCTCGGGCGAGCCGGGCTTCCTGCAGGCGAAGGACGGGACCTTCCACGTGGTCGCCCCGCTCGCCGGCGGTGGGCTTGGTCACTGGGTTCGGGGAAGAACCGCGCATTGGACGGGGCCAACCGCTTTCGGCACCGGAGCGGTCCGTGCGGTCGGGCTGATCCAGGGCAGCTTCGGCGCCGGCAATTTCGAGGTCGTTGCGCGGCTCGACCACGGGCTCGACCACTACGTCTCGCAGCCGGCAGCGGGCTCGCCGTGGCAGGGCCCGACCGAGGCGTGGCGGCAGCCGGCGCTCGACCCGAAGCTGTTCGGCCGCTGCGAGGTCGCGTTCAAGCCGGGCGGCCCGTCGGCCATCCACGTCTCGACGCTGGCGAGCGGCGACGCGTTCTGCTTCGGCTTCGGCGACGGCGGGATGGAGCCCGACCCGGGATCGTTCGTGATCGACCCGGACAACGGACAGACGAAGACCCCGGCGACCAAGCACCACTTGTTCTGCTCGGGCCACGTGCTGCTGCCGGACGGCCGGGTCGTGATCATGGGCGGCCACGGCGACGAGGTCAAGGCGATCCACCTGTTCGATCCCGCCACGGTCACGCTCGAGCACCACGACAACATGGCGCACGGGCGCTGGTATCCGACGGTCACCGTGCTCCCCGACGGTCGCGCCGCCGTGATGTCGGGCTCGCAGCACACCGGGCCGATCGGCGCCAACAACCCGGTCAACGCAACGGTGGAGGTCTTCGATGTGACCAAGCCCGCCGGCCACCGGCTTTCGGCGGAGGAGCCGACCCCCTCTCCGTTCTCGACCAATTTCCCGGCGGGGCATCAGGAGATCGACCTGTATCCGTGGAACTTCGTCCTGCCGGACGGCCGCCTGTTGGTTCATTGCCGCAACTCCACCCGGTTCTGGCATCCCGGCACCCCCGGGCACTGGGACGCGAAAGTGCTGAAGGCCAAGCGCAAGCAGTCGCGCACCTACCCCGGCCAGGGAACCTCCGTGCTGCTGCCGCTGCTGCCCGAGGACGGCTATCGGGTGCGGGTTATGGCGATCGGCGGCGGCGGCGTCGATCGCGAGGCCTTCTACCACGGTGGACACAACGACGATCCGTCGACCGACACCGTCGAGTTGCTGGACCTCGGCGCGGCGAAGCCCGCCTGGAAGTACGTGGCCTCGATGCACCACCCGCGTGTTCTCTGCGACAGCGTGCTGCTGCCGGACGGCAAGGTGCTCGTCGTCGGGGGCAGCTCGACGGGGAAATCGGACGTGGCGGTCGACCCGGTCCTGCCGACCGAGCTCTACGACCCGGTCAGCGACACGTGGACAGAGCTTGCGCCGATCAACTGCGCGCACCTCTACCACTCGACCGCGCTGCTGCTTGCCGACGGCCGCGTGATGCGCGGCGGCAAGGACGGCCAATTCCAGCGCGACCCGTACAAGTACTTCGAGCACCGGCTCGAGCTGTTCTCGCCACCGTACCTGTTCGCCGGCCCCCGCCCGCGGATCTCCTCTGCGCCGGCGGCCGGGGGCTACGGGCACAACATCGCGATCGGCTGCCCGACGGCACGCAAGATCGTCCGCGTGGCGCTGATCCGCGCGGGCGCGGTGACCCACAACTTCCACATGGACCAGCGCTACGTCGGACTCGAGATCGCCGGCACGACGGCCGGCAAGCTGACCGCGAAGCTGCCACCAAACGCGAAGATCGCACCGCCCGGTGCGTACATGCTGTTCGTCGTGGACGGCGCCGGGGTCCCGTCGAAGGCGCGCATGATCAAGCTCGGCTAGGGCCGGGCCAGGTAGCCGTCCGCCCGCCCTGCGCGAGGCGGTCGTGCTGGCTTTGGGGTGTATAGCGCCCCAAACCCAGCACGGCGAGCGGGCGCCGGCCGCGCCGGCTCGCAGATCGTGGCGTTCGGACCGCTGACCGGTTCCGCAAACCCGACTCGGCGGGAGCCGAACCCCGCCGACCCCGTTGCTAGGATCGATCCAGTGCCGGCCCTCGCAGACCTCCCGCTGATCGCATCGGGCAAGGTCCGTGAAATCTATGACCTCGGCGACACGCTGCTGATCGTCGCCTCGGACCGGATCTCGACCTACGATGTCGTTCACCCGACCCCGATTCCCGACAAGGGAAGCGTGCTCACCGGGCTCTCGACGTTCTGGTTCGAGCGCACCAGGGAGATCATCCCGAACCATCTGATCTCGGTCACCGACGGCGTGCCCGACGAGGTGCGCGGCCGGGCGATGGCCGTCCGAAAGCTCGAGATGCTGCCCGTCGAGTGCGTCGTGCGGGGCTACATCACCGGCTCCGGCTGGAAGGACTACCAGCGCAGCGGCGCGATCAGCGGGATCGAGCTGCCGGCCGGGTTGACCGAGTCGCAGCGGCTGCCCGAGCCGATCTTCACGCCGAGCACGAAGGCCGATGTCGGCCACGACGAGGCGATCGACTTCGAGGGCGCGGCCGCTCTCGTCGGCGACCGGGCCCTCGCGCAGCGCCTGCGCGAAGTTTCGATCGCCGTCTACGAGAACGCCGCCGCGCACGCCCGCGAGCACGGGATCATCCTCGCCGACACGAAGTTCGAGCTCGGCCTCGACTCCGACGGCACGCTGACGCTCGGTGACGAGGTCTGCACGCCCGACTCCTCCCGCTTCTGGCCGGCCGATCAGTATCAGCCCGGTCGCGGCCAGCCGAGCTTCGACAAGCAGTACGTCCGCGACTGGGCCTCATCGACCGGTTGGGACCGCAACCCGCCGGCGCCGCCGATCCCCGACGACGTCGTCGCGCAGACGCGCGCGAAGTACGTCGAGGCCTACGAGCGCCTGACCGGCGAGCCGTTCGCGCAGTGGCTCGAGCGGACCGAAGCGGCCTGATGCGCGCGCGAGTGCTGGTCAGGCCCAAGCGGGGAATCCTCGATCCGCAAGGGCAGGCGGTCGAACGCGCCCTCCCGGCGCTCGGCTTCAGCGGGATCCGCAACGTCCACGTCGGACGGCTGATCGAACTCGACGTCGAGGACCCGGACCGGCTGCCCGAGCTGTGCGAGCGGCTGCTCTCAAACCCGCTGATCGAGGACTACGAGATTGTTGAATCGGCTGGCGCCGATTCAATTGCGAGTTCGCCTGGCGGCGAACTCGCGGGCAGGGGAGGGGTGGAATCGGCTGGCGCCGATTCCATTGCGAGTTTGCCTGGCGGCAAACTCGCGGGCGCAGAAGGGGCGGCCAGTTGAAGTTCGGGGTCGTCAGATTCCCGGGATCGTGCGACGACGTCGACGCGCTGCTGGCGGCGCGGCGAGTCGGCGACGCGGTGATGCTGTGGCACGCCGATCGCGACCTGCAGGGCGTCGACGCCGTGATCGTCCCCGGCGGCTTCTCCTACGGCGACTACTTGCGCGCCGGTGCGATCGCGCGATTCGCTCCGGTGATGGAGCTCGTCGCCGAGTTCGCGCACGAAGGCGGCCTCGTGCTGGGGATCTGCAACGGCTTTCAGGTCCTGTGCGAGGCGCACCTGCTGCCCGGCGCGCTGCTGCCAAACGTGTCGCTGAAGTTCGTGTTCCGTCAGGTCGAGCTCGAGGTCGTCTCGGCCGACAGCGCGTTCACGTGCGCGTGCGCGCCGACCACGCCCGGCGCCCCCGGCCGCCTGTCGATCCCGGTCAAGCACATGACCGGTCGCTTCTACGCCCCCGAGGACGAGCTCGACCGGCTCGAGTCCGCCGGGCAGGTGCTGCTGCGCTACGCCCCCGGCCACAATCCCAACGGCTCGCTGCGCGACATTGCCGGCGTCTGCAACGAACAAGGCAACGTGTTCGGGATGATGCCCCACCCCGAGCACGCGGTCGACCCGCTGACGGGCTCCACCGACGGGCTGAAGATCTTCGAGTCGATCAAGGCGCACGTTGCCGACGGCGTCCTCGTCTGATTCCAAGCACCGAGAGCTCGGGCTCACCGACTTCGAGTACGAGCTGATCGTGCAGCGGCTCGGCCGCGCGCCCAACGACGTCGAGCTCGCGATGCTGTCGCTGATGTGGTCCGAGCACTGCGCCTACAAGCATTCGCGCAAGCTGCTGCGTCGGCTGCCGACCGAGGGGCCCCACGTGCTGATGGGCCCCGGCGAGAACGCCGGCGTGGTCGATGTCGGCGACGGCCTGGCGGTCGCGTTCAAGGTCGAGTCGCACAATCACCCCAGCGCGGTCGAGCCGTTTCAGGGTGCCGCGACCGGCGTCGGCGGGATCCTGCGCGACGTGTTCGCCGTCGGCGCGCGCCCGGTCGCGGTGCTCGACTCGCTGCGCTTCGGCGAGCCCGCGACCTCCGAGCGCTCGCGCTACCTGCTCGAGCACGCGGTCGCCGGGATCGGGCACTACGGCAACTCGATCGGCGTGCCGACCGTCGGCGGCGAGATCTACTTCGAGGACAGCTACGAGCAGAATTGCCTGGTCAACGCAATGTGCCTCGGGCTGGCGCCGCACGACCGGCTGATCCGCAGCGCCGCCGCCGGCATCGGCAACGTGATCGTGCTGCTCGGCGCGCTGACCGGCCGCGACGGGATCGGCGGCGCGTCGGTCCTGGCCAGCGCCGAGCTCGGGGAGGGCGACGAGTCAAAGCGGCCGTCGGTGCAGATCGGCGACCCGTTCACCGAGAAGAAGCTGCTCGAGTGCTGCCTCGAGCTGCTCGACGGCGAGCTGCTGGTGTCGTTGCAGGACCTCGGCGCGGCTGGGCTGACCTCGTCGGCGTCGGAGATGGCAAGCAAGGGAGGCGTCGGCCTCGACATCGACGTCTCACGCATCCCGCTGCGCGAGCCCGGGATGGAGGCGTTCGAGGTGATGGTGTCGGAGTCCCAGGAGCGGATGCTGTGCGTCGTGGAGCCCGAGCGGGTCGCCGACGTGCTCGGCGTCTGCGAGCGCTGGGAGATCCTGGCGACGCCGATCGGCTCGGTCAACCGCGGCGGGATGTTCCGCGTGCTGCACCGCGGCCAGGTCGTGGCGGAGCTGCCGGTCGGCGTGCTGGTCGACGACTGCCCGATGTACGACCTCGAGCCCGAGGAGCCCGAGCGCGCGATCTACGGCGCGCCGGAGCCGGTCCTGCGCGGCGACGAGTCCCCCGGCGAGGTGCTGCTGGCATTGCTGCGCTCGCCGAACCTCGCCTCGCGCCGGCCCGTGTTCGAGCAATATGACCCGGTCGTTCAGTCGCGGACGGTCCGCCGTCCCGACCAGGCCGACGCGGCCGTGCTCGCGCTGCCAGACGGCTCCGCGATCGCGGTCTCGATCGACGGCAACGGCCGGCGCGTCGCGTGCGACCCCCGCGCCGGCGCCGCCGAGGCGGTGTATGAATGCTCGGCCAACCTTGCTTGTGTGGGCGCCGAGCCGCTCGGGCTCACGAACTGCCTGAACTTCGGCAACCCCGAGAAGCCCCACGTCGCGTGGCAGCTGCAACAGGCCGTCGACGGGCTGGCCGAGGCGTGCGAGGCGCTCGGCGTCCCGGTCGTCGGCGGCAACGTCTCGCTCTACAACGAGGCGCCGAGCGGGCCGATCTTCCCGACCCCGGTCGTCGGCATCGTCGGCCGCCTGCCGGATGCGGCGCGTGCGGGGCGGCTCGGATTCGCGCGCGACGGCGATGCGATCGCGCTCGTCGGCCCGTTCGCCCCGTCGCTGGCGGGATCGGAGCTGGCCAAGCTGTCGGGCGAGCCGCCGGTCGGCAAGCTCCCGTCCGTGGAGGCGCAATTCATCTGCGACGCGCATCAGGCGGTCCGAGACGGCGTCCGCTCGGGGGCGCTGCACAGCGCGCACGACATCGCCGAAGGCGGGATCGCGGTCGCGCTGGCCGAGTGCTGCATCGCCGGTGGGATCGGGGCGAGCGTCGAGGTGCCCGACTACCTGCATTTGTTTGCCGAGGCGCCGGGCCAGGGGTTCATCGTCTCCGGGCCGGCGCAAGCGCTCGCCGACCACGAGATCATCGGCCACGTCGGCGGGACCGAGCTCGAGATCGCGGGCGCGCTGAAGCTCGCAGTTTCCGAGCTGCACGCCGCGCGCGAGACCGGACTCGACGAATTGGTCTAGGGCCGCTGCTAGCCTTGACCGGGGCTTTACAAATGGCTCTGCCTATCGATCATCGCGACGGCCCACGCGACGAGTGCGGAGTGTTCGGGATCTATGCGCCCGAGCACGATGTCGCACGTCTCGCCTATTTCGCGCTGTTCGCGCTCCAGCATCGCGGACAGGAATCCGCCGGGATCGCGACCGCGCCGCGCGGCGGCAGCATCATGGCGATCCGCGACCAGGGCCTCGTGGCGCAGGTGTTCGACGAGCACAAGCTGCGCTCGCTGGTCGGCGACATGGCGATCGGCCACGTCCGCTACTCGACGACCGGGTCGTCGGAATGGGAGAACTCCCAACCGATCGTCCGCGACGACCGCCGCACGCTCGCGCTCGCGCACAACGGCAACCTGATCAACGCGGTCGAGCTTCACTCCGAGCTGCGCGGCCGGCACGTCCCGTTCCGGTCGACGTCGGACTCGGAGATCATCGCCGCGATGCTCGCCACCCACCCGGCCGAGCGGATCGAGGATGCGGTCGCCGAGGTGCTGCCCCAGCTCAGCGGCGCGTTCTCGACCGTGGTCATGACCGAGGACGCGGTCGTCGCGTTCCGCGATCCCCACGGGCTGCGCCCGCTCGCGCTGGGGATGATCGAGGAGCACTCCGGCAGCGCCGTCTACTGCGTCGCAAGCGAATCGTGCGCGTTTGACCTGATCGGCGCGAAGTACCTGCGCGAGGTCCTCCCCGGCGAGGTCGTGACGCTGACCGGGCGCGGGCTCTCCACGCGGTTGGTCGCGCCGTCGGAGCGCCAGGCATTCTGCGTGTTCGAGTACATCTACTTCGCCCGCCCTGACTCGCGGATGGCGGGGACGGTGCTACAGGTCGCGCGGGCCCGGATGGGGGAGATCCTCTGGTCCGAGGCGCCGGTCGCGGCCGATCTCGTGATCCCCGTGCCCGACTCCGGCAACGCCGCCGCGCGCGGGCTGGCCAAGGCCGCCGGCCTGCCGCAGGACGACGGCTTCATCAAGAACCGCTACGTCGCGCGGACGTTCATCCAGCCCGGCCAGGAGCTGCGCCGCCAAGGCCTGCGGCTGAAGTTCAATCCGCTGCCCGAGGTCGTCGCCGGCAAGCGCCTGATCGTCGTCGACGACTCGATCGTCCGCGGCAACACAACGCGGCAGATCGTCCAGATGCTGCGCGAGGCCGGCGCCGCCGAGGTGCACTTGCGGATCTCGGCGCCGCCGATCAAGCACCCGTGCCACTACGGCATCGACATGTCCACGCGCGAGGAGATGATCGCCCACGGCCGCACGGTCGCCGGCGTCGCCGAGGAGCTCGGCGCCGACTCGCTGCACTACCTGTCGCTCGCCGGCGTCTACGAGGCGGTCGGGGCTCCGCGCGAGAACCACTGCGACGCGTGCTTCAGCGGGGATTACCCGCTTGCCGGAACCGAGGAGGCGAACGGTAAGTTCGCGCTCGAGTCCGCGCTGCCGCTGGTGCGGGCCTAGCCGTTCTAGGGTGGAGGGCCTCGACGGCCGGCGCTCCATCCCGGCTGCGGGCCCGTCACGGACGGCTGCTACAGCAGCCACCGCCACCGCGCTGTATCAGCCGATAGCGAACGCCTCAGCGAGACGCCCGAGCCCGACCCGGATCTCCTCGGGTGGGTGCGCGGTGAACGACAGGCGCAGCGTCGCGCGGTCGGGCGGCCCCGAGAAGAACGGCGCCCCGTGGACGTACGCGACATCGTGCTCCAGCGCGCGCGGCAGCAGCCCCTCGGCGTCTGAGCCGTCAGGCAGCCGCGCCCACACGAACATCCCTCCCTCCGGGCGGTTGTGAGTCGAGCCCGGCGGCAGCGCCGCCGACAGGCCCTGCAGCAGCGCGTCGCGCCGCGCGCCATAGGCGGCCCGCAGGCGCTGCACGTGCGCGTCCAGATCGGTGCTCGCGAGCCATTGCGCGGCGGCCGCCTGGTCGATCGTCGAGGAGTGCAGGTCGGCGGCCTGCTTGGCGATCGTCAGCCGTCGCAGCAGCATCCGCGGCGCGCGCACCCAGCCGAGGCGAAGCCCCGGGGCGGCGATCTTCGACAGCGTCGAGACCGCGAGCACGCGGTCCCCGGCCTCAGGCAGCGACGCGATCGCCGGCAGCGCATCGCCGCTGTAGCGAAGCTCGCCGTAGGGGTCATCCTCGACGATCTGCAGCCCCGTCTCCTGCGCCAGCGCGGCCAGCGCGCGGCGGCGAGCAAGCGGCAGCGTGCGGCCCGTCGGGTTGTGAAACGTCGGCACCGTGTAGAGGAGCTTCGGCCGGTGCGTGGCGATCAGCTCGCGCAGCGCATCGGGATCCAGCCCGTCGTCGTCGCACGGCACCGGCACCGCGACCGCGCCCGCAAGCGCAAGGCTCTGCAGCGCAGCGAGGTACGACGGCTCCTCGACGAGCACCCTGTCGCCCGGTTCGATCAGGACGGCTGCGATCAGTGTCAACGCCTGCTGCGAGCCACTTGTGATCAGCACGTCGTCGGCCTCCGTCGGGAGCCCGCGCGCGGTCAACCGCGACGCAATCGCGGCCCTCAGGGACGGGTCGCCCTCGGTCGTCGAGTACTGCAGCGCGCGGCGTGCGCCGTCGCCGGTGAGGACGGCCGCAAACGCGTCGCGCAACCCCGCCAGGTCGAACAGCTCGGGCGCCGGTAGCCCGCCCGCGAACGAAACGACGCCGGGTCGCTGGGTCAGCGCGAGGATGTCGCGCACCGGCGAGCTGGCCGGGCCGCGGAGCGTCTGGGTGGTCGATGAGGCTGTGGCTGGGTGGGACATGCGGGGCTCCATTGGGAAGGGTCGAGAGAGAGGCCGACTGCCACCGGCGCGCCCGCGTGTGCGCGGGCGTCTATCGCCGGGTGGCGCTCTCTACTCGGGCCGTGGTGCTCCGCATCCGTCGGATGGTAACGGTCGCCCATCACCGGCCGGTAGCCGCCGACCGCGGCGCTATCGTCGCGCGCCCATGGATTCACGCGAGGCGCTTGGGCGCATCTTCGGATTCGAGCAGTTCCGGCCGGGCCAGCAGGAGGCCGTCGGAGCGGCGCTGTCAGGTCGCGACGCGCTCGTGGTGATGCCGACGGGATCGGGCAAGTCGCTGTGCTACCAGCTGCCGGCGCTGATGCGCGGCGACCTGACGGTCGTCGTCTCGCCGCTGGTGTCGCTGATGCAGGATCAGGTGCAGGCGCTCGCCGCGGTCGCCCCGGGCGCCGTCGAGGTGGTCAACTCCCAGCGCGGCGGCGCGCTGAACGCCGAGGCGCTCGCGCGCGTCGGGCGCGGGGAGGTGCGGCTGCTGTACGTGGCGCCGGAGCGGTTCGCGGTGCCGAGGTTCGTGGAGGCGCTGTCGCGTGCCCGCGTCGGGCTGTTCGTCGTCGACGAGGCGCATTGTGTCTCGCAATGGGGGCATGACTTCAGGCCGGACTACTTCGCGCTGGCCGACGCGGCCCGCGGCGTCGACGCCGCGGCGACGATCGCGCTGACCGCCACTGCGACCCCACGCGTGGCCGACGACATCGCGCGCCGGTTGCGGCTGCGCGATCCGGTTCGCGTCACGACCGGTTTTGACCGCCCCAACCTCAGCTTCTCGGTGATCGGCGCCACCAACGCCGCCGACAAACGCCGCCGGCTCGCGGCCGCGCTCGCCGAGCCCGACGCATTGCCGGCGATCGTCTACGCCGGCACGCGCGCGGCGAGCGAGGAGCTCGCGGTCTCGTTACGCGAGGACCTCGGCGAGCAGGTCGTCGCCTACCACGCGGGACTCAATCGCGCGGTCCGGGCTGGCACGCAGGAGCGGTTCATGGCGGGCGAGGTGCCGGTGATCGTCGCCACCAACGCGTTCGGCATGGGGATCGACAAGGCCGATGTGCGCACCGTCGCGCACGCGTCGGTTCCGGGTTCGCTCGAGGCCTACTACCAGGAGGCCGGCCGCGCCGGCCGCGATCGCCTGGCGGCGCGGTGCCTGCTGTTCGCCGAGCAGCGCGACAAGGGCCTGCACGTGTTCTTCATCCAACGTGCGCGGGTCGACGACGGGGCGATCGAGCGCGTCGCCGAGCGGCTGCAATGGGCGGGCCTCGACGGGCGCTACGACCTCCCGCTGGCCGATCTCGCCGGGCTGACCGGCGCCCGGCATGACGACGAAGCCGCGCGCGCGATCATCGGACACCTCGCCCGCGCCGGCCTGATCTCGCCCGAGCCCTCGGCGCCGGACCGCCTCGCGGGCCGCGTGTCGGGCGACTGGGACCGGCACACAATCGCGCTGTGTCGCGCCTCGGCGCGCGAGGCAGAGCGCGTCCGCTGGAATCAATACCGGGCCGTCTGGGCCTATGCCGAGGGGAGCGGGTGCCGGCGGCGGGCGCTGCTGGCGCACTTCGGCGATCCCGGACCGAGCGCCCGGCGCACGCCGTGCTGCGATGTGTGCGACGGGCCCGCCGGTGAGTGGGCGGCAGTCGCGTTTGGCAGGCCGCTGAGTCGCCAGCGCGCTGCCGGTGGCCAGCCGACGTCCGCGGCAGGCGATCTCGATGCGGCGATCCTGGAAGTCGTGGGCATGGCGCGTCCTTCGGTCGGCCGGACCCGGGCGGTCGAGATCCTCCGCGGCGGGCGCTCGAAGGTGATCGCCGAGTATTCGTACGACGCGCTCGCGGCGTACGGCGCGTTCGCGCACCTGCGTTCGGCCGACGTGCTCGGGCGGGTGGACGAACTGCTCGCGGAAGGGACGCTGCGATCGACCGGCGGGCGCTTTCCGAAGTTGCGCGCCGGCGCCGCCTCGCGCGCGGCATGAACGTCGGCGTGCTCGCGTCCGGCGACGGGACCAACCTCCAGGCGCTGCTTGACCGCGTCCATCGCCGCGAAGGCGTCGAGATCGTCGCGGTGGCCTCAGACAGGCCCGGGGCGCGGGCGCTGGCGCGGGCACAGGCCGCGGGCGTGGCGCAGGCGTCGTTCCCGATCGAGCGCGATCGCGACCGCGACGCGCGCGACGCGGCGATCGGCGAGTGGCTCCAGGACCGGGCGGTCGAGCTGGTCGTGCTGGCGGGTTACATGCAGCTGCTCAGCCAATCGTTCCTGGCCCGGTTCCACGGCCGCGTGATCAACGTGCACCCGGCGCTGCTGCCGGCGTTCCCGGGCCTCAACGCCGTCCAGCAGGCGATCGACTACGGGGTCAAGGTGTTCGGCGTGACCGTCCACTTCGTCGACGAGGGCGTCGACACCGGGCCCGTGATCCTGCAGCGCGCGATCGAGATTCCCGACGCAACCGACGCCGACGCGGTGCTCGAGCTCCTTCACCCGATCGAACACGAGCTGCTGCCGCGGGCCGTGGCGCTGATCGCGCGAGGGGCCGTGAGATCCGACCCGGCCAACCCGCGGCGGGTGGTGATCGAGCCGTGAGGCGCTGGCTCAGCCGGTAGAGTCGGGGCCATGGAACAGGGCACGAGTAGGCGGGTGGCGTCGCTGGGACCCGTTGCTCCTGCGGAGGTGCAGGTCGCGCGAGCGCTGCTGTCAGTCTCCGACAAGACCGGGATCGTCGAGTTCGCCAAGGGGCTCGTCGAGCTGGGGATCGAGATCGTCTCGACCGGCGGCACCGCCAGCGAGCTGTCGGCGGCCGGGGTCCCGGCGCGCTCGATCAGCGAGCTGACCGGCTTTCCGGAGATCATGGACGGCCGCGTCAAGACCCTTCACCCGAAGCTGTACGCGGGCCTTTTGGCGGTCAGAGACAACCCGGTCCACATGGATGCTGCGCGCGAGCACGATGTCGAGATGGTCGATCTCGTCTGCGTCAACCTGTATCCGTTCGAGCGCACCGCCGCAACGCGCGGCGTCTCCGACCAGGATGTTGTCGAGAACATCGACATCGGCGGCCCGACGATGATCCGCGCCGCCGCGAAGAACAACCAGTTCACCGCGCCCGTCGTCAGCCCCGAGAGCTACGACGCGGTCCTCGCCGAGTTGCGCGAATCCGACCGGCGCCTGTCTCCCAACACTCGCGAGAGCCTGGCCGCCGAGGCGTTCTCCTACACGGCGCGCTACGACACCGCGATCGCCCGCTGGTTCCAGGAGAAGCGCGAGGACTTCCCGCCGCTGATGGTGCGCGCGTTCGAGAAGGTGCTCGAGCTGCCCTACGGCGAGAACCCCCATCAGCGCGCCGCCTACTACGCCGCCGTCGGGACCCGCACGCACGTGCTCTCGATGGTCTCGCAGCTCGGCGGCAAGGAACTGTCGTTCAACAACCTGCTCGACCTCGATTCCGCCCGTCTGCTGCTGCGCGAGTTCCAGGTCCCGGCTTGTGTGATCATCAAGCACAACAATCCGTGCGGCGTGGCGCTCGCGCCGACCGTGCTCGAGGCCTACCAGCGCGCCTTCGCCTGCGATCCACAGTCTGCCTACGGGGGCGTGATCGCGCTCAATCGCCGGGTCGACCTCCCGCTCGCGCAGGTCCTGGTCGAGCAGTTCATCGAGGTCCTGTTCGCACGGGGCTACGAGGACGACGCGCTCGAGTTGCTGTCGTCGACCAAGCCCAACATGCGGATCCTCGACGACCGCGAGCGCCGCTCGGCGAACATGATCGAGCCCAACCTGCGCCAAGTGGTCGGAGGCATGCTCGTCCAGGACCGCGACGCCGATTTCGAGGAGCGCGTCGAGATGCGCCACGTGTCCAAGCGCCGCCCGACCGAGAACGAGTGGAGCGAGCTGTTGTTCGCCTGGCGCGTGTGCAAGCACGTCCGCTCCAACGCGATCGTCCTCTCCCGCGACCTCACCACGATCGGGATCGGCGCCGGCCAGATGAGCCGCGTCGACTCGGTCCGGTTCGCGATGGAGAAGTCCCGCTCTGAGCTGACCGGGGCGGTGATGGCATCCGACGCCTACTTCCCGTTCGCCGACGGCCCCACGCTGGCGATGGAGGCCGGCGTGAGCGGCATCATCCAGCCCGGCGGCTCGATCCGTGACCCCGACGTGGTCGCCGCCGTCGATGCCGCCAATGCCGTGATGGTGTTCACCAGCCGCCGTCATTTCCGCCACTGACCGCCGCCGCCCAGAAGCGCATGCCTGATCGCGCCACTCGCCTGCCGGGCGATCCACCGTCTCCCTACGAGGGCCGGTTCGGCTTCAGTCGCGTCGTCAAGACCGCCAACTTCGTGATCGTCGGCGGGACCACCTCGATCGACCCCGACGGCGTCGTGATCGGCGAGACCCCCTACGACCAGACGATCGAGATCCTTGCCAAGATCAAGCACGAGTTCGGCCGAGCCGGCGCCGGCCTCGGCGACACGATCCAGGTCCGGATCTACGTCACCGACATCTCCCGCGCCGCCGAGGTCGGTCGTGCCCACGGCGAGGTGTTCGGCGACATCCGGCCGCTGATGACGATGGTCGAGGTCAGCGGCCTGATCGACCCGCGGATGCTGGTCGAGATCGAAGCCGTGGCGCTGGTCGGCTAGCCACCCGCAGCGATCGCCCCCCGCGAGCCCCCCACTCCCGCGGGTACGCGATCATGAGCGTCACAAGCCGCCGTAGCTCAGCTGGCAGAGCAGCGGACTTTTAATCCGAAGGTCGTGGGTTCGATCCCCACCGGCGGCATCGGGGTTGCGCTGTAAATCGCCGCTTTCTACGCGGCGGGCCCGGCATCTTCCCCACCCGGACGATTGCTCGTCGCGACCCTCGCGCTGGCACTACAGATGCAGAAGAAGAGATCCTGCGCGTGATCGGCAGCGGCCATCGCAACGTCCTGCTCGACGAGGTCGCACACCAAGCCCTGCGCTTTCGAAAGCCCCGAGCCGCCGATCGGAACTCGCCGGGGCGCCTCGAACGCGCGCTGGACCACGCACGCAGATCGCACCAAATCCCCGTCGCCTCACGCCCCCCCGGAGGAGTCTTCGAGAGCGATACTTTCGTGATATGACGCGGGATGCTGTCTTGAAGGCAGTGTTTGCGCCGGTTCACGCGGCGACGACTTTCGAGGAGACGGTCGAGCGTTTGGGGATGGCGATCCGCGCCGGGATTTTGCCGGCCGGTAGCCGTCTTCCGGCGGAGCGCGCGCTCGCCGATCAGCTGGAGATCTCTCGCTCGACGCTGCGGGAGGCGCTCACCGCGTTGGTTCAGAGCGGTCATCTGGTTTCGCCGCGGGGGCGCGGCGGTGGGAGGTTCGTGACTGAGCGTCCTCCGTTGGCTGAAACGAGGCTCATGCCGCTGGGCGCCGAGGCGCGGGCGGTTCTGGACTACAGGGTGGCGATCGAGACTGGCGCGACGCTGCTGGCAGCCGAGCAAGCCGAGTCCGACGATCTTGATCGTCTCGAGGTGCTTGTGGAGAGGATGACCCAGGTCGACGACTTCGAGACGTACCGCCGAGCCGACATTCGGTTCCATATCGGGATCGCAGAGGCGTCGGGCTCCCCTCGTCTCGTGAGTGCGATGACAGAGGTGCAGGATCAGATGAGCGACCTGATCACACGGATCGCGCATCCAGCTGAGGTGCTGTTGCACGCGAACCTGCAGCACCGGCGAGTCGTACCGCTGTTGCGGCAGAAAGACGTGCCGGGCGCGGTGATGCTGATGCGCGAGCACACACAAGATACCGAGCACATTCTCGCTGCGCTGATCTGAGCCTGGCGCTCACAATGCGGCGGCTTGCTGAACGAACGAGCGCCACTCGCCATGCGCCTGGGCGCGCCAGTCCTCGTCGCGTTGGGGGCTGAAGGCATCGCCGGTAGGAATCCGGTCGGCGATCTCGAGCGTCGAGTCCCACATGCCGGCGCCGACGGCGGCGAGCGCGGCCGCGCCTGCTGCGGTCGCGTCGACCGCGCCGCGCTGAACGGTGACGCCGGCAAAGTCTGCTTGCAGCTGAAGCAACGCGGGATCGCGCGTCATCCCGCCGTCGACGCGTAGCACGTCGACCGGCACGCTCTCTCGCACGACGCGGACCACGTCCGCGACCCGCCACGCGATCCCCTCGACCGCCGCGCGTGCCACGTGAGCGGGTCGCGTTCCTGCGGTCAGCCCGGCAATCACCCCCCTTGCGTCCGGCTTCCACCAGGGTGCTCCGACTCCGGCCAGCGCCGGCAGCACGCGCACGCCACCAGCATCCTGCACCTCGGCGGCAGCCGCCGCGAGCGCGGCGGGGTCGAGGGCGAGTCCCATGTCCCGGCTCAGCCAGTCGAGCAGCGCGCCCGCAGTGAACACGCCGCCGTCGATCGCCCACTCGACTTGGCCGTCGATGCGCCAGGCGACCGTCGGCAGGAGACCCCCGCCGGGCTTGGGCCGTTCCTCTCCCGCCATCGCGAGCACGAACACGCCTGTGCCGTACGTCGCCTTGACGAGTCCGGGCTTCACGCATCCCGCGCCGGCGAGCGCCGCTTGCTGATCGACGCAGCGTGCGCGCAGCGGCAACTCCGCCCTCCAGGATGGGTGGCGCAGCGTGCCGAGATCGCCGGCCGTGTCGAGGATCGTGGGCAGCACCTCGCGCGGGATGCCAAAGATCTCGAGCAGCTCCTGGTCCCAGTCGGGGGCACCCAGCTGGGTGCGCGACGCGGTTGACGGATCGGTCGCAAAGCCGGCGCCCAGCCTGTCGCTGAGGAACGAGTCAACGGTGCCGATCCGCAGCGTCCCCGCCGTACGGGCGTCGGCAACCGACGCGTCGCGCTCGAGGAGCCAGGCTATCTTGCCTGCCGAGAAGTACGGATCGAGCGGCATCCCGCTGCGATGGCGGACCTCGTCCCCACGGCCGCTGGCCTCAAGCCGCTCGAGGATCTCCTGCGATCGCTTGTCCTGCCACGTGACAACGGGCGTGAGCGGTGCGCCGCTATCGGCGTCCCACGCGAGTATGGATTCGCCTTGGTGATCTAGGCCGCACGCGTCGATCTTGCCCGGTGCCTGATCGAGGACGGCAGCGACGGCGTCGACCACGGCGGCCAGCACCTCCTCCGGATCCTGCTCGACCCAACCTGGCCGAGGGTGCGAGAGCGGCTTGTCGCGTCGCGCCTCCGCCACCGTTCGCAGGTCCGCGTCGTACAGCACTGCCTTCACCGCCGAGGTTCCCTCGTCGATACCGAGTAGAAGCGTCATGCAGCCACCGCTTGATAGTTCGCTGTTCGTCGTCGCCACCGCGGCAGATCGAACTTCGGCGGAGGGCCGCCACGGAACTCGAGTTCCGGTCCGAGGGTAGCCCCCAGCGATCCGATTATCCCCTCCAGCCGGTGCCCGATCCCGAGCGAAGCGGTCAGACCGGTGGAGCGGCTCGCAGCAACGTTGACCAGTCCACGGCACCCCCGCGACGGTCCGATCACGTAGTTGACCCCGCGCCCCGCGGGTACTGCCGCGTAGGTGGCGATCGGTGTGGCGTGCTCGAGCGGCGGATACATCAACGTCGCCTCGGCGATGATCGCGTCCCGCGCCTCGTGACGCACGGACCAGTCGTCAGCTCGCCTGGCGTCCGTTCGAATGCTGTGCGAAGAATCCGCGAACTGGTGCCGCTTGCGCCGCGCGCAGGGTCTGCCTCCGCCTCTAGCAGGACGACCTCGACGCCGCGGCGAGCGAGCGCCAGAGCGACCGCGCAGCCGACGACGCCTGCGCCGATCTCCGCAATCTCGAAGTGTTGTGCCGCGGTCGTTGACACCGTCCGGGCGCAAGCGTATCGTCGCGCCATTCGAAGGTGCGATTTTCAGACCATTAGGACCGTGGGGGGCGCGCAACCCATAACCGGGGAGGGAACGTGGCCGACGAGACAGTAGGAACGCCCAGCAGAACCGAGGAGTTGGGAGCCGACGAGCGCGAGCTCGCCGACCTCGGCTACAAGCAGGAGCTTCACCGCGGGTGGAGCAGCTTCACCAACTTCGCGATCTCGTTCACGATCATCTCGGTTCTAGCCGGTTGCTTCACCAACTTCTCGTTCGCCTGGAATGCCGGGGGTCCCGCCGGGATAGCGATCGGCTGGCCGATCCTTTGCGGCCTCGTGCTGCTTGTCGCGTTCTCGATGGCGGAGCTGACATCGGCGTACCCGACCGCCGGTGGCCCCTACTGGTGGGCTGCCAAGCTCGGGGGTCCGGGTTGGAGCTGGTTCACCGGCTGGTTCAACATCGTCGGCCTGGTGGGGATCGTCGCCGGGGTCGGGTACGGAGCGGCGTTCTTCCTCCAGGCGACGCTCAGCCTCTACGGCGTCGACGTGCTCGGCATCAACTTCGCCACCACGAACACCTCGACGATTCTGCACGAGACGTTCCTGTTGTTCCTGCTCATCCTCGTCCTTTACACGGTCGTGAACATCTTCGCCGACCAGGCCTTGGGATTGTTCAACAACATCTCGGTCGGCTGGCACGTGATCGGCGTGCTCGTGATCATCGGTCTGGTCGCGTTCGTGCCGACCCACCACCAGAGCGTGTCCTTCGTCTTCGGGCAGCGCCTGAATAACACGGGCTTCAACGGTGGCTCGACGAGCGGCCTGTTCTTCTGGCTGTACATCTTGCCGCTCGGCTTCATCCTGACGATGTACACGCAGACGGGCTACGACGCGTCGGCGCATACCGCCGAGGAGACGCGCGGAGCGGCGAAGGCCGCCGCTCAGGGGGTGTGGCGCTCCGTGTTCTACTCGGCGATCGCCGGGTGGGCGGTGCTGCTCGCGCTGTTGTTCGCGGCCACCCACGTCGACGCGATCAACAAGGCCGGCGGCGGCTCGATCCCTGTGATCGAGACCGGTCTCGCGTCGTGGGCGGCGAAGTTCGTGCTGATCATCTGTACCGTCGGGCAGCTCTTCTGCGGAGCGGCCGGCCTGACGAGCGCGTCACGCACGTGGTACGCGTTCTCGCGCGATCGAGGGATGCCGGGATGGTCTCTCTTCCGGCGGCTGACCGGGCGGCGGGTGCCGCTGTACGCGGTGCTCGCGGTCTCGATCGCCTCACTGATCATCACGATCCCGGCGTACTTCGGCAGCAAGGCCGGCGTACCGTGGGCGTACTTCGCGATCACCGCGATCTGCACCGTCGGCCTCTACCTCGCGTACATCATCCCGGTGTACCTACGGCTTCGGAAGGGAGACGCGTTCCAGCCCGGCCCGTGGACCCTCGGCGACCGCTACAAGTGGGTGAACATCGGCGCCATCGCGTTCGTCGTGCTCGTCGTGCTCGCGCTCGACATTCCGACCACGTTCATCGGGGTTCCCTGGAACTCAGGGTTCGCATTGACGGCGGTGAACTATTCGCCACTGGTCTTGATCGTCGGGCTGATCGTTGGGATCTGGTGGGTGCTCGGCGCGAAGAACAGATACAAGGGACCGGTTCGCACAATCGACGAGGCAGAGTTCGGCCCGACCGAGCCTCCGCCGACGGTGCCGCCAGCTCCCACGTCCGCCCGCGGCTCCGAGTAGACGGCAGTGAGTGCTCCCAGACCTGGGGGCCCCGGCACTACAGTCAGAATGCCGGGCAAGGCCGGCGGACTCTCGGGCTCGACCTGGACCCGCGACGGCGCGCGAGCGCTCCGCGTCGCGCGTGCGGTCGATGCTGGCGTGATCTCGATCAACTCCAACACGTCTGTGCGCGTGACCACGCCATTCGGTGGTTTCAATCAATCGGGCCACGGACGCGAACTGGGACCACACGCCTTCGACGCGTACACCGAGGTCAAGTCGATGTTCTATTCGAGCTCATGAGGCTCGAAGGCAAGGTCTGCCTCATCACCGGCGCGGGCGGCGGGATCGGGGGTGCGACGGCGTCGTTGTTCGCGCGCGAGGGAGCCCGGGTCGTGGGTGTAGACCTGCTCGAGCACTCCGTCGGCGAGCTGTCGCTGCGCGCCGACCTTACCGACGAGGACAGCGTCGCCGCGCTTTGCACGCGCGCCAGCGACGAGTTCGGCCACGTCGATGTGCTGTTCAACAACGCGGGCATCTCGCCGATCGACGACGCTTCTGTCCTCGAGACGACCGTTGAGGCCTGGGAGCGGGTCCAAGCAGCGAACCTGCGCAGCGTGTTCCTATGCTGCAAGCACGGGATCCCGCATCTGCTCGCCGCCGGCGGAGGATCCGTGATCAACACCGCCTCGTTCGTCGCGGTGTTGGGCTCCGCGACCTCACAGATCTCCTACACAGCATCGAAAGGAGGCGTGCTCGCTCTCTCCCGCGAGCTGGGCGTCGAGTTCGCCCGACGTGGGGTGAGGGTCAATGCTCTATGCCCTGGGCCGGTAGACACGCCTCTGTTGCGGGAGCTGTTTGCGAAGGACCCCGAGCAGGCCGCCCGGCGCCTGGTGCACGTTCCGATGGGACGCTTCGCGCGCGCCGAGGAGATCGCCAACGCTGCACTGTTTCTGGCCAGCGACGAATCGAGCTACGTCAACGCGACAGCGTTCGTGGTCGACGGCGGCATCACCGGGGCATACACAACGCCGATCTGAGGGACCGCACCCCTGCTTGCCCGCCGCGGAATCAGTGACCGATGGCGATCCCGGAGGGCGCACTGAGAATTGGGCCCTCCGTTCATATCTATTGAGCCCATCGCCCAAGCTGCCGCGGTCAACGCGAGCGCTTCTTGGGGCGATGTTCGGCTCGGAGGGCGCCTCTTGCAGGCGTGTAGATGCTCTCGTGGCCGTCGTCCCAGCGGATCCGATAGCGAGGCGCCGGATCGCCTCGCAGCACTTCCTCAACGACACCCCGGCCGACTGACTCGGACTCGGCCACGACGCGCTTGTCGACCTTGAAGGCCGTGCTCACTCTCAACTCGTTTGTGCCTTCGAGGATAGTCAGCGACAGTCATCTGACACAGCGACCAACGCCCGATTCGACGGCTCGAACGCTGCTTGGGCATGCCGAGTAGCGCGAGCTTGTCCAGCGCGCCAGCCTCCTTTAGGCTGCGCCGCGCTTCTGTGTCGCCGAGCACGATCACCAACCGCGGGCCCGATTACGACGTCGCGATCATCGGTGCCGGTGACGTCGGCTGTGCGATCGCCCGCGAGCTTGCGCGGTTCGAGCTTCGGCTAGTGCTGATCGAGGCCAAATGCGACATTGGCGCCGGGACCAGCAAGGCCAACACCGCGATCCTCCACACCGGATTCGACTCCAAGCCAGGCACCCTCGAGGCTCGACTCGTCTCCCGTGGCCACGGCTTGCTGCTCGGCTACGCCGACCAGGTAGGGATTGCGCTCGAGCGGAGCGGTGGGCTGCTGGTTGCGTGGGACGAGGCGGAACTCGAACGCTTCCCCGCGATCGTCGACAACGCTCGGCGCTGCGGCTACGATCGGATGCGCGAGGTCGGCCGCGAGGAGTTGCGCCGACGCGAGCCGCATCTCGGCCCGGCTGCGCTCGGGGCTCTGGAGATTCCCGACGAGCACATCGTATGCCCGTTCACTCCCCCGCTGGCGTTTGCCACGCAGGCGGTGCTCGCCGGCGCCGAGCTGCGCCGGTCAGAGCAAGTCGTGGCGCTCGAGCGGCTCGAGGAAGGCGGCTGGCGAGTTCAAACCTCGCACGGCCGGCTGGGAGCGCGTTGGGTGATCAATGCCGCGGGCCTGTTCTCCGATCAGGTCCACAGGATGGCCGGATACGACGGGATAACTGTCAAGCCCCGACGCGGCGAGCTGATCGTGTTCGACAAGCTCAGCCGGCCACTGGTCAACCACGTCCTCCTGCCCGTGCCGAGCGCCACCACCAAGGGCGTCCTGATCGCGCCGACGGTGTTCGGCAACGTCATACTCGGCCCCACCGCGGTCGATGTCGAGCACAAGGACGACACTGGCTCGACGGCCGAAGGCATCGCCTACCTACAGCGCCTCGGGCGGCGGATCATGCCCGCGCTGTTCGAGCACGAGGTGACGGCGACCTATGTCGGCTTGCGCGCCGCAGTCGAGCATGACGATTATCAGATCGTTGTCGACGACCGGCACAGGTACGCCTGCGCCGCCGGCATCCGCTCGACGGGTCTCACGGCCTCGATGGCGATCGCCGAACACGTCCGCGACGAGCTCACCGCCGCTGGGCTGCAGCTCCGTGAGCGTGCCGCCGGCCTACCCGACATCTGCATGCCCAACATCGGCGAAGCCGACCCCCGGCCCCACGCCCAACCCGAGCGCATCGCCCAGGACCCCGAATACGGGCGGATCGTGTGCTTCTGCGAGCGCGTGACCCGCGGCGAGATCCGCGACGCGGCGGCGAGCCCGATCCCGCCGGTCGACCTCGACGGGCTGCGGCGTCGGACAAGGGCGCTGATGGGACGCTGTCAGGGCTTCTATTGCGGCGCGCACGTGCCAGCGGCGCTCGCCGAGTACGCGGGCCGAGACCCGGGGCAGCTCCGAGAGTAAGTCCGATGAGCGCTGGAGCTTCCTCCGAGCGAGATGTCGTCGACGTGGCTGTCGTGGGCGGTGGGCCCGCCGGACTGGCCGTCGCCGCATCTCTGGGAAAAGCCGGCGTCGACCGCGTCGTCGTGCTCGACCGTGAGCCAGAGATGGGCGGGATCCCGCGCCACGCCAAACACCAGGGCTTCGGCGTGCGCGACCTGCGGCGCCTCATGTCAGGACCGCATTACGCCGCACGGATCACCGAGCTCGCAGCCGCAAGCGGCGCTGAACTGCGCACCGAGACCCAGGTGACCGGCTGGGCCGACAACAATGCCCTCGAGCTGACCAGCCCACGCGGGCGCTCGCAACTCGCGGCGCGAGCCGTCGTTCTGGCCACGGGTTGCCGCGAGCGCCCCCGCTCCGCCCGGCTCGTGCCCGGCTCTCGCCCGCAGGGCGTGATCACCACCGGCACGCTCCAGCAGCTCGTCTACCTGCGCAACGAGTCGCCAGGTCAGCGAGCCGTGATCCTCGGCGCTGAGCACGTCAGCTTCTCCGCGCTTATCACCCTCGCCCATGCCGGCGCGCATGCCGTTGCGATGGTCACCGAACACCCACGACACGAAAGCTTCGCTGCCATCCGCGCCGCCGTCGCGCTGCGGTTCCATACACCCCTGCTCACGCGCACCACGCTTAGCGTCATTCATGGCCGCCGGCGGGTTGAGGCCGTGGAGCTGACCCGAGTAGACACCGGCGAGGTCCTCAAAATCTCCTGCGATCTCGTCGTGTTCACGGCCGACTGGATACCCGAGCACGAGCTCGCGGTCCTGGGCGGCGCGGCTCTAGACCCTGGGACCCGGGGTCCCGCCGTTGATCCATCGCTCCGTACAAGCCGCCCCGGCCTATTCGCCGCCGGCAACCACCTCCACGGCGCCGAGCCCGCCGACGTCGCCGCGCTCTCTGGCCGCCACGTAGCCGCGACAGTGGTCCGCCACCTCGAAGGCGAGCCGTGGCCGACGGCGCGACTGCCGATCGTATGCGACCCTCCACTCCGCTGGATCGCTCCTAACGTCCTGCCCCGATCGTCGGTCGCCGACCTCGCGCCCGCCCGTGGGCGCTTCCTTCTCCGCGCCCACGAAGCCCTATCCGCCCCACTCGTCGAGCTCACCCAGGACAGCCGCCCGCTGTGGCGCGGACGGCTGCGACGGCTCGGACCAGGGCGATCCGCGAGCCTTCCGTCAACCTGGACGAACGCCGTCGACACCGACGGCGGACCGATCCTCGCCCGCGTGATGCAAGGCCGACGACGGACGCTTTGACATCGACTCGCCGGCCTCTGAGCTGCCGCCGATCCGGACGTTTCGACTCATCGATGCTCACGCAGGCACGGACCGTCGGCGACGGTCCGTAGGCGCTCACGTCCGCCGCACGGGCGAAGCGTGTCCCGAAATATGTCCCGAAGTCGGCAATTCTGACCCGCCACAACCTCACGTAACTGCCACCCAGGCGCCCGTATCTGCGGTAATTACCCTGCAAATTGGCCACTTTTAATCCGAAGGTCGTGGGTTCGATCCCCACCGGCGGCATCGGGATTACGCTGGAAATCAGGTCCTTTCACCGGGTCCTGCGGGCCGGCCGGGCCCTGCCGCGAAAGCCGACCGGCTGACGGTCGGACAGGAACGGCAAGAGATTTCCGCCGGCCCCGCCGAGCCGGCGCTGGGCCACAAGCTCGGAAGGTTGGCCCTCGCCTCCCTTCTGGAGCCTGCCGTTCGCCGCGCGGCCACCCGGTGGATTCAAGAGGTGGCCCGGCTGGCCGATGAGCAGGGCTAACAATGCCTTTGGCGATCTTGAGGACGGGTTGATGAACAGACTGCGGTTGCGTGGTGCGGTAGTCGTGGTGGGCGGCGCGTTGGCGTGTCTGTCATCGGTGTCGCCGGCTCTGGCGAGTAATGGTGGGACGCTGTCGATCGTGGCCGGCACCGGTAGCCAAGGCGCGCCGACCCCCGGCCCGGCGGTGAGCTCGCAGCTGAACAACCCATTTAAGGTGACGGTCGACTCGGCCGGGAACGTCTACATTGCGGACAACGCCAACCACGAGATCGAGAAGGTCACCCCCTCCGGGACACTGTCTGTCGTCGCCGGCACCGGTAGCCAAGGCGCGCCGAACCCCGGCCCCGCGACCAGCTCGCCGCTGAACTACCCGCAGGCGGTGGCTGTCGACTCGGCCGGAAACCTATATGTCGCTGACTGGGGTTCAAGCGAGATCTTGAAGGTCACCCCCTCCGGGACACTGTCTGTCGTCGCCGGCACCGGTAGCCAAGGCGCGCCGACCCCCGGCCCCGCCACGAACTCGTCGCTCGGCCACCCGTACGGGGTGGGGGTCGACTCGGCCGGGAACGTCTACGTCGCCGATACCTACAACTTCGTGATCGAGAAGATCACGCCGTCCGGGACCTTGTCGATCGTCGCCGGCACCGGTAGCCCAGGCGCGCCGAACCCCGGCCCCGCAACTAGCTCGCAGCTGGGCTGGACGTTCGGGGTGGCGATCGACCCGGCCGGGAACCTCTACATCGCCGACGGCAGCAGCCACGAGATCGAGAAGGTCACCCCCTCCGGGATCCTGTCGATCGTCGCCGGCACCGGTAGCCAAGGCGCGCCGACCCCCGGCCCCGCGACCAGCTCGCAGCTGAACGACCCGAGCGGAGTGGCGGTCGATCCGACCACCGGCGACGTCTACATCGCCGACACAGGCAGCCAGGAGATCGAGAAGGTCACCCAGTCCGGACTCCTGTCGATCGTCGCCGGCACGGGTAGCCACGGCGCGCCGACCCCCGGTCCGGCCACCAGTTCGCAGCTCGACGGCCCGATGGGGGTGGGGCTCAATCCGACCACCGGCGACGTCTACATCGCCGACTCGAACAACAATGAGATCGAGAAGGTCACCCCGCTCGCTCCGAGCGACACGTCGGCGCCGATGGTGACCGGGATCGCTCAGCAAGGTCAGACGCTGACGGCCACCGACGGCACTTGGGCGAACGATCCCACCGGCTACGGCTACCAGTGGCAACGCTGCGACAGCTCGAGCACGAACTGCACCGACATTGCGGGCGCGACGGCCCAGTCCTACACGCTGACCGGCTCGGATGTGAGGCACACGCTGCGGGTGGTCGTGACCGCCAGCAACCGCGGCGGGTCGCAGACGAGCGCCAGCGTGCTGACCGGGGTCGTGCCCGACGCACCGCCAACGAGCCCTCCCGCGCCGCCGCTGACGGTGACGGTGACCGGCCCATCATGCCCGGTCGCGCTCGCGCATCCCGGGGAGCAGGCTGGTCTATGGCTGGGCCCGGTCGCGCTGGGCATGAGCGCCGCTCAAGCGCACAAGGCGCTTCCCTCCTACACCGTCACCCACAACGCGTTTGATCGCGCCTGCCTGGCGGGCGGGCCACACAAGATCCGGGTCGGCTACCCCTCGAACCAACTGCTCAACACGCTGACCAGGCCCGAGCGCAGCCGGATGCGCGGCCGTGTGGTGCTCGCCCTGACCGCCAACGACCACTACGCGCTCGACGGAATCAAGCCCGGCACTCGCGTCGCGCACGCGCGTTGGCTGTTGGCCCGCGCACAGCGTTTTCAGATCGGCGCCAACACCTGGTACGTGCTGCGAGGCGTGCACGCCTCCGGCGTGCTGAAGGTCCAGCACGGCGTCGTGGGCGAGATCGGGATCGCTGACCGGTCGCTGACCACGACGCGGGCCAACCAACGACGGCTGCTGTCAAGCTTCCCGAACACCTCCGTCTCCCCCCGCTAGCCCCCAAGCTCCCCACTCGGGCGCTCGAAACTACAGGCAACCGCGCGGATGCCGATCAAGCGGCTGTGGGGACGTTGAGCGTAGCCGAGCTGCGAGAGCGGCCTGGCGATCAGGTCGTGGCTCGCCGCTGCCCAAGGCTCGTCTGCTGGCGCCTCCTATGGGCGTTCAGCCTTGCGGCTTTCGCGTTCGTGCTCGTCGGCTCCAGTGCTCAGGCAAGCGCGGCCGTACCGACGGTGACGGGCATCGCTCCGAGCGCCGGTCCGGTCGCCGGCGGGACCTCGGTCACGATCACGGGAACGAACTTCGTCGTCGGGGCGACCACGGTGGAGTTCGGGACCGGGCATCCGGCGACGAGCGTCACAGTCAACTCGGCGACGTCGATTACCGCGACGTCTCCGGCGGTGCCGGCGGGCACGGTCGACATCATCGTCACGACAGCCGGCGGGACGTCGGCGACGAGCGCGGCCGACAGGTTCACGTACGACCCCGTACCGGCCGTGACGGCGGTCAGCCCGAACGCGGGCCCGGAGACCGGCGGGACGACTGTGACGATCACCGGCACCGGCTTCGTCTCTGGGACCATCGTCGACTTCGGCCTGCTCGCCACGCCGGCGACCTTCAACTCGTCGACGACGCTGACGACCACCGTGCCGGCCGACGTCGGCACCGTCGACGTAACGGTCGCGACGCCCGGCGGCACCTCCGCAACCAGCAGCGCGGACCAGTTCACCTACTACCCGGCCCCGACGGTGACCGGCATCTCTCCGAGCGCCGGACCGGTCGCCGGGACGACGTCGGTGACGATCACCGGGACGAACTTCGTGGCCGGATCGACCACGGTGGCATTCGGAGCCGGACACGCCGGGACCAACGTGGTGATCAACTCGTCGACGTCGATCACAGTCACGGCACCCGCGGAGGCAGCGGGAACGGTCGACGTGATCGTCACGACGCCCGGCGGAACATCGGCGACAGGCGCCCGCGACAAGTTCAGCTACGACTCCGCCCCGACGGTCACGGCGATGAGTCCGAGCGTCGGGCCGACCGCTGGGGGGACCTCGGTGACGCTCACCGGAACCAACTTCGTCACCGGCGCGACAGCGGTCGCGTTCGGGGGAAGCGCCGCATCCAGCGTGATCGTCAACTCGGCGACGTCACTCACGGTCACGTCCCCGTCCGAGACCGCCGGGACGGTCGACGTCACCGTCACGACGCCCGGCGGCACCTCCGCGACCGGCGCGCCTGACAAGTTCACGTTCGATCCGGTCCCGACCGTGACCGCGGTCAGTCCGAGCGCGGGGCCGCTGGGCGGCGGGACCGTCGTGACGATCACCGGCACGGGCTTCGTCGCCGGGGCCACCGGCGTCAGCTTCGGCAACGGGCACGCGGCGACGAATGTCACGGTGTACTCGGCGACACTGCTCACTGCGACCTCGCCCGCCGAATCGACGGGGACGATCGACGTCACCGTCACGACCCCCGGCGGCACGTCGGCGACCGGCGCCGCCGACAACTTCTCCTACGACCCCGCCCCGGTCGTGACTGCGATCAGCATCGCCGCCGGGCCGGTCGCGGGTGGGACGTCGGTGACGATCACCGGATCGGGATTCGTCGCGGGCGCCTCTGTTGCCTTCGGGGCCGGGCACGCGGGAACGGGCGTCACCGTCAATTCGCCGACGTCGATCACGGTCAAGTCGCCGGCGGAGTCGGCCGGGACGGTTGACATCACGGTCACGACCCCGGGCGGGACGTCAACGGCCGGCGCGGCGGACAAGTTCAGCTTCGACGCCGTCCCGACCGTGACCGCGGTCAACCCGAGCGCGGGACCGGAGGCGGGCGGGACCATCGTCACGATCACGGGGACCGGATTCGTCGCCGGCGCAACTGTCGACTTCGGCCTACTGGCGGCGCCGGCGACGTTCAACTCGCCCACGTCGCTGACGGCGACGGTGCCGGCCGACATGGGCACGGTCGATGTGACGGTCACGACCCCTGGGGGCACGTCGGCGAGGAGCGCGGTCGACCAGTTCAGTTACGATCCCGTCCCGTCCGTGACCGGCGTGGCTCCGAGCGCCGGACCGCTGGCCGGTGGGACCTCGGTCACGATCACCGGCACGAACTTCGTGGCGGGCGCAACGACGGTGGCGTTCGGCACCGGGCATCCCGGGAGCAACGTCGTCGTCAACTCGCCGACGTCGATCACGGTCACGGCGCCGGCGGAGTCGGCCGGGACGGTTGACGTCGCGGTCACGACCCCGGGCGGCACGTCGGCGGCCGGCGCGGCGGACAAGTTCAGCTTCGACGCCGTCCCCACCGTGACCGCGGTCAACCCGAGCGGCGGGCCGCTGACCGGGGGGGCTTCGGTCACGGTCACGGGCACGGGCTTCGTGGCGGGCGCGACGACGGTCGCGTTCGGCGCCGCCGCCAGCACCGGCGTGGTCGTCAGCTCCTCAACCTCGCTGACGGTCACGGCCCCGGCCGGGTCGGCGGGGACCGTCGACATCTCGGTCACGACCCCCGGTGGCACATCCACCACCGCCACGGCAGACAAGTTCAGCTACGACCCCGTCCCGACCGTAACCCGAATCAGCCCGAGCGCCGGGCCGCTGACCGGCGCGACGACGGTCACGATCAGCGGCACAGACTTCGTCACCGGCGCGACGACGGTCGCGTTCGGGGCCGGGCACGCCGGAACGAGCGTCACGGTCACCTCGCCGACATCGCTGACGGTCAAGTCGCCCGCCGAGACTGCCGGGACGGTCGACGTGACCGTCACGACCCCCGGCGGCACATCGGCGACCGGTGCCGGCGACCAGTTCACGTACGACCCCCTCCCGACCGTGACCGGCGTCGCTCCGAACTACGGCCCCGCCGCCGGCGGGACCTCGGTCATGATCACCGGCACGAACTTCGTCGCCGGCGCCACGACTGTCGCGTTCGGCGCCGGACACCCCGGGAGCAACGTCATCGTCAACTCGCCGACATCGATCACCGCCACCTCCCCCGCAGAATCCCCGGCCACCGTCGACGTCACCGCCACCACCCCCGGCGGCACCTCCGCAACGGGCGCGGCCGATCAGTTCAACCTCTACGCCGCCCCGACGGTGACGGCGGTCAGTCCCAGCGGCGGGCCGCTCGCTGGCGGCACCTCGGTCACGATCACCGGCACGAGCTTCGTGGCGGGATCGACAACGGTCGCGTTCGGCGCCACCGCCGCCACCGGCGTGGTCGTCAACTCCTCAACCTCGCTCACGGCGACGGCCCCGCCCGAGTCGGCCGGCATTGTGGACATCACGGTCACCACCCCGAACGGCACGTCGCCGACCGTCACCGCCGACCAGTTCAGCTACGACCCGGTCCCGACCGTAACCCGAATCAGCCCGGGCGCCGGCCCGCTGACCGGCGCGACGACGGTCACGATCAGCGGCACAGACTTCGTCGCCGGCGCGACGACGGTGGCATTTGGGGCCGGGTACGCCGGAACGAGCGTCACGGTCACCTCGCCGACGTCGCTGACGGTCAAGTCGCCCGCCGAGACCGCCGGCACGGTCGATGTGACGGTCACGACCCCTGGGGGCACATCGGCGAGGAGCGCGGTCGACCAGTTCAGTTACGATCCCGTCCCGTCCGTGACCGGCGTGGCTCCGAGCGCCGGACCGCTGGCCGGTGGGACCTCGGTCACGATCACCGGCACGAACTTCGTGGCGGGCGCAACGACGGTGGCGTTCGGCACCGGGCATCCCGGGAGCAACGTCGTCGTCAACTCGCCGACGTCGATCACGGTCACGGCGCCGGCGGAGTCGGCCGGGACGGTTGACGTCGCGGTCACGACCCCGGGCGGCACGTCGGCGGCCGGCGCGGCGGACAAGTTCAGCTTCGACGCCGTCCCCACCGTGACCGCGGTCAACCCGAGCGGCGGGCCGCTGACCGGGGGGGCTTCGGTCACGGTCACGGGCACGGGCTTCGTGGCGGGCGCGACGACGGTCGCGTTCGGCGCTGCCGCCAGCACCGGCGTGGTCGTCAGCTCCTCAACCTCGCTGACGGTCACGGCCCCGGCCGGGTCGGCGGGGACCGTCGACATCTCGGTCACGACCCCCGGTGGCACATCCACCACCGCCACGGCAGACAAGTTCAGCTACGACCCCGTCCCGACCGTAACCCGAATCAGCCCGAGCGCCGGGCCGCTGACCGGCGCGACGACGGTCACGATCAGCGGCACAGACTTCGTCACCGGCGCGACGACGGTCGCGTTCGGGGCCGGGCACGCCGGAACGAGCGTCACGGTCACCTCGCCGACATCGCTGACGGTCAAGTCGCCCGCCGAGACTGCCGGGACGGTCGACGTGACCGTCACGACCCCCGGCGGCACATCGGCGACCGGTGCCGGCGACCAGTTCACGTACGACCCCCTCCCGACCGTGACCGGCGTCGCTCCGAACTACGGCCCCGCCGCCGGCGGGACCTCGGTCATGATCACCGGCACGAACTTCGTCGCCGGCGCCACGACTGTCGCGTTCGGCGCCGGACACCCCGGGAGCAACGTCATCGTCAACTCGCCGACATCGATCACCGCCACCTCCCCCGCAGAATCCCCGGCCACCGTCGACGTCACCGCCACCACCCCCGGCGGCACCTCCGCAACGGGCGCGGCGGACAAGTTTAGCTTCGACCCGCTCCCGACCGTGACCGGCGTGGCTCCGAGGGGCGGACCGCTGGCCGGTGGGACCCCGGTCACGATCACGGGGACGGGCTTCATCGCCGGGGCGACCAGCGTGACCTTCGGTGCCGGCAACCCTGGCACGGGCATCAAGGTCAATTCGGCGACCTCGATCACGGTCACGACCCCGGCCGGTTCGGCCGGGACGGTCGACGTCGCCGTCACGACATCGAATGGAACATCGGCGACGAGCGCCGCCGACCAGTTCAGCTACGACCCCGTCCCGACCGTGACCGCCGTCAGTCCCGGCGGCGGGCCGATCAACGGCGGGACCTCGGTCACGATCACCGGCTCCGGTTTCGTTGCCGGGGCGACCAGCGTGAACTTCGGGACGGGCCACACCGCGTCGAGCGTCACGGTCAATTCCCCCAGGTCGCTCACGGTCAGGTCTCCATCGGGATCCGTCGGGACCGTTGACGTGACCGTCACGACGCCCGGCGGCACGTCGTTCGTCAGCATCGCCGACCAGTTCAGCTACGACCCGGCCCCGGCCGTCACCTCGATCAGCCCCAGGGGAGGGCCCGCGACGGGCGGCACCGCAGTCACGATCACCGGCACCAACTTCATCGCGGGGGCGACGACCGTCGCGTTCGGCACCGAGGTGGCACCCGAGCTCACCGTCTCGGCCACCTCGATCACCGTCACGGCTCCGGCCTCGGCCAACCCGGGCGCGGTCGATGTCAGGGTCACGACCCTCGGCGGGCGGTCGGCGACCAGCGCCGGCGACATGTTCACCTACGCAGCAGTACCGGCCGTAGCGGGCCTCAGTCCGGATGCGGGACGTCCGACCGGCGGCACCACGGTCACGATTCATGGCTCCGAGCTGGAGGGGGCGACGGCCGTCTCCTTCGGGTCCAAGCCGGCCAGGTCGTTCAAAGCCGTTTCGAACACCGAGATCACCGCCGTGTCACCGAAGCATGCCGCGGGGCCGGTGCGCGTGACCGTCACCACGCCCCTGGGGACCAGCGCGACGACCAGCGCGGCGATGTTCACCTATGCTGGCGCGCCGGTTGCGACCGGATCGGCGGCGAGCGCGGTCACCGCGACGCAGGCCGTGCTGCGGGCGAGCATCAACCCGCACGGACTCAGCGTGACCCGATGCGAGTTCGAGTACGGCCGCAGCACCCACTACCGCCGGCGGATCGCGTGCTCCCTTTCGCCGACGACGTCATCGGCCGAGGCGACTGTCAAAGGGCTGGCGCCACACGCGGCCTACCACTTCCGGCTCGTGGTCCGGACGAACGCAGGGACAGACGCAAGCCCCGATCGGAGGTTCACCACTCGATCCGAGCCGAGCGTTCCGGCGCTGGCCATCGGTTTGACCGTGCGGAGCGTGTCCTCTGGGGGGTCAGGCTCGATAGGCACCCTCCTCGGCCTGAGCCGCATCGCCGGCGCCACCGCGGGCGAGACGATCACCGTCATCTGCCTGCGCGGCTGCTCGCACCGTGTCCTACTCACCATCCCGGTCGGGTCCAGCCCGGCGGCTCGCGTCGATCTCCATCGGCCGATCGTGCTCTCGACGACGACGTTGATCCAGATCAACGCATCCGCCCCGGGCAGAGTGAGTCGCGAGCTCCGCTACGCGTTCGCCCGGAATAGATCGCGTCTCGCCGTTCGCCTCGTCCAGTCCGGCTGCCTGACCGCGGCAGGGCGGGTTGTGGCCTGCCGGGCGTAGGGTCGAGCCCGACGACTCCGAACGAGCGGAGGGGCGGATGCAGGCTAAGCAGCGCCGCTTGCCTCTCGGCACCCCCCCGTCAGGATGGTCGGGAGTGCCGCTCGGCCAGTCTGAGTGCGGACGTGTTCGATCCGTTACGGCGCCTTCATCGCATTGCAAACGGTCGCCAAAGACGCCGTGCCGACTCTCGTCATGGTCGCGTCGCTCCACGACGCCTGATCTCAGTCTGGGATGAGCTGCGAGGAGGAGCTGGCAAGTGTGTTCGCCAGCTCTCGGCGCGAGCGGATTCCGAGCTTGGTGAACACCTTTCGTAGGTGGCATTCGACCGTGGGCGGGCTGAGGAAAAGTCGCGTCCCGATCTCCGGGTTCGACAGCCCGTCGCGAGCCAGCTGGGCGATCTGACGTTCCTGTGCGGTCAGTTCGTCACTGCTCTCGACGGGCTTCTTGCGCACCTTCTCGCCGATCGCGAGCAGCTCTCCGCGGGTGCGTTCGGCGAACGCCTCCATCCCAATCGATGTGAATCGGTCGTACGCGGCACGAAGTTGGTCGCGGGCCGCGACTCGGCGCTGCTCACGGCGCAGCCATTCTCCGTACAACGGGTGAGCCCGGCTGAGCTCAGGACGCAGCCGGCTGCGGCCCAACCGCTCGATCGACTCCCAATCAGCTCGTCAGCGGCCTCGCCATCGCTGAGTGCGCGCGGCCTGTGGCCCTGCCGTCGCGCATAGGGGAACCGCCCGACTCTGCGCTGACGGGCGCGTCCCGACATCAAAGCGGCCCGGAGGCGGACGATCGCTCGCGTGGCGGAGCACTCGTCCGGTCGCGGGTCGTGGTGTTGCGTGGTGTGCCGGCTCGCGGTTAGGTGAACGCGAGGTGAGGACGCGGCGAATAGGCAAATGGCTGAGTAAGGGCCTGCGTGGACGTGAGGCGCTCAGGCGTCGAAGCGACCCCCTCGGTCGAAAATCGCGCGCACCGCCTCCAGGCGCTCCACGGTGACGGCGTCGAACGCCGCGGTGGAGTCCGTCGGCCGGCCCGCGAAGTTCAGATACGCGCGGCCGGCGTCCCACGGCGCCAGCGCGTCGAGCAGCCGGGTCGCGTGGTCGACGACCCGCTCGGTCATCGCCGGGCTCATCGCGACGCCGACGGTCGCGGCGACGAACCCGGCGCCGAGGGCGCCGAGGGCGCCGTGGCCCGCGGGCGCGACGGCGAGCGCGCCGCCGAGCTGACGGAGCTCGGCGATCATCAGCGGCGACCCGGAGTCCGCGCCGGCGAGCGCGACGAACGCGTCCAGGGCGTCGTCGTCCAGCGAGTGCAGCAGGCGGTGGTCGACCTTGCCGGGCATCGGGGTCACTGGGTCGCCGTGCAGCCGGACAAGGCCCGAGCTCGGCATCCGCGCGAAGCGGTCGAGGTCAGGCTGCAGTTCGCGCAGCGGCCGCAGGATCTCCTCGGCCACGGCGTCGGGCGCGCAGCAGGCGCCGTCGATCACCACGAGCTTGCGTCCGCGCAGGTGCTCCGGAAGGTGCGCCAGCGGCGGGAACTGGATGATCCGCGCGGACGTCGTGATCACGTCCGGGGCGTCGGCGCACCAGGCGACCCAGCGACCCAGGACCTCACGGGCATGTGACCAGTCCCACACGAGCGCGCCGCCGTAGACGTCGGCGACGGGGTAGAGCGAGAACTCCAGCGCGGTGACGACGCCGAACGCGCGCTTGCCGCCGCGCAGCGACCAGAACAGCTCGGCGTTGTTGCGGGCGTCGGCGCGGACGAGTTGGCCGTCCGCGGTGACGAGCTCCACCGCGGTGACGCTGTTGCTCTGCAGCCCGTAGCGGCGGCCCAGCCAGCCGATGCCGCCTCCGAGCGAGTAGCCGACGACGCCGACGTCAGGCGAGGAGGCGGCGAGAGGGGCGAGGCCATGTGCGGCGGCCGCTGCGACGACGTCTGCCCAGAGTACGCCCGCAGCGACGCGGCAGCGGCCGAGCACGGGGTCGATCTCGACGCCCTGCAGCGCATTCGTGCGCAGCAGGATCGCGTCGTCGAGCGGGCCGAGCGTGTCGGGCTGGTGGCCCGTGGCCTGCGGAACGACGCGGAGCCCGGCGGGCGCGGCGTGCGCCACGACGGCTTGGACGTCGGCCACGTCTGCGGGCGTCACGACTGCGGTGGGGCGCCGATCGGTGGCGAGGTTCCAACCCGAGCGAGCGGTGTCGTAGTCGGCGTCGTGCGGGAGGACGACCGGGCCTCGGCAGTGGCCGGCGAGAGGTGCAGCTGCGGTGAGCGGGTTCATGGCGATCTCCTGGAGGGGGTGCCGATGGACTGCACCGTGATCGCCGGCGGTTGACGTCAGCTTGCCGGAGTGTTGCCGCTGCTCAGTGGGTGCTCGCGGCCAGTGCCGCGGCGAGCTCCGCGTCGTCGCTCACGCCGAGCTTGCGTCGGGCCATCCGCAGGTGCTCCTCGACCTGCCACGGCGCGAGGAAGTGCGCCTGGGCGATCGTCCGCTGCTGCTCGCCGCGCGCCGCGGCGGCGGCCACGCGGCGCTCGGTCTCCGTCAGCGCGGCGCCGGTTGCGGCCGGGACGGCGGCGCCGCGGTCACGTAGGTGCCCACGGACTGTCGCGGCGACGCGGATCGCGCCGCACGCCTCCGCTTCGCGCAGCGCGCGTCGCAGCGCGTCGCTGCCCGCGTCCCCGCCCAGGGCCAGGCCGAGCGCAGCGTGGGCGTGGACGCGCTCCAGGCGGAAGCTCGAGTCCTCGAGGAGTTCGGTCGCCTCGCGCAGCGGCTCGATCGCCGCGTCGCCGTCCATGCACGCGCCGCAGACGCGCAGCGCGCTGCCGATGACGCCCGGGACGCCCCAGAGCCGCGCGTTCGCAAGCTCCTCCTCGGCCACGGCCAGCGCCTCCTCACGCCGCCCCAGGAGCACCAGTCCGCGGGCCTTCTGGGAGCGCCACGGCAGGTACGCCGGCAGAATGATCGGACCGGCCGCCGCCCCCGTGGCCTCGGCGGCGGCGACCGCCTCCTGGGGTCGGCCGGCTGCCAGCAGCAGCTCCGCACGCGCGGACATGATCGACCGGTAGGCCACCGACTGCGGCGCGGCCTCGCTGCGGTCGATGAGCGCGAAGGCCTCGTCGGCGCGACCGAGCTCCATCAGAACCTCGGCGAGAAAGGCCTCGACGTGCCCCGCGAATGCGCCCCACGGACGCAGGTTGTCCACCGCGGTTCGCAGCGAGTGCTCGGCCTCGATCAACTCGCCGCGCAGCTTGCGGGTCCAGCCGCGCCAGATGTGGACGTTCGTGGCCAGCAGGAGCGAACCACTGCGGTGCGCCTCGGTCTCGACGAGCGCCCACGCGTCGATGACCTCGTCACCATCGGCCATGGCGAGGGTCATCATCGGCGAGGTGACGAACAGCCCCTGATCGGCGCGGGCCAGCGTCCCGCCCGCCAGCGCCCGCCGCGCGAGCGGCGCGCACGTTGCGGCTGACCCACCGGTCAGGGCGGACACCGTCAAGGCCACGGCGAGCAGGCGCTTCGCGCCGGGGCCGTCACTGGTCGGCGGACGATCTCGGTAGGGCTCGAGCAGCTTGATCGTGTCCCCGGGGCCGAAGAGCCAGCCGATCTGCAGCTCGATCGCCTTCAGCGCGAGACGCAGATCCTCCTCGGCGTCGCCCAGGGCGGCCGCGCTCTCGCGCAGGAGGGGTACCACCTCCGGCGCTGTGTGGAGGAAGACGTGCGTGCGCGCCAGGGCGTACGCCGCGGTCGCGCGGGCGGCCGGATCGGTCAGCTCGTCGTAGGCGCCGCGCAGGTGCTGGGCGGCGTCCGGGGCGTTGATCGCCGCCTCGGCGAGGCCAAGGTCGAGCAGGATCTGCGCCCGCGGGCCGCCGGCGCCCGACTCCTCCAGCGCGCGCTGGAGCAGCGCGACCGCGCTGTCCGGTGCGCCCTTGCGGATGGCGGACGCAGCGGCATCCCGGAGCACGGCGACGGTCTGCGCGTCCCCGCGTCGGGGTGCCGCGAGCAGGTGCACGGCGATCTCGTCGGCAGGCCGGTCGGCGGCGCGCAGCACCGCGGCGGCCTGCTCGTGGCGCAGCGCGCGCTCGCCGGCCGCGATCTCGGAGCTGATGGCGTCCCCAACGAGTGGATGCACGAAGCCGAGCGGCGGCTCGGAGCGCACGATCTCCGCAGCCATCAGCGCCGTTAGCGCGGCGCCCGCCGCGGCCTCGTCCATGCCCGTGAGCGTCGCGACGACCGGCAGCTCGGCGCTCTCGCCGAACACCGAGATCGCCTGCGCGACATGCACGCAGTCGTCCGGCAGACGCCCCAGTTGCAGGACGACGTTGCGCGAGACGGCCCGCCGGCCGATGTCGCGGACGACGCCGACGCTGGCGGCATCGGGGTGGACCTCGTCCGCGGCGAGCCCGGCGAGCAACTGGGAGAGCAGCAGCGGGTTGCCGCCAGTCGCGTCGTGACACGCGTCGGCGAACTCGGGCGCGACGTCATGCTCGAGTCGCGCGCCCGCGAGCACGCCGACGGCCGCGACGCTGAGGGGACCTGGTCGCAGGACGACCGCACACGGGTCCTCGGTGATCTCGGCCTGCAGGAGCGCGTCGGTGGCCGGTTCGTTCGATCGCAGCGTGGCGGCGAGCAGTAGCGGCGCGTGCTCGACACGTCGCCCGAGGTAGGCGAGGAACCGCAGCGACGGCCGGTCGCACCACTGCAGGTCATCGACCGCGAGCAGCAGCGGGCGCTCGGCGGCGAGGTCGAGCGCGAGCCAATGCAGACCGTGCAGGACGGCAAAGGACGAGTCGTGCCCGGCGTCGGCGTCCCCGCCCGCTCCGAACACCGGCGCGGCCGCAGCCGCGGCACCCTCGAACCGGCTGCCGCGACCGGCGAGGAGGGGATCCAGCAGCTGGCGGACGACGCCGAACGGGAAGTCGCGCTCGAGCCGTCCGGCCCGCGCGGTCACCGCCGTGATGCCATCCTCGGCCTCGGCGCGGTCGCGCAGGCTGGTGAGCAAGCGCGTCTTGCCGAGCCCGGCAGCACCCTCGATGACGACGACGTGGCCGCGACCGGCGCGTAGCTGCGGGAGCAGGGCCGTCAGCCGGGCGAGCTCGGCGTCGCGCTCGACGAGCATCTCGGCGGGCCGAGCCTCGGGCGGTAGCGCGGGCGGGGGCACGAAGGACGGCGCGGGCGGGGCGGCGGCCGCGCGCAGGAGGTCGGCGTGCAGGGCGACGAGCTGCGGCCCGGGGACGGCGCCCAGCTCGTCCATCAACAGCTCGCGGCCGTCCTCGTAGACGCGCAACGCCTCGGCGACGTTGCCGCGGGCCCGGAGGACCTCCATGAGCGCGACCCGCGCGGACTCGCGGAACGGGGCGGCGTCGACGGCGGCCGCGCCGGCGCGCTGCGCGGGCGCGAGTGCGGCGCCGCCCTGGCGTGCACCGGCCCGGGCCAGGATCTCCAGGGCCTCGACGCGGGTGTCCGCAAGCTCGGCGCGCGCCGCCTCGATCCAAACGGCCTCCAGGCCGGGCAGCAGCCCGGCGTCGGTCGTCGCGACGACGGCCGCAGCGGACGCCGACGCTGCGTGGAGGTCACCGGTGGCGAAGGCGGCCTGAGCGGTGGCGAGGTCGGTGTGGGCCGCCTCCCAGTCGATCCACGTGTCCTCGGGAAGTACGAGCCGCAGATCGGTGCGGCCGTCGACCGCGTCGGTCCCGAGCACCTGGCGCAGGCGCGAGAGCTGTGGCGCTAGCAGCCGCTCGGCCCCCGCGGGGTGCGCGCCGTCGGACCAGAGCGCGTCGACCAGCTCGTCGCGGCGCACGACGCGCCCGCGATGGAGCACGAGGTACGCGAACAGCAAGCGGCCCTGACGACCGCGCAGCGCACCCTCGACCGCCTCGCCCCGCAAGCTCACCGCCAGCCGACCGCAAAGGGCGATCCGCATCGACTGTCCGCTCAAGGCGACCCATGATCGTTCTGGCGCGGGGCCCTGTCAAGGCGCCACGGCCCCGCGCCTTTGTCTCGGACCGCGCCGCACGTGGCGTTGGCCGGGTCGGGCGTCCCGGGTATGCGCGCGCGGCTGGTGTCGATCCAGCCGGCACGCGCGAACAACGCTGATAGGGAAGGCGCAGTCGAAGGCAGCCAGGGCCGCAGACTCGACGAGGAGCGGCAATTCCCTGCACAGCTGGCCATGCGACCAGCAGCAAAGCCGGTCGCACCGCGTCCGCGAAGCTCGGCGGCGGCGCGCGAAACCTCGCGCAAGCGCAAGCGATAGAACGACAGGCAGACGAGTCGATTGACATCGCCGCGGGCCGCTGCGACGCTTGCGAGCGATCGTCGATCGGCGGCTCGGCAGGATCTGGAGAGAGATGCGATGGACGCTTGCGCGCTCACCTACGAAGGCTTCGATCCCGATCAGGAGGGGCTTCGCGAAGCGTTGACCTCGACCGGCAACGGATATCTGTGCGCTCGCGGCACCGCCGAGTGGGAGGATGCCGATGGGGTGCATTACCCCGGCACGTACGCGCATGGGGTCTACAACCGGGAGACCACCATCCTGGGCGGGCTGCCCGTGCTCAACGAGGATCTCGTCAACCTTCCCAACTGGCTGGTGGTCAAGGTGCGGATCGAGGGTGAGGACGCAATCAGACTTGCCGACGTCGAGCTGCTGGACTACCGCCACTCGCTCGACATCCGCAACGCGGTGGTGGTGCGCGAGCTCCGCTTCCGCGATCGCAGCTCACGTGAGACGAGGCTGCAAAGCCGCCGGTTCGTCAGCATGGCGGACGTCCACCACGCGGGGATCGAGTGGACACTGACCGCGGAGAACTGGTCTGGGCGGGTCGAGGTCGTCTGCGCGCTCGACGGGCGCGTGACCAACAGCGGCGTCGCCCGCTATCAGCAGCTCGAGGGCCGGCACCTCGATCCGGTGTCGCCTCGGACGTTCGGGCCTGAGGTGATCGCGCTGAAGGTCCAGACCCGGCAGTCGAACCTGTACATCAGCCAGGCGGCGCGGAGCCGCGTCTTTCAAGGCGCCAACCCGGTGACGGTTCAGCGCAGCCTGTACCAGACGGAGGACTACATCCAGCAGGTTCTGGCGTTCGAGCTCCGGGAAGGGGCGGCAGTCCGCGTGGAGAAGCTGGTCGTGTTCTCCACCTCTCGGGACCCGGCGACCAGCGACTCGCTGACCAGGGCCGGCACGTCGGCGGGACGCAGCGGCGGACTTCGAGGCCGAGCTCGGGCGGCATCGGTCGGCTTGGCAGGAGCTCTGGCGGGTGTGTGACCTGGAACTGCGAGGCGACCACGAGGTGCAGCGGCTGCTGCGCCTGCACACCTGCCATCTGTTGCAGGTGTGCTCGCGTAACACTGCCGACATCGATGCCGGGGTTCCGGCCCGCGGGCTCAACGGCGAGGCCTACCGAGGACATGTCTTCTGGGACGAGCTGTATGTGTATCCGTTTCTCAACTATCGGATGCCCGAGGTCACTCGGGGCCTCTTGATGTACCGGTACCGGCGCCTGGACGAGGCGCGTGCGGCGGCCTACGAGGCGGGCTTCCGCGGCGCCATGTTCCCGTGGCAGAGCGGCAGTGAGGGCAAGGAGGAGACGCAGCGAGTCCACCTCAACCCGCTCTCGGGCCGCTGGGAGCCCGATCTCAGCCGCAACCAGCGCCACGTCAACGCCGCGATCTTCTACAACATCTGGCATTACTTCCAGGCCACCCAGGACCTGGCGTTCCTGCGCGACTACGGCGCGGAGATGATGCTCGAGATCGCCCGCTTCTGGGCGTCGATCGCGCACTTCAACCCGGATCGCGCCCGCTACGAGATCCACGGGGTGATGGGCCCGGACGAGTTCCACGAGAAGTACCCGGGCGCGACCGAAGCGGGCCTTCGAAACAACGCCTACACCAACGTGATGGTGGCCTGGCTGTGCGAGCTCGCGCAGGAGGTCCTCTCGCTGCTACCCGGAAGCCGCGCGGAAGCGCTCAGGGACAGGCTTGAGCTCGGCGACGACGAGCTGCGCACGTGGGAGGACATGAGCCGGCGGATGTTCGTGCCCTTCCAGGACGGGGGCATCATCAGCCAGTTCGAAGGCTACGACCAGCTGGAGGAACTCGACTGGGACGCCTATCGCGCCAAGTACGGCAACATCCAGCGGCTCGACCGGATCCTGCACGCCGAGGGCGATGAGCCCGATCGCTACAAGCTCGCCAAGCAGGCGGACACCGTGATGTTGTTCTACCTGTTCTCCTCCGACGAGCTCCAGCGGGTGTTCGATCGCCTCGGCTACGCGTACGGGCCCGACACCGCACGCGACAACGTCGCTTACTACGACCGGCGCACGTCGCACGGGTCGACGCTCAGCTACGTCGCCTACGCCGGGGTCCTCGCGGCAATTGACGCCGAGAGCTCCTGGGATCGCTTCCTCGTAGCCCTGAAGAGCGACGTCGGCGACGTTCAGGGCGGGACGACCAAGGAGGGGATCCACGTGGGCGTGATGGCCGGCACGCTCGACCTCATCCAGCGCAGCTACATGGGCACTCAGGTCCGCGACGGGGTCCTTCGGTTCGACCCCAGGCTGCCGGCGCCGATCGACGGGCTGTCGTTCTCGATGCAGTTCCGGCGGACCCCGCTCCTGGTGACGCTCGCCGACGGCCGGCTGACGCTCGCCGCCCATCCCGAGGGCGTCAACCGGCCGATCAAGGTTGGGGTCGGAGATCAGGTTCGCGATTTCGGCCCCGGGGACCGTTACACCTTCGAGTTGCGGCCGGACCGAAGCGTCGAGCAGCAACTCCACAGCTAGAGAGGAGCACGCGTGCCGAAACGATTTCTGGGAGCGATCTTTGATGTCGACGGAGTGCTCGTCGACTCGCCCCACGAGAAGTCCTGGCGCGAGTCGCTGCGCGAGCTGATGGAGAACGAGTGGAGCGATATCCGCGATCACACGACGTGGTCGCCGGAGGCGTTCACGCCCCGGGTCTACGAGGAGCAGATGTCCGGCAAGCCGCGAATGGACGGCGCCCGCGCCGCGCTCGAGTACTTCCACGTGCCCGATGACGACGACCACCGCCTGGCCCAATACGCCGATCGCAAGCAAGCGACGGTCGTGCGCCTGATCGACGCCGGGGACTTCACCGCCTACCCGGACGCCCTGCGCTTCATCATCCACGTCACCGACGCGGGGATCCGCACCGCCGCCGCCTCCTCGTCCAAGAACGCCAAGCTGTTCCTGAGCAAGATCAGGCTCGACACGTTCGCCGAGGAGAACGGGATCACCTCGGCGTCGCTGCGACCGGGTCTGACGCTGCTCGACTACTTCGACGCCAACGTCTCGGGGAGGGACTTCGCGCACGGAAAGCCCCACCCCGACATGTTTCTGGCGGCGGCGCAGGAGCTGGGGACGGCGCCCGAGGCCTCGATCGTGATCGAGGACGCCGCAGCCGGGGTGCAGGCTGCCAAGGCCGGAGACATGGCGGCGATCGGCATCGCCCGTGTAGACGACGCGGAGCTCCTGGCCGCGGCACACGCCGACATCGTGGTCACGAGCCTCGACGACGTGGATCTTGCGGCAATGCGCGATGGCCGTCTGGCCAGCAAGCGCGCATAGCTGAGGTCCTCGAGCTGTACCCGGCGTCGGCCAGCGCTCCACGCCAGTTGCGCAAGATGCCTTTAGGATGGCCATTCTTATGGTTGCTGGTCGGTCGGCTCCCGGGGGGTTGGCGCTGCGCGGTCGGCGCGACGAATGCGCGGTCATCGATCGGCTGTGTGAGGGAGCGCGGGCTGGGCGCAGCGGTGTGCTTGTAGTACGGGGTGAGGCAGGAGTTGGGAAGACGGCGCTGCTCGATTATGCGATCGGGTCGGCCTCGGACATGCTCGTCGCACGTTCGTCGGGAGTGGAGTCAGAGATGGAGCTGGCATTCGCGGCGCTGCATCAGCTGTGCGCGCCGCTGCACGATCGCCTCGAGGGACTTCCCGCTCCTCAGCGCCATGCGCTGGAAATCACGTTCGGGCTGAGCGAGGGCCCCGCGCCGGACCGGTTCTTCGTCGGCTTGGCGGTGCTCGGCCTGTTGTCCGAGGCGGCTGAGGAGCGCCCGCTTCTATGCGTGATCGACGACGCGCAATGGCTGGACCGCGCCTCCGCGCAGGCGCTGACGTTCGTGGCGCGGAGGCTGCAGGCAGACTCCGTCGCTGATGCTGTTCGCCGCGCGGGAGCCGAGCGACGCAAACCGCGGGCCTGCCGGAGCTGGTGTTAGAGGGGCTTCGCGGTGCCGATGCGCGGGCGCTGTTGGCGTCGGTGATCCCCGGGCGCTTGGACGAGCGGATCGCCGACGAACTCCTCGCCGAGCCGCGGGGCAACCCGCTGGCGCTGTTGGAGCTGCCGCGAGGCCTGACCGCGGCGCAGCTGGCGGGCGGGTTCGGCCTGCCGGAGGCCCTGCCACTAGAGGGGCGCATCGAGGACCGTTTCCTGCAGCGCCTCGAGGCGCTCCCGGCGGACACCAGGCGGCTATTGCTCGTGGCGGCGGCTGACCCGACCGGCGATCCCGCGCTCGTGCGGCGCGCCGCCGCTCGCCTCGGGCTCACCGAGGCGGCGCTTGAGCGGCTGGCCGGCGTCGACCTGATCGAGATCGGCGCTCGGGTTCGGTTCCGCCATCCGCTGGTGCGCTCCGCGGTCTACCGTGCAGCTGCCCCGGCCGAGCGCCGCCGCGTCCGCGCGGCGCTGGCGGAAGCGACCGACCCGCGGGTCGATCCGGACCGGCGCGCCTGGCACCTCGCCGAGGCGACGGCCGGCCCGGACGAGTCCGTCGCCGGCGAGCTCGAGCGCGCCGCCGGCCGCGCCCAGGCGCGCGGCGGCCTGGCCGCCGCCGCCGTCTTCCTCGAGCGCGCCGCGGCGTTGACGCCGGACCCTGTCCGGCGTGCGCAGCGGGCGCTGGCGGCGGCACAGGCGAAGTACGAGGCCGGGGCGCTCGACGACGCCCTCGCGCTCCTCGCCACCGCGGAGACCGGCGGCGTCGACGATCTCCAGCGCGCGCGAGTGCATCTCCTGCGCGCGCAGATCGCGTTCGCCGTGCAGCGCGGTGGCGACGCTCCCGCGCTGCTGCTGGAGGCCGCCCGCGAGCTCGAGGCGGTCGACCCGGACCGGGCGCGCACCACGTATCTCGAAGCGCTCGAGGCGGCCCGGTTCGCCGACCGGCTCGCCCGCGGCACGGACCTGGTCGAGGTGAGCAAGGCGGCGCTGGCCGGGCCTGCTCCGCGCCGGCCGCCGCGGCCGACCGATCTCCTCCTGCAGGGGATGGCGACGCTGCCCGTCGACGGTCACGCCGCGGGCGTGCCGATCCTCAAGGCCGCGCTGCGCGCATTCGGCGAGGAGGCCGTGCTCCCACCCGAGGAGTCGCGCTGGCTCTCGTTCGCCTGCCGCGCCGCGTGGGACGTCTGGGACGAGGAGAGCTGGAGGCTGCTCGCCACGCGAGCGCTCCAGGGTGCCCGTGACGCCGGTGCCCTCACGGCCATGCCGCTGCTCCTCAGCTCGCTCAGCTACCTCCAAGTCCTGTGCGGCGAGCTGTCCGCGGCGGAGTCGCTGCTCGACGAGATCCGGGCGACCACCGCGGTGACCGGCATCCCCGCTCATCGTTACGTCGAGATCTGGCTCGCGGCGCTGCGCGGGCGCGAGCCGGAGCTGTCGGCGCTGGTCGAGGACTTCACCACGGATGCGAAGGCGCGAGGGGAGGGCTTTGCGCTGGGGTTCGCCGGGCAGGCCGGCGCGGTCCTGTACAACGGTCTGGGTCGCTACGGGGAGGCCTTCGCCGCGGTGCGTGAGGCCGTCGACGTCGCGCCCTATTCCGAGCTGAGCACGCCCAGCGCGGTCGCCGAGCTCGTGGAGGCGGCCGCCCGCGCCGGAGAGCGCCGCATCGCCGAACGTGCGCTCGAGCGGCTCACGCTCTGCACCCGCGCCAGCGGCAGCGATTGGGCGCTCGGGGTCGAGGCCCGCTCGCGCGCGCTGCTCAGCGACGGCGACGCCGCCGAGCGCCTCTACCAGGAAGCGATCGAGCGGCTGCGGCGCACCCGCGTGCGCGTGCAGCTCGCGCGGTCCCACCTGCTCTATGGCGAGTGGCTGCGGCGCGAGCGACGCCGCCTCGACGCCCGCGACCAGCTGCGCACCGCGCGCGAGCTGTTCACGAGCATGGGCGCCGAGGCGTTCGCCGCGCGCGCCGAGCGTGAGCTGCTGGCCACCGGCGAGCGCGTCCGCAAGCGCCGGATCGAAACCCGCGACGAGCTCACCGCCCAGGAGACCCAGATCGCGCGGCTCGCCCGCGACGGCCTCTCGAACGCCGCCATCGGCGAGCGGCTGTTCATCAGCCAGCACACCGTCGCCTACCACCTGCGCAAGGTCTTCAGCAAGCTCGACATCACCTCGCGCAACCAACTCAGACGAGTGCTGCCCGACAGCGTGAGTGCAGGTCAGGCGGCGTAACCGTCCGCCCTCGTAGATCCAGGTGTCTCGGCGTGCTTGGTCGGACCCTCGTATTCGCCAGTTCCGGCATCCCGGCCAGTGCCGCGGATGTGCCGATCGCAACCCTAGGCTGTGTCAGGGCAGCTGGACCTTGATCGTCCGCATCGCGCAGGCGAAGCTGTTGCAGACACCGGCTAACCGCAGGCGGGCGAGCAGCCGGCCCGACTGGAGCACCTTGACCTCGTAGCCGAGCGGCGCGTTGCGAGGCGTGGTATCCCGCGCGTCGCCGCGGAGGCCGAACGCGTGGTGGTCGCCGCCGGTCTCGATCTCCCACCCGGGCAGGGTGATGCGGTAGGTCTTGGCGTCGGTAAACCCCGGATCGCCAACACGCAGCGGAACCGTCACGGTCTTGAACGGGAGCGTGTGGCCTGGTAGTCGCGGCTGCCTGACCCCGCGAGCCATCACCTGAACGGGATCGAGATCCCCGTTCCGACCAACATTGGCTGCGAAGCTCCACAGCAGATCGAACTTGAGGTTTGGATGCAGATGCTCGGCTGCGCGTATGTTCTTCATCCGGCCGATCCGCGTCGCGGGCTGGAGCTGGAGGATGGTGGACGCGTTGCCCGCACACGTCCCGCCATTGCCGTCGTCCTGTGTCCAGGTGATCGTGACCGGCACCGCGCCCGACCGGTCGGAGAAGAAGATCAGGCCCGACGGGCCGGCGTTGATGTCGCCATGAGGACGGATCACGGTGACGCTGGCCGGCATCGAGAACCTGACATCGTCGGCCAGCGTGTCGCCGAAATCTGTCGTCAACTGGAGCGTGTGGGTGGCGATCAGCCGGCTGCTCTGAAGCTCGTCCAGGTCCGACGCGGAGAAACTGGGCTGTCCCGCAACCGTGGCCGAGCACGGCGCCACCGGCACCTGGCCGCGGCTCTGTGACACCGCCCCAAGGCCAAGGGCGACGAACGCCGCGATCAGGATGCGAAACCGGCTCAAACGCGCATCTTCGTGGCGCACCTGGCGCTTGTCAACGCGCAGACAAGCATTTGGCCACAGTCCGAACGGTACGGACGAGTGCCACGGCGACGCCTCGATCGCGCCGCCCGCAGGCGCTCCGCGACCCGCTTTGCCACGCAAGCGATTTTGCCTGAGGCTGCCGGCGCGGGTCTGGGCACCGAGGAAGTGTCCCGTTGCTCGATAGGCTGCGATCTCCGACTCGAAAGGCTTCTGATGATGTCTCCCGACACGACTCCGACTCGCGGCCGCAGTCTGCGATCCACTATCTCGTCCAGTGGCGAGTTGCGGCTGGAACTGGCCGAGCGCGATGTTCCCGAGCCTGGCGGCAGTGAGGTGGTCGTGGCCATCGAAGCGTCGCCGATCAACCCCTCGGATCTCGGGGTGCTGCTGGGTGCGGTCGCGCCTGGCGCGCTGCGGCCCGACGGGCCGGATCTCGTGGGCGCGGTTCCAGGGGCGGCGTTACCGCTGTATCGCGACCGGCTGGACCAGTCGTTGCCTGTCGGCAACGAGGGGGCCGGCACCGTGATCGCGGCGGGCCCGGAAGCGGCCACGCTGATTGGCCGTCGCGTCGCGCTGCTCGGCGGGTCGATGTGGGCTGACTACCGCGTAGTCGACGCAGCCGCGATCGTGGAGCTACCCGACGATCTGAGCACGGCCGAGGGCGCAGCGTTGTTCGTCAACCCGCTCACCGCGCTATCGATGGTCGAGACGATGCGCGCCGAGGGCCATAGCGCCCTCGTCCACACCGCCGCGGCCTCCAACCTCGGGCAGATGCTCGTGCGGATCTGCGCGGCTGACGGCATCGGCTTGGTGAACATCGTGCGCCGCGCCGAGCACGCCCAGGTGCTGCGCGACCTCGGCGCGGTCCATGTCGTGGACTCCTCACAGCCGGATTTCGCCGACCGGCTCGCCGACGCGGTCCGCGAGACCGGCGCAACCCTGGCCTTCGACGCGATCGGCGGCGGTTCGCTGGCGGGAGACATCCTGACCGCGATGGAACGCGCCCAGCCGCCGCTGCCGTCGTACACGCCCTATGGAACCACGGTGCACAAGCAGGTCTATATCTATGGCTCGCTCGATTTCTCCCCGACCGTCATCGATCGCAAGTTTGGACTGACCTGGAGCGTCGGCGGATATCTCCTGACGAACGCGCTGCCTCGCTTGGGCGGCGAGGCGATCGGCCGGATGCGCGCCCGCGTCCTGGCCGAGGCCAAGACGACATTCGCCTCGCGCTACGCGCAGACCATCGGGCTTCGCGACGTCCTCCAGCCTGAAGTCCTCGCCGTCGTCGCACGCCGCAGCACCGCGACGAAGTACCTGATCGACCCATCCAGCGACCGTCCAACCTGACCAACTGCACGCCAAGCCCCAACGGCAGCGTTCTGTCTCCCGCTTAACGCACGGTCCGGGCGTCCGCTGCGGCCGTCAAGATTAGGGGCGTGAGCATCGAAGCCCACGGCACCGCGCACTCGATGCTGTGGTCGCAGACGGACGATCGCCGTCTGAAGGATCCGGAGCGTCAGCTGCTCGACGCGATCGCGGCGGGCGAGCTTGATCAGCATCTGGTCGCGATCGCCGACGCCGTCCACGCGCGTCGGGAGCTGCTTCACACGGTCCGTTCCGCGCAGGCGATCGCAGAGTTGTGCGTGGGCGACACGGTGATGTTCACGAACCGGATCCGGCCTCGATACCTCGAGCACGAACTCGCCGAGGTCACCGCGGTTGACGACCGTACGGTCACCGTTCGGCTCTGGCGGCCCGTCGGGCGCTTCGGCGAGGACGAGCTTCGCTGCCCACCGCTCGCACTACGCAAGCTCGACCGCGGAAGCTCCTCCCGGCACCGTTGACGTTTCGGCTCAGCGGCGGCGGTGTCGCTCGCCCGCGAACCGTTGGCGTTGTGTGTTCGTAGTGTGGGGCAGGGCGATCTTTACATAGACGAAGGTCAGGCCGATTGACGCCACTGGGGGCAGCAACGGCAGCTTGGCCGTCACCGACCTCGAGCGTGTCGCGTGAGTGCGCGTCGCGGTGGGTTGAACGTGGCCGGCTGTCCAGTGTCCCCTGCCGTGGGGTGGCGCGAGTGGATATCGACTGCCGGGCAGACTGGCGCGGCGAAGGGGAAGGCGATCATGGGAATGTTGAGAGTAAGTCGAGGCGGTCTCGACGATCGGGTTGGCGCGGAGCGCGTGCGATGCTCGGCCGTGCACAGCGGACGTCGACGCGTGCTCGCCGCGGTCTGCCTGGTTGCCTGTTTGGCTGCGCTGCACGCTGCTGTTTCACCGGGGCAGGCGATGGCCGCGGGAACGATCGAGGTGAGTAACACCGCCAGTTCGGGTCCGGACTCGTTGCGTGATGCGATCAATACGTCCAACCGCCAGGCCGGCAGGCAGACGATCACCTTCAATATCCCTGGCTCGGGCGCTCAGGTGATCACGCCGCTCACCGACCTGCCGCAGATCACCGATCCGGTGAAGATCGATGGCTACACGCAGCCCGGCGCCAGCGAGCCGACGGCGAGCGCCGCGGGGAACCCGCTGATCGTGATCGACGGCACGAACGTCTCCAACGGCCTCGACATCGAGGGCTCAAACAGCGAGATCCGCGGGCTCGTGATCCACAGCGTCGCCGACGGGGCCGGCATCTTCATCGGAAACGGCTCTGGGAACGTGATCGCCGGCAACCACCTGGGCGTCGGGGTCAACGGCGTCAAAGCGCTCCCGAACGCCGAGGGCGTCGTGATCAAGGGCGAGGGCGCGAAGAACGTCGTTGGCGGCCCGGATGTCGCCGATCGGAACGTCATCTCCGCCAACACCTACGCGCAGGTGACAATCGACAGCTATCCGGGGAACGTCGTCGAGGGCAACCGCATCGGCACTAACGCGACTGGCAGCGCCGGCGTATCCGTCGACCGGGTCGTTTGACAACTACGGCGTGCTGCTGAAGTCCTCCGGCAGCACCGTCAACTACAACGTGATCGCCAACCAGGACGACGGCCTCGAAGTATGGGGTGACGACAACATCATTCAGGGCAACCGGTTCGGCACCAACGCCGACGGCACGGCGGCGATCGCCAACAACGTCGCGATCGCTGTCGAGGGCGGCGATGACAATCAAATCGGCGGCACCGGGCCCGACGAGGGCAACGTCATCTCCGGCACGTGCGTTCTGCGCAATCTCGATTGGTTTCGGCGACGACGCCAGCGAGGCCGGCTTCGACGGAGGCTCCGCCGTGGGCACCGTCGTCGAGGGCAACAAGATCGGCACCGACACGACCGGCACCGCGGCGATCCCCAACAACACGCAGAGCGTCGGCTCGGCGGCCGTCGAGGTGTCATCCGGACCGACCACCATCGGCGGCGCGACGGCAGGCGCCGCGAACGTCATCTCCGGAAACACCGAGCACGGAATCGCGATCCGCGGCGCCGACACCGGCGCAGACCACGGTCCGGGGAAATCTGATCGGCATCGACGCCACGGGAACCCAGGCGCTGAAGAACGGCGACTCGGGGATCTACATCGACCACGCCGAGGACAGCGTGATCGGCGGAACGAACACTGGTGATGGCAACACGATCGCCAACAACGGCGGCGACGGCGTGACCGTCGCCGGCGGCCTACGCAACCGCATACTCGGCAACGCGATCTACGACAACGACGCTCTGGGGATCGACCTCGGCGCCGACGGCCAGACCCCCAACGATGGCGCGCCGGACGCTGACATGGGCGCGAACTTCCTCCAGAACTATCCCGTCATCAAGAGCGCCACCGCCTCGGGTGCCAACACCGACGTCACCTGGACGCTTCACAGCCTGCCGTCACGGGACTTCCGGCTCGAGTTCTTCGGCACGACCTGCGACCCCTCAGGCTACGGCGAGGGCCAGACCTACCTCGGCGCCGCCAACGTCACGACCGACGCCAACGGCTACGCCACGGACACGACCACCGTCACCGCGCCCGCCCCCGGCCAGCTCGTCACCGCGACTGCGACCGTGCAAGGCCTGCCGAGCACGCTCCCGCCGGGGCTCCCGAAGTCCGGGCTCCTAAGCTCCAACTCGACCTCAGAGTTCTCTGCATGCACGACGGTCAATTGACGGGGTGACCGGCCGCCACCAAAGCGCCACCCGAGCGTCCGGCAGCGAGATCCCAACGAGACACCCGGGACCCGCTGCCGGACGCGCAACTCCTGCCCGTTGCAACCCCGTCGTCCCACCCGATTCCTGGATATAGTGCTCGCTCGTTCACCCGCAGGGTGAAGGTTGCGCTCAAGGAGGTGCGTAGTGTCGCTTCCCAGGTTCCGGGCAAGCGCTGTCGGAGTCATGGCCGCGCTGTCTGTGCTGGCGTTCCCGGGCTCTGCTTGGGCCGGTGGCCCTGGCGTGTGGACGAAGCTCGCCGATGTCGACAACGGCTCCGACACGGTCGGCATGTTGCGAACGGCCGACGGCACGCTCCACGTCGTGTGGCTGGCAAAGAAGGCGAGCGACGGCACCCATGCGTACGGGACGTCGACGATCTCGCTTGCGGGGAAGCTCCTCGCCACCGGCACGGCCCTTTCTGGCTGGGCCAGCTTGGCGCCCGATCCACAGCTCGTCGGAGACGGCTCGGGCATGCGCCTGGTGTTCGAGGGCAACACCGGAGCCAGTGGCTGCTACTTCGACGGTGCCGTCTTCACCGAGACCAGCGCCGACGGGTCGACATGGAGCCCCGTCCAGGGTTCGCTGTCAAGCCACACCGCGGGAGTGGGCAACCTCGCGGCCACCGCGGAGTCGGACGGAACGACGCCGGTGGCGACCTTCGCAGGCGGCCACCTGTTCCACGTTGGCGTGGATCCCAGCTGCCCGGCCTCGAGCCCGGACGGCACGATCACGCCGACGGCCGGCTCGTTCCAATCCAATCCCGCGATCGTCACCGACGCTACGACCGGCGCGGTCTGGGTGGCCTGGTATCAGTCGGACGCCAGGCAGGGCTACTGGGCGGAGCCGATCCTCCCGAGCCAGGGCGCCCCGGTGGAGGCGCCCGGCTCAGCGGGCACCCCGGGCCAGAACAACCAGCCCCTTGAACCGGTCGCGATCGCCGCGCGAGTCGGAGGCGGGGTCTACATGGCCTTTTGCTCGGCCACCTCCATGCAGCCATGCGCCCACATCGACTTGTGGAAGGTCGGCTCGCCCACGGTGAGCGTGGTGCCCGGGTCGAAGAACACGACCGGGCCCCGCGTAGCCCTGACCGCGGACCCCCTGGGGAAGCTGTCGGTGGCCTGGTACGACGAGAGGACAAACGCAATCCACTCCGTCCGCACCAACACGACCGCGACCGCGTGGGGGACCGTCAGGACAACGAAGCCGCCGCCCCACACCTCCGGGTTCCTGGACATCCAGACGCAGGGCAGTTCCGGGCGGCTCGACGTGCTGATCGTCGACCAGCCGTCGACGGCAGGGACTCCGATCGGGATATTTCAGACCCAGATCTTCGCCGGCCTGTCGCTGACCGCGAAGCCCGGCACGTTCAGCCACAAGAAAGCGAAGAAGGTCACTTTCACCGTCACCGACGCGGGGCAACCCGTGGCTGGGGCCAGTGTGTCGTGCCTGGGCAAGCGCGGCAAGACCGCCGCGACGGGCAAGATCAAGCTCAAGTTCCACAAGGGCGCGGCGAAGGGCAAGCACGGCTGCGTCGCCACAAAGGCCGGCTACAGCCTGGGGAAGGCCACGATCCACGTCACCTAGCAGCGGACGGCTACGCCACCTGACCCGCACTCGCGGTCTCGGGCAGCACGCTCAGATCCGACGCCGACGCCGACGCCGACGCGACTGCATACTGAAGTAACGCCGTTTTCCCAACTCCTGCCTCGCCCCGCGCGACGAGCACTCCGCTGCTCCCGGCGCGTGCCCCATCGAGCAGCCGATCGAGCGCCGCGCATTCGTCTCGCCGACCGCGCAGCGTCAGCCCCCCGGAAGCTGAATGACCGACAGCCATCAGAACGGCCATCCTAAAGCCATCGGCTGCACATAGGCACATGCGCCCCCGGCGAGCATGGGGCCCACACAGTTGATCCGGTTGCGCGCCTGGCGCGCTGTAGGTACGGTCGACCGGTGCGGAAACGCGACCTACGGATCCTCGATGAGATCATCCGTGTGCGCGGAAGCTTCGGCCATCGTGAGCACCTCGAGCTCGCGTGGAGCTACCTGGGCGTTTATTCCATCGACGAAGCGGCCGAGGTCATGACTGCGGCGATCCGGCACGTCGCTCGAAGCCACGGCGCCGCAGACAAGTATCACGAGACGATCACGCGATCGTGGCTTCACTTCGTCGCCGTCCACCGGCAACGTTGGGGGGCGGAGGGCTTCGACCCGTTTCTCGATCGCAACCCCGACCTGCTCAACCGCAACCTAGTCGAGCACTTCTATTCTCGTGAGCTGATCTTCAGCGACTCCGCGCGAGCCGGCTGGGTCGATCCGGATCTTCGCCAGCTCCCAGCCCTGGTGTAGCCCCGCTCTCCCTCGTTCAGACGCGGCGGGTGTCGTTCTGTAGTTCGTAGGATGCATGGTCGTGGCAGCGCTACTACCAAGCGTTCGGCGAGCCGGCCGATCCGGATGACGCCCGGCAATCCATCATCGGTGCGGGCGTAATGGGCGATCACCTGATCGTCCTTCATTCTGCGGTGCGGGCTTGCGCGGGCTACAGCCGCCACGACGCTCCCTCGATTCTGTTGGACGGCTCATCGATCGCGCGCGACACGGAGCACGGTCGCGCGATCACCGCGCAGCTGACGCGCCGCCACGGAACGCTTGAGGAGGCGCTCGATGCTGCGGTCTTTGCGCTCGGCGCCGCTGGGTTGTCCAAGAGCGTCCGCCGTCAGGCGCGCGCGGCGTGCGAGGACTACTTCTACAGCCGGCTCGACCTGACGCCGAGCCACGAGTTGGGCGGGCGGGAAGAAATCGTCGAATCGCTCGAGCTGATGCCTGAGCCGATGTACCGGGCACTGGAGGACGTCGTCGGTCTCGTCGTGGACGGCGAGTACGAGGAGCTCCGCGTCGCGTCTGGCGATCGGCTCGACGTCGAGGACCTGCGCCGTCGCGTCGAGGACGACTGCCCCGAGTCGCTGGTGCTGCCGCCGCGCGAGATCTACCAGGTCGAGGCGATCACCAAGTCCGACGATCCGGACCTGCCGGGCTGGGCCTACTTCCTGGACCTGTGGACTGATACTGGCCCGGCGCGTCTGCACATCGAGGGCGAGCTCGAGGAGTCGGGCGCGCGGTTCAAGGCGACGCTGAACGACATCCTGCCGTGATCCCGTGGGGGGTCTGAGGGGCGCCTGCGGGCCTCTTAACGCGGAAAGCCCACCCGTAAGTGGACTCTCGGCCATCAGAAGATCAGGCGGCTTTCGCGGCAAGGGGACGTTCAGATGAAGGTCTCGCCCTCTGGTTGCCATCGCTATCTGACCCACTCAGCGTAGCGCACCCGCCTCCCAGCACATGGCCGACGGGTCTTTGGGTACGGAGATCAATTGCCGGACGACTGAACGGACGGTCGCTGAAGCCCGGTGCCTACACGCTCGCCGCCCGGCCGCGCGCCGCCCGTCCGCTCAGTCGAGCGGACCAAGTCGGTAGCCCACGCCGCGGACCGTCTCGAGCGCGGCGGCGCGATCGCCCATCTTCCTTCGCAGCCCGCTGACGACAGCCTCGACGACGTTCGAGCTTGCGCCCGTCCACTGGTGTCCCCACACCTCGCAAAGCAGCTCCTCGCGGGTGACCGCGACGCCCTCGCGGCGCTGCAGGTGACGTAGGACGTCGAGCTCGAGGCGGCTGAGGTCGACCCCGCGGCCGTCGAGCACGAGCCGCCGCGCTGCCGGGTCCAGCACAGTGGGCTCGTCGGCCCCGAGCTCCCGCCCGACGACTTCGCTGAGCCAGCCGTCGATCGAACCCGGCCCGAAATCGTTCACCAGCGTCCAGTGAGCGTCTTCCCCGATCTGAACCGGCGCGCCTGGCAGCGCGGCGAACCCGAGCGGAGCGAGCACGGTCAGCGCGCGATCGACGTCCGGCACGGGTGTGTACAGCCGCCGCAGGTGCGGGCGAAGCTCCAGATAGACACGCTTGACGTCCAGCCACAGCCTCGCTGTGGCGATGTCGCCGCATGCCAGCGCATGGCGGTTGAAGAGCACGCGCTGGCCCGAAGGCACCGGGGCGCGGCGCAGGTGCTCCATCCATGCGGCGGCGACGGGATCGCTGCGCAGCAACGAACGACTGACGTCCTGCGGCTGGCAGAGGCTCGAGAATCCCTGCACCGCCCCGGCGGCGTCGCGCACGACCCGGAAGGCGTCCGGCGCTGAGCGCCACCAATCATCGACGAGGGCGGTCGCCTCGGGACCCAGCTGGGCCGCGCTGATCGCCGCTATGGCTTCGCGATCGGCGGCGCGGGCGGGTTCGAGCGTGAGCTCGTCGGAGCCGCTCGGGAAGAACGCATTGCGGACAATCGGGTTCTCGACGAGGTAGAGCATGTCGGCGGTGTAGCGCCACAGATCGGTCCGCCCGGCGGTGCGCAGCTCCGCGCGCAGGCGGGTCCACGCGGCGCGGCGGTGGGCGCGGTGACGGGCCGGGTCGGATGCCTGGAGGAGCGTGCTCGTGGCCACGCGCACCGTGTCGTGAACTACCAGGCCCTCGGCGCCAAGCTCGATAAACGGGAGCGCGCGCAGCGCGCCGAACAGCTCGGCCGGGTCCTCGTCGGGCAGCATCGCCTCCAAGAGGCTGAGCGTCGTACGGCGGACGACCGCGGCGGCGTCGAGGGCGCGGCGGGTCGTCGGATCGAGCCCATCGATGTACAGGCGGGCCAGCTCCTCGACCATCGGCCCCAGCACGGCGTCCTCCGGGGGCAGCCCCGGCCGCTCGGCGAGCGCACCTGCGGCCAGCTGGAGCGAGAGCGGGTGCCCGCGCGCGGCCCGGGCGACACGCCCGGCGACCGCATCGCCCACACCGGCGCGGCGCAGCAGGGTCCGCGCCGCCTCGTCGCTCAAGTTGTCGAGCCGGATCGTGCGCACCAGATCGCCGAGGTCCCGTTGCCACGCGGCGGGAGTGTCGCGCCCTGCCAGCAGGAGACGCACGTTCTCGGGTAGCGCCGGCACGAATGACTGGCGCAGCCACGCATCGAGTAGTCGTAGCTGCTCATGCGTATCGATCGTCAGCAGGACCCGCGCATCGCCCGCGAGCGCCCCGGTCGCGTCGGCAACTGTGGCCAGGGGCGTGCCGAGCGCGCTCCCCAGCGCCGTGAGGAAGCCGCGTTCGGTCGGCTCGAACGCGCGGCCGTCGAGGGCGACCACAAGCGTGCCGCGTGCGCGCGCGTCCACGGCGGCGGCATGAAGGAGCGTCGACTTGCCGACACCTGCAATGCCGTGGACCACGGCGACAAGCGGCAAGTCGCGCTCGACGAGCTCGAGCAACGCTGCCCGCTCCCGCTCGCGCCCGATGAGCGCGCCAGCGCGCTGATCGAGCGTCGACTGCAACGTGCGCCGCCTCATCGGCTCCTCGGCGAGGATACACAGCCACGTTGGTGCCCACCAGCCGCCGGCGGCTGCGGTGTTGGCGGCCCGCTCACCGGCGGCGCGTAATCTCCGTCGGCCGCTCGAGGACGCCGAAATCGCGTGTCGTCACCTGGGCCATCCCCGGGTTGGCGAGCAGCGCGCCGAAGACCGGACCGCTGACATAGGCCTCCATCGCCTCCCGGCTCTCCCAGGCGTACACGCCGCCGTAGGTGTTCGTGGAGGGGTTCGCCAGCCACGTCTTCGCGCGCAGTCCGGGGATCTCGGTGAACGCCGGTGCCACCGCCTCACAGTGCGCTCGGTAGGCATCGGGCTCGACGCCCGCGAGCTGGAACGTGACGACCTGGATCTGATCGGTGGGGTTCATGTGTGCCTCCTGGTTCGGGGAAGCGCAAACGTAGACCGTTTATGTGCCCGCTCGATGAGCTTTCCCTGAGGGGTTCCTGAAGTCCGGGTCCCCCGCGGCGGCGTGGCTCCGGCCGGCCTCAGACATCCCTCAGCCACATCTCAGGAATCACCGCCGATCCGGCGTACGGTGCTCGCCTCACGACCCGAAGGAGGACACCATGCAGACACTCGACCAGAGTCGCATCGAGGCATTCGCCGGTCAGATCGCCACCGAGGTCGGCGCCGCGCTGAACGCCGCGCTCGTCACCGTGGGCGACCAGCTCGGCCTGTACCGCGCGATGGCCGACGCCCAGCCCATCCGCGCCGGCGAGCTCGCGGCGCGCACCAACACGCACGAGCGCTACGTGCGCGAGTGGCTCAACGCGCAGGCCGCAGGCGGCTTTGTGACGTATGACAGCGGCGAGGACAGCTACACGCTGCCCGCCGAGCACGCGTTCATCCTCGCCGACGAGTCGAGCCCCGTGGCGATGGCCGGGATCTTCCAGGCCGCGACCGCCGTGATGGACGGCCGGACGCGCGTCGCGGAGCGCTTCCGCACTGGCGAGGGCGTCGGCTGGCACGAGCACCACGACGGCCTGTTCTGCGGCACCGAGCGCTCCTTTGGCGCCAACTACCGCATGCACCTCGTGCCGGAATGGCTTCCGGCGCTCACCGGCGTCGTCGAGAAGCTGCAACGCGGCGCCAGAGTCGCCGACGTCGGTTGCGGCCACGGCGCGTCGACGATCCTCATGGCGCAAGCGTTCCCGGCCTCGACGTTCACCGGGATCGACGTCCACGCCGAGTCGATCGCCACGGCCCGCACACGCGCGCAGGACGCGGGCGTCGCAGATCGCGTGGGCTTCGAGGTGGCGGACGCCACCGGATACGGAGGCAGCGACTACGACCTGATCGCGTTCTTCGACGCCCTTCACGACCTCGGGGATCCGGTGGGCGCGGCCCGGCACGCCCGGTCGGCGCTGGCCGGCGACGGCTCGTGCATGCTCGTCGAGCCGTTCGCCGGCGACCGGATCGAGGACAACCTCAATCCCGTAGGGCGCATGTACTACGGATTCTCCACGCTCGTCTGCACACCGGGGTCGCTGTCGCAACCTGGCCGCGCCGGGCTGGGCACGCAGGCCGGCGAGGCCCGCCTGCGCGAAGTGATGCTCGAGGGCGGCTTCGGCTCGGTCCGCCGCGCCGCGGAGACGCCCCTCAACCTGGTGCTGGAGGCCCGCGCCTGAGTGCTCTTCGGGAGAGCGCAGGACATTCGCGACGGACGGCCCCGCGAGCCCGCGGGGCCGTCTGCGTTTGGCGCTGCGGCCGAGGCGTCGCGCGGGCGTCTGCAGCTCAGGCCGGAATGCCGGGAGGGCCGAGGATCTCAAGGCCGTGATCGGCGGCAGCCCGCAGTACCGGCCCCATATCGGGCGGCGCGGCCGGCGCGGGCGGGATCTCCGCGACGGGAGCGGGCGTCCCGAGTGTGCGGATGAAGCCCTCGAACCCGGCCTCCTGCGTGACCAGCAGGAAGCGAGCCTGATCGGAGCTGACGATGAACGTGTGCGGGACGTCGCGCGGGCCGAACACGAAGGAGCCCGCGGGAGCGACGACCGTCTGGCCCTCGACCCAGATCGTGAGCTCGCCCTCGAGGACATAGAACCACTCGTCCTCGTTGTGGTGGACGTGCAGCGGCGAGCCGGAGCCGCGCGGCGCGGTCTGCTCGGTCAGCATCATTCGGTCGCCGGTCCCCGCACCATCGGCCTTGATCGTCGTCAGGCCACCGAAGAACCAGAAGTGCTCTCCCTCACCGGGACCGAGAGCGATCGGTGCGAGGGCGCCGTCCGGCGCGGTGGTGGTGGTGTCTGCTGCGTTGATGTAGGTCATGCCTGCAGTCTGGTCTCCGTGACCGGCGCCAACTACCCCCCGCGCGCGGGGATCTTTCTTGCGCGCGGGTGCCAGACTGACCCGCATGCGATGGACGGTCGAGCGGCTGGTCGAGGAGATCGACGTGCTCGGCTCACGGGGACTCCCGCGTGAAGAGTTCTTCGCGGAGCTGTCCTCGCGGCTCCGCAACGTCATCGACAATGACGCCAGCTGCTGGCACACGCTGGACCCCAGCACGCGGCTGCTGACCAGCGACGCGCCCAAGGAGCTCATCGAGCGCGGCGTGTTCGCGCTCGACGAGGCCCCGGCCGCGGGGGAGATGATCGTCCGCAGCGAGTACATGGTCGACGACGTCAACACCTTCGCCGGCCTCGCCGCCCGGCGGGTGCCAGTCGGCATCCTTGACCACGTCACCCGCGGCGATCCCCAGCGCAGCGCGCGCTACCGCGACCTGCTCCTACCGGCCGACATCCCCCACGAGCTGCGCGGCGCCTTCGTCATCCGCGGGCGCGTGTGGGGGGCCGTGCACATTGCCCGCCGCGCGACCAGCGGCGCATTCCAGCAAAGCGACGCGGACGCGCTCGCCGCTGTTACCGGGGCGATCGGCCGCGGCATTCGGGCGTCGCTGCGCTTCGATGCGGCCCGGCGCATCACGGGCGTCGAGGCGCCGGGGATGGTCGTGCTCGGCGCACACGACGAGGTCGAGCTGATCACCCCTCCGGCACGCACGCTGCTCGCCTCGCTGCATCCCGGGGAGTCGGGCTACACCGACGAGACGATCGCCACACCGGTGCTCGCGCTCGCGTCGTTCGTCCGCTCCGCGCCGGACGGCGGACAGGGGGGCGGCAACGTCGTCACCGTGCCCGGCAGCGACGGTTGGGTGACGCTGCACGCCTCGCTGCCCGGGCCTCCGGACGACGGCCGGGTCGCGATCGTCCTCGAACAGGCGACAGGTGCGCGTTCTGCGACGGTCCGCCTCGAGGCGTTCGGCGCAACCGCCCGCGAGCGCGAGGTCGCGACGCTCCTGGCCCGCGGCCTCTCCCGTGCCGAGATGGCGGAGACCCTCGTCGTCTCCCCGCACACCGTCGAGGACCACGTCAAGAACCTCTACGAGAAGCTCGGCGTCGCGTCGCGGCAGGAGCTCGTCGCTCGCGTGTTCCTCGACGAGTACCTCCCCGAGGTCGTCCGCCACACACCGCTCACATCGCGCGGGCGCTTCGACCGCGAATGACGGGCCTGGAGCAGCAGTGCGCATTTCGGACCGGCACGACCTGATAGGTACTGGAATGCGTCCATGACCGACGACGCCGACGCAACCCCTGCGACCCCTGATCCCGACGACCACGTCGCCCGGCTGCGGGCGCAGATCGACGCCGCCAAGGCCCGCCGCGCGGGCTACCGCGCGGAGGCCGCCGAGACAGTCGCCCGAGGGGGCCCCGTGCGCCCGACGGACGAGGAGCTGGGGATCGTCAAGACCGACGACACGGCCGGCAGGATCGCCGCTGACGCGAGCCAGGAGATCCGGAGCAAGCTGAGCCGCCTGATGTCGCGGTTCGGGCGGGGCAGGAAGAAGTAGGGCGGCCTGCAGCCCGGCGCGCGTTCCTGCGCCGCACCCGATTTGGTTCGAGACGTCACTCGAGCTCTGACGCGCCGCCGCGGCGGGTGCCGACCGTGTCTGGGAGGTCGATTACTTCAGCCAGGCCCTCGGTGACCTTTGACCCGAACCGTCGGTCGAGGAAGAACGCCTCGACAATGATGTCGGGGTCGATATGCGCCTGCGAGAGCAACGCGACGACGGTTCGCCCGGTGATCTGTTCGACCGTTTGCGTATAGCGCCCGGCCATCACGCGAGCGAATGCCGCGCGCAGGGCGAGCACGCGATCAGGTTCGCCCCCATTCGCCATTGACTTCTCAAACGGCGTGAGGTGCTTCAACCGCACCACCACCACGATCATGTCCTTGATCGCATACGCGTTGACCTTGGTCGAGTCGCGACCATAGTGCTCGCGCTGCAAACCGGCCATCGAGCGGGAGATCGCCGCCAACTGCTGTCGGCCCGACAACCTGGGCTCGGAGATACTCATGCCAGCCTCGTTCCCAACTCTTCTCGTAGAGAAGACCACCGCTGGGCTGAGAGAGAGGGAGAGGCCCACGAAGGTGTGCTCCCCAAGCCTAGCGTCCCCAGCACCAGTGCCCATTGACCGGCTCGGCTCGCCGCGTCGGCGGGTCAGTGCTCTGCGTGGCGACTCTCGGGGTGGCGCGGCAGTCCGTCGTCCGGGATCGGCTCCCACGGCGCGGCGTAGGCAACGAACTGGCGCACGCTCGGGCGAATCCCGGGATCGCCGTCGAACGCCCCCATGCGAACGCCAATCGGATCGGCGTGGGAGGGATTGCGGCCAAATAGCGACGAGCCACAGTCGCCACAGAACCATTTCTCGCCACCGCCCTCCGGCTTCCACACGCGGAGCCGGTCCTCGCCGGCGACGATCCGAAAGGCGTCGGGCGCGGGGTGGGCACTGGCTGACGCCGCGGCTCCGCTCCGACGCTGGCAGCGCTTGCAGTGGCAGTAACTCGCGAGCGCGATCGGCGCTGTCACCTCGAACCGGACGGCCCCGCAGTTGCAGCCGCCGGTGAGCGGGAAATCGGTCACCGGCTCACACGGAGGTTTCTAAACCCCGGCTGGCGCCCGAGCCTCCGTGGTGAATGAAGCGCAGGATGCCTCTACCGTCGGTCCCGGCGATCATCGCGCCGATCCTCGCGCCGATCGCCGCGGCGGCGGACCCCCCGGACCGCAACCGCAGCCGTGCCCGCCACCGCAGCAGTTCGCGCGACGGGTCGTCCTCCAAGCACGCCTCGTCCACTCCGTCGACCTCGACCCAACATCTCAGACTCCTTCCTTCATCGCTTCCTCGTGCGCCTCGACCGCGGCCGCTATTGCCTGGATCGGGATCCGGCCGCCGGCCACCAGCTCGCCGCCCGAGTGCCGCACGGCGGCGCCGAGCGGGGCGGCCCAGACGTTCTCCCAAATCAGCACAGCGGCGACAGACCCGGGCTCCATCGCGGCCCCGATCGCCTCGACGTCCTCCGCGGCGAGCAGCATCGCGAGCTCCGTCTCAAGCTCGAGCAGCTCAGCGAGATCGCTGTCGCCAAAGTCATGTGACTCAAAGCCCTCCACCGACCCGTCGAGGTCCTTCTTGAGAATCAGCAGGTCGAGTACGCGAACCGCGCCGCTCTTGACAAGAGCGGACAGCTCGGCGGCCATCGCACCCGAGAAATCGGCCTTGTCGGCGGGAAACTCGATGACCAGATAGTCAACGGGCCCGAGTTCGTCCACAGCGGCGTCGTTCATCTGTCCTCCATCAGTGTTACCGGACGTCCCTGTGCGGGATCGCCTCGGGTTCAGATTCACCGACGTGGCAGGCGACGGCATCACCCGGATGGGATGACCCCGCGCGCCGTGCGGCGCCGGCTCGGCTCGAAGATGAGCAGAATGTTTGTCGTCGCGACCGGAATGGGCCAACATGGTGACGGTGCGGTGGCGACGCTGGAATGCGCAGACTGGCTGGGGGTCGGCAACCACAGCTGTGGTGGTGCTGCTGCTCGCCGTCTGTTCGACGGCGGCGGGGCGCACGACGGACGCGTCGGTGGCGCGCGGTCTGCAGCGTCTCGTGTCCGCGCCGGGCGGCCCGATCGGCGCGATCGCGACCCTCTATCGCAACGGTCGCACGACCGTCCTGCGAGCGGGAAGGGCCGACGTGACCCGGCCCGGGGCGCCCCGCCTGGGCGATCACATGCGCATCGCCAGCATCGCCAAGGCGTTCAATGGCGCGGTCGCGCTGCACTTGGTGGCCCAGGGCCGCTTGGGCCTGGATGACACGATCGGGCAACGGCTCCCCGGGATGATGCCGCCGGCGTGGTCGGCGGTCACGGTGCGCGAGATGCTCAACCACACCAGCGGACTGCCCGACTACACCCAGTCAGACGGGTTCCGCGAGCAGGCGACCAAGAACCCGAGGGGCTACGTCTCGCCGACGCGGATCATCGACTGGGTACGCAGCGCCGCGCTGAACTTCACACCGGGCTCACGCTATGAGTACTCCAACACCGACAACATCGTCGTTGGTCTGATCGCACAGCGGGTCAGTCGCCAGTCCTACGGTCGGCTCCTCTCGAGCATCGTTTTTCAGCCGGCTGGGTTGACGCAGACGACATTCCCGACGTTGAGGATCTCGCTGCCGGCGCCGTTCCTCCACGGCTATCAGGTCGGGCCGGGCAAGCCACCGCAGGACGTGACGACATTTCTGAGCCCGAGCGGTGCGTGGGCATCGGGCGCGATCGTCTCCACCCCGGCCGACCTCGGCGCGTTCATCCGGGCGGATCTCGGCGACCGGTTCTTCGGCAAGACACAGCGACGTCAGCAGATGCAGTTCGTCCGCGGCTCCTCGAGCCCGGCCGGTCCCGGCACGAACTCCGCGGGTCTGGCGATATTCCGCTACCAGACGCGCTGCGGCACCGTCTACGGTCATACCGGCAACTTCCCCGGCTACGTGCAGTGGGCCGCCGCCACGGCCGACGGCCGGAGATCGGTGACGACGTCGCTCAACATCGCCGCGCCGAAGGGCGCCCTGCTAGGGCAGCTGCGGTCACTTCAGTCATCGGCTGTCTGCGCGCTGCTCGGCAGGTAACGCCTCGGGACCCCGAAAACCACGTGGTCGCAGCCGTCTAGGCGACGATCGTGAACGTCAGCCGCTGCGGCTTCGACCGGCCGGCGGTATTGGTCGCGATGATCGTGACGGTGTAGCGGCCCGGCGCGAGTCGCTTCGTGGGCGACAGCCGCCCGAAGAAGTGGAGCTTGTCCATGCCGGCGTGGGCGGCGAGGTGCAGCGAGCCCGCTTTGACCGTTCGCTGACAGCGGGGCTTGTGCCTGTTCTTGCGCGTCTGAGCGACGCATTTGCCGCGTGACACCGTGCGGCCGGGGAGCAGCCGGGTGAACGTCAGCGTCACGGTGGCACGTTCGCTCAGCGCGAACGAGAACACAGTGCCGATCGGGGGGTTTCGCTTCGACGTGATGTACCCGAGTCGGTTGCCGCGGCGCCAGCGCGAGTGCGACTGCGACACGGCGGTGATCGCCGGTGCCGGGACCTTGGCGAAGGTGGCGGTCACGGTCCGGTCGGCGCTCATCGTCACGGTGCAGGCGCCGGTGCCGGTGCACGCGCCGCTCCAGCCGGTGAACAGCGAGCCCGCCGCGGGCGTCGCTGTGAGCGTCAGCGTCGTGCCGGCGCCGTAGCTGCCCGAGCAGGTTCCGGGACAGGCGATGCCGGTGGCGGCGACCGCGCCCTTGCCGGTGCCGGCCACGGTGACCGTCAGCAGGTGACAGGCCTCGGTCGGCGCGGATTGGCCTGCGCACGCAGGCTGCACCTCGAACGCGCCGATGTCCGAGCCGTCGCCGCCCGCGGCGTTCGCGACCCCGGAGAAATCCAGCGGCCGGCGGTCGCCGCGCTGGTCGGCCGTCAGCCCGAACGCGGACCCGACGTCGATCACCGGGCTCCCGGACGCGGGCGCCATCGTCGGCGTCGGCCCGCCGTTGCGCTGGAGCGGGCCGAGCAGCGGATCGGCGGTCAGCAGCGACGCCGACGACGTGATCGTGCCGCTCTCCTGGGTCGTCAGCGTGCGGACGAGGTCGAACTGGGCGACGTTCGCGTTCGCGCTGGAACCGGTCGGCGTGGTGATGCCGTAGCTGCTCATGTCCGAGGCGAGGTCGTCAGCCGCGCCGATCCCGTTCGCGACGATCGTGTCGCGCAGCGTCGTCTGCGCAGTGCGCACCTGGTGGCCGTCGTACTCGAGGTTGTAGATCTGGGAGGCGAAATACGCGCCCGTGTTCGAGGCGAACGTCGACCCCGTCGCCGTCAGCGTTCCGTTGAGGTTGAACACCGCCCCGCCGATGCCCTTGCCGGGGTCGGGAATCGTGGGCGTGCCCGGGGCTCCGCCGATCGCGCTGTTGCCCACCAGCGTCGAGCTCGTGATCGTGAGCGACCCCTGCATGTTGAAGACCGCCCCGCCCATCCCGGCGCCGCCGCCGGCAGTGGTCGAGGTGGCGCTGCCGCCGCCAAACCCCGCCGCGCCGCCCGGGGCCCCGCCGCCGCCGAAGCCGCCGGAGCCGCCGCCCGAGCCGCCGCCGCCGACGGCCTCGCCCCCGCCGCCGCCGAAGCCGCCGCCGCCGGCCGGCGCGGTTCCGCCGGTCGCTCCGCCTTGCCCCCCGCCCCCTCCGACGCCGCCGCCCCCACCGACGTTGCTCTGGCTGCCGCCGACGCCGCCGTCTCCGAAGCCGCCGCCCCCCTGGCCGGCGGTCATTGGTGACGAACGCTCCACCGCCACCGCCGCCGTCGCCCCCGGTGCCGCCGGGATTGCCGCCGCCGGAGCCACCCGCGCCGCCGAGTCCGGTGATCGGTCCGCCGCCGTTGCCGGCGGCGCTGGGGACGGCCGGTGAATCCGCTCTCGCCCTCGGCGAAGCCCGCGCCGCCGCCGCCACCGACCCCGAAGCCGCCGCCGCCGCCGGTGCCGCAAAAGAAACTGGAGCAAGCGAACGTCCCGATCGCGCCCGGCCCGAAGGCGCCGCCGAGTCCGAAGAAGGACTCGGTGCCGATGCCGCCGCCGCCCGGACCCGCGACCCCGTCCGCCATCACCGACGACCCACCCTGCGCGCTGTTGCCGGTGAGCGTGCTGCTCTCGATCAGAACGGTCCCCTGGCTGAAGATCGCTCCGCCCATCCCCGCGCCGCCACCGCCGCCATCGGAGTCGCCGCCCTTGGCGAGGCCGCCGGTCAGGGTCACGTCTTGGAGCGTCAACACGCCGGCGCCCGGGGATACGTAGTGATTGGTCGTTGCGCCGGCCGGATCGGCGCCGACGAAGAACAGCCGGAACGGCGGCGTCCCCGCCGCCTGGCTGCGGGCGATCGTCGCGCCGTTGCCGGCGATCGTGACGTTGCTGGTGATCGCGGGCAGCCCGTCGGGGCCATACCAGTAGTTGTTGGGCGCGGTCAGCGTGTACGTGCATCCGGTGCTCAGCTGGACGACGTTCGACCCGCCGGTCAGGTTCGCGAAACCGATCGCCAGGACGAGCGAATGCGAATCACCGGTGGTCCCGGTGCACGTTGTCGTGAACGTCGCCGCTCGCGCTGACGCGACGGCGACGAGTGGGGTCAGGCCGACCGCGATCCATGAAGCTCGCATCGCGAGCCTGATTGCCGCGACAACCCTCGAGCAGCCCCGCATTCCTGCGATCACAACCCCCAGATCGTGCCGTGTTGTGGGGAACGTATCCGATCTGACGGTCGGTGTGGGTGCGTTGCGTCCCGTGAGTTCCATGCACCCAGCGTGGAGAACGCGCGCCGTCGCGAAAAATGGTTAGGCGATCACCTAAGTAATGTGTTACGGTTTCCTCTCGTGGCGATCGCTGAGCCCCAGCAACTCGATCAGGCGTTTCACGCTCTGGCCGATGGCAACCGCCGCGCGATCGTCGCGCGGCTGACCCGCGGCGCCGCCTCGGTGAGCGAGCTCGCGGCGCCGCTGGAGGTGTCGCTGCCGACCGTGCTGCAGCACCTCGACGTGCTCCAGCGCAGCGGGCTCGTGCGTTCCGAGAAGGTCGGCCGGGTCCGCACCTGCCGGCTCGAACCTGGCCCGATGCGCACGCTCGAGCACTGGATCGCCGAGCACCGAGCTATCTGGGAGCGTCGGCTCGACGTCTTGGGCGACGTCCTCGACGACGCCTTCCCGACCACGAAGGGACGTGGCAGCAAATGAGCATCCGTCAGCACGACTTCACCATCGAACGGCGTTTCCGCCAGAGCCCGGAGCAGACGTTCCAGGCGTTCGCCGACCCCGACCTCCGGCAGCGCTGGTTCCGGGTGCCCGACGGCTGGACCGACACCGAGTGGTCGCTGGACTTCCGCGTCGGCGGCGGCGAGCTGAATGCTGGGCGCGACCACCGCGGCGCCCACCACCTCTTCCGCAGCCGCTTCCACGACATCGTCGACGGCGAGCGGATCGTCTTCGCCTACGACATGCTCCTCGACGGCTCCCTGACCTCCGTGTCGCTGACGACCGTCGAGCTGCGCCCCGACAACGGCGCAGGTACGCACCTGATCTTCACCGAGCACGGCGCGTTTCTCGGCGGCCCCGAAGAACCGGCCGAGCGCGAGCACGGCACGGGCCTGCTGCTCGACGGGCTCGAGGCGTGCCTCGCCGGCGAGGTGCCCGCGTGAGTCTCGTCCTGCACCAGCACCCCTTCGCGATGTACTGCTGGAAGGTGCTCATCGCCCTCTACGACCGCGATCTGCCGTTCACGGCCGATCTCGTCGAGGCCGATCGCTCCGCGCTCGCCGCTCTGTGGCTCCCGGCCTCGATCCCAGTCCTCGTCGACGACGACGCCGTGGTCCCCGACTCGTCGATCATCGTCGAGTACCTCGACCGCCACGGCGACGCGCCGCCGCTGATCCCCACCGACCCCGACGAGGCGCTGCACGCGCGACTGTGGGATCGCGTGGCCGACGGCTACCTCGCTACGCCGGTGCAAACGATCGTCGGCGACGCACTACGACCCCCCGACGCCAAGGACCCGCACGGCGTCTCCCAGGCCCACGCCACCCTCGACCTCGCCTACGCCACGCTGGAGCGACAGCTCAACGGACGCGACGCAGCACGGCTGGCTGGCCGGCGAGGACTTCACGCTTGCCGACTGCGCCGCGGCGCCCGCCCTGCATTACGCCGACGTCCTCCATCCGCTGGACCGCGACGCCTACCCCGCAGTGGGCACGTACTTCGACCGGGTACTGATGCGATCGTCGGTCGCTCGCGTGGTCGAGGAGGCCCGCCCCTATCGCGAGCTGTTCCCGCTCCCTTGGCCCGAACACGTGATCTGAGTGTTCCGGCCGACGCGAGGCGGTCAGCTCGTGGCAGTCCGCATCGACGCACCTCCGCCACCCAGCACGAGCGGACCGTGGGACACCAAAACGTGCTCAGTCGGGAGCACTGTCAGTGCGCTGAGCAATGCACGTAGCCTTGCGGGGCCGCCCTCAGGTTGTGTCCATGACTCCGGACAGATTCGAAGGTCACCGGCGCGCGTTCGAATCATCGCGTCGGCGAAGAGGAGCGCCGCCTGGCGCGGCAGCCACAGCGCGATTTCGTCAGCTCGCTCGACATCGAACACACGCAACTCGTCAAAGAGCTGATCTCGGTCACTTATCGCGTGATCAAACGCATAAGGCCCGCGACCGTCCCTGTACTGCTTCGCCCACACCTCCGCGCTGTACCGGCTCGCGACGTCGGAAACGCTGCGCTGGTGCCAGTGGCAGGTGCGCACGACGCCGGCGCATCCGCCCCGGCCTGCCGCGAGTTGATCGAGCGCGTCCCAGTCATCGACAAGGGGATCGATCAACACGAGTCCATGACCAGTTGCAACAGCCCACCATCCAACCTGCCGCTCCCAGCCATCCTCGTCGCCGCCTTCGTCTTCCGTCCATTCCGGATGGAGCGCCTCGAACCGCCAGAGCCCTTCGATGATCTCTCCGGTTGTGCGTTGAACCATCGGACGAGAGTGTCCGGGGCGAACTGAGCCACGGAGTTACGGCAGCGGCGGATCGCCAGTTTCCGATAACAAGCGCCGCGCGAGCGTCCGCAGCACCTTGCTCTCGATCTTAGGATCGGTTGCGAGCACAGACCCAAACGCACGGTCACTCACGATGAAGAAGCGAAGCGGCGTCGCGGCGGTGACCGTGGCGGTTCGCCTCACCGGCTCGAGCACGGCCATTTCGCCGAAGAAGTCGCCGCTGCCAAGTTTGGCCAGTTGCTCACCCGCTCGTGTGACCGTGGCCTCACCATCGGTGATCACGAAGAACTCATGCCCGCGAGCGCCTTCCTCGCAGAGGACCGTGCCGGGTTCCACCTCGAGATCGTCAGTCAGCCGTGCGAGCTCTGCCAGCTGCCGGCGCGAGAGGCCCTCAAACAGAGGCGACGCCTTCAGCGCAGCAATCTTGGCGTCCTGACGAACCCGCGCCACGCGAGAACCATACTCCTGGCAGGCTGACCCCTGACCGCTGTGGTCTCGAGCCGCACGCGGCTTGCGACGATCCGGTCCTTCCGTTGACAGTCTAAATTCGGTGCGCGATGCTCGATGAGCGACTCGTCCTCCGGCTCGGTGGCCTTCAGCGATCTGATGCGCGCGAGTTGGCCGAGAACGTGGGTGCGGAGGCATCGATCCTCCCCGAGGAGTCACCCCCGATTGGCGGCTACGGCGACCTTGGGACGAGATCCGTCGCGGTGATCGTGACCGCCCGGGCACTGCGCGCGGTTGCGAGGTATCTCGCTGCCCGCCAGCACTCGCACGAGGAGCAGGTGAGCCTGGTCGTCCAGATCGACGATCCCGACGGGACTCGGCGTGAGGAGACGCTCACGTACACGGCCGCGCCGGGGCAGTCGACCGTCGAGGCGGCGGCAACCGCGTTGCGCGCGCTACCGGGCGTCGGCGAGGCCCTCGCGCGGAGTATGTGGTGAGCGGCGGCGGTGACTCGGCGCCCGGCTGAGCCCTGCGGCTCAGCGTGACAGACTTTGGGTGTGAGCGAGACGGCGGTGTATGTCGCGCCGGCCGTGGCGGCGGTGCGAGCACTGTGGGATCGCAGTGGTGTGCGTGCGGGGCCGATGATCGACGCGCAACTTTCTGCGTTCGCCGACGCCTTGCGCGCTGCGCACGCTGCGCGCGAGCAGGCGGCCGAAGTGCTCGTGCGCAACTGGCTCGAGGCCCCGCGCTGGCGGTCCCAGAGTCAGGGTGCAGACGACGGACGACCCTCGACGGGGTCGCTGTCGCCACCGGATGCGCGCCTGATCGTGGCCCGCGACCACGGATTCGCGTCGTGGTCGATCGTGAGGGGCGAGTGCGATCCGATCTTCGAGCTCGCCGTGGATGCGGTCGTGCTCGGTCGGATGCAAGAGCTGGATCGCCTGTTGGTGGACGCCCCTGATCTGATCCGTCGTCGGTCGGCCTACGGCCACCGCGCCACGCTGCTGCACTACACGGCCGCCAACGGGGTCGAGATCCGTCGCCAGGTTGTTCCCGCCAATGCCGCTGAGATCACCGCCCGGCTGTTGGATGCCGGCGCGGATGCCGCGGCGAGGCTCAATGCGTACGGCGCAACGCCCGACACGCTGTCGATGCTGAGATCTAGCGCACATCCTCGAGCCGCCGGGGTGGCTGCGGAGATCGAGCGGGTGCTCGCGACGCGCTGAGAAAGCCGGCCGGGGGCGCCGGGCTCGGTCGGTAGCGCTTGGGCGCTCTCGTCTACGGCGGCGCCAGGAGGTCGTCGGCTCGCCATACTCGCCCGTCGTCGACCGAGCGATATTCCCAGACGACTGCTCGCAGGGTCTGGCTGTTACTCGGGATCTGTTCTTGTGCGAACGCGATCAGTTGGCCGCCGGCGGCGATCACCGCCGTCACCTCGTCACCGAGAAACGCACGCCACCACCGCTTCCCGCCGTCGCTCGTGACATCGACGGAACTCCCGGCCCCAAAGGCCATGAAGGCGTGTGGTCCGGCGATCCCGACCTGACTGACAGCAAGCGAGCCCTGAGCGGCCGGGGCGTGGAGCACCGGACCAGCGATCCGCCAGACGCGTCCGCCATCGGTCGTCGCCGCGGGAAGCGTTTCGCCGCCGGCGCTGGTGAACAGCGCGAAGCCATGCGCCGCATCCGCGAAGACTCGGGTCATCAGTTGGCCGGAGCGGACGCGTGTGCCCGGCGTGATCGCCCGAAATGGGCCAGACGCAATCCGTGTGGCGACCACCATGCCGGGCTGCGACGGCAGGCGCGCTGGTGCACGGCGGTGAGCCGCGGGGTGTCTCGGTGTCACTGCCGATGCGGCGCAGCCCGCGATCAACACCGCCACCAGCGGCGCGGCCAGAGGCGTTCCACGACGGGCTGAAATCCACGTCGACATCCGCGCGAGCTCACTCGTCGTGACCGCCATTCGCCTACGCTAGCCAAGCCCCGATCGCGACGCAATCCGTGCGGCGAACCTCCAAAGAAGTCAGCAGGCGGCGGCGATGAGTTCGCGGCAGAGTCCCGGTCTGCTCATGTGCAACCGACAGCAGGAGGAGCACACCCATGGCCAAGCTGATCTACTCGGCGATCGCCTCGCTCGACGGGTATGTCGAGGACGAACACGGCAAGTTCGATTGGGCGGCGCCCGACGACGAGGTCCACGCGTTCGTCAACGACCGCGAGCGGCCGATCGGAACGTACCTCTACGGGCGTCGCATGTACGAGACGATGGTCTACTGGGAGACGGTCGACACCGGCGCGGCGCAACCCGCTGTCGCGCGGGACTACGCGAGCATCTGGCGAGCGGCGAACAAGATCGTCTACTCGCGAACGGTCGCGGAGGCGTCGAGCGCGAGGACTCGGATCGAGTCGGTGTTCGACCCCGAGAGGATCAGAGAGCTGAAGGCCGGCTCCGAGCGCGACATCACGATCGGCGGTGCCGAGCTCGCCGGGGCGGCGATCGCCGCCGGCCTGGTCGACGAGCTTCATCTATACCTCCACCCGATCGTCATCGGTGCGGGCAAGCGAGCGCTCCCGACCAGCCCGCGCGTGGCGCTCGAACTGCTGGATCAGCGGCGTTTCGCAAACGGCGTCGTCCATCTCGGCTATCGCGTCGCGGCTCCGCCGGCGCCGTCGTGATCTCACCTCCGTCGGTCAGACGGTCGACCCGCAAGAGGAGGTGCTGATCGCCGACTCGGTCGGATTCGCGCTGCTGGTCGTGCTCGAGACGCTGTCGCCCGCGGAGCGGCTCGCGTTCGTGCTGCACGACATGTTCGGGATGCCGTTCGAGGAGATCGCGCCGATCGTCGAACGCAACGTCGAGGCGACGCGGCAGCTCGCGAGCCGCGCCCGGCGGCGGGTGCGGCGCGCCGAGGCACGGCCCGAGATCCCCTCGGTCTCCTCGCGGCAGCGAGTTGTCGATGCATTCCTCGCGGCCTCCCGCAGGGGCGACTTCGCCGAGCTACTCGATGTGCTGGACCCCGAGGTCGTGTTCCGCGCTGACCGCCGCCGGACGGCGAGCCGGGCGCGGAGCGAATCACAGGCCGCGACGCCGTCGCGGCCGCGGTGCTCGACCGCGGCTCGCCGTTCGCGCACCTCGCCGAAAGGGCCGTCATCGGGGGCCGGCCCGCGCTCGTGATCCGTGGCCCGCGCGGGCTCGTCGTCGTCAGTCGCTTCACGGTCAGCGACGGGCGGGTGACCGAGATCGAGGTGACCTCCGCCCCGGCCGCGCTCGCGCGTCTGCGGGTCTGAGGCGGACGGCGACCCCATCGCCCGCGCCATCGATGCCCAGGACCTTCAAGCTTGCGCTGCGACCTCGCGTACCTCCGCGTCCTTGAACGTCATCGCGGGCGGCACGGTGGCCTCGGCCAGTCCTCGCATGGCGTTGGCCGCGTCCTCGGAGTCGAAGATGAGCATTGTCAGTCCGGTGTTTTCCCTGACCGTCCAGTAGCCAGTGACGAACCCCGGCAGCTGCGAGACTCGCGGCACGAGCTGCTCGCGCAATGCGCGCTCAGCGGCCTCTGAATCGTTGATCGTGACGTTGACCACTACTGCGTGCATGATCTTCCTTTCGTGATCGGGTAGGTCGTATCGGTGGGTCCCGCCAGGAGCGGGATCTACGATGTGGGGAGCTCGGCGACGCCGTCTGGCCTCTGGTCACCATGAACTTCGACTGTGGTCGCCGCTGAGAGCCGAGCGATCGACCCGGGGTCGTGCGACGGGAGATAGACGGTCGGGTGATCTGCGCAGTGAGCGAGGATCGTGTCCAGCGTCGCGACGTGCACCTTCGGGTCCGGTCCGACCGCGTCGGCGCGCCGAGCGTGCAGCTGTTCGAGCGTGTCGGTCGCGTCACCGGCGAGCATCACGTGCCGACCGGAATCATCGATGCAGATCACCGAAATGTGGCCCGGAGTGTGTCCAGGCGTGTCGACCGCAACGATGCGTCCGTCGTCGCTGAGCGCACGGCTTCGCGCAAACGCCCCGAACGGGCCGTCGTCCAGTGCGAACGGCTCGGGCGCGAACCCCGCCGGCAGCGGCTGGCGCAGAAGCGCGACGCATCACGCGCGGGGCGGTCGAGTGGAGATAGCGCAGCTCGGTGTCATTGATCAGCACGCGTGCGTGCACGTGAACCAGTCCGTCGATGTGGTCCCCGTGCGCGTGAGTCAGAACGACCTCCGAGACGTCACCAAGCGCGAGACCCACGGCGGCCATCGCAGCCGGTAGCTCTTGGTCGCGGGTGACGTGCATACGTGCGAACGGCACGTTGCGCGCGGCGGCCGTCTCGCCGGTGTCCACGACCCGCACGACCCCTTGATGCTCGATCGCCCAGCAGTGGATTGGAAGCGGGTCCGACCAGGCGCCCGGCAAGAACAGATCCAACTGGCGGCGCGGGCCATTGCTGGCGAACAGGAAGCTCTGCTTGACGCTGACGGTTCCGGTGGTGAGCGCGTGAATCTTCATGTGGTACTCCGATCTAGAGGGAATCGTGATCAGGGGGTCCTGCGTGCGGTACGAGGCGCCCGCGCTACATGGGCTCAGGCGTCATGCCTTCGGGCGGCGGGCGCGAATCCGCGCAGGATCAGCTCGACGATGCCTTCCGCAAGAGCCTCGTCAATCGGCCCGCCGGTCACCAGCAGCCGGTAGAAGACGGCGCCGCCGAGCACGTCGAGCGCGAGCTCGAGATCAAGCCCGCGACGGAGATCCCCGCGCCGGACACCACGCTTGAGGACGGCACTCAGCGCCGCCCGCCGTCCGGCGAGAAACCGGTCGCGGACCGTCTTCGCCAGTTCAGGGTTGCGGCGCGTCTCCTCGAGGACGGCGGGCATCAGCCTCGCCGCGAGCTCGTCGCTGTAAAGCTCGACCGCCTGGCTCATCAGCGCCAGCAGGTCGGCCCGCGTGGACCCGGTATTCGGGATCTTGATCTCGCTGACCAGTGACGCGACAGCGTCGGTGACGAGCTCGTCCTTCGAGCGGTAACGGCGGTAGATCGTCGCCTTCCCGACCCCGGCGCGGTCCGCGACATCCTCCATGCGAAGGTCGCGGACCCCGCACTCGGCCATCAGCTCGAGTGTCGCCGCGGGGATCGCGCGATCCGCCCTCGCGTCTCTCGGCCGCCCGATGGTTCGCACCGGTGAAGGGTCGTTGGTCATCTTCGGGTTGCCCCTCTCGCGAGGTCGGGTCGATAGTAGTTACGAAACTGGCTAGTTCCGTAACGAGAACTGTAGCACAGTTTCGAGACGCACCAGGACTCGTTAAGGGCATGTTGTCGTCTGGCCGCGCGCGGCCGCGCGCGTGCGGTGGCGATCGCGCGATCGACGCGGCCGGCGGAGTCAGGCTCCGCGCAGAAGCTTCGGAATGCTCAGCAGCAGTCGCGGTAGGTCACCGCGCGAGTGCGCGAGCGCCTCGCGCACCGCGGTGTTCGCGTCGGACTCGAGCGCCTCGCCGTGGCCGACGAACAGACGCTCAGGCCGAAATCTCGAGAGTTGCTCGCGCGGCGGGATCAGCCGGAGCAGCGGGTGCACGCCGGCGCGGCGTCCGAGCGCGAACGCCGGCGCGGTCCCGATCGCCTCCGCAACCACCAACGCCTGCTCCCGGGCCCACCACAACGCGACCTCGCGCCAGGCCCTGTTCGAGATCAGCGGGAACACCTCAAACGGCGTCCCGGCCGTGTCCACCGGGAGCCGCGAGAGCGGCACGCCGAGCCGCTGCGCGATCGCCTCACAGTCACGGTTGTGGCGGTCAAGCAGTTGCAGCACGCCCGCGGGTGTCCCGAGCTCGGCCACCGCGGCCAGTGCCTCCGCGTCCTGGTACGGATCGATCAGCCACACCCGCCCGCCGTCGAGGAGCGCGTGCGCGGCCCGGGCCATCGCGTTCTGCTCAACCCAGGTGACCCCGAGCGCGTGGCGCTGGATGCTGACTCCCATCCAGAGAACCATGCCAGACGCGGTCCCTGCTGAGGGCCGAATGCGAGAGTGCGAGCCGTCTTGGGACGCCGGTGGAGCGCGGGTCGTATGTTGGAGGAGGATGGCGGACCGCAGGGACCTCGACTTCACGTACTCGCTGACCGACCGGATTGTCCGGCTCAGCCTCGGCGAGCTGCTCGATTTCAGCTGCGCGAAGTTCGACGGGGACTTCTCGCTGGGCCTCGAGCAGGCGCAGCGGCGCAAGCACGATTACGTGGCCGAACAGGTGGGAATCGGGCCGGGGCGGCGCCTGCTCGACCTGGGTTGCGGCTGGGGCCCGTTGCTCGCCTATGCCCGGGCCCGCGGTGGGGTCGCGGTGGGGGTGACGCTCTCCTCGGCGCAACTGACGGCCTGCCGCCGGCACGGGCTGGAGGTTTACCTCGAGGATGCGCGTGAGATCGACCGGGAGCGCTTGGGCACGTTCGACGCCGTGGCGAGCCTCGGCGCGTTTGAGCATTTCTGCTCCCCGGACGACTACGAGGCGGGACGTCAGGAGGAGATCTACCGCGACCTGTTCGCCCGCGTCTCGAGCGTGCTGCCGCCAGGTGGCCGCTTCTACCTGCAGACGATGGTCTTCGGCCGCAACATGATCCCGGCCTCGCGGATCGACCTCGAGGCACTCCGAGCTGTCCCGCCGCGGGACTCAGACGAGTGGTACATCGCGCTGCTGGGGCGCCAGTTCCCCGGCTCCTGGCTTCCGTTCGGCCAGGAGCAGGTCGTCCGGTGCGCTGAGCCCCACTTCCGCTTGGTCTCGAGCGTCAGCGGCCGCCTCGACTACATCGAAACGATCAACCGGTGGAACGCACGGATCAGGGCGCCGAGCTTCAGAAAGACGCTGCTCAAGCTCCGGCTTGTGCCCCGCTGGATCACCAACGCCGACTTCCGCCTCGCGTTCACCTCCGGCGTGAGCGCCAACCAGGTCTGCTTCGAGCGCGAGCTGCTCGACCACTATCGCCTCGTGTTTGAAACCAGAGAGTGAGGCAGCCTTCGCTCGCAGTTCAGGGTCGCCGTACGGAGGCCGCGTAAGTCATCCGGCTGCCCCAGCGAACCCCTGCCGCCAGCTCGGATGCGCCGGGCGCCACGCCAACTCGCGCTTTGCCTTGGCGTTGGATGCGCCGCGGACGTCGGTCATCATCACCGTGCCGGTCTCCCCGGCGAACAGCCGCCCGATGAACCGCGGCACGCGCATCGGCTTCTTGGCGCCGAGCTCACGAGCCAGCGCCGGCAGCCACTCCGCGACCCGAGCCGGATCATCATCGACCACGTTGTAGACACCACGGTCGCCGCGCTCGATCGCCGCCACCGTCGCCTCCGCGGCGTCGGCGACGTGGATGAAGGACCACACGCCGGCACCGTCACCGACCACCGGGAACTTCCGCGCTCGGACCAGCTCGAACTGCTCCTCGCCCGGGGCCATCGACGTGCCCGGCCCGTAGAACGCGCCATAGCGCAGCACGATCCCCTCCGTCCACTCGGCCCCCAGGACGGCCTCCTCGAGATGACGGATCGCCGCCAGGGTCTCGCGCATCTCGCGCGGAGGAGTCGCTTCGAGCGGATCATCCTCGCTCTTGACCGGACCGCCGCTGCGCTCGTACGCGCCGTAGCCGCTTATCCCCTGGGCCACGAACCGCCGAACCCCGACCGCCTTGCCGGCGGACAGCAGGTGGTCGGTGCCCTCGATCCGCAGACGGTTCGTCGGCGCGAAGTCGCGATCGAAGTGACGCATGTCCAACGCCTCGGGAATCGCGGTCAGCTGATGAACGATCACGTCCGGCCTCGCCCTGCCGACCGCCTCCGCGACCTGATCGGGATCAAGCGCATCCGCGACCACCGGCACAGCGCCCAAGTCGGAGAGCATCGACCGCTTTGACTCGCTGCGCGTCATGCCATGAACCTCATGACCCGCAGCAACCAAGCGCGGCACCAGCTGCCTTCCAATTGCTCCGGTCGCTCCTGCCACAAACACTCTCATCTTTGGCTCCGTTCGATCGAGGGGGTCATCGTCATTAGCGTGCGCATCTACACCCCTTAAGACACGACAGCAGTCCCTGGTGTGACACCGCGAGCGTCCCCCACCAAACCCGTAGGAGCTCTAGGGTCGTCCCCGCGCCGCGAGCGACTGGTTGCTGTAGACCGGGTCACCGGTCACTTCCGTGCCGAGCCACGACGGCGGATCGAACTCGTCTGCTTCGCGCTCTGACGGGAACTCCACCTCGGCCGTCACGAGGCCGCTGAGGTCGCCGCTGTACACGTCGAGCTCGATCGAGCGATCGTGTGCGCCGTCCGCCGGAATCGTGAACCGCCGCTTGTCGATCCGGCGACCCTCGGTGAGCGGCCAGAGCGACTCGAAGCGGCGCTGGTCGATCTCGATCTCCTCCTCCACCCGCGTGCGCGACGGGCCGGACTTCACTCCGAGCGTGTGTCGTCCGCCCTTGGTGCGGAGACGCACCTCGGTCCCGTTTGAGTCGATTGAGATGTATCCCTGTGTGATCCGTTCACACGGGTGATCGCTGAGCTCGAGCGGCACGTCGCCGTCTATCAGGAACTTCCGCTCGATCTCCTGGCCGCTGCTCATCGTGCTGTCGCGGCTGAAGCGCCCACGAGCGCGGCGGCGGCGGCTACTTCCTTCTTCGTGTCCGTGCCGCCATTTCTAGGAGCGACGTGGGGTGACTTGGCCATCAGTCCCGTAGTGCCCCGGACCGCCGCACTTCTAACTGCGCCGGCTAGGCCTCCGTTGCTCGCCGCGGCGGCCGGCAGCTACGCGGGCTCGATGATCGTGAAGCTTGCGCTCACGGTGCGGCCGGTCCCGCCGCTGGCGTGCGGGGTTGCTCTGAGCAGGTATCGCCCTGGGGGGAGATGGCGGTGCAAGCGCATCGTGTTGGCGCCCGCATGGTCGTTGTGGGTGAAGCTCAAGACCCTGGAGAGCACCGTGCACCCGCGTCCGCGCGCGTGTTCAGTGCGCTTCACGCAGCGTCCGTGGCGCCTCACGCCCGGGTGCAGCTCGAAGATCGCCAGTGTGGTGGTGGCGGCTACGGAGTCCGTGTAGCTGATCGTCGTGCCCGTCCTGCCCTTTGCCTTGCCGTGTTTGGGCGGCGCCCTGAACTTCGCCGGCTTGAGCCTCAACTTGGTCAGCCGTGGTGTAGACGACCGTTGCGGCGGTGGTGTCGAGACGCTCGCCGTCGTGAATGTCGCGTCGGCGCTTTGCGCGGTCCCGTCGGCAGAGCCGGCCACCAGCCGGAAGTGGTACGTCGTGCCCGGCCGCAGCCCTGTCAGCGTCGCTGACACCGGTTCGGGAGTCAACCCGCCGACGGTCGCCGGGGTCGCGTTCGATCCGTACGCCGCGGTGGTCCCGAACTCGAACTGGACACCGGCCGTCGCCGCGTTGGCCGTAACCAACCCGTTGAGCGTCGCGCCCGTCGAGGTGATCGCGTTCGCCGTGACACCGCCGACCGCCGGGATCGCGACCTCGTAGGCGCCGATGTCACACATGCCCGCGGCGCCCTGTGGTCGCAGCACACCACGCTGGTCGGCGTTGGGGCAGGCGCCACCTGAGGCCGGCACCCGATCGATCGCCGTGCTGCCGACTCCGAGCGCGATCGTCTTCGTCGGACCGCCGTTGTCCTGAAGGGAACCGAGCTTCGGGTCGCCCACCAGGAAAGTTGCCGGGCACCCGGCCGTACCGAAGGTCAAGTTGTGGCCGGCGTCGTTGATCTGCCCGGCGCAGTTGCCCAGCTGGTTGGTGCCGAGCAACGTGTTGGTCAGCTTCATCGCGGGCGTGGTGGCCGCGTACACGCCGCCGCCGAACGCCGGCTGGCCTGCGGCGCCGTTCATCCCGCTCCCTGACAGGGCCGGTCCGGGGAGCCCCGGCGTGCCCGCGGCGCCAACGTCGTTTCCGTCGACGGTCACGTTCAGCAGCGTGATCGTGGCACCGCCGGTGGCGAACACGCCGCCGCCGGCGCTGCCGTTGCCCGCGTCGCCCCCGTTTCCACCGAACGGACCCATTCCGGTTGATAGGCCGCCACGCCCGCCGCTGCCGCCGACACCGCTCGTGTTCGAGCTGAGCGTACTGTTGATGATCGTCACCGACCCGCCGGTGCTGGCGATCGCCCCGCCCGAGGATCCACCCGCACCGGTGCCCCCGCTGCCGCCCGGCCCGACCGGACCCACGGCGTCGGCCCCTGCACCGCCCGCGCCGCCGGCGCCCGCGTGGTTGCCGGTGAACGTGCTGTCGGTGATGGTCACGGTTCCGCCGTTGTTGTCGAGGCCACCGCCGTCACCGCAGCAGCCGCCGTTGCCGCCGGGCCCGCCATCTCCGCCCGAACCGCCGGCGCCGCCACTGCCGCCGCTGCCGGCGGTGTTGCCGCTCACGGTCACGTCGCTGAGCGTCAGCCTGCCGGTCGGATCGTTCAAGATCCCGCCTCCCGCACCACCGATGCCGCCGTCGGCGCCCTTCGCGAGCGTCTGGCCGATGCCGCCCGCGCCGCCGCTGCCTGCTGTGTTGCCGGTCACCGCCACGTCGGTCAGCCCGAGCGTCCCGCCGTTGCGGATGGCGCCTCCGGGGAATCCGAACGAGCCCGCTGTCGGTGGCATCCCGCCAGTGCCGTTAGTGCCGTCTGGCGCCGTTCGCCCCGTTGGGCGCGTGAGCCCCCGTGATCGTCAGGTCCTCGAGCGTGACAGTGGAGCCGGGGAGGAAGTGCAACGCGCGGTCTGACAGCGCCGTTGCCGAGATCTTCGTCTCGCCAACACCCCCGCCCGAGATAGTCAACGGCGGCGCGGTGGCGTTGACGTCGAGATCACCGGTCGTCTGATCATCGCCGCCAGTCGGCTTGATCGTGAGGTCGTACTGGTTCGGTCCCAACACGATCGCGTTCGAGAGTGCGTCGGCGGTGCCGCAGTCGCCCGGCGATCCGGGGCTGTTGGCCGCCTCGATCGCCTCGCGCAGGGAGCACTGCCCGTCGCCCGCCGTCGTCGAGTCGGCATTGGTCGTGACCGTGAGCGTGGCCGCGCCGGCGCTCGCCGCGGCGCTACAGCCGAGCAGCAGCGCCGCCATAACCGCCCCAATGCGCCCCCGATCGAGCACAGGCCTGAAACTAGAGCATCCGGCGTGGCGCTGCAACACTCATGAGTCGAGCGCGGAGAGCAGCGGCCGAGGTGCGTGAGCCACGCGACGTTCAGTGGATCTGGCCGGCGGCAATCGCGGTGATCGCGAGGTTGATCGCCTGTTGCTGGCTGACGCCGCTGCCGCTCAGCCCGCAGTTCAGGGTGACACGGCCGCCGCCGGACAGTGACTGGACAGTCTGCAGCCCGATCGTCTGCGTAGAGGTCGGCTGACCGGTGGCCCCGCTCTGGTCGCTGTGAACGCCGTCGCCCGACAGCGTGCAGATCGTGTTCTCCTGGATCGAGGCCTGCGTGAAGACGTACGCCTTGGCTGAGACTGCATAGTTGCCCGCCGGCAGCGAGAGCGACACCGATGCGTTGCCGAATGAGTCCGGCGTCGGGTTCTGCACCTCGTTGTAGTAGACGTCGCTCGGACTCGTGGCGCCGGCGTCGCCCTTGGGACCCTGGGGTCCGGGCAGACCGGGATCTCCCTTGGAGCCTTGTGGCCCGGCTGGTCCTATGGCGCCCGTGGCTCCTGCGGGCCCCCGGTCGCCCTTGGCGCCTTGGGCGCCGGCAGCGCCGACCGGTCCGGTCTGGTTCCAGCTGATCGGCTTGTCGTCTCTGCGGCAGTGGGGAGCAGTGCTGGGATTGAGCTTGACGTTGTAGAGCGCCCCGACGTTGTGCTGCAGGCACGCTTGATAGACGCCGGCCGACGAGTCGCCGAGGCCAAACGCAACGGCGGACCCACCGCCCGCCAGAGCGGCAACGAGCGCGGCTGTGGTGATGATGCTGATTCGGTTGGGCACGGGAACCTCCGTTTGTCCCTGATTGACTCTCTTGCAGCGCCACAGTCCCGCCAGCGCGTGGCTCGTTACACGCTCGTGCGTTCAGCGCCGGCTAAGTCGCCTGGGCGCCGCGTTGTCATCATCTTGGGCAGTGATGCAAGTGAAGGCTTGCCTGAACGGCGCGCGCACGCGCGCGGAGCACCCGGCGGTGCCGCTCACGCCCGATGAGCTCGCGCTCGACGCTGTCGCGGTGCGGCGCGCCGGCGCGTTCGCCGTGCACGTGCATCCGCGCGACGCTCGCGGGGTCCAGACGCTGGACGCGGCCGCATGCGACGCGTCCGTCGCTGCGATCCGGGCCGCTGTCCGTGGTCTGCCGGTCGGCCTGTCGACGGCCGAGGCGATCGATCGCGACCCGTTCGCGCGCGCCGCCGCAATCAAGCTCTGGCGCACCCCACCCGACTTCGTTTCGGTCAACCTCTCGGAGCTCGGGTGGGCGGGGATCATCCGCGCCGCGTTGCAGGCGGGCATCGCCGTCGAGGCCGGCCTCGCCACCCCGCGCGACGCCGACGAGCTCGCACACAGCCCGTTCGCGCACCGCCTCCTGCGCGCGCTGGTAGAGGTCGACGGCGGCGTTGACGAGGCGCGCGCGATCGCCGAGCTCGTTCCAGCAGGAGTGCCGCAGCTATGGCACGGCTACGGCGAGCGCACCTGGGAGATCGTGGCCGCCGGCGCGGCCGACGGACATGACGTGCGGATCGGCCTTGAGGATGTCCTCGTGCTGCCCGACGGCCGTAGCGCTCCGAACAATGCCGAACTCGTCACGAGCGCGATGCAGCTGCTCGGTCACGAAGCGTAGGCGCCAACACCACGCCGAGCCGCCCGGGGCAGGCCACGGCTTCGCCCACCGGTATACTGGTTAACGATATAGTACCGTCGTGGCCGACTCCCGCCCGCTCCGTGAGCCGACGTTCCTCGTTCTCGCCGCGCTCGGCCCGGCACCGCTGCACGGCTATGGGATCATCAAGGCGGTGCAGGAGATGTCGGACGGCCGCGTGCGCCTGAGGGCCGGCACCCTGTATGCCGCGCTGGAACGGCTCGAGGAGCAGGGCTATGTGGCGTTTGACCGCGAGGAATCGGCGGGCGGGCCGACGCGTCGCTACTACCGCCTCACCGATGACGGGCGGGCGCTGCTCGCGGATGAGGCGACGCGGCTCGTCGCCAACGCGCGGCTCGCGTTTGACCGCTTAGGGACGGAGGCGCCGTGACAGTGCACGAGCGCGCGGTCGCCTGGATCGCGGCGCAGCTGGACGTCGCGGATGAGGACTACCAGCGCGACGTTTCGCTGACGACCGCGGAGGTCTGCCACGAAGTCGGCTGGCTAAGTCGTACTGCCGAGCTGCTCAGCCTCGTCGGGCTCGCGCTCCGCCTGCGGTCGCGCGCGAGCACGCGCGACCGGCCGGAGGCGATTTGGAGCCAGGGCGTCCACACCGGTGCCCTGGTCCTGCTCGCCGGGCTCGGCGCCCAGTGCGCGGCCGACGGCAGCGCCGGGCAGCTCGCGATCGCGTTCGGGCTTGTCGCAGCCGTGGTTCTCGCGCTCGGAGGCCGGCGCCGCGCGGCGATCGCCTGCATCGTCGCGGCCACCACGATCGAATGCCTGATGCTGGCTCACGGCGCCGGCGGCGGCGCGTTCGCCAGCGGCGGCCTGATCGTAATCGGCGGGCTACTCGCGAGATCATCATCGGCGACGCGGCCGCGACACACCGCTGCGGCGGTGCTCGCGGCGATCGCGGCCGTGCTTCTCAGCACCGCCGTGGCCGCGGCGCTCGGCACCGCCACGGCGCATGCCGCAGTCGTGGTTGCGTTCGCATGGCTCCTGCCGATTGCGCTCGTCTCACTCGGCTGGTTTGACCCGCGCCTCGCGGCGGCCGCGACGACGCTGGTCTTCGCGCGCCTGGCCGCCAGCGGCTTCGGCGAGCTTGGCCACGCCCTTGCCGCGCTCGACCTCGGCGGCCAGCGCTACCTCCTCGCTCGGTGGGTGCTGATGGGCACCGCCGTGCTCGCCGCCTGGCTTGTGACCGATCGCTCGATCCGCCGGGTGACTCGCCTCTGACGACTAGTACGTCTATCGGTATACTGATGGTCGTACTAGCAAACGAATCAGGAGGCGCAGGCATGCCGAGCACGGGATCGACCCACGACCAGTCTTCTCAACAGCCGATCGGCGAGCGAGCTTGGCGGGGGCTCACACTCGCCCAGTGGTACTGCCTGATCGTCGGGATCCTGCTCGCGGCGCGCGGCCTGCAGCAGCTAATCGGCGGCGCGAGCTTCGCAGCACCGGGCGACGGCTGGCGCGCGAGCCAGCAGTTGCTGGCCGCGATTGTGCTGCTTGTCGCCCACCGCAACCGGCTATATGCAAAGCGCGTGCTGATCCCGTTCGCGATCTACTACGCGGTCCTGTCGATCGTCGGCGACATCAACGGCCACGAGGCTTTCGGTCTGGTGCCCGTCGACGGCCGCGACCTGATCTTCCACCCGATCTACGCGGTCACGTCGATCGCGATCCTGTGGCTGAGCCTGAGGCCGGTCCAGCGAAAGACCGCGGCCAACGCCCTCCCAAGCGGCCGAAGTTTGGCACCGGACCATGAGGCCCCCGTGGTGAATCGCCATTCATCGGCCCCGTGACGACCGCCGGTCCGGGGCCCGGGCCACTCCCCGCGCGATCAGCGGGCGCGCTTGGTGGCAGCCAGCGCGATCACGTCGACGCAAGCGTCGATGCTCAACCGCGTCGAGTCGATGACGATGTCGTACAAGCGCGACTCGCGGGCGTCGACGCCATACCAGCGCTGAACGTAGGTCTCACGCGCGCGGTCGGCGGTCTTCAGCTCTCGCGCTGCGGTCGGGCGGTCGACGCTGTGAACGATCATCGCCTGGCCGATGCGGCTGTCGGCTGGACCGTCGAGGCGGACGTGCAGTGCTCCCGGCTCGTCGTGCAGGACCACCGCGGCGGCGCGTCCGAGGATCACCGCGCCCGCCTCGGAATACTCGCGCAGAACACCCTCGATCGCCTGTCGGTACTCGTCCTCGGTCATCGTGGTCGGGTCGTCCCTGGTCGCCGTCCCGGCGAACAGGTGCGCGGCCGGGGCGAATTGGGGAACCCAGCGGCGGAAGACGTCTCGCGGCACCGGCCGCTGGGACAGCCCCTCGCGCGGAACCTCGAGTTGGTCGGCAACGGAGACCGGGATGGCGCGGTCCAAGAAGCGCACGCCGAGGCGCTCCGCTACGCGCGGACCGATCAAGCTCCCGCCCGCGCCGTAGGCCGCCGAGATCGTCACAAGCGCGGTCATCGGCCAACACTATCGCTGCCACACCGCTCCTGGACACGGCCGGTCTCCGCGTGGGATGCTAGGCGCGTGGCGGCGCCTGCACCTACCAGGAGGCCCTCCAATGCTGGATGACGTGTTCGTGCTCGATTCGGTCAGCCACGGTTACCACTTCGACTCGGAGAACTCAAAGGACCCCGAGACGACCAACGTGATCGCCGGTCAGCTGTACGCGCTCGGACTGGCCTCGATGCCGCCCGGCGGCCTGCTGCCCTGGGATCGGTGGGTCAGCGCCGACGACCCCGACCTCGTTGCCAGCACACTGTTTGCCGAGAGCCACACCGACGCCGCCGTCTACCACGAGGTGCCGATCTTCGGGCTGTTTCACGACGGCGGCTCGCCGCTGTGGGTGGGCAAGCAGATGCGCGAGCGCTGGCCCGGCAGGGTCCTGCTCTATGGCGCGATCAGCCCGTGGCAGGACGGTGCTGTCGACCGCGTCGATGAGCTCGTCGAAGAGCACGGCGTGGTCGGGATCAAGCTGTACCCGCTCGACCTGGTCGAAGGCGAGGCAAAGCTGCTGGACATGTCGGACCCCGAGGTGGCGTTCCCGATCTTCGAGCGCGCGCGCGAGCGCGGCGTCAAGACGATCGCGATCCACAAGGCGCTGCCGCTCGGGCCGGTGCCAATCGGACCGTTCGAGGTGCGCGACGTCGAGGGCGCCGCGATCGCGTTTCCCGACCTGACGTTCGAGATCGTGCACGGCGGGATGGCCTTCCTCGAGGAGACGGCGTGGCAGGTGGCGCGTTTCCCGAACGTGGTGATCAACCTGGAGGGCACAAGCGTCTTCCTGGGGCGCTCGCCGCGGCGCTTCGCCGAGGTGCTCGGGACGTTCCTGTCGTTCGGAGCCGGGCAACGGATCATCTGGGCCACCGGCGCGATGGCGGTCCACCCAAAGCCCCTGCTCGACGCGTTCTGGGAGCTCGAGATGCCGCGCGACCTGGTCGAGGACTACGGGATGCCCGAGCTGACGCCCGAGATCAAACGCGCGATCCTCGGCGAGAACCACGCTCGCATCCTCGGGCTCGACATCGAGGCGATGAAGCGCGAGATGGACGGCGACGAGTTCTCCGCTCGAGACGAGCTCGCCCCGATGTGGACTGGAGCGGGCGCCGCGGCATGACCAGCGAGGACGCCGTCCGCGCCGCACTCAACGAGATCATCGATCCATGCAGTCGCGCCGCCGGCGAGCCTGCAGGGCTCGTGGACATGGGCCTCGTGCGCCGGGTCGAGGTGGAGGGGGCGCGGGTGAAGGTCACGCTCGGGCTGACCGAGCCGACCTGCCTGATGGGCTTCCCGTTCATGCGCAGCGCGCGTGACCGGCTGTCGGATCTCCCCGGTGTCGAGCACGTCGACGTGTCGCTCGACCCGTCGTTGCAGTGGACGTCCGCCGAGCTCAGCCCGGCCTACGCGTCCCGGCTCGCCAGCCGCCGCGCCTCCCGCGCCCGCCCGTACGCGTCCGGGGGCTGATGGTCGCGCCCTGACGAGACCGGCTCGCGCAGATCGGCACAGGGGCGGGTTCTCCCGTGGGATGATCTGAGCCGATGGTCGCAGCTCGTTCCCGCGCGGTCGGGGTCTTGGCGGCGGCGCTGTTGCTCGGCGCCTGCGGCTCCGGCACGAATTCGACAACGACCAGCTCGGGGAGAACCGCGACGTCGCAGACCGCCGCCCCGGCCCAGGCGCCGGGAGCCGGCGGAACTAACACTGCGCCGGCAGCTCCGCCGCGGGGTGCCGCGGCAAACGCCGGCGCAGTGCGCGTGATCAGGGCGTGGTCAAATGCCCTTCGACGCGGCGATGTGCGGCGCGCGGCCCGCTACTTCGCGATACCCAGCGTGATGGTCAACGGGGTCGGGCGCGGCGGCAAGCTGGCGGTCATCAGGATCCGAACCGCCGCCGACGCGCTCCTGGCAAACGAAACCCTGCCATGCGGCGCGAAGTTCGTGTCCGGCGAGATGCAGGGCCGGTTCGTCAGCGTGCTGTTTCAGCTCACCGGTCGGCCTGGCCCGGGCGGCACCGATTGTGGGTCCGGGCGTGGCGCCACGGCGCGGACGAGCTTCATCGTCGTCCGGGGCCGGATCCAAGAGTGGATCCGCACGCCGGACCAGCCCGGCGACAACGGGCCCGTGGCCTGAGGGGTGGCGGAGAACCAAGCTCATCTCGCAATAGGGACAGCAGGGAACGATTTCTCGCCACTGAACGCCGGTTACGGCGACGCCGCTCGCGAGGGCGCGACGACGGTCGTAGGATCGCCGCCCATCGTCCAAGAGAGGGGAGTGATGCATGCGTCCAACCAGGCGTATTCAGTTCGCGTCAGCCGTGCTGCTGGCGGGTGCCTCGATAGGGACCTACGCAGCCGTGTCGACCACGATCGCGACGGCAGGCTCTGACCACGGCGGGCCGAAGGTCCAACGGCATGAACGGCACGGAGGACCGAGTGTCAACCGCTTCAACCTGAGCGGCTACGTGCTCGTCACCGACTACACGCTCGGGCGCAACACCGGCAACACGTTCCGCCAGACATACAAGGACTCGAGTGTCCAAGGCGTGCCGATCAAGGGCCCATTCGTCGGCACCACGTTCCCGCCCGAGAGCTACGTCGCAATGCCGATCGGCCACCACGAGCTGTACGTCGCGTGGCTTGACCCCACCAACTTCTCGCTCGTTGACGTCTTCGTCATGAACTTCAAGACACACGTCGTGTTCGACTACGCGCCCGGCAGCGCGAGCCCGGAAAGCTCGGGCACGGTGACCATTGAGCAGCGGGGAGCGCAGAGACTCCCGTGATAGCAACCTAGCCCACACATCGTCACCGTCGGGCGATCGCAAGCCTCAGCGCCGTCGGCGGCGCGGGGAGCCAGCCCCACCCTCTGAACGCCAGCTGGCCGTATTCTCGGAGCCCGGCGGCCGGGCTAGCGTTGCTTGCGATGCACCAGGCAGCCAACGGACACATAGATCTCGAGGCGCTGACCTCGCGGTTGCGCGCCTCAGATCTCGACCGCGAGCTCGCCGCGCGACGCTTGCGTGACGCGGCGAGCGCGGGCGTCTTGACCGTCAGCGAGCTTGACTGGCGCCTTGACCGGGTGCTGTCGGCGGCCACCCGCGGCCAGCTCGAGGCCGAGCTCTTGGACCTTCCTACCCCTCGCCGGATCCGTAGGTCGAGAGTGCGCCTGTGGTTGCGTCCGCACGTCGCGCTGTATGCGATCGTGATCGGCGGCCTTACCGCGATCTGGGCAGCCGCCGGGTTCGGCTACTTCTGGCCGGTGTGGCCGATGATCGGGTGGGGCATGGTGCTCGCCGTCCACGCCTGCTGTGCGTGGGGGCTTATCGCCGGGCCGTTGCGCCAGCCCCGGTGAGGAGAACGGCCGTCCGGCCGGGTCGCAACGCCGCGCCGTGCCGCGCGAGCGCCGCGACGCCCGCTGCGCCCGCGGGCTCGACCGACACGGTTGTGGTCTCGAGGATGAGCTCCTGGGCGGACCGGAGGTCGTCGTCGTCGACGAGCACGATTTCGTCGACCAGCGCGGATACGCGTGCGAGCGATTCGGGGATCGGTTCGGAGATCGCAAGAGTCGTCGCGATCGTGTCAGTGCCGGAAGTTGTGACTACGCGGCCGGCTTGAAAGCTTCGTGCCATCGCCGGCGCGCCGCTCGCGCACACGCCGACTACTCGCGCCTGCGGCTGCGTGGCTTTCAGCCAGCAGGCGACGCCGGAGATGAGCGCGCCGTCCCCGATCTGCACGACCGCGAGGTCGATCTGGCCGCAGGCCTCCAGCTCGAGAGCGATCGTCCCGGCACCCTCCGCCACCTCCGGGTCGAGCCCGTCAACGACCAGGATCCGGTCGTCCGCCGCCGCTGCGTGCTCGCGCGCGGCTGTGTCCGGCTGCTCGGACACGTGGACTTGCGCTCCCAGGCCGCGCATGCCGGCGACCTTCGCGGCCGGAACGTCAGCTGACACGAACGCCTCGACGGCGGCGCCACGGGCGCGGGCGGCATAGGCGAGCCCCTGGCCGAAGTTGCCCCCGGTCGAGCACACCCACGTTCGCGCCGCGTCGATCTTGTCGGCCAGTAGCCATGTCCCGCGCCCCTTGAAGCTGCCGATCGGCGTCAGCGTCTCGTTCTTGATGACGACGTCGCGCTGCAGCGCCGCCGACAGCTGTTCGCTGACGAACTGCGGCGTGTGCAGGAAGGCCGAGTCGATCGTGCCGGCGGCGGCTTTGATCCGCTCGACCGACAGGTCGGTCGCTTTCACGTCGCCAGTCACAAAGTCATCCTTTCACGGAAGGATCTCTTATGCATCGTAGTCCTACACTACGTAGTAGCGGATGTCAGGACGAACGACTTCGCGTTCTCGTCACAAACCCGACGCTGCGCGGCGTCGGCGGTCGCCGGGCCTCACGCCGCCGTCTCCGACTCTGGTCTGACCTGAGAGCCCGACCGTAGGAGGATGTCGGCGCGGCCGCGGCGCAGTAACTTCAGCCTGTGCCCGACGAATCGTCGCAGCGGCGTCTCCAGAGGCGACGAGGTACGCAACTTCGTCCCTGTCGCGGCGCTCGCGGTCGCCGTCGTCGCCGTCATCGAGCCTTCGTCTCGCTCCGACCTCGTCCTGATGGCGATCCCCGTGCTGCGCTCGTGGCGCTGGACCTTACCTGCCCGGCGTGCCGCTTGCCGTCGGTCGCGATCGCCGTGCTCGTACCGGTCGTGGTCGTGCAGCGCTCCGGTACCCACGAGCCGATCATGTTCGAGGCCTCGCTCCTTGCGTTCGTGGTCGCGCTGGTGGTCGGACTCGTTCGCCGAGCGCGGTGGCGCTCGGGCTGCTCGTGGCCGCGTCGCCGGTCGTGGTCAGCGCGATCGAGACACACGGCCACATCTCGGTCGGCATCTGGATCCTCGGAATCGTCGTTCCCGTGGGGGATCGCTCGCACGATCCTGCACCAGGCGCGGCTGGCGGCGCAACTCGAGGCGACGCGACGCCAGCTGGCGCGACCAGGCGATGCTGGAGGAGCGCCGGCGGATCGCTCGCGACGTGCACGACTTCGTCGGGCATGGGTTGGCCGCCGTCATGCTTCAGGTCACGAGCGCTCGGCACGTGCTCCGCCGCGATCCCGCGGCGGCTGAGGAGGCGCTGCGGTCAGCCGAAGACGTCGGTCGTGCGCAGCATGAGCGAGCTGCGGCGGACGGTCGCGTTGCTGCGCAGCGACGACGAGACCGGCAGTCGCTGCCGCCGGTTCCGCCGGCGAGCGAGATCCCCGCGCTGGTCGACGAGCGCGCGCGCCGGCGGTCTTCCGGTTGAGTTCCAGATCCGAGGTGATCCGGCGCGCTCGCGCCCAGCGTCGGGCTCGCTCTGTACCGGATCGCGCAGGAGGCGCTTGCGAACGCGGCTCGCCACGCGCCGCAGGCGCGGACGTGCTCGGACTGGAGCTGTCCGACGGCGACGTTTCGCTCGTCGCCGAGACGACCGGTCCGGTGGTGCCCCGCCGACGAGCGACCGCACCGAAGCCGCTACGGACTGGTCGGAATGCGCGAGCGGGCGACCGCGCTCGGCGGCGAGTTCACGTGCCGGGCCGACCGCCGGGGGCTGGCGCGTCAGCTGCCACCTCCGTGCGGACCCACGCCCGCACGGAGCGCTCGGCATGATCCGGATCGCGCTCGTCGACGACCAAGCGATCGTGCGGGCCGGGTTGGCACGGATACTGTCGCCGGCCGACGGGTTTGAAGTGATCGCCGAGTGCGCCGACGGGCGTCAGGCTGTGGACGAGCTACCCGGCTCTGTCGCCCGATGTCGTCCTGATGGACATCCGGATGCCGGTGCTCGACGGGATCGCGGCGACGCCGGAGCTGCGCGAAGTGCCGGACACGTCTCGCCGTGCTCGTGCTCACCACCTTCGGCGAAGACGAGGTGCTGTGGGGCGCGCTGGAGGCCGGCGCCGCCGGCTTTGTGCTCAAGGACTCCTCGGCCGAGGACCTGATTGCGGCGGCCCGGGCCGTGGCCGCCGGCGCAGCCTGGTTCGATCCGGCGGTCGCGCCAAGGATCCTCGAGCACTACCGCCGGCAGGTCGCGCCGGTCGGCCGGGAAGCGGTCCGCCTCGAGTTGCTCTCCGAGCGCGAACGCGACGTGCTGCGCCTGATCGCGCGCGGCGCGACCAACGGGGAGATCGCCGCCACGCTGTATCGTCGCCGAGGCCACGGTCAAGACCCACGTCGGGAGCATCTTCGGCAAGCTCGGGGTGCGCGACCGGGCGGCGGCGATCGTGTTTGCCTATGACCACGGCGTCGTCGCGCCCGGGCAACCAGCCCGTAGTCGCGACGGCGATCCGACCACGGTCGGAGCGCAATTGAGGCCCGTGGCCCGATGTGCAAGCGGCCGCCGACGCGTAGCGTCGGCGGCATGCAAGAACACGGCCATCGAGGTCCACGACCTCCGCAAATCCTACGGTCGCGCGGCGGTGCTCCACGGCGTCTCGTTCGCGGTCGGCGCCGGCGAGATCTTTGGCATTGCCGGGCGCAACGGCGCCGGCAAGACCTCGACTGTCGAGATCCTCCAGGGCCTGCGACGCCGCGACGGCGGCGAGGTCGCGGTGCTCGGGCTCGACCCGGGCGGGAGCGTAAGCGGCTGCGTCCGCTGGTCGGCGCGCAGCTGCAGACCTCGTCGCTGCCTGAGCGCCTGCACGTCGGTGAGGCACTGCGACTATTTGCGCGGCTGGCCGGCGACCGCGTCGACTGGCGCGCCGCTCGCGGATGCGTGGCGCCTGGGAGCGCTGATCGAACGCGCCGTTCGGCAACCTTTCGGGCGGTCAGCGTCAGCGCCTGTTCCTCGCGCTTGCGATGATCAACCGGCCACGGCTCGTGTTCCTCGACGAGCTCACGCAAGGACTCGATCCCGTCGCCCGGCGGGAGACGTGGCAGCTGATCGAGCAGGCTCGCGACCAGGGCACCACGGTCGTTCTCGTCACCCACGACATGGAAGAAGCCGACCGGGTCTGCGATCGGGTCGCCGTCCTGCACGACGGACGCGCTGCTGGCCTGCGGAGCGCCGGCGCAGCTCGCCAACACCCTGGGAACCGTCCATGTGCGGTTCTCGTCTCCCAGCGCTGCGGCACTTGAGGGGCTACATCGCGTTCAGGGCGTCGCCGAGATCCGGCTACGACGGCGCCACCGCGGACATCCGTGCCGACCCAGTGGCGGTCGTGCGTGTCGCCGCTGAGCTGGCGCGCCGTGACCTCGCGCCTTCCGATTTCACCGTAATCCGGCCTTCCCTCGAGGAGGCCGTCGTTTCGCTGCTCAACGGAGACCAACGATGACTGGACTTCTCGCACTGACCTCGACCGAGTTGCGACTGCTCGTGCGCGACTGGACCGTCCTTGTGTTCGCGTTCGTGTTCCCACCGCTGGTGATGCTGATCCTCGCCGGGGTGTTCGGTACCCAGGCGACGGTCGGCTTCTCCTGGCGCAACCCCGAGCACTACTACGTTGCAGCGTCGGTGGGTGTGCCCATCATCGCGCTGACGATGGTCGGCCTTCCGGTCACGCTCGCCTCCTACCGCGAGCGGGGCGTGCTTCGCCGGCTGGAGGCCTTCGGCGTTACACCCGCCCAGGTGATCGCGGCGCAGGCGGTCGTCACGGCAGGGCTGGTCGTGATCGCTGTCGGCGCGGTGCTCGCGGTCGCCCTGCCGACGTACGGCATCCCGCACGTCACGCACCCGGCGCAGGCATGCGCGGGGCTAGCCGCCGCCACGCTGACCCTCATCCTGATCGGCGTCGCCATCGGTCTTGCCGCGCCAACGGCACGCGCAGCCCAGGCAATCGGCCTGCTGGCCTTCTTCCCGCTCTACCTGCTCGGCGGCGGCGGGCCGCCGAAGGGAGCGATGACCGGCGCGATGCACTCGATCAGCAACGCGCTGCCGTCGCCAATCCCGGCGATCGCCGATCCCTGGCTCGGCCTCTCAGGTCTCGACACCCAGCTCGCCGTGTTCGCCGCCTGGGCAGCCGCGGCGCTTATCGCGATCGCCTGGCTCCTGCGGCACCGGGCGGCCTGATCGCTCACGGCGGGATCTCATCGCCATCATGAGCGGCGATGCCGACGTTCGCATTGCAGTTCCCGGGAAAGGAGATCGAAGCGCTCGCCAGTCGCTTCGGCGACATCGACGAGGCCGACCTGCTGGGCGCCGGCACCGCTGCCAGGGCACGCGGTCACTACACGCGCGAGGAGTTCATCGAGGTGTGCGCGTGGAAGACCGCCCGAAGCCGTCCCAAGGTCGCCGCCAACAGCGCCGCTGCTGTCGTCGATGCGACCGGCAGGGCGCTGGCCGCGACCGATGAGGTCGCGCGCATCAGCGCACTGCTGGAACTGGAGGGCGTGGGAGTCCCGACGGCGTCGACGCTGCTGTACGTCGCGTTTCCCGACGACTACCCGATCCTCGACGTGCGTGCGCTCGAGTCGCTCGGGGTCAAGGGGCGGTCGCAGTATCCAGTGAGCTTCTGGCTCGGTTACGTGTCAGCCTGCCGGCAACTCGCCGACCGTTGCGGAGTGAGCATCCGCACGCTCGACAAGGCCCTATGGCAGTACTCAAAGGAACTGCCGCCGGCCGCCCGATCGGTCGACTAGGCGGTCGGGTCCGGGTCCGGGTTCGGGTGCTGGTCGAGAAACCGACGCATATTGTCGGTTTCTCGACCACCTGGCTGCTGGATCCAGGCTCCGCGATGAGGCCTACGTCACGACCTTTTCACAACTGCGCTTCAGCGCGGTAACGACGCCTCGCGTCCGCGCGGGCAGCCTCCGGCGCAGCCCAGCACAGCCCGGCGCAGTGGAGACCCGGAACCGCGCCGACCACAAGTGCGACTTTGGGGACTCGCTCGGGTGACGGCCTCGGCAATCACGCCCGCGCCGTGGGACTCGTCGCCGCCGGCGGGCTGATGTACAGTCGCCCCGGTGACGGTCGTCGTGCTCACCGGAGCCACCCGCGGGATCGGCCGCGCGGCAGCAATCGAGCTCGCCGGGCAGGGCGCCGAGGTTGTGGTCGTCGGACGCGAAGGCGAGCGCGTCGGCGCCGTGGCGCGCGAGGCGCAATCGGCGGGTGGCGGTGCGCCGGTACACACCCACGTCGCCGACCTTGCGTCGATGGCGAGCGTGCGGTCGCTGGCCGAGGACCTGCGCGAACGCCACGACCGGATCGACGTGCTGGCCAACAACGCCGGGGCGTTGTTCGCGTCGCGTAAGGTCACCACGGAAGGCTTTGAGCAGACGTTCGCACTCAACCACCTCGCACCGTTTCTGCTCACCAACCTGCTGCTCGATCGGCTCGCCGGCGGCCGGGTGGTGACGACGGCATCTGACGCCCACACCGGCGGCCGGCTCGACCTCGATGACCTGCAGTCCGCGAAGTCCTATTCGGCGATGCGGGTGTACGGCACCTCGAAGCTGTGCAACATCCTGTTCACCCGCGAGCTTGCGAGGCGCGCGCCCGAAGTCCACGCCAACTGCTTTCACCCTGGGGTCGTGCGGACCGGCTTCGGCAAGAACGACAACGGCATCTGGAAGCTGCTGACGACGCTCGGAGGCCCGTTCTTTCGCTCGCCCGAGCGCGGTGCGAGGTCGCTCGTGTGGCTCGCCACCTCCGACGAGGGCGGCCGTCTGTCCGGCGAGTACGTCGAGGACGAGAAGGTGGCGCAGCCGAGCGCGGCAGCGCGCGACCCAGAGCTCGCCCGCGGGCTGTGGGAGCGCAGCGCCGCGCTGGTCGGCCTACCGGCCGACGCGGTCGCGTAGCCGGCGGACCCGCGTCCGTTGAAGCAGGTCCGCCGCGACCATCGATCCGAGGCTCACCGCCCGCCGGACGCGATGCTGTTGATGGCAGCGGCGCTGATCGTGCCGCCGGATGCCGGGACGCACGCCTTGGCGGCGGCCAGCACGGCCGGCGCGTGGATGTCGATGCCCGCCGCGGTCACCCTCTGAATGTCCAACTGCCCTTGGGCATCTGGGTCGGGGAAGCTGGTCACGCCGTGACTGCGCATGCAGTGCGCGAAGCCGAGGTGGCCTTGGGCCTCCTGGCGTTGCTGCGCGGCTTGTTGGGCGGGGTTTGGCTCGGGGATGATCCCGGCGCAGGCCTTGCGCGCCACCTGGAACTGCGGCGATGAGACGATCGACTTCGAGACGACGAGCGCGAGCGACTGCTTGCCCGGGCCGCTCGACGACACCTTGGGGTCGGGGAAGCTCGAGACACCGTGATCGCGCATGCATGCCGAGTACTGGAAGGCCTTGGATGTCATCGCGGCCGGCGACGGGTCGGTGGTGTTGGCGGTGTTGGTCGGCGGCGCCGATGAGCCGCACCCCGCTGCCAGCAGTGTCGAACTGGCGATCGCAACCGCTGCGAGCGTCTGTCGTGATCGGGTGATCCTCGTCATCGCGTCTCCTCTGGCTCTTGGTCTCGCAAGTTGTAGGAAACGGCCGGTGCCAGCTCGGTCACAGAGGCTGTGACCTGACTGTCACCATTGGTGGGGCAGACTGTCGCGCCCGGTGTCTGGAAACGATGCGAGTACTGGTGGCTGAAGATCACAGGAGGCTCGCCACTGCCCTGGCAGAAGGCCTGCGCCGCGAGGGCATAGCCGTCGACCTTGCGTTCGACGGCGACGATGCGCTTGCTCACGCCGCGATCAACACCTACGACGTCGTCGTGCTCGACCGCGATCTCCCCGGCGTGCACGGCGACGACGTCTGTCAGGCGCTCATCGCCCAGCAGCAGCCGGCCAGAGTATTGATGCTGACCGCGTCGAGCACGATCCAGGATCGAGTGGACGGTCTCGGCCTCGGGGCCGACGACTATCTCGGCAAGCCGTTTGACTTCGGCGAGCTCGTCGCCAGGATCCGTGCGCTCGCGCGCCGGCCGAGCGCGGCACTGCCACCGACGCTTGCGCGCGGCGACGTGACCGTCGACCGTTCGCGGCATCTCGCCGTGCGCGGCGAGCGGCGCCTGGCGCTGACCCCGAAGGAGTTCGCAGTGCTCGAATACCTGCTGGCCGCCGACGGCCGCGTCGTGTCGGCCGAGGAACTGCTCGCACGCGTCTGGGACGAGGCCGCCAATCCGTTCACGACCACGGTCAAGACCACGATCGGTCGCCTGCGGGGCAAGCTCGGCGACCCACCTGTGATCGAAACCGTCCGTGAGAGCGGCTATCGCGTATGAGCGGCACGCGCGCACCTGGTGTGGTATCGCTCGCGCCGCGGGCCTGGCTGCGGCTGCCGCGGCGCACGGCGAGGCTGCGGCTGACGCTCCTGTACAGCGGGCTGTTTCTGTTCTCGGGCACGTGCGTGCTCGTGATCGTCTACCTACTGGTCGCGAGCGGCGACCCGATCGGAGCACACACCAGCCATGCCGCGCCGGTGCCGTTCAGGCCGGCTTCGGTGGCGCCACCGACCGCACCGCAGGCGCCGAATGTGCTGGTGGTCCCGGACGTCGGCTCACAGGTCGTACGCGACCAGATATCCGCCCAGCAGGCCAACGACCTGAACCGGCTGCTCGCCGCTTCGTGGGTCGTGCTGGCCATATCGGCCGTCGCCTCGGCCGTGCTCGGGTGGTTCGCCGCCGGGCGGGTGCTGCGACCGCTGCGGTCGATAACCACAACGGCGCGCACGATCTCCGCCGGGAACCTCGACGAGCGCCTTGCGCTGAGCGGACCCGACGACGAGTTCAAGCAATTGGGCGACACCCTCGATGACCTGCTCGGTCGCCTCGAGGCGTCGTTCGAGGCGCAAAGGCGGTTCGTCGCCGACGCGTCGCACGAGCTGCGCACACCGCTGACGGTCGAGCGCACGCTGCTGCAGGTGGCGCTCGCCGACCCAAACGCGACCGCCGAGGCACTCCGCGCCACGTGTGAGGAGCTGCTGGTGTGCGGAGCCGAACAAGAGCACCTGCTCGAGGCGCTGCTGACCCTCGCCGGCAGCGACCGTAGCCTCGATCACCGCGAGCCGCTTGATCTCTCGACGGTCGCCGAGCACGTCATGCAAGCCGACCGGCCCGAGATCGAGCGCCTGTCACTGCAGGTGCAATCCGCGCTGCAGGAGGCCCCTACCTCCGGCGACCCGGCACTGGTGCAGCGCCTGATCGCGAACCTCGTCGACAACGCCGCCAGTCACAACGTGCAGGGAGGGCGGATCGAAGTCCGAACCGAAAGCGACGGCGGCGCCGCTGTGCTGACGGTCGCCAACACCGGGCCGCTGATCCCGATCGGGGAGGTCGACCGCCTGTTCGAGCCGTTTCAACGGCTGCACGCTGGTCGCTCCGCGGACAGCAATGGCCACTTCGGACTCGGGCTCTCGATCGTGCGTGCGATCGCAACTGCCCACGGTGCAGCGCTGGACGCACGACCGCTGGCCGGCGGCGGCCTGTCGGTGACCGTCAGTTTCCCGCGACCGTCGTCTCAGTAGACGGCGACGCCGAGCCGTCTTGTGTGGCGGTGCTGACTTGTACGGTCAGCGGCCCGCCCGGCACAGGCCCCGGAATCGGAGTGACTCCGCTCGAAGCGGTGGTCGGGATCCGGTGGATCACGGGTGCAGTCACGTCATCCGTGTCACCGATCGTGACTACCAGCCCGACGGGATTCTCGACGTGTGTGTCATACGTGATGCTGAGGTCCTCGCCGTCGCGCGCTGCGGTGACCGTCGGTGCGGGGACCGCGGCGGGAGCCGGGGGCCCGGCTACGAGCGCCGCGAGGTGTTGGGTCGCGGTCTGAAGGAGGGCGCCCGGGTGCTGGTACTGGTTGTGGCCTCCAGGACCACGGGGGCTCGAGTCATCCAGTGGGTTTTCGCCTCCCGGCTTCGTCCCGCCCCAGCTACCCGGCCAGATCGCCCAGCCGTCGATACCGGCGGCGTCGGAGATGACGTGGAGGTCGAGCGCCGGGCCGTGGCGCTTGCCGTCGGCGAAGTCAAACCAGTCGCCGGTCCAGTGCACGTCGGCATTGAAGTAGGACGCGTGCGACCCTCGCGCCGGATACACGACCGGCTGGTCGCCGACCCGCTCGACCTGGTTCCACGGGCGCTGGCCGGCGTGTGTGTGCTGGGCGTATACCGCCAGGTCTGGCGTTTGTCCGGCCGCATCGAGCCGAAGCTGGATCATCTCCCAGTCGCCTTCGTGGAGCCCCGCCTTGATCAGCGGGCCGATCAGGTTGTAGTCGTTGTAGAAGTAGAAGAACCAATAGGCCAGCCACAGACGGCCGCTGTCGTCGGTAGCGGTGTGCCCATAGACGCGGTTGGCGTACTGGGCCTGGGCGTGCATCGCCTTCGCCTGCGCGACGTACTCGTGCGACGGATCGCCGATCGCATCGTCGCGCGACACCGCGTCGCCGTTGGCGTACTCGCTGGGCCCGAGGAAGCTCAGCGAGAGCTGCGCCTGGGCGCCGGTTGGCGTCGCCGCCGCGATCACGCCGCCGGCGGCGTTGCGAAGCAAGTTGCCGGGATTGTCGGTCCATTCCGACGCGGCGTCGGCGAAGTACGGCTCCTGGGAGTCGTAGCGCAGCAGCGGGACGTGGCGCTGCAGCAGATCCGCCGGGTCTGGGCCCGCTGACATCACAGCGCCAGCGGGCTGGGATGCTTGGGCTGATACAGGCCCAGCCGTCCACCGCCGGGGAGTTCGAGCGCGGTCGTCAATCCCCACCGCTCCTCGGTGACGTCGGCGCTGACCCTGACCCCCTTGGCCGTCAGCTCATCGATCGTCGCGCGGACGTCGTCGCACATCAGATACAGCTCGTGATGCGGTGGGCCGTCGGTCGGGTGGGTGGCGAGCTCGGCGGGCGGGAGCGCGAAGATCAACCAGCCACCCCCGGCGTCGACGGACTCGAGGCCGAGCGCGTCGCGGAAGAACGCGCGGTCTCGCTCGGCATCGGCCGTGTAGATGATCGTGTGGACGCCGGTGATCACCGCCCCACAGCGTACGCCTGCGCGCGCGCGAGGAACGCGTGCACGCGTGAGTTGTATGCGGTTCCGAGCGCCGGGATCGTGTGTCCGCGTCCGGGAAGAACCGCCCGCTCGGCCACGATCCGCTCGGCCAGCACGTCGCAGACGGACTCGAACGCGTGCGAGTGGCCGCCCGAGATCACGAGCTTTGGGAACGGCGCGGCTGCGAGTAGGCCGAGCGGCACCTCGGCCTCCCACGGGCGCCGTTCGCGCGAAGCGAGCTCGGCCCCGTGCGCCAGCCAGGCGGGCAGTTGCTCGGGTGTCTCGTGGGCGGAGTGCACGCCCGCCCGGAACATCCGCAGGAACTCGGCCGGGCCGATCGCGCCCGTGGCGTCGTACAGCCGGTCGCCGTTCTCGATCATCGTGTCGACCGCGGGATCGCCGGCTGCGATCCGCAGCAGTCCGGGCTCGGACACGATCAGCGAACGAACGGCCTGTGGCCGGGCGGCGGCGGCGAGCAACGCGATCACCGCGCCGTAGGAATGGCCGATCAGGTGCGCGCCGTCGCCGAGCAACTCGGCGATCAGCGGCGCCTCCAGCGCGAAGTCGCCGCGGGCGAGCGGCGGGCTCGCGGCGAAGCCTGGGCGGTTCGGCAGACACAGCGTCCAGTGTTCAGCCAACTCCCGCTGATGGCGCCACGTACGGCTGGCGTCGACGATGCTTCCGTGCACGAGCACGACCAGCGGGCCGGAGCCGATCCGCTCCACGTCGAGGTCTGCCGCCGTGACCGCGCTCGAGCTCATCGGTGACATCGTCGCGGACGCGGGCGGCGCGTGCGTGCCGACCGCGCGCGGAGTGCGTGCTGGTCGAGAACCCGACGCATATTGTCGGTTTCTCGACCAGCTGCCTACTCACTAGGTGGGTTCAGGGCGCGTCGGCGATCGCGCCGCCGGCGACCGGCGAGCGCCGCCGGCGACGGCGGAGGGCGAGCACGATCAGGCCGGCGCCGGCAACCGCTGCGAGCGGCACGATCGCCAGTGCCCACGACGAGGAGCCGGTGCCGCGGTCGGCCCGCGTCGGATGCCGAGCCGCCGGCAGCCGCCGCACCGGCCCGGCGGGGCTCCTCACGGTCATCGTCCGCGTGTCGATCGACGCGACGGCGAGACCGCCGATCGTGACCCGCAGCGTCGGCCCGGGCCCGAGTGCGAGTCTCGCGGTGCTCGGGTCGATCGGCGGCAGGTCGATGCAGAACGCAGTCTGCGTCTGCGTGTCGAGCGCATGGACGAACGCCTTGTCCCCGATGTAGAGCGTGTACACCCAACGCCCGCCGGGACTGACGATTCGCTTCATCGGGGTGCCGACCATCTTCTCGTCGGGCTCGCGTGGGTCGACGACCGGCTTTGTCAGCAGCTGTCGGTGCGCGAGGTCATAGGCACGCACCTGGTAGTCGAGGCTGTTGTTCGGCGACTTGTAATGAATCAGGTACAGCCAGCGGCCGGCGGGAGAGATCGCGTCGACCGTGGAAAATCCCGGCAACAGGATCCGATACCGCAGCCGCAACCGGACGGCGTCAACGACCGCGAGCTCGGTCCGCTTCGGCGCCGAAATGCCATTCCAAAAGCCTGCGAGCACAAGGGTTCGGCCATCGGTCGACAGGCCGGTGTTGGTCCCGTCGTACGCCGCGCCCGGTACGCCGAGCTGCCCGTGGACCAGTACGGAGGCATCGACCGAGCCGTTGGCGCGACGGACCCGCTCCACCTTCGTGTTGGGCCCCGCGCGCACTGCGATGAACCTGAAGGGACTGCCGGCGACGGTGACACCTGGTCTGCCCTGGACCGGCGGCACCGGCCCCCCGGACGCAGCGGCGTCCGCCGGCGCCACTACCCCCAGCCCCAACACACCGCCGACCAAGATCATCGCTGCCCGTCGCATCGCCGTCCTCCTTCTCCGCATGCCGTCCACCAGCCCTAATACGGCCGGGGCACGTCGCGAGGTCCGGGCTCGCTGCTCTACCGTATGGAGCATGTGCCGCCTGTTCGGTTTGTGCGCCGGGGCCGAGCCAGTCACCGCGACGTTCTGGCTGTTGCAGGCGCCGGACTCGCTTCGGGCCCAGAGTCACCGCGAACCCGACGGGACCGGGCTGGGCTACTTCGACGGACGAGGCCGCCCGCACGTCGATAAGCAGCCGCTGGCGGCGTTTGAAGACCGCGCGTTCGCGCGCGAGGCCCGGACAGTCGAGTCCCCGACGTTCGTCGCTCACGTCCGGTTTGCCTCGACCGGCGCGCTGGAGCGGCGCAACACGCATCCGTTTCAGCAGCGCGGCCGGTTGTTCGCGCACAACGGTGTGATCGAGGACCTGCCGCAGCTCGAGCGGCACCTCGGCGACGACGGGATGAGCCTGGTCGGAGGCGACACCGATTCCGAGCGCCTGTTTGCGCTGATCTGCACCGAGATCGACAGGCGAGACGGCGACGTCGCCGCCGGGGTCGCGGCGGCGGTCGACTGGGTGGCGGCGAAGCTGCCGGTCCTGGCGCTCAACTTCGTGCTGACGACCGCGGATGAGCTGTGGGCCTTCCGCTATCCCGACACCCACGAGCTGCACATCCTCGAGCGGCCCGGCGGTGGCCAGGCGCTTGAACAGGTCTCGAGCCACGGCACGAGGATCCACTCCGAACACGCCGCGTCCCGCCCGACGGTCGTGATCGCGAGCGAGGTGATGGACTCAGACCCGGGCTGGAGGCCGATCAGCTCCGGCGAGCTGATCCACGTCACGCCGGCGCTCGAGACGGTCTCCCGCATGCTGATCGAGCGGCCACCGGCACGCCCGTTGTCGCTCGAGGACCTCGCCGGGCACGCGCGCGAGTCACAGGCCTGATCTCAGCTCGACGACGCACTCGGGATCGAAGCCGGCGACGGGCTCGTGCGGATAGCCGCGTGGGTTGCTGAGCACGCGCGTGCCACGGACCTCGAGATCGGCGACGCGGTGGGTGTGCCCGTAGATCCACAGCGCGGCGCGCTCGGCTCCCATCAGGTCGGTGACGTCGCTGGCGAACGCAGCCGCCACCGCACGCAACTCCGGGGTCGGCGGGGAAGTTCGGATCAACGGCGCGTGGTGGGTGATCACCACCGTCGGGCCGTCGTGCGGCTGCTGGAGCTGGAGGGCGAGCCACCGCCGGCTCGAGAGATGGAGGCTGCGCGTGTCGTCGGCCGCGAGCCTGCGGCCGATCGGATCGAACGTGATGTGCGCGTAGTCGTTGACGACGCGCTCGCACAATCGCATCGACGCAGCGCGCCGGTCAGCGCCGTCGAAGTCGAAGTCGCTCCACAGCGTGCAGCCGAGGAAGCGGACCCCGCCCACGTGTAGCTCGTCGTTCTCGAGCACATGGACTGAGGAGCCCTCGGCCGCTTGGCGCAGCTCGCCGATCAGCCCGGGCAGCCCATGGCCGTAGAACTCATGGTTTCCCGCGAGGTACAACACCGGCCGCCCGTCGGCCCACCCCCGGGCCCATTCCACGCCGCGCGTCCCACTGGCCGTGTCACCCGCCAGCACGATCACGTCGGCGCCTACGTCGGGCACCGTAAACGGGTCCTGGTCGAGGTGCAGGTCGCTGAGAGCGTGCAGGCGCATCGACTAGATCATGACCGCGGAGTCGTTTTCGCAAGTTTTCGCCTTGCGCAGCGTTCCGTGGTGCAGGACCGGCGGCATCGCCCGCCGGGATCGATCGCCCGACACCCAGGAGGGGGAAGGTTTCAATGTCAAAACGCCTGTACCGCAGCGGGTGCCCCACTGTTGTTGTGACCGTCGCGTGGCTGATCGGCGTCGGCTCGCCGACCGCGTCGGCCGCTCCGATCTTGATGCCGACGATCAAGCACGAGATCCAGAATCAGCGGCAGATCTGGCAGCAGCACGTGTTCGCTCCGGTCGGGAGCCTCCAGCCTCCTGCCCCGCCGTGCCCCGAGACCGGGCTGCTTCCCGCGCCGTTCTCAAACTGCGGCCTGCCCGAGTTTCCAGCGACGACCCTGCCGTTCCCCGGCAACATGGCCTACTGGGGCGGCCACGTTCAGACCGATCCCAAGATCTACATCGTGTACTGGGGCTGGGGCCAGCAGGGAGCGTTCCCTTCCAGTCAGCAGTGCGCGCCCGAGACGATCACCGAGGGCGCGACGACGGCGACGCTCCAATGCGATCCCGACGGCGCCGGCAAGTACATGGCCGATTGGGTCAGCCAGCTCGGCGGAACCCAGTGGGCGGGCGTCCAGACGCAGTACTACCAGACCGTCACCGACTCATCAGGCAACCAGACCCAGCAGTTCATCAGCAACCCGACCAACCAGCTCGGCGGCATCTGGGTCGACGACGCAAACTCGATCAGCAACCTGCCCAACACCTCGTCGAGCAATCCGCCCGGGGCCACCAACACCTACAGCGACCTCGCCGCGGAGGCCGCGCGCGCGGCCGCGCACTTCGGCATCACCGACCTCGCCAACGCGAACATCGTGATCGCCCAGCCGCCCAACTACAGCGATCCGAACGCGCTGTCGACCGGCTACTGCGCGTTCCACGACTACACGTTGCCGAACGTCGAGGGCGGCATCTACAACGGGATATCGCCCAACATCTCGTACACGAACATGCCCTACGCGCTGGCGATCAACTCCAGCGGCGCCAACGTGTGCGGCGAGAACGCCGTCAACAGCGGCCCCTCCGGCAAGCTCGACGGTTTCTCGATCGTGCTCGGCCACGAGATCGAGGAGACCGTCACCGATCCAGGCGCCGAGGACATCCTCGGCAGCGGACTGGCCACGACCAACCTCGGCGGCTGGTACGACGCGGCGGACGCGAATGAGAACGGCGACAAGTGCGCATGGGTCGGCGAGAGCCTCGGGCTTCCGGGCGAGCCGACCGTGACGCCGGTCCCCGGAGCGCTCGGCGACGTCAAGGGCAATCAGGGAGACACGTTCGCGGTGCAGTCACTGTGGAGCAACCAGGCGGCTGCCGGCATCGGGTACTGCGCCGGCGCGGGAACGGATCTACCGGCGTAGCCGGGCGAAAGCGTGTAGCCGGCGGGAGGTGCCAGCAGGCGGGAGGCGCCAACAGGCGGGAGGCGCCGGCAAGCGGGAGGCGCAGCGGGCCAAGGGAGGCGCGCGAGCCGGGGGCGGCGATGATGCCGCCCCCGGTGACGCCTCTACAGTGGGCGCGCGATGCGCATCCTGTTCGTGACGCCGATGTGGCCCGGCCCGGCCGACCCGGACTTCGGCTCGTTCCTGGTCCCGATCGTGCGCGAGCTCCGAGCGCTCGGCCACGAGCTCGACCTGGTCGCGATCGATCGGCGCGCGGGGGGACCCGAGCGCCACCTCGCGCTCGCCGCCCGGACGGTCCGGGAGGCGCGGCGGTGCAGGCCCGACGTCGTGTTCGCGCACATGCTGTTTCCGGCCGGCGCCGGCGCGCTGCTCGCGGCCCGGCTGACGGGGGTTCCGCTGGTCGTCATGGCGCACGGGCAGGACGTCGCCAACCTCGATCGGCCGCTGTTGCGCGCGGCGACCGTCCCCGTGCTTCGTGGGACGAGGGCGCTGATCGCAAACTCGCACTGGCTCGCTGCGCAGATCCCGCGGCCGGTGGACGCGGTGATCGACTGCGGCATCGATCTCGAGCTGTTCTCGCCGCGCCCCCGTGGCGACGACCCTCGTCCACACTTTCTCTGCGTCGGGTCGCTCACCGCCCGCAAGCAGGTGGTGACGCTCGCCGATGCGTTCTCGCGGCTCGGCGAGGGCAGGCTGACGTTCGTCGGCGACGGACCGTTGCGTGCAGCACTCGAGGGGCGCTCCGGCGTATACGTCGCCGGCCGCGTCGCGCATGATGAGGTGCCCGACTGGATTGCCCGGGCCGATGTCGTCTGCCAGCCGTCGTTGGCGGAGCCGTTCGGGCAGGCACTGCTCGAGGCGATGGCGATGGAGCGGGCCGTGGTCGGGACCGTCCACGGCGGCCACAGCGAGTTCGTCACACCGGAGGCGGGGGTCCTCGTCGACCCCGTCGACGCCGACACCGTCGCCTCGTCGCTGTCGCGCGCCGCAGCCCTCGGGACGCCGGTTGCGGCGGCCCGGGCGGCCGCCGCCGAGCACGACGTCCGCCGTCAGGCCGCGCGGATGGCGTACGTACTCGAGGCCGCGGTCGCGCGCTGATCGCCGGGGTGGCGCGAAGCGACAGCGCCGCGGGCGCTAGCTTCGGTGGTGGTTGACGAGCTCGACGTTGTTGCCGTCGGGGTCCAACACGTACGCCGAGTAATAGCCGGGGTGGTAGCGGCGCCGCTCGCCCGGCGCTCCGTTACTGCGGTAGCCGGCGGCGGTCGCCACCTCGTGAAAGCGCCGCACGTCGGCGTCGTCCTCGGTGGGGAACGCCATGTGCAGACCTTCGGTCGGCGTCCCTCGGACCAGTGAGAACGTGCCGCTGCTGCCTTGGAACCCGACGCGGTCGGGCAACTCGTAACGCAGCGCGAAGCCCGCCGCTGGCGCGATCGTCTCGTAGAAGCGCTTGGCGGCGGACACGTCGGCCACCCGGATCCAGAGGTGGTCGATCGCGCCGCCGCGGCGCGGCTCGCCATGGTGGACTGCCTCGGCGCTGTTGCCATCGGGATCGAGCAGGAACGCCCCGTAGTAGTCATCGCGATACTCGGGCCTGCGCCCCGGCGGCCCATCGTCGACGTAGCCGGCCTGCGTCCCGGCCCGCCAGAACTCGTCGACCTGCTCGGTCGACGGTGAGACGAAGCCGATGTGCAAGCCGCGCGTCGGCGGGTGCTCGGCGTCGGTCCCGGTCAGGAGAAACTCGAGCCACTCCGAGAACGCGCGGTCCTGGTAGGTCTCGTCGATTCCGAGCGTTGCCAGGACCGTGTTATAGAAGCGCTCCGATGCGGCCCTGTCGCTGACTCGGATCGTTACATGGTCGAACACCGGCCCGAAACTGTAGCCGCGCCGGCCACGCGCGCCCGCCGCCTACGCCGGCTGATGCGCAACCCTGTGCGCAGCTGCCGGCCAGCCGGCCGCGAGGAGTGCCAGCCCTGGTCGGTGACGATGGCCCAGCCGAGCAGCGACAGGATGCCGGCAACGACGAGCGTTGCGAACACGATGTTGAGGATCACGGCGGCGGTCATTTGGAACTCGCTTTCGTCGGTGGTTGCTCTTGCGTGATCTCATCCTTGCCTCACTGCGCAAGAGGACCGTCGGGCGAGTGTCGGAGCGATGTAAGAGGTAGACGCGCAGAAGCCTCAGGCGAACACCGACAACCCGCGCGGCTGCACTTCGCTGTCCGCGTCGGAATCGGCGGGAACCGCGGCCGCGATCGCCGAGTACAGCGAGCTGACCGAGCTGGTCGACACGTGGGCGTGCGCGAACGAAGAACGGGCGGCCTTCAGGGGTTGCTGCGCCTGGCTCTGGACCGATTGGATCTGCGGCCGCCGGCGCGCGCCCAGCTGCTCGGCGATCTCGCCGGCCGAAGAGCCGTGCTTGACCACGCCCTGCTCGATCCCGCTCTCCAGCTTCAATGGTCTGAAGCTCGTGACCGATTGGCTCTCCACGCTATTCCCTTTCGCCGTCGCTTGGAACGTCTTGCACCCCTTGTGGTCGGCACCGCGGTCCAGGCGTTGAGCCCGACGACCTCCCAAGCGGTCGATCCGGCCCAGCCGGTCCGGATGGACCTATTGCATTGCGCGGCTCGTAACAGGGACGATGTGCCCTGTCGATGCTCCGGGTTCCTGAACCAGTGCCGGCCGGCGGCGAGAGCCTCGCGGCGACCGGGGCTGTACCGCGCGTGGTGCGATCCAATCGCCGTAGCGAACATGCGCTGATCCGCGGCGCCCTGGCAGGTTCGGAGGCGGACCTCGAGGCCCTCTTTCACAGGCACTGGCCGCGGGCGTACCGCGCCGCGTTCTTGATCATCCACGACCACGACGCGGCGGAGGACATCGCCCAGGAGGCGTTCGTGAAGGCGATCCGCCGACTCGACCGGTTCGATCGCCGCCGTCGGTTCGGGCCGTGGCTCAACGCGATCGTCGCCAACCGGGCGATCGATTGGGCCCGCGCCCGGGCCGCGAGGCGTGAAAGCGAGCACCAGGGCCCCGAGCCGGTGGCGCCACCGGAGACGCCGGTCGGGCGCTACTCCGAGGACGTGCTCGCGGCGCTCGCGGGGCTGACGCCCGAGCATCGCGCTGTGGTCGTGATGCGCTACGTGCTCGAGCTGTCGCCGGGCGAGATCGGACGGACGCTCGAGCTACCGCGCGGCACCGTCAACTCGCGGCTGCGGCGAGGGCTGGATGCGCTCGAGGTGGCGCTGCGGGAGGTGGACCTTCGATGACCGTCCAGCGGTCTGCGAGCGCCCGGCGCGCACTGCGGGCGGCCCAGGCTCCGGACGAGACCGGCGCCCAGGCGCGAGCTTGGGACGTGGTCGGCTCCGCCTACGCGGATCGCGCGCCGGCCGCCAGGCGCATTTCCCGCCGACCGCTCGCACTCGTCGCAGCCGTCGTTGTGCTGTCCGGGGCGCTGGCGCTGGCGTTGTCGCCGGCCGGAGCCAGCGTCAGTCGGTGGATCAGGCATGCGCTCGGGATCCCGCACGCGGCCAATGCACTGTTCTCGCTTCCCGCGCGCGGGCGTGTGCTCGTCTCGGGCGCCGGCGGCACGTGGACCGTCGCCGCCGACGGGGCGGCGCGGCGCCTCGGGCCGTGGCGGCAGGCGAGCTGGTCGCCGCGCGGCAAGTACGTGGTCGTGGCGGGGGACAACCAGCTCGTCGCGGTCGACCCGCGTGGCACGCCGCGGTGGTCGCTCGCGCGACCGGCGGTCAGTCACGCGACCTGGTATCCGCCGACCGGCTGGCGGATCGCCTACCTGTCGAGACACGACTTGCGCGTCGTAGCCGGGGACGGCACGGGGGATCGCCTGCTGGCCGCCGGCGTCGCGGCGGTAGCGCCGGCCTGGCGGCCAGGCCACCCTTACCAGCTGAGCTATCAAGACGTCGGCCGCAGGGTCGTCTTGCAGGATGCCGACTCCGGCGCGCTGCTCTGGGCCGCGGGGCTCAGGGTGCGCGCGCGCCAGTTGCAATGGTCGGCCGACGGCAAGCACCTGCTCGTCGTCAACCGGTTGCTCGCGCTTCTCTACAGCCCCAGCGGCAGGGTCACGTCGATTGTCGCGACGACGCCCGACTCGCCGATTATCACCGCGACGCTATCGCCGAACGGGCGCACGCTCGCGCTCGTCCGCGGCGGGCTCGACAGCGGTGTCGCGGTCGCAGACGTTGGATCACGCCACCCGCGGCTGCGGCCCGTTCTCCCGGGCGAAGGCATTGCGCAGCTGAGCTGGTCGCCCGACGGCCGTTGGCTGCTCGCGGGCTGGCCGTCCGCCGACCAGTGGGTGTTCGTCCACGTCGTGGGCAGGCCACGGCTCGCCGCCGTCTCGAGGATCGCCAAGCAGTTCGCGGCCGGCCCGCGCGCGAGCGGCTTCCCTCGGATCGAGGGCTGGTGCTGCACCGTTAGCGGTAGCGCGGGCTAGCTCCCCGGCTGGCACCGGGTCCGAGCGGCTGGTACACAGTGCGCGTCATGCGCATGCGTGCACCCGCCGCTGACGATGCGACCGCGGTGGCGGCCGTGCTGGCTGCGCGGGACACCTTCGACCTGGGTGCGCCCGATTTCACGCTCGAGGACGTGCTCGACGAATGGCGTCTGAGCGAGGTTGACCTCAGCCGGGACGCGGTCGTGGCCGAGAGCGCGGATCGCCGCATCTCCGGCTATGCGATCGTCCGCTCGCCGGGCGCGTTTGTGGTGGTCGATCCGGCGGCGGAGGGACAGGGAATCGGTGCGATGCTGTTGGCCTGGGCCGAGAACCGGGAGCGCGAACTCGGTCGCGATCGTCATCGTCAGTGGGTCGCGGCACGCAATGTGCGCGGCCGTGAGCTCCTGCTCGCCGCCGGCTACAGGCGCGAGCGCAGCTACTGGCGGATGGTGCGGGCGCTCGAGCAGTTCGCCGCTCCCGTCGGCCTGCCCGCAGGCTTCGAGCTTCGGCCACTCGACGCCGCCGCCGACGCGGTGGCGCTGCACGCGGTCGACAAAGCCAGCTTCTCGGCCAACGCCGACTACCGACCCGAGTCGCTCGAGACGTTTCGCGAGGAGCATCTGGGCGCGCACGATCTCGACCCGCAGCTCAGCTTCGTTGCCGAGCATGACGGTGAGGTTGCGGGCTTCCTTCTCGCCCGGCGCTGGGCCGACGAAGGTGTCGGATACGTGGACATCCTCGCGGTTCACCCCGACCATCAGCGCCGGGGCCTCGGTGCGTCGCTTCTGCGGGCCGCATTCGAGCGCTTCACTGCCGCGGGCCTTCGAGAAGCCCAGCTCGGGGTCGCCTCGGACAATCCGCGGGCGCTCGGGCTGTACGAGCGGGTGGGGATGACCGCTCGGTTCGAGGTCGAGGCGTACGAGCGGCCGACCTCGCCCTAGGCCGCCGCCTCCCGGGCGATGTCTGCCAGTAGCGCCGCCATCTGCTCGAGCGTCGGCTGATGCGCGGCCACGTCGTATGCGCCGGCCAGCTCGCGGGGATCGCGGTAGCCCAGCAGCACGCCCTCGTCGTCAGACCAGATCAGCATCCGCAATGGCAGCTCGATCCCGATCCGCGGGTCGCTCTGCATCAGCGGGGTGCCGGCGCGCGCGTTGCCGAACACCAGCACGAGCTCGTCGGCGAGCTCGAGCCCCACCGCGCGCGCCCCCTCCGCGTGATCGACGCGGGCAAACACCGTCATGCCTCGCCGCTCGATCGACGCCGAGACGCGACCGACCGCCTCGTCGAACACCAGAGCGCTGCGCGTCACGATCACGCAGGACATTCTCCAGCACCGGGGGAAGGATCGGCCGTCGGTGGGTGTCGTGGTGTGGCGATGACGCAACTCATCCGATGTTCGATGACTTCTTCGCCTGCCATCGGCCGGCGTTCTACCCCCTGGAGACCATGCGCCAGATCAAGCGTCTCGCCGCCACTGCCTGCCCCGTGATCCTTCTAGCCGGGTGCGGAGGGCAGCACACGATCAACCCGACCGCCACGGCGAAGTCGATCGTCGGTCTCGTGGTTCATCACACCGGCTTTCGCCCGGTGGACCTCCGGTGTCCGTCGGGCATCCCCGCCACCGTAGGCGGCCGGTTCAACTGCCACTTCACCGGCCCTGAGGGGCCCTACACCGCGTACGTGCGCATCGCGAAGGTCCACGGCCCCAGTGCCCTCTTCAACGTCAAGACACAGCCGTCGAGCTGGGATCCCCCGACGCTACCCTGACCCGAACGCCCGCCTGGGCCGCGGGCTCGAAGCCGAGCCGCCCGAGACCTACAATCACCACGGCGCCCCCATGGTCTAGCGGTCAGGACGCCTGCCTTTCACGCAGGAGATCGCCGGTTCGAATCCGGCTGGGGGTACTGGGGCAATGCCTGCAAAGGCCGGGCTCTTTACGTGCCTAGCCGGTTCAGGTCTGCGGCGTCCGGAAGCGGAAGCTCCGCGCAAGCGCTCGCCTGTCGTCTTAGCCGGGTAGGTCTTCCGGGCGTTTCTTGGCCAGATGCCCTTCGAGCAGTCCGGTGGACTGGCCGACTTCGATCATGTAGCCGTCAGGGTCTCGCATGTAGCAGCGGATCTCGGCGCCGCGATCGATCGGCGGCGTCACGAACTCGGCCCCCTTCGCGCTCCACTGCTCATAGCACGCCTGGACGTCGGCGACACGCAGGTTCATGAAGGTGGACACCGTGTTGCCGGGCTCGTGGTCGACGACTGAAATGTCGGGCTTGTCGGGAGTCGGGCCACCACCTGGGTTCATGATCACCCACGAGTTGGAGAGCTTGATCATGCATGGGTTTTCCTCCAGCACGACCTGGCCGCCGAGAACCTCGGAGTAGAACGCGCGAGACCGAGCGACGTTCCGGACGGTGATGAACTGGGTGACGAGAAAACCCTCGCTCGGGGCCGGCAGGTTCTCGAAGTCGATGAATGGCGTGTGCTCGTTCACTGTTCTGCGCTCCCTATATGCGTCCGGTCTGCTGCCGCGTTGCTTACGGTGTTACTTGCCGCAGCAGGTCGAGCAGTTCGTCGATGCTCCGGATGTACTCAGTCTGACCGATCACGAATCGATCGCCGAGTAGGGCGAACGAGTAGGCGCCGATGGAAGCGCCCCAACCCTTGACCGGGCGACCAGGTCTCTGGCACCGGGCTAACGCGCGTCATGGCGAGCGCCATCGTGTTGAGCGTCATTTGGATCGACGCACAGAACGAGGTCACCATCTCGAATACTTGTGGTATCTCGACGAACAGGCCGGTGCTCTTGTGTTCGGCGACGCGCCAGTCGGGTCCGAGTCTGCCGGCCACGAGCACACCGTGGCGTGATACCAACTCGTCAAACTCGCCCATTCCGGGCGCTCCTTTCAACGGTTATGTAAGACAGCTCGCCCGCGAGCTATCGGCAGCCAGGCTCGCCCAAGGGCGGCGTGAAACCTAATGGTAGAGCCGTTCGCTCGTCGCTCAGCCGCGTGGGGCGGGCTCGGTCGCTGGCTTCGCGTCGCCGGCGGCGGGCTTGCGTGCGCGGTTCGCCAGGGCCACGAGCGTTCCGGTGCCCGAGACGGCGAGGTAGGAGGTGAGCACGGCGATCGCGACCGGCGCGATCTGCAGGGTCCCGATCTGGGTCGTGAGGGCGCCCATCAGGATCACCGAGAACGGCGCCGCGACGAGCGCCCCCGGAAGCGCCGCGAACATCGCCGTGAACGCAAGCCCTTCCGGCAGCCCCGGGATCAGCAGATGGGCGACGGTCCCAGCCGTGCCGCCGATGAACAGCATCACGAGGATCGGCCCGCCGATAAAGCCGGTGGCCTCGCACAGCGCGAACACGAGGATCTTCGCGAACACGACCGCGATCAGCAGCCCGGCGCCGAGCGCCGCTCCGTCGTGGATCACGGTCGTGAGCTGATCGGTTCCCGTGAACAACGTCAACGGCAGCGCCACGCCGACAAGCCCGAACGCGAGGCCCCCGATCGCCCCGCGAACGATTGTCCGCTTGGCGAGCGGAGCGGCGAGCTTCGTAACCAGCCCGGTCGCAACGATGGTGATCAGCGCGAGCCCCCCCGCTGCCAGGCCGAGCGGAACGGCCGCCAGCAGCTGCCAGTCGTGGTACTTGAAGGACGGCAGCGTGTAGATCCCGACGAACGTCGACCCCGCGATCGGAAAGTACACCGCGAACGCAACCGAGGACGACAACAGCGCCCCGAACAGCGTTTCGGTGAACTGCCGTGCCTTCGGTCGCGCTATCTCGAGCACAAGCAGCGCCGCCAGAAGCGGCGATGACAACAGGCCTCCGTACGCCGCGGACATCCCGCTGAGCGTGTTCGTCGCTCGCAATCCCTCGCTGAGCTTGCGCCGCTCTGAGAGCCACGTCCCCAACCCGCCGCCCATCAACCCCAACCCTGCCTCCGGCCCGAGGCTCGCCCCGCCCACCAGCGACACCAGCGAGACGGCAACCGCCCCCGGCACCGGGGAAGGCTCGACCCGCTGATCCGCCAGCTCCTGGAAGATCCCCGGCAGCTTCGCCGGGACCCGAAAGACGCGCCGCAGCACGCCGACGAGCACCCCCGCCCCCGTGGTCACCGCCACCCACCACAGGCTCCCGTCAAACCAGCCGGGGTCCGTCGGCAGCGTGAACCAGAGCTTCGTGCCACCCTTGATCAACCCGAGAAACGCGAGCGCGGCAAAGGCGAGCGCGACCCCCAGCAGCACGGCGTAGCGCACGATCAGCCAGAACTCGGGCGACCGCGTCAAGGGAGCGTCGGGGCCGGAGCCAGGCCCTTCCCCCCGCACTGGCTGCGGCTGCTCGCTCACAGATGAGCCATCGGGCCAGCGATCGACCAGCTGTTCAAGCGTCCAAGAAGCACAACCGACTCCTTCGGGATTATGGGGATCCGGGCGGCTCTCACAGCGCGCGCGGTGCAAGAGCCTCCGGGTGGGACGAAACGCTACTAGGCGGGCAGCGCGCGGAGTCCTTTACATTCGCGCTACGTCATAGCTGCCGACCAGATCGGCGGAGTGCAGGTCAAGCAACGTGTCCTGAGAGGTGGTCAGGCCGTCGCGTCGGCGTTAGTCTCCAAGCTGACGTTCGAACTCAGCAGAGCCGGAAGGTCGAAAGCGAGACTCCTTGGGCGAATCGACGGAATTCGTGATTGGAAGCAGAGTCGCTTGTCGTGATGGCAGCTGCGGCGAGCTGACACGTGTCGTCGTTGATCCCGTAGCCCGCGCGATCACCCATCTCGTAGTCGAACCACGACACCGGCGAGAGATTGGCCGACTTGTTCCCATCGATCGCGTCACATCGTCGACGGCCGACGAGATCCAGCTCAGGATAACGACGGCTCAGTTCGGAGTTCTGGAGGGAGCTGACGAGACTCAGCTGTTGCCCGGAGCGAGCGGCGAGTGGGGCTACGATCAGGATGAGATGCGCTCGCTGCCCTACTACGGGCTTGGCTTCTCTGCCATGGGGGCGGTGGGCGGTCTGGGCGGCGTCGGCATGGGCGGCATCGGAAAGGACATGGGCATGGGACGGGGCGCGCACCATCCGACGGTCACGCAAGATCGTGTGCCCGTTGGTGAGGTGGAGATACGCCGAGGCGATCACGTGCATGCCACGGACGGGAATATCGGGCGGGTTGGAGGACTGATCATCGATCCCGGCGATCATCATGTGACGCATGTCTTGCTCGACGAGGGCCACCTGTGGGGCGCCAAGCAGGTGGCGATTCCGATTGGCGCAGTAACGCGTGTCGACGGCGGAGTCCGGGTCAAGCTGACCAAGGATGAACTGCGCGACCTGCCGCCGGTCGACCTCGACGCACCCGAATGATTCTCCCGGGGCGGGCCTGAGGGCGCTCTCGGGCCGTTCCGTTCCGACCACAGCCTCGCTGCCCACGTGGTGAGGTGCCCGCTGGTAGGCTCACACCCGTGGCGGTGCTCGAACTCGTTGCCCAGCGGCCGGACTGGCAAAACGCGCTTGTGGTTGCGCTGACGCTTCCATCTGGCATGAGCGAACGCCGCAAAGACCAGGACCCCTGGACCTCGCCGCAGGACCGTCCGCGGCGCATCTCCGATGACCTTGCTTGGCTTCGCAACGCCTACGACGAGCCGGCCGAGCATGGGCTAAAACCCGTGCCGGAGCCCGGATCGTCGATGTGGAGTACCGAGGACGACGAGCGAGTTGCCGGGACGCTGATACGGCTCAGAAACCGGGGCGTGCTCGACGCCGCCGGTTTCCTGATGCACGACGAGCAGTAGCGCCCGGCAGCAAACGCGTTAGACCGTCTATGGTGAGGGGAGAATGCCGCAGCGCACCGAAGAGCTGATCGAGATAGAAAATGCCGGACGGCGCTGCGCCGTCTGTCAATCCGGTCGTGGATGGCGCCGGTTTGAGGTCGTCCGCCCGACCGAGCGGGAGCCGGTCGTCTTGTGCGGTAGCTGCAAAGCCCGGTTCGGGGACGATCCGCCGGTCGGACGCAAGCCTGAGTCGCCGCCGGCACCCGTCTCCGCCGCGGCTGTGCCGCTCGCGCTACCGAAGCAGCGCCCGGGCGAGCGGGGAACCGACCGGGGCCCGGATCGCTTGCGAGCGGCTCTGGGCGAGCTGCCTGGCTCGTTCTCGACGGCGATGGCCGCTCGGGCGGCACGTTCCAGCACCGACAAGGTGCTTGCCCGGCTCGAGGACCTGGAGCGCCGCGGCGAGGTCCGACGCGTTGGCAAGCGCTGGTCGACCGAGTCGCCTCCGAGCGACGTGGCCGCGGCGATGGATCGGCTCGAGGCGCGAACGAGCAACCTTCGGATCGTCAGGGACCGGGCCCGGGTCGGTTGACCAGCCCCGGCGCACCATCGCGCCGAGAAGCAGCGCGCTTCGGAGCTACGCCGGGATCTTCGTCAGCAGCAGCCAGGCGCTCGTAACGCCTCCAGCGAGCGCCACGAGCACGGGCAAGACCAACACGTCGAGGCCGGCCTGGACTCCGAACGCCAGAAGCAGGCCGGAGACTAGGAGCAGGATCGACGTGACGGCGTTGGGCGCGAACGCATCGAGCATCGACGCGACCGCGTGCGCGGTGGCCCCGGGCGTATTCGGACCGGCGCCGGCACGTCGATCCAGAATCAGCAGGCCGCCTCCCGTTATGACGGCGAGTGCAACGAGCTCGACCCCCAGGACCCGGACAGACTGGTCCGGGATCGAGAGGAGGATCGCGATGAACAGCACGGTGACGAACAAGGCAAGTGTCTGCGCTGCGCGGTTTCGGAGCTCCTGAGACTTCGCGATGACATCGATTCGAATCGAGACCGCGACGAACAGCAGGCCGGTGAGGCCCGCTGCAGCGCCGCCGGCGACGACCGCGAATGTGCTCCACTTCTCCAAGCAGAATCCCTCGTCGCGCTAAGGCAGCGTGGCCAAAGCGACGGCGTAGCCCTTGAGGTGATATTCGTCAACCGACGGGACATGGACGCGGTCTGGTGCACTGCGTGAGCTCGCGTCGACCGCTGCGATCCGCGCACCCGCCAGTCCTCGGCCGCGGACGACCACGTCTCGATCTTGCTTGTTGATGAGCAGCAGTTTGCGCCTCTGGTTCGGTGCGCGGAAGCCGACAGCGTAGATCTGGTCTGAGGATGTCGTTGAGTGACAGAGTGCGATGCCGGGCCGCATGTGCTTCAGCAGGAGTTGCAGGACACGAAAGCGAGCGTTCGGTTTGCCCGTGTTCCAATCGACCATGCTGGCGGATGGGAACTGTCCTGGGTAGCCGACGAGCTGACTCTGGCTGACGACGTCGATGCCCTTCGCTGCAAGCTGTGCGAATACGTACGCGAACACAGCACCCGAGAAGTTCCAGTACATGCTTGGAATCGCCTCCGGCGTCGTCTGCACCGTCGCCAGCGGTAGGACTGTGCCGATCTCGTCGACGGCCGTCCGGGTATGAGGGGAGAGTCGTGCGCGAATGGCATCGACGCGATCCACATTGCCTAGGAACTCGTCCGCTTGGGCGAAAGCCTCCGGACCCCACGCCTGCGGACGATCGAGCTTGGGAGATGCATAGAAGTGGTAGCTGATGAAGTCGATCGGAACGCCTCTGCGATGGTTTGCCGGATCGAGAAAGTACCGGCAGTAGTCGGGGATCGGCTTGGACAGCGCGAGCCCGCAGAACTTCGCGTGCGGAAGCACGCCCCGGACGCTTGTGACGATTGCGTCGTACAGCTGTGTGTAGAGCTCGGCACTAAGGACGTGCTCCAGATTGACTTCGTTCAAAACCTCCCAGCACTCGATACGGAAGCGATGGCGGGATCTGTGCGGTCGCCCAAGCTCGTCGGTGAAGCCGCCGCGCGAATACCACGACGCAACGCGGCGATAGTAGTCGCCAACGGTCTCGAGCGGGACAGCGAGCTGGCCACCCTGCTGGTACCCAAAGTCGATGGTGTCCGGATCTGAAGGGACCTGAACGGTGGACGGGGTTTTCCACATCCATTCGGGCGTCGTGCTGAAGTTGACAATGCGCGGGTGGCCCGCCGTGGCGTGCATAAAGTCCGTCACGACGGGGTCGAGGTAAGTAAAGTCCCAGCTTGCGCCGGCCTGCGATGGTGGCGCAAGCTCTGGGTTGGCAAGCCGCGGATACGGATACCACGGGACGAAGCGGACATAATCGGCGTTGAGGGCGCGCAGTTCTGAGAACACGAGGTCGTGTATGGGTGAACTGCGGCGGATAAGCGGGTTCACGACGACTTGAAGCGTAGGTGTCGCTCGGGATACCCGGGTAACGAACCGCCAGTTCACCGTCACGTGCTCGTCTGGAAGAGACCGTCGCGCCGACCGGGGCCTGGGCACGGACAGAACAGCATCGGCGGCCGAGATCGCGGGAGACGCTGCGGCGCTGGCAGCGGCCATACCTGCGGCTCGTAATAGCGCCCGGCGACTGAGCTGCGTCGCGGTGTGATGGAAAGATGCGGCGGTCAAGCTGGTGCCTTGTGCCGGGCAGGGCCTCGCAGCCTACACGCGCGGTCGCCGAGGCGTACGCGCCCATCGTCTCGACGCTGCGGACAGAGTTCGTCGATTGATGTCACATCAGCCGGGTCTCGCGGGTCACCGGACTGACGCGCGAACCAACCAATGTGATCGGAGGTGCCCGATGGCACGCATCGAGGGAGTATCGAAGAGCAACGCCGGGCCGATTGTCAGGCTCGTCTACAGGTTTGGACCGAGGATGATGAAGAAGCTGACCGGCCGCGAGCCGCAGACCGGCAGCGGGATCGAGCCCATGGAGATCTGGGCTTACCAGCCGAAGATGATGATCGCGATGGGCAAGTTCAACCAGGCGGTCCGCAAGGCGCATACCGTCGATGAGCGGCTCAAGAACCTCGTCGAGCTCAAGGGCGCGCAGATGATCGGATGCGAGTTCTGCGTCGACCTCGGCTCGCAGATCTGCCGCAACTCAGGGTTCTCCGACGACGAGCTGCTGGCGCTGCCGCGCTACCGCGACAGCGACCTGTTCACCGACCGCGAGAAGCTCGCGCTCGACTACACGGTCGCCGTGATGCGCACACCGGTCGAGGTCACCGACGAGCTGTTTGACCGGGTGAAGGAGCACTTCAGCGACAAGCAGCTGGTTGAGATCACCGCGCTGCTGACGCTCGTCAACCTCGACCGGTTCAACGCCGCCTTCGGGATCGGCTCGGCCGGGTTCAGCGAGGGAATGGTCTGCGTACCACCCGACCGTCCCGCCGCCAACCCCACCCTGGCGAGGCCCGTCTAGAGGAATCTAGGTCCGGTTTCGCAGCAGCGCGCGCAGGTCAGACACCGGTCCCAGGTGTTGGAGCTTGTCGGGGTTGACGATTGACCTCACGGCCTGGATCTGGCCGTCGGCGACGTCGAGGATCATCACGCCGGCCAGCTTGCCCTCGCGGTCGAAGAACAGCGCACCGGGTTGCCCGTTGACCTCCTCGCGACGCGACGTGAAGCCGCCGAAGCGGCTGCCGGCGCGCCGACCCGCGACCAGCGTGCGCGCCACCTTGGCGCGGCCGTGGACCGCATGTCTGAGGGCGGGCGCCTTGCCGCCGCCGTCGCCGTGGAGCACCACATCGTGGGCGAGCAGCTCCTCCAGCGCCTCGAGATCGCCGTCCTCGGCGGCCGCGAAGAAGCGGGTTGCGAGCTCGTCGCGCCGCTCGCGCGAGGCCTCGAATCGGACCCGCCCACCCCGCCGCTCCTCGACGTGGCGCCGGGCCCGGGTGGCGAGCTGGCGGGCGTTCTGCTCGCTCGTGCCGATGATCTCCGCGATCCGGTCGTAGGGCTCGTCGAACACCTCGCGCAGCAGGAACGCGGCGCGCTGCTCGGGCGACAGGGTCTCGAGCAGGACGAGGAAGGCCAGCGACAGCGAGTCCGCGATCTCGGCCTTGCGGGCGGGATCGTCATCGGCGCTCGTCACGAGCGGCTCGGGCAGCCACTCGCCCACGTAGCGTTCGCGCCGGACTCGCGCCGAGCGGAGGTGGTCGAGCGAGAGCCGCGAGACGATCGTTGACAGGTAGGCGCGCGCCGATTCGATCCGCGCGCCGCCCTCGCGCGCCCGGTGCAGGCGCAGGAACCCCTCCTGCACCAGGTCCTCGGCGTCGCTCACGCTGCCGAGCATCCGATACGCGATCGCAAACGCCGGCCGGCGCAGCTCGTCGAACTCCTCCTCAGTCATCGCTTTAGCCGAGTCCCTGCGCGAAGCCCAGCCGCCAGCTCGCGTAGCGCGGCTTCCATCCGAGCTCGCGCTTTGCCTTCTCGTTCGAGGCGCCCCGTACGTCGGTCATCAGGATGGTCGCCGCCTCACCGGCCAGGAGCCGCCCCATCCAGCGTGGGATACGCCGCGGTGGTTTGGCATTCAGTGCGCGCGCCAGTACCGGCAGCCACTCCCGCACGGGCGCGGGCTCGTCGTCGACGACGTTGTAGATACCGGGCCGGCCGCGCTCGACCGCGATGGCGGTCGCCGCCGCGGCGTCGTCGATGTGGACGTGCGAGAACACGCCATTACCGTCGCCGACGATTGGAAACTGACGCTTGCGGATCGGCGCCGCCATCACGGCATCCGGAGCCAGGCTGATCGAGGTCCCCGGACCGTAGAAGCCGCCGTAGCGCAACGCGAGACCCTCGCCCCACTCGATCCTCGTCACCGCCTCCTCCAGATACAGGAGCCCCTCCACTACCGGCCGCAGCGCCGCCGGCGGGTCGGGATCCAGAGGATCGGCCTCCGTCAGCACCGGCGCGCTCGTGCGGGCCCATCGAAAAGCCCCGAAGCTCTGCGCGACGAAGCGCCGTGCCCCCACCGCGCGACCCGCCGCCAAGAGATGGTCGGTCGCCTCGGTACGCAGCCGGTTGGTCATCTTCGCCATGGAGGAGCGGTCGGGGTGTCGCGCGTCACGGACGCTCATCGGCCCGGACAGCGCCGTGAGCTCATGCACGATCACGTCGGGCTCGGCGGACGCCACCGCCTCGGCAACCGCGTCGGGGTCCAGAGCGTCCGCCACGACCGGGCGTGCCCCAAGGCTGCGCACCAGGTCCTGCTTCGACGCGCTCCTTGTCATCCCGACCACTTCATGGCCTCGCGCCGCGAGCTGCGGGACGAGCGCTCTGCCGAGAACCCCCGTGGCGCCGGCTACGAAAACGTTCATCACTGCTCCTCTCGTCTCATTTTGCTCTAGTGAGACGAGATAGACGCGCCGGCTGTGACAGTGCGACGAAGCTGACGTCCGACAGCCGCGGATCGGAGTGAATAGGCTGACGGCTCCGGTCAGGAGGCGGTGATGGCGGTCGAGTACAAGGACTACTACGAGGTTCTGGGAGTTGCTCGGGACGCGAGTCAGGACGAGATCCGCCGGGCGTACCGCAAGCTGGCGCGGGAGTATCACCCCGACCTCAACCGAGAGAGCGATGCCGAGGATCGGTTCAAGGAGGTGGGGGAGGCCTACGAGGTGCTATCCGATCCGGACAAGCGCGAGCGCTATGACCGGCTGGGCGCACAGTGGCGCGCGCGGGAGCAAGCCTCCGACGGCGGCAACTTCGAGGACTTCGTTGACCGGCAGGGTTTCGGAGGCGACGTGCGCGTCGAGTTCGACGACGGGGGCTTCTCGGAGTTCTTCGAACGATTGTTCGGCGACGGTGCCGCTGGGCGGACTGCCGGGACGCCGCTGCGCGGACTGGATCGTGAGGCCGTGCTCGATCTTTCGCTGGAGGAAGCGCTCGCCGGCGGCCGGCGACGGCTGTCGCTCGAAGACGGCCGCAGCCTTGACGTCAACATTCCGGCCGGCGTCAGGGAAGGCCAGCGCATCCGTCTCGCGGACCAGGGCGCCGCCGGGCGTGGCGGCGGCCCGTCTGGCGATCTGTATCTCCGGGTGCGGCTCAAGCCCCACCGCAAGTTTCGCCGCCGGGGCGACGACCTGGATCTCGATCTGTCGGTCGCCCCGTGGGAGGCGGCGCTCGGGGCAACCGTGTCGGTGCCAACGCTGACGGGAACCGCCCGAGTGCGCGTGCCCGCGGGATCCTCGAGCGGTCGGCGATTGCGGCTTCGCGGCCGCGGCCTGCCGAAGCAGGGCGGAGGGCACGGCGATCTTCACGCGATCGTGAGAGTCATGGTGCCGAAGCATCTTTCCGAACAGGAGCGAGATCTGTTCGAGAAGCTTGCCGAGGCGTCTGAGTTCGACCCGCGACAGAGCCGAGCATGAGCGCACGGCGCACAGGATCCCGAACCACGCCCCCCTTGCCGGCGGACGGCACCACAGAGCAGCCCGTCGAGGTGGCCGTGATCGCGCGCCGAGCAGGCGTGCGCGTCACTCTCGTCCATCGCTACGTCGAATTCGGACTGTTCGAGCCGTGCTCAACAGCGAACCGACCGCCGCTGTTTGAACCGAGCTGCGCGAGCCGTCTGGCCAAAGCCGAGCGGCTGCGACGCGATCTCGGCCTCAACTATGCCGGGGCCGTACTCGCCTGCGAACTCCTCGACCGCATCCGCGAGCTCGAAGACAAGACTCATTGAGATCCCGATTGCTCGTGCGGTGTCGTGCCGCCGGCGGCGAGTCGCATCAGCGGTGTGTCGAAGTCGACGTCGGCGGCTGCCTGCTCGGCGCGGGTGGCGTTGCCGGCGAACTCGTGCTGGTAGCCGGACCACGCGCGCTCGGCGATTCGCTCTTCGATCCGCGCTTGGACGAGGACGGCGAGCTCGGTCGCAGCGCGCTCGATTCGGTCGCCGAGCTCCGAGGCACCCCAGTCCTCGGGGGCGGCGAAGACGGAGGTCGGCAGGGTCAGTGCGCGCATGTAGGCGAACAGCGGGCGCATCTGCTCGTCGACCACGAGCGCGTGGCGGCTGCTGCCGGCGGTTGCGGCGAGCAGCACAGGCTTGGCGACCAGCAGGTCGTTGTCGAGCAGGTCGACGAAGGACTTGAACAGACCGCTGATCCCGGCCGTGTAGACGGGCGTCGACGCGATGATCGCGTCAGCCGTCGGCGAGCTTCTCGATCGCGGTCTGCAGCTCTTCCGAGCGCAGGCCGGTGACGGTCGCCTGGGCGATGTCGACCGCGAGCGGGGCGAGCTCGACGACCGCAGCCGAGGCGGCGATCTCCATGTCGCGAAGCAAGTCGAGGGTCCTCTGCGCGACCCGGTCGGCGAGCATCCGGGTCGAAGACGGCTCGCCGGTGCCGGCGCTGACCAGGATCACGCGGCGCGGCGTCATCTCAGTGGGGCCGCCGTCATGGTTGTCGACGGATGGGGTCATCGCAGCGCTCGCTGTGCCGAGTCCTGCCGGCTGATGTCGGCCGGCTCGGGCTCATCTGTGCCGGCGATCAGCCGACGGCACTGATCGAGTAGCTGCAGGAGCTGATCGCGGTCCAGGTTGCGGGTCATCGCCTGCGCGACGTGCCGTCCGTGCTCGAGCCCGACTCGGCGCTGCAGCTCGGCTCCCGCTTCGGTCAGGCGGACGCGGCAGACGCGTGCGTCGTCGGGGTCATCGACGCGGCGAACGAGCCCGCGCGCTTCGAGCCGCGCCACCAGCCGCGACATGCCCGGCTGGGTGATCAGCACGTCCTCGCCAAGGTCGGTGACCCGCAGCCCGTCCGGTGCGGTCGACAGTGCGTACAGCACGCCGTACTCGCGCGGGAGCAGATCCGCCCACACGTCTGCGGCGGTCAGCTCCAGAGCGATCGTCGCCTGCGCCCGGAACAGCGCCTCCCATGTCTCGTTCGCGATTCTCGTCGTGCTGCGCAAGGCGATCACGCGGCGACCGGATAGTCGGCGGCGAGATCCGGGTCGCTGTCCTGGTACGGCGAGGTGCCGGTCAGGTTGTCGCCGCGGTTGGCGTTCGGCCGCGGCTGGCGCGGCTCGCCGTCGCCGTACTTGGCTCTTGACCAGGCTCGCGTGCGTCGGGGCGTCCGGCACGCCGGCGGCGCGGCGCGCCTCCATCTCGCGGCGCAGCACCGGCACGACCTCGGTGCCGAGCAGCTCGACCTGCTCGAGCGCCAGCTCGAGCGGCAGCCCCATCGCGTCGACGTTCCACAGCTGGCGCTGGTAGTCGCCGAAGCCCTCCTGGAAGGTGAGGGTCTTCTCGATCACCTCCTGCGGGCTGCCGACGCTCAGCGGCGTGCCGTGCATGATAGTCCTCGAGCCGGTAGCTCTTGCCGTAGATCGGCGAGCCCTCGAAGTAGGGGCGGAACTGCGTGACGGCGTCCTGCGAGCGCGCGGCGATGAACGCGTGGCCGCCGAGCCCGACGATCGCCTGCTCCGGAGTGCCGTGCCCGTAGTGCGCGAAGCGCTCGCGGTAGAGGTTGACCAGCGGCCGGAAGTGGAAGTTCGGAGCCAGGATGTTGTTCGCGAAGTAGCCGTTGCCGTAGTAGGCGGCCTGCTCGGCGATCTCCGGCGTGCGGATCGCGCCGTGCCAGACGAACGGCGGCACGTCGTCCAGCGGCCGCGGGATCGCCGTGAACGCCCTGCAGCGACGTGCGGAAGCGGCCCTCCCAATCGACCACGTCCTCGCGCCACAGCCGGTGCAGAAGGTTGTAGTTCTCGAGCGCGAGCTCGAGCCCCGTGCGGATGTCCTTGCCGAACCACGGATACACCGGCACCGTGTTGCCGCGGCCGAGCATCAGATCCACCCTGCCCTTCGCCACGTGCTGCAGCATCGCGTAGTCCTCGGCGATCTTCACCGGGTCGTTGGTCGTCACCAGCGTCACCGCCGTGCTCAGGATGATCCGCTCGGTCAACGCGGCGATGTGCGCCAGCAGCGTCGTCGGCGAGGACGAGAAGAACGGCGGGTTGTGATGCTCTCCGATCGCGAACACATCGAGCCCGACCTCATCGGCTCGCCGCGCGATCTGGACGATCGCCTGGATCCGCTCCGCTTCGCTCGGCGTGTAGCCCGTCACCGGGTTCCGCGTGACGTCGCTGACCGAGAAGATTCCGAACTGCATCGCTGCCGCCTTTCGTTGTGCGGTCAACTATAGCAGATACATGCGCGCGCATGTATCGACCGAGTCAGGCGCTTCCGATCGCAACGCCGATCGCGAGCACGATCACCCCGCCGAGCGTGACGACGAACAGCGAGGAGCGCAGCGACACGTGCAGGAACTTGTGTCGCACCCAGGCGATCGTGACTAGTTCGATCGCGACGACGATCCCCGCCACCACCAGCGCCCGGTTGACGTTGGGGATGATGAAGGGCAGCGAGTGAAAGACGCCGCCGAGCGCTGTTGCGCCGCCGGTAATCGTGCCGCGGACGATCGCCGACCCGCGACCGGTCTGCTCGCCCGTGTCGGACAGTGCCTCGGAGAAGCCCATGCTCACCCCGGCGCCGAGCGCGGTCGCGAGTCCGACGAGCAGCGCGGTTCTGGAGTTGCTCGAGACGGCGGCGGCGAAGATCGGCGCGAGTGTCGAGACCGTGCCGTCGATCATGCCGACGAGCGACGGCTGCACGATCTGCAGCACGAACTCGTCCTCTTCGCAGCCGCAGATGCGACCGAGCAGGCGCTTCAGCGCCGACGGACGGGTGGGGCGGACGGGCCGGGTGGCCGTTTCTGACGTGCTCATTTCGCCCTGGAGGGTGGAGCTCGCTCGCGCAGCCCGCTAGATGTGGTCGACGTGCACGCGATAGGCCGTGCGTCTACGTCCCACCGCTCCGCGAGTGATACGCAACGGGAATGGGGGAGCAGTGCCGCCCGTCTAGCGCGCAGAGCCGTCCCGATCCAGTCTGGCGGGAGTCAGCGGTTACAAACGAAATCTTCCTGGAGGATCGCATGTTCGCTGCCCCCGGCACATTGCCCGACTTCACGAATTCGCTGTCTCGCGCAACCGCAGAGCGGATCGCCCGGCATGCCGCCAACGGGGCTTCCAGTCCTGCCAAGTCAGCCGGCGGTGGCCTGCAGCCAGCGGCCTCCTGATCAGCCGTGCGGCCGGCCGACGCGATCTCGCGCTGATGAGCGTGGGCACGACGGGCAGCCGGCGCGAGGACGTAACTGCTCGCGTCAGGTCGCCGATCGGGCCTAGGCATTCGGCTGCGACGCGGCGTGCCGGGGGCACCGCGGGCAACCTGCGCAGCATCGCCGTCGCTCTGGCGGCGAACGTCGTCGTCGCTGTGGCGAAGCTAGCCGCGGGATTGATATCCGGCTCGAGCGCGCTCCTCGCCGAGGCCGTTCACTCGGCGGCGGACTCGATCAACGAGGTGATGCTGTGGGTGTCGATGCGCCGCGGCGTCCGGCCCGCCGACCCCGAGCATCCACTCGGCTACGGCGGCGCCCGCTTCTTGTGGGCTTTCCTCGCTGCAATCTCGTCGTTTGTGGTCGGAGGCTGCGTGTCGATCGGCCTTGCGATCCATAGCCTCCTGGGGGAAGGGGAGGTTGGTCATTTTCTGATCGCGTGGATCGTGCTCACGGTCGCGTTTGTCGCCGACGGGGCATCCCTGGTTCAGACCGCCCGACAGGCACGGCGCGAGGCGGCGCTGTGGAATACATCGACGCTCCGCTACCTGAGAGGGACGAGCGATCCGACGCTGCGGGCGCTCGCGGTCGAAGATGGCGCGGCGCTGGTCGGTGTCGCGATCGCCGGGCTGGGCCTGCTGGTGCACGAGCTCGGCGGGCCGAGCAGCAGCGACGCGATCGCTTCCCTGCTGATCGGCATCCTGCTCGCGATCACCGCAGTCGGGCTCGCTCGCCCGCTCGCCGACCTCCTGATCGGCCGCTCGGTGGCACCGGCACGACTCCAGAAGGCCCGCAGCATCATTGAGCAATCCCCGGCGATCGACCACGTGCTCAACTTGTATGTGGTCCACGTCGCGCCTCAGGAGGCGATCCTCACGGCTCGAGTTCACCCCACCGCAGGACGGTCAGGCGAGCAGCTGGCCGAGCTTCTCGACGAGCTCGACCAGCGTCTCCGACGCGAGCTGCCGGAGATCGGAGAGGTATTCATCGATATCACCGCGCACCTCAGACCAACCACGATGGAGGCTCGATGAAGCTCCAGGGACTTCACCACATCACAGGGACGCCGACGTGAGCTCGAGCTCTGCTGCGAGTGCTGCGGCGCCGGCACCGGTGGCGGCCGCGGCGGCGAGCCTCGGACACCCGCTGACTCTGAGCCTCCTGGCGCTGACCTTCACAGCGGGACTGATCGATGCGGCCAGCTACCTTGGCCTTGGCCACGTGTTCACGGCCAACATGACCGGCAACGTCGTACTGCTCGGATTCGGCATCGCCGGCGCGGCCGGGCTCCCGGTCATATCCCCACTCGTCTCACTCGCGGCGTTCCTCCTCGGGGCGGTCGCGGGTGGGCTGCTCGCCGCACGCATCGCCGATCGCCATCATCTGCATCTGCGCGCCGCCCTCCTGATCGAGTTCACGCTCGTCGCGATCGCAGCGCTGATCGCCGCCGTGATCGACGTCCATCCCAACGAGCTCTCCGGAGACTCGATCGTGGCTCTGCTGGCGTTCGCGATGGGCATCCGCAACGCCACCGTGCGGCGGATCGCCGTGCCGGACCTCACGACAACGGTCCTGACCCTGACACTCACCGGTCTGGGTGCGGATTCCAGCCTCGCCGGAGGCACGGGTAGGGGGACCGGCCGCCGCGTGTCCGCCGCAGGGACGATGCTCGCCGGCGCCGTCGCCGGCGCGCTGATGCTGAAGACGAGCATCGCTCTGCCGCTGAGCTGCGCAGCGGTGATCGCGCTGATTGCCGGTACGTCATACGCTCAGGTCGCACGGCATACGCAACGACTTCCCGCCCCAGGAGAAACGGAGACGTTGAAATGAGTAGCTGCACCCACCTCGACACCATCACGGTGCTCGAGCTACCTGAAAGCGTCGAGGGCTGCGAGGAATGCCTGCGGGAGGGCGGCGTCTGGCTGCACCTGCGCATCTGCCTGGAGTGCGGGCACGTCGGGTGCTGCGACGACTCGCCCAACCGGCACGCGACCGCCCACTACCACTCGATCGGGCATCCGCTGATCCGCTCGCTGGAGCCGGGCGAGGAATGGAGCTGGTGCTACATCGACGAGGTCGGGATGCTGATCAAGGGCATCCACGGGCACACCCGCATCCCGCCGTCGCCGATGCTCGCCGGGTGACCAGTCCAAGGTCCTCCGCCTAGGTGAAGGCGCTGACGCCGGTGATGTCACGCCCTACGATCAGCGTCTGAATCGTCTCGGTCCCCTCGAACGTGTGGATCGCCTCGATGTCCGCCATGTGGCGGATCACGTGGTTGTCGAGCAAGATGCCGTTCCCGCCCAGGAGGTCTCGAGCCTCGGCGATCACATGCCGCGCCCTGCTCGTGTTGTTCATCTTCGCGAGGCCGGCGATCGTGTCACGCAGCCCGTTCTGTTCGCCGAGTCGTCCGACCCGCATGCAGTAGAGCTGCATTGCGGTCACGTCGGCGAGCATTCGTACGAGCCGCTCTTGGACGATCTGGAAGCTGATCAATGGCTTGCCGAACTGCTTTCGGGTTCGGCAGTAGCTGAGGGCCGCGTCATAGGAGCCGACCGCATGCCCGAGAGCGGCAAACGCGGACGTCAGCCGGGTGCTGGCGAGGACTCTGCCGGTGTCCTTGAAGTTGTTGCGCGCCGGGAAGCCGCGAATCGGCGGGGACGCGCACGCCGGACAGCGCGATCTCGGCCTGCCAGACCGAGCGTACGCTGCCCTTGCCCTCGATCACGCGCGCGTCGTATCCCGGGGTGCCATGCTCGACGAGAAAGCCCTTGACTTGCCCATCGTCCGTGTCGCGCGCCCACACCACGACCACGTCGGCGATCGAGCCATTCCCGATCCACCGTTTGGCGCCGTCGATCACGTAGTCCCCACCGTCGCGGCGGGCGGTCGTCTCGAGCGAGACCGAGTCGGAGCCGTGGTCGGGTTCGGTCAGCGCGAACGCGCCAAGGCTCTCCATTCGGGCCATCGGCGGCAACCACCGCTGCTTCTGTTCCTCACTGCCGAACGTCGCGATCGAGCGCATCGCAAGCCCGGCCTGCACTCCCAGTAGCACGCCGAGGCTGCCGTCGCCGCGGCTGAGCTCCATCTGGATCAGACCGGCGGCGATCGTGCTCATCGGGGGACAGCCGTATCCCTCGATCCCGTCGCCGACCAGTCCCAGCTCACCGAGTCGGCGAGCGAGCTCGAGTGGGAGCTCGGCCCGCTCCCAGTACCCCGGCATCACCGGCAGCACCTCATGCTCCACGAACCGGCGGGTGCGGTCGAGATAGTCGGTCTCCTGCTCGGTGAGTTCCGAGCGCAGCAGGAAGTAGTCGGTGCCGAGCGCCTTGCCGATGTCGGTTGTGGTCGTTGCGGTCATTGTCAACGGAGCTCCTCGATGTTGAGTGGAATGCCCAGTGCCCGCCAGAAGCGGGCGACGTCGGGTGGACACGAGGCGGCGACGATCGCGATGCGCACCTGCTCGAGCCCGAGCGCGGCGAGCACGGCGGCGCGGTCCGCGGCGGCACGTTCCGTGTCTCCGTGGAACCGCGCGAGCACCGAACTCCGCAGCCTCTCCCACAGCGCCGGCGGCGCCCAGAAGAACTCCGGGCGAATCTCCGGAAGCAACGGCGCGACCGCGTCCGGGTCGGCGCATGTGGTGACCTGCCATCCCTGGGCCAGCGGCAGGTACTGGGTACACAGCCGCTCGGCGATGCCCGCGAGCGGCTGCCAAGAAATCGCCCTCCATCCGTCGCCGAGCGCGAGCCGCTCCCGGAGCGCGCCGACCCGGGCGAGCACGTCGCCATGGGTGAGCCGAACGAGCGTCGGCGGCCCGTCTGCGTCGCCGGTGCAGATGACCGTGAGCAGATCGTCCGGTGTCAAGGCCGCTGCCGCTGCCCGGAGGTCGAAATCCACCTGCTCACATTCGATCAGCTCCTGCCAGCTGAGTGTCGTTTCATTGCCGCCGTCGAGGCACACGATTGTCTGCAGTCGGGTCGTCCCGGATGCGCGAACCTGGAGCGCCCGGTCGAGGAACAACTTCTCGGTGACGAGGACTCGGCAGCCGGCGTCGGCGATCACGTGGGCTGCCTCGTCGGCGGTCGAGCCGGGATAAATCGAGAGCGAGCCGAGCCCGAGATGAGCGGCGGCGACGTCGGCGGCGTGGAATTCCGGCCGGTTCGTCAGCCAGCAGGCGAGCGTTTCGCCGCGCGCGCATCCGAGCCCCGCGAGCCCCGCAGCGCAGTCGCGCACGCGCCGGCGGTAGTCGCCCCAGGTCCAGGCGATTTCACCCCCGTGGGCGCGTAGCGCGGGGTAGCTCTCCCGAGCGGCCGCGGTGGCGTGGAACGCCTGCGCGACGGTTCCTGCGACCGGCGAGGTGCTCACGCGACGTGCGACGGAGGCTTGATCTCCCGACGGAGGATCTTGCCGGTCGGTCCCTTGGGCAACGATTCCTGAACCACACAAGTCGGGGGTACTTGTATGCGGCGACCCGCGCCTTGACGAAGCTCTTGATGTCCTGCGCATCAGCTTGGCGGCCAGGCTTGAGCACGACCGCGGCGCCGACGTCCTCGCCGAGCTCGTCGTGTGGCAGACCCACCACCGCGGCCTCCATGACGTCGGGGTGCTCGTGCAGCACCTCCTCGATCTCGCGCGGGTAGATGTTGAAGCCGCCGCGGATGATCATCTCCTTCTTGCGGTCGACGATGAAGAAGTAGCCTTCGTCGTCGACCCGAGCCAGATCGCCGGTGTGAAACCAACCGTCGGGATCGATGGCATCCGCAGTCGCGGCCTGGTTGTTCCAGTATCCCTTCATCACGTTGTGGCCGCGGATCGTGATCTCGCCGACGCCGTCGTTGACGTCCGCGAGTCGCATCTCGACGCCTCTGACCGGGTGTCCGATCGAGCCCGGCTTGCGCACGCGATCGCGCCTGCTGAACGCGGCCACGGGAGAGGTCTCCGACAGCCCGTAGCCCTCGAGCACTGTGCACCCGAACTTTTCCTCGAATGCGCGCAGGACCTCGACGGGCATCGCCGCGCCGCCCGAGACGCACAGCTGCAGCGAGGAGGTGTCCGCCGGCGCGGGATGGTGGAGCATCGCCGAGTACATCGTCGGCACGCCCTCGAACACCGTGGCGCGATCGCGTTCGATTATCTCGAGCGCCGTCCCGGCGTCGAACCGCGGCAGCAGCGACAGCGACCCGCCGGCCGCCATCGTCGCGTTCAGGGCACACGTCTGGCCGAAGGCGTGGAACAGCGGCAGCGCCCCGAGCATGACCGCATCCGGGCCGAGCTCGAACAGCTCGAGTGAGACGGCCACGTTCTCCGAAAGGTTCCCGTGGGTGAGCTGGGCGCCCTTGGGTCGTCCCGTCGTTCCGGACGTGTAGAGGATCACGGCGGTGTCATCGGGATTCCGGTCCGTCGTGCCCGCCGGCTCGCACTCCGCCAGCAACGCGTCGAATGAGCCCGGCTCGACGACGATCACCTCGGCGTCGCGGGCTCCGGCCTTGGCCGCCTCCGCGAATGTGTGCCAGGCGAACAGCACGCGGGCACCCGAGTCGGCCATGTAGTGCGCGACCTCGCGCTCCTTCAGCAGCATGTTCATCGGCACGATCGCGGCGCCGGCGCGTAGCGCGCCGTAGTAGCAGATGGGGAAGTACACGACGTTCGGCAACATCACCCCGACCCGATCGCCCGGTCCGACGTTGCGCTCGCGCAGCAGCCCGGCGACGAGCGCCGTCGCACGCTCGAGCGCGGTATACGACAGCGCGACGCCGTCTTGTCGGATCGCCGTGCGGTCGCCGTGGTGATCAGCGGCTGTCGTCATCAGGTCAGCAAGGTTCATTGCGCTCCGATCGCGGTCGAGTTGATGCCGTTGTGTTCCGTGCTTTGACGATTTCGGGCACGCCGCGATGGTCCTACCGGGTGGGCGCCGGCGACAAGGGCGCGACCGAACAGAGATCGGCTCCGCCGATGGCGCGTGACCACAATCGGGCCCGGTGCCCGGACGCGTAATAGGCTCTCGGCATGGGATCGGAGGAGCGGATGCGGGAGCTCGTCCTCAGATTCACCGAGGACCCTCAGTGGCTCCCTTCCGTCTCGCAGGACATCACCGATGCGATCCACGCGGAGCTGGCCGACGTCGACGCCGATCCCGAACTGCGCGCCAGCACCTACGCGAGCACCGACAGCGTTCTCAGACTGATCGTCGACCTCTCCCGCACGGGACATCCGCCGAGCGAGGCGCTCCCGCCACCAGCGGCGGTCGACTACGCGCGCGAGTTCGTACGGCGCGGCCTCCCGCTCGACTCGCTCCTGCGCGCCTACCACATCGGCCAGGCAACGTTCTTCCGCCGATGGTCCGCAAGGGCGCGCGAGGCGATCACCGATCCACACGAGCTCACGGAAGCGGTCGAGCTCGGTGCCGACTGGACGTTTGACTACATCGAGACGCTCAGCGACGGACTCGTTCAGCGCTACGGCGAGGAGCGGGAGCGTTGGGTCCGCAGCGCGGCCGCGGTGCGCGCACAGGTGATAGATGCTCTGCTCGCGGGCGAGCCCGTGGATGCTGAGCTCGCCAGCCGACGCCTCGGCTACGAGCTCGGCCGCAACCACCTCGCCTTCGCGATTTGGAGCGACGCCCCGCACGACCGAGGCGATATCGCGTTGGCGATGATCGAGCGGGCCGCACTCCAACTGGTGTCCTCGCTCGGAATGGCCGGCCCGCTGCTCGTGCCCCGCGCGCGCGTGTGCGTGGCTGGATGGATCGGGTGGCATGGCGACGATCACGTCGTCGGACTCGAGCAGGCGCGCATCGACGTTCAGTCGTTTCCGACCGTCCTCGCGGCGTTCGGCTCGGCCGGGGTCGGCGACGCCGGCTTTACCCGCAGCCATCGCGAGGCGTTTCACGCCCGCCGAATCGCGCAGCTGACGCAACAGCGCGCCGGGACCGTGACCCACTATGACGCGGTGGCGCTCGCCGCTCTGGCCAGCACAGACGTGGCAGAGGCCCGAGAGTTCGTCAGGGCCGAGCTGGGGCAGCTGCTCGGAGACGACGACCAGTCGGTTCGCCTCAGCGCAACACTCCGCGTCTATCTCGAGGAGAACATGAGTCCGTCGCGCGCGTCGCGGCGCCTCGGCGTTCACGAGCACACGATCACCAACCGCATCCGGGCGGCGCAGGAGCTCCTCCCACATCCAATCGAGCAGCGTGCGTGCGAGCTACAGGTCGCGCTGCGCTTGATACGCCTCGCACAGAGCGCGTGAGGCTCACGCGTCGCTACGGGTTCGTGACCTTGATCTCGTTCGTCACGCCCGCGACGCCATAGAGCCTCGACACGTCGTCGTAGGCGGCGTCGCTCTGGAACTGGAAGCTGACGTCACCTTTGAGCGTGAGCCAGCCGTCCTGCACCGTCGACGTCGACGGAGTCCGAGGGAAGCTCGGCATCCCAGATCAGACGCTGCAGCGCGGCCCCGCGGATCTCGTCATCCTCGCGGCGGTCGGCTCCAAGCAGGTTGACCTTCAGGTGGTTGATGACCTCGTAGACGCCGTCAATGCCGCGGGCATCGTGTTCTGCCGCGCGTCGTTGAGAGAAGCGCTCGACCGTGCCCCGGAGCGTGACGATGCCCCCGTCGCCGGCAACAGCGATCTCGGCCGAATCGGCGATGCGGGGGTCGTCCTCCAGCCGCGCGATCACGTCGTTCTCGAGTGGGCTGTTCTTGAACATCGGATACTCCTTGAAGTGGGTACGACTCGAAGCTGGCGCTTCTCCCGGCCGCTCGAGAGAACGATCGAGGCGATCCCCCATACGTTTGAGTTAGGTCGGCTCGATTGCCGGGTCAGCGCGATCGCTATCGGCCTAGCAGGGAAGCGACCGAGCTGACCGTGATCGCGACGATGACCGTCCCGAACACGTACGAGGTCAGAGCGTGGCGCAGGGCCTGACGGCGGACGCGCTTGGCAGTGAGATCCGTGTCTGAGACCTGGAAGGTCATCCCGATTGTCAGTGCGAGATAGGCGAAGTCGAGGTAGTCGGGACGCTCGCCGTTGAAATCGATCCCGCCATCCGGCGGCGTGTAGTAGACCCTCGCGTAGCGAAGCGCGTAGACGGTGTGGACTGCCGACCATGCAAGCGCGACGCTCGCCAGCGCCAGCGCGGTCAGTAAGCCCCTGCCCGGCGCGTGCGCGTGGCTCGCCTGCGCAAGCGTGAACCCGACCGCAAGCAGACTGGCGGCGCCGGCGCCGAGCAGGACGGCCTCTGCCGCAGTTCGCGAGGCGTCCTCCGCTCGTGCGAGCCGAGCCGTCGCGGCGGCGTCCGCGCCCGCGACCGAGATCCATACCCAGGCTATGAACACCAGCGCCGCGACATCAGTTGCTGCGAGCGCGGCGACCGACCATGACGCGCCCTCGGCGAGCGCGATGCCCGCGACGATGATTCCGCCGAGCACGCCTACGACCACGCGCCTGGCGGCAAGCCCGGAGCGGTCGGGCGGGAAAGTCTGCGGATCTGACTGAGGCGCTTCGATCACCGACATGTTGCCGCCGCCATCGGTCGGTACTCCCGCCCCACATGTGGCTGACTGTACGCAGGGCACAACGGTGCGCCTCGAACTTATGGCAGCGATCCCGTGCGCGGACGCGTCGGACGCGCGAGGATTAGCTCACAGAACTGGCAGCCTGAGGAGAGACATGAGCGAGAACACCGCCGCCGAAGCGAAGCCATCGCGCGTCCGGCGTAACACCGACGCGGCCCACGCCGGCCTGGATGTGATGCTGTCCGAGGCGGTCGCGGGCGGCCCACCCCGCTTCCTCGCCCCCGGTGCTGCGGTCACCGTGGGTGTCGGGCTCGCCCGCCATCCGGGCCGTGTCGCTTCGCGAGCCACGAGCCTCGCCTCCGAGCTGCGGCGGGTCGCCCGGGGCCGCTCTGACATCGCACCCCCGCGAGGCGACCGGCGCTTCACCGACCAGGCTTGGGCTGGTAGTTGGCTGTTTCGCCGGCTTCTCCAGGGCTACCTTGCGCTCGGTGAGACGGTCGACGGCCTGATCTCCGACGCAGACGTCGACTGGCGCGCCGAGCGCCGCGCCCGGCTGGCTGCGGGGAACGCGATCGACGCGCTCGCCCCGACGAACTTTCCTTGGTCGAACCCCGAGGTGATCAAGGAGACGATCAACACGGGCGGCGAGAACTTGGTTCGCGGTGCCAGACAGCTTGCCCATGACATCGCCACTCCGCCCCGGCTCCCCGCGACCGTCGACACGAGCAAGTTCGAAGTCGGCCGCAACCTCGCGGCCTCGCCGGGCTCCGTCGTGCTGCGCACCGAGGTGTTCGAGCTGATCCAGTACAAGCCCTCGACCGACGAGGTCCGGGAGGTGCCGCTGCTGTTCGTACCACCGACGATCAACAAGTTCTACGTGCTCGACATCTCCCCCGGCCGCAGCATGATCGAACACTATGTCGCCCAAGGGCAGCAGGTGTTCGCGATCTCGTGGCGCAACCCCGAGCAGGCCGAGGGCCACTTCGACCTCGACACCTACGCGAACGCAGTCGCTCAGGCTCGCGACGCGGCTGCGTCGATCACCGAGCAGAGCAAGGTTCACCTGGCGGCCGCGTGCTCGGGCGGGATCGTCGCGGCCGGACTCCTCGGTCAGCTGGCTGCCAGCGGCGAGCTCGACGAGATCGCGAGCTTGACGCTGATGGTGTGCGCGCTCGACAACGACACCGAGGGCACGATGTCCGCTTTTGCAAGCCGTGACGTCGCTGCAGCTGCGGTCGCAGAGTCAGCGCGCAAGGGTTACCTCGACGGGCAAGCGCTCCAGGGCGTGTTCACCTGGTTGCGCCCGAACGACCTGGTGTGGAACTACGTCGTCAACAACTACCTTCTCGGCAAGGACCCGCCTGCGTTCGACATCCTGTTCTGGAACCAGGACACGGTGCGCCTGGCCGCGGGGCTTCATCGCGATTTCATCTACATCGGGCTCGATGACTCGTTCACGCACCCCGGTGCGCTCGAGGTCCTCGGCCAGCCCGTTGACCTCGGAAAAGTCGACCTCGACACCTATTTCGTAGCCGGCCTCACCGATCACATCGTCCCGTGGGAGAGCGCGTACAACGGCGCGCGGCTGTTCGGGGGCGCGCGGCGGTTCGTGCTGTCGAGCAGCGGTCACATCCAATCGCTGGTGAACCCTCCCCCCGCCGATGGAGCGGAGTCTCGCGCCAGCTACCGTGTTGCCGACGAGCTGCCCGAGAGTGCCGACCAGTTCCTGGCCCAGGCGCCGAGGCTGTCGGGGACCTGGTGGTCGGACTGGGACAGCTGGCTGGCGGAGCGCTCGGGTGAGCGCAAGCCGGCGCCGAAGTCCTTGGGCAACCGCGCTCATCAGGCACAGGCGAAGGCGCCGGGGACGTATGTTCTCGCGAACTGAGAGCGAACAAACGGCGATCGAGCCCGACCTGCCGCAGCTGCCGACTGATCGTTGGTGGGGAGATCATCTCCGCGAGGTCCGCTGGCAGCTCGAGCTCGGCAGGCTGCTCGTCGATCCTGTCTTTCGCCGAGGCGACGTGCCCCGTGGCGATGGCCGGCCGGTGATCCTGATGCCGGGCTTGGGCGCCGGTGACCAGACGCTGCTTGTGCTCGCCGCCTGGCTGCGGCGAATCGGATACCGGCCCCACCTCTGCGGGTTCGTGGCCAACGTCAGCTGCTCTGACCGGGCCGTGGAGCGAGTCGAGCGTCGACTCGACGCCATTCATGCCCGCCACGGACGGCGGATCGCGCTGATCGGCCACAGCCGCGGCGGCCACTACGCGCGGGCGCTGGCCGGCCGACGACCAGAACTCGTCTCGCACGCGATCTCTGTCGGCGCCGGATTGCGCCAGATGCTTGCGTGCAGCTACCCCACCCAGGCCGCGGCACGCGGCATTCGCGAAGTCTTGGTGCAGACGGGCCGTGCCGGATCGCCCCGATGTCTGACCGAGACGTGCGACTGCGCGTTCGGCCGCGACTTTGCCCGACCGTTTCCCACGGATCGCGTGCGGCTGACGAGCATCTACTCGAAGGAGGATGGCGTCGTTCGCTGGCAGTCCGCACTCGTCCATGAGGCGGACTGCGTCGAGGTCACCGGCAGCCACGTCGGGCTGATCTTCAACCGCAAGACGTATCGCGTGATCGCCTCCACGCTGGCCACGCCCGAGCTTTAGCACCGTCTCGGGGCCCGCATGCCGGCTCTCGTGGTGACGCCGTAACTCTCCGCTATACGGCGGGTGGCCGAGAGTTCTCACGCGCCGCCGCCGCCAAGCCGACGCTAGTCGATACACAACCCCTGAAAGGAGCGTTCATGCTCACAGACACACCGCTGGCGGATGCAGTGATCGCAAATCTCGACCGTGATCCTCGGATTCCGGAATCGCTCGAGATCGCGGTAGCCGCCGACGACGGGATCGTGACACTTCGAGGCACCGTCGAGAGCTTTAGCCAGCGTCGCGCCGCGGGCCAGGATGCGAAGAAGGCCGAAGGCGCGTATGACGTCGACAACCAGCTCAAGGTGAGCTTGACCGGCGCCAATCGTCGCGATGACGACGAGATCCGCGGTGCGGCACTCCAGGGCCTGATCTGGGACGTCGAGGTGCCCTCCGACTTCGTCGACGTCAAGGTCGACGACGGCTGGGTCACCGTGAAGGGCAACGTCAGCTACCAGTTCGAGAGCGATGCGGCCTACGACGATGTCGCCAGCCTTTACGGTGTCCTCGGCGTGACCAACGAGATCATCGTCTCCAACCCCTGACGCGGCGGGCGGGCGTGGGCGGCGCAGACCGCTCACGCCTGCCCTAGAGCAGCGGCGGCTTTGGAGCCGTTGGGCAACACTCGTTCGAGTTCGCTGCGCGAGGTGATGCCGAGCTTGTTGAAGATCTTGCGAAGGTGGTAGGCGACGGTGTGCTGGCTGATGATCAGCCGAGCGCCGATCTCGGCGTTAGACAGTCCGTCGCGGGCGAGGCGCGCGACTTGAGCTTCCTGGGCGGTGAGCTCGTCGCGGGTCTCGACGGTGCGTTTGCGGACACGCTCGCCGGTGGCCCGCAGCTCGCTCTCGGCCCGCGCGGCGAACGCCTCGATCCCCATCGCACTGAACATCTCGAACGCCGTGCGCAGTTGTTCGCGGGCGTCGAGCCGGCGACGTTCGCGTCGCAGCCATTCACCGTAGAGGAGGTGGGCGCGGGCCAGGTCTACGCGTAGGCGTGTGCGGCCGAGCCGTTCGATCGCCTCGCCGTACAGGGGCTCGGCGGCGGCGCCTTCGCTGAGTAGCGCGCGAGCGCGAGCCTCGATGCCCAACGCCCAGTCGGTGCCGGCGGCGCGGGTCGTCTCGACGATCCGCTCGAGCGCGCCGCCCGCGAGGTGCGGTTGTCCGGACCGGACGGCCGCCTCGATCAGCTCGGCCAGCGTCCAGATCGCGGGGCCCTCCTCGGCGTAGCGCTCGGGTTGGCCGACCGCGGTCACGGCCGCGTCGTAGCGGCCGAGCCCGAGGTACAGGGTTCCACTGAGAAACTCGGTGACCGTCAGAGCGAGCCCCTCGCCGCGCGCCTGGGCCTCGGTGACAGAAGTTTGGATCAGCTCCGAGAGCTCCGCTTCGCGACCGCGCAGAGCGGCAATCGAGAGCGCACCGTAGGGGACGGTGGCGATCCCGGTCGCCTCGGTGGCGGCTCTGAGCTCCTCCTCATACGCTGCGGCCCTGCCCAGCTCGCCGAAGAACACATGCACACTGCTGCGATTGGTGAGGACAAACGGCAGCGCGGTCAGCGCCCCAGCCTCCCGGACCAGGTCGAGGTGCCGCGTCGAGAGCAACGTCCAGGCCTCGTCGTCCCACAGATATAGCGCGATCCAGCTGGCGAACCACAGCCAACGCGCCTCCTCGGGCGGCAGAATCGGCTCGCGACTGAACGCAGCAAGCGCTTTCTTGAGGATCGGGGCGCCCGCCGCGTAACCGTCGGTGAATCGGATCGCCAACCCCTCGAGGAGGAGGTCGGACGGACGCGGCGGCTGGGGCGGCGGCGGCCCGGCGAGCGCGGCCTCGCTGATCTCGATCACGCCGCCGGAGCGGTCCAGCCGGCCCGCGAACATCGCAGCGGACAGAGCCTCCAGGTAGGTCGCACGCGCGAGGTTTGGCTCGACCGCCTCTAGTTCGCGTGCGGCTTTCAGCAACAGTGGGGGTGCGTCGCTGCCGCGCCGCGAGGCGAAAGCGATCTGCGCGCGCAGCAGATGCACCCGAGCGTCCTGGAGCTCATCGGCTGCGCCTGTGTCGGCGGTCGCCAGCAAAGCGAGCGCGTCGTCGAGCGCGCCCGCTTCGTACGCGGTCTGCGCCGCGGCAAGCGCCCGCTGCGCGCGCCGCGAGGGCTCTGGTGTCAGCCCGGCGGCCCGCTCGAGAAAGGCTGCCGCGGCGGCGAGACCGCCCCGCGCCTGAGCGCGGCCGGCCGCACGCTCAAGCTCGGCGGCGACGGCCTCGTCAGTGTCGGCGGTCGCCTCGGCAAGATGCCAGGCGCGCCGATCGGGATCGGCCCGCGCGTCGGTCGCCTCGGCCAACGCTCGGTGAACCCGTCGCCTCTGGTGCGGCGTCGCCGCCCGGTAGACCGCCGAGCGTGCGAGCGGATGGCGAAACCGAACCCGGCCGTCGACGTCGAGGAGGCGCGCCGACTCCGCCGGGTAGAGCACCGCGTCAGCGATTCCCAGTCGCGCGGCCGCGCTCCACAACAGTCCCGGGTCGCCGGTTGGCTCCGCGGCCGCGACCAACAGCAGCTGCTGCGTGTCCTCAGGCAGCGCCTCGAGCCGATTTACGAAGCGCTCCTCGATCTTGCCCGACAGCGGCAGCGCTCCCGGCAACCCGAACCCGCCCGCCAGCTGGGCCGGCGACAAGCCCCGCGGCAGCTCCAGCAAGGCGAGCGGGTTGCCGCGTGCCTCCAGCAGCAGTTGATCTACCACCCGCTCGTCCAGCCGCCACGGTATCGCCGACGCCAAGAGCGCTCGCCCATCGGCGTCCCGAAGGCCCTCCACCACGAGCTCCGGAAGCCGAGCGAATTCTCCGGCTGGCTCACGCGTGGCGAGCACAAGGACGACCGACTCCGCCAGCAGTCTGCGCGCCACAAACGCCAACAGCTGTGCCGAGGATCGGTCGAGCCACTGGGCGTCGTCGATCGCGCACATCAGCGGGCGCTCCTGCGCTGCGTCCGAGAGCAGGCTCAATGTCGCCAAGCCGACGAGGAACCGATCCGGGGCCGGACCCTCGCGGAGCCCGAACGTCGTTTCAAGCGCGTCGCGTTGCGGGGCTGGAATCCGATCGAGACGGTCAAGCAGCGGCGCGCACAGCTGATGCAGCGCCGCGTAGGCCAACTCCATCTCCGACTCGACGCCCACCGCGCGCAAGACGATCGAGTCTGACGCGGACTCGACCGCATGCTCGAGCAGCGCCGTCTTCCCGACGCCTGCCTCACCCCTGAGCACCAGCACGCCGCTGTGCCCGGCTCGAGCTTCCTCGAGCAGCCGGTCGAGCGCCGCGCGCTCGTCGTCCCGACCACGAAGCATCAGCCCGGCGGGAGCTTGATGGCCGCTAGCCATCAGAACGCCCATCCTAGAACGAAGCTCCCGAAATGTCTGTGGCCCCTCCCGAAATGTCTGTGGCCCCGACGGTTTGGATCACCGGCTCACCGTAGGCGACGGGAGCCGCCGTGTACATGGCGCGCTCGTATACCCACTGCGGCGGCGATTGGGGACCGACCACAACGGTGCTCAGCCGCTGGACGAGCGCCCGCCGTCAGGCGGGCGCAGTCCAGCGTGGCTGGGAGCACGCTCCGACATTCAGCGGTGGGCGTGTCCACCGCGCCGGTGGCGCAGGCGCTTGAGAAATGTCAGCGTGAGCAGACCCTTCATCGCGCGTTTCATGTCCGTTACCTCTGTGTTGGATTGGACGGGTCGCTATGAAGGTGTGGTGAGTAGGCATCCGGGCCTAGACGACTCAAGCGCTGGGGCGATACGACAGAGGTCTACCGATCGTGCTAGGGGCGCCCGTCGGACGCCAGTCGAGAGTTGACTTGCTTGGTGAGCGTGAGCGTCTGCTTCGAGATGTCGAGCAGCTCTCGATTCTGCTTGTCCTCGGTTTGAATGGTGTCCGCGTAGGACCTGACCTCCTTTGTCAGCCGTAGGATCTGCTTGGAGAGGTCGAGCAGCTCTTGGTTTTGGTGGTCCTCGGTCTGCACCGTCTTCCACTGCTGATCGGCGATCACCTGCCGCTTTGCGTCCGCCCGGTTCTGGCTGATCATCACGAAGGTGGAGAGGAAGATCGCCTCGAGCGAGACGATCATCGTCAACAGCCCGAACGGATACTTCTCGACGCCGAGCCCGATCCATAGTCCGAACCACACGATGTGGATGTAGACGAACGTCATGGATCCCGCGAACGTGGTGATCTTGTCGGCGACTCGGTTCTGCACGTCCTTGGCGCGCTCCTCGGAATGCTTCAGCAGCTCCGGGTTGATCGGCTGAGGAAGCGGACGTGGAACAAACCAACGCACAAGTCGGTGGTGATGCCCGTTGCTCTCGGCGCTCGCGGGCGGAGTTTCTCTAACGGTTGACATCTGCGTACTTGTCCTCCTCGTGCGGTGCATTACGCTTCTAATGCGATCAGCGCTGCCTCCGTGAACGCCGGTGCGCCTACGAGGCTAGAGCCCGCCCGCCCAGCCCGCTAGATGTGAACGTCGTGCCTGCGATAGACCGTGCGTCTACGCGTCTAGGACCGACGGTCTCGCCATCACGCGCTCCTATAGCTCGGTACGTCGAAACGTCTGGGGTCCCCGCGCACTGCTCGTAGCGTGTTGGCATGGGATTCCCCAGCCGACCCAAATGGGCCACGAACAGGCCGGCCCCGTGAGTGCATTTGCGACTGCCCGCGACGACGCGGGCCGGCCACCCGCCGAGACACCGGCCGTGAACACGCGCACGATCCGCTTGGCCTCGCCGTCGCCGCGGGGCGTTGTCCGGTTCGTGTTGATCATCGTCGCATGCGGGATCGCGCTCTACCTGCTGTGGAGGGTCCGCGGGGTGGTCCGGCTCGTCGGGATCAGCTTGTTCCTCGCCCTCGCGCTGATGCCGATCGTCGACTGGCTCGACACCAGGATGCCCCGCGTACCGCGCTCGATGCTGATCCTCTGCGTCTACGTGCTGCTGATCGCGAGCGTCGCGGTCATCGGCTACGTCGTCGTCCCGAGCCTGGTGAAGGAGGTCGGGCAGATCTCGCACGACGCCCCGCGATACGCCGCCGAGCTGCGTCACAACTCTCTCTTCCGCCACTACGACAACCGCTACCACATCAGCGCGGCGCTGGTGTCCGACGCGCGCCGGCTGCCGCAGCTGCTCGGCCACCTTGTCGGCCCGCTGAAGGACGTGACCGTGCAGGCGTTCAGCCTGATCGGCCAGCTGATCACCGTGCTGGCGATCACGTTCCTTCTGGTCCTGCACGGGCGCCAGTACGTCAACATGGCCCTGTCGCTGACCGGCGATCGGAGTGAGCGCTACCGCCGCACGATCATCGACATGAACCACGCGGTCGCGCAGTACGTCCTGGGCAACATCACGATCAGCGTCCTCGCGACGATCGCGACCTGGATCGTCCTCTCGATCCTCGGCGTCCCATACGCGCTCGCTCTCGGCATCCTCGTCGGGTTCTTCGACCTGATCCCGCTCGTCGGAGCGACGCTCGGTGCGATCTTCGTGGCCCTCGCGACCGTGACCGTGGACTTCCCGACGGCGACGATCGTGTGGATCGCGTTCATCATCGTCTGGCAGCGGTTCGAGGACTACGTCGTGCAGCCGTTCGTCTACGGGAAGGCGCTGCAGGTCAATCCGATCGTGACGATCGTCTCCGTCCTCGCCGGCGCTGCGCTCCTCGGGGTCCTCGGCGCGCTGCTCGCGATACCCACCGCCGCGGTGATCCAGATCGCGCTGCGCAATTGGTGGGCGAATCGAACGCACGAGACCTCGTCGCCGCCGACCGCCACGGCTCCCTAACCGCAACGGGAGTTCGCCACGTACGTCTCAGAACGGAAAGCGAGTGTCAGATGAGCGTCGAAGACGTATCGGTCCGCCAGCAGCGTGATCGGCGCGAGGCCGGTCAGCTCACGCTGCCGCAGTTCGGGATCTTCGCCCAGGGCACGCACGCCCACCGGTTCCTCGAGTTCGACCTGAAGCCAGGTGTCACGGCCGATCAAGCGCTGGCCGCATTCTGCGAACTCCGCACCCCTGACGTGTCCGCGGGCGGCGTGAACCTCGTCCTTGCGCTCGGCGACGACCTGTGGCGCGCCGTCGCTCCGGGCATGGCCCCATGGGAGCTCGGCCCGTTCGAACCGGTTGTCGGGCGGGACGGGAATCACGCGCCGGCCGCGCAGCACGACGCGTGGCTGTGGATCAGCGGCGCCGAGCCGGACGTCACGTGGTCCAGCGCGCGGGTTGCGGCGGAGGCCGTCAGCGGCGCGGCCGAGCTTGCCAACGAGGTGGACGGGTTCACCTACCGAGGCGGTCGCGATATCACCGGGTTCATCGATGGCACCGCCAACCGGCAGGTCAGGACGGCAGCCGAGGTCGCAATCATTCCGCCGGGCTTTCCCGGAGCGGGCGGCAGTCACGTGCTCGCGATGCGCTGGATCCATGACCTCGAGGCCTTCAACCGCCTCCCACGCGCCGAGCAGGAGCACGTATTCGGCCGGACCAAGTTCGACAGTGTGGAGTTATCCGCCGACGAGAAGCCAGTGAACGCTCATATCTCTCGAGTCGAGACGAGCGTCGAAGGATCGGAGGTCGAGATCTTCCGCCGGAGCGTGCCGTACGGCACCGCGTCCGAGCACGGACTGTATTTCCTCGCCTTCAGCGCTGAGCGCTGGCGCTACGACCTGCTGCTGGCGCGGATGTTCGGGACGGGCCCCGACGAGGTCCGCGATCGCCTCACTGACTTCTCGCGTCCAGTCACGGGCGCCTACTACTTCGCGCCATCGCAGAACGCGCTCAACGAGCTCGCGGGACAGAAATAGGAGTCGTCGGTGGCAACGATCGCCGATCGCCAGACGCCCACGCCGGCCGGGTCGCGACACACCCGTCGCGCCCTGAGCACGGCGCGGGGCGACCTTCAGAAGCGCGCGATCAAGCTGCTGGGATGGCTTGTCTTCGGCTACCTGCTGGTGAAGCTGGTCCCGGACTTCAAGCAGGCGCTGGGCGGCCTTGAGCACTTGAGCTGGGAATGGGTGCTGGCCGCGCTCGCGCTCGAGGTCCTCTCCGAAGTCGGATACGTGACCGCGTGGCGCGCGATCGTCGATCCGGAGAACCTCCTCGGCCGGGACCGGCGCGGGGTGAGGGTCAGCACGCACGCGGCGTGGGCGCAGCTCGGCGGCGGGATGGTCGTGCCGGGCGGCTCGCTTGCGAGCATCGGCGTGGGGGCGTGGATCCTCCGTCACTTCGGGATGCCTGGCAGGACGATCGCCGAGCGCCAGTTCAACCTCAGCTTTCTGAACACCTCGGTCGACGCGCTCGCGCTGGTCGTCTTCGGCGTCGGCCTGGCGGTCGGCATCTTCCCCGGCGGGCGCAGCCTGATGCTGACGCTGCTGCCGGCGGCCCTCGCCGCGGCGGGAATCGGCGGCGTGCTCCTGATCGCGCGGGGCGCCAGCAGATACAGCGAGCGCGTCGAGTCCGACCACCCGAAGCTCGCGAGCGCGATCGCCTCGGTTTCGAACGCCGTGGCTGCCACCGAGCAGATCGTCTTTCACCGCCATCGTCGGAGTGGCCTGCTGGGGGCGCTTGCGTACCTTGTGCTTCGACGCGCTGGTTCTGTGGACGGCGTTCGTCGCGATCCATGCCCAACCGGTCCCCGGGTTCGCGGTCGTGGTGATGGCCTACATCATCGGCGCGCTCGGCGGCTCGATCCCGCTCCCGGCCGGGATCGGAGCGGCTGGGGGGATCGCCGGGATGTTGATCCTCTACGGTGTCGGCCGTAGTCCGGCTGTCGCGGCGGTGCTCATCTACGAGGCCGTCGGGCTGCTCGTCCCGCTGATCGGCGGCTGCTGTCGCGTATCTGCTCCTCAGGCGTGAATTCGGGCCGATGAGAGCCGTTCAAGACGCCGGCGACGGGCCCGACGACAGCGCGGACACCCGCTGACTACCAGCCTGACTGTCAGCTGACAGCTAACGACTGTCAGGTGCAGGCGATGCGAATGACTGCCGTCTCGACGTAGCGTGATGACCACGTTCGCAACCACCGGAGGACAGTCAAATGTTTCCCACAGATCACATCACTCAGGTGCTCGCCGCGCGCCGCCGGGCCCAAGCGCTCGACGCGTGGCGCGACGCGGCGAACCTCGTCTCGACGCGGTGGCGGCTCTTCCTCGAGGCCGAGGCGGAGGGTCGCCAGTGGGCATTCGCGTCCTACGTCGCAGCGCTTGACGCCGAAGAGGCTGCGGCTGCTGACATGGCCGCAATGACCCAGCCGATGGCCGCGTAGGGAGAGCGACGTGGAACTCCGCCATCTTCGCTATTTCATCGCGATCGCCGAGGAGCGAAGCTTCACCGGCGCCGCCGAGCGCCTGTGGGTCGCCCAGCCAGGACTCTCGACCCAGATGCGCCGGCTCGAAGCCGAGCTCGGCGTTCAGCTGTTCGACCGCCACCCACGTGGCATCGACCTGACGCAGGCCGGCGAGCTTTTCCTCGAGCGTGCTCGTGTGGCCGTGTCCGCCGCCGACGTGGCGCTCGCCACGGGACCGGATCTCGAGGCTGGGGTGATCGGGAGCCTCAGGCTGGGCCTCGCCGCCGGAGCCCGGTGGCCTCTCGCCTCTGAGCTGCTGCTGCGATTCGGCCGAGAGCGGCCTGGAGTCGAGCTCACCGTGGTCGAGGCCTACGGCGGGACGCTTTGGCGCGATCTCCGCGCTGGACGCCTCGACGCTCTCGTTGCCCCAACTGGTCACGGCTCGGCCGACCTCAGGACCCTCGAGCTCGGCTACGAGGATTGGGTCGTGCTCGTCGGCACCGGCCATCCGCTTGCGGGGATCGGCCCCTTGGATGCCGAGGATCTGCAAGGCGAACGAATCGCCCTTACGGGACACCGCGATGGTGCGGTTTTGGACCGGACCGTCTCGGACCTGCTCGCGGAGCTGGGTGTGGCGGCACAGCTGGTCCCGGGGGCGCAGGGACCAGCGCGACACGCCGCGGTCGCCAGGAACGAGGCCGTCGTCCTGACGACCGCGCCCGACGCGGTCCCATCCGGCGTGATCGTTCGGAGGCTCGAGCCGCGTCGCACACTCGCGTTTGAGCTGTTGTGGCGTGACGAGGTGACCTCTCCGGCGTTGTCTGAGCTCATCAGCTTGGCGGCCGTTGACGTCAGCCGGCCATCGTCGACCCGGGCGCTTGCCGCGGTCGCTTGAGGGACGCGCGCCGTGAGCGTTGATCCGTACTTCGAGCGCTTCGTGCTCGCAGAGCTCGCCCTGCGGGAACGACGCGCTCGTCGCCGTGACGGTTCGCACACCGCCCGCGGTCTGGCGCTCCGGTTACACCGCGGCCGCAACGATCTGCTCGCACATCTGGGTCGCGTCGTGCTGGCCGTCCCGACCAGGTTCCGCCGGGTTGCGTGGCTGCACAGGGCTCATGAGGCGGACGTGACGCCGCAAGCCCTGAGCGCAGTCGGCCTCACGCAGGAGGAGCTGTCCGCGCTCGAACTCCTTGCCGCGGCCGGTTCAGCGGCTCGCGCTCTGCCCGTGCTCGACCGTGTGCGCGCGCTGTCGAAGGCGCCGGGTTCGGCTGGCTATCTCGCGCGCGTTGTCGCACGCGCGGCGATCGAGGACCGTTTGGACGGAGCACGGCCCGTCGGAGAGTTGCTGACCGCGCTGAGTCTCCTGCCCGATCCGGTGCGGGCGATACGCGGGACTCACGGCGGCGAGGATCCCTCGTGAAACTGCTTTCGGCCGCAGAGGAGATCATGCTCGCGAGGCGGATCGAGCAGGGCGATCTGCAAGCTAAGCAGAGAATGATCGAGAGCAACTTGAGGTTGGTGCACGCGGTCGCCAGGGCCTATCGCGGCAGCAGCGTTCCGTTCGCAGACCTCGTCCAGGAGGGGACGATCGGCTTGGTCCGAGCGGTTGAGCGGTTTGACCACCGGCGCGGGGTGAAGTTCTCCACATACGCCATGTGGTGGATCCGACGGTCGATGCTGGACGCGATCGCAAGCTCAAATGTGATCCGAATGCCCGCCAAGGCCAGCCAGCAGCTTGCCGCCGTGCGCCGTGCAGAGGGGGAACTCGAGCGGATCGAACCCCGACGCGCTTCAGACGAGGCGATCGCCGAGCACACCCAACTGAGCGTCACGACCGTTCGCTCCTTACGTGAGGCGGCCCGGGTGACAGCCTCTTTGGACGAGCCGGTCGGCGAGGACGCGGCGCCGCTTGGCGACCTGTTGGCCGACGTCCGAGCGGGGGACCCGTTCGAGAGTGCAATCGCGCGCGAGAGCCGGGACGAGGTTTCGTCGATGCTGCGCCTGCTGCCGGAACGTCACCGAGAGGTCATCGTTCGTCGCTACGGCTTCAGTGGTAATGGCGTCGAAACCCATGAGCAGATCGGCGAGCGGCTCGGCGTAGGCGAGGAGCGAAGCCGCCAGATCGAGCGCGAAGCTCTGCACCGCTTGCGTTCGATCGCTGGTGCGTCGGCGCGAGCCGCTTAGCGCACGAGCGGGGGCGCGGCGCCCGGCAGCGCTTGGCTGATTTGGTTCCGCGAGGTGATGTTGAGCTTCGTGAAGACGTTGCGTAGGTGATAGGCCACTGTGTGCTGGCTGATGATGAGCCGCGCGGCGATCTCGGCGTTCGAGAGGCGGGCGGCGGCGAGCTGCGCGATCTGAGCCTCCTGGGGAGTCAGCTCCTCGCGGGTCTCCACCGTGCGCTTTCGGGCGCGCTCACCTGTGGCCAGCACCTCGCGCTCGGCGCGAGCGGCGAACGCCTCGATCCCCATCGCGCTGAACATCTCGAGCGCGGTGCGCAGTTGCTCGCGCGCGTCCAGGCGGCGGCGCTCACGGCGCAGCCACTCGCCGTAGAGGAGGTGGGCGCGGGCTAGCTCCAACCGCAGCCGCGTGTGGGTCAGCCGCTCGATGGCCTCTCGATAGAGACTGTCCGCGTCGTCACCCTCGCTGACGAGTGCGCGCGAGCGGGCCTCGACCCCCACAACCCAGTCCGTACCGCTGGCGCGGGCCATCTCGGCGAGCCTGTCGAGCAGACGCTCCGCGAGCTGGGGTTTCTCACAGCGGACAGCCGCTTCGATCACCTCGGCCACCGCCCGCGGTGGCGTGTTTATGTTGTAGGAGCGCTCGCCGTCGGGACCAAACACGGACAGGGTGGCCTCGTAGCGGCCGAGCCCGTTGTAGAGAATCGCCCTCACCAACTCGGCGTCGGCCAGGGCGTACCCTTCTCCGCGCGCGATGGCTTCTTCCACGGCGGTTTCGATCAGCCGCGAGAGCTCGGCCTCGTGACCCCGCAGACCCGCGAGCCAGAGCGGCCCGTAAGGGGGAGTGGCGATCCCCGTTGCCTCGCTGACCGTTCGGATTTCGTCAATCTGCGAGCCGGCGATGTCCACGTCCCCGCAGACGAGGTGGACAGCGCTGCGAGCCGTGAGGGCAAAGGGGATGGCGGTGAGTGCTCCAGCGGCCCTCACCAGCTCGAGCTGTCGCCCGGAGAGTAGGTCCCACGTCTCGTGGTCCCAAAGATCCGCCGCGGCCCAGCAGGCGAACCAAAGCCAGCGAGCGTCCTCGGGTGGCAGGACAGCGTCGCGTCGGAAAGCGCTCAGCGCCTCTTTGAGGATCGGCGCTCCGGCCGAGTAACCCTCGGTGAACCGGATCGCCAACCCGTGGAGCAGAAGATCGGACGGGCGCGCGCGCTGCGGCGACGGTGGGCCCGCCCGTACCGCCGCTGCGACCTCGACGACCCCGCCGCCGCGGGCCAGCCTCCCCGCGAACAATGCCGCGGAAAAGGCCTCCAAGTAGGTCGCGCGCGCGAGATTCGCGTCGACTGATTCCAGCTCGCGCGCAGCCCTCAGGAGAAGTGGAGGTGCGTCGCTGCCACGCTGCGAGGCGAACACGATCTGAGCACGAAGCAGCGCTACCCGGCCGCGAGGGAGGTCGCCGGAAGCGCCCGTCTCGGCCGTCGAGAGGAGTGCGAGGGCGTCGTCGAGGGCGCCCGCTTCGTACTTTGCCTGCGCCGCCGCCAGCGCACGCTCTCCGCGGCGCTGGGGCTCGGCTGTCAGCACGGTGGCGCGCTGCAGGAACGCGGCGGCTGCGGCCAGACCGCCCCGCGCCTGGGCCCGGCCCGCCGCCCGCTCTAGTTCGGCGGCGACGTCCTCGTCAGGGCCGGCCGCAGCCTCTGCGAGGTGCCAGGCACGTCGATCGGGATCGATCTGCGGGTCAGTCGCCTCGGCCAGCGCCCGGTGCACCCGTCGCCTCTGCTGGGGCCCTGCCTCCCGGTACACCACAGAGCGCACCAGCGGGTGTCGAAACCGCACCCTAAGGCCTATCTCAATGAGCCCCGCCGACTCCGCCGGCTCGAGCACCGGTCCCTCGATCCCCAGTCGCTCGGCCGCTTGCCACAGAATCGCCGGATCGCCAAGCGGCTCCGCCGCCGCCAGCAACATCAGCCGCTGAGTGTCCTCGGGCAGGGCCGCGAGCCGCTTGAGGAAGCTTTCCTCGAGCCGACCAGACACCGACAGCGCGCCCGGTAACGCAAATCCACCAGCCAGCTGTGCAGCCGAAAGACCCCGCGGCAGCTCGAGCAGCGCTAAGGGGTTCCCCTCCGTCTCAGCCAGCAGTTGGTCGGCCACCCGCTCATCCAACCGCCCGGGAATGACCGCCTTCAACAGCCTCCGTGCGTCTTCATCCTGCAGACCCTCGACCACCAGCTCGGGCAGACCCGCCAATTCGTCGCCGGGCTCACGCGCAGCGAACAACAGCGCCACCGACTCCGCGAACAGTCTGCGCCCCACAAATCCCAAAGCCTGGGCCGAGGCTCGGTCCAACCAGTGAGCGTCGTCCACGACGCAGAGAACTGGTTGCTCCTCTGCCACCTCGGAGAGCAGGCTCAGCACCGCCAGACCAACTAAGAACCGATCCGGCGCGGGCCCGGCTCTCACCCCGAATGTGGTTGCCAGCGCATCGCGTTGCGGGGCGGGAAGCCGATCAACCCGGTCGAGCATCGGACCGCACAACTGATGCAGCGCCGCGAACGCCAGCTCCATCTCCGACTCCACTGCTGTCGCGCGCAAGACCGTCAGACCCGACGCGGATGCGACCGCGTGCTCCAGCAGGGCCGTCTTACCGATCCCCGCTTCGCCCCGGAGCACCAGCGCGCAGCTGCGCCCTGCCCCGACCGCGGCTAGCAACCCATCGAGCACCGCGGATTCGTCCCTCCGGTCCTCGAGCGTCAGCCGTCCACGAGCTGAATGACCCTCGTCCATGAGCAACGCGATCCTAGTGTCCACGGCATGCGAGCGATAGGTGCGGGCCATCGCTGGATCGCTGATTGACAACGGCGCTCGCGGGTGAGAGGGTCCCGGCGGCATCCTCCAGGAGGGACCGGCGCGGTGGCTATTACTCGTGAAGAGATCGAGCGCGAGAAGAAGACGCTGCCGCTCGGGTGGGGTCGCTTCGGCAAGGCTTATGACCAACTGGCGGAGATCTCCGAGTCAGACGAGTCGCTGCTGGCAGCCGGCGTCGCGCTGAACCCCGAGTACCACCAGGGTGGTCGCTTCGTCCCGGGCACCGTGGCAAGCGCGGTTTCCGAGCTGAGGAAGACAACGAACGTTCTTGTGGCCTGCACCAATCAGCGAGTGATAATGATCAGCACCGGCGTGGCCGGAGGGGTTCGCCAACACGTATCGATCCCCTACGGGGGGATGGAGATCGTCGAGCGCGCGAAGAGGTATTTCGTGCTAGGCGTGCCGGACGGCCGAATCAAGATCCGGGGCATGGCCAAGCAGCAGCAGCCGCGGTTCCTGGAGGTTCTCGAGGCCCAGGCGCGGCCGACCGGAGCGCAGTAGGCAATGTTCGTGTCGGGGCGGATGTCGTTGAGGGTGCGCGTGCAGCGCGTGGCGCTCTGCGCATGCCTTGCGCTGGCCGGTGCGGCGTTGGTTTCGCCGCTGGCACGCGGGAGGACGATCGCCATCGGAGCGGGCACGTCGAGGCCGACCGCCACGCCCGCGACGACGAACAGCTACATCGGCTCGGTGCCGCCGAGCGCTGCCGACAGACGCGGGCTGTTACGTGCCTTTCACCATGTCCACGGGGCTCGCTCTCATCTGCTGCTAGTCGGCTTTCGCGAGTGCTGCATCTTCTCGAACACCCCGGGTCAGGTGCTGCGGTCCGCCGCCGCCTACTTCCTGACCGCTGGTGTGGGAGGGTCGTATCGGTCGGCGGTGATTGAGCTCTACCGTCGCACGTCCGGGGATACGTGGGTGCACGTGGCGCGCTTCAAGAACACCACCCCAGACTGGAACGATGTCTACAACCTCGGCGCTGGGTATCTCTGGCGCGTGACTGCCGACGGCGCCGGTACGTACGACAATCGATCCACCGCCGTCGCTACGGACGGCAGCTACACCGACGCGTTCACGTCGCACGTCGACTTCAGCTGGAACTTGGGGTTCAGAGGAGCCTCGTTCACACCCGGCGCCGACAACGGCCTCGACGCACCGCGATCGCTTGCCGGGCACGCGTCAGCGAACGTGACCTACTCCGATACCCCCGAGCAGAATGCGTCGTGCGCCGGGCCGGTGAAAGACACGAGCTCCGACGGGTCACCGACCATGTCCTACGCCGAGTTCCCGCGCGACGGCGCGACCAAAGCGCTGGACTTCACGGTCCAGCTCGTCGGCGGACTCAGCCTGAGCTGGCCGTCGAGCTGCAACTCCGATTGGGCGACCTTCCCTGAAGCCGACCGGCTCCTGGTGGGAGCGCGGATGCCGATCGACGTCGCTCTGCGCGACGGACTCTATGAGCTAAGCGGAGACCATGGACCCGACATGCATGCGCAGTCCTTCTCTTATCCGGTCGACGACTTCGCCCCGCCGGTCGCCGGGCAGGCGAGGCCGCACAGGAGCTCGAGCGGTAATGACGGCTCGGTGATCTCGACCTCGACCGAGGACCTCAAACTTCTCGGTGCGTTGCACTTCCGGCTGGTCGGCCTGTTCATGCCGCTTGGCCTGGGTGGATCCCCCCACGCCCCGGTCCGCCAGGACGGACACACTCCGCCGGTCCTGTGAACGAAGCTCGCGGCCGCGCGAGGAGACCCGCCGGCCGGCAGAGGCCTCAGCTCAGCAGGTTCAGCGCGGCCCGCGGATCGATGTTCGCCTGAGCACTCACGGCGTTGTACCCGCTGGAGGCGAGTTGCGCGGTGAGCTGCTTGACGAGCTGGGCCGCGTCGTCGACATCCCGGACGGAGCCGGCAGCCGCGGCGGCATTTTCCTCGCCGACGCTCCGCGTGATGTCGCTGAGCGCGGCGGCCTGACGGGAGATCGTCGCGGTGTCGCCGGCGGTCGTGCGCGTTGTCACTCGATCGCGTCCGGCGCCTCCGGGAGCGAGATCCCTGTCGGGTGCGATCCGGGGGTCGTTCGATCCTGCGGTCGGACTGATCATCGACATTGCGCGCTCCTCGACGTTTGTACGTATCCCATCACTATTCCTATCGGCGGAATCACCGGACCGCTTAAGCGCCCATAACCAACGGTTATCTGCACATGTATTGGACGTGGCGGACACGCGGTCGCACCATGCGGCGGACTTCGAAAATTAAGGAGAACGCGTGCATCGCTCCAGGCACAGGGTTTGGCTGGTTACCGGCGCAAACAGCGGCTTCGGCCGCGCGGTCGTCGAGGCGGCCGTGGCGGCCGGCGACGTTGTCGCCGCGACGGCCCGATCGACCGCCCGGTTAGAGGAACTGGTCGCCCGCTACCCAGATCAGGTCGATCCGATCGAGCTTGACGTCACCGACCAGGCCCGGATCGCAACGGTCGTCGATGACGCGGTGCGCCGCCACGGCCGCATCGACGTCCTCGTAAACAACGCTGGTCGCACCCACGTGGGCGCCGTCGAGGAAACGACCGACGCCGAGCTGCGCTCGCTCTTCGAGGTCCATTTCTTCGGACCTGCCGCGCTCGTACGCGCCGTCCTCCCGCATATGCGGGCGCGCGGCTCGGGCGCGATCGTGCAGCTCAGCAGCATGGGCGGCCAAATGTCGTTCGCCGGCTTCTCTGCCTACAGCGCCACGAAGTTCGCACTCGAGGGACTCTCCGAGGCGCTGGCCGACGAGACCAGAGAGTTCGGCATCAAAGTACTGATCGTCGAACCGGGCGCGTTCCGCACCGGCCTGTTCGCGTCCGCCAGCGACAGCGCGGCGAGTGAGATATACGCCGACTCCGTCGGCCAGACCCGCGCGATGATCGACACGGGCAACGGGACCCAGCCAGGCGACCCCGCCAAGGCCGCAGCTGCGGTCCTCAGCGCACTCGACGCAGAGCAAACGCCGCTGCGCCTGCCGCTTGGGAGCGACGCCGTCGACGCGATCACCGCACACCTCGACACCGTCCGTGCCGACCTGAGCGCCTGGGAGCAAATCGCTCGCGAGACCGCCTTCGAGCTCTAAGCGATCGATTTGAGTCGACGTCAGGCGTCGGTGCGGCGGATTGAGATCGCGACGTACTCGGCGTAGATGCGGCAGCTGCCGTCGGTTGCCGTGTTCTTGCGGTCGAATAGCTCGCGAAGCTCGGCGCGGCATTCGTCCCAGCGCCCCACCGGCACCAGCTTCTCCTGCGCCTTGATCGTCGGGCCGTAGCGCTGCTCGAAGAACGTCTGGTAGTCGTCGACGCTGTCGAACGCGAACAGGTTCGACGCGCGGGCGAATGACAGCGTCACCTCATGGCGTGCGAACAGTTCGCGCACGTGGCGCTCATCGCCCCACATCGGCGGCGCGGACGCGAACGCCGGCAGTGGCGGCAGGTAGCGGCCCATGATCTGAAACATCTCGCCGATCAGCCCCTCAGGGGTCCAGTTGACCAGTCCGATCGTGCCGCCGGGGCGGCACACGCGCACCATTTCATCGGCCGTGACCTGATGGCGCGGCGCGAACTGCACGCCGAACACCGAAGTGACCGAGTCGAACGACCCGTCGGCGAACGGCAGCGCCTCGGCGTCGCCTTGCACCCACTCGACTTCGACGCCCGCGGCCACTGCGCGCGACCGCGCGACGTCGAGTAGCTCGGGCACGAGGTCGAGGCCGACGGCTTGCGCGTCCGCCTTGGCCGCCAGCAGCGCGACGTTGCCGCTCCCGGTTGCTACATCCAACAGACGCGCCCCAGGCCGCACGTGGGCAGCTGCGAGCGCGTCCCTGACGGGACCGTCGGCGATATGCCGGGCAACGGCCGGGTAGTCGCCTGCGGCCCAGGTGGCGCGGTGCGCCAGCTTGAGCTCGGCGGCGGGATCGGAAGACTGCGCGATGGTGGTCATCAGGGCTCCTTAGCCGGAAGAGGTCGGTCGCAGCCGAGTTCTACGCGGCGGCCCTTTGCACGCGCTTAGCGAGCCGTTAGCGTCTGCGAACTACCTAGTACGGCTCTACGGGCGCGTCGTCGACCTCGCGCGCGCCGATGCGCTGTGCGGCGGTCGTCGCCGTGGAGCCGACAGGCACGAGGTCCCCAGCCGCGCCCAATCCACCTGCCGGCATGTTGCCGAAGATCGACTCACTTCTTCCCGGAGCGACGCGGTACGTCTCGTGCCAGATGCCAACATCGCCGCTGTCGCGCACGCTCGAGTTGAAGCGCTTCCACGCTTCAAGGTGCGGAGCAGCGGGCGAGCGAGCGAAACGTTCGAGGTCCTCGAATGAGCGCCAGTACTGCACGATCATCGGACTCAGCGGACTTCTGAGCGCCTGCTCGTAGTGCAGCAGGCCCGCCTGCGGATGCTGGTCAAGCCATTTGAGCATCCGGGGCATCGCGGTGAACACCGGCCACCACTGCCTCACCTTCCATGGGCGATTGATTCGCATCCCGACCAAGAACACGACCAGCTCACCATCATGACTGGCCGCCCAGCGCCCCTTACGAATCTCCATGTCGTGAAGCTTCGCAGCTTCCAGCGAGCAATGCCGCCGGACCGGCGGCAACCGGCCGCCGGTCCGGCGTGCTCTTCACCGCACCCGATACGGAGCAGTAACGGCGGTCGTCCGTCCGGCCGCGTTGGAAGCGGTGACCATGCATTGCACCCTGTGCCGGCGTAGCGCGTGGGTGACCTTCAGCCGCCGGCTGCCGGCCCCGTGCTTGGCCCTGCCATTCACCTTCCAGCCGTAGGCGAAGTGCGTCGGCTTGTTGGACCAGGTGCCTGCGCTGCAGGTGAGCATCGTGCCCTTACGCGTGATCCGCGGCTTCCTGGTGTTCGCCGGCCGGGTGGTCTTACGTAGGGGCGGGGGAGGCGGACCTCCGGGTTGGATGGCGTTCGGGTCACCCGGCTGTTCGTTGCCCTTGGCGTAGAAAGGCTGCGATCCTCCCGGGATCAGCAGCTGCGGTGTGATGCTCGCGCAATTGGAGGTGTTGGCGAGCGACGCGACCTCTACGCCGCGGTCATCCGCCCACAGCACCTTGCTGCCGTCGGGGGAGAGGCTCGGGCTGAGATGACCGACGTCGCTGAACTGCGAAGCGTCCAGCGTGATGTTGCACACCGGATTCCCATATCCGGCGTTGAAGTCCGACGGCATCGACGCGTTCTCATAGACAACGAGCCTGACGTCACGGGGCTTGCTGTCGGTGAAGTCGTGCGCGTCATCGAAGAACACGACAGCCTCAGTGCCCGATCGGCTGATGACCGTGTTGGCAGTCATGTTGTTCATCGGTGCGTGCGACTCGTACCATCCCGCCCCCACATTGTCGGCGTCGCTGACCGCGTGCACACCCCAATGCGAGCCGAACACGGGCGGCCCCTCGTGCGAGACCGTGAACCTCGAGCTGTCGATCCAGATCGGGTTGGTGAAGTCGACCTGGCCCTGTGACTGATTGGGGAAACTCAAACCAGTTGCACTCGACGGCGTCCACAGGGCGACGATGTGCCCAAAGTCGCCGCACGCGTAGATCCCATAGGCGATCTTCGACGCGTCCGGCGAGACCCGCACCTGCCTGGGCGGGTAGGCGACGCAACTCGGCGAGGAGTAGCTGCCGTACGTCGGGATCAAGCTGCCGAGCTGGTTGCCGTCCGGGCGGAAGCGGTACAGCTCCGAGCTGCCGTCGGAGTCGGTGCCGCCCGGGTTCACGCGCGCGAGGCCGCCCGCGACCACGACCGTCCCGTCATCGGCCTCCGACGGGGACGCCCAGCCGTACTGGTGCAGCGTGAACTGGCGAGCTCCGGAGCCGTCCGCGCCGGCGATCCACACATTGCCGCTCTGCAGGTACACGATCGAGTCAGCCTGCGCAGCCTGCGCCGGCAAAGCGGCGGCGGCGCCGGCGAGCGTGGCGAGCGCGGCGAGCGCGGCGAGTGAGATCCTGCGAATCAGCCGCATGAGCACGACCCAAGTCGCGGCGCGACGGGCATGACGGGACAGATCTGATCCATTGATTCCTCCTTCTGGGAAAGCGGATCCGATCGTCGCGTCCCGTAATCGCCCTCGCGTCGTGGTACGTACCACGATCTTTCTCTGACGCGAGCGACTTACGGTCCGCGTCGCGCGGCCACGAACGGCGGCCGGCGTTAGGATCGAGCGTCATGTTCCATCACAACTGGGTAAAGACGACAGGGCACGTGCTCGACTCGCGGATCCGCAAGATGTGGAACCCAAAGACCGGGGGCGGGACGATCTCGGACACGATCGAACTGCACAGCTACGTCGTCGAGTTCCAGGCGCCCAACGGGGAGACGACCAGGCTCGAGGTCGAGCAGCACATCGAGACCATCGACCTCGCCATCGGCAGTGAGGCACCGCTGCTCGTCAGCCCCGATGGAAAGAAGGCAATCTTCGACAAGAACGACCCGACGATCGACGTGGTCGCCGTCTCCAAAGCGCAGACCGAGGCCGATGAGGAGCGGTTCCGCAAGCAGCTAGAGGCCTAGGGTGACGGTACGCTGGCGGTCCTCGTGACGGGAGCTTCGGCGAAGCCGCAGCACCGTCGCGGGCCGCGTCGCAAAGGACGCGCGACCAAGGACGCCGAGCGTCGGGCGCTGGCGAAGGCTCACGCGCGACCCGCCCGTCCCGCGGGTCCCGCCCGGCCAGGGTTCGCCCTACTGCATGCCGACGGCGGGGCCAGAGGAGCGCCGGGACCGGCGGCGATCGGCTACGTACTCGATGATGTCTCCGGGGTCCGGCTCGCCGAGCACGCGGAAGCGATCGGCGTGGCAACCGCCGCCATCGCCGAGTACCGCGCCGTGCTCGCAGGGCTCACCCATGCGCACGCGCTGGGGCTTGGCCGCGTTGTCGCTCGCTCGGACTCGCGGCTGCTGATCGCGCATCTCAACGGCGACCAACACATCCGCAGTCGCGGCCTGCTAGCGCTCCAAGCCGAGATCGCTGATGTGTGCACCCGGATCGGCACCGTCGTGTTCGATTGGATCCCGGCGGACGCCAACGGCGTCGCCCACGGGCTGGTCGCAAGCGTGCTGAACACGGGCATCGGGTGAAAGCCTGCAGCCGCGCAAGACGCGCGGCGGCACGTCACCATGCGGCGATGGATGCGGACGAGCTCAGAGACCATTGCCTCACCTTCCGGGGCTCGACCGAAACGTTCCCGTTCGGTCACGAGACCTCGGTGTTCAAGGTCGCGGGCAAGATCTTCGCGATCGTCGCCCTTGGCCGCCGGCCGCTGGAGGTCAGCTTGAAGTGCGATCCACTGCTCGCCGTGCAACTGCGCGACACGAATTCGGCGGTGCGGCCCGGATACCACCTGAACAAGCAGCACTGGAACACGGTAACCATCGACGGCTCGGTCCCCGATCAAATGCTCGAGGACATGGTCGAGGACTCCTACGATCTCGTGGTGAGCAAGCTTCCGCGCTCCAGGCGCCGCGCCCTGGGTTGGCGGGCGGGATAGGGCTCACTCCCGCCACGTCGACGGCCAGGACGAGGCCGCGAGCCTGCTGTCGCACGCAGGTCAGCGGATGGTGATGCGGACCGTGTCGCTGATCCCGATCAGCTTGCCCGTCACAAACGGCTTGTGGGGCTTCTTGTACGGCTTGTGGGGCTGCCGATACGGCTTATGGATCGAAAACGCCTTCAGGATCAACAGGTAGCTGCCACGGCGAAGCCGGTGACCGCGAACCGTGCGGTCCCACCGCAACCTGAGCTTGCCCGCATGGTGAAGGCCGAAGTTGACAACGCCGACGAGCTTCGTCCGTGGAGAGCTGACCTTCACCGCTGCGGCATGGCCGAGTGGTCCGATCCTCAGGACCGTCAGTGTCAGTGCGGCGGTATGGGTCAGCGTCGTTTGGATTGTGTTGCCGTGCAGAATGAACACAGCGGGGATCGCGGGCGCAGGGTTGACGCGGGCGAAGTACTCCTGCGACGACACGATCGCCGCGATCACTTGCTCGTCGGTGCCACCGCTGCTCATGAACGCCGTCCAATGGGAGATTTCGCCCGGAGTCGCGGCACGACCGAGGTAGCGCTGGTAGAAGCCGGTGATCAGGTGGGAGCGATACTCGGCCGAGTCCAGCGCGCTCGAGGCGATCGCGGTTCTCGGCGCGCCGCTGCCCAGTGCGCCGTCGTCCAAGGTCTGCGCGACCTGGTCGATCGAGCGAGACAGCACATCGCAGTACAAAGCGCTGAGGAACCCGTCGTTTGAGCCGTTCCCGCGACTGTTGAAGTACTCAGGCGAGCCGAAGACCTGCGCAGCGAGCACTTCGGCGCCGCCACCCGAGCCCAGGAGCGGTAACTGGGCTTGCGTCTCGGCCGGCGTGGGTGTGCGGTGTAGGTATGACCGGTAGTCGGATGCGATCAGGTCTGCTCGGTACTCATTGCTGTCCAGCAGCGTCAGCGCCAGTTGGCTGCGTGTCACACCCAGCGAGAGTGCGCTCGTCGCGGCCGTCAGTTCGGCCGGCGCCGGCACCCGTCCAAGGACATCGTGGTAGAGCGACTGGACAAACCGCGCGTCCAGCCCGGTCACGGTGGGGGCGAAGCGCGCGGGTGGACCCGGCGCCGTGGGGCTCGAGCAGCCGGCGACGATCGCGTGCTCCTGCGCCGTCGCGCTCGAGCCTCCCTCGTCGTGCATCGTCACCGTGATCGTGAAGCGCCCTCCGTTCGCGTACGTGTGGCTGCCGCCGACGGTGCCGCTCCCGATCGCACCCGCGCTCGAGGTCCCATCGCCCCAGTCGATCGCCGCGCTGTAGCTGGCCAACGCCTCCGGAGCCGGGTCAGTCCAGTTGGCAACAGCGCCGGCGAGGGTCGAGCCGGCCGACACGTTGAAGTCATTGACGGCGCTGGCCGCGATCTGGGCGTCGGCGACCGTCGCCGCGCCGGTGTCCGTAACCGTGCCGCCGGTAACGAGCGTGTAGGAGATCTTCGTGACGTACGACCCTTCCTCTACGTACGTGTGGGTGCCGCTGATGTCGCACGTCGTGCCGTTGCTGGTCGCGGTCCCGGGGCCTGGCAAGCTGCCGTCGCCCCAGTTGATCGTGATGTTCTGCAAGCTCCTCGCGCTCTGGCACGGCGAGACGTTGTCCACGACGACGCTGGTCAGCGGCTGACCCTCGACGGCTGTGATCGACGTCGCGGCGGCCTGCGCGACCCCAATGCCGACAGCCAGCGAGGCCAACAGCCCCACCGCCGTCCCGGCGACGCCCCGTACGACTCTCATCGGCACATTCTGGCAGCCGAGCCTCACCGCCGTCTTGAAGCCCTGCGGCCGGGGCTCAGTCGGGCTGGTTGATGGTGAGCGAGCAGTAGGCGGGTCGTGGGATATTTGTGTACGTATATGGGCACAGATATCCCACGGGCCGGCGATACACAGCGCGACCAGGGCCCGACCCGCCGGGCAGAGCCCAGTGTCAGTCTCGAGTCTCAGAGCAGGGACGGCTGGGTAACCAATCGCCGTCGGCGGCCCGACGCCGGCTAGTGACGTAAGTGGCGCAGCACGCGCCCTGCCACCAGCTCTGGTGCCTTCTCGGGTGCGATGTGGTCTACGCCCTCGATTAGTTTGCTCGTGCAGTCGGGAATCGCGGCCGGGAGGTGATCGGCCAATCCCGTCCCGGCAAACCAGCGGCTCTTGCCGCCGCCGAGCAGGAGGACGCGCGCCGCGACGGATTGGTAGCGATCGGCGGTCGGCGCGTCGAGGGCTGCGACCTCGCCGTGCTCGACAAGCCCTGCCTCCAGCAACGGCTCGACCCGGCTCCATTGATCGCGCCTGATGAACAGGCGCAGCACCAGCTTCACATACCAGAGCGGCATCCGCTCCACCACAGGCGGCGCGCCGCCCGCCCCCCGCATCATCGCCGCGAATGCTCCACGCGAATCGCCTACGGCAAGCCGCTCGCGGTAGGTGTCCATCCATCCCAGCCGGATCGAGCCGGCGATGGAGACTCCCGGCTCGTAGACGATCACGTCGGAGAACACGGTCGACTGCCGGGCGGTCTCGAGCGCGACCAGGCCGCCGTACGAATGGGCGAACACGATCGCCGCGCCGGTCTGCGCTTGAACGGCCAGCAGGTCCTCGACCTCGCGCGCGACGCTGTAGTCGGCGCCCTGGGGGCCGCTGTGCCCACGGCCACGGCGGTCGATCACGTGGACGGTGAACGAGCCGGACAGGGCTCGGGCAAGGGGCAGATAGTCCCGGCTGGTCCGCCATGCCCCACCGAGGACGATCAGCCCGTCTCCGACGCCGACCGTTTCATAGCTGATCTCGGTCCCGTCGCTCGACCTGACCACCTCGCGGCTCGATCGCGGCATCGTCGTGCTCATCGATTGCTCCGATCGTCTGAACGCGCCGATCGAGCCGGAGGTCGCCGCTCTCGCGAAGCCGGCCGCGACTCGAGCGCGTCGCAGCAGGCGCTTGGTGTGTGTCAGGTAAGGCCGGTAAGGAACGCCGGCCGTCTCCAGCAGCCTGGCCAGGCGCTGCTCGAGGTCAGTGCCCCACCGCTTGACGAGCCGCTCGCCGGCCGAAGTTAGACGCAAGCGGTTGCGGTTGCCCCCGAGCGGGTCAGGCGTCGTTTCCAACAGCCCGGCCTCTGCCAGCACCCGCACCATTCGACTGACCGACGGCTCGGTCACTCCCAGCCGGTCCGCCAGGGCCCGTTGCGTGTCCGCGCCCTCCGCTCCGACGAGGTACAGCGCGAGGAAGCGGGCGTACGAAACCCCGGCCTCGGCCCGCAGGAACGTGTCGGCAGCCCTGTCCAGGCGCGCGGTGAGCTTGTGGAGACTGCGGCTGAGGTCGAGCTCCATCCGCATATCTTAGCATGCTAACTTAGCTCTGCAAGTAGCGAGTTTGGGCTCATAGGAGGTTCTTCGCGTGCTCCTCTCGTTCTCTTACCGGTGAGACCCAAAGTTGTCTGGTCAACCGCCGCCCGCTGCGGCGACAGAGATGAAGAGGCAACGAATATGCATGGAAAGCACACTGCGATTGCCGTGGTTGCCGTGGCTGGAGCGCTTGCTGCCGGCCCGGTGTCGTCGGCTCTCGCTGCAAGCAGCGATGTCGGGGAAGCGACCAGCGCGAACTGGTCAGGTTACGTGGCGAGTGGCGCGTCGCAATACTCGAGTGTGTCGGGTAGCTGGGTTGAGCCGAGCGCGGATTGCAGCTCGGGCGACGGGGACGCCGCGTTCTGGGTTGGCCTGGGGGGCGCGTCGAACGGCTCCGGTGCACTCGAGCAGGTAGGTACGCAGGTCGACTGCAGCGGCGGTGGCTCCGGCGCGCACTACGCGTGGTACGAGCTGGTCCCCGCTGGGCCTGTCAGGCTCGGCGTTGCGATCAATCCGGGCGATCACGTTTCCGCCCGCGTCTCGGTGACGGGTTCCGGGGTGACGGTCGCGCTGTCGAACCAGACCACCGGGGCGTCGTCGACCAAGACGCTGCAGACCGACAACACCGACGTCTCGAGCGCGGAGTGGATCGCCGAAGCGCCGTCCGTCTGCCAGGGTCAGGACGCCGGCAACCCTGCCGCCTGCACGCCGGTGTCGCTGCCGAACTTCGGAAAGGTGACGTTCACCGGTGCGAGCGCGACCGGGGACGGAAGCGCGGGCCCGATCTCGAGTTCTGATTGGTCGGCTCAAGCGGTGCAGCTGAGCGGCACGAGCGGCGCCGGCACCGGCTATCCGGGAATCCTGGATTCGAGCGTCAGCGCCGGCGCGTCAGCAGACGCAACCCCGTCGGCGCTCTCGACTGACGGCTCGTCGTTCTCGGTCGCATGGCAGGCGGCGGGATCACAATCCGCGGGCTCGTCGTCAGGCTCGGGCGACCCGGGCGGCGGGTACTCACCCGGTGACGGCTACGCGCCAAGCGACGGGTCTGGCTTTGGGGGCGGCTACGGCGATGGCGGCGGCTACGGCTATGGCGGTGGCGGCGGCGGCTATGGCGGTGGCGGCGGTGACTATGGCTACGGAGGCGCCGCCGGCTACGGAGGCGACTACGGCTACGGAGCGGCCGGCTACTGACGCGCCATGCCGTCCGCGGCGGGATCGGCGCTGAGCGGCGGTCCGAGGAGCGTCATCCCGTGGCGCTCGAAGATCGATGCGATCTCGTCGCGGTCGGGCGTGGCGGTTCTGGTCGCGGGCCCGAGCTCTTCGTAGAACTTGTGTCCGCCCCCGGGCGCGTAGACGACGATGATCTCGGCCGGCTGATCCGTGAGATTCAGGAACGCATGCGGTAGACCCATCGGGAGGTACGCGAATCCGCCGGTCTCGACGGTGTGGAGCTCGTCGCCGATCCTGATCTTGAAGCGGCCGCTGAGGACGTGGACCGTCTCTTGCTGGTGGTGGTGGACGTGGAGGGGCGGTCCGCCGTGCGGCCCGACCTCGACGATGAAGTACTCAAGGGCGCCTTGCGTTTCCTCGCCCGTGAGCTTGAAGACGAGGTCCCGTCCAGGCCCCGATTGGAGACGCAGTCCCTCGTCTGATGCCAAGACCTTTGGTGTGCCGACGGTCGCGAACATTTGACCCCCTCGCGCGCGGTGTACAGTATTTGCGTCATGCAAACAATAGGGGGATTATTTGCGCAAGTCAAATAATGTGAGCGCGACCGACCCCGGCAACCCGGACGCGCCGGATGTCCCACCCGAGCCGGATCCGTTCACTGTTGACGAGTTCGCGGCGTGGCGCGGGATGCTGCGCGTCCATTCAGCGGTCTTTCGCGAGCTCGACCGCCGGCTGCTGGCCGAGCACGGATTCGGCGTCGATTCCTATGGCGTGTTGATCACGCTGGTTACAGCGCCGGCTCGCGAGCTGCCAATCGGAGAGCTCGGCCTGCAGCGCAACCTGAGCCCGAGCGGCATCTCTCGCTCGGTCGATCGCCTCGCCAAGATCGGGTTGCTCGAGCGACGCACGAACCCAGACGATCGGCGCAGCCTGCTCGTCTGGCTGACCCCGAACGGGCTGCTGCGACTGCGCGAAGCGCAGATCACGCACCACAGGGTCGTGCGCGACATGCTCCTGTCGCACCTCGACCAGCGTGACCTCAAGCGCCTTGGGCGGCTTTGGGAAAAGGCAATCCCGGGCACCGTCTCCAGCCCGGCCTGGCCGTCCCCGGATCAAACGAGCACGCGTCGGGCGAACAACTCCTCGTAGATCGGGCGGCAGGCCTCGGCGACGGCGGCGTCGTGGTCAGACAGGGTCGCCTCCCGCGGGTGCCCGGGCTCAAACCCCGTGGAAGACCACACGGCCGCGTACCAATGCGGCGCCCACACGCCGTCGGAAGCCCGTGGGCCCGGCGGCCAGGACAGCATCCGGGCGGTGAACTGGATGCCGAGCCAGTCACACAGCCAGCGCAGGTGCGCCTCGGGCGCGCGCAGGAAGTCGCCGGCGTCGAGGATCGGAACGTCGAGGTCGTGTCTGTCCCACAGGTCCATCAGCCACCCTTGCTGGGGCAGACCGATGTCGTTCGGCTCGCAGCTCTGGCGCGCGCGCACGTAGGAGGCGACGACTTCGACCGGGTCGCGGATCAGCAGCACCGTGCGGAAGCTCGTCGTCCAGCGCAGGTCCATCTCGCGCGAGACGTGGTGCGCCATGTGCTTGGCGTAGTGCACGTTCCGGCCGGGTGGCAGCGGCGCGAACAGGCCGGTGACGGCGGCCTCGATCTCGGTTGGCTGGGAGGCGATCACCGCCTCGCGGACCGGGTGATCGATGCCGGTGCGGGCGAGGTACGCCGCGTACAGAGGCTCATCGACGACGATCGTGTCGGGGCGGTTCTCGAACGCGCGCATCATCGCCGTGGAGATGTTGCGCGGGCCCGACCACACCGCCACGCGGACCGTGGTGGTCATGGCCCGGCGCGCGTCGCGACGTCGGCGTCGACGAGCTCGCGATACAGCGACTGCAGGCGCTGCACGGTCGGCCCGCGGCGGCCGTCGCCGATCGTGCGGCCGTCCACGGCGCGGACCGGCACGACGCCGGCGAACGTCCCGGTGACGAACGCCTCGCGAGCGGCGTAGACGTCGGTGAGGCTGAAAGTCGTCTCCCGCGCGGGGATCCCGTTGGCACGGCAGATCTCCAGGACATTGGCGCGCGTGATCCCGGCGAGGCAGTAGCGCCCGTCTGAGGTCAGCACCTCCGGCGCGTCGTCGGGCCCGACGACGACGAAGAAGTGCGTCGAGTTGCACGTCGCCACGAACCCGTGCGGGTCGAGCATCAGCGCCTCGTCCGCGCCGGCCGTGTACGCCTGGATGCAGGCCGTGATGTCGTTGAGCTTGGAGTGCGCGTTGAGCTTGGGGTCCAGCGTGTCCGGCGCGGCGCGGCGCACGTGCGTCGTGAACAGCGTGATGCCGTCGCTCACGGTGGCCGGCAACGGCTCTTTGTGCTCGGCGATGATCACGACGGTCGCCGGCCCGATCGTGACCCGCGGATCCTGGTAGGGCGTGCGCTTGATCCCGCGGGTGACCATCAGCCGCACGTGGACGCCCTCGGTCATGTCGTTGGCGCGCAACGTCGAGTAGATCGCCTCGGTCAGCTCGCTGCGGCTGCGACCGATGTCGAGCATGATCGCCGTGGCGCCTTGGAACAGGCGGTCGAGATGGCGCTCCACGAAGGCGGGATGGCCTGCGCGCACCCGCAGGCCCTCCCAGACGCCGTCGCCGAGGATGAAGCCGGAGTCGAACACCGACACCACCGCCCGGTCGCGCGGCACAAGCTCGCCGTTGACCCAGATCAGGATCTGCTCGTTGCGCGCGTCGTCCTCGAAATCGTGCGTGCCGTGGGCCACGGAGCGAAAGCCTAGGCGGCTCTCGCTGCGGTGGCCTCCCGGCTCGCGATGTCCTTGTTGTCCGGGACGAACTTGCTCGCGATGAATGTCGCCCCCTGCGGATCGGCGACGACCGTCATCCTGACCCACGGCGCATCGACGGGGGCGACGAGCACCTGACCGCCGAGCTCCTCGGTCTTCGCGGCGATCGAATCGGCATCGTCGACGGCGAAGGTGACGCTCCAGTGTGCGGAGATCTCGGGTTGATCGTCGGCGATCGGGTTGAGCGTCGCGACGACGTCGGCGAATCCGTCTGGTGCGCCGCTCTGGGCCATCCGCTCGAGCAGGCCCGGGTCGCCCCGCTCGCAGGAAGGCGCCGTAGCCCGGCAGTCGCCAGGCCTGCATGCCAGCGCCCAACCCGAGCGCCTGCCACCCGAATACAGCGCCGTAGAAGGACTTCGCGCGTTCTGGGTCGCGCGTGTGCAGGCCGTTGAAGTTCAACGAGCCGGGTTCGTTGACGATCCGCGCGCCCTTGTGTCGGTCGGCCTGCCACAGGCGGAAGACCGCACCTTCCGGGTCCGCGCAGATGGCCATCCGCCCGGCATCGCCAACGTCCATCGGCTCGTTCACGACGCGCCGCCGGCGTCCAGCACCTTCGAGGCGGTCTCGTCGGCGCTGTCGACCCAGATGTAGGTGTTCCATGTCGCGCCCGCGGGCCCGCCCTCAGGCCGCGAGGCGACGGCCGCGACATCGCCGCCGCGCAGGCGGGCGATGTAGTAACGGCCTGGCGCGCCCGGCGGCGCCGAGTCCTCGAGCTCCCAGCCGAACAGTTCGCGGTAGAAGCCGACAGCGGCCTCCGGGTCGGGCTGAGTGGTGTCGACCCAGCACGGAACGCCGGGCACATATCCGTCACGCTCAAGCATTGGTTGCTCCAATCTGGTCGATTGACATCGCGGCCCAGCCTAGGAAGGGTTTAGGTCAGGATCCGTCCTAGATCTTCGAAACCATGATCGCGCGATGAGCGACACCGCAAGCCGTCTCCTCGAGCTGCTGGCGCTGCTGCAGGCGCGCCGAGACTGGCCTGGCAACGCGCTGGCCAGCCGGCTGCGGGTGTCGGGCCGCACGATCCGGCGCGATGTCGAGCGGCTGCGTCGGCTCGGCTACCCGGTGCAATCGCTCACCGGCCCCGCCGGTGGCTACCGGCTCAGCGCCGGCACCGCGATGCCGCCGCTGCTGCTCGATGACGAGGAGGCGATCGCGATCGCCGTCGGCCTGCGCACAGCAGCCCGCGCCTCCGTGGCCGGGATCGAAGAAACCGCCGTGCGCGCGCTGGTCAAGCTCGAACAGGTGCTTCCCTCGCACCTGCGCCGTCGCGTCCGCGCGCTCGGTTCGGCGACGTTCACGCTTCCGGTCGGCGGACCGACGGTCGACCCGCAGCACCTGACCGTGATCGCCGCGGCATGCCGCGACGCCGAGCGCCTGCGGTTCGCCTACCGAAGCCGCGACGGCACCGACACGCGCCGGGATGTCGAGCCGCACTCGCTGGTCAACCATGGTCGCCGCTGGTATCTCGTCGCGTGGGACCGCCGCCGGGAGGACTGGCGCACCTTCCGGATCGACCGGCTGACCAAGCCGGCGGCAACCGGCGTGCGCTTCGCGCCGCACAAGCTGCCGGCCAAGGATGCCGCCGCCTTCGTCCAGCGGAACATCGCCGCTGCGCCGAGCCGATACGAGGCAACCGTCACCCTGCACGTGCCCGCCGAGCAGATCGCCGGCCGCATCCCCAGCCACTGGGGCGCGGTCGAGCCGATCGACGACCGCACCTGCGAGTACAGGACCGGCGACGACGACCTCAATTGGCTGGCGCTGCGGATCGCGATGCTCGGCGTCGACTTCGAGGTGAACGAACCCCCTGAGCTGGTGCAACACGTACGAGCGCTGGCTGTCCGATTCCGGCGCGCGGCTCGCTAGGGCCCGTACTCGTCGTGGCGCCGAGGGGGTCCGGGAGCTGGTCGAGAAACGGACGCATATTGGCCGTTTCTCGACCACCTGATTCCGCATCCCTCCCCGGCTAACAAACCGCGGAATCAGTCATCTAGTGCGCGACCAGAACCTCGAGCAGGACGAGCCCGAGGCCGACAGCGAGGTTGATCCCGATCGTGACGGCCGCCGCGCCGCGGCTGAGGCGCTCGAGTTGGGCGTAGCGGACTCCCTGGGCGGCGAGCGCGACGACGCCGACCCACAGCGCCACCCGTACTGCCGACTCGTCGGACAGCACGCCGGCAGCGCCGAGCGCGACCGCGATCAGCGGGGCGGCGGCGGCGCCGACGATCGAGTATTCGCGCCGGGCGATCGCGACAAGCTCGGCGACCGTCAGGCGCCGGCCGATCTTCAGGCTCTCGCCGAGGCCGTGCGAATACACGTGCGCGAGCCACAGAACGATGACGCTGACGCCGGCGAGCACGAGCAGTCGCCACAGCTGATGCTGGTACGCCTTCGCACCGGTCGCCAGCACTGACATCACGATGATCGTCCCGTAGACGGTCCCGGAAACCCGGTCGCGATCGCCCAGAACGATGTCCTTTAGCCGCCTGTTGTCCATGCAGCCTGAATCATTCAATATCTCCGCCGTGACGTTCGCGGCGATCAGCGCCGACGCCTCGATTGCCCTGCTCTGGGTGTGGTTCGCGAGCGTGTTCGTGTCGGTCGTCTACGTCGCCTTTGACGCCTTCACGAACAACCCGGAACTGACGGTGATGAAGTGGGGTTGGGTGCTCGTGACGCTGTTCACGGGGCCGATCGGAGCCGCGCTCTACGTCCTCTCGTGCAAGGAGCCGAGTCCGGGCACGCACGAGCAATTCGTGGCCCCGCTGTGGAAGCAGTCGCTCGGATCAACGATCCACTGCCTCGCGGGCGATGCCACTGGGATCATCGTCGCCGCTGTGATCACGACCTCGGCCGGGCTGGCGATGTGGGCCGAGACGATCGTCGAGTACATCGCCGGCTTCGGCTTCGGCCTGCTCGTGTTCCAGGCGCTGTTCATGCGCGACATGCTCGGCGGCAGCTACCTGACGGCCGTGAAGTCCACATTCCTGCCCGAGTGGCTGTCGATGAACTGCGTGATGGCCGGGATGGTCGCGGTGATGGTGATCATTCGCTCCCACGCCGCCGGCACGACGGACGTCGGCGATGTGAGGTTCTGGGGCGTGCTGTCGCTCGCCGTGAGCATCAGCCTGTTCGTCGCCTATCCGGTGAACGTGTGGCTCGTGGCGAACAAGCTCAAGCACGGGATGGGGACCGTGCGAGTGTTGGGAGAGGGCGGCGAGCCGCTCGAGGAGCGACCGACCGAGCCCGCGTCGAGCGGCCACGAGGCGATGGATATGAAGCCGACCGTGACCCGGGCGCAGATCAACGCCGTGGCCACGCTGACGATCCTGTTGCTCGCCATCGGGGTCGTGCTCGCTGCATCGCTGGGCAATTTCTAGGAGCGGCGGCCGGGCGTTGCCAGACTCTTGCTGGTGAGTGCTCGGCGCCGTCCTGCAAGCCGCATCGGGCGCACCGCGTGCGCGGCGTTGGCTGTCGCGCTGTGCACAGCCTGCGGGTCGTCATCGCATCGCCCAGCGCGCCGCGGCTCGGCTGCGATCGCGAACGAAGTGCGGGCGCAACAGTCGATCACGACCGTTCCGGCGCCGCTCGCGCGCCGGCCCGAGCTTGTTGCACCGCTCGCCACCGCCAGACCGCCTCGCCTGATCGCGATCCTGCCCGCCGCGAGACGCCACGGCTTGTTCGGATGGACCGCTGCGGTCGCGATTCGAGGCAGCACCGGGGTGTGGATCTCCCGCGTCGCAGCGCAGCACGAACCCGGCTTCACGATCACGTTGCTGCGCTTTGACCGCAGCCGGGTGACGCTCGCGCTGCACGCCGGGGGATCGCAGCCGGGTGGAACCGGCTGGCCCTACGGTGACGTGATCGGCAGGGCCGAGAGCCGATTCGTGCTGGCGGGGTTCAACAGCGGGTTTCAGGAGAGCTACGGCGCCGGCGGGTTCGAAGCAGGTGGTCGCATCGGCTGGCCGCTGCGCCGCGGCGCGGCGTCAGTTGTGATCTACAAGGACGGCCGCGTCGACGTCGGCTCGTGGCGCAAGACCGTCCCGGCTCGCGGCCAGGCAGTCGAGGCGGTACGGCAGAACCTCGGATTGTTGATCAACGCGGGGCGGATACCGTCGACGGTCGACAGCTGCATCAAGGTGTGTTGGGGCGACCCACTGCACGAGCAGCCAATCGTCGCCCGCTCGGGACTTGGGATCACCGCTGCCGGCGACCTGGTGTGGGCCGCGGGGCACAACCTGTCGGTCCGAGCGCTGGCCGACGCGCTGGCGGGCGAGGGCGTGGTCCGGGCGATGGAGCTCGACATCAACCCCGCGTGGGTCGCCGGCTACGCGTATGCGCACCCGCGCCACCGCGCCACGCCGAGCCCGATCCCGCTGGTGCCCGGACAGACCGGGATCCCCGGCCAGTTCCTGCAGTCGTACTGGCGCGACTTCTTCACGGTGATCGTGCGCCACTGACGACCCGCGGGCCTCGTGCGTTGCTGGTCCGGATCGAAGTGTGCGAGGATCGCGCTCTCACAGCGCCGGAGGCGGGGCGCACGCGAGACGACAACGAAATAGGAGGGCGTTCCGTGGGGTTCATGGATCGGATCAAGGGAGCCGCGGAGTCGGTGCAGGCGGCGACCAGCAAGGTCGGCGTCGGTGCCTCGGCGGAGCAGATGGCGCTGGCCAACCGCGCGCAGAAACTCACGAAGGTCGGCGTCGACACGGCGGCCAACATCGACTCGATGAGCGCGACCGGCAACACCGACACACCCGGAGGCACCGAGTACAACATCACGTTGACGATCAGCCCGAACGGCGGTGACGCCTACCAGGTCACGACCAACCAGTACATCTACCCCTCCAACCCGTTCACCGAGGGGGAGAGCGTGACCGTAAAGGTCGACCCCGACGACCGCAACGTGGTGATGATCTTCGGCCACGCCTGATCGGGCGACGGACGCCAATCGACTAGACAATCCGAAAGGAGTCCGGATGGGCTTCATGGACAAGCTGAAGGGCACCGCCAAGCAGGCGATGAACCCGGCCGGTCAGGCCGGCGAACGCGACAAGATCATGCGCATCAACAAGGTCGGGGTCCAAACGACCGCCACGGTCAACTCGATGAAGGAGGTCGGCACCCAGTTCGGCGGCGGCCATCAGATCGAATTCGATTTGACTGTGCACCCCGAGGGCGGCGCCGACTACCAGGCGCACGTGTCGCAATCGCTGCATGACGCGACCCTCCAGGGCGTGGCCGAGGGCGCCAAGATCCTCGTCAAGGTCGATCCCGAGGATCCGCAGTCGTTGCTGGTCTGGGGCGCCGCGAGCGAGGCTAGTCCCGCGAGCTAGCCGCGGGCTCGCCGACGACCAGGCGGCGGTACGGCGTCGCCATCGGCGACTGGTGTTCCTCGAGCGCGGACGCGGCGTCGACGTGGCCGAGCAGCTGAATCAGCCGAGCGATCACGCCGGTCCATCCGGTTTGGTGCGAGGCGCCGAGTCCGGCGCCGTTGTCGCCGTGGAAGTACTCATAGAACAGGATCAGGTCGCGCCAATGCGGGTCTTCCTGAAACATCCGGGTTGCCCCGTAGACAGGGCGCCGTCCGTCCGAATCGCGCAGAAACGTCGACACTAGGCGCCGCGTGAGCTCCTGCGCGACCTCGAACAGGGTCATCATCGTCCCCGACCCGGTCGGGCACTCGACCTTCAGCTCGTCGCCGTAATAGCGGTAGTGCTGGTTCAGCGCGCGGATCAGCAGCAGGTTGATCGGCAGCCAGACCGGGCCGCGCCAGTTCGAGTTGCCGCCGAACATGCCGGTCGTCGACTCGGCCGGCTCATATTCCACGCGCAGCTCGTGACCGTGGACCTCGAACGTGTATGGGTGCTCGAGGTGCCACCGCGAGAGCGAGCGGATGCCGTGCGGCCCTAGGAAGCGCTCCTCGTCGAGCAGCCGCGCCAGGATCCGTCGAAGCTTCGCCTCGTTGACCATCGACAGCAGGCGGCGGCCGTGCACGCCCGGCGTCAGCGGATCGGCGATGTTCGCGAGGAGGTCTTGGTTTCGCTCGATGAACGCGCGGACCCGGGCGGCGACCTCCGGAAAGCGCTGGATCACGTCTTCTTCGATCACCGCCGTCGCGCATAGCGGCAGCAGGCCGACCAGCGAACGGACCTTCAGCCGGCTTCCGGAGCCGTCGGGTAGGCGAAGCACGTCATAGAAGAACCCGTCCTCCTCGTCCCACATCTCGTCCGGGTGCTCCCCCACCGGGTCGATCGCAGCGGCGATCCACAGGAAGTGCTCGACGAACTTGAGCACGAAGTCCTCGTACGTCTCGTCGTGCTCGAGCAGCACGAGCGCGAGCTCGAGCATGTTCTGGCTGAACAGCGCCATCCACGCCGTGCCGTCTGCCTGCTCGAGGCGCCCGCCGGTCGGCAAGGGCGCGCTGCGGTCGAACACGCCGATGTTGTCCAGTCCGAGGAAGCCTCCCTCGAACAGGTTGCGCCCCGTCGGATCCTTGCGATTGATCCACCACGTGAAGTTCACCAGCAGCCTCGCGAAGCACTCCCGCAGAAACGGCACATCGTCCTCCCCCATTTGGGACTCGAGCCGCTGCAAGAACAGCGTCGCGAATGCGTGGACGGGAGGATTCACATCGCCGAAGTTCCATTCGTAGGCGGGTAGCTGGCCGCTGGGGTGCAGGTACGTCTCCGACAGCATCAGGTCGATCTGGTGCTTGGCGAAGTCGGGATCGACCATCGACAGCGGGATGCAGTGAAACGCCAGGTCCCAGGCCGCGTACCACGGGTACTCCCACTTGTCGGGCATCGACACGACGTCCTCGTTGACCATGTGAAACCAGGACTCGTTCCGACTGCCGCGCCGCGTCGACCCCCGTAGTGGGTGGGCCTGGCGCTCGCGCAGCCAGCGGTCGACGTCGAAGTAGTAGTACTGCTTGGACCACAGCATCCCCGCCAGCGCTTGGCGCATCACCGACTTGGAGTCCTCGTCGACGGCGGGCGGCGTGAGCGCGTCGTAGAACTCGTCGGCCTCCGCCCGCCGCTGCTCGATCAGCGCGTCGGCGCCGTCAAACGGGTCGGTCAGCGCGTCCGGGCCCTCGCGCGTGAGCCTGACGAGCAGCGTGGCGTACCCGCGGCCCGGCACGTCGAGGCGGGCGTGGGCCGCCGCCTTGGTACCGGTACCGCCGGGGTTGACGGTGTCGGCGCCGTGCAGGAGGTGATCGCCGATCCCGTCCTTGGGAAACTGCGTCACGCCGTCGGCGCCCGCGATCAGCGCCGCGTTGGTCTCGTTCTCGCAGAAGAGCAACGCCGACTCCGGCTCGGCATGGAGATACATCACGCCGAGATCGGGGTGCTCGGCCCGTACGACCTGATACGTCGACGGGATCCGGGCGAGCCGTGGCTTTGGCTCGCCGTCCGACCACGACCACGTGTTGCGGAACCACAGCGTCGGCAGCACATGCAGCGCGGCGCCGTCGGGCGAGCGGTTGTGGACGGTGATGCGGCAGACGATGTCTTCAGGCGAGGCCTTGGCATGCTCGACCTCGACGTCGAAGTAGTGCTGCGTGTCGAACACGCCGGTGTCGATCAGCTCGTACTCGAGCTCGTGGCGTGACCGGGCGCGGTTGACTGCGACCAGGTCGTTGTAGGGAAACGCGGCCTGGGGGTATTTGTAGAGCCAGCGCTGGTAGCTGTGCGTCGGGAGGTTGTCGACGTAGAAGTAGTACTCCTTGACGTCCTCGCCGTGGTTTCCCTCGGCGTTGGTCAAGCCGAACAGGCGCTCCTTCAGGATCGGGTCCCGCTCGTTCCACAATGCCAGCGCCAGGCACAGGCGCTGATGGCTGTCGCTGATCCCGGCGAGGCCGTCTTCACCCCAGCGGTACGCGCGTGAACGGGACTGATCGTGGGTGAGATACGACCACGCGTCGCCGTTGTCGCTGTAGTCCTCTCGAACCGTGCCCCACTGGCGCTCGCTCAGGTACGGCCCCCACTCTCTCCACGCGACGCCGGCGCGAGCTTCCCGCAGCCGGGTCTCCTCTGCTATCGGCCGGCCCGCGGACTCGGTCTCGTGCGGGTCAGCGCTCATTGCGCATGGAGTCTGGCAGCTCGGCCCCCGGGCCTCACGGCGCGTGGATAGAGCCGTCCGCGCGCCAGGACTTATCGCCGGCAGATGCTGAACACGGCATGCTTGGGGCATGACCTCGACTCTGAGCCGTGCCGGCTCGTGGGCGATCGCGGCTGCCGCCGCGCTGGCCCTAGCCGATGGCTCGGTCGTGGTGCTCGCGCTGCCGCAGATGCTGACGGCGCTGAACACCACGGTCCAGGGTGTCGCGGCGGTGATCGGCGTTTTCACGGCCGTGCTCGCGATTGCGCTGCTGCCGGCCGAGGCGCTGCGCCGGCGAGCAGGCTCGGTGGCGGTTGGCACCGCTGGGATGGCGCTGCTCGGCGCGGCGTCCATCGGCTGTGCGGTAGCCCGCTCGCTGCCGCTGATGTTGGCGATGCGCGCGACCCAAGCGCTTGGCGCGGCGGCGGCGCTGGTGGCGGCGTTCGCGCTGCTCGACGTATACGAGCGGCGCGGCGGCGCGGGCAGGATGTGGATGCTGGTCGCGATCGTCGGCACCGCGGCGGGACCGGCGCTAGGAGGCGCGCTGACGCAGGCGTTCAGCTGGCCGGCGATCTTCTTCGTGCAGGCGCCGGTCGCGTTCCTGGCTGCGATTGCGTGCTGGGGCCTGGGGCGGCTCTCGGCCAGGGGGGCGGTCCCTTCGCACGCGCGGGCGGGCGACTCCGAGCCGACGCTCGTCGACATCCCGCGAGCGTCGCGCTGGCGCGCGGGGGTCGCGCTGGGGCTTGTCTCGGCGGCGCTCAGCGCGGTGTTGTTCCTGCTGGTGCTCGTGCTCGTCGCGGGCTGGGGATACGCGCCGCTCGCCGGGGCGGCCGTACTGACCGTGCTGCCGGTGGCAGCGCTAGCGGCGATGCGCGTACGCGGCGATCCTCGCCTTCGCGCCGTCGCCGGCTCGTTGCTGGTCGCGGGCGGGGTGGCCGCGCTTGCCCCGATCGCGACCGCGTCTGCCTGGTGGGTGATCGTGCCCGAGATCGCGGCGGGCGTCGGCATGGGGCTGGTGTTGCCGGCAATGAGCGAGTCACTGCTTCCCGAGCGGACCCCAGCCGACGCGGCGATGGTGCTCACCGCGCGCTACACGGGGATCACGGTCGCGCTCTTGCTGCTAGCGCCGATCATCGCCGCCCGCCTCGACGACGCGATTCGCCTGGGCCAACAGCGGGAGGTCGCGATCATGCTCGACGCCCGCATCGACCCGCTGTCGAAGGTGCAGCTCGTCGGGCAGTTGGCGGGTGGGGTCGGCCGAGACGCGCCGCGCCGCGACCTGCGGCGCGCATTCTCAAAGTTCGAGTCCGGGCTGAGCCCGTCGGCGCGCGCCGCCGTGGCGCCAGTGCAGAAGCGCGCCGATCAGACGGTCGTCACGGCCGTAGCGGACACGTTCTGGCCGGCGTTTCTGATCGCCGGGGGCTTTGCGCTATTGGCAGCGGTGATGTTGAAGCCCAGGCTCTCGGATCGCCGCCTGATCCTCGTCGGTGTCGTCGCGCTCGCGGTCCCGTTGGCGACGGCGGGCGTCGCGCTCGCTGTACGCCCTGCTCCACCGATGTTGGCCAACCCGTGCCGAGCGCCCCCGCCGCCGGCAGCCGGCGGCCTCGCCGGGACGGTTCAGGACGTGGTGCTCCGCGGCCTCGACGCTGCGGCCTGCCGGTTCGGCTCGACCCGCGAGGAGTTGGTGCTGGCGATCGCCAACGCAGACGACGCGAAGCGCTACCAGGCCGAGCACGGGGTCGATCCGCGCTCCCCGCTGTCGCTGGCCCAAGGGTTGCTGGGCGGGACCGCGGGCGGCGGGTCGCTGGGGTCGCTGCTCAAGCAGCTGATCCCATAACTCGCGGGTGCGGGTGGCTCTGAGTTGACGGACAGCCGAGAACCGGCCGTTAACCAGGGTGAGCCCGATGCGCCGCCCTTGCCTGTACATGTCGATCGCCGTGACCCTGGCACTCGCCGCCGCGGGATGCGGCTCCTCCTCGCCCGAGTCTGCGCCGCCGGTCGCCGGGGCCGCGCCGTCTCGGCACGCGCACGTGCAGGTGATCCAGCCGACCGCCGGCGTGCAAGCCGAGGCCGCAGTTGCGGCCGGCGGGGCGAACATGGGCGGGGTCGAGGTCGTCGGCGATCCGGCCGCACACGCTCCATCGCTGTCTGACGTCAGGCGCGAGCTGGCGCAGTTGAATGCCTGCGGCGGCGCGACCACGGCGGCGCAGGCACAACCGCTCGTGAAGTCTTCGGGCCCCGGTTTCGTGGCCGATCCGGGCACGAGCCAGACCCAAGGACAGCTTCCGGCGCTGACCGCACGCCTCGACGCCCTCGCCAGGTCGCTTCGGGTCGTGATCTACGGGATCAGCGGCTACCGCACGCCCGCGCACAGCGTCGCCGTCGGCGGCTTCGCCGACGACCCACACACCAAGGGGCAGGCCGAGGACATCGGCGTCAACAGCTTGTTGCGATCGAGCGCAGCTCAGATCAGCGGGGCCCAGCTCGCGCGGTTCGGCCTGTATCGACCATTCGATCCGTCGGGCGATCCGAACAACACCGAGGTCAACCACATTCAGCTGATGACCGGCTTCTCACCGGCTGGTAACCAGTTGGCCACATCTCAGTACCGAGAAGGACAAATCTGCGCCAAGCCCGCCGCGTAGCCTCCCGCGATTCCATCCCCAGCTTGAGGAGAACGCATGCGGAAGATGCATGGAGCGCGATGGGGCACCCGCGGGTCCAGGCGTGTTGCGACAGTCATCGGGATCGCGGCCGTGGCCGTGATCGCCGTCGCCGGCACCGTGCTTGCCGACCCGGGAGGCTGGTTTGGCTCCAACGACAATCCGTGGCCGTACAACTCTCAACGGTCTCGCGCCGGTGCTCGCGGCGGTCGGCGACATCTCCTGTCAGCCGGGAGCCCCGGTGGAGGCCGAGAAGAAGACCGACACCTGCGATCAGGGCACCGGCTCAACCGTCCGCAACGCGGCCCAGAACGCGACTGCCCAGCAGGTCGAAGCGATCAAGCCCGCGCTCGTCGCGGTGCTCGGCGACGAGCAGTACCAGAACGGCTATTACTCCGACTTCGAGAACTCGTTCGACAAGTACTGGGGCGCGTTCAAGTTCCTGCAGCGCCCGTCGCCGGGTAACCACGAGTTCTATGACAACCACGGCCAGACAGGCGTCCGCGGCCTTGGCTACTTCGACTACTACAACGGCCTGCGTCACAACCCCGACGGCTCCGAGATCGATCAGACGATCACAAATCCCACGACGCACGCGGTCGTGTCGCAGCCGTCGCCCCAGCAGTCCGGCCAGGCCGGCCAGTTCGGTCAGTCCGGCAACGGCTGGTACTCCTACAACCTGGGCGCTTGGCATGTGATCTCGCTCAACGTCGAGTGCGCCACCGAGCCCGGTGGCTGCGATCCGTCCGGCCAGTGGTTCGCCAGCGAGACGAAGTGGCTGGCCAACGACCTCAACGACAACCCCAGTCGTTGCACCCTCGCCTACTGGCATCAGCCGACGTTCAGCTCCACGTTCACACCGTTCACCGGCGACAGCCTCGAGGGCCAGACGGCCGACGTCTGGTGGCAGCTGCTCTACAAGCATCACGCGACGCTGGTCCTCAACGGCCACGACCACGTGTATTCGCGGTTCGCACCGATGGATCCGGCGGGCAACGCCGACCCGCGCCACGGGATCCGCGAGTTCATCGTCGGCACCGGCGGCGAGTCGCTCGACACCCTGGCGGCGAGCACGCCGAACCTCCAGGCATCGGCGGATCAGTACTACGGCGTGATGAAGCTGACGCTGCTGTCCGACGGCTACCACTGGGACTACGAGTCGGCGATGCTGAGCCCGACCGCCCCGGCCGGGACGCCGCCGACCTACCGCGACAGCGGCGCCGCTCCCTGCAACGGCGAGCACTTCTGAGCCTCAGCGCCGGGGGTCAGCAGCCGCTGGCCCCCGGCGACGCCGTCCGTACGCGCGGGCGCGGGCGTCGACCTGATCGCTAGAGTCAACGGCCCACTCGGGCGGTTAGCTCAGCTGGTAGAGCACCTGCCTTACAAGCAGGGGGTCACTGGTTCGAGTCCAGTACCGCCCATGCAGAGGAATTGCCTGTAAATGGGGCACTTTTGGAGGGACAAGCGGTGGCTATCCGAGGTCCTGGTCGGGCGCCGTTAGGGTGCACCTGGGGTGCACGAGAATCAGAATCCCCCTGTCGGGCCGGCTTTGCAAGCAGGAGGTCGCCGGTTCGATCCCGGCTGGCTCCACTCCTAAAAGCCCTGCAAACAGCCCGGTTTGTAGTCTGCCTGTCGTCGAGTTCTGACCGAGGGAACAAGCAGGGAACAAGCAGCTCGGTCAACGTAGCCCTTCGCTGCCGCTCGATCGAGACCGTCTCGGGGCAGGTGCGGACATGAGCGACCGCCGCGATTGGCTGTCGCAGTGGTGCCCGGAGTGCCGGGCGGCGCCGGGGAAGCGGTGCCGTCGCGACCGGCTGAGCGAGTCGCAGCCCGCGGTGCGTCTGCACGTCGCGCGCGGCTGGCGGGAGCGGAGCTGCCCGACGTGCAAGGCCTGGCCTGGCGAGCCGTGCCATACGCCGAGTGGCCGCGAGGCCTCGCTGGTTCACACCGCACGCCTGCGCCCCGGGAGCTCCGAGCTCCTCTGGGGCCCCGAGGTGTGGGAGGAGCTCGAGCAGCGGGGTGCCACGGTCGCGATCGTTCCGTTCTCGGGTCGCGCCGGACGGGGCGGGACGACCGCAACGATCACGCTGTCCCGCGTTGAGAACGACCAGCTGGTCGACGTCGAGCGTTGGAGCTCGCGCGACGAGCTCGCCTGCGCGCTCGAGGCGCCGGTATGGGACCGCTTCGGCCTGTTCGCCGGTCAGCCGCTGATACGCGGCGAGGTGATCTGGACGGTCGAGGATCGCTCCGTGGTGATCGTCGGCACGCGCGGGGATGAGCGGTTCGAGGAGACCGTCTGGTGAGTGGCCCATGCAGCTGTCAGCCGTATCGCGTCAGTCGGGTGAACGTGCGACTGGCGCGAGGTCCACCAGCAGCCGTCTGGCTCGGAGACGAGAAAGACCGGGCTGCCGCCCGGTCTTCCAGAACATAGGCGCCGTCAGCGCCGAACAAATCTCAGTTGGCTGCGGATTGTATCCCGGCGCTGGACGGACTCCAACCCGGGGGCGCGGGTCTGTGCGCGCCTCGTGCGCCTGAGGGTCATCGCGAGCGTCGTCAGCTTCGGCGTTGGCGATGGCACTCATGCCGAGCACAAGGCCAGGAGCGCTCAAGTGAGCCGCATTGCGATCGCCGCAGCGCTCGCGCTGGAAGACGTCGCCGGCGGCGAGCGGCTGGTTGCTTTTGCGCTCGCCAGCTTCGCGAACCGCGACGAACTCGCGTGGCCCGGCACGCCGTCAGCGGCAGCGCGGGCCGGGCTCGGCCGCAGCCGTTACCTCCAAGCGCGCAGCCGGCTGCTCAGTCGGGGACTGATCGAAGCTCACGAACCTGGTGGCGGACGTGGACGCTCAACAGCCGTTCTGCTGCGTTTCGCCGCGGGCCCGAGGCTCGACGCTCCGGTGAACGCCGAGCTGTTCGAGACCGTGCTCTCATACAGCCGGTCGTCAGGACCGGCACGCCTGCTGCTGGCATCGATCGCGGCGCTCGCAGACGAGGACGGAGATCTTGACGGTGTCACCGCGGACGAGCTCTGTGCGGCCGCCGGCGTTGCCGCGAGCACGTACCGACGGGCCCGCAACTCGCTGATTGCGTCGGGCGAGCTCGACCTCGTCCGCGGGCTTGGTGGTCGCGGGCGCAGCAACCGCTGGCGAGTCGCAGACCTGCGCGACAGCGGCCAGTGGGGCGCGGCCCGCCCGCGACGCCGGACTTCGGCAGGCCCGGCCAGGCCCCTGATGACACCCGCCGCCCCAGATGCTGCCGGTGTTCAGCCTGGACGTCCGGCACAGACCATGCGCGAAACGATGCCGCTGCACGCGGAGACCGGCGGCCGTCACGCAGGGCGTAAAGGGCGCTCAGGATCGGACGGTTTCTGCGGTGAAGGGCGCTCAGGATCGGACGGTTTCTGCGGTAAAGGGCGCTCAGGATCGGACGGTTTCTGCGGTAAAGGGCGCTCAGGATCGGACGGTTTCCTCTCGGACCGGCCGAGCCCAGAAAGGGAGCCAGAAAGGGAGCCAGAAAGGGAGCCACCCAACGCGCGCGCGTGGAAGGAACCGGGGAACCATGGAACCGGAGAACACCCCCCAAACCCCCCTGAAGGGGGGCTGGCCACCGGCGAGCTTCTCGTCGAGGAGAGCTACGTCACCGAGCGTGGCCGCACACGCAAACGGCTCGTCCGCGTCGACGTCGACGCTGTGCAGTCGACGGCTGACGACGCCGAGCACGGCCGAGCGCGAGATCTGGCGAAACGCCCGCGGACTGATGCTCAGGACAGTCGGCGAGTCGCTGTTCGACATCTGGCTCGCGCCAGTCGAGCTGCTCGCGGTCGACCGTGACGGCCTGCTCGTGCTCACCGGTCCAGAGGCCACGCTGGGCTGGGTGCAGGCGCGCTTCGGCCGACTGATCTCCGAGTCGTGCGTGCAGGGCGGTCGGCCGGTCCGCTTTGCGTCGCCGCAGGAACGCGCGGCCATCCAACGCCCGCAAGCGGGATCGAGCGCAGTTGTAGACCAACAGACAACGATGAACAGGAGGGTGTCGTGACCACCACCACGATCGCGAATCAGAAGGGCGGCGTTGGCAAGACCACGACCGCGATCAACATTGGCGTTCTGCTCGGCCGCGAGGGCCTACGAACGCTCGTCGTCGACACCGACCCGCAGTGCGCCCTCACGCGCCAGCTCGGGCTCGGCGAGCGGTCGCTGGGAGTCAACCTCGTCGACGTGCTCGCCGGCCGCGCGACCGCGCAGGACGCGATCGTCGCAGACGTTCACGGCGTCGACGTCATCCCCGCCGCGCGCCAGCTGGCCGGCGTGGAGATGAGCTTGGTCGGCGAGCTTGGCCGAGAACGGTTCCTGCGCGATTGTATGGAGCCCGTGCTGGGCGATTACGACCACATCGTGATCGACACACCCCCGAACCTCGGGCTGCTGACAGTCAACGCGCTGGTCTGCGCCGACCGCGTGATCGCGCCCGTAAGCGCCGAGGACGAGGGCGCCGTGCACGGCATCATCGAGCTGAAGACGACGATCTCCAAGCTCGCCGAGCGACTCGGTGTCCCAGCACCACGTCTGTTCGCGGTGCTGACGCGATGGGTGCCACAGCGGATCAGCAGCCGGACCGTGGAGCAGGCGCTGATCGGCTTGGACCTTGCGCCCGCCGGTCGGATTCGCCTGCGGTCAGCCGCCGTCGCGCACGCTGCCAACGCACGCCTACCGCTCGCAGCAAGCGCCCCCGACGGCCCGGTCGCTCTCGCCTACCACGCACTCATCGAGCGCGTCGAGGCGGTGAGCACACGATGAGCGCGATCAAGAGACGGAGCCTGCTGATCGACGACCCACTCGCGACCGACACCGCACCAGCTCACGGGCGCCGCTCGTCGACTGAGAGTGACCCGAGCCGGCGTTGGCGCGGGACGGCTTCGGGAGATCCCGCTGGAGCAGATTCGCCCCAACCCCGACCAGCCGCGCAAGCGGTTCGAGGAATCGTCGCTGGCCTCGCTCGCCGAGTCGATCCGGGAGCGAGGGGTGCTTCAGCCGATCATCGTCCGGCCGGTCCCCGCACGGCTTCGAGGTCGTCGCCGGCGAGCGGCGCTGGCGCGCCGCCCAACTCGCCGGCGAGGCGACCATCCCCGCGCTGATCGACGACGCACTCGACGACGCCGGATCGCTGGAGCTCGCGCTGATCGAGAACGTCGTCCGCGAGAACCTCACGCCGATCGAACAAGCACGAACGCTCGCCACCCTGCTTGACGACCTCCGGCTGACCGCCGCCGTCCTGGCGAAGCGACTGGGCCGCAGTCGCGCCGACATCGCAAACACCATCCGGCTGCTCGAGCTTCCCGACGCGGCGATCGAGCATGATCGACTCCGGCGTGCTCTCCAAAGGGCACGGCAAGGTCCTGCTCACCGAGCCCGACCACGCCCGCCGGCGCATCCTCGCGCAGCGCTCAGCAGCAAACGAATGGTCCGTACGCACGCTCGAGGCAGAAATCACACGTGCCAGCAAACGCGACGAAACCGCGGCAAAGCCCGCACCCCGATCAATGCGCCGCAGCCACAAGGCTCGAAGCTGCGATCAGCAACGCAACCGGGTGCGACGTCCAAGCGACACCCCACCGGCACGGTTTGCGAATCATCCTCGACCAAACAGCCGCCGAGCGACTCGCCCGGACACTTGACGGCGACCGCGCGGCGCGATGAAGCCCGACTCACCGCCGGTGCACGGTGGGGCGCCAAAGTGTTCCACGTGGAACACAAAGCTTCCGAGCGCAGCAGGACTGCTGCCGCGAGCTTTGCCTTTCGATCTGCGACCACCACAACCGGCCCGCGCCACCATCGGTGACGGCATCGTCCGTTGCGACCATCCTGTCGGTCCTCGGGCCGTCTCGTGCTCATCTGGCGACGCATCACCTCTCGCCGACGGCGCATTGATCGGGTGCGTGCTCATGGAGTGCTAGCACCTCCCGACGCCGACTTGCGCTTGGTCGCCGAAGCGTTCGCGTGCCCGAGCGCCGATCGGAGGACGAAAGCAGTCACTGGCCCGATGCGCGCTGTTGCGGCAAGCAAGTCCGTGGGGGCGCGCACCGAGAGGCACGTCCGGACATGGACGCCGCGAGCGGCGCACGTCGGCTGTGGCGTTGTGCTCCTTCCCAGTCTCGGCGCTGTCGCCCGGCGCGACGGCGGTTTCTGCTCCGCGGGATTGCGGGCGTCGTACCGACGTTTCCAGATCTGCACCATTGCCGTACTCCGCGTAGTCGGTCGCTGCGATCCCGGCGATTATCGAAGCGCACTTATTGGCCGCGCCGGCGCGGATCCGCTGGCCCGGTGGGGCGATCCGGCATGGATCCTGTCCGTGTTGTCGGCACGCGTCGGCGAGCGGCAACTCCTGCTGCGTGTGCGGCTGGGGCGGCGGGCGCAGGGCCGGCCACCGCAGCGCGAGCTGGACGCTTCGATCCAGCAACGCCGCCCAACCTCCGCGGCACCTTCGCGATCATCCGCCGCCCGCCTGGCGCGGGTGTGCTGCTCGACGACCGTTGGGGCTCCCGGCTGGATGCTCGCGATGGTCGGCTGCGGCGCGCCGGTGCCGAGCACGTTGTGTCACTCGTGCTCGGCACCTTTGGGTGAGCGCGCCTACGTCAGAGGGTGGTCGCTGTGACCCGGCGGGGTGATGCTTGTGAGGGAGCGACCGGGTCGGCGGGCGAGGCGTCGAGCGAGCGGGCCGCTAGCTCGGTCCCGAGCTTGATCAGCTGCTCGGCGCCGGCCGTGACCTGGGCCCAGGCCTGTTCGGCCTCGCGCGCGACGTCCGGTCCCCACGGGTCGACCGGGACCGGTCCGTTGGGCCCGAGCACCCACAGTGGCCCGTCGGCGAGGCTGCCGATCAGGTAGGCGACCAGCTCGCCGGTGATCGGCACCTGCAGGCGGTAGCGGCCGAGCTCGACGCGAACCGGCGCCGACGCGATGCCGTTGGCGATCACGCGCAGCTCGGCTGGGCCGTCCGGCACGCCGAGCGGCATCTTGAAGTGCGTGGACTGGATCGACAGGCCGGTCGCGACGCCCATCGTCGAGTGGTCGAACGTCCGGCAGTAGACGACCCTCCCGGTCGACGTCGTGAGCTGGACGATCGGGTAGTTGGTGGCCATCGTCGCGTCGTCGCCGTACGAGCACGCCTGCGAGACGCCGTTCAGCAGCCGCCCGCGTAGCGTGTAGGTCTGCTTGGCCCGGATCAGGAACGGGTGGTCGGTTATCTCCGGCCGCCAGTCCTCGTCGGGGCTGCCGTCCGGGGTATAGACGCTTACGGTCGTCGAGCCGTCGGCGTACAGCGCCTGGCCATTCGGGAGCAGCAGCATCCTGCCCGTATAGGCCGGGCCGCTCGCGTTGGTCGGTGCGGTGACCTCGTTGAGGTTGCTGCCGTCGAACTCGAAGAAGCGGGTGCCGTTGGGGTAGTCGCCGCCCTCCCCGGCCGGCCCTGCGGTGCACAGGACCTTGCCGTTAGGCATCAGGCAGCCGGGCGCGTCCTTCGCCTGCAGCGCATGGCCGGTGCCGTCGTCGGGGAAGACCGGGCCCGCGGTCCAGGTACCGGCCTCGTTCGCGACGGGCGGCGGCGTGTAGATCGCCGTATTGCCGGTTGCGCCGAGTGCGAACAGGCGGCCGTCGGGCAGCAGCACCGCTGGCCCGATCTCGATCGAGGACGCCTGCACGAGCTCGACCGGGAGCGTTCCGGCGCTCACCCATTCGTCGGCTGCGATCACGTACTTCTCCGCCTTCGGGTGACTCGTGCACTCGACGCTCAGCACGGTCTCGTCTGGCAGCAGCGTCCAGGTCTCCTCCTCACTGGGATCGTTCTTGGCGGCCGCCGCCGAGAACTCGTCGGTCGCGGGGTCGAAGATCGCCGTCTCATTGGAGTGGATCGAACCGAGCAGCAAGCGGCCGTCAGGCAGTACACAGCAGGGCGCGTCGCCGACCGCCGCCCACCCGGCCGGCGGCGTGAGCGTCGTCCACTGGTTCAGCAGCGGGTTATAGATCTCGCAGTCGGTCGTGTCGCCCCCCGCGTCGCTGTATTCGCCGCCGGCGACGAATACCCGGCCGTCGGCCAGCACGGCCGACGCGAAGTACAGTCGTGAGTGCGCCATCGAAGCGAGCTGCGTCCAATGGCCGTTGACATAGCTCCCGCTCTGATCGGGCGCGAGCTTCCAGACATCCTTGCCGTTGGACTGAAATGCGAGTACCGATCCGTCGGTTGCAAGCAACATCGTCCCCACGCCAAACGTAGGTGCGCTACCCAGCTGTTGCCAGGTCCCGGACATTGTGTCCCCCTCGATTGTGTTCGGCTGCCCGCTCGCACTCCTCCGAACACGAGAATGGACCGAACGACGGCCGGCGAGTTGACAGCTTCCCCGATTGTCGACGCAACACTGACACGTCTCGCGCGAAACCCCGCGTGACATAGATCACAGCGACGCTCCAACGACTCGGCCCGGCAATGCGCCGTCGAACGCAAGCTCTCGCGGCCGGCCGGCTCAGACCCGCGCGCCGACCTTAGCCGAGGATCCGTGTCACGCTCGCCCAAAAACCTCTCCTCTCGTCGAATCTGACGGCGCAAGCGCTAGCGAGATCCAACCAGTCTCAGCCCGACTCGTGCCGCGCCGTCCCCTCACGACGCGGACGCGTACCATCGGCACAGCACGGCTCGCAGCCCAGTTCAGCTCGGGCCCGCTAAACGCACCAGCAGCAGGGGACTGGCTCAGGCGCAGCTACGCGAACGCGATCACCAGCTTCGCCGCCGAACCCCGCCGGCCGCACTATCCCTCGGTCGCCAACGCGGTCGCAAACGGGACCGCGGGTCCCAGGCGAAAGCGATCGCGCCACTTGCGACCTCGGTGGTTTTGAGCACCCGGTGGGGGCCTGGTTCTTGGCGTGCCGAACACATCCGACGGGCGAATCGTCGCCCATATGGAGGGGCGTGTGTCAAGGGTCGGGATTGATGACCATCGTGTTGGGTCCGGGTGTCCGCGGGTTCGCGACGGTGGTCATGCTCATATTCGGGGGCGGGGTACCCCAAGACCCTGGTGCGCCCCGCAACCCGCAACCACATCACCCGCCAACAACCCCACCCATCGCACGTCCGCTGTCTAAGTCGAGCGCGGTGTGCGCGTGCTCGGGTGTCGCCGCCGAATCACCCGCGTTTGGTGCGGCGGGCGCCTGGGTAGGCAGGTTGCCGCCACATCGGAGGAAGGAAAGGGAATGGCGGACCGAATTGTCGCTGCCGTCTGGGCGAAGCCCAGACGTCGAATCGGGCTGCCCATCGGTGTCGCGGCATTCGTTGCCGCGATGTGCTGCTCGTGAGCGGCCTATCGACCCCGTCGCGAGCGGCACGCCCGAGCCGCGCGGCTGTAACCGACGCGCAGCGGCAGTCGATAAGCGCGAAGGTCAATCGTTAATCGAGACGAATGACCGTGGCCGAGAAGTTCGGTCAGCTCGCGATGGCAGGCCCGCAGAGTGCACGGACGCCGGAGCCCAGCTTGTCAAAGACGTTCAGGACGGGACCGTTGGATCGGTGCTCGACCTGGTCGGGGTCCACGGGATCAACGCGCTGCAGAAGGTGGCGCTCCAGTCGAAGCTGCATATCCCTCTGATCTTCAGCCTCGACGTGATCCACGGCTACAAGACGATGTTCCCGGTGCCGATCGCGGAGGCCAGCAGCTGGGACCCCGCGACGGTCCAGAATGACGAGTCCGTTTCCGCCGCCGAGGCGACCGCGGACGGGATCAAGTGGACGTTCAACCCGATGGTCGACATCAGCCGCGACCCGCGGTGGGGTCGCGTAGTCGAAGGGGCCGGTGAGGATCCGTACCTCGGCTCCGCGGTCGCCGCGGCGAAGGTTCGCGGTTACCAGGGGAGCGACTTCAGCGCGCCGAACAAGATGGCGGCGACGGTCAAGCACTTCGCCGGTTACGGCGCTCCGGTCGCGGGCCGCGAATACAACACGGTCGATATGTCCGACCAGCAGCTCCACAACGACTATCTGCCGCCATACAAGGCGGCCGATCGACGCGGGCGCCGCGACCGTGATGAGCGCGTTCAACTCACTGGGCGGTGTGCCCGCCAGCGCCAACCCCGAGCTGCTTCAGACGATTCTGCGGCAAGAATGGGGCTTCGGCGGAACCGTCGTCAGCGACTACCAGGCGATCCAGGAGCTGATCGAGTTCGGATACGCGGCTGACCAGGCGTCGGCCGCGCGGCTCGCGTTGACGGCGGGCGTCGACATCGAGATGGCCGTCCAGGTTCCGAGCGACCACTCGACCTACGCCAATATCGGCCCCGACCTCGTGCGGTCGGGCAAGATCAGCCACGCAACGTCAACAACGTGGTGCGTCACGTGCTGACGCTCAAGTACCTGGCGGGCATGTTCGACCACCCGTACACCGACCCGAGGCGCGTCAAGACGGCAGAGCTGACCCCCGCGAACCTGTCGTGGTCGAGGACGAGCGCGGAACGGTCGATGGTGCTGCTGAAGAACGACAACGACGCGTTGCCACTGAACACGAACGTCTCGTCGGTCGCCGTCGTCGGGCCGCTCGCGAACAATCCGAGCGACCAGCTCGGTCCCGACCAGCCGATCGGCTACGACGTCACCCAGGGCCAGGTCGTGACCGTCGTCACGGGATCAAGACGGCGCTCCCGAGCGCGAACGTCACCTACGCGCAGGGGTGCGACCCGACTGCACCTCCGACGTCGGGGTTCACCGACGCGGTCAACGCCGCAAGCAGCGCGGACGTCACCGTCGTCGTGCTCGGCGAGCCGGCGGCGGACACGGGCGAGGCGTCGTCACGAAGTGACATCGCGACTGCCCGGCCAGCAGCAGGCGCTCGTCGACGCGATCGCGAAGACCGGCAAGCCGTACGTCGTAGTGCTGATGAACGGGCGCCCGCTGACGCTCGGCTCATTGCCGGACACCGCGCCCGCATTGCTCGAGGCGTGGTACCCCGGCACCGAGGGCGGCGACGCGGTCGCGGACGTCCTGTTCGGCAAGGTCGACCCCGGCGGCAAGCTGCCGATGTCGTTCCCACGCACCGTCGGCCAGATCCCGATCTCGTACAACGAGCTCCCGACCGGTCGACCCGCGGACCCGAACAACAAGTACACATCGAAGTACCTCGACGTCGACAACAGCCCGCAGTACGCGTTCGGATATGGGCTGTCGTACACGACGTTCTCGCTCTCGGGACTACACCTATCGAGCGGCAGCGTCCCGCGCGGCGGCTCGGTTCGAGCGAGCGCGACGATCACCAACACAGGGTCGGTCGCCGGGGACGACGTGGTCCAGCTCTACATCCACGAGAGCGACACGAGCATCCTCCAGTCCGTCCGCAAGCTCGAGGGGTTCCAGCGCGTGACCCTCGCGCCGGGACAGTCTCGGACGGTCAGCTTCGCGCTGAACCCGAGCAACTTCGGCTTCTATAACAACGGCGGACAGTTCGTCGTCGAACCCGGGCCGGTGGATGTGTGGGTCGGTGACAGCTCGACGAGCGGACTGAACGGGATGTTCACGATCATGTAGTGCGATGAGGTCATCGTTGCGGCTCGCCGCCTGTCTGTTGGCGCTGGCGCTGGCGCTCGTTTCGAGCCCGGCGCCGGCGCGAGCAGCGGACGGTGGCGCGCTAGGCGCGCAGCAGCGGTATGTCCTCTACGGCATCGCGAAGGACACGTGGCGTTTCTTCGCGTCGGACGTGGATCCGGCGACGCACCTGCCTCTGGACAATCTCGGTCCGGGCGCGATGCGTGCAGCTACACGTCCGCGGCGAACATCGGCGTGTATCTGTGGGCGATCGTCGCCGCCCACGATCTAGGGCTCATCAGCACCGCTCGGGCCGATGGGCTGGCCAACTCGACGCTGCGCTCGGTGGCGTCCCTCAAGCGCACCGACGGGTTCCTGTACCAGTGGTACGACACGACCACAGGCGCGGTGATCAGGAATCCCGGCGACCCGACCTGCGGCACGGTCCCGACCATGGACAACTGCTGGTTTCTGTCGGCGGTCGACAACGGCTGGTACGCATCCGGTCTGATCAAGGCTCGCGAGGCGCTTCCCGGTGTGCGGGTGCTGGCCGACAGCCTGCTCGCGCCGATGAACTTCGGCATCTTCTACGACGACCGGGCCCAGACCGGTTGCAACACGAACGCGTCGCTGGCGGGCAACCAGCCAACCGGCCAGATGTACGGCGGCTACTACGCTGGGATCGGGCCGGCCGGCTACCACAACGGGGCCCTCTACAGCGACCCGCGGATCGCCATCTATGTCGGCATGGGATTGCATCAGATGCCCGGCGACGTGTGGTGGCGGACGTGGCGGACGTGCCGCCGCAGCGCTGCGCGACCGACCCGGACTTCTCCTGGCAGGGCGACGAGATGCGGTCGTCCGGACCGCGATTCAAAGCGCTCGCCTGCCTTGAGGCCGCCCATCACCTTGTTCCCTCGGTCACAGCTCGACGACAGGCAGACGA